>JANPDL010000001.1:0-43591 GCA_031431475.1 Hyphomicrobiales bacterium
ATCAAGATTCAGTCTGTGACAGGTCAATGACATTGCCAAGGGGTGAGGCAATGTGTCTGTAGCAGTGTGCCTGCCATCCAATACCTCTTGCCACCATTGGCCACCCGTGGCACTCCTCCGGCCCGAAACAGCAAACACCCAAGAGGCGTCACGTGGACAAAGCGGAATTGCAGAAGGTCGAGACCTATCTGCGCCAGACCTTCAGCAATGCCGCGATCAAGGTTCAGGCGCGCCCGAAGAAGAATGATTCCGCCGAGGTCTACATCGGTGACGAGTTCATTGGCATCGTGTTCCTGGACGATGAGGATGGTGACCGTTCCTACAGCTTTACCATGTCGATTCTGGATACGGATCTGGAGTAAGCGTTCAGGTGGTGCCGCTTGCGAAGGCAAAGCCTTCGTCCGCCCAGCCCGTCATTCCGCCGATCATGACCTTGACCTTGCGGCCCAGCTTTCCCAGACGCAAAGCCGCCTTGTCCGTGCCGTTGCAATGTGGACCCGCGCAATAGACGACGAAAACAGTGTCTTGCGGCCATTCACTCATCTTGCGCTCCGTCATCTTGCCATGCGGCAGATTGATTGAGCCGGGGATATGACTGGTTTCGTGGAGCTGCGGCCCGCGCACGTCGAGCAGCACGAAATCTGCCACGCTACGGGTCATCGAGTCGTGTACGTCCCAGCAGTCTGTTTCGAAGGATAGACGCTCGGCGTAGCGCGCGATAACGGCTTCTGCTGATGCGGGCGGGATTTCGGTTATGCTTGATGGCATGATCTGGATTCCAGTTGAGGTCAGGATGACAAGCTGCCTTCGCAGCCCTGCGGCTTGAACACGCGGGTCGTGGAGGGCGGATTTTTCGCCAGTTTTGCGACCGGGCGTATGGGGCGGCGGACCAGGTCACCCGAACAATTCGGGCAGATCCCGCCAAGCTTATCGACGCAATCCGCGCAGAACGTGCATTCATACGTGCAGATCATGGCTTCGCGCGATGCGGGCGGCAGGTTGCGGTCGCAGCATTCACAGGACGGGCGCAGGGCAAGCATGGTTTCCTCCATCGCATGGTGAGAGTTTGCCGTGTGTGCGGGATGATTGCCAGTGGCATAAAAGACAACTAGCATCAGGATCATGCCAAACTTCAGGATGCCTGTTGTCTCCGCTTCCAAAGGCCCTCTTGTTGCCGTGCTGGCCTATGATGGCCTCTGCACCTTCGAGTTTGGCGTTGCCTACGAGATTTTCGGATTGAACCGGCCGGAGATGGGGCAGGGATGGTATCGCTACCGTCTTGTTGCGATTGAAGCGGGCAAGCTGCGGGTTGAGGGCGGGCTTTCGGTCGAGGCCGACGGTGATCTTAGCCTTCTCGATGATGCCGATCTGATCATCGTGCCTGGCTGGCGCGGCAAGGATGCGCCGGTGCCGCAGGCTCTGGTGCTCACTTTGCAGGCAGCGCATCGGCGCGGGGCACGGCTGGCGTCGCTATGTTCAGGCGTTTTCGTCCTGGCTGCTACTGGCCTGCTCGACGGGCAGCGTGCCACGACGCACTGGCGCTACACCGATGCGCTGGCGGAATGTTATCCCGCCATCCGGATCGAGCCTGATGTGCTCTATGTCGATAACGGTTCAATCCTGACAGCGGCAGGCAGTGCGGCTGGCATTGATCTGTGCCTGCATATCGTGCGCCGGGATTTCGGCCCCGAGGCTGCCAACCGCGTGGCGCGGCGTCTGGTGGTGCCGCCACACCGCGATGGCGGGCAGGCGCAATACATCGAGCAACCCGTGCCGCTGTCCTTTGAGAGCCAGCGCCTTGGTGCATTGATCGACTGGATGCGAAGCAACCTTGCGAAGGAGCAACCTCTTCCGGCGCTTGCCGTACGCGCCGGGATGAGCCTGCGCACGTTCCAGCGCCGGTTCGAGGAGATGACGGGTCTTGCTCCTGGTAGCTGGATCATTCGCGAGCGGGTCAACCGCGCCCGCAGTATTCTGGAGAGCAGCCCGGATATCTCGATTGAAACCGTTGCTGATCTCTGCGGCTTTGGTGCACCCGAGACTTTGCGCCACCATTTCAGAAATCTGATCGGCGTCACGCCCGCAGCTTACCGGCAAAGGTTCGCGCTGACGGGCTGAGCATCGCTATTTCGCCGCCCATGTCTCCACCAATCGCCCCACTCCCATGGCCATCGCCTCCCATTGTGGCAGGAGATCCACCGAAAAGCGCACCTGAATATCCGCGCCCGCCTGTCGGAAACGCCAGAGACAGGCTTCGCCGATGCCTTCCGCGCCTTTGCCAGGCTTGCGGCAGCGCGCTGCGAAGACGCGGCCATCAGGCGGAGCGATGAAAAGTTCCTCGTCTTCATAAGGACTTCCGGCCTCGAAGCGACGCAGCAGCAATCCGCCCGGGTTCTGCCAGGTGTCGGGCTCGAGAAACCGGCCATAGAGCTCCTGCGGTCGCTCCGAAGGGTCAAGCACACCGTCGCCGCGCAAAATGGCGATGAACACAAGCCTGCGCGGGTCCAGTGCTGTCAGCGCCGTTGTTGTGGCAGGCGGTACCCCAGCTGGTCTCATGTCTGGGAACAATGTGAGAAGATCAATCCGCTCCGATGTGCCGGGACGGGGAGGGGCTCCGCCTCTGAAGAAATCCATCGGCACATTGAGGCGCAGGTTGTTGATGGTGACCGGCACCTTCTCCGCTGTCCCTGCCACCGTCCTTCCGCCTCGAAACGCATTGATAGCAAGGCCCATAACAACGCCCAAAAGCGCGAGGCTCACAATCGCCAGTATTGTCCTGATCGGTGTCATGCGTTGTCTGCTTGCGGAGAGCGTTCGGCTGTTCACCACGTTTCATGATTCGGGACCTGTCCCAAGCCTGATCACTTGCTGTTTTCGCGCCGTTAACGGATAATCAACCATAGTTTTCGTGTTGCGGAGTTGCGTTATGGTTGCGTTCGAACCCCATCAACTGGATGCCGTCAGGGCGCTACTTTTTGGTTTGGCGTTCTCTGGCCTTCTGTTCAGCGCCTTTCACTACCTGACGGATACACCACCAAGCTTCACTCTGCTGCAAAAAGGGGGATGGGGTGCCGTGATTTCCGTGCCTCTCGTGGTGATGACTGCGCCTTTCATTATTCTGCGCAACACCATCCGCGGCCGCCGTTTCGAGCGCCGATCCATCTTCTTTGTGTGGCTTGCGACCGTCATCGCCTGCCTCTGGGGCATGGCAGCGGGACGGGTGATGCTCAATCTGGTCAGTTTTCTACTGGTGTGATCCATCGGTTGAGGCTTTTCAGCAGTCCGGCTAGTTTAGAAGCCACCTGCGGAGTTTACATGCCTCTTTATTCCCTTGAAGGTCTTGTCCCTGATACACCACAAACCGGCTCGTTCTGGGTGGCGCCTGATGCGCATGTCATCGGACGGGTAAAACTGAACGCCGATGTCGGCATCTGGTTTGGTGCGGTACTGCGCGGCGATAATGAATTGATCGAGATCGGCGAGGGCTCCAACATCCAGGAGCATTCCATGCTCCACACGGATATGGGTTTCCCGCTGAGTGTCGGGCGCAACTGCACCATCGGTCATCGCGCCATCCTTCATGGTTGCAGCATCGGCAACAACACATTGATCGGCATGGGCGCGATCATCCTGAATGGTGCCGTGATTGGTGACAATTGCCTGGTCGGAGCGGGTGCGCTGGTGACCGAAGGCAAGGTGTTTCCCGACAATTCGCTGATCGTCGGAATGCCTGCCAAAACCATCCGCACGCTGGATGAAGCCGCAACCGCACGCCTTGCAGGTTCGGCCTTGAGCTATGTCAGGAACTGGAAGCGCTTTGCAGCAGGCATGAAGCCGCTTTGAAGCGCGCCTCTGTCAGCGGCTTTTCGCCGTGATGATGTTGGTATCGACATTGCCAAGTGAGACCCAGCGGTTCGGATTCTCCTGCGACTGGCGCTTGACGAATTTGTAGCCGGTCTCGGTCCATAGCTTCACCTTCTGCTCCTGATTATCCAGGACGAAGTCACCGCGATCGGTGCGCACGATCAATACGGCGTGGCCATCGCCCTTGCGGTCGCGCACAACGGTTATCAGCAGGGACTGGCGGGGAAAGCCGATAGCCGTGAGACGCTTGCGCTTCTCAAGCACATAATCCTCGCAGTCGCCCTTGCCATCCGTGGGATAGGACCATTTCTCTGCGACGCCCCAGTGATCCATATCGGTCACGGGCTCGATTTCGCGGTTGACCCGCGCATTGATCGCCAGAAGATCCCGCCAGCGCTTTTCGTCAAGATCGGCATCGGCAGCCTTCAGGGACGGGGCTGCGCAATCCGCGCGATGCTCGGGCTGCTGGCAGAACTCCACCCAGCCGATGGGAGAGGTCGCTTCCGCGCCGTGCTGCGCATAGGCCACCACAGCGTTGGTTGCAGCCGCCGAGGTGATTGAGAACAGGCCAGCCAGTGCAGCCGCTATCCCCAGGGTCCGTCCAGACATTTTCGTCTCCGTATTCATGGACCGGAGAATGGCAGAGCGGATTTCCCGTCTGCTTGCGAAAATCACTGCAAAATGAGGTTGGAAGATTCAGTCTTTCGCAAGTGATTGGAGACACTTGGGTAAGTTTATGAAACCTGAAGTCGCCCGGATTAACCAGCTAGTGCTCTGATTCAATTGCCGCTCTTGCCACGGGGCAATTCTGAACGATGAAGATGTCGGGAGTTGGTGAAACGTCTCGTTCACGACGGCGCTTAAGAGTCGGGTCACCCTGCGTCGAGAGTTCGAGATCAACGGTTGGCGGTAATGATCCCGGGATCGACGCCACCGAGTGAAACCCATTTGCTGGGATGCTCTGCAGACTGGCGCTTAACGAAGCGATAGCCCGTCTCCGTCCAGGCCTTGACGCGCGGCTCCTGATTGTCGAGTACGAAATCACCGCGGTCCGTCTTGACCGTGAGAATGGCGTGGCCATCACCCTTCTTGTCGCGCACGACTGTGATCAGCAATGACTGGCGCGGCCAGCCAGCATCCATGAGCCGCTTGCGCTTCTCCAGCACGTAATCTTCGCAGTCGCCTTTGCCGTCGGTTGGATAGGACCACTTCTCCAGCACGCCCCAGTGTTCGAGATCTGATACGGGCTCGACCGCATCATTGACCTCGCGGTTGATGCGAACGAGCTGGCGCCAGCGCTTGTCATCGAGCAGGGCTGCACGGGCAGGCAGCGACTGTACGTCACAATCCCCGGCATTCTCGCCGCAAAACTGGACCCAGCCAATGGGGGGAAGAGTTTCGGTCGTGATAAGAGCTGCCGTGGAGAAAGGCGCAAACGACTGGGCAAACGCGGGACTTATCGCCGCAAACGTTATCCCGAATATGATCAGAGCTGTCTTACGCATCACACTGTCGCCTGAAATCTTAACGATGTGTTAATGTGTAGTTCAGGCGGGCGGCGGCGGCAATCAAGTCCTTAACAAAGGGTTAATGTGCCGGGTTGGCGCAAATGAAAAGGGCCAGCGCTGTGGCTGGCCCTTATTAATGTTGACTGTTCTTGGCTGGTTTTTACAGTGAGACGGAAACGTCGCTGTCGATTTCCGGTCCGGTCAGCACGCGACCAAACTCGACGGCCACGCCTCCTTCGAAGATGCGTACCACCTTGGCGGGCAATTTGCCGACCACGATACGCTGGTCCATCGCCAGTTTGAGGTCCGTGGCGATACCCGCACCGGAAGTCGAGATATCGACCAGGCGGGCCACGACCTGCTGGCCATTGTCCAATGTGATGACCGTGCGCGGAATGCGAGGCTGCAAGCGGTCGTGACGGCGATCCTCGGGGAGGCCCAGCAACTTGCGGTTTGCCAACCAGGTAAGCTGCGATGCCAGTTTGTCACGTTTGCGGACGGTCGCCGAGAAGACAATCGCAAAGCCGTTCTGGAACTGGCGTACCACGGTTCCTTCGACACGCCCGAGCTGATCAAGGTAGATCACCACCCGCTCGCCGATGTTGCCCATCACAGGAGCAAGAATGGCAAGGCCTCCAGGAGAAATATTGACAGTCTGGCAGGGGTATTCACGGCGCGACTCGAGCATGTAACGGCCCATGACCTGCACATCGACGCGCTGGTGGCGGCGACGTTCCATAGGCTTGGCATGTGAGCGTGCGACTGATCCGAACATTTCTTGTCTGAAAATTGGAACTGTTCGATGACTTTGGTTTGAAGTTGTTAATATCTCCTTAGAAAGCCAGTTCTGCGCATCGTAATTTATCGACTTTGCTGTCGTTTTTAGTTCGCAGTACCGCCCTGGATCACGCGAAGAGACCGTCGGCGTTCCAATGCATCGCCCAGATCAGCGACAGGTTTGCCAAAAACAGGTGATCGAGAGGCCAAAGGTATCAGTGTCCTGATGCTGAGCAGGCTCAGTTCCTCGATTGTGACGCCGATTTTGTTTGCTGCAGCCTGTGAGGGAAAGAGGCCGCCAAGCATCCGGAGGCCTGGGCGCCCACCATGCCGTAACGGCAACAGAAGCAACTCGAAGTCGTGCCTTGTCATGTCTGGCGCGATTCCGGCAACACCGCCGACAAGAGGAGCGTTATCCTCCGCGATGCCGCTCACGATCCTGCGTGCGTCCCGCCGGTCGAGAGCGCGCCACCAGCGATCGAAGCTCTCGTCCTTGAGCTCCCGCCGGGCAAAAGCCGAAAGCCGTGTTCCCGCAACGCGATATATCCACGGTCCGCCGGGCTGTGCTCCCAGGATAAAGATATCTTGCAGGATCTGTCCAATTTCGGCCGGGTCGAGGTCGTTGCGATCCGGGATAACGGACCCGCGCCTGAGGCTGTTCCAGTGCTCATAGAGCGCTTTTGATGCCGAATGTCTCATTTCAGACCACCTTGTCCCGTCCGCCCGTTGATCCGGGCATGTATTGTCCTGTGTCGGGGCGGGGAGGCTGTTTCTCCGCCCGGTTCAGCGGACAGGCAGCATGAAGCGTACCGGGCTGAGGCTTAACCTTAACAGGAGCTTACTGTTGAGGTTCTGGTAACTTCTGTCATCTTTCAGGCACTGGTTTCGCTGTTTGCGCAGTGGAAAAGCTCCATTCACTGGTTTTTGGTGTCTGGCGCGGTTTGTCTTCCGGGCTGTCCCGGCGATCGCGTTAATACCTTGAGACCTTCGGGAGAGCGGAAACGCTCTCCCGTTTTTTTTGACCGGATGGTCCGCTTCCTCCGCAGGGTCTCACCGTGATAGCGGTGAATGCATGAATACAGACCAGCCTCTTCCGCCCGCCCGTTCCGAACCGGCTGTTTTCGCACCTACGGCATTGCTCGTGCTGATCGGCTTCATGCTGGGGTTGCACGCGTATCGCGCGTTCGTCCTAGGCCTGTTCGAGGATGCGGATATCCGTTTCCTGGACTGGCTGGCCTTTGTGCCTGCACGCTTTTCCATTGCGGTCGGTCTGGCAGATTTATCAACTGTTCAGACCCAGATCGCTGCGGCTGCCGACACCATCCGGCCCCTGAAGCAATATCTCTTCAGCACCTTCGTGGCGGATGGTGAGACCAACCACTGGACGATCGTGACCTATGCTCTGCTGCACGCGAGCTGGGAGCATGTGGTCTTCAACTGTCTGTGGATGCTGACTTTCGGTGCGCCCGTGATGCAACGGCTGGGCGTTCTGCGTTTTTTTGCATTTTTTGCCGTCACTGCCGGGCTTGCCGCGAGTTTTCATGCGGTTCTCAATCCGTCCGATGTCTCTGTGCTGGTTGGGGCGTCGGGTGCTGTGTCCGGTCTGACTGCAGCCGCCCTGCGTTTTGCTGTGGGTCCACATGGTTTCGGGGCTGGCCCTGAGGCCCTTCACCTTCCAGCCGCGCCCTTGTCACAGGCTTTGCGTGATCGTCGCGTGCTGATTTTCATTGCGGTCTGGTTTGGCATCAATCTGCTGGCAGGTCTGGGTATTCCATTGGGAGGAACGGATGCCCGTATCGCCTGGGAAGCACATGTTGGCGGCTTTCTGGCGGGTTTATTGCTATTTTCCGCCTTTGATCCGATCCGCAATTTGCCTGGCTGATCGATCAAACAGGCGCTTGCATTCAACTTTCGTCTTGGTCAGACTGTCGCAGCCAGCCGGGCGGTTGCCTGGCGTGACGCTTCAAGAAGAAATTCACGGAGGAAATTGCCATGACCGTCTCGACAATCCTCGCCACCAAAGGACACGACGTCATCACGTCGCAACCCAATCACTCGATGCATGAGGTTGCCAAAGTGCTGGCGGAGCGTCGGATTGGTGCTGTGATGGTGACCGGAGCCGATGGCTCCATCAAGGGTATCTTGTCCGAGCGTGATATCGTCCGCGCTGTCGCTCGCAGCGGGGCAGATGCTCTGAATGATCCTGTTTCCCAGCATATGACGACAAACGTCGTGACTTGCGAGGAAGGCGATCTCATCCATGATGTGATGGAGCAGATGACCCATGGGCGCTTCCGCCATGTGCCTGTGGTGAAGGCCGGGAAGCTCGTCGGCATGATTTCCATCGGCGATGTCGTGAAGAAGCGCATTGCCGAGACCGAAGCCGAGAGTCAGTCGCTGCGTGACTATATCCAGATGGCGAGCTGAACGCCGTATTCCGAGAAAAAGAAACCCGCCTTCGTTTTTCACGAAGACGGGATTTCTGGGTGATTGTGAGCGGGATCAGAGAACGACGACGCGGGTGCCGACCTTCACGCGGTTGTAGAGATCAACCACGTCTTCGTTCAGCATCCTGATGCATCCGGATGATACGGCATGGCCGATGGATTCCGGCTCGTTCGAGCCGTGGATGCGGTAGATCGACGATCCCAGATACATGGCGCGGGCGCCCAGCGGGTTCTCTTCTCCGCCAGCCATGAAGCGTGGCAGATCGGGGCGGCGCTTCAGCATTTCAGCAGGCGGACGCCAGTCTGGCCATTCCTGCTTCATCGTGATGGTCTGGCCGCCCTTCCATTCAAAACCGGGTCGACCGACGCCGATGCCGTAGCGCAGTGCCTTGCCGTCTTCCAGGACGAGATACAGCCTGCGCTCTGTGGTGTTCACGATGATCGTACCCGGTGCCTGCTGGCCAGTGAAGCTGATGATCTCGCGGGGGATGGCGATATGGGCCGGAGCGTCGCTCTTGCCATAGCTGCTGGAGGGCACAAAGGCAGATGAAATGAGATTGCTGCCCGACATATCGGCGTGGGCGGCTGTGGCGGAAAGCATCACGCCAGCGGCAAAAGCGAATTTGGTGGCGATGAGGCGAAAATGGCTCGACATGGTCCTGTCTCCCGTTCGTGTTGTCCTGACATCAACTTGCGGATGTCTGGAAAGTTCTCGCGGGCAGCACCAATATTTTTGAGAACCGGTCACGTTTTCGAGATCGTCAGGGCTTTCTTGATGTCCAGGATGTCGTCCAGCACTTTCACGGTCGCCGCTTCGCCCGCTGCGATGGCTTCCTCCGCCCGGTGAAACTCCGACAGGCCGATGCCGCCGATCTTGGGGCCGACCGTGACATCCGGTGGATCACCCGCAAGCCTTGAGCGTGCGATCCGGTCCTGCGTGATATTGAAAGCATCGAGCATGACGCTCATGATACCGGGCCTCACATCCTTTTCATCCACAGCACTGGTGCCAAAAGGGTGCCAGATGCGGTTCGATACCGTGGAGAACAATCCGCGCCGCGCTTCGTCCTGCTCGGGTGAAGGGGCCACGGGCAGGACATCTGCGTGACCATGCTCGTGGATGACACCGGAGCGGCCCAGAACGTCGGTATGCAGATTGACGGCGATGATCATTTCGGCACCCAGCGCGCGCGCCACGGCGACGGGGACCGGATTGCTGAGCGCACCATCCATCAGCCATCGACCCGCGACATTCACAGGCACGAAAATGCCGGGCAACGCATACGATGCGCGCATGGCGTCGGTAAGGGGGCCACGGGTCAGCCATATCTCGTGGCCTGTTTTGATCTCGGTGGCGATGGCCGCGAACTTGACCGGCAAATCTTCAATAAGTGCGCCTTTGAAACGCTCTTCCAGTGCTTTGCGAAGCCGGTCGCCGGAGAGCAGGCCGGAACCCGCAATGCTCCAGTCCATCATGCCGAGCATGGAACGCTTGGTGAGACTGCGGGCATAGACTTCGAGTTCGGGCAGTTTTCCTGATGCCCAGCTTCCGCCAACAACAGCACCAATCGACGTGCCGACCACGATTTTGGGGCGAATGCCAGCTTCGTCCAGCTTTTTCAGAATGCCGATATGCGCCCAGCCGCGCGCAGAACCGCCGCCCAGCGCCAGACCGATAATCGGCTCGCGTGACGCACCGTTTTCCTTCTGCTGCGGCTCTCCCGAGCGCAGTCTTGGCATGAACATCATGGATTGCACCCTGTGACGCCCGTATCGATGGGAAGAGAGTACGACAGGAGTGTGACCAGAGGGATAATGACTGTTAACCGTGCTTTTTCGAGCTGTCTTGCTGCAAAACAGGCCCGGCAATTCCGGGTTCAACCACGCGGTAGAAGCAGCTTTTGCGACCTGTATGGCACGCCGATCCTGTCTGCTCGACCTTGAGCCAGACCGCGTCCTGATCGCAATCCACGCGCATTTCGACGATTTTTTGGATGTTTCCGCTGGTTTCACCCTTACGCCAAAGCTGATGGCGGGAGCGGGAATAATACCAGGCGTCTCCGCTGGCGATGCTGCGGGCCAGCGCTTCGGCATTCATGTGGGCCAACATCAGGAGTTCGCCATTACCAGCATCGGTCACGACGGCAGTGATTAGGCCATTTGAGCTGAACTTCGGAGTGAAGGTGCTACCTTCTTCCAGTTCAGGCTTGGTTCCGGGAGGTGCGAAGGGAGTGCTCGGGGTCCACATCGGGTGGTTGTGGCTTTATCATGTCGGCCGAGTCAAATCAGCCAGTGCCGTTTCATCACCGCATCCTGCCGCTATGCACCATCATGAAGAACTTCGCCTGTTCAGCCGGATCATCCCGAAATACACCGGAGAACTGCGTGGTCACCGTCGAAGATCCATGCTTCTGAACGCCGCGCATCGACATGCACATATGCTCGGCCTCCACCAGCACTGCCACGCCGCGCGGGTTAAGTGCGTTGTTCATCGCATTGATGATCTGTGCGGTCATCGTCTCCTGTGTCTGGAGGCGACGGCCGTAGACGTCTACCAGACGGGCAAGTTTCGACAGGCCCACAACGCCATCGGTCGGGTAATACGCGATATGCGCTTTGCCGACGAACGGAACCATGTGGTGTTCGCAATGCGAGTAGAATGGAATGTCGCGAACGATAACCATGTCGTCATAGCCATCAACGTCCTTGAAAACCTTATTAAGGACCTCGTCAGGATTTTCGCCATAGCCTTTGAACAGCTCTTCATAAGCCTTCACGACACGCTTGGGCGTGTCGAGCAAGCCTTCTCGCTCAGGGTCATCTCCTGCCCAGCGAAGAAGTGTCCGCACGGCGTCCATTGCCTCATCTCGAGTGGGCTTTTCGACAGGCGCCTTGCTTGGCTGTGCAGAGCGGAGTGTCGAGGTCTTAACCAGATCATCCATCCGGGTGCCTCCTTGTATTTCAATTATTGATACGTCTTGCCACGTATGCCGGACCACTGGCGCGGCAGCCTGCCACAGTGTTCTTCCGTCGCTCCCCCAATGACCACACTCGCATATCGTGCTTTGAAAGCGTATATAGGGATGCATACCAAGGCAAACACGACATATGCTTGATGACATCTACAACCGCCGGATCCTGGAACTCGCCGCTGATATTCCGCGGTTGGGTCGGCTTGCCGCGCCGATGGCGACAGCCGTGGCGCATTCGAAGCTGTGCGGATCAAAAGTCACCGTCGATCTCGTGATGGACAATGGCGTGGTCACGGATTTCGCCCATGATGTGAAGGCTTGCGCATTGGGTCAGGCATCGTCCTCGATCATGGCGCGGCATGTGATCGGTGCGAATGCGGATGAACTCCGGCAGGTGCGTGATGATGTGAGACGCATGCTCAAGGAGAATGGCACTCCGCCGGTTGGGCGCTGGGAAGAGACGAAGGTGCTGGAGCCGGTGCGCGATTTCAAGGCGCGGCATGCATCCACTCTTCTGACCTTCGATGCCGTGGTGGATGCCCTTGGCCAGATTGAGGCCAAGCAATCCTTGCCTCTCGCTCAGTCGGCGTAACCCATGCCACGCCTGAACTCACTCCGCGCCGCAGAATAATCCTTGCTGAACTGCTGGTCTGCTTTCAGACGCACCACGATGGCTTCCGCCGCACGTCGTCCCGCATTGATATCGGTCGGGAAGTGAACGCCGCACACCAGTCTGCCATTGGCAAACTCGTCGGCGCGGCTGCGAATTGCACCCGCTTTTTCCGGCAGCATCTCGGCCAGAAGTAAAGCCATGACATAGCCGCTTGTGGCATGGCTCGATGGGTATGATGCAGTTTCAGGCTCCTTGACGCAGGGCATGATGCTGCGGTCCAGTTTGAAAGGGCGCTCGCGCCGCCAGATCGCCTTGGATTGGCCCATGATACCGCGCGCATCATCTACTGCATCGTCCAGGAGTTCTGTTGTCAGCGGAAATTGACTGCTGGAGAAACTGCCGCCGATGACACCGGAAAAAGCCTTGATGGACCGCTTTCGATCAGCCTGTGCCTGAGTGATGCTCGCCGAAGTCCGTGCAGTTTGCGCCGCGATGACGGCATCGAGATCAGCGCGCCCCGCTGGCGTGCCGGGCACGGGAGGATCTGGCACGAGATTGCGCAGATTTACCGCTCCGTTCGAGATATAGTTGCCGCCGCGTTCGCGGGCATGTCCTGCAACCGGTATCATCAATAATGCCGCCAACGCGACATTGCTGAGGGTGACAAAGTATTTGAACCTGCTCATTGCTCTTGCTTTTCCCGGTACGGCCAATCACATCGCTTTCACTATGACCCGCCGCTACGACCCCATCAAGTCACTGGACTGGCGGCAGAAGCCTATTGCTACGCTGATGCGGATGCCCGTGCGGGGATATGGATACACGTTTTCATCGCTCATCGGGCGCACCTGCCGCCATTGGCCCACGTGTTCGGAATACATGGATCAGGCGCTAGGGGCGCATGGCGCATGGGCAGGCGGTTGGATCGGGCTGGCAAGGCTGTGTCGGTGCAGGCCGGGCAGGGGTGGGACCAACGGCATTGATCCGGTGCCGCGGGAGTTGCCCGAAGTGGCAAGTTCATTTACCCCGTGGCGTTATGGACGCTGGGCGTCGGTCGAGCCTGTTCCGACTGCACCTCATTTTACCTGTGACGCCCCTTCGCCGGAAAGGGATCATCCGTCACCTCGATAATCCCGGCAGGCTTACCCGCGTTGTCAGCGGGAGTGAGCGGAGGAACTGACGATGATCAACCTGACATTTCCCGATGGTGCGGTGCGCCCCTATGAATCCGGTATCACCGGTGCTGCGATTGCAGGTGGTATTTCGCCCTCTCTGCTCAAGCGCACCGTCGCCATGGCACTGGACGGCGTGGTGCATGATCTTTCTGATCCCATCACATCAGATACAAAGCTGGAGCTTTTGGCCCGCACCGATCCCCGCTGTCTGGAACTGATCCGCCATGATGCAGCCCATGTGCTGGCCGAAGCCGTACAGGAGCTTTTCCCTGGCACTCAGGTGACCATCGGCCCGGTGATAGAGAACGGCTTCTATTACGATTTCTACAAGGCCGAGCCGTTCACGCCTGAGGACTTCCCCGCCATCGAAAAGAAGATGCGCGAGATCATCGGGCGGGATAAACCTTTCACCAAAGAGGTTTGGGGCCGCGACGAGGCGAAGGATTTCTTTCGCGCCAAGGGCGAACTGTTCAAGGTAGAACTGGTGGATGCCATTCCACCTGGCGATGATCTCAAGATGTATGCACAGGGCGACTGGATCGACCTGTGCCGCGGCCCGCATATGTCCTCCACGGGCAAGATCGGATCGGCCTTCAAATTGATGAAGGTGGCCGGTGCTTATTGGCGCGGTGATAGCAACAATCCGATGCTCAGCCGCATTTATGCCACGGCCTTCGCGACGCAGGAGGAACTGGACGCGCATCTCCATCAGATTGAGGAGGCCGAAAAGCGTGATCACCGCAAGGTGGGACGAGAGATGGACCTCTTCCACTTTCAGGAGGAGGGGCCTGGCGTTGTTTTCTGGCACGCAAAGGGCTGGACAATGTTCCAGCAGCTTATCGCCTATATGCGGCGGCGCTTGAAGGGGCAGTATCAGGAGGTTCAGGGACCGCAGCTGCTCGACAAATCCCTCTGGGAAACGTCAGGTCACTGGGGATGGTATTCGGACAACATGTTTGCGGTCAAATCCGCGACGGCTTTCATGAATCCGAAGGATGAGACAGCGGATCAGAAGGTTTTCGCTCTGAAGCCAATGAATTGTCCCGGCCATGTGCAGATATTCAAGCACGGCCTGAAGTCTTACCGCGATCTTCCTATCAGGCTTGCGGAATTTGGCGCGGTCCATCGCTACGAGCCATCTGGTGCGCTGCATGGTCTGATGCGGGTGCGCGGCTTCACGCAGGACGATGCGCATATCTTCTGTACGGACGATCAGCTCGAGGCCGAGTGCCTCAAGATCAATGATCTGATGATGTCCGTCTATGAGCATTTCGGTTTTCACGAAGTGATGGTCAAGCTCGCCACGCGGCCCGAAAAGCGGGTCGGCACAGATGCGATGTGGGATCATTCCGAAGAAATTCTGCGCCGCGTGCTGGTCAAGATGGAGGCGGAATCGGGCGGTCGCATCAAGACCGGCATCAACGAGGGCGAGGGGACATTCTATGGACCCAAATTTGAGTACACGCTGAAGGATGCCATTGGTCGCGAATGGCAATGTGGCACAACGCAGGTCGACTTCAATCTGCCCGAGCGCTTTGGAGCGTTTTATATTGGCTCTGATGGCGAAAAGAAGCAGCCCGTAATGGTCCATCGGGCGATCTGCGGATCACTCGAGCGGTTTCTTGGTATCCTGATTGAATCGTATGCCGGGCACTTCCCCCTGTGGATCGCGCCCGAGCAGATCGTGGTCTGCACGATCACGTCGGACGCGGATTCTTACGCGCACGAAGTAACGGAAGCCGCACTGGCGCTTGATCTCAGGGCGCGGGCCGATCTCAGGAACGAGAAGATCAACTATAAGGTCCGCGAGCACAGCCTTGCCAAGACACCGGTGATCTTCGCACTGGGCAAACGGGAAGCGGAGGAGCGGACGGTGTCCATCCGCAGACTTGGATCGCAGAATTCTGTGGTGATGCCGATGGATGAGGCGCTGAAGATGCTGACAAAGGAAGCGTTGCCGCCGGATTTGGCGCGGCGAGGGTGATGGAAGAGAAATGGTGTCGCATTGTTATAACATTGCAATTATAGCAATGGTATTTCAATTGCAGGCTACATTATTGCATGCATGCAAGACAAAGCTTGCGCTCTTGGGGCCTCCTCATCTCTTGCGGAAATGATAGCTTGCTTTTGCGCCTTGCAAGAAAAGGCCATCAAGGGAGCATTGTTTCATGAAAACCGCGTTTCGGATCACACTCGCAGCCACAGCTCTGTCATTTGGCCTCACGGTCGCCGCTCAGGCCCAAGCACCAGCGCCACCGCAATTTCCAAACATGAGCTTCTTTGTAACCTCCGCGCCCGGACCCAACGGCGCGAATTTCGGTGGCCTCGAAGGGGCCGATGCCTATTGCCAGGGTCTTGCGGCCAAGGCGGGCGCGGGTACTAAGACCTGGCGGGCCTATCTCAGCCAGCAGGCGATGGGCGGAAAGACTGCGGTCAATGCGAAGGACAGAATAGGGAATGGTCCGTGGATGAATGTCGGCGGCGTGCAGATCGCGGCCAACGTCGCTGACCTGCATGATCCGGCCAAGGCCAATATCAATGTCACTACGGCGCTGACCGAAACCAACCGCATGGTCATGAGCCGCCTGTTCGTGGTGAATTACCATGACATTCTGACAGGCACGAACGCCGATGGCACGGCGCCTGCCGCCGACAAGGATATGACCTGTGGCAACTGGACCAAGGGAGCCGAGGGGACTGCGATGGTCGGCCATCATGATCGCATGGGTCTGAGTGAGGCTCCTGAAGCCAAATCGTGGAATGCCTCGCATCCCACACGCGGCTGCGACAATGCCTCGCTTCGGACAACCGGTGGGAATGGATTGCTCTACTGCTTCGCGGCAAACTAAGGCGAGCTGTCACCCTGCGGAAAGCACAATGGCCGGGTTAAACCGGCCATTGTCGTTTTTCGTCCGGGGAGTGGTTATGACCCGATCCAGACCGGATCAACCAGCCGCCGCAGTGCATCCACCGCACTGAGCGCCGTCATCTGGCTGGTGCGCGGATTCTTTGGGTCCGGCTTGCCACGGATCGTCATGCTGACGGACGTGCCCGCGGTTTCGACCTCGATGGTGTGGACATTCGCCGTCTCGACCGGATCAACCCATATCTCGCAATGTGTGCGTTCGACACCGATACCCGCCAGCGACAGCGCCACTGCCACATTCACATTGGCGGGGAACCCCATGATCGCCTCCCGCGCCGTGCCTGAGAAAACACATACAGGAGTGGTCATCGCCATAGGGTCAATGCCGTTGGCAACCAGATGCGGTGCACCGACAAGGCTCCTTGGTGACTTGCGCGTTATGATGCGGCTGGCCGTGATATCGCGGCGTGACAGTGCCCGCACCACATCCAGCCCCATTATTGCACCAGTTGGCACCATGAGCCTCTGATTGCGAGCCCGGAAGGCAGGGATCAGGTCCGTGCGGCGCGCCAGCTGGCCGACGCTGAGAACCATCAGGCCTTTTCCAGCGGCCAGCGTGGCGTCAGCAATGGTATCGAATGATGCAGCAGGAAGGCATTCGATCACGATATCAGCGGCTTGCGGTAGCTCGTTCAGTGGAAGAATCTGCGCATTCACGCGATGAGTCAGCAAAAGTGCGCGCGCCTTTGCCTCATTCCGCACGGCGATTGCTGTAATGGTGATGCCCGGTTCGTTGCGCGCAATCTCGGCTACAATACCTCCGCCGATGGCACCAAGCCCGGCGATGGCAATGGAAAGCGGCTTCACGCGGGGTTACGCTGGGCTCAGAACGCCTTGAACGTGATCATCGTTCGCGTGTCCTGAATGCCGGGCAGGACTTGCACCCTCTCGCCTACGAAATGGCCGATATCAACGGTATCGTCGATGTGGAACTTGGCGAGAATATCGTACTCGCCCGCCACGGAGTAAATCTCGGAGGCTATCTCGGCATCAGCCAGAGCAGTCGCAACATGGTATGTCTTGCCGAGCTGGCATTTGATCTTGACGAAAAAGGTCTGCATGGCTGGTCTCTCGGGATGATCTCCCGGTGGTAGCGGGAAGCAGTCTGCTTGTCTAAGGCCTTCTTGGTTCAGGCCGTCTGGGTGCTGCCGGAGCGGCGGGCGGGCGTGGCGTTGCTGTTGCGGCAGCTTCCGGTGTTTGCCCGTCGCGCGCAAGCACCTCGATATCCCGGTCGAACCCCGATTTGATCTTGAACTCACTCTGGAAAACCCGTCCTTCGTTGCGGGCGATTGCGACATAATCGCCTTCAGCGAGGGTCATGGCGGGAAAGGCACCGAGTGCCTCGCGGATGACATCTCCGCCGGGCGTGAGGACTGACCAGGCCGTGTTGGCGCGCGCCTCTCCGCCGGGGTTGGACACCAGCTTCAGCGTGATCGTCGCAGCGCGGTGATGCATGTTGGCTTCGATGATCTTGCCTGATGTCACACGGATATCGGCGCGGACGATGGAGTTCGAATCCCCGTAGCTCGACACCACGTGATAAGTGCCTTCGGGCAGCCGCAGGGTTTCACCGGTGCGCAGCGACGATGTCACAAGCTTTCCTTCAGAATTGCCAGCTTCCGGGATGTAGACCGAGACCTGCAGCCGGTTGAGAGGGATGAACTGGTCCTGGATGCTGCCCTTGACCACAAGTGCGCCTGCGCTGATCGGTACGCGCTCGGTGGTCGTAGCATTGCCAACCAGCACCTTGCGCGTCGATGAGGCTAGCCCGTAAGCGACATGCACCACGTACTCGCCAGCAGGCATCGGCAGCGTTGGTGCTGCATCGGCTGATTGGGTGACAAGAGCAGGCTCGCCATCCGCTACCAGTTTGAAGATACGCCAGGTCAATCCATGCGCGATAGGCTTGTTCTCACCTGCAAAAGTAGCGGAGAGAGCGAGTTGTGACCCACCCTGCGCGTGTGCGGTGAGCTGGCTGCCCATGAGCAGCGTGATGATGAGGGTGACGCGTCGAAACATTACTGACCTGACTATCCCGAAACCCTTGATCAGAGAAGATCATTCGCAACAGCAAATTGAATTGGCGAAAATGGGGCTTTGCAAGCGAAGCGCCGGGCTTTAGCCATCCTGTACTAAAGCAAGGGGATGCGCATGTTCTATGTCAGCGGGCGTCACAGGGAAGCGGGGTTGCCGCATGATCCCCTCAAGGCGATCATAGCGCCGCGTCCCATCGGCTGGATCAGCACCATGTCGAAAGCAGGAGAGATCAATCTCTCGCCGTACTCCTATTTCAACGCCTTTAGCAGCAGACCACCTATCGTCGCCTTTTCAAGCGAGGGTTTGAAGGATGCTGTGTCCTTCGTGCAGGAAACCGGCGAATTCGTCTGCAATCTTGCGACATTCGATCTCGCCCAGCAGATGAATGCGACCTCCGCGCCACTGCCGAGGGGCGAGAACGAGTTTATCCACGCCGGGCTGGCGATGGCCAAATCCGAGCTGGTAAAGCCGCCACGTATTGCTGTGGCAGCCACGGCGCTTGAGTGCAAATTGTTGCAGATTGTCTCGCCCAATGATCTCTCGGGTGCACCTGCCGGCTGCCATATCGTTATCGGGCAGGTCGTCGGAGTTCATATCGATGACCGGTTCATCAAGGACGGGCGCCTCGACACATCGGCGATGCGGCCCATTGCGCGCATGGGCTATGACGAATACGCCGTGATTGAAAAGCCGTTCAGAATCACGCGGCCTGCGGGCGCTGGTAATTACAATGATCCGCCCCGCTAGACGTTGATCCCCGCCGCCCGTGCTGCTGCCAGAATGCGCTCGGCGCGACGGATATGCGGGCGGTCGATCATCTCGCCGTCGATGCCAGTGACACCAGCATCCGGGTTTGCCGCGAAGAAATCGATGATTTGGCGCGCACGTGCCACGGCCTGCTCCGTCGGCGTGAACACCGCATTGATGACTGGGACCTGTGCCGGGTGGATCGCCATTTTAGCCGTGAAACCATCGCGGCGGGCGGCTTCTGATTCCAGACGCAAACCGTCGAGATCGCGGAAAGCCGTGTAAACCGTATCGATGGGCGCAGCTTCCGCCGCATGGGCCGCCAACAGACACAGCGAACGCGCCAGTCGGTAGGGATCGGTATAGGTCCCGTTGTCCAGGCGGGCGGTCTCCGCCCCCAGATCCGCCGACAGGTCCTCCGCACCCCATGTCAATCCTGCGAGGCGCGCGCTGATGCCGACGTAGCTCCCCATGTGAAAGAGCGAGCGCGCCGTCTCGGTGGCGATGGCGATGATCCGGGTTTGCCCATCCGGTAGATTGCTCTCGGCTTCCCGTACTGCGAGTTTTGCGGACAGCAACGACACATCATCGCCGGACTGACTCTTGGGCAGCATGATGCCATCCGGTGCGGAAGGCATCACGGCATCGAGGTCATCGCTGACCATGCCGGTGCCATGGGCGTTGATGCGCACGAAGAGGCGAGGCCGGGCGTCGCTCTTCCTGGCCTCTGCGATGAGGGCTGCTGCGATTTTCCGCGCGTCAGGTTTGCGGGAAAGCGCGACTGAATCCTCAAGGTCGATCAGCAGTGCATCCGCACCTGAAGCGAGGCTTTTTGCCAGTTTCTTCTCGTCATCGGCCGGGACAAACAGCAGTGAGCGCATGTTTCAGGCCTTGTTCGCACGTTTCATGAAGGCCTGCCGACGGCATTCAGCCACCAGCTTGCCGTCCTGATTATAGGCCTTGTGGAGAAAATCCACGATTCCCGCATCTGGCCGCGACTTCGATTCGCGCATAGCCAAGATTTCGGTGGTGCAATGGATCGTATCGCCTTCGAAGAGCGGTACCGGAAATTTCACATCGCTCATACCCAGGTTGGCGATGGTAGTGCCGACCGTCGTGTCGTTGACCGAAATGCCGATGAGCAAACCAAGCGTGAAGAGCGAATTCATCAAGGGTTTGCCCCATTCGGTTTCTTTCGCACAAAAATCAGCGTCGATATGCAGGGGTTGGGGATTCAGTGTCATGTTGGAAAACAGCATGTTGTCCATCTGCGTCACGGTGCGCGTGAGGCGGTGTTTGATGACTTCACCAACGGTAAAATCTTCAAGGTAGCGCCCGCCGCGCCAGTGCCTTTCGATACCAGACATTTCGCTTCTCCCTGATTTTCATGGTTGTGTAGCTTGGAAACCGCACCGCTTTAAGCCGCTATTTACCATAGCTGTTCATTCTCTTGTCACCAGTGCGGTTCGCCGTCGTCTCCAGAGTATCCATGTTCCTGTTCACCAACCGTACCCCCAGTGCCGTGCAGCCCCAGGTCGCAGAGACCGTGCCGCATGCCGCGCCCATGCGCCAAGCTTCGCAGGCAACGGGTGTGTCCTTCGATTATCTTGCCAAGACGGCTGAACGGGAATCGCGTTTCAATCCCGCAGCCAAGGCCCCCACATCCTCTGCCACAGGCATGTTCCAGTTTCTGGAGCAAACCTGGCTGGGAATGGTGAAGCAGGAAGGCCCCAAGCTGGGCCTGACGAACGAAGCAGCCGCTATCTCCGGTGATGGTGGCCGGTTCAACGTGACGGACACCGGCATGCGGCAGCGCATTCTCGCGTTGCGCGAGGATCCTGCAGTATCCTCCATGATGGCGGGAGCTTTTGCATCCCGCAACGGCAAGCAGCTGCAGGAAGCCATTGGCCGCAAGCCCAGCGAGGGCGAACTCTATATGGCGCATTTCCTCGGTGCATCCGGTGCACGGGACATGATCAATCTGGTCAAGTCCAACCCTGAGGCGAAGGCTGCGTCATCCTTCCGTGATGCGGCTGCGGCCAACAAGTCTGTGTTCTTTGACAAGTCTGGCCGCGCAAAAACGGCTGCCGAGGTCTATGGCAACCTCACCGCGCCGTTCAGCCAGACGCCCGTGCTGCAAGTCCAGGAAACGGCTGCAACGATGGACAAGGCTTACCAGATGTTCCGGGTGAAGGATGGCGGCAAACCCTTGCACGGGCTCTTCCGCTCCAATGGAGAGCCGGTGGCCAGCGTTGTGGCCGACGCCTGGGGCCAGATGGCGCGTCGCGGCGCTGCCGTGCCAAGCTCCGAAACGCGCGTGGCGTTTTTCCCGCGTGAGGCCAGCGCCGCCAGCACCGTTATCAGCGATGCAGCTCCAGCTGTGACTTCAGCTGAAGTGGCACGCAAGGCAGTGATCCTGAGATTGCCGCAGCAAGGCCCTGCATCTCTTCAGGATGCGGCGCAGCAAGTAGCTGTTGGTCGCAAGAAACCATCGGTGAGCGTTGGCAAGCCGCTGGATCTGATGCGGTTTGTGAAGACAGGCTCTGGCATATGATGGTGCGCTCCTACCTCGAATGGTCGCTGACAGCTTCTGCACAGGAGCGGGCAGAAGCTGTCGGTATTCTGGCTGATGTGTATCTCGGCGGAGAATTGTCGCCTGTAGAACGTCGTGATGCAGAAGCCGCGCTGACCTTGGCTCTGGATGATCCAGCACCCTCTATCCGCCGTGTTCTGGCACAGAAACTCGGTGCATCGGATCGCACGCCTCGCCCCATCATTGCTGCGCTGATCGAGGACCTGCCTGATATTGCTACAGTTGTTATCGCCAATTCTCCCGTAGTGACCGATGCGGCGCTGGTTGATCTTCTGGCACTTGGCGATCCCATGACACAGATCGCCATTGCCCAACGTCAGTTTGTCTCGCAGGGCGTATGTGCTGCATTGGCGGAAACGGCATTGGTGGAAGCCAATGTTGCGTTGATCGAGAACGAGGGCGCAGATATGTCTCTGGCCAGCCTGAACCGGTTGCTGGAGCGTTTCCCTGACCACAGCGTTTTGCGTGAAGTGCTTCTGGAGCGCGGTGATCTGCCAGTCGATATCCGCATGGTGCTGGTCAAGGGTGTCGCGGAGCAGTTGACGGGATTTGCAAAGGAATGCGGGTGGCTGTCGGATATCCGCGCTACGCGCCTTGCTGCGGACTGCACCGAGAGCGGGGCCATTGCAGTCGCGACCGAAGCTGAATCTGATAGCATGATCGATCTCGTGCATGGCCTGCGTTCCAGTGGCCGTTTGACGCCACAGCTTTTGCTGCGGTCGCTCCTCTCGGGTGAAACGCGGCTGCTGACGGCTTCGCTGGCGGAACTCTCTGGTGTTCCGCATGATAAGGCCAGTGGTTTCGTGCATGCACGTGGAAGCATGGGGTTCCGGGCGCTCTATCGGAAGGCGGGAATGCCACAGAGGCTGGAGCCAGCATTCGAGGCGGCGTTATCTGCATGGCATGAGTTCGGTATGGCGCAGGCTGTACCGGGCCGATTATCGCGCCAGATGGTGGAGCGTGTGCTGACGTCAGTTGCCACGCTTGATGATCAGGAGCTCGACAAGGTGATGGTCCTCCTGCTCCGATATCAGGCCGAATCCGCCCGTGAGGAGGCACGGCATGCTGTCGCCGCTATTATCGCCGAGACGGCACCGCCTATAGCGTTGGAGCAGGATGATCTGGAACAGCGCTTGCAGGAAGCTTTGCAGCTGGAGTTCAGGGAAGCGGCCTGAGATCGCCATCAGGGGATCGGCGAAGGTCCATGGATGATGCTGGATGCGCCAGGTTCTGCCAAGCGCCTGGCTCGAGCAACTTCAAGGCTTTCGAAAATTGCCCCGTAATGCTCGGCCGCCTTTTCCCATGTGAACAGGCGCGCGCGCTGGAAGCCACGTGTCTTGAGAGTCTGCGCCAGAAGAGGGCGCTCGATCAGATCTAGCATTGCACAGCCTATCGCTTTTGCTGATCTTGCATCGACCAGCATCGCGGCATCTCCCGCCACTTCTGGAAGCGCTGTTGCATTGCCTGTAATCACGGGAGTTCCAGCAGCCATTGCTTCCAGAACGGGCAAGCCAAAACCTTCGTAAAGGCTGGCGAATAGAAACGCTTCGGCGCCTGCCATAAGAGGACCCATATGCTCCTCTGCTACAAAGCCGACAACGCGGACGCGTGGGCCCTCAAGATTCATGTCCGATGCATCACCGAAAACGTGGGCGCGGCTGAGATTTCCGGAGATCACGAGATGAAGATCTTGCGGCAGAGCAGACGCTACCGCGCGCCAGGCATCAAGTGTGCGCGCCAGATTCTTGCGCTTGTCCGATGTCGCCTGGACTAGGATATAGCGTTCCGGCAAATCGAGGGCCGCGCGCGTTGCGGCGAGAGCCGCCGGGGCGTACGGCGTGAAATGCCGGGCAACACCATTGTGAATGACCTCGATTCGGTCGGCGGACAATCCCATGCGCTTCGCCATCTGCTGGCGGGAGAATTCCGAAACCGTCACGACTTTCGAGACGCTTCGGACAAGGCGCGGCACGAGGGCCTGGTAGAGCTTGACGAAGGCCGGCGAGAAGTACTCCGGAACATCGAAAAACGCAGTGTCATGCACGGTTACGACCTGATGCGGATAGAGCAGCGGGCCTGTAGCTGAGGGGCTCCAGAGCAGGCGTCCTGCTGCACGTATTGGCAGGACAGCTTGTTCCCAGACATGACCCTTGATGCCGCCCAGCGGTTTGCCCGGCATGATCAGCGCTGCATCGGGCAACCGCTTCATCACCTCATGGGCAACTCGTTGCTGACCGCCCATGGCAAAGGCCGTGACCCGCGCGTTGACGGCGAGCGAATACCCGTTTGGCATAAGACACAACTCCTGACGCAACAGTTACGCGCCGGAAGATGGCAGTCAGCCCGCTGATCAGCAAATGCGATCAGATTTCTTCATTACGAGTTAACCTTAAGTCTGGCCTGCTTTCAGGCTCAGTGCAGAGATGGGTTTGCCAGCAATTTTTCGGTGATGGCTTCCAGCTCTGCTGCGAGAGCTTCTCCAGTGCGCTGCTCGCCCTTGCTGACGACTTCTCGGACAATGGCAGACACGGCATCAACATGCTGGTCGATGAAAGCTGTGAGCGGGCCGTTATGGATCGTGTCGGGTGGGCAATTATTGAGCAGCAGACATAAGCTGGCACCGACGCGAGACGCGAGTGGAAAGCCAAATGTCGTGGCCTGTCCCTGGATATCATGGGCCGCGCGGTGCAGCGCTCCTGCGCGGTCTCCGCCAGCGCCCTTCTCGCGGATTGTGTCGCGCGCTTCTGACAGTGTGCGCGCGGCGTCCTCCATCCAGCCGTTAAAATTGACGGAGAGCGCCTTCAACGCCTGCTCGGCCCTGCGGATCGTGATTTCATCCATTGATGGCTTGCCGTTCAGTGCAATTGCGGCTTTTGCCTTCAGAACATTGCGTGGGTGGATCACCAGGTGATCGGGGCCGCGCTCTACTTTCACGGACGGCATGGCATTTTTTTTATGGGATGTGATCACCGGTCATACCTCATGCCATCGCCGATGCGGATGGGATCGATTTTCTCTGAAATGCCTTTGCCGCGCCGTTCTATGCCGCCAAAATTGGGATTGGGTGTACGACGGCGGCACGGGCCGAAGTATGTCGAGGTTTTGATGTAGGGGCGTGGCAACATCACGACACTGACGATCCGCTGGTAGAGTGCCTTTGCCGAGATGGGCTTGACCAGGAATTCGGTGACGCCTGCATCGCGCGCTTCCGTCACACGGCGACGCTCGGCATGTCCGGTCACCATGATGATGGGAACATAGGGATTGGAGCTGGTTTCTGGCTGGCGGATCATTCGGGTGAGTTCGATGCCGTCGAAAATCGGCATGACCCAGTCCGTGATGACGATATCGGGCGAATAGGAGCTGAAAGCTTCTAGTCCTGCCGCGCCATCCTCGGCCTCATAGGCTTCCCGGACTCCGAACCCGTGCAGCAAGGCGCGGATGATCCGGCGCATGTGGTTGTTGTCATCGACGATGAGAAAACGCAGACGGCTGCATTCGACGCTGAACATGATACGCAACTCCGTCCGGGCAAACCGCCGGACACTGCTGTTCTTTATGCGCGATGATGGTTAAGGGCGGGTTTCACCTATCGCGGATCAATGCCCAAACTGCTCCCGCAGGATGCGCTCGTCGAGGCTGTGGCCGGGATCATGCAGGATGATGATGTCGGTGCTACGGTCCAGCGTGATATCGACCTGCCGCACTGCCCTGATCTCGGAATGGTCCGCGACGGCCGCAACCGGGCGTTTCTCGGCTTCCAGCACTTCGATGCTGACGCTGGCGTGATCCGGCAGCAATGCACCATGCCAGCGGCGCGGGCGAAAGGGCGAGATCGGCGTCAGCGCAAGCAAAGGGCTGTTCAGCGGCACGATAGGTCCATTGACGGAGAGATTGTAGGCGGTGGAGCCTGCGGGCGTCGCGAGCAGCACGCCATCTGCGATGAGTTCTTCCAGCCGGGTTTTCCCATCCACGAGAATGCGCAGCTTGGCGGCCTGATAGGACTGGCGCAGCAGATGCACCTCGTTGATTGCCCGTGCTGTTTTTGTGCGTCCCTTGATGTCTGTGGCGCGCATCAGCAGCGGGTGAACGATGCTGCGCTGGGCGTTGGCGAGGCGTTTTGTCAGTCCGGTAGCGCGATAATCGTTCATCAGGAAACCGACCGAGCCCCGGTTCATGCCGTAGATCGGTTTTCCGCTGCCCATGAGCTGATGCATGGTCTGCAGCATGAGGCCGTCGCCGCCGAGAGCTACCACCACGTCGGCGTCGCCCAGCGGAATATCGCCATAACGTGCTGCGAGCTGCGCCGTCGCTTCGTCGGCATCGGGGGAACCGCTTGAGACGACGGCAATCTTGATGCTGCTAGGCTTCACGGCGGGCATTGTGACCTGGAGATTCCAAAGGCGATGCCCTGAAGGGCGTGAGGCACCTGTATAAAGCTTCACGGACGATTTGACAGCCCGGGCATGAAAAAGCGCCGGAGGATCACTCCGGCGCCATTCAAACTGTCACTGCTGTCAAATTCAGACAGCTGGGCTCCAGGCGACCGGCATCATGCGATATCCTGCGCCATCTTTGACGATGTTGCCAGTCGCGGGGAATGGCGCGTGGTAGAACGATACCTGCAGCTTGTCGGCGATTGCCATATCGAGCAACTTGCGGCGGGTGGCCTCGGCGGCGGCACCATCCATGTCGAAGATTGCCTGCCAGCCCGGATTGGTCACGAACAGGGCAGGGGTGTTGGTGGCATCGCACAGTGCCAGCAATTTGCCGCCGATGACATATGCCGTGTGACCCGGTGTATGACCAGCCGCAGCAATGGCATTGACGCCCGCGACGACCTCGACGCCAGCCTTGTACTGCTTCACTTGCGCCTTCATCGGGTCGAACACGCGCCTGACGTTGGCGAAGGCAGGCTTCATCCCGTCCGGTGCTGCAGCAGCGCGGGTGTCATCCATCCAGAATGCCCATTCTGTGTCCGGCACCATCACCTCGGCATTGGCAAACACCGTAGTACCTTCCTTGAGGCGCAGGCCATTGATGTGATCGCCATGGAAGTGACTTATCACGACCGTATCCACCTGCTCCGGTGTGAAACCTGCTGCGCGGAAGTTGGTCATCCATGTACCCGAGGTCGGCGCACCGGAATTGCCATTGCCGGTATCCAGCAAGGTCAGCTTCTTGCCATCATTGATGACCAGCGTGGTGAATGGAATGGTTACGGCATCGGTCGCCAGTGCCTGATCGCCCAGAACCTTCTGCACAGCTGGCAATTCCGCGTTGCGGATGAAGCCTTCGAGTGGGCGGCGGAAGAATCCATCGTTGATCGCGGTGACCTGAATATCGCCGATCTTGTAGCGGTAGAAGCCGGGGGCTTGGGTCGTTGCCAGAGGGGCTGCTGCGTGAGCGGGCGCGGAAACGCCAGCGAAGCTGGTTGCGGAGATGGCTGTGGCACCTGCGATGACAGTGCGGCGATCAATATTCATTTAATCCTCCTGAAGGAAACAACAGCGCACCATCTAGGGCTCTGCGCTCACAGGTGGAAGACTGCGCGAGACCTCTATGCGCACTTTTCCGTGATCATCTAACGCCAAACCAACGGGATGTATGAGGAGGCTGCTGTTCGGCGAATGTTAACCATGTTCGCGCATGATTCCGCCAGAGAATACATCAAATGCTTTGCGCCCGGTCGGCTGACCATGGGTAAAGAAGCCGGGAGCATCAATGAATATCTTCAAGCGCATCCGGCTGAGCCTGAGCCAGCGGATCTTTCTTCTGGCGCTTGCCCCCGTCATTGGCCTGATGGTTGTCGTTGCGGTGGAGCAAGTCACAATGGGTCGGCTCGCGGGTGCCGAAGCTCTGGCTGATCATGAGCGGGAGGCGGTATCACGCCTGATCGATCTGCAGGCAGAATTTGCAACGATGCGACTGCTGGCCGATGATTTTCGCAACACCAAGGCGAAGAGTGCCGAAGACCAGTTTCGGATCGTTCGTGATGAAGCCAATGCCAAGACCGAGGCACTTGGCAAAATGCTGGAGAACAAGTCGGCGATAGAATTTGGCAAGCTGACAGATCAAGTCGCCGGGTTCTCTAGGGATTTCGAGAATTACGTCAACACTGTCAATCGTGTCGGCCGTACAGAAGGGGAGGGTCTGACCGGTGCTGTGAACTTTGCCAATATCCAGCTGCGGGGTACCGTCTCGACCTACACAGCAGAGCTAGGGCGCTGGTCAGCCAACAGCTACGACGCGGTGAACCAGCTCACCGTGGCTGAACGCGATTACAAGATCATGCTCAGCAATGCCCAGGTTGATCGTCATTCCCAGCTGCTGGAAAATCTTCAGATCATGTTGCGGGTAGCTGAATTGCAAGCCGGCCCGCGCAAAGCTCTCGACACAGCCGTCGAGGAATACCGGCGTCATTTTCTGGACTGGGTTGATACGACACAGTTCTCGCAAACCATGTTCAACCGGCTGAAAGCCGGGTATATAATTCTCTCCAAAAGCTCTGGTGATCTACGTGGACAGATAGATCAGCGCGCGGCAAAGGCCCGCCAGAATCGTGCGGACATCAATGCCCAGAGACAGTGGTTCCTGTTTGCCACATTGGCTGGCGTCATCGCCATTTCCATCTTGATGGCCGCCACACTTGGTCGTCAGATCAGCCAGCAGATCAGCCAGGTAGCGCTGGCCATGCGCAATCTTGCAGCAGGCGGAACCGCCGAGGTCCTGGCGGCCGACAGCCGCATCCCTGAATTGCGGGATATGACACAGGCGCTATCAGTCTTCCGCGACAATGCCGCAGAGCGGCAGCTTCTGACGGAGCAACAATCACTGCATGCGACCACAGAGGCTGAGCGCGTCAAGGTCATCGATGCCGTTATCGGACGTTTCGAAACCTCCGTGCAAGGCTCGCTCGCCCAGCTCAATCAGGCCTCGGGCCAGATGCATGCTGTATCTTCTGTTCTTGATCGCACCGCTGCCGAGGCCGAGACGCAGGCGATCTCCGCCGCCGGCGAGACGGACCGTGCGGCAAACGAGATCGAGCTGGCTTCCGTTGCCTCGCAGCAACTTTCAAGTTCGGTACAGGAAGTGGCGGATCAGGCCTTGAGGTCGGATCGAGCTGCGTCCCTTGCGCTGGAGGAAGCCGGTCGCGCGCAGAAAGCCATGGGGGATCTGATGGTGCAGGCCGAGCGCGTTGGCGAAATCATCGGACTCATCGACACCATCGCCGCTCAGACCAATCTACTGGCGCTCAATGCCACGATCGAAGCAGCGCGTGCGGGCGATGCGGGTCGCGGTTTTGCCGTGGTGGCCAGCGAGGTCAAGAGCCTGGCGGCCCAGACCGCCAGTGCCACAGCCGAGATCGCCAGCCAGATCGCAGGCATGCGCAATGCTTCAACCGGTGCAAGCTCTGCCATCGAAGCGGTGAACACAACGATTGCCGAAGTGTCCCGCATCGCCAGTTCCGTGGCCGCCGCCGTGGAAGAGCAATCCAGCTCTCTCGGTGCCATGTCCAACAATGTGATGGCGGCCTCTGAAGGAGCCTCGCGCGGTGCCATGGGAATCCGTCATGTTGAGGAGGCAGTATCCTCGACCACACAAAGTGCACAAAAAGTAGCCGAAACATCGGCGGTCGTTTCGCGGGAAGCTGATGCGCTGCAAGAGCAGGTGAAGTGGTTCCTTCAGGAAGTCCGCGCGGCTTGAGGGTGGCGAAACACCAGGAAGAATTAGTAAATGGTGCCGGTTGAGGGGATTGAACCCCCGACCTTCGGTTTACAAAACCGCTGCTCTACCGCTGAGCTAAACCGGCAAACACGCGAACCGCGCTTTGGTGGTCACCTGAGCATTTTCGCTTCACCAGTCAACCCCAGTGCGGCAGAAAACGCGCGCAAGCCTTATGCTGTCGCGGCTTCAATTGCTGCCCGGAGATCCGGCGTGACAATCGGAAGAACTCCGAACCAGGCCTTAAAGGCCGGGCGCGCCTGATGGATCAGCATGCCCAACCCATTGCTGGTGTGGTTGCCTCGAAGGCGAGCCTGCACCAGCAGCGGTGTCTCCTTAGGGATGTAGATGATATCGGACACCAGCGCCCGCCGGGGCAACTGGTCCAGAGCAAGATCAAGAGCAGGTTGGCCATCCATGCCCAGACTGGTCGTGTTGACCAGCATGGCAGCATCTGAGAGGGCGGTTTCGCGGTCCTGCCACGAGTAGGCCCTGACGGGCGATCCGTACTCAGTCGCCAATCGTTGAGCCCGCTCCTGCGTGCGGTTGATCAGCCGCACCTCCGGCGCACCGGCATCGCAGAGCGCCGAAACCACGGCGCGCGCGCCTCCTCCAGCGCCAATCACAACGACAGGGCCGGAATCGGCACTCCAATCGGGATGCTCTTCGCGGATGCTTTCGATATACCCGTAACCATCGTTATTGAAGCCACTGAGCTGACCGTCTGGTCCGACAACGACGCAATTCATCGCACCGATGCGCCGCGCCGCAGGATCAACGTGATCCATCATCGCCATTGCGGCTTCTTTGTGGGGAATGGTCAGGTTGCAGCCTGCAAAGGCGAGTGCAGGCAACGCCTTGAGGGCGCGTGCAAGGCCTGTCGGCTTGATGGCGAGCAACACATAGGATCCGGCAAGGCCATAATGGCGAAGCCAGTAGTTGTGGAGCAGCGGCGAGCGGGAATGCATGACAGGGTCACCCATCAGGCCTGCGAGGAAGAACCGTTCCTGTTTCATGCGTGAAACCGTACGCGGCCCGATCCAGCTGCAAAGCAACTGCTGGTTTCCATGGAACAGGATCCTGCCATCAATGCAAAAAAGGTGACAGCCTGCCTGGGTAATGCACCGCCGAAAGTCCTGATCTGCTACTTTTGCAAAGCCGCCAATTGGTCGGAGTGATAGGATTTGAACCTACGACCCCTACGTCCCGAACGTAGTGCTCTACCAGGCTGAGCCACACTCCGATCCGACCAAGAATGGTGTATAGACAGCGATGCCTGGGATGGCAAGATGAAGCGAACAACGAATTCGCCCCTTTCGCACGACGCGCCGTTGCGCTAGAAGATTCTCGGTCGAACCATGGCACGTGTATGGCTCCTCAAGCGGGTGTAGCTCAATGGTAGAGCAGCAGCCTTCCAAGCTGAATACCCGGGTTCGATTCCCGGTACCCGCTCCAAAATTTATCTATTTAAATCAGTTGTTTAGGCATTTTATGGCATAAGGGCTTACTAAGCAAAAAGAGCTATGGTCCCACTATGGTCCCAAACGAAAACGGCCCAACAGAACTCCCAGACGACGAAAAAGCGATTCCGCCGGAAATTTTCGCGCCCATATTTAAAGCCATAGTGCGACTAGGAGAGGGAAGACATCGGTCAGACATCCCCTTCGATACAATTCCGCAGTTCGAATTAAGCGTCGTAATCACCGCTTTGGAAAACTACTGCAAGACGGGCGCGATGGGGCTTAGTCTGGTTTCTATCGGAGAAGTGCAGGAAACAGAAACAGAGGATTATTGCCATCTGCAGTTGATTTATATGGTTGCTCAGCAAGCCTTTATTTTAAATGAAAAGCGTCTTCAAGGTACTAATTCTGGCGTTTACAGGAGACGCTTGGAAGATATAGCTAGAATGAGTCTGTTTTTTCACAACGATTTTGTTTCACGATTTGGGGTTTATAATGATTTACTTAGAGATGGTATCATTGATAAGCCGATTTGTGACAAATTAACTCTCGAAGAAGTGGGAAATTTGTTTGATCGTTCACGTGTTGTCGCATGTGTGGTGATTTCATTTTTATATGACATTAAACCAAAGAAGCCTGGTCCACAAAAAGCACCAAAATTTAGTACGACTGCGATTATTCAAGAATCAGACCTCGCATCACAAGTAGCGTTGCAGGTCACCAGATTGATGCTGGAAACGAGCGCGTCTTTGAGTGATGCCATCCGAGAGGTTTTGACTCGTCCCTTTTTAGAAAAGCAAGACGTAGACCTCGCTTCCCTAAGGCGAAACGTTATCCGAAAACTTGGCGGGAAATAGTTTCTGGGAAATCCCAGAAACCATGTCCGTGACACTACCCCTGAAATGCGATGAATCAACATCCGGACAACAAACCGGAGAAATTCATGCAACAGGAACTTTACAGCCGAAGGCAGGTGATTGCCATCACTTCGCTCAGTGGCCCAACCATCTGGCGTCGCTGCAAAGATGGGAGCTTCCCATCGCCAGTTAAAATCGGGCCTAACCGCATAGCGTGGCGCAGTGCCGATGTGAAGGCGTGGATTGCAGCCCTACGTCACGTGGATGGCACACCATGTGACACAGGCGTCGGGGGGCATTCTGATGAGAACTCCTTCCCGTAAAATCCCTTTTCAAGAAATCGCCCGCCTTGCTCTTTCCTTATCGCATCAGATCGCGTCAGAAATTGCACCAAACGGGCGGGTTCAAGGGCGTGAATACAAGGCTCTCAACCCTCGCCGCGACGACAAGAGGATCGGTTCATTCTCGATCAATCTAACTACTGGTGCTTGGGCCGATTTTGCCACCGGCGAACGCGGTGGCGACTTGATCAGTCTGGTAGCTTGGCGGCATGGCATTTCACAATGCGAAGCCGCGCGCTTGCTCGCAAACAGGCTTGGAATGAGGGCTTGGTGATGGTCAAAAAGATCGAACTTTTCCCCGGCATTGTCGCAAATATCACTGAAGGGAACCCAGATGATAGCGACTGGCATCCAATACTCCCCGTTCCAGAATCATCACCGCCCTTGAATGTGATGAGAGTTATTGACGGTGCGTGGAAGCAACCAGACGCAGTTTGGGCATACCATAACAGTAATGGTGCCTTGATTGGCTATACATGTCGCTGGAACCAAAGTGATGGCTTAAAAAAGGAATTTTGTTTTGCACTCTTTTGTGAAGACACAAAAGGTCGACGCGACTGGAGACAAAAGCATCTTAAAAAACCGCGTCCGCTGTACGGTTTGCGTGAATTAGCTCAGCGGCCACATGCAGCCGTTGTAATCGTCGAAGGTGAGAAAACCTCCGATGCGGCACGTGTTGTTTTCCCCGAATGCGTGATTGTTACGTCAATCGGCGGTTCGAAAAATGCGGAACACGCGGATTGGTCAGTTTTGCGTTCTAGACAATGCGTTTTGCTGATTTCAGACGCTGATGAGCCAGGTCGATTTTATGTCAACTCAATTGTGCGGATTTTGAACGACCTGAATATTGAGCAAATTTATATCGCAGACGGCGAGCAACTTTCAAAGATGCTTACCGATGGGTCGGCGCGTCCTGCCGTTAAGGGCTGGGATCTGGCGAACGCAATCGAGGATGGATGCGATCCCGAGTGGGTTCAGGAGTCAGTCGGAGCCGTATGCCGTCTCATTACGCCTGAGTTTAATTCGGCGATGGAACTATCCGTTGCAGTCGATCATTCCGACGACCACGACTGCGCGCAAATGAACGCGACCGACGAAGATGTGCGTCTCGCAGAAATGATCCTGCCGGTTGAGCCAAATCAACCCAGCGACACCAGTGCGCAAGCGCCATCCTCAGAACGCCGCCAACCGTCCGGCATGTTCAAAGACGTGGAACCATGGCCAGAGCATATAGATGGACGTGAATTGCTTGATACAATCGAAAAGACTGTTGCTCGCTTCATCATCTGTGAACCTCAGACCCGCGTTGCAACAACTCTATGGATTGCCTTCACGTGGTTCATCGATGACGTGCATGTTGCTCCGCTAGCAATAATTACTGCCCCGGAAAAAAGATGTGGTAAATCGCAGCTTCTTGATTTCATCGGGCGACTATCGCTTCGCCCGCTGGTAGCCGCCAACATCTCACCCGCTGCAGTTTTCAGGGTGATCGAGGCGCATGCGCCGACATTGTTGATCGATGAAGCTGACTCGTTTCTGCGTAGCAATGACGACATACGGGGAATCCTGAATTCCGGCCACACACAAGCCAGCGCCTATGTTATCAGAAATGTCGGCCCGGACCACGAGCCGACACAATTTTCGACATGGGGCGCGAAGGTTCTGTGCGGGATCGGAACGCTCCAAGACACGTTGATGGACCGAGCAGTCATTCTGGAACTTCGCCGCAAGCTGCCTAGCGAAAACATTGAACGGTTGAGGCATGCGGAAGAAGGCTTGTTTGGAAGCCTTGCTCGTCAACTCGCCCGGTTTGCAAAGGATAATGCTGCCGCAGTTCGGGCATCTCGACCTGCACTTCCGGATGAGTTGAATGATCGGGCCCAAGATAATTGGGAACCTCTGCTTGCGATTGCAGATGTTGCAGGAGGCGAGTGGCCGACGAAAGCACGTTCCGCAGCACTGCTGATCAGTGGAAGTGATGACAGCACAATTTCAGGAGGTGCTGAATTGCTTGCTGATGTGAAAGCCGCTTTCGAGTCGGACCATGCAACGAGGCTTTCGACAGCCACATTGCTGGAAAGGTTGATAAGTGATCCGTTGGGCCCTTGGGCAACTTACAACCGGGGCAAGCCTTTCAGTGCGCGCCAACTCGCAAAAAAGCTTAAGGAATACAATATTTTAGGGAAGAAGATGCGAATTGGCGGTCCCTCGTTGCATGGGTTTGAACGCGCGCAATTTGAAGATGCCTGGTCGAGATATTTGGTTGATCCGAGCCCGGAGGCTTAAGCCGGAACATCGGAACAATCCAAAGATATCAAGCCGTTAGGTGTTCCTTAGCCGTTCCGCGTTCCGGAACGGCTTTCGGCGTTGGAACGGCTAACCTGTTGATATTGCTTATTTGTTCCAATGTTCCAGAGATTTGCGATCACACCGGTCGCCGTCACACTTCCGCCTTAGATAAAAAGTACCGACTTAACGTATGGCGTTAAGTTTGTAACTTGATCTTAACCCCCGAATCGTTAGATGAGGGTGAGTATGAAGATCGTGTTCCGTGACAAGCGTTTGGAATTGATCCGCACGGACAGGGCCGCTGAGACCCGGTTGCCGTTTGCGGTGATCCAGTCGTGTCGGAACAAGTTCGTCATAATCGAGGCTGCAACAGATGAGCGGACACTCCGCAACTGGAAAAGCCTCCACTATGAGAAACTAAAAGGAGATCGCGACGGGCAGCGTTCGATCCGGGTGAACGATCAATGGCGGATCGTTTTTGAGCTTCGCAATGAATGCTCACCGCCTGAAATCGTTGTGATCGCAGTCGAAGACTACCACAGGTAGCGAGGGAGTACGGCAATGTCTGATACGTTTGAAATGTCTGTGCCGCCTCCGGGGTTCTTTATCCGGGAGGAGTTGGAGGCGCGCGGCTGGAGCCAGCGTGATCTGGCATTCATTCTGGGAGTGCCTGAGCAGTCAGTGACCATGCTTGTCGGTGGCAAGCGTGGCATCAGCGCTGACATGGCGCGCGCCCTTGGCGATGCGTTCGACGTTCCGGCTGATTTTTTTGCTAATCTGCAAAAGGCGTATGAGCTTTCCCTTGCCCGGACGCCTGATCCGGGTGTGGCGAAGCGCGCCCGGTTGCAGGATAAGTATCCCATCCGCGAGATGATCAAGCGCGGCTGGCTTGCCGATACAGACGCGCCCATGCTGGAAGCGCAACTGACCAAGTTTTTCAAGGCGGCCAATACCAACGAAATTCCGCATCTGGCTCATGCCGCCAAGAAGACGCGTTATCAGGATGTAACCCCGGTCCAGTTGGCATGGCTGTTTCGTGTCCGCCAGATCGCGGAATCGATGGCAGCACCGCGCTACTCGAGAGCAGCGCTGGAGAGCGCAGCGGTCCGCTTGAAGTCTCTCCTGATCGACCCGGAAGAAATCAGGCATGTTTCACGTCTTATGATGGAGGCAGGCGTTCGGCTGGTCATTGTGGAGGGACTTCCCGGCTCACAGATTGATGGCGTTTGCTTTTGGATTGACGATAACTCGCCAGTAATCGGGCTGTCATTGCGGCATGACCGGCTCGACAATTATTGGTTCGTTCTTCGTCATGAAATCGAGCATGTCCTTCAAGGACATGGCAAAGGCACCGGCAATGAGATCGTTGACATTGACGTTGGCGCTGATGGTTCGGGGAACAGCGATGAAGAACAGATCGCCAATGGCGCGGCTGCGAATTTCTGCGTTCCTACGGATGAAATGAAGTCTTTCATTGCGCGGAAAAATCCGTTTTTCGCCGAACGCGATATCCTTGGCTTCGCAAAGCGTCAGCAGGTTCATCCCGGTTTGGTGGTTGGACAGGTGCAGAAGCACTTGGGCCGATACGATTACCTTCGGAAGTATCTCGTGAAAGTGCGCACCTATGCGACAGCAGGGGCGATTGTTGATGGATGGGGCGAACTTGCCCCCGTAAGCCTGTAGGAGGCACGGATGGCGAATTATAACGAACAGCTTCAGAATGTCTGGCGTCTTTACGAGGCCGAAAACGAGCACGTTCCTGCAACTACGCGGGAAGTCGTCGCATGGGGCGTGAAAAAGCACATGCTTCAGATACCTGAAATCGATCCTCTTGATCGGCTTGCAGAGGACATGAGCCGCGCCCTCAGGGAGGAGTATCGCACATCACCGGAAGGCATGCGTTATCGTGCTAACCACGCGGTGCGAATGACTCGTGGCGGGGCGCAGTTCACTTTTTGGGCAGACATGGACAACGCGCCACGCTCGCACATGGAGAACGCGTTCGCACAGCGGCGCAAGCAGGTCATTGGAGATTGCTTCCAGCTTCGTGTCGATGTGGACGTTTACAATGCTGCAAACGCGGCGCAGCCGCCGATCCAGATGATCTTGGATTTCCGCGACGACGTGGAAGAATTGCTTGCAATGGAGCAGCCCAGAAAGGCGGCATAGTGCCTCCTTTCTTCTGAAAGCCCTTTTCGCAGTGATTGGCTAAAACACCGTCTTCGTGCATGGTGCAGGCTACGGAATCAGGGAGCGGGCTGCCTTTGGCGGTGAAAAATGCCGGTATCCGCGTGTAATTGAGGGGCTAGCGGTGACGGAACTGAGTTTCAAGGGCAAGGAATTTGTCTACAACCATCACCTTGCCGTGCCGTTTCGCCCGCTTGTGCCGGATGCGTCGAAGGGCATTGGCCCTGTTGCGTTCGACGGAAATTTGGTTGTCCACGGTGATAACCTCCACGCCTTGAAGGCGCTGTTGCCGATGTATGCGGGCAAGGTGGACTGCATCTTCATCGACCCGCCCTACAACACAGGCAACGAGGGTTGGAGCTACAACGACAACGTCAACTCCCCGATGATCAAGGAGTGGCTGGCGTCAAATCCCATCGGAATTGAAGACGGCCTTCGCCATGACAAATGGTGTGCGATGATGTGGCCGCGCCTTCGGCTCTTGTATGAGCTTCTGTCGGAAGACGGCAGCTTTTGGATGACGCTTGACGATAACGAATTATATCCGGCGAAACTTATGATTGATGAAATTTTCGGAAAGGATAGCTACGTAGCGACATGTATTTGGCAAAAGCGTTTTTCACCATCAAATGATGAAAAATTCATATCAACTACGCATGATTACGTTGTCTGCTTTGCAAAAGATAAGGATAGTTGGAATCGTTATCTCATTCCACGCTCAGATGAACAAATAGCTCTTTACACAAACCCGGACAACGATCCGCGAGATGTTTGGGCCTCAGATAATTACGTGTCAAACAAATCGCGGGCAGAGCGTCCAAATAGCTGGTTTCCAATTATTCGACCCGCTGATGGCAAAGAAATATGGCCATCTCCAACAGCAGTTTGGCGTTATTCTCCTGAACAACACGCTAAGAATGTCACGGAAAAACAAATCTGGTGGGGTGAAACAGGTTTAAACGATGTACCGCGTTACAAAAGGTTCCTTACACAAGTTCGTAATGGTGTAGTTCCTCAAACATTATGGTCTCATGAAGAAGTTGGCCACAATCAAGGTGCCAAGCAATTTTTGAAAATGCTGTTTAACGACAGAGATGATGTTTTTCAGACACCCAAACCTCTCGAATTAATATCACGAATTATTCAAATTGCGGCAGATAAAAATAGCTTGATTCTTGATTCTTTTGCGGGTTCTGGAACCACCGCCCACGCAGTTCTAGAGGCGAACAAGCGTGACGGTGGCAACCGGCGCTTCATCCTTGTTGAAGGCGAAGATTATGCCGATAATTTAACTGCCGAACGCATTAGGCGCGTCATCAATGGGTATGCTTTCACCGGCATACAGAAAACAGAGTTGATGCGAGCAAGCCTAAATTGGCGTTCCATTGAAAATGCAGATCGATTGCGTGACAGTGTGAAGGCCATCGAAAATCTTCACGGCCACGAGTATGATCGTATCAAAAAAGAGGTGAAGGACGGCGCACTGATTGTCACCGGCGAAAAGACGGTTACCGACAGGGCAGAGGGCCTTGGAGGCACCTTTACTTATTGCACCCTTGGACCAGCCATTGCGCTCGACAAGATATTGAGCGGCGAGACTTTGCCACCCTATGCCGCACTTGGATCAGCGCTGTTCCACATGGCGACCAACCGCGCCTTTGATCCTGCCCAGATGGTGGAGGCTGATTTCTATCTTGGCGAGACCGGCGGCCAGCACATCTGGCTGATCTACAAGCCGGACATCGAGTGGCTGAAATCACCTGATGCAGCGCTGACCTTGTCCCGTGCCAAGGCCTTTGTTGCCGCAAAAGCTGACAAGGCCAAGCATCTGGTTTTTGCGCCCTCACGCTATGTGTCCACCAAGCTTTTGGCAGAGCAGAACTTGCCCGTGGAATTTGTGCCATTGCCCTTCGCGCTCTATCGCATCGAGCGGGCGTGAGCATGTTGCGCGAACTCGAATATCAGGAACGCGTCCTCACCACCCTCGACACCTATCTGGACGCGTTGAAGGAAGAAAAGGTCAAGGCTGACAAGATTGCTGCCCTGATTGCCGCCGATCCAGATATCGGGATTGAGCCAAAAGACCATGCAGAGGCCGCATGGAAGCGTATGAAGGCAGCAGGCAAGCTGCCATCCTCCCGCGCCGCCATTCCATTTTCACTGCGTCAGGATGGAGCGGGGCGACATGTCCCCAACACCGTTCTGAAGGTGCCAACAGGAGGGGGAAAGACCCTTCTCGCCACGCAGGCCGTATCCCGAATCTTCGGGCGCTATCTGGGGAAGAACACCGGCTTTGTGCTATGGATCGTGCCGAATGAGGCAATCTACTCCCAGACCATCCGGCGCTTGCGGGACCGCCAGCACCCATACCGCCAGATGCTTGACCGCGCAGCCGCCGGCCGCGTTCGCATCATGGAGAAGACCGACAGGCTTGATGCCCGCGATGTGAACGAGCAGCTTTGCGTCATGCTGTTGATGCTCCAATCGGCAAACCGGCAGACGCAGGACGCGTTGAAGATGTTTCAGGACCGTGGCGATGTTCACGGGTTCTTCCCAGCGGAAGGCGATCAGGCCGCGCATCTCGCCGCCATCGATGCCACGCCCAATCTGGACGCGTATCGAGACATCTTCCCAATGGTGAAAGACTCTTTGGGAAATGCGCTTCGGGCGATCAGGCCTGTTGTAGTGATGGACGAGGGCCACAGGGCGATATCGGAACTCGCCTTCAGCACGCTCTACGGCTTGAACCCTTGCTTCGTGCTTGAACTTACAGCCACCCCAAAAGACGTTCAGCCACGTGGGGGCAGGAATCCAATTCCGGGGCGATATGCCAATGTTTTGGTTGAGGTGACAGGCAAGGAGCTTGACCGAGAAGGCATGATCAAGATGCCGATCAACCTTGATCCGCGTCAGGGGACAGACTGGCGTGCGACGATGGCTGCGGCACTGGACAGGCTCAGAACCTTGGACGTTCACGCAGCGGCATACAGGGCAGAGAGCAACCGTTACATTCGCCCGATCATGCTCATTCAGGTGGAGCGCACAGGAGCAGACCAACGCGCCACAGGCCACATTCACGCGGAAGATGTGAAGGCCTGGTTGCTGACAGCCGGGTTCGATGAGGCTGAAATCGCGGTCAAGACCGCCGAGACGAACGACCTCAACCAACCGGAAAATCTGGACCTTCTGGCGCCGACAAACCGCGTCAGAGCCATCATCACCAAATCAGCCTTGCAGGAAGGGTGGGATTGCCCTTTCGCCTATGTGTTATGTTCGCTGGCAGCGGCCAACAACCTCAACGCCATGACGCAGCTTGTGGGGCGCATCCTTCGCCAGCCAGAGGCGATGAAGACCGGTATTCCCGCCTTGGACGAATGCCATGTGATCACCCACCACGCAGGGACAGCGGAGGTGGTAACTGCAATCAAGGCAGGTCTTGAGGCCGATGGCCTTGGCGATCTTGTGCTTGAAGTTGCGCCATCTGAGCCGGGAGCCGCGACCGCCAGCGCCCGGAAGATCGATCGCAGGGCAGCATTCTCCAGCACAGAAATCTATCTGCCAAAGGTGCTTCTGGTCGAAGGATCAGAGGTGCGAGACCTCGATTATGACACCGACGTTCTGGCAGCGATTGACTGGCGAGGATTTGACCCCGCCGCCATTGCAGACGCTATTCCAGAAAGCGCGCTGGCAGCAGAGAGCCAGCTTCAACAAATCAGTCTGACAGGTGTTGACGCCAGCCCCATCGCATCAAAGGCTGTTGCCGCCTGCATGGAAGCCATGGCGTTTGATCCGGCATACGCCGTCCGGATGTTGTCCGATATCGTGCCCAACCCGTTCGTGTGCCGGGAGATCGTAGGGCTGACCTTGTCCCGCCTGAAAGCGCGGGGCTTTGACGATGAGAAGCTTGGACGCCTTTCCAGCCTGATCATCGAGGAGCTTCGCAGGGGCCTTGATATCGAGCGCACGGCCCGTGCTGAAACGCGGTTCAAGTCCGAAGTGACAGCGGGCAACATCCAGTTCCGGTTGCGCCTTGATGGCAGGAACTGGCGTATGCCCTTCACGCTGGAAACGACGCTTCCGGAGGATGCTCGCCAGCTTGTCGGAAGGCAGGGGGGCCCGTTGGAGCGGAGCCTTTTTGTGCCAGTCTATGATGGCGAGTTCAACAACGATGAGCGCGGCGTTGCAGTGCATCTGGACGGCGACAAGGCCCTGAAATGGTGGCATCGGAACGTTGCCCGCACCCAGTATGGGCTTCAAGGATGGAAGCGCGGGAAAATCTATCCCGATTTCATTTTTGCCATTCAGCGCGGCGATGGATCATCACGCGTCACCGTTCTGGAGACCAAGGGCGACCAACTCGACAACCTCGACACGGACTACAAGCGGCGGGTTCTGGGACTCATGGCCGAGAATTTCGCATGGGATAGTTCACTCCCAGCAGGGCAATTAGCCTTGGTGCAGGACACCGGAGAGACCGTATCCTGTGAATTGATCCTAATGAGCGACATACCCACAAAGCTTCCGACGTATCTCGCCACGGACTGATCTTCTGAAAACTGCAAGAATTCGGAAGGCGCGGGCTTCGCAACCCCGGCCAGCTTCGCCGCGCGCATTTTTGTCATGACATGTGCTTGCAAAGCCCATGACGAACCAGAATCATAGTTGTGACAGGAAGATTTGAAGCCAGCCATGTCGATTGTATCGACAGCAAGCCAGGGGCAAGCCCCGTGGACCCCAAAGGACAGCAGAAGATGCGAACCGTTGTTCAAGTGAGATTGCAACTCCGAGACAAGAACCGGATTGCGGCATATGCCGCAGCACAGGGGCTCACGCTTTCCGAGCTTGCCCGGAGAGGCATGACGGCAGCAGCGGATGGCCGCATTGCTACCGTAGACGCCAGGCGCGATTTCGCCATGAATCGGACACTGGCCAACGCTCTTGCGCTGTATCTTCCTGCCATCAAGGCCATTGAGCCTGCCGCAGCCGAAAGTATCGAAAAGTTGGCCTTGGAGCTTCGCGCCGTTGCCAACCGCCACCTCAAGATGACGCCATGATTATCAAATCAACACGCCATTCAACGGGTGACAGCCAGAGCCGCATTCTCAATCATTTGGTTAGGGGCGATGAGAACGACCGCATGCAGATTTTGCGGGGAACAGAAGCTGACATCGCGGACATGTTTCGCGATGCAGCTAGATTCAAAACCGCATTCGCTGTCAGGCAATTCATCATTTCGCCAGCGGAGGCCATGACACGCGATCAGGCCTTGCGAGTGGTTCATGCCCTTGGTGAGGAGTTCCGGTTCGACCCGGAACGCGTCTTCGTTGTCGAGCATGAGAAGCAGAGGGCGACAGAAGAGGCCTATCCCATTCACTGGCACATCGTTGTTCCCGAGGTAGAGGCGGTCACTGGCCGGGTATTGTCGTCATCGAATGACTATGCCCGTCAGGAGAAGATTGCCCGCATTGCTGAATACGAATGTGGCCATGAGATCGTTTTGGGTGCTCACACCAAGTCAGTTGCAGAGGCGTTGCGGCGGGAAGGAGGGATCGAGCTTGCTGAGAAGCTTGAATCTAAATTGGCCTCGCAGCTTGCCCGCCCAGAACAGGCCTATACCAGCGCAGAACACGCAGCAGCCAAGCGACAGGGAATGGACCTGCCCGGCTTGAGGCTTTTGGTGCGAGACGCTTGGCGCTCAACTGAAACGCGGGCTCAGCTTGTCGCAAAGCTTGCTGATATCGGCGTCGAAATCCAGCGCGGAGACAAGCCCGGCGAATGGGTATTGCGCTCTCATGGCGTATTCGCGGGGTCGCTTCGACGGATGGTCGGAGCGGCGAAAGACGATGTTTCACAACGTATGGAAGGACCAGAAAATGCAGCAAGAGCAGAAGACAATGGGGCACGTCATCCTAGCCCGGATGGACTCGTTAGAAGCCCGCTTGAGAACGATAGAGGAAGCAGCAAACAGCCTGCAAACACCGATGCCAGCAACGGGAAAACCGTTCCCGGCAACAGTCGCATCGCTCCTGACGGATATTCTGGCAGCGGCGAAAGTGAACCGGACGGCAATCGAAGAGCTTCACGACCGGTTGAACGAACCGGGCATAGCGCGGGCGATCACCAAGGCGATCAGGGATTAGATACCTCGCTTCGGCACCTCTTGCAGAATTTGTCAGAAATTTCGGTTGCGGCCCGACAATTGGCCATGAGTCCAGCCAAGCAGTGCGAGCAGGCTCTTGCGATGGAAGAGGGGCAATGCCGCGATCTGATAAGCAAAGCTAGCATCACACGCGGTGGTTTCGCGGATGCGATATCAAGTGCTAAACAGCGGGCCGATAATCTGCAACGTGCTCACAGTCTGGCATTCGTTGAATACCGGGCCATCAAGGCTTCAGCCGAAGTTACTCAAGCCCAAGAGCCCAAAACGATTTTTAGCGGTCTTCTGTCCAAGTTTCAGAGCCGCAACGACAATCGACGAATTGTGCCAGACCGGTCTGGTGACATTCGCGCGGCGCATGCAAACCTCGTTGCCGTCGAGCGCCAGATGTTGTCAGCAAAGGTGGAGGTTGTAAGGCTTGAGAAAGCGGAGATTGTTGAGGCATCTCAGATGAAGTCTGCCATCACTTCAGCGCAGAACAAAGTTGCGGCTCGGTTGATGCAGGTTGCCGACGAACGTCATCTCATTCGGGTTTGGCCCGCTATTGCCTATTGCTCGCCACGGGTCAGAGGCGACGCGGCAGAGAAGATTGGCCGCAGCCGTCGCAAATTGCGTGACCCGCATGCAAAGAATATCTGGGGTCTGCCGGTCCAAGGTCCGGGGACTGGCAACTATTGAGACTGACGTGTATCTCCATTCACGATGGTCATCAGAAGCTTTGACCACGCGTTCAGCGCGTCACGTTTTTCGCGCATGTAAGCGTTCCGATCATAGACCTCGGTGACAGCAGCCCCATCGCCTTTGTCGCTATTGTGGTTCAAGATTCGGGAGACGAAAAACCTGAGAACACCAATGCGTTCGCTGGTGATGTTCGTTGATCCAGTCCGCCGCAGATCGTGCAGTCGCGCATCTTTCA
>JANPDL010000002.1:0-81983 GCA_031431475.1 Hyphomicrobiales bacterium
AGATGCCAGGCGCACGCCGCGCGGCAAGGGCAACGGCACACCATTGTCACCCTTGCCGGTGACCGTGACATAGGAACTTTTGCCAAGCCAGATCATCTGCAGCCAGAAGGCCGAGAGCGTCAGTGCCAGCAGCAGGAGAGCCAGCAGCGCCGCCCGTCCCGGATCATGCTGCGCGCCTGCGACCGCAAAGAAGATCTTGGTGGACAGAACCTCGAACGATCCGCCCAGAACAAGCGGATTGCCGAAATCCGCCAGACTTTCCACGAATCCCAGCAGGAACGACGCTGCGATGGCAGGCCGCAGAAGCGGGAATGTCACGGTACGGAAGGTGTGCCAGCGGCTGGCGCGCAGCGTCTGTGCGGCTTCCTCCAGCGACGGCGCTATGCCCTGCAGCGCACCCCGCAGCATCAGGTAGGACAGTGGCGTCTGCGACAGCACCTGCGCGATCAATACGCCGGGAAGGCCATAGATCCAGCGCGAGCGCGGAACGTTGAGCCAGCTGTCGAGAAATGTGGTGATGATCCCGGTGCGTCCGAACAGGACCACCAGCGCCAGCGCGATGACGAAGGGCGGCGTGATGATCGGCAGGATCGATAGCGCATCAAACAGCTTTGTGTTCTTCATGCCGCCGCGCTGCGCCAGCAAGGCAAAGGCCAACCCGAGAAAGGTCGAGAGCGCGCCTGCAAGAACACCCAGAATGACCGTATTGGCAACCACGCCGCAGCTTGCATTGGCGGAAATGCAGGCGAGTGACCAAATATCTGGTGCCGCCAGCCGTGTCCAGGCAAGACCAAGATCAAGAGCGCCGGTTTTATCCAGAAAGGCGCTGCCCAGCACCTTTGCCACGGGAAAGAACACGAAGAGCAGAACCATCGCCAGAATCGAAACCGTGGTGGTGGCAACCCAGCGATCCGCCGTGAAAGCCCCCGCTGCTGCAAAGCCTCGCGACAGCTGCACAACGAGCGCTGCTGCCGTCAAGGCCGCACCGATCCCCATGGGAAGCGACTGCCTGGCATCAAAGAGGCCGGGCAAGAACCCGTAGGCCAGAAGTGCCACCAGCCCCAGAGCCGCAGTCACGACACGCGCCCGCCCTGTCACTGCACCGCGGGTGCCGAGCCATCCAACCGCCAGTGACGCCAGCATGGGCAAGACAAGCGGCCAGCGACCCTCCGTCAACCAGCCGAGGGCCGGGCGCAGGTCACCGACAAAGGCCCATGGCAGCACAACGAAAGCGACGGCGGCCACTGCCGCTGCCAGCGCGTCTACCATCCCCCGATCGGCGCTGCGCCTGCGCATGGCTCCGTTCCGGCTCAACGGCGTGGTGCGTTGCGGATTTCGGCATCCCAGCGCGCTAACAGCCGCGTGCGTTCCGCCGAGGAGCCGTATTTCACGAAATCATAATCGATCAGCTTGATGTCCGCGAGCTTGGGCGATTGTGGCGGCACAGCAGAAGCAGCGTTCGACGGCACCTGATAGGACTTGGCTTCCGTCGCGATGGCCTGTGCCTCTGGCGTCAGCGCCCAGTCATAAAAGCGCTTGGCATTGGCCAGATTGCGCGCGCCTTTGACGATGGACATCGAGCCGATCTCGTAGCCGGTGCCTTCGCAGGGCGCGACGATCTGCACCGGTGCGCCGGTCACGGCCATTGTCACGGCGTCATGCAAGAAGGTGATGCCGATCAAGCTTTCGCCAGTGGCCGCAGCGCGCGCCGGAGCGGCGCCTGAGCGGGTGTACTGGTTCACATTGCGGTGCATTTCGCGCATGAAGGCGAAGGCTCTTTCCTCGCCCATGAGCTGCACCAGCGTCGCGACCTGTGTGTAGGCCGTGCCTGATGAGTTCGGGTCAGCCACCTGCACCTCGTCGCGGTATTCCGGCTTTGCCAGATCCGCCCAGCAGCGTGGGACGGGAAGGTTGCGGCGCGCCAGTTGTTGCGTGTTGTAGGAATAACCCAGCGCACCGGCGTAGATGCCCACTGTTTTATACCCGGATTGCTCGGCCTGCTTGCTCGCCCACGGCAGCAGCTTCTCCAGCATCGGCGACTTGTAGGGCTCGCTGAGGTTCTCCTCCGCCGCCTGCAGATGCGGGTCACCTGTGCCACCCCACCAGACATCGCCGCGCGGATTGGCAGCTTCCGCCTTGATCTGGGCATAGGTCTCGCCTGAGGATTTGCGGGTCATCGCAACCTTGATGCCCGTGGTGCGTTCGAAAGCCTGCATCATCGGGCGGCACCATTCCTCCTGCACCGAGCAATAGACCGTGACCTCCCCCTGCGCCGAGGCCGATGTGGCGGCACCCAGCAGGGTCAGCGTTACTAAGACGAGTGTCTTGATAGGTTTCATGATCGAAGTCCTCCCTTTGTCGTTTTCATCACTGCTGCCTTTGCGGCTTGCAGCGTTCAGCTTTTAACCACCCGGTGGCACCGCATATGAAATGCCGCTGGCCTCATGCACCACATCCCATAATGCCGGTGTGGTAACGAGGATCGGATTGCCTTTTGTCAGCCAGTCGCCTGTGCAGAATTCGTTGATGCGCGCGCCTGCCTCCACCGCAATCACCAGCCCAGCCGCGACGTCCCAGGAGTTGATGTGCAATTCACCGTATGCGTCGGTGCGGCCTATCGCGACATGGGCGATCCCAAGTGCTCCGGATGCACTGCGCTTGACGTTAGCACCGCCCGCATAGAGCCGCTTCAGCGTTTCGAGATAGGGTGCTGCTGGCAGCCGTGGCGACCAGCCGAATTCGATGGTGGACTGGCGCAGATCGGTTGTCGCGGCCACCTTGATCGGCTTGCCGTTCATCGTTGCACCCTTGCCGCGCTGGGCCAGAAACGTCTCGCCCAATGCGGGTGAATGGATGACACCGAGCTCCGGCACGCCGTCAGCCACGAAGCCGATGGACACGCACCATTGCCTGTCGCCACGCGCGAAATTGGCCGTGCCATCGATCGGATCGATAATCCAGAGTCGGTCGCTGCTGCCGCCACCCATTTCCTCGCCCATCACGGCATCACCGGGAAAGGCATCCGCAATGCGCTGACGGAATAACGCCTCGACCGCGCCATCCGCCTCGGTCAGGAAATCCTGGAAGCCCTTCATGCGGGTTCCCAGCGACGCCTGATCGTTGAAATAGCGGTTGGCCAGATGGCCCAGTTCCACCGCTATTCCCGCCATGGCGTGAAACCGTGCGGTCAGGTCTGCGGCTGAAAACGTTGCTTTCGCCATGCTCAGGCTCCCAGCCGGACGGGTTGTCCGGTCTGGTGCGATTGTGTGGCAGCGTCCGCCAGCAGCTGCGCGCGCAAGCCGTCTTCGCCTGAAGGAGACGGCTGTGTCCCGCCAGCAACGGCATTGAGGAAATGATCCATTTCGGCCCGGTAGGCCGCAGCATAGCGCTCCAGAAAGAACGGCAGAACAGGATCAGCCAGAAAGCCGCTTTCCGTGGCCGTCTCGACCGTACTCATCGGCACATTCTGTGCCCGCACCATACCCTTTGAGCCATGCACCTCGAAGCGCTGGTCATAGCCATAGGTGGCGCGGCGCGAATTGGTGATCTGCGCGATCTTGCCCGAGGCCGTCTTGAGCAGCACGGCGGCGGTATCGACATCGCCCGCCTCACCGATGCCCGGATCGACCAGACAGGAGCCGACGGCATGGACCTCAACCGGTTCCTCGCCCAGCAGAAACCGCGCCATGTCGAGATCATGGATCATCATGTCGCGGAATAGTCCGCCGGAGCGCGCGACATAGCTTGGCGGCGGCGGGGAGGGATCACGCGAGATGATGCTGACCAGTTCAACCGCACCGACAGCACCGGCACGGATACGACGATGGGCCTCGGCGAAACTGGGATCAAAGCGGCGGTTGAAGCCGATCATCAGCGGCCTGCCGGACGCCGCCACGACCTTGAGGCAGCGGACGATGCGCTCGGATGACAGATCAACCGGCTTTTCGCAGAACACGGCCTTGCCCGCTTTCACCGCCGCTTCGATCAGATCGGAGTGCGTATCGGTGGGTGAGCAGATCAGAACGGCATCGATATCATTGGCAGCAACAAGGGCGTCGGCGTCATCAACGCGGGCACCTAGTGTTTCTCCTAGGGATTTTGCAGCCTCCGGCATTGCATCCGCCACGGCAACAAGCCGGGCTTTGCCGGTAACAGCGACATTTCCGCCATGGATACGGCCAATGCGGCCTGCCCCAAGCAATCCCACCCTGATCACAACGCCCTCCGGAGCAATTTTCTTCTTCTCACGCGGTATCACGCTTTGCCGTCCAGCGTAGCTTCTGATTTAGTCTTGGCAAGAGAGGGTTTGGTCACAAGGCAGATTCGAGAAGTCTGCTGGCAACCGGTCCCGGAGGGAGCGTTTCATCATGACGGCAATCGGCGCAAGGCTGGATGGCAAGATCGCTGTCGTCACCGGCGGCACGCAGGGGCTGGGCGAGGCTGTCGCCATGCTCTTCGCCCGCAGCGGTGCCGCTGGCATCGTCATCTGCGGTCGCAATGCAGAGCGGGGCGAGCAGGTTAGGAAGGCGCTGGCGGCTCTTGGCACCGACGCGATTTTCATCAAGGCCGATCTGGCTGATGTCGATACGGCCCGCGCAGTAGTCAAGGCGGCGGACCAGCGCTTTGGTCGCGTGGATGTGCTGCTCAACGCGGCGGGCCTGACGGATCGCGGCACGATCCTCGACACGACGCAGGAGCGTTATGACGAGTTGTTCAACGTCAACGTCCGCGCGCCGTTCTTCCTCATTCAGGAAGCCGCGCGGATCATGGTGCGGGAGAAGATCGCGGGCTCGATCATCAACATCCAGTCCATGTCGGCCCATGGTGGCCAGTCATTTCTGTCAGCCTACAGCACCAGCAAGGGTGCGCTGGCCACACTGACGCGCAATGTGGCGCATTCGCTGGTCAGACACCGCATCCGCGTCAACGGCCTCAATATCGGCTGGATGCACACGCCGGGCGAGGAACGCGTGATGCGGGAATATCATGACGCGCAGGACGGCTGGCTGGACGAAGCTGTGAAGACACGGCCCTTCGGTCGCCTCATCGACCCGCAGGAGGTGGCGCGCGCCTGCCTCTATCTGGCGTCGGACGAATCCGGCCTGATGACCGGGGCGAATATTGATTTTGACCAGACCATTGTCGGCGTCGGTGCTGACCCGCTTGAACTGTAAGTTTTGGGAGGCCAAGTATGACAATCCGCATTGGTGCGAACCCCATCTGCTGGTCGAATGATGACCTCCAGCATATCGGTGGTGCAACACCTCTGGAGACCTGCCTCTCTGAGGCGCGTGAGGCCGGGTTCACGGGCATGGAACTTGGCCACAAGTTTCCCCGTCAGGCCGATGCGCTCAAGGCAGCACTGGCTCCGTTCGGTATGGCCTGCGTCGGCGGGTGGCATTCGGTCGAGTTGCTGAAGCGCGATGCGCGGACGGAATTTGACCTCGCAAAAGACCACCGCGCCCTGCTGAAAGCCATGGGGACCGATGTCTTCATCGTGGCCGAAACCTCCAATGCCATCCATGGCGACCGAATGATGCCGCTATCGCAACGCCCGCGCCTTGAGTCTTCTGAATGGGCTCCGTTTTGTACCCGCATGACAGAACTTGCGGACAGGCTTGCGGATGAGGGGCTGCGGCTTTGCTATCACCATCACATGGGCACCATCGTCGAGAGCCGCACCGATATTGCGACATTCATGGAGACATGCGGAGCTTCCGTGAACCTGCTGCTCGACACAGGGCATGCGACCTGGGGCGGTTCGGACCCGGCGGAACTGGCGCGGACTTATCGCACGCGGATCAGCCACGTCCATGCCAAGGATGTGCGTGCTGCCATCATGGAGAAGGCGCGGGCGGGGGACTGGAGCTTTCTCGATGCCATCCTGGGCAAGGGTGAGGAGCTTGGGGTCTACACCGTGCCGGGCGACGGTATTGTGGATTACACAGCCGTGTTCCGGGCGCTGCAAGGCTACGCAGGATGGGTCATCGTTGAGGCCGAGCAGGACCCGGAGAAAGCCCATCCGCTGACCTACGCGAAAAAGGGTGTTGCCAGCCTAAGGGGGTTTCTCGCGGCGTGCGGGCTTGATGCCGGAATGGCCTAACCCCAGAGATCAGGCCCATAGCCCATGATCGTGCTGCCTTGGAAGATTAGGCCGGGCTCACGGTCCTGCGCCAGCAGCAAGGGGCCGTCGAGATCAACATACGCCGCGCGGGCCGCGATCAGCAGGGCCGGGGCCATGGCGAGTGAGGTCCCGACCATGCAGCCCACCATGATCTTCAAGCCAAGGGCCTCGGCTGCGTCGGCCATGGCGAGCGCCTCGGTCAGTCCTCCGGTTTTATCGAGCTTGATATTGATAGCCTGATATTTTTTCGCCATTGCGGGCAATGTCTCGCGGGTATGCACGCTTTCGTCCGCGCAGAGCATCACGGGGGAATGGAACGTCAACAACGCCTCATCCTTGCCTGCCGGGAGCGGTTGCTCGATCAGTTCAACTCCTGCCGCCGCGCAGGCCGCAGCATTGGCCGCAAGGTTGCTCTCGGTCCAGGCTTCGTTGGCGTCCACCACCAGACGCGCCCGGGGTGCGCCGCGCCGGACAGCAGCAATGCGTTCGACATCGCCGTCTCCGCCCAGCTTGACCTTGAGCAGCGGGCGCTGGCTGGCGGTGCGGGCGGCGGCTTCCATGCTTTCAGGCGTGCCGAGGCTGAGCGTGTAGCAGGTCGTCACCGGCTTTGGTTCCGGCGTTCCCGCGATCTCCCAAATGCGCTGTCCCTGCCGCTTGGCCGCAAGGTCCCACAATGCGCAATCCAATGCATTGCGGGCAGCACCGGCCTTCAATCCGGCGATCAGGGTTGTGTGGTCACCACCTGCCGCGAGCTGTATGGCCTGAGCCGAGATATCGGCGGCAATGCCCTCCACCGTTTCGCCGTAGCGCGGATAAGGCACGCATTCGCCCCTGCCCACATGGGTGCCGTCACTGACCGTGGCCGTGACCACAACCGCCTCGGTGCGGCTGCCGCGCGAGATGGTGAAGGTTCCCGCGATGGGGAATTTTTCGACCGCAACGGCGAGTTTCAACGATGGGAAGGACATGATTTCACTTTCACCATGGTCGCCGGCAAAAAAGCAAGATGGACCACATCTGCGACATAAAGGCTTTCCGGAAGCATCATCCACACTGGACTCATCCCCCCGGCACCCCATAAATATCCTTATCGTCCTTACGATCAACCTGACGGAGCCATCCCCATGCTCAACCGCCGCCACTTCACAGGCCTTGCCGCCGCATCAGCCGCAACCGCCATCGCGCTTCCTGCCCGCGCGCAAACCGCCGAAAAGGTCATTTTCGGCACCAACTGGCTGGCACAGGCTGAGCACGGTGGTTTCTATCAGGCTGTTGCCGATGGCACTTACAAGAAGCTTGGTCTTGATGTGACCATCGCGCCGGGTGGCCCGCAGGCCAACAACCGCATGCTTCTGCCGGTGGGGCGCATCGATTTCTACATGGGCGGCAACATGCTGCAGGCGTTCTCGGCGGTGGAGCAGAACATTCCGACGGTTGCGGTCGCCGCCAGTTTCCAGAAGGAACCGCAGGTGCTGATCGCGCATCCCGGCGAGGGCTTTGACACTTTCGCGGACCTGAAGAAATCCAACGATATCTTCGTGTCGAAAGAAGGCCTCGCCTCGTTCTACCAGTGGATGAGAACCGAGCATGGCTTCAGGGAAGAGCAGACCAAGCCCTATACCTTCAATGCCGCCCCGTTCCTCGCCAACAAGAAGTCGGTGATGCAGGGCTATCTCTCCTCGGAGCCGGTCGCTATCGAGCAGGCGGCAGGTTTCAAGCCCAAGGTTTTCCTGCTGGCCGACCATGGCTTCGACACCTATTCAACCACCATCGAGACCCGCACGGAACTGGTCGAGAAGAAGCCAGAGATGGTGCGCAAGTTCGTGGAAGGCTCGATCCTGGGCTGGTACAATTATCTTTACGGAGACAATGCCGCCGCCAATGCGTTGATCAAGAAGGACAACCCCGATATGTCCGACAGCAAGATCGCCGCTGGTATCGCCCTGATGAAAGCCAATGGCATCGTTGACAGCGGTGATACGCTGCAGCTTGGCATCGGCGCGATGACGGACGCAAGGATGAAGAGCTTCTTCGACAAGATGGTGAAGGCTGGGCTTTACAAGGCTGATCTGGATTACAGGAAGAGCTACACGCTGGCCTTTGTGAACAAGGGGCTTGGCAAGGAGTTGCGGAAGTAAGACAAGGCGCGGAATGTCCCGTACCCTCATCTCGCTCAGTCATATCCGCAAGGAGTTCGCCAACGGCACCGTGGCGCTGGAAGACTTGGCCATGGATGTGCGCGAAGGCGAGTTCCTGTCGCTGCTTGGCCCCTCGGGCTGTGGCAAATCGACAGCTTTGCGTCTGATCGCAGGGCTGGCGGATGTGTCGTCCGGCAGCATCACCTGGCCGTCGGGCGGTTCCGCCAAGAGCGATATCGGCTTTGTCTTCCAGGAGCCGACGCTGATGCCGTGGGCCAGCGTTACCGACAATGTCTATCTGCCGCTGAAGCTGAAGGGCCTGTCGCGCGCAGATGCCTTGCCGAATATCAAGGAGACGCTTGATCTGGTCGGGCTATCGGACTTCGCGCATGTCTATCCACGCGAGCTTTCCGGCGGAATGAAGATGCGCGTGTCGATTGCGCGCGCGCTGGTGACAGAGCCGAAGTTGCTGCTGATGGACGAGCCCTTTGCGGCACTCGACGAGATCACCCGATTCAAGTTAAACGACGACATCTTGCGGCTGAAAGCGGCGCGCAACGTGACAGTGATCTTCGTCACGCATTCGGTCTATGAGAGCGTCTATCTTTCCTCCCGCATCATCGTCATGGCGGCGCGCCCTGGGCGTGTCGTGGCAGATCTGGCTGTGGATGCGCCCTATCCGCGAAACGAGGATTTCCGCGCGACAGCGGCCTATGCCGAGAGCTGCAAGGCGGCCTCGCACGCGCTGCATGGAGCGATGGCGGCCCATGACCATATGTGAGCGGGGCGCATGAACGCCCAGTCCCTGTTCTCCCGTTATGGACTGCCGCTTGCGCTGGCCATTGCTATCATAGGCTGGTGGGAGTGGTCGGTGTGGTACAATGCCATTCCGCCCTACAAGCTGCCTTCGCCGTCTGGCATTGTCGCAGCCCTGATCAAGGACTGGCCCGTGCTCTCGGTTTCCATGTGGGTCACGCTGCAGACCACGCTGACCGGAATGCTGCTGGCCTTTGCGGGTGGCGTGGCGCTGGGCGTATTGCTTGGCATGTTCAAGACGGCGGAGAACATGCTGTTCCCCTATGCTGTTGTCATGCAGGTCACGCCGGTGATCGCCATCGCGCCAATTCTGCTGATGTACTATTCCGCGCCCACCGTGGTGCTGATGACGGCGTTTCTGGTGACCTATTTTCCGGTACTCTCCAACACCATCACCGGCATGCGCTCCACAGATCGCGGACTGGAAGCGCTATTCGACCTTTATGGCGCATCCGCCTGGCACCGCATTGTCCTGCTCAAGCTGAAGACGGCGCTGCCCTATATCCTGACCGGATTCCGGATCGGCGGGCCGCTCTCGCTCATTGGTGCCGTCGTGGCCGAGATCGCAGCAGGCACGGCAGGCGCGGGCTCGGGCCTGGCCTACCGCATTATCGAAAGCACCTACCGGCTGAATGTGCCGCGTGCCTTTGCAGCGCTTTTGCTGCTGTCGCTCATGGGCATTGTCATCTTTTACGCCATTGTTTTCGTATCGCACATGATGCTGAAAGACTGGCACGAGAGTGCCATGAAGAAAGAACGCTGAGGGGCGATGGCTGGAATGCTGATCAGGAATGCGCGGGTGCCGCGATGTCTGGCGACTGGAGTCAGTGAGGGCGAAGGTGATTTCGCGCTTGTCGATCTCGCCATAGGCGATGGCTCAATTCGCGCTCTTCAATCTGCGCCAGATAATCATCTTCGCTCGATGGCGGAGACAGAAAGCTCGGATATCATCGATCTCGGCCAGGGCATCGTTTTCCCGGGCTTTGTCGAATGCCACACGCATCTCGACAAGGGCCACATCTGGTCGCGCCGCGCTAACCCCGACGGTACCTTTCCCGGTGCGCTGGAGAACGTCGGCAAGGACCGCGAGGCCCACTGGTCTGCCTCGGATATTGCCGTAAGGATGGATTTCGCGCTTCGCAGTGCTGAGCATCACGGTGTCAGTGGAATCCGCACGCATATCGATTCTATCGGCAAGCAGATCGGTATTTCCTGGCCCGTTTTCGCGGAGACCCGCGAGATGTGGAAGGACCGCATCACGTTACAGGGAACTCCGCTCTTTGGTATCCAGTTCGCGCTGGAAGCGGCGCATATGCGCGATGTCGTGGTGGCGGTGAAGCGCTACGGCAACGGCATCTTCGGCTGTGTCAGCTACATGATCCCGGAGCTTGATCAGGCGCTCGACATCATGTTCCAGACGGCGATCGAGAACGGTTTTGATCTCGACTTTCATGTAGACGAATCCGCCGACCCCGCCGCCCGCTCGCTGGAGCGGATCGCGGCGGCTGCCTTGCGCCACAGATTCACCGGCAAGATTCTCTGCGGCCATTGCTGTTCGCTGGCACTGCAGGAGCCGGAAGACGAGAAACGCATCATTGCAATGGTGAAGGAGGCGGGGATATCCATCGTCTCGCTGCCGATGTGCAACATGTATCTTCAGGACCGGCAATCAGGCCGCACTCCGCGCTGGCGAGGCGTGACCTCGCTGCATGAGCTGAAGGCGGCAGGTGTGCCGGTGATGGTGTCATCCGACAACACGCGCGATCCGTTCTATGCCTACGGCGATCTCGATACGCTGGAGGTGTTCCGCGAGGCCACGCGGATATTGCAGCTGGATCATCCCTTTGGCGATTGGCCGAAAGCTGTGACGACGACGCCCGCCGACGTCATGGGGTTGAGCATGCATGGCCGTATCGCCGCAGGTTTACCCGCCAACCTCGTGCTGTTCAGGGCGCGGAACTGGACGGAGCTTCTGTCGCGCCCGCAGCATGACCGCGTCGTTCTGCGCTATGGCATCAAGCTTGCGACCATGCTTCCGGATTACCGGGAGCTGGACAGCCTGGAAGGCATGCGACCCTGATCTCATTTTTCACCGAGTGGGATGAGGAACGCGCACACAGCAGGCGGATGATCAGCCTTCCGGTTTGCAGGTTGCCTTGGCAAACTGGATGCCCGCATCGGGTGCGTTAGGCCACATGTATTGGCCAAGGCGCAGCTGATCCCTGCCTTACTCAGTCGCTCTTCTCACACAGTTCATGCTATGGGTAAATTCAGGGTAGCTCAGGCCTGTCAAACCCATGTAATCCATCATACGACCTTTGCTAACGCGAAGGCGACCTTCTCCCAAAGGGTGAGAGGGAAGGACAATTGAATGCCAGCAGCCTCGCCCGAACAGCTCAAAGCCGCCGATCCGCGGAACTCTGTCTGGGTCAGCGCCAACGCGGGCGCGGGCAAGACCACCGTGCTGACAAGCCGCGTCGTGCGCCTGCTGCTTTCAGGTGCTGATCCGGCGCGCATCCTGTGCGTGACGTTTACCAAAGCAGCCGCCGCCAATATGCAGAACCGCATTTTCGAGGCGTTGGGCAAATGGGTGGCGCTGGAGAACGATGCTCTCGCCAATGCCATCCACGAGATAACCGGCGAAATGCCCCGTGCGGGCGATCTGGAGAAAGCCCGCCGCCTGTTCGCGCGCGCCGTGGAAACGCCGGGCGGGCTGAAAATACAGACGATCCATGGCTTCTGCGAGCGGCTTCTGCATCTCTTCCCGTTCGAGGCTGCCGTGCCTGCCCGATTCAAGGTGCTGGACGACCGCGAACAACGCGACGCAACAGAATCCGCCATCACGGCCACGCTGGCGGCGGCATTGCGGGAGGCGGGCAGTCTTCTGGGCCGTGCGCTACGGACCGCGACCGATGCGGCGGGTGAAGGCGGCTTTCGCGATGCGCTGAAGGCGTTCATGGCGCATCGGCGTGCAGTTGAGGCTCCGGAACGCAAGTTTGCGGTTTCGAGTGTCAGGCAGAGGCTTGGGGTTGGCCCGGATGAAACTGTCGAGATGATCGAACGGAAGATCATCAATCAGGGCTTCTATTCCGCCAACTGGCAGGCGATTCACGACTGGCTGGCGACGGGCACCAAGACCGACCAGAGCCGCGCTGCTGCACTCAAGGATGCACGCCGGACGCAGGGGCTGGAGGATCTGGAGGGGTATATCCAGATCTTTCTGACACAGGATCTGGCTCCGCGAAAATCTCTCGCCACGAAAAAACTTGTCGAAGGCGATCCTGAGCTGGCGCAGGATATGCTGGACGAGCAGGAGCGCGTGCTGGAACTGGTGCAGCGCATCAACGCCATCGCCGCTGCCGGGCGCACCGAAGCCATCGTGCTCATCGCCGACGAGGTGAACGCCCGCTACCGCGCGGAAAAGCGCCGTCTGGGCCGCCTCGATTTTCCCGATCTCATCGGCAAGGTGGTGAAGCTGCTGACAGCCGACACCGCGAAATGGGTGCTGTTCAAGCTGGATCAGGGCCTCGACCATGTGCTGGTGGACGAGGCGCAGGACACCAGCCCCGAGCAATGGGCCATCGTGAAGGCGCTGGCCGATGATTTCTTCGCGGGCGAAGGTGCGCGGGCCGTGCAGCGCACGATTTTCGCGGTGGGCGACGAGAAACAGTCGATCTTCGGCTTTCAGGGCGCGAAACCCGAAGAGTTCGACAAAGCGCGGCTGCATTTCGACCTGCGCATCCGGGCTTATAATCAGGAGGCAAAGTCGCCGCATCCGTTCGAGGATGTGAAGCTGCGGCAATCCTATCGCACGGTCGCCGATGTGCTGACCATGGTGGATCAGGTGTTTGCAGCCGAGGAGCGCTATACGGACCTGTCCAGCGCCAACGAGCCGACGATTCATGTGAGCCAGCGTGTCGGCAAACCCGGTCTGGTCGAGCTTTGGCCAGCGGAACTGACGGAGAAAGTGCCAGAGAAAGACGCATTCGATACGGTGGACAGCACCCCGCCGGATGCATCGCCGTCTCGCCTCGCCCGGCGCGTGGCCCGGCGCATCAAGTTCTGGATCGACAGCGAGGCGCGCTTCGAGGACGACGGCCTGCCCATCACGCCGGGCGATGTGTTGATCCTCGTGCGCAACCGCGGCCCGATCTTTAACGGCGTGATCAAGGCGCTGAAGCAAGAAAACGTGCCGGTGGCGGGTGCCGACCGCATGAAGCTCAACGAACAGATCGCGGTGCTCGACCTTCTGGCGCTCGGCCGGTTCTGCCTGCTGCCGGAGGATGATCTGACGCTGGCTGCATTGTTGAAATCGCCGCTGATCGGGCTAAACGAGGAGGAGCTTCTGGCGGTTGCCGCCGGGCGCGGTGAAACCAGCCTGTGGGCGGCATTGCAGGCGAACACCGGCTTTGCGGCAGCAGTGCAAAAGCTGCTGAAATGGCAGGGCAAAGCCGTCAGGCTCGATCCCTACAGCTTCTACGCCGATGTGCTGGCCGCCGACCACGGCCGCCGCGACCTGATCGCGCGGCTGGGACCGGATGCGGAGGAAGCCATCAACGTCTTTCTCTCCGCCCTGCGCCAGTGGCAGGCCTCCAATCCACCGTCGCTGCTGGGTTTCACCGAGGCCATGGCGCTCAACGATGCCGATGTGAAACGCGACATGGAGGAGGCCCATGGCCGCGTGCGGGTGATGACCGTGCATGCCTCGAAAGGGCTGGAAGCGCGGATCATCTTTCTGATCGATACGGTGCACAATCCAAAAGGCGGCGGCAACACCGGACCGAAATTGATCGAGATCGATGAGGGTGATGCGGAAACAGCGGTGTGGGTGAAGGGCGAGAAAAGTGATCCATCCGCACTGGAACAGGCACGCACACGCGTCAACGATCTCGCCATGGCCGAAAGCCGCCGCCTGCTCTACGTGGCGCTTACCCGGGCGCGGGACCGGCTCTATATTGGGAGCGCCGAGGGCAAGACCAAGCCACCGCAGGGCAACTGGCGCGGCATGATCGACGATGCGCTGGCGGGCCAGGCGCATCTGACGGAAGTAGATGCCGAGGATCGCGAAGGGCGCGTGTCGCAATGGCGGAGCGTGAAGGCCAAACCTGCCGCACCAAAGGCGCTGGAGGTACTTCCGCCGAAATCAACCCTCCCGGTCTGGCTGATGAAGGCGGCTTCAGCCGATCTCCCGCGTCCGCCGCCGCTGCGCCCCTCGCGCATCGCCGATGCCGCCGAACCGCCACTGCAGCGCGAGGGCATGAGCGTGCAGGCGCAGGCAAGGCTGCGTGGTGACCTCATCCACCATTTGTTGCAGCACCTGCCTGATGTGGATGCGGCGCGCCGTGCGAGTATCGCGCCCAGATTGGCGGCGGCGCGGTTTCCGGCGCTTGATCCACAGATCGCTGAGGCCGCCATCGCCGATACGCTTGCACTCATGGGCGATTCACGATTCAGCACTCTCTTTGGCGGTTCGGCCCGCGCCGAGGTCGATATCGCGGGACGGGTGACCGTGGGCGGCAAGAGCGCCGAGGTGGCGGGGCGCATCGACCGGCTGGTGATCACGGACCGCGAGGTGACCTTGATGGACTACAAGACAGGCCGTCCGCCGCGCGATCCGTCCGATGTTCCCGAAAACCACCTGCGTCAGCTCGCGATCTACGAGGCGCTCTTGCGCGATCTCTATCCGGACCGCGCTATAACCACCGCCATCATCTGGACTGCGCTGCCCGCGCTTGTGGTGGTTTCACCCGCAAGGCTTGCAGACAGCACGGCCAGCATCACCCTGCCGTGAAGAAACGTGCCTTGAATTTTCAGCCAGAAGCGCCCATTCCTGAGGCATCAACCGGATTTCAAATCTTCCGCCACGAAAGAGATCAGCCATGGGCAATGCCACGATCAAGGTCACTGACGCCACTTTCCAGAGTGATGTGCTTGGCTCCGAGACACCCGTTGTCGTCGATTTCTGGGCGGAATGGTGCGGCCCCTGCCGCATGATCGCGCCGCATCTCGACGCCATCGCCACCGAACTGGGCGGCAAGGTGATCATCGCCAAGGTGAACATCGACGAGAACCCCGAAATCGCAAGTCAGGTCGGCATCCGCTCAATCCCTACCCTCATGATCTACAAAGGCGGCAAGCACGTGAACACCAAGGTGGGCGCGGGCTCCAGGGGCGATCTGCAGAAGTGGATCGAGGCGTCGATTTAAGACGCTTGCAACATTCGATTATCAAAAAGCTGGGTTCGCCCGGCTTTTTTAATGCGCATCATCCCAGTTCGCCGCCGCCCGCGCATCCACCTGCAACGGCACCGACATATGCAGCGCGGGCAGCGGTGCATCGATCATCACCTGCCTGATCACCGGCAGCGCCTTCTCCACTTCTGCCTCCGGCGCCTCGAAGATCAGCTCGTCATGCACCTGCAACAGCATCTGTGACGACAGCTTTGCCGCCGCCAGCGCGTCCTCCATCCGGATCATCGCCCTGCGGATGATATCCGCAGCCGAGCCCTGGATCGGCGCATTGATCGCCGCGCGTTCGAGGAAAGCGCGTTCGGAGGGATTCTTCGTGCCTATCTGCGGATAATGGCACTTCCGCCCGAAAATAGTGGAAACGAATCCATCGCGATGCACAGCTTTTTTGGTAGCCTCCATGTAATCCTTGATGCCGGGGAAGCGCTCGAAATACGTGCGGATATACGCCCCCGCTTCCTCGCGGCTGATGCCGAGCTGGTTGGCGAGTCCGAAGGCCGAAATGCCGTAGATAATGCCGAAATTGATGGCCTTGGCCCGCCGCCGCACCTCGGACGTCATGTCCTTGATCGGCACGCCGAACATCTCGGATGCCGTCATGGCATGGATATCCAGCCCGTCGGCAAAAGCCTTCTTCAGCTGCGGAATATCCGCCATATGGGCCAGCACGCGCAGTTCGATCTGGCTGTAATCGGCCGAAATCAGCTTGTGGCCCGGCGTTGCCACGAAAGCCGTGCGGATCTTGCGGCCCTGCTCGTTCCTCACCGGGATGTTCTGGATATTGGGGTCCGACGACGACAATCGCCCGGTCGTCGTTGACGCCATGGCGAAGGATGTGTGCACGCGGTTCGTCTGCGGATTCACAAAGCCCGGCAGGGCGTCGGTGTAGGTCGATTTCAGCTTCGCGAGTTGCCGCCAGTCGAGAATGCGCGCGGGCAGTTCATGGCCCTGTTCGGCCAGATCTTCGAGCGCGCCCGCACCGGTCGCCCATTGCCCGGTTGCGGTCTTCTTGCCGCCCGGCAGATTCATCTTGCCGAAGAGGATATCGCCAAGTTGCTTGGGAGAACCCAGATTGAAGGGTTCACCCACCATCGTCTGGATTTCATCCTCCAGGCCAGCCATGCGCTGTGCGAATTCACCCGAGAGCCGCGACAGGATCTGCCGGTCGATGGATATGCCACGCCGCTCCATGCGCATCAGAACAGGGGCAAGCGGACGTTCCAGCGTTTCGTAGACACTGGTCATGGATTCGGCGGGCAATCGCGGCTTCAGCACACGCCAGAGCCGCAGCGTTACATCGGCGTCCTCGGCGGCATAGGCCGTCGCCCGGTCCAGTGCGACGCGGTCGAAGGTGATGCGGTTCTTGCCGGTTCCCGTCACCTCATCGAAGCCGATGGGCGTGTGCCCCAGCCATTTCTGGCTTAGCGTATCCATGCCATGTCCGCCGGAATTGCCTGACGTCGCGCCGCCGTCCAACGCATAGGACATCAACATCGTGTCATCGATATTGCGGACCTCGATTCCATGCTGGCGTAAGAGCAACATGTCGAATTTGAGGTTCTGGCCGATTTTGAGGATGGCCGGATCTTCCAGCACGAGCTTGAGCCTCGCGATGGCCGCTCTGGCATCCATCTGGCCTTCAACCAGATTGCCGCCGCCGAAGAGATCACCCGTGCCTTCGCCCTTGTGCAGCAACGGCGCATAGCAAGCCTTGCCGGGGGCTATCGCGAGCGAGAACCCGACCATATTCGCCTGCATGGCGTCGAGGCTGTCGGTTTCGGTGTCTATCGCCAGGAAGCCCTGTTCGCGCGCTGTGGAGAGCCAGCGGTCGAGGGATTCGAGCGAGAGGATGGTTTCGTATGATGCACGGTCGATTTTGGTCGCTTCGCCTTCCGCCTTGCGGGCGCTGGCGAGATCGGCAGGCGCGAATCCTCCCCCCTTGCGGGGGAGGGCAGGGAGGGGGCTCTCGCCGCGAGAAGATGGGGTTTGAGAGGCCGCACTGGCGTTGATGCCAGCTGCGTCACCATTCGGGACTGCCCCGGCAGCCCTCTCCCTGCCCTCCTCCGCTAGGGGGGAGGAAGAGGAGCGCCCGCCGTAGTTCCCCACCCGCAGGCGCTCCTCCGGCTCCACCGCGTTCACATCAATATCCGCCTTCTCGGCGATACGTCTGGTGATCGTGGTGAATTCCATGGCCTTCAGGAACGCAATCAACGGTTTAGCCTCCAGCGGCGGCAAGCCCAGATCAACCAGCGGCGTCACAAGCGGCACATCGCGCACGAGATCGACAAGCTTGCGTGACATCCGCACCTTCTCGATCACATCCGGGTCGGTCAGTGTCTCGCGCTTTTTCGGCTGCTTGATCTCGCCGGCGCGGGCCAGAAGCTGATCGAGATCGCCGAAATCCTGAATCATCTGCGCCGCCGTCTTGATGCCGATCCCCGGTGCGCCAGGCACGTTGTCGGTCGAGTCGCCTGCCAGTGCCTGCACATCCACCACGCGCTCCGGCGGCACACCGAAATACGCGATCACCTCCTCGCGTCCGATCTTTCGCTCCTCGCGCGCGCCCTTGGCACCAACGACGCCCGATGCCGGATCATACATGGCCACACCCGGCTCGATCAGCTGCATCAGATCCTTGTCGGCAGAGACGATGAGCACTTCCGCGCCCGCATCCACCGCCTGCCGCGCATAAGTCGCGATCAGGTCATCTGCCTCGTAGGTGTCCTGCTCCACCGGGATCATGCCGAAGGCTTTCACCGTCTCGCGCATCAACGGAAACTGTGGCACCAGATCCTCCGGTGGCTCTGAACGGTTGGCCTTATAGGCAGGATAAAGCGCCTTGCGGAACGAGTTTTCGGATTTGTCGAAGATGATGGCGAGATGCGTCGGCTTCACGCCCAGAACGCCTTCCGTCACGAATTGCAGCATTTTCACCGCAAACAGCCGTACCGCACCCGTCGGCAAGCCGTCGGACCTGTAGAGATACCGTCGGTCCTGGTTCATTGACTGGAAATAGGCCCGGAAGATAAAGTTTGAGCCGTCCACAAGGAACACCCGATCCCCTTTTTGTATCGGCCTGTTGGTCATGTGCGACTCCACTTCTTGTGACAAAGGCTTGCCTCGCACGTCGGGCTTTTGCAAGGTAGGACCCGCAGGGAGATATCATCAATGGGCCGCGCCGAATTTCATCCACTGGATTTTCAAGCCAGAAGCGAGGCCGAGATGCTCGCCGCCGCCAGGGCTTTCCGCGAGAGCATGGCCAAGCGGCGCACGGTTCGCGACTATTCTGACAGGCCAGTGCCGCGTGAAATCATTGAGCACGCCCTCATGACTGCGGGAACGGCACCTTCAGGTGCCAATCAGCAGCCCTGGAGCTTTGCTGCGATTTCCGCCGCCGATATCAAGAAGCGCATCCGCGATGCTGCGGAAGAAGAGGAGAAGGCCTTCTATGCCGGCCGCGCGGGAAACGATTGGCTGGATGCGCTCTCTCATCTGGGCACGGACTGGGAGAAGCCGTTCCTCACCGAAGCGCCGTGGTTGATCGCCATCTTTGCGCAGCGCTGGGGCGAGGACAAACAACCCGATGGCTCCGTGCAGAAAACCAAGCACTATTACGTGCCGGAATCTGTCGGCATCGCCACAGGTTTCCTCATTGCAGCGCTGCATCAGGCGGGGCTCGCCACGCTGACGCATACGCCGTCTCCCATGGGGTTCCTCAACCAGATTTGCGGCAGGCCCGAGAGCGAGAAGGCCGTGATCCTGCTGATCGTTGGTTATCCCAAGGAAGGTTGCATGGTGCCGCGCATCACCAAGAAGCGGCTGGAGGAGACCACAAGCTGGTTGTGAGCGGGTTTAACCCCGCAGCACAGCCCCGGTCTTTTTCGCGGCCTCCGCCACCAGCTTCTGCGCCAGAGCATCGATCTCCGCATCGGTCAGGGTGCGATCCTTCGGCTGGATCGTGACTGCGATGGCCAACGATTTCTTGCCGGTCTCAACGCCTTTGCCCTCGTAGACATCGAACAGCGTCACCTCCGACACCAGTGTCCGGTCGATGCCACGCGCGACCTTGAGCAGGTCATCCGCTTTCACCTTGCCATCGACGATGAAGGCAAAATCGCGTGTTACGGGCTGGAACGCCGAGAGATCGAGCTTTGGCCGCATCTTCGTCGGCTTGGCCTTGGGCGCCGGGATCGCATCAAGCAGGATTTCGATGGCCACCAGCGGACCTTTTATATCCATCTCTTTCAGGATCCGCGGGTGAATTTCTCCGAAGCAGCCGATCTGGTTCTGCGGTCCAAATTGTAGCGTGGCAGAGCGCCCGGGATGTAGCCAGGCCGGACCGCCGGGTACCACCTGCAATCCGCCCAGTGCTACACCCAGACCTGCCAGCAGCGCCATCGCATCCGCTTTGGCGTCGAACACATCGACATCAGTCCCAGGCGCGGACCAGTGCCGCCCCTGCCCGGTGGCCTTGGCCAGACCACGCCGCACGGCTGCCGCCGCAATCTTCTGGTCGTTCTCGCCATCGCCCTGATAAATCTGGCCCACCTCGAACAGCGCCACATCGCCAAAGCCACGATCAGCGTTCTTCTGGGCCGAGGTTAGCAGGCCGGGCAGCAGCGAAGGCCGCATATCGGAGAGATCGGCTGCAATCGGGTTCGAGAGCTTGAGCGCTGGCAACGTGTTGGCACTCCGGCCAAACAGCAGCGCCTGTTTTTCCGAGATGAACGTCCAGGTCACTGCCTCCATCATGCCACGGCCCGCAAGTGTGCGCTTCGCGGCGCGGGTGCGGCGCTGCAACAGCGTTAGCACGGGGCCATTGACCGAGAGCTGTGCCGGAAGCGGCTCCGGCTTCACCTTGTCGAGCCCGATAATGCGGATGACCTCTTCCACGAGATCAGCCTTGCCCTCGACATCGGGACGCCAGGACGGCGTAGACACCTTTACGTGGTCGCCGGTGCCGGAGATATGGAAACCCAGCGTTTGGAGAATGACCTTCTGCTCTGCGGGATGAACGGTAAGGCCCGTCAGGCGCTTCGTTTCGGCATAGGGAAAATCGATCACCTTGTCGGTATCCGGGATTTCGCCCGCCACGATCATTTCAGACGGCGTGCCACCGCACATATCCATCACCAGCTGTGTCGCCAGATCGCAACCCGGGTTGTTGAACAACGGGTCCACGCCACGCTCGAAGCGATAGCGCGCATCGGTAATGATGCCGAGCTTGCGCCCGGTTTGCGCGATGTTGAACGGGTCCCAGAGCGCGGATTCGATCAGCACATTCACCGTGTTCTCGTCGCACCCCGAACGCTCGCCGCCCATGATGCCCGCGAGTGATTCCACGCCGTTGTCATCGGCGATGACGACCATGGCCTCGTCGAACGGGTAGGTCTTGCCGTCGAGGCACAGAAGCTCCTCGCCATTACGGGCGCGGCGCACCACGAGATTGCCCTTTACCTTGTCCGCATCGAACACATGCAGCGGGCGACCCCGGTCAAACGTCATATAATTGGTGATATCGACCAGCGCCGAGATGGGCCTGAGCCCGATGGCCTTGAGACGCTTCTGCATCCAGTCCGGCGATGGGCCGTTCCTTACACCCTTTACCAGCCGCAGCGCAAAGGCCGGGCACAGGTTCTTGTGATTGGTAGTGAAATCCAGCGTCACTGACACTGGACAGGGAAACGCGCCCGTGATGCCCTTGACCACATTGCCCTTGAGCTTGCCCAGACCCGCCGCAGCCAGATCGCGCGCGATGCCATGGACCGAGGTGCAATCCGGGCGGTTCGGCGTCAGGTTGATCTCGATCACGGGATCAAGGTTTCCCAGCCAATCGACATAGGCCGCGCCCAGCGGCGCATCGGCGGGGAGATCGATGATCCCGTCGTGATCCTCCGACAGCTGCAATTCGGAGGCCGAACACAGCATGCCAGCGGATTCCACACCGCGGATCACGCCCTTGCCGATGGTGATGTCCTTGCCTGGAATATAGGTCCCGGCGGGCGAGAACACGCTCTTCATGCCGGTGCGGGCATTGGGCGCGCCGCACACGACCTGCACGGGTTCGCCAGCGCCGGTATCCACCATGCACACCCGCAGACGATCCGCATTGGGATGCTGCTTCGCCTCGATGACATAAGCGATGGTGAAATCGCGCAGCTTTGCGGCGGGATCGGTGACAGCCTCCACCTCAAGGCCGATGCGCGTCAGCGTTTCGGTAATGGTGTCGAGCGTGGCGTCGGTGTCGAGGTGGTCTTTCAACCAGGAGAGGGTGAATTTCATTGAAATATCTCTATTTGCGATCGGAGAACAGCAGTCGAGTTGCAAGATCGAAGCAGGCTGATGTATCGAGCGTTTCTATTGCAAAGACCGCCCCTTCCGCCTGCGCAATGAGGATCGTTAAGTCAGTCCGACGCTTGATGCTGTAAGCAGGGTCGTAATCCGCCGCATGCCGAAGTCCTTGAAGTTCAATGAACGCTATGGCGATTGTCTTCATTGAGGGCTGATCCGGGAGAACCACCACCCGCCTCAACTCGTCCTTGGCGCGGCGATGTTCCAGCGACCGATAAACCCGTCGCCATTCTTCCGTTCGCCGCCGTGAGCTCCCGACCAGCGTATCTGCGGCCAAAGCAGCCAGCCTGTGGAAGACGGCGTAATAAACGTCACTGACAGAACGGCGAAGATCGACGGAACGCGGTCGACGCTTCCCCCGCGCAACCGCTTTGGCGCGCTCGATGAGGTCTTTGCTCTTCACGCAGCGGACCGCCGACGTGAACCGCGCCCTCCCACCTGATCGTCCAATGCTGGTTCGCCATCCGCATACTCGTGCCGAACATAAAGGAAACGATGATCGCCAATATCGGCGAGCTTGCGAATTGATTCGGCGATAGCATCAATAACTATCTGTGCGTTCGGAGGCGGCGCACCCTCCTCATACTTGACCACGGCCAACCACGCGGGCTCACCATCATGATCGACGCCTTCACGAAAAGAAAGCGTCTTGAGACCGAGAGGAAAAAGAGCCTTAGTCAGCACTTCATCAATGATATGCGCCGATGGACTGGCGCTTTTTGTAAGGTGGCTCACGAACTCAATCCTCCAGCCAGCGTCGGCAGATCCAGCGGTCGAAACCCGTAGTGCTGGATCCACCGCACATCCGCATCCATAAACGGTCGCAAATCATCCATACCATATTTCAGCATGGCGATGCGTTCGATGCCCATGCCCCAGGCGTAGCCCTGATATTCATCCGGATCGAGACCGCAGTTGCGCAGCACGTTGGGGTGTACCATGCCACAGCCCAGAATCTCCATCCAGTCCGTACCCTGCCCGAACTTGATCTCGCGGCCCGAGCGGTCGCACTGGATATCGACCTCCACCGACGGCTCCGTGAACGGGAAGAACGAGGGGCGGAAGCGCATCTCGACGTTGGGGACCTCGAAGAAGGCCTTGCAGAACTCCTGCAGCACCCATTTCAGCTGGGCGAGATTGGCCGTCTTGTCGATGACGAGGCCCTCTACCTGATGGAACATCGGCAGATGAGTCTGGTCCCAGTCGCAGCGGTAGGTCCGGCCCGGGCAGATCACGCGGATCGGCGGCTTTTGCGCCAGCATGGTGCGCACTTGCACCGGGCTGGTGTGCGTGCGCAGGAGCTTGCGCTTGCCGTCGGCACCCGGCGGGAAGAAGAACGTGTCGTGCATCTCGCGGGCCGGATGACCCTCGGGGAAGTTCAGCTTCGTGAAATTCAGGTCATCGCTCTCGATATCCGGCCCTTCCGCAACGGCGAAGCCGAGATCGGCAAAAATGGCAGTCAGTTCATCGATTACCTGGCTGATCGGATGGATGCGGCCCATATCCAGCGCATTGTCCCGCATGGGGAGCGTGACATCCACCGTCTCCGCCGCAAGGCGGGCATCGAGCGCTGAGGCACCCAGCGTTTCTTTCTTCTCGCCAAGTGCTGCCTGCACACGGTCACGCAGCGCATTGAACGCCTGTCCTGCGGACTTGCGCTCTTCCGGCTGCATCTTGCCGAGCGAGGCCAGAAGACCCGAGATCATGCCGGTTTTTCCCAGCGCCGCGATGCGCACGGCTTCCAGCCCCGCTTCGTCGGCGGCAGCCGCCACGCGGGCCATGAGATCGGTTTCAACCTGGTGAATATCGGTCATTTGAGGCTTCCGGAAAGTGCCCTTGGCTAATGGCCATGATGCTCCGGGGCGTCAAGGTCCTTCGATGACGGGCAACAATGCGCTTGACCAGGGGAACAACATATTCCGATATGGAAAACACAATTCACATTCCAGAACCGAGATTTGTTCCATGACATCGTATGTGTTCACGCCCAGACCCCCGGTCGGGCTTCCCGTCCTTGGTTCCGCCAAACTATTCCCGACCCGCCGCGTCTATTGCATCGGACGAAATTATGCCGCCCATGCCCGCGAGATGGGCGGCAATCCCGACCGCGAGCCACCGTTCTTCTTCATGAAGCCCGGAGACGGCGTGCAGGCCGTCAGCAATGGCAAGCTGGCGAAGCACACCTATCCGCCGGGGACCTCGGACTATCATCATGAACTCGAGCTTGTGGCCGCACTGCGCAAGGGCGGACGCGACATCAGCGAAGGCGATGCGCTGTCGCACGTGTTCGGTTACGCCGTCGGCCTCGACATGACCCGGCGCGACCGACAGGGCGAAGCCAAGAAATTGCAGCGTCCATGGGAAATCGGCAAGTCAGGCGACAATTCCGCCATCATCGGCTCGCTGACGACCGTCGCCAAGGCTGGTGATATCCTCAACGCTGATCTTGAACTCACCGTGAACCACGGACTGCGCCAGAAGGCCTCCACCGCCGACATGATCTGGTCACTGGCCGAACAGATCGCCATCCTGTCGCAATATTTCACGTTGGCTCCCGGCGATCTGATTATGACGGGCACGCCGGAGGGTGTGAATTCCGTGGTGAAGGGCGATGTGATGGAAGGCCGCATTGGTAACCTCACACCGTTGCGGGTGAAAGTGGTGTGAGCCACCAGCAGCGATTCGCGCTCACTTCAGCCGCTGATTGTCGATGAACCAGGTCTTGCCCCGATAGCGGATGACGGAAGCGCCCGCCTCGGCATCCTCTTCCACGACAGTCACTTTCGTCCTGGCAGCGAGACGGAGCGGACAGGCCTTGCTCATCTGCGCTCCCCTGGCGGTCAGTGACGCCAGTCCATATTCGCGCCACGCCGCCCAACTCACACAGATGAAGGCCTCCTGAGTGGTTGTTGTCATGCGCTCGGTCGATGCAGCCGGAGTCGAGGCAGACAGGGGAAGTGTGATCAAGGCGACTGCGAAAACGACCACTTTCAGCTGCAGTGACATCATAGCTCCTCCTGCTTTGCCAAGCCACCCAACGCAGTCTAAACTTGTTTCGAGCAAGAGACCAACACACGGGGAACGCACGCGGTGCTTCAGAACTGGATGGTGGTGCTGGCGGCGCTGGTCTATCTGATCGCGCTATTTGCTATCGCCCATGTCGGTGAAAACCGCGGCCGGAGGCTGATCAACGGCCCCCTGCGGCCTGTGATCTATGCGCTGACGCTCGGTGTCTATTGCACATCCTGGACGTTTCTGGGTTCAGTCGGGCTGTCGTCGCGCACGGGCTATGATTTTCTGGCGATCTACCTCGGCCCGGTCATTGTCGTAGGCCTGTGCTCATTCTTCATTGCCCGCATCGTTCGGCTGGCAAAAGACAACAACATCGCATCCATCGCGGATTTCGTGGCATCGCGGTATGGCAAGAATCAGGCGGTGGCCGCCACCGTGACGCTGATCGCGGTCATCGCCGTGCTGCCCTACATCGCACTTCAGCTGAAGGCGATATCGGCCTCGCTCGAGGTCTTCATAGGGGCCGACGGAGGAGCATCCGCATCACCCGTCTTCGCCGACATGGCCTTGCTGGTCGCGGGCATTCTTGCTTTCTTCGCCGTCGTTTTCGGCACGCGTCAGGTCGATACAACCGAGCATCAGGATGGACTGATGATTGCGGTAGCTGTTGAATCCGCGATCAAGCTGGTGGCTTTCATCACGGCAGGCATCTTCATTACATGGTGGATGTTTGATGGTCCTGCGGACCTCTTCGCGCAGGCGGCTGAGCGCGCCGATATCACGGCTGTCTTCAGCAGGACTCCGGACTGGGGGCTCCTGTTCACGATGACGTTGCTGTCCGCAGGCGCCATCGTCATGCTGCCGCGCCAGTTCCACGTGACTGTCGTCGAGAACCGTGACCAGTCCGATGTACGGCAGGCCGCCTGGATGTTCCCGGCCTATCTGGTGGCGATCAATCTGTTTGTCATTCCCATCGCCATCGCCGGCCTTCTGATCTTTCCCGCTGGCGCAATCGACCGTGATCTGACCGTGCTGGCATTGCCACTGAAGGATGGTGCGGGCGCGGTTGCGCTGGTCGTTCTGATCGGCGGGCTGTCAGCAGCAACCGCCATGGTCATTGTCGAATGCGTCGCGCTCGCTGTCATGATCTCCAATGATCTCTTCATGCCGCTGGCCCTGCGTCAGCGCACAACGCGCCCGGTCAAGGACATGGGTGGGATGATCCTGCTGGTGCGCCGCATTGCCATCGTCGTCGTTTTGATGCTGGGCTATGCCTATTATCGCGCGGCGGGAGATGCGGCGTTGGCCTCGATCGGCCTGCTCGCGTTTGCAGCCATTGCGCAGATCGGACCTGCCTTGCTGGGCGGGCTCTACTGGCAAAGGGCCACAGCGCGTGGTGCCATCGCCGGGCTTCTCACGGGCATCGGTGTCTGGGCCTATACGCTGCTGGTGCCCAGTTTCGGCCCGGAGAATACAGTATTCGGGGGTGTCATCAGGGATGGCCTGTTTGGCCTTGCCGCCCTGAAGCCCAATCAGTTGTTCGGTATCGAAACCCATCCGCTGGTGCATGGCGTTCTTGTCAGTCTTGCCGCAAATATCACGGCTTTTGTCGGCACGTCCCTCACGCGACAGCCGACTGCAATCGAGCGTTTGCAGGCCAACCTCTTCGTCAACCAGGATTCCATCACAACTGGACCGGCCTTCCGTCTCTGGCGTTCCAGCGTGACTGTGGATGAACTGCGCCAGACGGTTTCTCGCTATCTTGGCGAAGAGCGTACGCGGACCGCCTTCCAGACATTCGAGGTCAGCCGGGACGGTGCAACGATCGGACGGCAGGAGGCGGACCCGCATACCATGCGTTTTGCCGAGCATCTGCTGGCCTCCGCCATTGGTGCATCCTCGTCGCGCCTTGTGCTGTCGCTCATGCTGCGACGTCGCAACCTGTCATCCGATGCCGCACTGCGTGTTCTGGATGAGGCCTCGGCTGCGATCCAGCAGAACCGGGCACTGCTGCAAAATGCACTCGACCACGCCCAGCAGGGCATGACGGTTTTTGACAACGATCTCCAGTTATTGGCCTCCAACCGCGCTTTCCGCGACATCTTCGATCTGCCGCCAGAACTGGTCCAGCCCGGCACCAGACTGGAGGACATCGTCTCATTCAATGCCCAGCGCGGCTTTTATGGTGAAAGCAGCGGCAAGGAAGTCGTGGCGGAACGGCTCAGAAGCTATGTCTACGATACCGCTCCTGTCCGCCTGCGCCTGCCCACACGCGGCATGGTCATCGATATCCGCTCGAATCGCCTGCCCGATGGGGGCCGTGTCACGACCTACACGGATATCACGGCGAGTGTGTCCGCCGAGGAAGCGCTGGCGAGTGCCAACGAGACACTGGAAAAGCGTGTTCGGGAACGGACGGAAGAATTGACCAGCGCCAATCTGGCGCTCGGTCGCGCCAAGGCGGATGCAGACGAAGCCAATCTCTCGAAGACGCGATTTCTGGCGGCAGCCTCGCATGACATTCTGCAGCCCCTGAATGCAGCACGGCTCTACACGTCATCGCTGGTCGAACGCATCTCAGGCGAAGAAGCAGCGTCTCTTGCCCGCAATGCAGATGCATCGCTGGATGCCGTCGAGGAGATCCTGACGGCATTGCTGGACATCTCGAAACTCGATTCCGGCAGCATGAAGCCCGATCTCAGTGTGGTCAGGGTTGATGAGCTTTTCCGACAGCTCGCTATCGAATTCGGGCCCATAGCCAAGGAAAAGGGCCTTCCTTTGACTTTCGTATCCTGCTCACTTTCCATACGGACTGACCGCCGCCTGCTTCGGCGGCTGTTGCAGAACCTGATCTCCAATGCGATCAAATACACACCGTCAGGCCGCGTGCTGGTTGGGTGTCGCCGCAGACGCGGCAGGCTGCGCATCGAGGTCTGCGATACTGGAATCGGTATCCCGCAGAACAGGCAGAAGCAGATCTTCCGGGAATTCCAGCGTCTGGACCAGGGCGCGCTGATCGCCCGCGGGCTTGGCCTTGGTCTGTCCATTGTTGAACGCATCACAAAGGTACTCGACCACCGCATTGCGCTCTATTCCCTTCCGGGCAAAGGCTCGATTTTTACTGTGGAAGTCCCGACCGCGCCGTCGTTGGCATTGCTGCCGACTCCGCAGACGGTTCAACATGTCCCTTCGGGTATCAGCGGATTAAAAATCCTGTGCATCGATAACGAGCCCGCCATTCTGGAAGGCATGCGCGTGCTGGTCGGGGGCTGGGGCTGCGACGTGGTGACGGCAGCCGATGAGCGTTCGGCCATTGCCTTGATAAAGCGCCAGGAAGGCATGCCCGACGCCATCATCGCGGATTATCATCTGGATCGCGGCAATGGTCTTGCTGCGATCCGCGCGATCCGGAAATCCTTGAAGACCCCTGTGAAAGCCATCCTGCTGACCGCCGACCGAACAGCAGAGCTGAGGGAACAGGCCGCAGCCATCGAGGTGCAGGTCCTCAACAAGCCGTTGAAGCCTGCCGCTCTCAGGGCCTGGCTGTCGCAGATTGGCGTCCAGCGCGCTGCAGCCGAGTAAATCGCCGGGTGTTAACCACCCGCAGCAGCAAACCGTTAACCATCCGCCGCAATTAAGCCCTTTTACTGCCTGTTTGCAGGGTTCTGGAAAGGTTGACGAGGGATTTCGTTAACCTGCGAAAGTTTAGGGTTCTTCTCAACAACCGCAGGGCGGCTGACACTGACCTGACAGGAGCAATCAATGTTTTCGTGTGACATCACACGCCGGGGCTTCAAGCTGGGCATGGCGCTTTCCGTGGCGCTTGCGCTGGGTGCCTGCGCCCGCAGCGACAAGGATGGCGCGGGGGCCGGAGGAACCGGCTTTGGCGCGGGCGGTGCTGCCGTCCCAGGCTCGCCGCAGGACTTCGTCGTGAACGTGGGTGACCGCGTCTTCTTCGACTCGGATTCATCGGAATTGAACTCCACCGCCGTGGCAACGCTGGAGAAGCAGTCACAGTGGCTCGCCCGCTACGGCCAGTATTCCTTCACTGTGGAAGGCCATGCCGATGAGCGCGGCACGCGCGAGTATAACTTCGCATTGGGCGCAAGGCGTGCCGAATCCGTGAAGAACTATCTGTCCGCCAAGGGCGTTTCAGCGTCCCGCATCCGCACTATCTCCTATGGCAAGGAGCGTCCGGTGGCGGTTTGCGACAATATCAGCTGCTGGTCACAGAACCGCCGCGCCGTCACGGTGCTGGGCGGCGGGCAGGGCAGTTAACCGAGATCCGGCTCACCCCCCTATGCCTCCGCGGGTATGCCACCCGCATCGCAGGTCCATGGGGTGAACCGCGATACCTCTGCCGAAAGCTGCGCCAGGCGTGGCCGAAGGAAGAACGGGGGTTACATGGATGTCCAAGGACATCTGCATGGCTTTTAACGTCTGCGGATGGGGACAAGGAAAAGGCCGGTGCTCCGTTGGGATCACCGGCCTTTCTTTTTGTGCAATGTAAGCCTTACTTGAGGATACCGGCTTCCTTGTAGAAACGCTCTGCACCGGGATGCAGGGGGATACCCAGGCCGACAAGTGCCGTCGCAGGCGTGATCGCTTTGCCCTTGGCATGGCCCGTATCGAGTGCCGTGCGTGTCTTGGCACTCCACATGGCCTTGGTTACATCATAGACGACGTCCGCCGAAACCTTGGATGTTGTGATCCACTGCGCGCCGACAGCGACGGTGGCGACAGCACCGATATCCTTGTAGGTGCCAGCCGGGATTTCATCGGCAGCAAAGAATTTCGCGGTTTCGCGCAGTTTGGCCGCTTCTGGTCCCGAAATTGGCACCAGTTCGATACCACCCGCCGCTGACGCCAGCTCCGTTATCGCGCCTGCAGGGTAGCCGCCGGTGAAGAAGAAGGCATCGACGGAGCCGTCGCGCAGCTTTTCAGCCGCCTGATTGGGCTTCACAAACTCGGCCTTGATGTCCGATTCCTTGACACCATAGGCCCCGAGAATGGCACGCGCATTGACCAGCGTTCCTGATCCTGGCTCATCCAGCGACACGCGCTTGCCCTTGAGATCGGCCGGTGATTTCACGCCAAGGCCCTTGCGCACGACGAGATGCACGCTTTCAGGATAGAGATTGGCTATGGCGCGCAATTCATCGACCTTGCCGCGCCCTTCCCAGATGCCTGTTCCAGTATAGGCCCATGTTGCCACGTCGGCCTGGCTGAAGCCCGATTCCATCGACCCGCCGACGATACCGTTGACATTGGCAACCGAACCATTGGTGGCGACGGCGGTCGAGACCAGTTTGTCCGTGGAGATCGCATTCGCGATCATGCCGCCGACGGGATAATAGGTGCCCGCTGTCCCGCCTGTGCCGATGCGGAAGAATTGCTGCTGTGCGATGGCTATGCCTGCGACGGCAAAGGCCGAAGCAGCTAAAGTAGTGGCTAGAAGAATACGGCGATTCAACATGATTGGCTCCCGGATGCGGCAGCGTAAGGGCTACCTGTGATCAAGACATGGCAGGAAAAAACGGCTTGCGCCAGAGGGTCGATCAGATGCCGTAGATCGATGCCAACGTCAGCAGTGGCGGCATGCTGGTCTTGAAAAAGATCATGGCGAGAAATGCGGCCTGCAACAGCTCAAGCCTTGCCCGCGTGCCTTTATATGGCATGTCCGCGCCGGTTGTGGCGGCTGCGCGCATTGATGGCAGCATGAAACTTTCCGCAATCTGGAAGGAGACGGCGACGGCAATGAAGCCTGCAAACGTGCCCCAGCTGAAAGAGAAAGCGGCCAGCGCGCCGATGCTCGCCAGAATGGTTGCCAGCTGATAGGCGCGGTCCGTATGGGCGATATCGAAGAGCGCGGTCTCGGGAGTGGTCACCGGAATTTTCCCCCGCACCAGAATTGTCGTGAGCACCACCCCGAAGGCCGCAGCGGCGCAAAGCAGCGAAACCACGATCTGAATGACGGTCCATGAAGCAGCGGCCATGATGGGTTAACTCCTTGTCAGCCATCTCAAGCACGGCACGCCCGGTAACGAAATGTTAACCTTGATGATTGGTTAACGCTGGCTTGGTTTGGTGTGTTGATTTCATTGCGATTTCCCCTCCTTGGTTTTCAGCGATCAACGCCAGTTCGCAGTTCGCGTTCTGTTTTCGTGCCTCTTGCGGCCATTCTCTGGTCGATGTGACGGCTGTAACGCATCACCATCTGCAGGCTCATCCCGACCCTGGCGGCGATCTGCTGATGGGAATATCCAGCAATCCGTTCATCACAGACTTTCGTCGCGCGGAGGTCGTGAGGCGTGAAGCCGACGAGAGCCTTGCCGGCAGAGGTCGCTGCATACTCGTGCCAGAGCCGTCGCACCTTGCGCTCTGTGAAGCGCTTGCCGCCATTGAGGCCGATGTAGGGGGAGGTCGCGAACGCCTTCCAGCCATCCATGGTCTTGCGCTCTGCCGCAGACAGCGGACACCAGTGCGGACGGTCATGGGTCTTGGTGATCGTCGTGACGATGCCTTCCTCGTCACGATGACGGGGCTCCATGCGAATGAGATCGCCGATCCGTTGACCCGTGGCGCGCCCGATGACGCCGAGACGCCGCAGCATCTCAGGAGCCGATTGCAAAGCCGCCCATGCCTCGGGCGTCAGCGGCTTCGCCCCGTCACCCTTTTCCGTGAGGTCATCCACTTCCCGAGCAGGGTTGTCGCTGCGCAACTCCATCTGGACGGCCAGCTTCATGATCGCGCGGACCTGAACCATCACCTGGTTGCCCATCGTCGGGCGATCCGCGAACTGGCCCTGCAAGGCCGTTATTCCGCCAATAGATATCTGATCTGGCCTCAGTCTGCCCCACGCCGTCTCGATATAGCCAAGGGCCACATTGTAAAGCGCTTTAGTGTTGGGCCTCAGAGACGGCCATTTCCGGGCCTTGTATGCCTCGATCACGGTCGCAATGGTGCCTGCGGGCCGGTCAACCATGGCAATATCGGCACCGCCAAGGCGTGCAAGAGCCTCAAACCATCCTTGAGTATTGGGATCGGGAAGCCGGGTCAGAGGACCACGTTGCGTCTTGGGCAGATGACGGCCTTCCTGATGATACCAGTAGGTTGCGACCGCGCCGCTGGCGAGCCGCTTGCGCACCGGGTAAACCCCTCTAGGCAGCGACATTCCGAGCCCCCTTCTTCCCGACATTCAACGCTCCCGCAACTGACGGGTCGCATTCAACGCCAGATCGCCCGCCTGACGCAAGAGCGGCCTCCACCGAGGGCCAGTGCCAGCGGATCGTCTGGCCTTCCCTGACGCATGGAGCGGGGGCCTTGTTGAGCTTTACCCACGTATCCCATGTGTCACGGCTGATCTCGCACAGCGCAGCAGCAGTGTCGGCACAGACGAAGATAGGGGGGATGTCGGAGCGGCGTGTCATGCCCGGTCCCAATACCGTTTGAACGCTGTAATCTCTTCCTGAACATCGCGTTTTGCATATCGAATTGCTGCCATGTTTTCGCACCAAAGACGTGCAACAAATGCACGCGGAATACACCAGGCAAGCGCTATCAGGGCAAGCAGCCGAACCAAGTACCGAGGCGGACGTTTCATCTCACCACCTTCGACGCTTCAATGGCGGCAAAAGCCACATCGTTCAGCAGTCCGAACGGCCCAAGCATCCATGCACGGCGGATGTCGGTCATCATGTGCCCCTGCCGCACGAGTTCCCGTGCGAGTCTGAAGTTGTGCCAGAAGACGCTAAGGTTGACGGTTCGGTTCATGGCGCTTTGTCCAAAGTGTGAGCGCGTTTTTTCCCGGCATCAAATTTGCCCTTGTCCATCATTCCGATGGCAACGAGGTGGCGGCGTTCTGCACGCGGCATACTGCGATATTGCGCTCGGCAGTCATACTCTCGGCAGATGGCAGGGGCGTGATCATGGATTTTACATCCACTTTCGCCCAAATAAACACATTCGCCATTCGCTTTATGCTGCAACATCAGCGCTGGCTTGCCGTTCAGCGGGTGCGTGATTGGCACGGTCAAATATAGTTCAGGCCTGTCGCCATGCTCGGGATGCAGAACGATCACGTCATTGATGCAGCAAAGGCGGCATCCGTTGCATGGAACGGATTGGCGAAATGGGCTCATCGCATCACCAGCGGCATTATGAGGATAGCAAACGTAGCCACGGTGATGACGCCCCAGAGCATGGCGAGGCGGGTTTCCATCGTCTGGATGTTCCGGTCACGCCGGACACGCGCCGACCTGATGGCATCCATTACCTTCTGTGCTGCCGGATCGTTGGGAGTGTGCTCGGTCATGATCCACCCTTCATCACCGACCGAGCGTCCTGCACCACGGCCTTGCCTGCTTTGGTGTCGCCAGAGACTTCCCAGAGGCGACACGCGATCACGAGAGGATCAAGCCCATACTTCTTCCAGAACGCTTTTTCGCCCATGGCGTGCTGCTCCGCGTGAGCATTGGAGGACAGCGGGACAACCCATCGGTCTTCCGCCTTGCGGCCCATGCCCCTGTCGGGTTTTCCCCAAAGCTTCGACGCGAACGATACATGCGCGGCCTCGACTGGCGACTTGCCCGTGATGAGGCACGGCAGTTCGTGTATCCACGCGAGATGGTCCTTCGCCACCTTGGCGGATTCATCCTTTGCAGGCTTGGTAACCTTGCGCATCGGATCGCCCTTCAACAGGGAGCCTGGCGCTGCGCGGCGCTGCAGGAAGGATGTCATCACTTCGCTCCAGTTGGCATCTGGCGGATCTTCAGGTCATCAGGGATAGGCGGGAGTGGCTTCCGAACGCCGTGCATCTGTTTCATGAAAAACGCCGTGCCAGCCGCCGCACATTGATCGCGGATCGAGCGTGTCCAGTCCGGGTGCATGGGCCGCGCGCCGGGGCCGGATTCGCCGCCGACGATGATCCAATCAAGGTTGGGCGTGTCAGGATGTTGATAGACCATGTAGTGCCCGCAATCAGGGCACACCGGCTCAAGCTCGCCCCCGCACTTTGGACAGCCTTCCGAAATGACAGGCTCGGTATCCGGACCGCATTCTTCTTCGCATTCAGTGCACCGTTCAACACTAGGAAACGTTGGCAACCGAAGGCCGCAGGACGCGCCGCATTCATAGCAATTCGACATCCAGGCCCTGAAATCCACCGGCCCCAGCAGCGGCTCGGCGCTGACAAACCGCACCGCTGCTGGCACGTCGAGCAAATGCGGAATGCGCCGGTCAGCCTCCTGCTGGTTCTCGGCCGTCGTGCCGAGCCAAACGTTGTTCCAGCCATCGCCCCATGGTTTCACGCCCGTTTCCGGGTCGGGCAGCATCTTCGCGATGTTCTGCGGGCGCTTGGTGAGGATCAGCCAGTCGAGATGCGGCGTCTGCTCGATGGTGTGCCACGCCTCACGCCGCCATTGCGATGGAACCTGATTATCGAAGAAATCGGCAAGGCTGTTGGTGAAGACACGATAGCGGATGCCAAGCGCAGCGGCTTCCTTGTTCCACTTGTGGGCCTTGTAGCGATTGGACAGCGTAGTCTGTTGCCTCTCGCCATCCCAAAGATGCGGCTTTCCGTATCGGGTCGCCCATGCTTCCGCATAGCAATGGTCGCAGGCCGGGCTGACCTTGGTGCAGCCGATCCAGAAATTCATGGTGTTGTCGCACCACTCAATTTTGCTGTTCTCGGCCATCAGTGCATTCCCTTCCTTATTGTTTCAGCTTTCGACGATGCGTTCCAAAGCTCGGAGATGATCTGCGCATCGCTCGGAGAAAAGCAGATGCAGAGAATGGGAAGGTCCGTTTCCTCATCAGACATCGCCCACTCGACGCATTGCTCCATCGTTGCCTCTTCGGGCACGACCAGGTGATGCTCTTCAACCTCGTCGTCGCACATCATTCCGACGATGACGGCCTTGACCTTATTGCGTGGCATCAAGACCTCCCGTGAGGGCATCAGGAGCGGGAGTTGCATCTTCCGTTTCTGGAACGACGGGATCGGCAGCAATCGGCCTTTCCTTGCGTGGCTTCACCGCAGCAACCTTGGCCTCAACGCGATCAAGGCGTTCCTGTTCTGCCTCCCACCACCGCGCCGCTGCTGATGCCACGATCTCATCGGTCTTTCCGGTGAACTCAATGGGAAGCGGTCGATGATCCAGCCGGACCTCGCCAGTCTCGCGATTGGTGATCCGAACCGGTTCAAACAGCTTCGCGATATGCATGAACGCCGGGGACACTTCGTCCATCGCCTTGTAGACCACGATCGGCGGGCAGGGCTTGCGAGCGCGTGTCATTCTGACTTCTCCGCCTGTGCCATCTTGTGACCGTCCGTCCATGCCTCGGCCAGATCCGCGTCACCAGAGTATTGAGCCGGAATGTCAGTGATCGGAAATCCAGCGCGAAATGCCGCGTAGCCATCGTCATAGGCGAGGTCGGTGGCCTTCTGCTCGCGGGCTTCCGGTTCGGCCGCCTTCTCCTGTGGGATACCCCTCTGGACAGGCTTGTCTTCCTTCTCTTGCGTGACCTCACCCGTCTCACGGTTGATGTGCTCCGCAGAGAAGCCTGCAGTGTTGGAGGGCGATGCCAGAAGGCGGTCTTTGAGGCCAGATGATACAATGCGCTCCTGCATTTCGACTGCGCCACCGTCCAAGGATCGCCCTTGCATTTCTTCGGCAGTGTATTCGTTGCCGACTTCTTCTGGGAACGCAGCACGCAGGGCTGCAGCCTCGGCGCATTTCTCAATCTGTCCAAAGGGGCGACGGCGCCACATAGAGTTGGGAGAGAGATCATCCTTCCCAGCAGTGGCGTATGCTTCCATCCAATAAACGCGGGGTCCAGGGAACGGAACACGCTCACCGTTCAAAGTGCGATAGAGCGTAACTTGGCACCATTCGGGAAACTCAATCTTGGCCTCGCCAACTTGTGTATTGCGAGTTTCCCCATATTTGGCTTCATCTCGTCCAGCAAATTGTCCAGTCCGGAACGCTGTCGTTCGCAATTCGCCGATGCCCGGCCAGACGGTTTCAACCATCCGCTTCAATTGCCCGTTCCACATCGGGACGATGTGAACCACCTTCTTGAACGGGTCTAAGCGGCGGGCCTTGCAATAAGACAGAGCCATAATGATCGACGATGTTTCCTTTGCCAGCGGATAAACTGCATCAACCAGCGCCCGCCATTCGGTGATGCCGATACCAAATCTCTCTTCAATGGCTGGATGATAGGGAAGCCGAGGGGCCGTGATGGCTGGTAATGACGTGCTCATGTTGCTTCCTTTTCCAAATACGCTCGACGCTCAATGCGCCTCTGCTTTGTCCAGTTATTGAGGCCAACAAACACGGCATCTGCTTGGACGCCTGCTGGACCGGGCCAGTAATTGCGTTTCAAGCACCGGGCGAACGTGTCGATGGCAACGCGCAGATCCTTGTCGGCTTCATCCATGTCCTGCTCTCGAAGGACGGTGGCGAACGTCGGGAAGGGCTCCGAGTTCTGCACGAAGATCAAGCTGTAGGATTTGAGATCGCGCTTCAGAACCTCACGCATACCCTGGCGAACCAGAGCGGCTTGGATGTCCAGACCATAGTCCCCGATGGCCTTCTCGATCTCGCCATAGGCGACCCCACGGGCGCTCTTGAGATCAGCCGCGTCATCTCCATCCATCGGGATCGCATCGGGTCTTGCCCGCAGCCAGACGCCGGTCTTGGTATCCTGCCAGAACAGCGAATGCTCAATCAGCCCATTGAGAACACCAGCCTTGACCATGGGGTTCTGCAGCAGACCGGAGTCCAGATGCGGACCTTGCCAGTCCAGAAGGCCCAGCATGCCCCGCACTGCGTCAAACTCTGGTGTGGTGAGTATCGCCTTCGCCTGCTGATCGCGCCACGCCTTGCAGGCCAGAGCAGAGTAGGTCCACTTCTTCTCATCGCCGGTCTTCGGATCGACGTAGGTTTCAGGCTGCACAACGAAGTGCTGCTTGAAGTCGGCTTCACCGAGCGCAAGATGATGAACCGCCCGGCCCATCTTGAGAGCCGCGCTCTCATCATCGTCTGGATCGCGCTTCGGGTTCAGCCATGATTTCTGCCAGAAGTGCAGAGGCGACTCCTGAAAGATAGTGCGCAACCCACTCGATGATATTGATGGGCCGATAGCAGGGTTTGGGCCGTGGTAAAATTCAATGCCCATATCTGACACCGCGCACGCCTCACCGACCGGCAGGCCATCCCATTTTCTGATTGCCGTCATCATCAGAACTCAATCCGGCAATGCGGCACCTGGCCCGCGATGATTGCCCGGACGAGAACGGCGGCGGTTGCCGTTGACACCAGCATGATCTGCTCAATGGCCTGACCGGCCTCGTCCATCACCTTCTGGCGATGCTCTTCATCTGACTGACGGCGTGCGTCTTCGTCGCGCTGCGCCTGCTCACGGGCAAGTGCGGCTTCGCGCTCCTGACGCTCCGCAGCGTCCTTCTCGTCGCGCTCACGCTGCAGCCTCGCGATCTCCGCCTGATGCTGGCGCTCCTTCTCCGCAAGGGCCTCTGCCGCTTGCGCCTTCTCAGCTTCAAGAGCCGCCAGAGCACGACGCTCGGCTTCGGCCTTGGCTTCTTCAGCGGCAATGGTAGCGGCTTGGAGGGCTTGGGCCCGCGCCTGCTCTTGCCGTTCGGCTTCGATCCGTTCACGCTCGGCTTTGGCGTCGGCCGCAACCTTCTCATCGTGGGCTTTCTTTGCCGCGGCTTCCTCTGCCGCCACCCGCCGCGCATCCTCTGCAGCCCGCGCATCAGCATCGGCCCGGAGCTTGTCGAGTTCGGCCTTGTCCGCCTCCTGCTTCGTCAGGCGCTCCAAGGCTGCAGTCAGCCGCTCAACCGCCGTATCGCGCTTGGCGAGGGTGGCATCCCAGAAATCTTGAAACGCGCTGTGCTCAATCTCGATCTTGCGCAATTCGGTGATGCGCTGGGCGACTTCAGCAGATGTGTTGTCGAGAGACACCATGGCGAGCATATCAATCCGGGCGATAGTCGCCTTCACGGACTCAATCCGGGCCGACTCCTGGTTCTCCCATTGGGTGACAGGAAGAAGGATCTCGTCCTGCAGCGCTTCCAGCTTCTCCTTCGCTGTCCTGCGCCGCTTGTTCACGCCGTCCAGCTTGACGCGGTACTCTTCACCCAAGGTCTTCCCAGCCTCATCAAGCGCCGTCTTTGCACGAGCCACAGCATAGGCGCGGCTCCGGATTTCCTTCCGGTGCTTCTCGTTGGCCGGGCTGAGATCGCCCTGCAGGTTTTCCTTACGAAGATCCGCGATGTAGGAATCCAGCTTGGCGTCGTCGAGAAGTGTTTCGGCGAGGTCAATAGCCGCGGCTGTCTGTGCAAGTGCTGCGCTCATGCTGCGCTCCTGAGTTGTGCGGTGACTTCGCGGTTGAGATCGTGCCAAGCGGATCGAGCCGAAGCGGATGACGGGCCATGCACGTTGCAGGCGTTGCGGTAGACGAGCTTCAGTCGCTCAATCACGACACTGCCGCCGCCCTCCATCAGGTCTGCCGTGTCCAGCAAACGTGCCGCCAGAACCGGGCAAGTGACGATCTCGGCATGCTCACGAATCTGTGCTGCGGTGATCGTCATTCGCCACACCGTTTGGAGCAGCCATGCCCGGCGCCACACCGCTCAGGGTTTGCGCACCACGGGTAAGGCAAGCGAGTGATCTGAACCGGCCTGACGCCGTGCTTCTTGAGAAACACGATCTCAGCCGCGTCTTCAGTCTCGGCATCAACCTTCTCACCCTTGCCGTCAGGGTGCGTGATCCAGAATGCGGACATAGTTCTCCGATCGCCATAATGGCGCTGTCTGATGTGATTGAGTGAAGCAGCCCCTTAAGGCCGATGACGTGGTTAATGGCACAGAAAATTCTGCACGTCAATTACAAATGCAGAATAATTTGCTGGGAATGTCAGATTGACACGGATCAGTGACTCGCCCTACAAACAGATGCGCCCCCCAGCGTATGAAACTGAGGGGCGCGAAACCGATGGGTGGACATCGGGAGCCGAAGCTACATCCGATTTATAATCGAATGGGCCAGGTATCTCAATCCCTCATCAGAAGAAATTGCTGCAGAAATTCGAGCAATCGAATCGCCATGTACGGCAGCAACGCGAGGGGTGGATTGCGATCCGAGCGCGTCATGGAAACTGCGGATAGCCTACCCGTAAGGGCGGCAACTGGTCCTGCGATAGCAACCGACGGTTCCTGTCAGGACAGCAGACTTTCCCTACTCTCGCGCAAGCGGGGGTAAGGGGGGGTTTGTCTGGATGCTCCGCTTTCCTCTGGTTCCTGAACGAAAATTAGCACTGAACTGAAACAAGGTAGCCTGAGCGGCGAGTGGCGTAGCCACGATGAGCGATAATATGAAGGAGGAATTGGTGCCTAAGAAATTGAAAAAGGGAGCCAAAGCTTATCAGGCTAGATTTATTCAAAGGGGAGCCGTTGCTTTGGGTTGCGGCGATAAGAGCATCACTGTTGAAAATGCCATGCTATTCCTCGCACCCTTGCTAGGTTTTCCTACGGGCAGTCCGTCTGCAGCCTTACGCTCTACGATATGTCACTCTCTTCGTCTTCGTCTGAGTGCCAAGACTGCCCGACCAACGCCAGTATTGCAGACCCAGAGCGAGTGTGCTCCCCAGAATTTTGATCAGAAGTTGTTTTATGCTTCGTGGGATTGGAAGGAGGCGCGCTATTCAGCGCTGCGGCGCTACGGGCCAAAATGTCAATGCTGCGGCGCTACACCGAAAAACGCCCGGATAGTCGTGGACCACATCAAGCCGATTCGGCTCTTCTGGAAATTGCGTTTGGATCAGGGAAACCTTCAAATCCTCTGTGAAGATTGCAATATGGGAAAATCCTATAAAGATCAAACCGATTGGCGCGGCAAATCCCATGCCCGATAAAATCACGATTGCTGCGGTTTCTGATGGCGTGGTGACAGAAGATGGAGATGACGGCAGTCAGGATGCTCTTGACCGCTTTGCCGTTCAGGAGTGGTCCCGGTTTCTGACTGGAGTGAAGAAGGGTTACTGGTCTATTCCGCGTGAAAATCTCGAAGATCGTGAGGAGTATGCCGCCTTTGTCCAGCAGCGATTTCGGATCAAGGTTTAGGACCATTAAGCTCGGGTGCAGGAATGAAATCCCCGCAATTTGTGTAGATTGAAGGCTCTCCTGTCGAGGCAACCGTTCCGTCCTGTCGGATGATAATCATGTTGTTCATAAGCCCGGTGTACCCGCCGAAGCTGTTCTTCGCATTTGCCCGGAGACAGACGCGAGTGGACCCGAAGAAGCCAGGGAAGGGCGTTCCGACCGACGCATCGCGCACTGAATCCGGATCTTTGAACAAGGTCGATTTGTTCGCAGCAATTATGGTGATGGCTACAGCTTGCGACCTAAGTGGTGCATCTGCGGCTGTGACACATCCGGCTAGCATCAAAGCTGAAATGATAGATAGGTTTTTCATCAGAACCTCAAGGCTATAGGTCGGCTGACATGATAGACGAGGCCGACGACATGCGCGATCTTCCCGTCATCGGCATGAGATTTGGGAAGAAATATCTCTTTGTGAATCGGGTTCTTTGATCTTGGGATCAGAGCGATTCCATCCCGGCGAACCTCGACCTCCTTCACCGTCCGTTCAATCAGGTGCCCGCCGTTTCTGGATTGCTCTACAATGACTATCATCCCACTGATCGGCATATATCCGGTATCATCCCATGCGACGGCGATCACATAGTCACCGTGCAGGATGCCGACCTCCGTCATGCTGTCGCCCTGGACCTCGAACGCGCAATGCTTCGCACCTTGGAACCTGTGGTGGCGCGGGGCTTCAATCATTTCCGCATTGGCCTCATCAAAGAAATCATCCGCTGTGATGAAGCGTCCAGCCTCGACCTTGCCAGCGATGGGTATCGCAGAGGTGCTTACTTGGCGGGCTCCAGCGATCTTTTTGACCTCTGGCTGCTGACCCATCAAATATTCGACATCACACGATAGAGCCTCGGCAAGCCTCTGGATTCTGTCTGCAGAAGGCATGCGCGACTTACCGGCACCGATCTGATGGATCATGCCGCGGTAGCTGCCGGAACGGCGCTCCGCCTCTGCACGGGTTATCCCAAGCGCCTCCAGTCTGGCCTCGATGCGGTTCATGATGGTGTTCATTCTGAACAATCCGCCATTGTGAGGCGCAGAATGCAATTGCAAATAATTCTGCATTATAGGGCTTGCTGATGCAGAATTTTCTGTTATATGTGGATGCAACATGGTTAACACTTTGCTCCCTTCAAGAAACGAGTTTGTTCCCGATCTACTTCGGCTGGCGGACGCGATCAAAAAGATCGATCGGATTTCAGACACGGAACTGGAACGCGCCTCAGATGGCGGACGCGGGCTCATCGCGCGCCTCCGCAAAGGGGAAGGCGTGAATTACGACACCCTGCAGAGGTTCTCTGCATGGCTCAATGATCGGAAGACCGAGTTGGAAGCCGCTGGCGCGACAATAGTCGTTGCGGCGGATTGCTCAACTGAATCCCTGAATTAACCCTAACGGAGAAGACAATGGCAAAGCGCGGAAGGCCTGCGAAGGTCAAGACGGAAGGTGCCAAACTGCAGGCGGTGAACGGCGATGTTCTGGTCCAGCTTGTGAAGTCGAAGGCCGAGAACAAGCAGAAGATCGGCGAACTAAATGGCGAGCATGGTTCCCGCGTCAAGCATCACACCGAACTCTCTGGCCTGAACAAGACGGCATACGGGTTCATTTGCAAGCTGGACGGCATGACACCGGGGGCGCGCGAAGAAGCGCTGACTTGTCTCGATCTATACATTGACCTCATGCACGAGAAGAAGCGCTGGGAAGCTCATGTCGGCGACCTCGCTGCGCAGGCCGAGGCTGCATCGCGTGCCGAGGGCAAGCCTGGTGACGAGCAGGAAGACGATCATCGCACGCAGTTCATGAAGGACAACGCGGCTGCACGCCTTCGCGAAGCTGAGGCTGCCGAAGCGACCGTGAAGACCAACGTCACGGCGATCAAGCGCGGCATCTCGAAGCTGCCGGTGGAAGCAGTTCCCGCCGTTCACTAATCCCGCAAGGGACCGAGGCAGGCCGGGGCAGTTCCGGCTCGTTGGTCGAGATCAAGTGAAATGCGGGTTCGATTCCCGCCGCCCGTGAGGGTCGCAGTCGGGAGAGGTGTCCCGAGACCTGGCAGCCTGGAAAGACAGGCAACTCTAGCAGGGGATATCGTATGACACAGCAGGCCCCACGTATCCTAGCGCTAGACCTTGGCAAAGTTCTGGGGTTTGCCGATGGCGCGGTTGATGGCGCGCCGATGGCAGGATCAGTCCCACTTGGACGCTCATCGGATGATTTGATTGATCGCGTGATTGCGCTGGAGAAATGGCTGACAGACAGACTCGCTTTTAGACCTGACATTCTGGCGATTGAGGCGAACCTAAGCCTTCGCGCGATGAAGTGGGAAGCTGATGCAAAGTCGGCGTTTCTGCTTATGGGGACGGCGGAGAAAGTCGCTCGACAGTGCGGAGTGAACAACGTCGTCACAGACATCAATGCCCAAGATGCCAGAGTCCATTTTTTAGGTAAGGCCCGCTTCTTAGTGACCGGCGATGGCAAGCGCGCGAATGCACACAAGGCGCAAGAGCTTGGCTGGGAGTTCACAGGTCTTGATGCCGCAGATGCCCTCGCCCTCTGGGATGCCACCTTCGCCCGCCGCTTTCCGAATTGGTATCGGCGTAGCCACCAATTCCCCCAAACGGGTCGGCTTCCATCCACCTTCCGGCCATCCATGGGCAAGAAAGACCCGCGGCCGAAGCCTGACGGTCCCCTGTTCAAGAGCCTTTCACCACAACCATAGGAGTTCCAATGTCGGCATCAATTGTTCAGCCGGGTTCGGTATCACCAGTCCAGAAGGCGGCACGCATCCTGTCCAGCGAGGACAAGGTGAAAGATGCCGCGGCGATCCTGCTGAACGCCCATCTCGACGCGCTGCATGTCTTCAAGGGCGAGCGCATGCTGTCTGCGGAGGACATCCCGGACGTGCAGACAATCCTAGAAATCGCAACCCGTCACGCGAGGAAGCCATGAGACTTGATAAGCTCACGCCAGAGCAAGAGGCGCGTGTTCCACACATCAGAGATGAGTGGCTGAAAGTTGGATTATCGACTGAACCAGCAGATCGCAAAATGGCAGAGGAAGGTGTGAAGTTGGCCTATGCTGCGGCAGGACTTGCCCCGCCAAAGATTGTGATCTGGTTGGACAGTCCGCAGCAAGGCGCAATCGCTTTTGCTATGCTCACCAACTCAAAACTTGGTCCTTCCGTCAGGGCTTCCGTCAGGGATTCCGTCTGGGATTCCGTCAGGGCAGCGGCCTATGGTTCTCACGACGCTCATTGGATTGGGTTCTATGCGGCAATAGCCGAATTTGGAGTTCACGATTCCCGACTTGATGGCCTGCACCAGATCACCAGATCGTGCGGCTGGTGGTGGCCTTTTGCTGGTGCGGTGATCCTGACTGATCGACCGGAAACTATAAGGCAGGATGATCAAAACCGCCTTCATTGCGAGGACGGCCCTGCGGTCAGATATCGGGATGGTTTTTCAGTTTATTCGTGGCGCGGAACGCGGTTTCCCTCAGAATGGATCACTGACAAAATCAGCCTGACGGCAAAGATTGCTCTGACATGGAAGAACTTGGAACAGCGCCGTGTCGCCATAGAAATCATCGGTTGGGACCGTGTGCTTCGTGAACTGAAAGCGCGCGTCATTGATGCCGATGCAGATCCACAAATCGGCACACTGCTTGAAGTCAATTTACCCGATCTGGATGCGCCATCGCGATTTGTCCGCCTCGAATGCGGGACCGGAAGAACCTTTGCCGTTTGCGTTCCATCCGGCATCCCCACGGCCATTGCCGGGCAGGCATGGATGATGGGCAAGACTCAGACAGACTTTCTCCCTCCTGAAATCCGCACCTGAAAGGACTGAAAATGAAAACTTTTACTCTGCGCGCCGCACAGGGCGAAATCCAGATCACTCGATTGGGTGATATCAAACATCCAATTCCTTCCGTTACGCCGCTCCCACTTGAGGGCGGGAAGGCAATCATCGGGCATTCAAAAACCGGGCATCATCACGTTCTGGACCATCCGGCTGACGTTCGGGTTGCGACTGATGCGCCTGATGGAATGCGCGTGCTGTACGCCATCCTGACCGAACCAAATGCGCTGATCCATGAGCGCGGCCATGACACGCACGAAGCGATTGCCTTTGAGCCGGGTGTCTACGAGTTCCGCATCGGTCGGGAGTTTGATCCCTATGCCGAGATTGCGCGTCGGCAGGCGGACTGACCATGAACGAGATCGCCACACAGCAGCGCCTCGAACGCGCCCGCATCCTCGCCAGGCACAAGCGCAAGTCCTCGCGAGGCCTCGCCATCACGACAACCCAGATCGCGGACTACTGCCGGAAGTTCATGGCCGAGGTTGCGGTCATCGCACCCAAGAGGTCAGCATGAAAACTCAGGAACAGCGCAAGGATGATAACCGCGCGGAAATGATGGACCGCAAGGCACGGCGTTCAAATCGCAGAAGAAATCTCGCCGTCATTCCGAACAACGAACGCACTCATGCTTATGGCGCCCCCGTTCTGCGCACCGGCAAGGTCTATGATCGGAGGGGAAAACGATGATGAACAAGCCCGCTCTCTACACCGGCATCGGAATCGGCGTGATTGTCGGCGCGTTTGCAGCATGGCCTCTGGCATCGTCTGCAAATGATGCGCTGGCGTTCGTCAACTCCAACTGGTCGAACCGCATAGCGGCTCCGCTTGATATCAGAACCGACCATATGAAGCGCGACGGAGAACGTGCCAGGATCAAGGCGGCCACGGAAGCCGCTGCACGTCGGCATGGTGTCCCGGTTGAGTTCTTGCACCGGCTGACGATGCGGGAGTCCGGATACCGCTTCGTGCAGGGTCCACCGACGCAATGGGGTCGGGCACAAGGTCCGCATCAGATACTCTGCGGCACGGCACGAGAACTTGGCGAGCGAGACTGCGGGCTTCTTATGCGCGATGCCGACAGATCTGCCGACCTCGCCGCCCGCTACGTCATGCAGGGCTATCGGGCAACCGGGAGTTGGGGTGGCGCTGCTGCATTCTACCACGGAGGACCAAATCGCCGACTGTGGGGCCACAAGACGCGCGCTTACGCTCAGGCCGTTGGCGGATCGTTTCCGCGCACCGTCAGCGCCACCGCTCCACCGCGTGGCAAGTTTGGAGATGTTCCTATCGTCGTCGCCGGATTTGTCCCGTCCAGCTTCGGGGTGCGCTGATGTGGACAGACGAGATCAAGACGGAATGCAAGCGACTGCTGGAGGTCGAAGGAATGTCAGCATCGCAGATCGGGATTGAACTGAACGAGCGGTACAAGACTACGTTCACGCGAAATGCGGTGTGCGGTTTCATCCACAGGGCAGGCATATTCAAGCCGCGATCTGTGACACGATCATCGCCACGAAGGCCATCAAATCTTGGCGTTCCTCGCGTTGCCAAAATCAAACTGCCCGGTCCGCATCAGGTTGTGGATCGCCCGTCCATCGCGGGAGTCGTGCAGCCGCCTCAGGTTCCGGTCTTCGTGATCGTGCCACCATCGGTTGACGATACTCCCGTGACCGGCGCGATCGATGCCCTGATGGCGCTGCGCTCCGGGCGGTGCAAGTACGGCATCGGCGATACTCAATCTCCATCGTTCCGCTTCTGCATGGAAGCCACGGGCGACATCACGCGGTCCTATTGCCCGGAGCATCATGCGCATTGTTGTCCTTTGATAATCAGGAGGGCGGTATGATGATTGTTCACGCACATCTCCAGCCCGACCATCCCGCCGTTGTCGCGAGAAGGGCAATGCAAGCCCGTCAGGCGCTCGCCTTGCAGGACGCCCAAGAGAAGTGGCGTCACGCGGCTGAATCTATGGCCAAAGCCGCCGCAGAAGCCCGCGTGAAGATGGAGGCCCACGCCATTGCAGTTGCCGCCGCGATTGAACAGCGGCGAGCGAATGAAATCCTGCGGACGTGGCGTCAGGCATGGAAGCCCGCTATCCCGATCATCGTCGCGACGTGCGAGCGGCACGGGATTTCTTTGGTTGATGTGGTTTCCAAGGGAAGAAGCTTGCCGCTCGTGGCGTGTCGGCAGGAGGCTATGGCGCGGGTCGCCATTGAAACCAATCTTTCCCTCCCCAGCGTCGGCAAGATTTTCCGCCGTCATCACGCGACCATCATCCATGCGGTTCGCCGCTGGAATCATTTCCACGGGAAAGATGTCAGGGGAATTGGTTCGACGTGGCGCAAGGCGTCGTCCTATGCCTATCGGGGTGGCGTATGAGCGCCCCTCTTTTCGGCTGGCCGTTGGGTGATCTGATCCCGAACCACTACGGCGCGATCTTGGCGGACCCTCCGTGGTCTTTTGAAAACTTCAGCGCCAAGGGCGAGAAGAAAAACCCCAAGGCGCACTACCACTGCATGAACATCGCCAAGATCAAAGCCCTTCCCGTGGCTGATCTGGCCGCGCGTGATTGCTACCTGTTTCTGTGGGCAACAAACCCCATGCTGGACCAGTGCATGGACACGCTGAAGGCGTGGGGCTTCAAATTCGTCACGGCAGGGACGTGGGTCAAGACGACGAAGAACGGGAAGCTCGGTTTCGGCCCCGGATACGTGCGCAGATCGTCCAACGAACCCTACCTGATCGGCAAGCGCGGGAAGCCTTCACCTGGCTCACGGTCCATCCGGTCTGTCATCATGTCCTTGGCCCGTGAGCACAGCCGGAAGCCGCCTGAGATGCGTTCCGAGGTCGAGGCGACGTGCCCCGGTGTTCCTCGATGCGAGTTATTCGCGCGTGAGCCATGGCCCGGCGCCGATGTGTGGGGAAATCAGACCAGCCGGTTCGGGGTGGCGGCGTGACGATCACCTACCTGTCCGTCTGCAGCGGAATTGAAAGCGCCTCTGTCGCGTGGGAGCCGCTTGGTTTCAGCGCGGTAGGCTATGCAGAAGTCGCCCCATTTGCATCTGCGGTGCTGGCGCATCGGTTCGGCTCAAATCTGCCGGGCGAACCACTGTCTCACAACGCTCCGCCGAACTTCGGGGATTTCACGGCGATCCCGATGGACCGGCTTCCGGCGCAAGTGGACGTGCTGGTTGGCGGGACTCCATGTCAGGCATTTTCAATAGCCGGCCGTCGCCTTTCACTCGCGGATGTCCGCGGCAATCTCACCCTCGCATACGTGGTGCTCGCACATGAACTTGCTGACAATCATGGACTCCGAAACGCCGTCTGGGAAAATGTTCCCGGCGTTCTCTCCACCGACGACAACGCCTTCGGATGTTTCTTGGGAGCAATTGTCGGGGCAGATGCTCCCCTGCTTTCGTCACCAAAACCAAACGGACGAAAAGGGAATGACTTCTGGAAATGGAGCGACGAGATCAACGGGCTTCGCCCCGCATGGCCAAGCACTGGTATGGTTGCCGGGCCAAGGGGGCGGGCGGCATGGCGGGTTCTCGACGCTCAATTCTTCGGCCTGGCCCAACGACGCGAGCGTGTGTTCGTTGTCGCAGATTTTGGAAGCGGGGCCGATCCCGCAGCGATTCTATTTGAGCGCCAAGGCGTGCGCGGGAATTTTGCGCCGCGCCGAGAAACGCGGGAAGGTGTTGCCGGAGATGCTGCGGCTAGCACTGGAATCAGTGGTGCATTCGGGGGGGGGCGGACCTCCGGGCCAGTAGATCAGGCGGCTTGCCTGACTGCGAACGGCGGCGGGCAAGCGATGGACTTTGAGGTCGAGACGTTTCTGGTCGAGACGGCAAATACTCTTTTGGGAAAAGAAAACGACAGCCACGCCGCTGATATGGAAACTTACGTCGCCCACAGCTTGCGCGGCGAGGGCTTCGACGCCTCTGAAGACGGTACAGGTCGGGGAACGCCGATAATACCGGAGTTAGCCCGGACCCTGACGCGCGGCTCGGAAAGCGCTGGCAAGGGCGGCTATGCCGGGCGACGGCAGGAGGATGACGACAATCTGGTGGCCTACGCCATTCAGGAACGAGCCGTCAGCGAGAACCCGAACGCTGGGCCGCAAGGGATCGGCGTGCAGGCTGATATCAGCTACACGCTGGAAGCGCGCCATCATGTGCAGGCGGTGGCCTTCGCCCAGAATACGCGGGATGAAGTCCGGCTATTTTCAGAGGACGGATCAATTGTTGGCGCATTGTCAGCAGAGCCGGGAGCGAAGCAGCAATCCTACATAGCCTTCCCCGAGCGCATGTCGGGAACTCAGGTCGCGGCATCGGAAAATCTCTCGCCTGCTCTCGGAGCCTTAAATCCGACTGCTGTTGCTTTCGACCTGAGAGGGCGCGAGGGCGGCGCGTCATTTGAGGGGCAGCACGACACGGCCAATATCCGTGCCGCTTCTGGCGGATCGTCTCGGAGCTACGTCGCACATCAATGGGCGGTGCGCCGATTGACCCCGCTGGAATGCAGCAGATTGCAAGGCTTCCCCGATGACTGGTCCCGAATTCCGTGGCGCGGCAAGCCTGCAGAACTGTGTCCAGATGGACCTCAGTACAAGACCTATGGGAATGCGATGGCTTGTAATGTCATGGCCTGGATTGGGTGCAGGCTAAAGGATGCGATGCCGGAGAGGGCGCCGTGACCTCTCCCTCTGACAAGCGCCGCGCGATGCTGATCTATCTCCGTGACCTGGCTGATGGCCGCGCTGGATACGAGGCAGGAGCCTCACAGGTGCTTCGAGAGACGGGAGATGTCCAAGCGGCTGATGACCGTGCCCGTGCCGCTCTCGACTGGCACGCCATCTACCTGATGCTCGCCTGCATACTGTCTGAATATGAGCAAGGGCAGAAAGGGCAATACGGAGTTCCCAAGGCGGTGACGAACATTCTCTCTGCTGGTGCTGGTGCGTATTTGAAAGGGAAGGCAGCATGACCGGCCCGTCGTTAAACATGCGTCGATACCGGGATCAACGGGTCCGCGAGGTAAAGGTTCCGTCTTGGGTTCCGGAATCATTAGTGAAGGAGTTCATGGCCGTCGCTGATGTTGACGGTGAGCACGCGGCTGCGAAGTGGGCACGGGCTGAGAAGAAGAAGCTGGTGTCGAAGTGAGCGCCAAGAAAGCAGCCGTCGATCCTATGGCGGAGGGGACGGTAGACATTCTTCCTCCCCACAATATGGAGATGGAGTGGGGGGTTCTTGGAATGCTTCTGATTCATAACGAGATGTTTGATCAGGTGTCGTCCATCCTTTCGTCAGATGATTTTTATGAGAAGGCCCATGGGCGCTTGTACGAAATAATGGGGGCAATGCGAGACCAAGGGAAACCATTCGATCCAGCTTCGCTCAAGTCGTGTTTGAAGGAAATCAATCCTGGGCCGAATCTGACAATTCTGCAGTGGCTTTTTTCTCTCGTAAAGAATGCAACCACTGCAATCAATGCAGCGGGATATTCCCGTGCTATCGTTGATCTCCACAAGCGCCGGAAGCTGCTTGCGGCTGCGGATGAAATAAAGGCGCTGGTTTGCAATTCCAGCTACGCCGATCCGCTATCGACACTGGTTGATGAGGCAACCGCATTGCTGGACGATGTGCGAAGTCGCAACGGGGTTCCAGAAGGTCTGATCAGCTTCGGGGATGCGATGGGTCAAAGCATTGACGCTCTCGCAAAGGCCTTTCAGAACGAGGGGAATGTCGCTGGTCGTTCCACAGGCTTCCCGACATTGAACGAGGCTTTCGGCGGCCTGTCCAGCACCGATGTCATCATCATTGCTGGTCGGCCAGGTTCGGGCAAGTCGGCGCTCGCCGTGGATATCGCCTCGCATGTCGCAAAGGATGATCCATCAAACCATGTTCTGTTCTTCTCGCAGGAGATGGCAGCGCAGCAGTTGACGACACGCGCACTGTCCAAAAAATCCAAGATTCCTGCGGTGAGGCTGCGGAACGGGAACATTGAACAGAGCGACTTCGAGAACCTTGTCGATATTGCGAAGGGCATGGCTGATCTCAGCATCATCATTGACGAGTCGGCCGGGATCAAACTCTCTCATGTCGCGTCTAAACTCAGACAGATATCCCGGCGCAAAAAGGTATCTGTCGTGGTTGTCGATTACCTCCAGCTTATGGCAGGCGGCGGGAAATCAAAGGGTCGGGGAGACAACAGGAATCAGGAACTCTCGGAGATCACAGCGGGCCTGAAGACGCTGGCGAAGCAGTTCGGTGTTTGCTTCATCGTGCTGTCTCAACTCTCTCGGGAGGTCGAGAAGCGTGACGACAAGCGGCCGATCCTCTCCGACCTTCGCGACAGCGGGTCCATCGAGCAGGACGCCGATATTGTCATGATGGTGTACCGCGAGGAATACTATCTGAAGCAGCGCTTTCCCCATGGTCAATCAGGCGATCAATGGGAGAAATGGAAATCCGATATGGACCGCTGGAAAGGTCTGGCCGAGATCATCATTGCGAAGAACCGGCACGGTCCACAAGGGACATTTCTGCTCGGGTTTGACGGTGACACCACGTCCTTCCGGGAGCTTGAGGAAGACGAGAAGCAGGGCCGCAACACGGAACAGCCCAAGGCGAAGGTCAGGCTGATCAAGAGCGCGGCGCTGGTGTTTGATGCAATGGTCGCGTGCATGGCCAGACTCGGGCAACCCGGTCGGTGTCCTAACGCTGCGATGGATATGCCAGCCATCCTGACTTCGGAAGCGTTCGGGGAATACCTCGCGTCACGTCCAAGCATGGATGGTGACAACGCCGAGAAGGCCGAGAAGGAGGCGCGTGAGCAGTTCAAGAAGGGCATGATCTGGTTGCACGATGAAGGCGTGATCGTGATCAGCAACGAGACATCAGGCGAGACGAAACGGGCTTGGCTCTGGTTTACAGGTCGGAAGGTGAGACGATGAGCGAGAGGCGCATTGAGCAACTGTCCGATGATGTGACGCTATATCTTGGAGATTGTCGTGACGTATTGCCGACGTTGGGGCGCGTCAACGCAGTGCTGACAGATCCACCGTTCGGCATATCCTACAAGTCGGGATATGCAACCGATGCTCTCTGGGTTGGTGGAAGATCAATCGCTGGCGATGAAACAACTGCTGTTAGGGACGAGGCACTGGTTCTGTGCGGTGATGTGCCGATGTTGGTATTTGGGTCGCGGCGTGCCACTCCGCCTCTTGGCGTCCGCATGTTCCTCACATGGGATAAAGGGCCAGCGCTTGGGATGGGTGCGCTAGACCTGCCTTGGAAGCCGTCATCAGAGGAAATTTACGTTATCGGAAAAGGCTTTGTCGGCGTTCGGGACGAAGGAGCGGTTCTTTACTGCCCTCCCGTTCAGTCTATGGCGAAGAACGGACGCCAACACCCTAACGAAAAACCTGTTCCATTGCTGCAGCGATTGCTGCGCAAACTTCCGGAAGGGGTGATCTGCGATCCCTTTATGGGCTCTGGCAGTACTGGAGTTGCGTGCATTCAGATTGCTCGGGGGTTCGTCGGTATTGAGATTGACCCAAGTTATTTCGACATAGCCTGTCGCCGCCTATCCGATGAGTTGCAGCGCCCCCGCCTTGACCTTTGGGAGCCACAACCGAAGCAAATTCAGGAGGTTATGAAACTATGAGCGAGAAGAAAACAGCGGCGGCGCGTCGGGAGATCGAAGCATGGAAGGCGCGCGTCCTGTTCCTGTGCTTCCATAGCCTCAGAGACGTGTCGAAGATGACCAAGGTGCCAGTCGGTACGTTTTCCAAGGTGGTAGCCGCAGATGGGCTGGAAACCATTCGATCACGCCATGAGCTACGTATCCCGGCGCTGATCGCGATGTTCAAGGCGAGCCCGAAAGGTCTGGATCGTTTCATCGAAACCGAAATGGAGCGCCTGTCCATGACGGCCACGAATGCGCGTGCGCTGATAGAGTTCCGGCGTGACAAAGACCGGAAGCCAGAAGATGTCCTGCCCGAGCGCGTCATGGTGCTACGGAAGGGCCGGAAGGAACACGAAGGCCAGTTCAACGAGGCGAGTTGCGCGTTGTCATGGCTCTTGTCGAAGTCGAAGATCAGTCAGTGGATGTACGACGCCGGTATGGCCTATCGGGGTGACAACGAGGTTGCCCAGAGCTTCCGGGGGCAAGATCCAGCGAAGGACAACGTGTCCGGGGGTAGTGGTGGAGCGGGAACTATCACCGATGGCCAAGCCGACGCGATGGATCGTCTGGCGGAGGTCCGTGAGGCGATCATCCTGTCCGCAAAGGGTGGCGTGCTCGGTGGGCATTGGCAGATCACACGAGAGGCTTGTCTCACGATGGACGCACGGCGGGCCGATAAGCTCCTGCCTGCTGAAATCAATGCGATATCGAAGACGCTTGAATCCGTGGCGTGGGTCTACAACATGGCTCCGAGCGGTGGTGTGGCGACGTTCCTATCCAACCGTGCGGTTGATGGCCGTCTTCGCAGATCGGGTGGCGACGATGCTTGAAATTCTCCCCACATGGACAAAAGAAAAGCGGCGCACACAATCCATCAAGCGAGACTTCTTCGCCTCACCTGAACAGGCTGGCGGGCGCTGGAGGGGTGTTTACCAGTCTCCCCACATCGGCGTGAAGTTTGTGCGCGCGAAGGATGGGAAAGTCGCTGTTTTTGACACGCTGGAGCAGGCCGAACTCGCGGCCGGTCGCGCCTACAAGTATGCGACAAAGGATGAGCCCGATCCGATCCGGGCAACCAGGATGATCGTGGTGCCCGGAAGGAAGCCATTCAGAACGAATAGCCGGTGAGCTTGAAGGCCCAGCGGTCGCGGCGTCGAAGCCTGCCATGACGGACAATGGCCATGCGGACCAGCCATAGGGTGATCCGTCGCCAGTAGCGCGGGCCGAGCGTGGTTGAATCCCGCGTCATGATGGCGTGCTCGACCATCCGGGCGGTTTCCTTGCCGTAGGTCTTGGCAATCTTGGGGATTTCCGAAGCAAGAGCAACCGTGCGCTCGTGAAAGAAATCCATCCACCTTGCAGCAACAAGGTTGTCCTCGATCATCTGCCAGACGCGCACAGCCTCAATTCTGGCAACACGCGAAATTGATGGGTCTTCGATTATCTGTGAAGGTCGGCGTGTCATCGTCTGATCCTTTCGACTGTTCCAAATGTCTCGCCCGTCTCCCGATCTTCCAAGAGGCGTAGCGCGTTCTCCCGGTTGATCATCTGGCGAGCTTCAGGGATTTCCAGGACTTGAGCGAGCATGGTTGCCCAGATCGGGACGGCGTGAACTCCATCCCGCCACTTGCTCACCAGATCAGCATTGACGCCGCACAACCTGGCCCATGCAAGAGGCGACAGGTTGAGGCTGTGCAGACCGGATTGCCATTCGTAAAACGTCTGGTGGGAGTATGTGAAGCGGCGGCTCATGACTGCTTCTCCAGCGCCGACGCATCCGCCTTGGCGTCGCTCTCTGTCTCGAAGAAATAGCTTGCGGTGCCACGCGCGATAGCTTCGGCCATATTCAGACCCTTGGCGTCGGCATAGTGGCACAGATTGGCGATCAAGTCGGCGAGGTCTGTGTCATCCTCCCCTGACGATCCTGTGGCATCTGTAAATGCCTTGAGTGTGGCGGCGGCGACGCGTGCACGCTGCACATTGCCGTAGCGGGATTTGTGCTTGATCATGTTGAGGCTCTCGGAGTTCATGACTTCACCTTGGCGAGCAGGGCGCAGGCTTCCTCGCGGGTCACAGCGGGTTCGCTATAGGCCACATATTGCGGCCCCGGTTCGCTGAACTGGTAGCGCTCCAGCATCGCCACCAGTTCGTTGTGATGGTTCACGGCTTTTACAATGTATTCCGCATTTTCTCTGTCCTGATCAGGCTGTGGTCCTGTGGCGCTTTCCGACAGTGCGATAGGGCCGACGCGGCAGATGACATTGCGCGCGTTCGGGGGAAGATCGAAGTCGATGGCGATTGGTAGGTTCATATCTTTCTCCTATCTTGCCCCTCGGGGCGGTTATGAATCCAGTTTTCAGGTGTCAGCGCAAGGCAAGAGAGATTCCGCACCAGCGCCTTGGAGCTTCATGCAGCGCTTGAACTTCTGCACGCGGCGCTGGCATCGCTCAATTGCCGCCTCAATTGTCCGGGCTGTGACCCTGTAGCGTCGGGATGCGGGGTTCCCGGCTGTGGTCTGGTAGTCAATAGTGACGCTGTAGGTTCGCATGTCACACCACCTTCCCGACAACAGCCTTCGCGCGTTGCCGCCACTCTGCGAACCATTCGACCAGATCACCGCCGTCAATCTCATCATCCTCGCCCCAGCAGTCCGCCTCATAGGCCAGCGCCTCGGTGAGCAGTGCAACGGCGGGCGGTTCCTCGCCGGTGTTGATCCGTTCGCACAGCGCGTCAATCTCAGATGCCTCCAGCCTGTCGCCTTCTTCGGATGCGATCGCCTGCTCATGACCGTAGCTGAATAGGCCATGACGTTGCCAGTATCGCAGCGCCGCGAGCGTGGTGCAGAGTTCGGCGGGTGTGAGTGTTATCGTGGTCATGTCTGTTCTCCTGTCATTGGGTCGCGCCTATGGCGCTTGCGGTATGCTTGTTGATCGGCGCACGCTTCGCTTTCCGCCTCGAATGACAACTGGCCAAACTCGCCAAAGTCATGAACCCAAGGTTTCGCCGGGTTGAATTGCGCGGCGTGATCGTCATCCAGTTCTTCGATATTGAACACGCTGGAATAGAAGGTGTTCATCGTGCGCTCCCAAAAATGCTTGCGCCTAGTGTGTTCATCTCGCGACAGACAGGCTCCCCCTCCCGGTGCTCCTCTGTTCCCAGATCGACGCGGTAAATCTGGCGCGTGTCATCATCCCGCACATAGAATATGTGACATCCGCCATCGCTGTTCCGGATCATGTCTAGGATGTTTCTCGCGGCGTGCTCTGGTGTATCGGCGTCTGTGTCGTCGCCGTGCCATTCGATTGTGTAACCCATGGTCAAGCCTCCCCTTTCGCGAGTTCGCATTCAATGGCTTCGACGCCGTTTCCGGAACCATGAAATTCTTTCGTGGGGTCTTCGGACTCCGCCCAAAGATCGCTGGCAATTTCGCGGGCTGACTCTTGGTTTTTGGCTTCAACCTCGAGCGTGTATAAAATCGTTTCTTCCAAAGTGACTCTGTATTTGGGCATGGTCATTTTCTCCTGTGTTTGCCGCGATGCGGCGTTGTGGGGTTACGCTATCCTATATTGGCGTTCGGGTTGTCCTGGGTAGTCCACAAATGCCTCAAGCACATGGTTCGATGCGTTGCCCTTGGCATCTTCTGCGAACGCCAGAGCTTCGGCGCGTGATTGGAAGTCAGTGATGTGGATAGAGCCCGCGCCTTCCGTCATCGAATAGACAGACCAGAACTCCGCTTTCTCGGGAGTCGTGGTGAAGATCAATTCATCACCGTTTTCGATTGCCTTTGGCGACGTGTCATCTAACTCGGATGCGCACGGCTGGATATAGAAAATTTTCACGCTGCACCGCCTTCCGTCTTGGCAGCGAATTCCTTGGCTTGTTTGAGGAATGATGCCAGCAGGGCTTTTGCTTCATACGAATTCTGCCAGTCTTCGATATCGAAAGCGGCCACCTTGTTCACGAAATTAAACATGTCCGGCGCGGCTGCGATCAGGCGGGCGTTGGCGATGGCCTCGGATCGCGGAAAATCAGGGCGCTCATTGAAGCTGTCGAACTGATAGCCTGACATCACCTTGGCGATAACCTTGCTGGTTTCGGTCGTGATGTAGCGGATTGAAATATTGTCGCTCGGATTGGGATCGGCGATAATCCAGAGAGTCTTGGTGTGCTTGCTCATTTTCGTGTCTGTCCCATGCGCCCACAAGGGCAAGAATGTTTCGGGGTGAGTTGGTCGCGGGCGGGACCGTGTTGCCCCGCCTCGCCTATCGTGTGGGCTTGCGTGTCATGATCAAACCCGCATCGGCATAAGCACATAATCCGTGCGACCGGCAAAGAGCATAGGGCCGGTGTTGTCCTGCAAGTTGATCGTTACGGTTTCGGAATCCTCCGCTTGCAGGATGTCCAGCAGATAGTTTGCGTTCACACCGACCTCATAGTCATCAAGGTTATGGCCGCCGATGGTGAGCGGAAATTCCGCCGTTCCCATGTCTGGATTGCTCACGGAAAGCGTGAGGCGGTATCCGTTGCCTTGCGTGACAGTTGCCAGCTTCACGGCGCGGCCACGCTCACTCGAAACCGTGGAAACCGCCTTGACCGCTGTTATTGCTTCCTTTCGGTTCATGACCATGGAACGCGCCAAGTCTTTCGGAATGACGCGGTTGTAATCCGGGAACGTGCCGTCAATCAGCTTGGAAACCACTGTCACGTTGCCGACGATAAAGCGCACCTTGGCGTGATTGACCATGATTTTCACAGTGTCCGGCGCGCCCTTGCCCGTGATTTTGAGCAAGTGCTTGATGCACTTCGTCGGAACAATGACGCCAGTGAAGGCCGGGAAAGGTCCGGCGATATCGTGCTTGCCGAGTCGGTGTCCATCTGTTGCGACCATGCGGAGCGCGCCTTCTTCGGTGACGTGCATGTAAATGCCGTTCAGATAATATCGGGTTTCCTCTGACGAGATGGCAAATTCAACAGCCTCCAGACCGGCGCGGAAATCCGCCGTAGAGATATCGAATTCGACCACTTCCGTGCTCATTCCCATGACCGGGAATTCGGTATCCGGGACACCTGCAACATTGATCCGCAGTCCGCCGAAGTCGAGAGAAGCCGATTGTGAAGGCGCGCGCGGGTCGCCCGGTTCATACATGACAGGTTCCGCAGCATCGATCGCCAGATCATCACCCGCTGGAGCCTTTTTCAAGATATCGGCGAGCGAGTGAGCCGGGATAGTGACGGCGAAACCAGCATCCGCAGCACCGTAGGGCATGGACACAGTTGTTTCGATATCCAGATCCGTTCCTGTGGCGAGCAACAAGCCATCACGTGCCACAAGCCGGACATTCGACAGCACGGGAATAACGGAACGCTTTTCGATCACGTCTTTGACGGTGTTCATAGCGAGCGCGAGCGCGTTGCGGGATACCATTGCGGTTTTCATATTCAATTCTCCAAGTTGCCTCATTGAGGCGGGTTATGATGCAAGCGCATCGGGAAGCCATCCGCACGGGATGGCAGGCCGATAGGCTAGAGTTGTTTTGAGCCCAGCTTGTAAGCGTGAATCAGGGATTCTCCGACGATCCATGCCTTTTTGAAAGGTAGCGTTTCGTTGTGCCAGAAAAGCAATTCATCCCCCTTAAACAGTGAAACGCGGTACTTTTCAGGACGTGAAGAATGCTTTTCGAGCTTGGCATGGATTACAGAGGGGTTGCTGAAATATGTCATTTGCACGCGCATGTTCAAATTCTCCCCATCATAAGAGCCAGGATCAGCGGGAAGCCGACTCCAAAGGCGGTTGCGGATACGGCCATCAAGGCCGCTTGTGCGAGTGTGAGAAAGGCGCGGATCATGCCGGGACCGATGCGCGGCATGATCAGGACTCCAAAAAAGAATGCTTGCGTGCAATGGCGTTGCGACGATCCGCGCGACGGATGCGGCCGCCAAGGCGTTCAGCAAAGTCACCACGTCCGGGAGTCATGATCCGGACATAAACCGGCATCGGCCATCCGTTCATTACCGCGCCTGCTGACAGGCTAACCCCATTGCGTTCAATCGTTGTCATTGTCATTCTCCGAGTTGCGGCAGTGCCGCTTCTGATTCGTTCCGTTGCCAGCTCCAGGCCGGTATCAACACAATACCGAATGCAGAAAAAAGTGCAACAGAAAAAAGTGTCAGAAGCGAATTATTTTTACACATTATAACTATAGGCACGCCACGGCTCAATGATGCGAGATGCATCAAGCCGCGATCAATCGATGACATGCAGCATCGATGCGTCATCCTCCTGCCATCTCCAGGTCAACAGCCCCGCCGACCCCTCGTTAAACTTCCGCGTTGTTATGGCGGGACCGTCGCTGTCTCTCAAAAATTCTCTATTGGGATAGTCGATACTTAGAATGATGCTTGCCGTTTGCGAAATTGATGGAGGCGCGGGTTCGGCGTGAAAATATGACGATCATCAATAAGTGACGGCCCGCTTGACAATTCTCAGAAATTGGCAGAATCGCAGTATCAGAGTTGAAATTTTGCCTATCGCGTGTGGTGGCTATGCGCCTACCCGGAGCAGGCATTGAAGATGCTCTGGAATTCGCCTGAGATGGCTTGAGTTTTATGATTTTCGACCCGTTGCCGTGTAATCGATCGCGGGTTTTTCTGTATTCCCCGCCTCTCTTAAGCCGTCCCGGTGCGGCGTACTCTGTCTGTGATGGCACCGCTGGGCGGGTGATGCCCCCCTGCGATGAAACCCGTGGCGGGGCTGTCCCCCAGCAAGGGGCAGGTATTTGGCGGGCAATCCGACACACCGGGATAATCCCTTATGGATGGATCAGCAGTTGCTCTGTCCGTTCTTGTCTCCGCGTTGATCGCCACAGCCTACGCGCTTGGTCAATCCCGTGGGTTCCGCGCTGGGGTGGACGAGACTACGTGCAGCGTCGGATACATGATGACGTGCAGGGAAAGTGATCTGACGCCCAACGAGCGCCGTTTGCTTTCTGATATCCGCGCCATTGAGGCTGCTCTGAGGGGCGAGTGAAGCGCCGATCCTTGATGGCCTTCGACCGGCCAGAGGTTATGCGGTTCACCTGTCGTCGGGAGCGCGAGGCCGATCTCAGGCGGGGGTCACGCCAAGAGCGCGGATACGACGCGGCTTGGGAGAAGCTATCCCTTGAGCATCGGAAGAAAGAACCCCTCTGCAGGGAATGTGACTATCGCGGATATGCCCGCATTGCCGAGCTTGTAGACCACATCATCCCGATCCGCGACCGACCTGAGCTTCGGCTGGACCCAAAAAATCTTCAAGCCCTCTGCCAACGCTGTCATGACACGCGCAAGCGGTGGATGGAGTCGGATGCACGCAAGCAGGGCGACATCAATCTTCTGGCGCTGTGGTTTTCAGATCCGGCCACGCGACCTCCCCAATTCAAGGTCTGAGAGGACAATCACATGGCAAATATTCTGAAGCAGGCATTCAGCAACGCTGGCACTGCGATGACGAACCAGGCTACCGTTTCCGGTGGCGATTCCGTTCTGCTCGGTGCGGCGCGAACTGTTGTGGTCTTCCGCAACACGCATGTCTCCGCCATCACGATCAATCTGGTGCCGACCGTTGCCATTGCGCCGCAGACTGGCGTCGGCGTTGCTCCAACACCTACCCGTTCCCGCGTTGCCGCCGCTGGTGAGCTTGCGGTCTTCGACCTGAAGCCGCTGGAGATGGGTGCCTACCTTGATGGTACGGGCAACGTGAACTTCACCTACACCAGCCATAACGTCCTGCTGCTGGTGTCTGCAATTGACGTATCGTGAGGACAGGCCGTCCATCTATCAGCGATGCTGAGAAGCAACGCCGGGGGACGGCAGATCCTCGCTTCACCGAAGCGGCGCGTGCAGAACGTGCCGGTGCCAAGGTGGTCAACCTCTATCCTAGCGAGAAGCTGGATCAGGTTCCGGAGCCTCCTGCAGATCTGAGCGATCAGGCCAAGCAGGACTACTACAGCAAGGCCCGCAGGCTTCACGAGACAGGTCGTCTCACGCAGACGTGGGCGGACAAGACGGTTTTGTTCGCCATCCGTCGCCACGGCATCCTGTTGCGTCTCAGCGAGGCTCGCAGCCCCAAGGAAGCGGACATGAAGGCATGCGAGGCATACCTTCGGGAGTTCCAGGCTATGGGTATTGAGGCTCCGCTGAACAACGCGGGTGCGCCAGCCTCCAAGTTCGCCATCATAGGCTTCGCATCGCGTGGCAAGGGGTAAGGTTGCCAAGAGGCTGACAGGCCCGAACAGGCTTGCAGTTCATCGGGATGCATTCGCGTATCTCAAGCCGGTCGAGTACGCGGGGGTCAAGTTCCCGGATTACGTCGGCATGGCCATGGGCTACGTCAATGCGGTCCTGTCCGGCGCTGTGAAGGAGTGCCAGTTCGTCATTCTAGCCTGCAAGCGCTTCAAAGCGATGCATCTGGAGGCACAGAAGCCGGATAGCCCGTATTTCTGGTCAGATGCCCACGTTTTTGAGGTTTGCGGCTTCATTGAGAGGCTTCCGCAACTCGACGGGCTGAACAAGCCGGATGACGGGCTGATTGACCTGCAGCCGTGGCAATGTTGGGTTCTCGCGGGGATATTCGGATTTCGCACCATGTCCGGGGCGCAAAACGTCCGCTGGGTGCGTGAAGTTCACTTCGACGTGTCACGAAAGCAGGGCAAATCGGCCATTACCGCGTGCATAGACATCTACTGCTTCCTCTATGAGGACGAGGGGCGCTCACGCATCCTGATTGGAGCTTCGAGCCGGGATCAGGCCGGCGAGGTCTTCGAGCCGATCAAGGAAATCCTTCGCGCCGAACCAGAACTTCAGGAAGAATTCGGCCTGAAAATTACGGCCAAAGAGGTTCGTCGGCCAGACGGCGGGTACATCACGACCATCTCGGCCATCGGAAAGAAGAACGACGGCAAAAACCCCCACGTTGCTCATATTGATGAGCTTCACGCCGTCTCCACAGAGCTTCATGAGGTCATGGAGTCCTCGCTTGGTGCTCGCGCCAACCAGTTGTTCCTAAAGACGACGACGGCGGGTGATCGCACCTTCGGTCCTGGCCCTGATGCGCGGAAGAGAGCAATGGAAGTGCTGAAAGGCATTCAAAAGGCTCCCCGGCTGTTCACAGTCATCTACACCATCGACAAAGAGGACGAGAAATACCCCCTGAGATGGGAGAACGTGGTCAAGGCGACCCCAAACCTCGGCGTGTCCATCGCCGAGAGTGACTTGCAAGGCCAGATGGAAGCCGCGAGGCACAACGTCTTCTCCCGCGGTGAGTTCGTCACCAAGCGGTTGAACGTCTATTCCGACATCGCGACACGCGCCATCTCGGCGGAAGCATGGGCGACGTGCGCAGACAAGAGCCTGAAGAGGGAACAGTTCAAGGGGCGCAACTGCATCCTGGGTGTCGATATCGGCATCGCGGACGACCATACTGCGCTCATCCTTGAGTTTGACGACCTGATTGACCCGAAAATCCCGGTTTTCTTCTGCGAACACCACATAGGTAGCCAAAATCCCGGTCTTTTTGATGAAAAGATCGCAGATCAACTCAATCTCTGGCGGGAAGACGGATGGTTGGCGGTTCACGACTTCGCGATGGTCGATTCAGACCGGATCGCGGATCGCATCATTGAACTGAGCAAGATTTTCAATCTGACGGAGATTGTCTTCGATTACGCCGCCAGTTCGAGTCTGATTGTCCCCAAACTGCAGCGTGCAGGGCTTCCGGCCGGTACTTTCAGGACTTCACCAGTGGAAGCGACGGAGCCGACGCGAGATATCATTGATCGCGCCACGCACGGGCTTCTGAAGCATGACGGCAACCCTGTCCTGGGCTGGAATGTGACCAACGTCACAATCTCCGGTGGCGAACTGATCCGCTTCAGCAAAGAGCGCACGACGCCGAACATGAAGATTGATGGCTTCGCCGCGATGGTTCACGCCAACGCCGCTCGCGTCGGACGCATTCAGAAACAGAAACCCGACAAGCCACCACCGGCTGTCCCACGGATTCGAGTGCTAAATTGAAAAAGAGCACGACCATCAAGCCAGCGACGGGAGCGCGTGTCAGGTCAACAGCCGACATGGGCAACTGGACGCAGATGAGCGAGATGTTCGGCATTGGCACGAGCCTCCTTCGTCGCATCAGCGAGGCGGAGGCGCTTCATCAGGGCGCGGTGAGCGCTGCGGTTGACGTGTTGAGCCAGGACATCTCCAAGGCACGCCTTCGCCTCGTCAGAACGACTTCGCGCGGCGTGACCGTGATGGAGGCGCGTGAGCATCCCTTGGCACGGCGTCTGATGCTGGATGCAAATGAGCACCAGACATGGCACGAAGCCAATGAAATGATCGTGCGCCAGCTTGGGCTTCATCAGAACGCATTTCTGGTCAAGATTGAGCGCATCCAGAATGATCCTGATCCCGATCTGGTGCCGGTACACCGCAACAGGGTCAATCAACAGGTCAGCGCAGGCAGGTTCTTCTATGACATCAGCGCGTCAAGCATGGGCGAGGCGGCAATCCTCGGGTTTACGGGAGTACGCCGGTTCACCCAGGATCAGGTGATCCATATCCGGGGTCGTATGCATACCGGCGAGATGGGGCTCTCGACACTTCTCATCGGGGCCGACGTGCTTGGGCTGAACCAGTCAATTCTTGATTTTCAAGCCGGACTTATGAAAAGTGGACTCCGGCCCAATGCTGTCATCACCACGCCAGAAAATCTGACAGATGACCAGTGGGCGCGCCTCAAGACCGAACTTCGCGAGATGCTCGACAGCGCCATCTCGAAAGGTAAGCCCGCCATCTTTGAAGCCGGGCTGAAGTATGAACCTATCTCCATGGATGCGGCCAAGACTGAGGTCCACAAAGCACGCCAGTTGCTTCGACAGGAGGTTGCGGCGCTGTGGCGCATCCCGGCTTACAAGATCGGCGCTGGTGAGACAGAGAAGTACGACAACAAGGCCGCTGCAGAACAGACCTACGTGGATGATGCCCTGATCCCCCAAGCTATCAGGATCGAAGCCATCCTCGCAAAGTCCATGCTCACGGACAACGAGCGCCTTGCGGGTATCGGGTTCATGTTCGACCGCGACGACCTCTACGATAGGGACCGTCAGCAGGCTTCGGATCGGATCGTGAAGCAGTTCGACTCCGGAATCATCACGCGCGGGGAAGCCTGCAAGAAATTGGGTTACGGTGCGGTCGATGGCATGCTCGACACCTACAAGATCCCCGTGAACTCTTCAATCCTCCATCAGGACGGGTCCATTGAGTACGTCGCACCATCTGCACAGGGCAAGGAAGAGCCACCAAAGGAAGACCCGAAGAAGAGCCTCCTTTCAAGTTTCCTTCCAGCAACTCAAAGGGCAGAAGCAAAGCAGCCAATCAACGTGACCGTGAACATGCCTGAGCAAAAGCCCGCTCACATGAATATTGACGTGCGACCGCAGGGATCAAAAACAATCACTATGGTTCCGAAGGAAGATGGGTCGGCTGAATTCATTGTTCGGGAAGCTGCGTGAAGACCAACCGCTTCTCAGCAGATGTTCTCGCTCTTTCAACGGGCGCTGAGGTCGAGTGGAACGCAAGCGGAGGGGTCTGGCTTTCCCTCCATTCCGAAGACCCTGAGGCGGATGGCGACCAGACAACAAACGAACTGTCCTACAATGGATATGAGCGAATTTTCATTGAGGCTGACCTTTGGGAAGCCGCCGAAAATGTGAAGAGCGCTGTCGAGCTTCGCTGGCCCAAGGCCGCGAGAGACATGCAGGGCGAGAAGGTTGCGACATTCATCGGCCTTGGGCTCAAGGGCTCGGGCACAGGCTATCTTGGGCGACGCCTTGAGATGACAGACCCGATGCACATCAAGTCCAACACCATACCGGCTGTCGAAAAGGGCAAGCTGAAACTCACAGAGGCTTAAATGGCAGCAACATACACCCTCGCCGTGCAAGGCACCGCGTTTGCCAACCTGAAGTCAATGGCCTCTCTTTTCAACGGAGCGGGCTCTGGCGCTATTCTGAAGGTCAAGCGGGTAATTCTCCTCAACAACCAGACCGCAGCCGTCACAGGCGTATTGGCGCTGCTGGAGCTTCGCCGCACGAACGCGGACACGGGCGGAACGACCGTTGCCCCAACAAAGCATGACACAGCGTCTGCGAACCTTCCTGCTGCGGTTCGCGCAGGTACAGGCGCGACAGTCACCAACACAGCAGACATCCCCTTCCGTCGCATGGTGTGGTCGAACGACGAGCCTACGGCCTCGACGCTTTCAAACGACGAATTGGAATGCATTCCCGCGCTGATGACGATCTTCGACGCAGCCACCGGAGACCCTGACATTGAGCCCATCGTGCTCCGCGAGGGACAGGGACTCACTCTGACGAACACGACGAACACCGTGGTTGGCATCATGGACGCGATCTTCGAGTTCACTACCTGACATGGCGCGGCAGCAATACCTTTTTTCTGATCCAGGACGTTGGATCGGCGCATCTGGTAATGCCGCGCTGGTGATTTTCAACCGTTCGGGATCAGGTAAGAAGGTCAAGATCAGTTCTTTGGGCGTGCGTAACCTTGCGGGGCTCTCCACGGCGCCAGGATCAGCGCCGCCGAACCTCTTCGCTTTGGCACGGGCAACAGGGTTTGCAGGGGGTAAAGCCATACCTACCGTGCAGATGGACACGGCGGGCTCGCTGCCTGTGGGCGTCCGGTTGTCTTTCGGCGGTTCAGCGACGCAAGGTGGCGTTCTGCGAAGAGTGGCAATGCACAGGGCCATGAGTGCTGCCGGTTCAACGGACGTGGTGCGACACCGCTCCAGTGGCCGAACTGCGGGTATCGGGCTTATGCGGCGCAAGGATCAATCAATCGAGAACGCCACGATTCGCACAGGGGAGGCTATCGCGCTCTTTCCTGCATCGTTTCAGGCGGGGCACCTTGTCCGCGTGACCGGCGATATCGTTGTTAAATCGACACCTAATCGGACCTATGCATTCGCGACGACTGTTCCTGTCGAGGGGGCTGGCAATGTGGTGCTGGCACTGGAGAACAGTGGTACGGAACCGGTGGCGCTCCGCGAACTAACGATTGAGGAAGTAGGCACCTTCGATACGCCGTATTTTCAGCTTGTGCCAGTCGGCGGCCTTGATGCCGGCGTGCTGGATGATGTGCAGGCAAGGTTCCTAACCACGCCGATGGACACTGCATACGGAGCACTGGACCCGACAAAGATCGCGGTCATGACTGACGTTCCCATTCTCCCCCTTGGCGTGCCGTCCGCCTACTTTGCCGAAGGCGCTGCAGGCTCGCCAAAGGGCATGAGTTACCTGCAGACGAAGGACTTTCTCGGCCCCGTCCTTCGAGTTCTGTTTCCAGAGGGCATTGCCGTCCGAACCAACGCCGTGGCACCAGACGACATTGGAGTGACCTTCTCTGAGCAGGGCGCGGACCTCGGCGTCATGCGCTCGGGGATAACGATCCGGGAGGGCGAAGGTCTGGCGCTGATATCATCGGCCGAGACAGCGCTGAATGTGAACAACGTAGGCGTCTCGGGCTGGGGGCTTTTTGAGTTCTCTGGCCGGATCACTGTCGATCCGTCTTTTGTGCCAGATGTGACAGTGACGGGCGTTGTGCCAGGCTCCGACGTAGTAATCCTCGAAGCGGGCACAACGAATGTCCTTGCGACCGGCAACGCGATACTTGGCACAACCTACAACTACCCTTCGGATGAGCCTGACGTGATCGACATCGGCATTCTTCAGAATGGCTACGTCCCGCTCTACGTCCGCAACTTCAATCTGAACCAAGCTGGCGCAACACTGCCCGTTGCGCAAGTTGCGGATCGAAACTTCGTCTAGGGGCCGCAATGCCAAAGATCACGACACGCGCCGGTCTTGTTGTCGGCACAGAACTTACAATTGACGAGCCGAGTAAGACCTTCACGCTCAACGTGGCCGGTAATCTTGTGGCAAAGGACGGCGTGACGCTGCAGGCGCTGTATTCCAAGTTTGTGGAGCTTTGGAATACAGCGACCTATCAGGACAGCCCGTTCCCGATGTATGCAATTGACGCGCTTTCTGGCCAGTTTCAGTTCGGCACGGATGGAGCAACTTTCTCTGGCTGGAAGCCCGCAACTGACGCCACTCGCCAGATGCTCCGTGACGGCGGCTGGTCCGAGTTCTCGTCCGCTGGTGCCCTAAACCGTCAATATGCAGGCATTGTAGGCCTTGGATCGGTCAGCGCGGGATCGCAACTGTACTACCAGCGGGTATCAACGGATTCCCCGTCCAACTTCACTTTCACCGATCAAGCCAACGAAGGCATTCAGGTCTTAGGTGATGCGACAAACGGCAACTTCGATAAACGGACCTTCTTTAAGGCGTTTGTCCGGGAGCAGGGAAAGAAGTACAAAGACTCGGTGCTGGCCGACACCGGCAAGACCGCATCGGGCGCTTACATCGTCAATGTGCTCCTGTCGAACGAGGGCGATCTGAAGATCACGGCCAACGATGCCGCGATGACCGGAGCGCCATACGACAACATCACCGTCACTTACTTCGCCACGGATCAGAACCGCTTGATCGGCGGCATAAACTACCCCTTCCGCGTCATAATCGTCGGTAACGGCGCACCGCTTGAGCAGATATACACGAAGGTCCAATTCCTGCTTCGCCAGGCGACAGACATCAATAGTGGCGCAGGAACAGTCACCGGCAAAACGGCCAATGCGCTCCTGAATTTCGTTGGGGATACGCTCGTAACGACGCAGGGTGTTTACATTGACAACATCCAGTCTGCCGACAGCAACCGAATTGAGTTTTTCGACCAGAACAACGTAAAACGCACGAACCCATTTGCTTCGGCCGGCACGATCACGGCGAACGGCGTGCTGGTAGGCGCTGGATCGACTTACCGGCTCATGTTTACCACATTGCCCGGAGCGACGAATGACTACGGAGAGTCCGGGGCCGTGACGGTCAACGACGCGATTGGGACACCGATCGCTGGCCCAATCACGGCGAGTCCGATCAATTTCACGTTCGACTATGACGGGAATGTTCAGGGCGGTCGCACGGCTGGAACGGACGCTGCGGTTACGCTCATTGGCATCAAGCCTGGTACTGGCAAATTCGTTGCCGCAACTGGCACCCTGACGCGATCAAAGACAATCGCGCTGTCCCTCGTTGCGGAGCAAGACCGCGCATACATCTAGGAGTGGGTGAATGTCCTACTCCTTCGACGGAACGACAAAGATCATCTCGGTCATCGGGGTCAACAGTTTCACAGTTGCCGACTGCTACAGCCGATGGGTTGATTGGGTAGCCACGGGAGACAACTCGAAATACTTGCAGGCGTTTGCCGTCACAGGCGGCGACCCACTGCCTGGCGGCAGATTTCTTGGAACGACTTTCTTCCTTGAGAACGGTTGGAAGATTCGGCCACGGGAGGCCAACCATTCTCTGGCAGTCTCTGGGAACCTCTATTCTCGCGACGGATCTGACCCTTTTGTTTCGACGCTTGGCGTATTCAACGTCCGCGTTTCTCTGACGACATCGAACCTTGTTGACACAATTGCTACTGGCGGTGGGGGCGGGCTCACGACGGAGCAGGCCGCAATGCTCTTGGACCTCTTTCGACTGCATGGCCTTGATCCTGCAGCCCCGATGACGGTCACGCCGACCGGGAGAGTCGCGGGTTTGCTGCAGCAGGCCTTCACTGGCGACGGAGAGGTCACAACCACAGTCACTAGGCTGTGACGCGCAGTTCGCTCAATCTCGCCTCTGACGGTTTTCTGAGAAGAGGGACGAAGCCTACCCTAGCGATTGCCAGCATAGGGCATCTGAGACTCGCTAACACAACACAGCCGCCTCCAACGGGCGGCTCATGGGGTGGAGTCTCAAATAGAAGGCCAAAATACAGGCCTATCCCGGTTTTCCTGACAGACGTTACGGTCGTCCATGCAGGAGCATCGTCTTACGGGGTCAGTGAAGACTCTGCCGAAGGAACTCTTATAGCCGTCTGCGAAGCAGCGTCAGTTGGCATTTGCGCGCACTTCGCAGTGGGGACAATTCTCGCAACTTCTGTCGCGAGATCCATGGGCGCTTGCTCTCACCACGCAATAACCAAAGCCATCCGGCTCAACAATCCTTTCGGCCTTACCGACATGCAAATGATCGCTCTGGTCGCACTCGCTATGGAGTGAGAATGTCTAAAACAATTTCCATTGACGAGATGATGTCCCGCAACAAGCACGCGATGCGTGGCGAGACACTTCTCAAAGCGGCGAAGGGCATTCCCTCGTGGAACCCTGAGCAGCGCACCGCGCGGTTCGTCATGTCGGCACAGGTCAAGGATCGTGACGGCGATACCGTGATGACAGACGGAATCCAGATTGAAGAGTTCCTGAAGAACCCGGTCTCTCTCTGGTCACATTCTCACGGGTTCCCCATCGGTGCATGGGAGGATCTGGCCAAGGTTTCGGGTCGCCCCAAGCGCCTCGAAGGCACGCATCGTTCCATGCCGGAAGGCACCGACGAGACGGCAGACCGGATTGCACGCATGAAGGCGGCGGGTTTTATCCGGGCGTGTTCCATCGGCTTCATTCCTGATTGGAAGGCGGCTGAGGCTGATTTTGATGAAGAGGACAGGTTCACGGGCATCCTGTTCAACATGACATCTCTGATGGAAGGCTCGATCTGCGCCATCCCTGCGAACCAGGCTGCGCTCGCCAAGGCTGCTAAGGATGATCCGGCGTTCGCAACTGATCTGATCGAAGACGCTCTGGACAATTGGCCGAAGAATGCCGCGGGCATCTACATGAGCCGCGAGGATTTCGAGGCTGCTTACAAGACTGTGACCGGCGATAAGAAGTCCATCCCCGTGCTGACGATTAATGAGCCCGAAGACATCGCTGCTGTCACTGTCGAGCAGGATGGCGAAACCGTCACAGTCACATCGGAAGACAAGACCGGCCTCTGGGCACGCCTCTCCAAGGCTCTCGGGCTCTCCAAAGAACCTACGGTCGAGCCATTGGCTCCCGAACCCGAACTGCCCCGGCTGGCAACAGACGAGCAGAAAGCAGCCGCAACGGCACGCGCCGAAGCGGTGATGAAGCGCGCCGAACTCGGCGTCTAAGCCAGTCCAACTCACAGAAGGAACTACCCCATGTTGAAAGAACTGCTCGCGGCCCTCCGCGACAAGCAGACGGCCTTTGCCGTTCTGAAGGCAGCCTATGATGGCAACGCGGCTCCCACCGAAGCCGATACCGCCGCATACGATGCAGCCATGGACGAGATCGAAGCCTTGGAGGGCAAGATTGCCCGTGCCAAGCGCGCTGATACCGTCCTCGCACAAAAGGCGCTTCCCGTGTCTTCGCCAGCCGAACGCACGGTTCCCGCCGAGATCGCGAAGAAGCTGACGACGAAGGAGAAGGTCGGCCTTGCTATGGTTTCGATGGTGAAGGCATTCACCGCCGAAGGCAGCAAGGCCCCCAAGCACGTTCTCGCGGTGATGGAAGCTGATGGCTACGGCGATATCGCTGCTGAATTCGACATGGGTCAGAAGACCATGATCACCACGTCCGGCGCGACGGGTGGATTTGCAGTTCCTCCAAACTTCTATGAGGAAATTATCGGACTGCTGACGCCCTACACTGCGTTCTTGCAGGGTAATCCCCTCGTGATCCCGATGCCTGGCGGCAACTATCGCCAGTCAGCAGGCGCGACCCGCCCGACAGTCGGCTACAAGACGGAAGGTGCGGTTACGCCGAACAGCACGGCAACTCTGCGTGAGATTGACATGAGCGCCAAGCTTCTGTCCGGCCTCATCCCACTGACCAAACAGGTCGTGAACTGGACCGCTGGACGCGCGCAGAACTACGCGGCGAACGAGATGGGAACGGCTATGGGGCTCGCGCTTGACGCTGGTCTTCTGGTCGGAAACGGCACAGCGCCCAACCCGCGCGGTATTTACAACATCGCTGGTGTCGGAACTCGTGCTGCGGCTGCTGGCTTCACGCCTACGATGACCGTGGTCAACGCTGCGGTTCGTCAGATGCTCAACCCCATTGAGTCCTTTTCTGAACTTCAGCAGGGTCTTGCCTGGATCATGCCGCAGCGTGTCATCGGCTACCTGCAGGATCTCATGACTGTCGGCGGCGAGAACTACGCCTTCCCGACAATGCAGGGCGAGAACAAGACCTTCAAGGGGTATCCTGTCCTGAAGTCGGCTCAGGTTCCGATCAACTTGGGCGCTGGTACGAACGAAACCACTCTTGCACTGGTGTCGTTCTCCAACGTCTTGATGGGCGAGTCCGCTGGCATGACGCTCTCAATCAGCGAGGATGCTTCCTACGTCAACGGCGGCGTCACGACTTCGGCATTCCAGAACGGCCTTATCCTGATCAAGGCCGACATGGAACACGATGTTGATGTTCGCTACGCCGAAGCCGTGCAGCTTCTCACCGCTGTGCAGTGGGGCAACTGATCCCTGATCTGACAATCGGGGCGGCTTGTGCCGCCCCGGCTACCCTCTGGAGAGCATCATGAAAATCATCAAAGCTACCGGCCTTGTCCCCGTCCTTATTGAAGACGACAAGGAATTTCTGAGCATGTCCAACGGCCAGGTTATCGGCCTCAAGCCCGATGACGCCGCCAAGTTTCTCGAAAAGGGATGGGTGTCTCTGGTTCATATTCCTGAAGGCATCGAAACAACCGACACCGAAGCATCTGAGCCCGTCGAGTCTTTCGAGAAAGACAGTATCCCGGCTGACTGGCGCGAGAAGCATTGGAAGACGCGCGTCAAGATCGCCCAGCAGATTGACAGCGCCGTAACCACGGATGCGGAGGCCGTCTTGGCCATTGAAACCTATCTCGCGGACCCGAAGTGATTCGGGGATATCGTGACAAGGCAATTCTTGATGGCGACCGCCTCGTAAAGGAAAAGCGCCATGATGGAGTTGCTGACCCCCGCGCCCTCGAACTGGCTTCTGCGCACCGTCGCGGAGGTCAAGAAAAACAAGCGCCTGTTCGGGTCAATGGAAGACGATCTGATCGGGGGCTGGATACAAGCCGCGACGGCGTATCTGGAGACTGAGTACCAGATCGCTATCGCTCCCCAAACCTGGAAGATCACTCTCCCATGCTTTGAAGATGAGATTGCCCTTCTCTATCCGCCGCTGAATTACGCGCCGCCCGCGCTGCCTGAGACTGCCGTGGTGGTGAAGTATCTGGATATGGCGAACGTGCAGCAGACCTTCACCGCCTTCACGGCAACCAAGTATGCAATGACGTGGCGACTGTGCCCTGTTCTGGAATGGCCTGACACAGCCGATGCGGCGCGCGCTGTGACGGTCGAGTTCAATGTGGGCTACACGGACCCCTTGAAGGTTCCTCACGCCATACGGCAAGCCGCATTGCTTCTGGCGAGCTATTACATCCAGCATCGTGACGCCACATTCGAGGAACCGAAGATCAGCCTGATTGACCGGCGCATTGCCTTCGGTGTTGAGGCACTGATGAAGCCCTTCAGGGTGGTCGCGAGATACGGGCAATGAGGTCCGGCAACGCCAACTCGCTTCTGAAAATCATGAAGCGGGAGGTCACGCAGAACGCCTTTGGCGAGAACATTGAAACCTTCGTGCTCTGGCGTAATGCCTATGCGGAGTCATGGGTTGATCGCGGTGCTGAACCTGTTCAGGCGATGGAGCCACAATCCGCTGCGATACGGATGTTTCGCGTTGATTGGCTGGAGGTTTTCAATCCCGACCCTACGGGCATGGTGATTCAGGAAAACATGGTGATTGAGGTTGATGGCGAGACAATCTATTTCGATGGCGTCGTGTCCCCGCGTCGATACGATATCATGCTGATCCAGCCCGATCATTCCGCCCGGAAGTGGTGCATCCTCAAGACTATTGAGCGCCGGAACCATCAGTGATGCCGGTCACGGGTGACAAAGAGGTTGCAGCGGTCTTCCGGGCTCTTGCCAAGGCCCCTACGGCGGCGGTGCGTCGGAAGGCAAGACAGGACGCACTCAAACCCGTGAAGGAATCGGCGCGCGCCAAGCTCTATTCCAATGGAAGCGTTGAAACCGCTGCACTCGCGACGGCCCTGATTGTTTCGGAGAACCTGAAGAACAAAGACTCGTCCATCGTCGCGGTGAAGCGCGGCAAGCGCGGCAAAAAGAACCGCAACCCCGTCCGCTACGCTCACCTTGTCGAATGGGGCACGGCTCCACACTGGCAACCCAACAGGTTCGGCGGGATCATGCATCCTGGCGCACGACCTTTCCCGTTCATGCGTCCGGCCCTCGAACAGCACCGGGACAGCGCGGCGAAGGCGTATTTCGTGAACATCTGGACTGCCATCGTGAAGTCGGTGAAGTGACATGCAGAGCGTGATCCCCGCGATCAGAGCATTGCTGGTTGCGGATGGCGCTGTGCTGGCGCTGGTCAAGAGCGGAACTGGCATCCCCCGCGTCTACCTGATGAGAGCGGAGCAATTTACTGGCGGTGCTGACGTGGTGATGAGCGAAGTGTTCGGCGATATGAACATGGCGCTATCAGGCTCGACCACGCCATGGACCAGCCGCATCAGTCTCGAATGCAGGGCATCCACCTACGCCGCGTCTGAAGCCTTGGGGCGAGCCTGCAAAGCCGTCCTGATACCCTTCAAGGGCACGTCTCTGGATCAGGATATCCAGTCATCTTTCCACGCGGGCGAGTACGGCGATTACAACGATGAGGGCACGGTATTCCGGTCAATCGTTGACTTCAGGATCGTGCATCAACCCGCCTGATCGCACTCCTTCATAGTTCGGCCAGCCATCCTTGCGCGCGGGGAGGCTGGCATTTGTCTCCCCGCCGCAACATCTGAAAGGAACTACCCATGCCAAGGCAAATTGCTGCCGGTTCAACTGTGTCCTTCGGCGACACGTCAAGCGGAACATGGACCATTATCGGTGATCTGGAAAAGGTTTCGGAGATCGGCCAGAAGAAGCCCGAGGTCAAAGCCACCGGGCTTTCCGACACCGAGGAAGTTTATATCGGTGGCATCAAGGAAGGCCAGACCGTCACGCTCGACATCATGGTCAACGATGATGCTGCGGAACAGACCAATCTTCGCAACCGCTACAGCAACGATACGGTCACATGGTTCCGCATCAAAGACCCGCGCGCCACATCAATCAACGAACTGGTCTTCACGATCACCCTCCTGGAACTTTCCGACAACATCGGCGAGGGCGGGAATATCAAGATGTTGAAGATCGCCGGCCGTATCTCCGGCCCGATCATCCGTCGCGCGAAGACGGCATAATCCATGGACAAGCCGTTCAACGAGTTTGACCAGTCGGTCCCCGCGCCAGAGTTCGGCGCGGGGGTTGTTTTGCATTACACGCACAAGGATCTGCGGGAGGTCGAGGCTTACGCGAAAAGGAAGCTCGTATCCGAAGATACGCCGGAACTGGTGCGCAGCGTCTTTGGCGCATGGGATTTCATCCAGTTCTTCCTTGATCAGCGCCAGATTGATGTTTCAGAGCCCGTGCTGACCATCGGCCTGAAGAACCCGGATGGCACTCGACTGAATCCGGATTGGGATAACCCTCCCAAGAGGATGAACTTCACGAAGCTGACCGCCGCCGCATCGGTTGCGATCCTCGCGAGCCTTAATGGGCAGACGTTGGACGAGGCCATTGCTGCAAAGGAAAAGGTGAAAGCTGATGCCGCGCGCCCCAAGGTGGCCCAGGAGGTCGGGGGTATCTGACCACCGTCTATTATCTGGGCATCAAGGCCGGGATCTCCCCGTCCGAAATCGACCGCCTCACACCATTCCAGATCATCACCATAGCCAAAGAGCGGGATGACCACGCCGAGCAGGCAAGGTTGTTCGCGGCTCACTATACGGCCTTGGCGCAGCACAACCCCAAAAGTCTCAGCAAGGCGATTCAGGATTTCCATGATCGCAAAGAAACTGAGATTCACGGCGAGATTGAAGCTGATGAACTCCCCGACTACTTCGCCAGCCTTGGCTACGAAGTCATAGACGAGCAGCCCGAATGAGCACATCAGTCGGCGGCATCTCTGTATTCCTCACGGACAACAGCGCCGCCTTTCAGAACGGGATGCTGCGCAATGCGCAGATCGTGGAGCAATCCACCGCGCGTATGCGTTCGTCGGTTGCTGGTGCTGAAAGTTCCGTCAAGAGCCTTGGGAATTCAACCAAGGCCTTTGCCCCTGATGCATTCCGCTCGCTCTCAATATCTGCCCTCCGCGCGAAGAGTGATGTTGAAGGATTGCGGGCTGCTCTCTTGGCAGTCCCAGCGCTGGCCGGTGGCTTTGGCGGCGCTATCCTTGCACAGCAGATTACACAGAGGGCGGACTCCTACACGAACCTCAAGAATCGCATCGCTTCGGTTGTCGAAGGGCAGCGCGACCAGATCGGTGCCGAGCGTGACCTGTTCGACGTGGCACAGAAAACCCGCACATCTCTCGCATCGAATGCATCCCTGTTCGCGCGTTTGAAATCGTCATCTCCCGATCTGGCTGCTGACAGTGAGAAACTGCTTCGTACAGTCGAGACGGTGCAGAAGTCCTTCGCGGTCGGCGGTGCCACGACGCAGGAAGCGCAATCATCCGCGCTGCAGCTTGCTCAGGCTCTTGGTTCCGGTCGGCTTCAGGGTGATGAGCTTCGTTCAATCCTTGAAAACAACATCCCTCTTGCGAAGCTGATAGCCAAGGAATTCGGCGTCGGCATCGGACAGTTGAAAGACCTGGGCTCTGAAGGCACGCTGACTTCCGATCGCGTGATCAAGGCCATCCTGAACGGCTCCCAAGAGATCGACACCATCTTCGCGCGGCTGAAACCCACGTTCGCATCGTCCCTTCAGGTTCTCGACAACAGCCTGACCAAGACCATCGGTAAATTCGACGAGGCCACGGGTCTTTCATCGGGTCTTGCAGCCGGGATCATCAAGGTTGCAGGAAGTCTGGATACCCTCGCCAGTGCTGGCATTATCGCCGGTTCCGTCCTCACGGCTGCGCTGCTGGGTAAGGGTGGGTCCAGTGCTATCGAGGCTGTGCGAGGCCGATACGCGGAAGAAGTCTCTCTGAGAAAAAAGGCTGCTGCGGATGCTATATCATCAGCCGCAGCGACGGATGCCGCAGTAGGTGCTGCACGTATTGAGCAAGCCAAGGCGACTCAAGAAAAACTGATTGCTCAACAGAAATTGAGCTACCTTCGCGGGGAACTGGACAAACCTGCGGCCAGCACAGCTTCGCTTCAGAGGGCAGAAAAAGCGCTTTCTGATCGTGAGAACCAACTCGCGAAATCCAACTCAAAGCTGGAAACGCTTGCCAATCAACGTGCCGCGATTGAACAAAAGATCGCATCTGGTGGCGCAGGAAGCCTTGCCCGAATTGATCAAAGGATTGCCAACGAGACAAATCGCAACGTCACACTGGCCGGACAGGTTGCATCAGCCCAGAGCAATGTCACCGCAACGCGCGCTGACCCTGGCGCTGCAGACCTTCAAAAGCGAACAGTCTTGTCGCAGCAGTACATTCAGGTTGCGGGTCAATTGGGTGTTGCCGAAAAAGCGGCTGCCGCAGCGACTGCTGATCTCGCGGCAAAGAATACACTTCACGCTGCAGCCATGCAGACATCCGCCGCCGCCGCTGGAACTCTAGGAACGGCATCAACTGTGCTTGGCGCGGCCTTGGGTGCTACAGCGCGTGGCCTGTCGGCAGTCATGGCCTTCCTTGGCGGTCCTATCGGGCTTGCTCTGACGGCAGTCTCTCTTGGATTTGCCGCGTATGGTATCTCGGCTGCGAATGCTGCTGCGGAACAGGAGAGGTTCAAGAAGAATGCCGAGGGCATCCCTGAACTATTAGCACGGATTGCCGCCGCACAGCAGGGCGCGGCGAACAACAGCCTCCGTGTTGATCTGAACAGCACCCTCGGGACAGCCGTTCAAGCGCAAGCCGATGCGATCGGGAAGGCACTTTCTGAGGTAAACCGGGTCGCCACGCTTGCCGGTTCGGATGGCGTGAAGAAACTGAACGATGAACTTGGTGTCGTTGCGACCAAGGGACAGAGTGCCGAACAGGCTTTCAGGGGATACGCCGCGCGGGCATTGGAATCAAAAGAGGGAACTGATCGCCTCCGCGCAGCCATGGAAAGCCTTGGCGCAACGAACATGGATCTGTCCGGCCCTATCGCGGAAATGCTTCGCGTTCTCGGGGCCGCAGTCGCCGCCGCTGGTCAGGTCAACGCCCTTCGCAATGCAATGGCCGGGTTGTCCAGCGCGAATGCGACTGTTGTCGGCGCGCGTGATGAAGCGCTTCGACGTTCGACTGAAAATCGCGATCTTGAAGGCAAGATTTCTGGTGCAAACCGCAGCACCTTGGATCAGGCGCAGCAGACGGTAGAGGCGATAGATCAGCAGAACCGTAAGCTTGAGGTGCAAGCTGGCATCGCACGCCGACTGGAGGATGCGGGAAGGAATCGCCGCCAAACCAGACAGGATGAGTTGAAGGAAAGCATTCTTTCAGACTCCCGCAAGGCTGGTGCCGCCTTGTCCGAAGCTGAAGCGCGCAAGCAAGCGCTGCTTGTCGAGGGGGTAGAATTCGCTACTGCGGAAGGACAGAAAAAGGGGCGCAAAGGCGGTGGTGGTGGCAAAGGTTTCACGCCAGCGCAGAACTTCGACAACAAGATCGCCCGCATCCAAGAGGAAGGCCGCGCCGCATTCTTCACGGATCTGGATCGCCAACTGATCTCCGAACTGAAAGAGTTGAAGGCGGACCCCGGACTCGCCAAGCGCACAACCGATGCGATTATATCTGGCGGTGAATTGCCAGAGAGGGCGCGTGAGCTTCGTGCCGCACTCGAACTGAAAAAAGCTGGTGCAGAGGCGCGTACGGCCCGCGATCAATATGGCACGCTGGCCGAAGTCCTCCCCCAGGTCGAAGAGCGCCAGAGGCTTCTGAACATCGCAGTCGAGAAGGGCTGGATCACGCAGGACACCGCAAACCGATCTGTTCAGGCCTATGCTCAAAGCCTGCCACAGCTACAGCAGGCTATGGCTCTCGCAGATGGCATCTCTTCGGCATTCGAGCGCGCAGTGACCTCCTTTGATGGTTCGGCCAAGAGCGGGCGCAAAGCCATCCAAGGTTTCATGTCTGATCTCGCAAAGCTCGGCGCACAGCAGTTCATTTTTGAGCCACTGAAGAAGGCAATAAGGGGTCTTTTGACTGACTTGGCGACAGGGACTTCCGGCGGTGGTTCCGGCGGTGGTTTGCTTGGCTCACTGTTTGGGTTGTTTGGTGGTGGTGGTGGTGTGAACGCCAGCTTCGGCCCGGGCGGTGCATCCTCTTTTGGTGCGGGTGGCTATTTTGGTCTTGGCCCGTTCTTCCCCGCTGCACATAGCGGATGGGTTGTCGGTTCTGGCGCGCCGCCCATGATGCGTCAGGTTTCGCCATCGGTGTTCAACGGCGCTCCCCGCTACCATTCCGGCCTTCGCACGAATGAGATGGCGACCATCTTAGAGCGTGGTGAGGCTGTCCTGACGCAGCGCCAACAGTCAGGAATGGCGGCTCTCGCGTCCCGTTCCTACGACATGCAATCCGGCGGTGGCATCACGCAGCATTTCAACATTGACGCCAAGGGCGCGGACAAAGGCTCCGAGGCCCGTATCATGTACGCCATCCGTCAAATGGGCGAGCAGACTCGTCAAGCAGCCAGCGCCGACAGGCGCAAAGACATGCAGGACGGCAGGCAATGATTGAGCACCGCTGGCCCCTAAGTATCGTCGCGGATATGTCGCAGTTCCGCGTCGAGACAAAATCTCTGTACTCGTCGTCTCCATTCCGTCCTGCAGTTCAGGCCACGGGGCCGGTTGTCAAATACTGGATGGCCGATGTGACCTTCCCTATCGCCAATGACAGCAAGTGGCCTGAGATGATGGCGATGATGGCGCGCCTTTCTGGACGCTCCAATATCCTGAGAATCCCTGATTTCGCGCGACCTCTCCCGTTCGGAGTTGCTGCCGGGAAGCATAAATTCTCTGTGCCTGCTGGTGCGCCATTCTCTGACAGCACATACTTTTCTGATGGCACGGGCTGGGATGACAAAAGCTCGACAGGCTTTCTCGCTGCGAATTCTGAGGCGGGGCAAGACACGGTTCTAATCTCCGGCCTTGTCGCGAACCAGACCAAATCCATTGAGTTCTCAGACCTGATGGAAATTGACGGATATCTCTACTCCAGCCTTGTCCGCGCGTCATCGAATGCCGCAGGGCAGGCGCGCGTGGTCATTGATCCCCCGCTGCGCACGAACGTCTACTCAGGCTCTCCGGTGCTGTTTGAATATCCCACAAGCCCCTTCCAGATCGCGGGTGAAGCCGAGAACACATCGCCAGGACTTGGTATCGGAACATCACGCAATGGCGTGCCGATCCCGTATATGAAACCAGCCTCCTTCAAGTTAATCGAACTGATCCCATGATCGACATGACATTGGAGATGCAGGAGGCGATGGAGTCGCGCCTCGTGCGAACCTGTCTGTTCTATGGGATTGACCATCCTGAAGCGCCGCTTGGGTTCTGGAATGGCATCGGAACAAAGGCATGGGATGGCAAGGCGTGGACGGGCGGCGGCACACTTCTCGCGTTCTCCGGCGTGAAGTCCGATGGCCAGATCGCGGTTCAGGACATCAGCGTTTCCTTATCCGGCATTGATCCGACTGGTCTTGATCTGACCGATGCCAAGGTGCGTGGGCTTCAATCATCGCTTTGGTTTGGTCTTCTGCGTGCTGACCAGTCGGTCATTCCAGACCCGGTTCTTCTGCGGCAGATGACGTTGGACAATCTCTCGTACAAGCTGAATGACGACGGCACCGCAACGCTCGCCGTTGTCGGCCAGAGCTACCTCTGGGCAACGAACAAGCCTACTCGGCTCGCGTGGACGCCAGAGGAACACAAGCGCAAATATCCAGAGGATACCGGCTTCGATCTCGTCCACACCTTCGCTACGAAGAAGACGGCCTGGCGTCGTACATGACCCCCGAACAACTGAAGATTCAAAAGCATGTCGAGAACATGCTCGGAGTTCCTGTGACCTTCGGAACGGATGACTGTCTGCCGTTCGCGGCTGATCTCATTCTCGACCTGACGGGCATTGATATTCTGGGCAACCGATATCGCGGCGCGTGGTCTTCGGAAGCGGAGGGAATGGCGATGATTCCTCTTGGCATGGGAACCACAATGCGCCGCCGTATCAGAGAACTCGGCTGGGCGAAGGTTGACCCCTTTAACGCGCCTGTGGGCTCTTTGGCGCTTCTGCGAATCTGGACGCTGGACGGCGCGGGGAATTGCAAGGAAATCCACGAGGCCGGGGTGGTCACGGGCGGCATGGTCTTGCACCGTGTCGAGCACGGTGTCGGCCACGCACCGCTTCGTAATGTCGTGGCGTGCTGGGCTCCGACATGCCAATAATCACGAGCATCATCACCGCAGGAACAGCACTGGCGGCGTCCGCAGGTGCCGCCCTATCTGCGGGCGTTTCGGCGCTCGGCGGCTTCCTCGCGGTCGGTCGTATTATCCTCGGTATCGCGGCCATCGGCTATTCGTTCGCGCAACAGTCGATGGCGCGTCAGAAGCAGAAAAAGCAGGAACGGCTCAAGGCTCTGAACGGGACTGCTGCTGGCGAGGCGATTCAGCAAAGCATCTCCGCCCCGATCATGCCGCAGCGGGTGATCTACGGCAAAGCAACTGTCGGCATCGCGACCTTCTTTTTCGAGGATATCCCGCCGTATCGGGTTGTTGGCGGCGCACTCGCTGCGCACGAGGTTGATGGCTTCGAGTGGATCAAAATCAACGGCACGATCTGCGTTCTGGACGCGGCAGGATGGGTCACAAACGCACCATTCACAAGACCCGATGGTCGCCAGCTTCTCCGCATCTCACTTCGGAAAGGGACCGCTGATCAGGCGGTCGATCCGATCATCATTCAGCGCGCCCCGTGGGTCGGAACGACCTTCCGCCAGCGCGAGACAGCGACCATCGTTGTTGAAGCGAACTATGGCAACTCCGACGCCGAGCATCAGGAGGTTTGGGCCGGGGCGCTGGAAATCATCGTCCGGGTTCGGGGCAAGAAGCTCTACGATCCGCGCGACCCGACACAGAGATTCGACGTAAAAAGCTCATGGCGCTGGAGCGATTCGCCCACTCTGGCGCTCACAGACTTCATGACGTGGGATGATAAGTTCGGCGTGAAGCTGAAGCCTGACCGCGTGAACTGGCCACTGGTGGCCGAAAGCGCCAACATAGACAACCAGATGGTGCAGCGCAAAGACGGCACCTTTGAGCGCCGGTACACCATCAACGGTGCCATCGACACCGATGTTTCCGCCGAAGACGCAATGACCTCAATGATAACCTGCAACCGCGGGCGGATCGTTGACAGGAGGGGAAAGGTCGCTCCCATCGCCGGTCGGTACACCGATCCAGTGATGACGATCACGCAAGCGCATCTGACAGGTGGCTTCGATTATCGCGCGTCACTCCCGAGGCGGGAATCAGTCAATGTCCTTCGGACCCGCTTTGTCGATCCGGAGAGAGAATATCAGATACAGGACGGCCCGGTTCTAGAAAGCCTCGAACGTCAGATTGCAGACGGCGGGGTTTACGAGGACACGCTTGAATTCGGGCTGGTCGAAGATTCCTCGCGCGTTCAGCGCCTCGGGAAAGCAGCCTTTGAGGATGCCTACTTAGGGCGGCTTCTTCGCGCTCCGCTGTCTCTGGCCTGTTTTAGGGTCGAGCCAGGAGACAATGTGCGAGTGGAATTCCCAGACGCACCATGGGTTAACGGTATCTACGGCGTCGAGTCGTCTGAACTTAATGAAGACCTGTCTGGCGTGTCCCTGACTTTGGTCGAGACGGGACCGCAAATCTACGAATTCGATCCTGCTGTTGATGAGCAGCCGTTCTTCTTCCAGACGATCACCAGGTAATTCATGCCGACACCGAACCCTTACAAAGCGTCTGTCGGGATAGACCCGGTGGCGCCCTTCAACCGCGCGACGTTCTATGCGGCGCTGGAATCCAATGGCATCCAGCCCTTCGAGAATGTCGGCCAGGTGCAGGATTTCAACGCCGGGACGATGCGGGCGGTCGCCTTCAACGGCAGGATTTTTCACCGGGATTTCACCGACACCACGACAGCCCATGATGGTGTCAACGTTCTCGTCACATTGGACGGAAAGCGCTTCAAGTCAGAAGCCCGCCTCCAGATCAACACCGTGGAGACAGCAGGCCTCAACACACCACCATCCCCGACAAATGCTGATTTCGGGAAAGCCTGGCAGATCGGTGCGGCCCCCACGGGTGTCTGGGCGGCGAAGGGAAACCAGATTGCTGTCTGGACCGCCCTGGGCTGGTTCTACTTCGCGCCCGGCCCCGGCGTCATGCTCTTTGCAAAGGATAACGGCTCTTTCTATCACTTCTCCAACGGCTCCGGCTGGCTTCTCGGCCTTGGGGCGCTGTCAACCGCAGCGGGATCAGTTGCGCCCACAGCCTTGCAATGGCCGCTGGGCATCACTGTGCAGGCGATACAGAACACACCGCCGGGCGGCATCGCGAATGCCTATATCGTCGGCGCGGCTCCGGCAGGGGCATGGGCCGGGCAGACCGGAAAGGTTGCCAATGCTGTTGCGGGCGCATGGCAGTTCCTCGCGCCCTACGAGGGAGCCACGGTCTGGGAGGCCGCAAACAAGCGGGCGCTCACCTACACCTCTGGCGTCTGGACATCGCAGACCAAGACGGGCGTCATCCAGAAGAAGATCATCGGCGCGACAAGCCTGGTCGGCGGCACCGGGACTGTCGCGGGGACGCCGACGACATCCACCGGGGCTTTGATGCCGGGCGCAGGCGGCGGCGGCAGCGCCACCTTCGCCCAGGTCAAGGCCACAGTGGGCTCGATCCTCGTCTTTGATCTGGTCTGGGATCAGCGGTTCACCATCGTCAGCGTCCCGCCGGATGCGCTGGCGGCGGCCATCAAGCCTGCGATGGTTTCCGTGCACATCGACGGGTCTGTGACAGCCGCATCATGGGTCGCAAATGGCTTGGGCATCGTCCTGCCCGTGACGGACGCAAGCCCGCACGACTACCGCATCTTCGTCCACAGCGGCGCGAGCGCGGTCACGCTGAACCTTCTCACCGCCACCCTTGAAGAAATCACCCAATGACGCATCCCTTCGATAGCATCCTCGTTGATGGCGCTGCCGTCGCGAAGGCACCGTTCCGGGCATATGAGAAAAGCAGGAATGCGCTCATCGTGAACGGGCAGGCCGAAGCCGGTGGCATGAACCTCGCCGGGGTCTTTGTCATTCAGGATCGCACGACAGGCGATGTGTTCATTCTTAATCCTGTCTCGGTGGACCCGGCCAGCGCCGAAGTCATTGTCTCGGCCGATGGGTTTCGGTTCCACTTCTTCGACGCGCTTGCTGCACAGACGCCCGGCGATATCGCGGCGACGCTGG
>JANPDL010000003.1:0-63592 GCA_031431475.1 Hyphomicrobiales bacterium
CGATAAACCGCGACGTCGCGGATTTCGTCCTGCTCGATGTGCGCGGACCAAAGCTCTTTCAACAAAGTCATATCCCCGGTGCCCTCAACCTGCCGCACGGCAAGATGACCGAACGCAAGATGAGTGAATGGCCACAAGACACTGTTTTCGTTGTCTATTGCGCGGGTCCGCACTGCAACGGCACAGACAAGGCGGCCCTGCGCCTGGGCAGGCTGGGCCGCAAGGTCAAGGTCATGATCGGCGGGATGACGGGATGGGCGGATGAGGCATTTGCCTTCTCCAGCGGCCCTGCCTGACCCTTATTCCAGATCGGTGTCCAGGATCGACATGGTGAAGCTGTAGGAGCGATCGCCGTCTTCATCATCAAGGAACACGATGCCGATGAACTCGTCACCGATATAGACCTCGGCGGAATCGTTCTTCTTGGGCCGTGCCTGCACCTTGATCGCGGCGTTGCTGAAGGTCTGGCGCAGGTAGGTCTCGACCTTCTGCAGTTCCGCTTTGTCCACGTGGTGCCTCTTGAGTGTTCACTGTTTGGGGCCGGAGGAGTGCCACGGGTGGCCATTGGTGGCAAGGGATTTTGGCTCTGCGGCCAACAACCCCTTGGCAATGTCATCGACCTGTCACAGACTGTCATTTCAAAAGGGGTAGGCTTTCGGGCTAAGACCGCCGCAGGGAGGGCAGCATGACCGACAATGGACAAGGCGAAAATCATCTCCTGCGCTCGCAGCGCTATGAACTGGCCGAGGACATTGGCACCAATGTCTCGGACAATCCCACCATGGGCGAAATGATCGCGCAACGCATGTCACGGCGCGATCTGGTCAAAGGCGTGCTCGCGGTATCAGCCATATCGGCCGTCGCAGCGCCAATGATCAGCGAGATGGAAGCGAAGGCGCAGGCGACAAACACGACGCCCTCGTTCAATTTCAAGGAAATCGCGGCGGGATCAGACGAAAAGCATTACGTCGCCGAAGGCTACGACGCCGATATCCTGATCCGCTGGGGCGATCCGGTGATATCAGGCGCTCCTGAGTTCGATGCCCACAAGCAAACGGCGGAGAAGCAGGCACGCCAGTTCGGCTACAACAACGATTATCTCGGTTATATCCCCATCGACGGCAAATCAGATCACGGGTTGCTGTGCGTCAACCACGAGTACACCAACGAGGAACTGATGTTCCCCGAACTGCCGGGCAGGCAGGATATGGGGCGCTCCTACGGCACCAATTTTGCGCAGATGACCAAGGCGCTGGCCGATATCGAAATGATGGCGCATGGCGGCTCGGTGATCGAGATCCGCAAGACCGCAGGCAAATGGCAGGTCGTGAAGGACTCGAAATACGCCAGACGCATCACGGTTGAGACACCGATGCAGATCAATGGCCCCGCCTCCGGTCACGAGCGCATGAAGACCAACGTCGATCCATCCGGCACGAAGGTCAACGGCATGTTCAACAACTGCGCGGGCGGCCGCACGCCCTGGGGTACGTGGCTGACCTGCGAGGAGAACATCAACGGCTATTTCTGGGGCAAGCTCGCCGACAACCACCCCGAAATGCGCAATTACCGGCGCATCGGCATCCCCAGCAACTGGTACAACTGGGGCCAGTATTACGACCGCTTCGATATCGTGAAGGAACCACGCGAGGCCAATCGCTTTGGCTGGGTGGTGGAAATTGATCCGTTCGACCCGACATCAACGCCAAAGAAGCGCACCGCCCTTGGTAGGTTTAAACACGAGGGTGCAGCGGGCCTGACCAACAAGGATGGTCGCTACGTGATCTATCAGGGCGACGACGAGCGCTTTGAATATGTCTACAAATTCGTGTCCGAAGGCCGCGTTGATACAACCAACCGCGCCGCGAATGCGGACCTGCTCGACAAGGGCACGCTCTATGTCTCGAAATACAACCCGGACGGATCGGGCGAATGGCTGGCGCTGATTCTGGGTAATGGCCCGCTGAATGCCACCAACGGCTTCAACAGCCAGGCCGATGTGGTGATCGACGCCCGTCGCGCCGCCGATCTGCTGGGTGCGACCAAGATGGACCGCCCGGAAGATGTGGAAGCCAATCCCGTGACCAACAAGGTCTATGTTATGCTGACCAACAACGGTCGCCGTGTGGCAGGACAGGTGGATGCAGCCAATCCGCGATCCGATAACCGCTTCGGCCATATCGTCGAAATCAATCCGCCCGATGGCGATCATGCGGCCACGAAATTCACCTGGGAAATTCTGGTGAAATGCGGCGATCCCAGCGTTGGCGCCGTGGGATCGACATTCCATGCCAACACCACCAAAGACGGCTGGTTTGGCATGCCGGACAATTGCGCCATCGACGCTCTGGGTCGCCTCTGGGTCTCCACCGACGGCAATTCGCAGGCCCGCACGGGCCGCAACGATGGTGTCTGGGCGATGGAAACGGCGGGCGCAGCGCGGGGAACCTCCAAGCTGTTCTTCCGCGTGCCCAACGGTGCCGAATTGTGCGGTCCCGAGTTCACGCCGGATATGGAGACGTTCTTCGTAGCAGTGCAGCATCCGGGCGAGCCCGATGACGATGATCCCAATTCCAAGCCCGCGAGCTTCACCAATGTCTCGACACGCTGGCCGGATTTCAAGGACAACGTGCCACCGAGGCCCTCGATTGTGGCGATCACGAAAAAGGGCGGCGGGAAGATTGGAGTGTGAGGGACAATTCTATCCTTCTCCCCTTGCGGGAAAAGGATAGAATCCACTCTACACCAGCCTGCTCTGCACCACAGCCGCCCCGATAAACCCCGCGAACAGGGGATGCGGCTCCAGCGGGCGGCTCTTCAGTTCCGGGTGATACTGCACGCCGATGAACCACGGATGCTGGGGATATTCTACCGTCTCCGGCAGCAATCCATCGGGTGAAACACCGGCAAAGATCAGCCCCGCCGCCTCCAACTTCGCACGGTAACCCATATTCACCTCATAGCGGTGGCGGTGGCGCTCCGAGACTTCGGTTGTTCCATAGCACTCGGCAATCTTCGAGCCTTTGGCGAAGCTGTTGACATAGGCACCCAGCCGCATCGTGCCGCCGAGATCACCGCCGGATTTGCGCGTCTCCAGCTCATTGCCCTTCATCCATTCCGTCATCATGCCGACCACAGGCTCGTTGGTTGGACCGAATTCGGTGGAATTCGCGTTGGGCAATCCCGCCAGGTTTCTGGCCGCCTCCAGACATGCCATCTGCATGCCGAAGCAGATGCCAAAGTAGGGAACATTGCGCTCGCGCGCGAATTGCGCCGCCCGGATTTTGCCCTCGGCACCGCGATGGCCAAAGCCTCCGGGCACCAGAATGCCGTGGACATGCTCCAGATGCGGCGTCGGATCTTCCTTTTCGAAAATCTCGCTCTCGATCCAGTCCAGCTTCACCTTCACCCGGTTGGCAACGCCGCCATGGGCCAACGCCTCGATCAGCGATTTGTAGGCGTCCTTGAGGCCGGTATATTTGCCGACGACCGCAATGGTCACCTCCCCTTCCGGGTTATGGATGGTCTCGACCAGCTTTTCCCAGCGCGACAGATCGGGCTCAGGCGGGTTCTCGATGCCAAGAGCATGCAGCACCTCGCGGTCGAGCCCCTCGCGGTGATAGGTGAGCGGCACCTCGTAGATATGGCTGGCGTCCTGCGCTTCCACCACGGCTGACGGGCGCACATTGCAGAACAACGCGAGCTTGCGCCGCTCGTTCTCGGGTATTTCGCGATCTGTCCGGCACAGCAAAATATCAGGCTGGATGCCGATGGAGCGCAGTTCCTGCACGGAATGCTGTGTCGGCTTGGTCTTCAGCTCGCCCGCACTGGGAATATAGGGCAGCAGCGTCAGGTGGATGTAGCAGACGTGTTGGCGCGGCAGGTCGTTCTTGAGCTGGCGAATGGCCTCGAAGAACGGCAGCCCCTCAATATCGCCCACCGTGCCGCCCACTTCGACGAGCACGAAATCGAAGCCCTCGTTGTCGGCCAGCACGAAATCCTTGATGGCGTTGGTCACATGCGGAATCACCTGCACGGTCGCGCCGAGGTAATCCCCGCGGCGTTCCTTGGCGATGATTTCCTGATAGATGCGCCCAGTGGTAATGTTGTCCATCTTGTTGGCAGAACGACCGGTGAAGCGCTCGTAATGGCCAAGATCGAGATCGGTTTCCGCACCGTCGTCGGTCACGAAGACCTCGCCGTGCTGATACGGCGACATCGTGCCGGGGTCGACATTCAGATAGGGATCGAGTTTTTTCAGCCGTATCGAATAGCCACGCGCCTGCAGAACAGCGCCCAGCGCTGCTGCTCCGAGACCTTTACCAAGCGAGGAAACCACGCCACCGGTGATGAAAATATACCGTGCCATGGGATTCCACGTTTAGGGAGAGTCGTTCGATTCGGGTAGGAGATTTGTGGTTATTAACAGCGGATAAAGTGAGGGCTGCACGAAGGCCGTGCTTTTCTCGAGGCTTCGCTTCGCTGCGCACCTCGAAATGAGGAGATTATTGCGCTGCACTGATACTCAAATCTTGCCGATCCAGCCAAACCCGTCATTTCGAGGTGCGCAGCGAAGCGAAGCCTCGAGAAACGCGCAGCTCTCAGTTCGAAGCAGGCGGAGCAGGTGCTGCTGGAGGCGCCGGAGGGGCATTGCGCTGAATCTGGTTCAACTGGTCCAGAACGCTGCCACCCGGCGCTGCGGGCGCGCCCGGTGTGGTCTGGCCGGAAGGCGCAACTTGATCGATGATCGAGCGCGGGGCCGATGTGCGGCTGGCGACAATCGCGAGCGCAAGGCTGGTGACAAAGAACGCCGCGCCCAGCATCGCGGTCGAGCGCGTCAGCACATTGGCCTGACCGCGACCGGTCAGGAAACCCGAAGGACCCGAACTCCCGCCGCCACCACCAATTCCAAGGCCACCGCCTTCAGAGCGCTGCAGCAACACCACCACGGCCAGAGCCACGACGATGAGCAGATGAACGACGATGAGAACTGTCTCCATGGGAGAGAAATCTTCCGCAAATAACTGAGTTGGCTCCGCACATAAGCGATGCGGCACCAAATTGCCAGAGCCAGATTGTCATGATCGGGAGAACATAAGGTGCTGGCGGAGAAACGGACACGAGGAGGCCACTCTTGCCCATCCTCCGCCAGCGGTCCCGACGAAGTACCCAGGAGATGCGGCGGACCTGGATGCGATGTCGGGCGGGTGCAGGCTTTGTTGGCTGTTGCCACCGCGCCGCTCCCTTGCTGCCATCGATAGCGGTGTGCAACGCCCGGTATCAACTAACGAACGTGGTGAACGAACGGTGACTTCGCTGTTAGGGTAAAGGTTTAAAGCTAACGGTCACGCCGCATCGGCAATCACGCGATTACGGCCGTCCTTCTTGGCGCGGTAAAGCGCCTCGTCCGCCCGCTTCAGCAAGGCATCCGCTGTCGTATGCCCGGCGCGGAAGCCGGAAACACCGACTGAAACCGTGACGCTGATCGCTTTCTTGCCGCCGTAGATCGGGAAAGGTTGGCGCTCCACCTTCATGCGGATGCGCTCTGCCACGATCTGGGCGATATGCGGCTCTGTATCAGGCATCAGCACGATGAACTCCTCGCCGCCGGCGCGGCATGCCATGTCGACACCCCGGATTGCCTTCTTGATACGACCTGAAAAATCCTTCAGCACTTCATCACCCGCATCATGGCCCCAGTTATCGTTCACCTGCTTGAAAAGATCGATATCGAGGATCATCAGCGAGAATGGTGTGCCCTTGGACGCGCCCTCGTTGATCAACTGGGTCAGGTGGCTCTGCATGTAACGGCGGTTGTGCAAACCGGTCAGCGGATCGACGATGGCGGCTTCCATCGACTGGGTCACGGCATTGCCAAGGCTGTCGATATAGCGCTTGCGGCGGATCTGCGTGCGCACGCGCGCCAGCATCTCGTTGCGGTCCACGGGACGCGTCAGATAATCGTTCACACCGATCTCGAGCCCGCGCAGGATTCGCTGTTCATCATCCAGATCGGCAAGGATCAGCAACGGTACCTTCCGGGTGCGCTCCATCGTCCGGATCTGGCTGCACAGGCGCAAACCATCGAAATTGCTGAGGCCGAGGCTGACCATCACGAGATCATAATTTCCCTCAGGAGCACGGATCATCGCCTGCTGCGGATTGGTCTCGATATCGACATTGTGGACTTGCCCCAGGGCATTCGACAGCCGTTCAAACGACGTCGCGCGATCATCCACGATGAGAATCTTGCCGCCTAGCCCCGTATCGGCAAGCGCCGCAGCCGTGGGATCGCTGATGCCGACGTCACGCGAGGCGCTGGCTCGGGTGCGCAGTTCATCAGTCAGCATCTTGAGGCGCACAAGGCTCTTGACGCGGGCGAGCAACGCCACCTCATTCACCGGCTTGGTCAGGAAATCATCGGCACCAGCCTCAAGCCCCTTAAGGCGGTCGGCAGGCTGGTCCAGCGCTGTCACCATCACAACCGGGAGATGCGCCGTTTGCGGAGAGCTTTTGAGGTGCTTGCACACCTCGAAACCATCCATGCCCGGCATCATCACGTCGAGCAGCACAATGTCGCAATCGCCCCGCCCGCAGATCGCGATGGCGTCAGGGCCATTTGTGGCAGTGCGAACGTCGAAATACTCAGCCGTCAGCCGCACTTCCAGCAGCTTGATGTTCGCAGCAAGGTCATCAACGACCAGGACCCGTGCCGTCATTATGAGTTCGCCCCCGCGAATTGCTGAACTGTCTCGAGAAACTTCGGAATAGAGATCGGCTTGGAGAGATAGCCCTCGCAACCCCCGTTGCGAATCCGCTCTTCATCGCCCTTCATGGCAAAGGCCGTGATGGCAATCACAGGAATGGACTTCAGGTCCGGATCGTCTTTCAGCCATTTCGTCACGTCCAGACCGGAGATTTCCGGCAGCTGGATATCCATCAGTATCAGATCCGGCATGTGCGCACGGGCCAGCGACAGCACCTCATGGCCGCTCTTTGTCTGCAACACGCGGTAGCCGCGCGCTTCAAGAAGGTCGTTGAAGAGCTTCATGTTGAGCTCGTTGTCCTCGACGATCAGGACAGTTTTCGCCATTGTGCAGATCCATGCTGCGGAGCGACCGCGGCTTTTGATTCATTTATGACTGCAAGTGTTAACCGAGAAGGGTTGACGAAAGGCAAAGGATGCAACGTTTGGGTGGTAATTCTCGCGTCACGCGCGAAGATGCGGAGGCAATAGCCATCGCAGCGCTCGGTTTCATGGCATCTGACCCTGAAAGGCTCGGGCGTTTTCTGGCAATCACCGGTCTCGGACCAGAGAATTTGCGGGCTGCAGCCGGTGAACCGGGCTTTCTGGGGCAGATTCTAGCGCATGTCGCACAGGATGAGTCGCTGTTGCTGGCCTTCGCCGCCAACACCGGGGAACGCCCGGAGCGCGTCGGTGCAGCCCATCTTGTTCTGGCCGGCCCCCATCACGAAAGGGATTTTCTCTGATACCATGTCTACGCTGTGCCGCGATTGCCTTGTCTGGAGCGAGAGCGAGCGCCGCTGCACCCGCTGCGGCAGCCCGCGTATTCTCAGACATGCTGAACTCACGGAACTGACGATCGCGCATATCGATTGCGATGCGTTCTATGCGGCGGTCGAAAAGCGCGACAATCCTGATCTGGCGGACAAGCCGGTGATCATCGGCGCTGGCAGGCGCGGCGTGGTGTCCACGGCGTGCTACATCGCCCGAACCTACGGCGTTCGTTCCGCCATGCCGATGTTCAAGGCGCTCGACGCCTGCCCGCATGCGGTCGTGATCCGCCCTGACATGGAGAAATACAAGACCGCCGGGCGCGCCGTGCGCCAGATGATGCTGTCGCTCACGCCTCTTGTGGAACCGATCTCCATCGATGAGGCGTTTCTTGATCTCACAGGCACGCAGCGGCTGCACGGTGCGCCACCGGTCGAGGTGCTGGCGCGTCTGGCAAGGGATGTCGTCAGGGAGATCGGCATCACGGTGTCTGTCGGGCTCTCCCATAACAAGTTTCTCGCCAAGGTCGCTTCCGATCTGGACAAGCCGAAGGGGTTCTCAGTGATCGGCAAGGCCGAGACGCTCGATTTTCTGGGGCCGAAGCCGGTCGGCCTGATCTGGGGCGTGGGCAAATCCATGCAGGAGCGACTGGCGCAGGATGGCATCCGCACCATCGCCGATCTTCGCCAGCACGAGGAAAGCGGCCTTTTCCGCCGTCATGGCACAGAAGGCAGCCGATTATTCAGGTTGGCACGCGGTATCGACAGCCGCATCGTCCAGCCCGAGCGCGAGACGAAAAGCGTCTCCGCTGAAACCACATTCGATCAGGATATCCGCGACCTGGATACTCTTGTCCCGATCCTGTGGGACCTGTCAGAGAAAGTGCATCGTCGCCTGAAAGCGCATGATCTGGCTGGTGCAACTGTCACTCTCAAATTGAAATCGGCTGACTTCAGAACCATCACACGGTCCCGCACCGGCGGCGAAGCTACGCAACTCGCCAAACGTATCTTCGATCAGGCCAAAGAGCTTCTGGTGCCAGAAGCACGCGGCAGAACCGCCTACCGGCTGATCGGCGTGGGCGTCACCAGTCTGACCGCAGCATGCGAGGCTGACCGGGGCGATTTGCTGGACGAACATCTAAAACGCGATGTGGCGACAGAAACCGCGATGGACGCCATTCGCGCCAAATTTGGCAACAAGGCCGTCATCAGGGGGACTGCAATCAGCAAACCGCCTAGAAGCTGAAAGACTTATGCAGCCTTGAAAAGCGGGGTCATCGGTTCCGCGCTTTCAGTTTGTCCTCCCACTGCAGGGCATGTCGGACGATTGTTTCGAGATCATCCAGCTGCGGCACCCAGTTCAGCGTGCTGCGAATGCGCGTATTGTCCGCGACAAGACCGGCGGGATCGCCCGCCCGGCGAGGCTCGATTGCCACGGGGAAATCCATGCCGGAGACCTTCTTGACCATATCAATCACCTCGAAGACAGAGAAACCGCGCCCGTAACCGCAATTGAAAGTTCCGTTCTCGCCGCCGCCCCTCAGATAATCCAGCGCCGCTGAATGCGCACGCGCGAGATCGCTCACGTGGATGTAATCGCGCAGGCATGTCCCGTCCGGCGTGGGATAATCCGTGCCGAACACGCTCATCCCCTCGCGCTTACCTGACACGGCTTCCGCCGCAACCTTGATCAGATGCGTCGCGCGCGCCGAAGACTGCCCGGTGCGCAGGCGCGGATCGGCCCCAGCCACATTGAAATAGCGCAGGATGACATGCTTGAGGCCATGCGCTTCGGAGGCATGGCGCAGCATCACCTCCGTCATCAGCTTCGACATGCCGTAGGGCGATTCCGGGTTCATCCGATCATTTTCCGAAATCGGCATCTTGTCCGGCGTGCCATAGACAGCGGCGGTGGAGGAAAAGATGATGTTGCTGACACCGCCCTTCACCGCAGCCTCGATCATGGCGCGCGAGTTGACCGTGTTGTTGAGATAGTAAGACAGCGGGTCGGAAACCGAATCCGGCACGACGATCGACGCCGCAAAATGGATGATTGAACGCACGTCATGGGCGCGGATGATCGACGAAACGAGGCTCTGGTTGCCCGTTTCACCCACGAACAGATGCACACCCTCCGGCACGACCCAGTCGAAACCGGTCGAGAGATTGTCAAGCACGACAACCTTTTCGCCACGGTCCACAAGCTCAAGGACCATATGACTGCCGATGTAGCCGACGCCACCTGTCACGAGAACGGTCATGAGGATATGCTCCCAAAAGAGGTCTTGCCCAGAGAAATAGCTGGATTAGGTTCAAGCGGCGTTAAGGAAAGAACTGGCAGAAGCCAGCCGTTCTCATGACAGGTCGTCCGGCCAGCACAGGTATCCCAATATGGCATCCTCTTCGAAACAGCCCCGCATTCGCAAGGCGATTTTTCCCGTGGCTGGGCTTGGCACCCGCGTGCTGCCCGCCACAAAATCCATTCCGAAGGAGATGCTGACGCTGGTTGACAAGCCCGTGCTGCAGGTCGTGATGGAAGAAGCGCGCGAGGCCGGAATCGAGCATTTCATCTTCGTCACCGGGCGCAACAAGCAGGTAATCGAAGACCATTTCGACATGGCTTACGAGCTGGAAGACTCGCTCCAGAAGCGCGGCAAGCTTGAAGCTCTGGCGCAGTTGCGCACCGACCGACCCGCAGCAGGTGCCACCTCCTTCACCCGCCAGCAGGAACCGCTCGGCCTCGGTCACGCCGTGTGGTGCGCCCGCGAGCTTGTGGGCGACGAGCCCTTTGCCGTGCTGCTGCCGGACATGATCACCATCGGCAAAACGGGCTGCCTGAAGCAGTGCATGGACGTCTACAGGGCGGCGGGCGGTAATGTGATAGCTGTCGAGGAAATCGACCCTGCACTCGCGCATCAATACGGCATCGTCGGAGTGGGCAAGGAGGTCTCTAAGCAGGGCTTCAAGATCACTGAGATGGTGGAGAAGCCGCCGCAGGGCACGGCTCCCTCCAACAAATACGTGACCGGTCGCTATATTCTCCAACCCGAAATCTTCAAGATTCTCGAAAAGGGCGAGCGCGGGGCTGGCGGTGAAATCCAACTCACCGACGGTATCGTCAAGTTGATGAAGAAGCAGGCCGTGCACGGCCTGAACTACAACGGCATCACCTACGATTGCGGCTCGAAGATCGGCTATCTGCAGGCGACGGTGGCTTACGCTCTGTCACGCAAGGATCTGGCGGATGCCGCGCGCAAGGAAATCACGGCGCTACTGGCGTGAGTAGGGTCAGGACTGCCCTGGCCGATAATCCGCAATCGCCGCCATCAGCACCGCATTCGCCTGCCCCACATCACCCGTCACCAGCGCCGCTTTCAATCCGTCAATCCACTCGCTGATCTTCTGCTGGTCCGCTGCATGGGTCTGCGCCGCCATCACACCGCTCAGACCTGTCTCGACCATCGGTTCGTCCTTGTCGAACAGGATCTCATTCAGGCGCTCGCCGGGCCGCACGCCGGTGTATCTGATCTCGATATCGCGCCCCGGTTCAAGGCCCGACAGGCGCACCAGACGCTCCGCCAGTTCCGCGATCTTCACGGGCTGCCCCATCTTGAGCACATAGACCGAGGGCAGCCCGTCGATCTTGGCCTTGCCTGAATCGCGCGATTGCCGCGCATGTGATGCCGCCGTCAGCACAAGATCGCACGCTTCCCGCACAGTCATGAAATAGCGGATCATATCAGGATGCGTCACGGTCACCGGCCCACCATAGGCAATCTGCGCCTTGAATTTCGGCACGACGGAGCCATTGGAACCCAGCACATTGCCAAAGCGCACCGAGATCAGCCGTGTGCCGTTCTTCTCACGGTCCAGCGCCTCCGTCGCCATCTCGGCGAAGCGCTTGGTGGCCCCCAGCATCGAAACGGGCTGGATCGCCTTGTCCGTCGATATCATCACAAAAGTGGCGGCGCGTGCGACGATCGCGGCTTCCGCGACATGAATGCTGCCGAAGATGTTGGTCTTCACGCCCTCAGCCCAGTCCTGCTCCAGATAGGGCACGTGCTTGAGCGCAGCTGCATGGAACACGATATCGGGCCTGAACGCGACGATCAGCTCGGTCAGCCGCTGCTTCTCGCGCACATCGGCTATACGGCCAGTGACAACGGTCTCGCCCTGCGCACGCTCCAGATCCTCGGTGATGCTGTGCAGCGCCAGTTCCGAATTCTCGATGATCAGGATGGCCAAAGCGCCGTAAGCCTGCAATCTGCGGCAGATTTCACCACCGATGGAGCCACCGCCGCCAGTTACGACGCAGCGCTTGCCCTGCACGAAGCGTCCCACAAGGTCTTCATTCACATCGTGGCTGGGCCGCAGCAACAGATCCTCGATATCCACGGGTGCCAGCATGCCCGGCGTAGCACCTTCCATCGACTGCATGCGGAGCACAGGAATGCCCAGACGACGCGCCTTGTCCAGCACCTTCTCGGGCTCAACATCCGGAGTCAGAGCCGCTGGCGTCATCACGATCCGACGGATCGGCGCGCCTTTCAGTTCGGCATTGCTGACTTCACTCGCGAGGTCAGCGAAATCTCCCCGCACCTTGATGCCGCGGATGACCTGCCCCTGGTCGATCTCGCGTGGCGAAAGGATCGCTACAGGCCGCATGTTCTTGACCGCGCCCGTTTCGATGCCGCGCAATAGCACCTCGACATCCGACGGACGACCAAGAATCAATGTTGGTGCGGCCTCTCTCCGGTCCGGGGAGGCTTTGGCGCGGCTGTCCTTCCAGGAGCGATACAAAATGCGCGGCCCGCCCAGCAGCGCCATCTGCACCACGAAATAGATCGCAATGGCCTGTCGCCCGAAGAAATAGCCGCCGTACAGATTCTGCGCGAGCACGACATAATCGATCACCAGCATGGCCAGCGCCAGAACGGCGGACGCCTTGGCGATCCCCAGCAGATCGGGCAGCGAGGCAAAGCGCCATTTCGACTGATACAGCCGGAAAAACAGATACACACAGGCCGCAAACGCAATGAATGGCAGCGCCCAGCGCCAGTAACGCAGGCGATCCAGCAGATATGGATCATCGAAGCGCAGGGTTAGGCTTACAATAAGCGCAGCAACCGTCATCGCCAGATCATGCAGGATGATCAGGCCCTTCTTGTAGTTTCGGCTGAGAAAACTGGGCTGCAAGATGATGCGGACTGACGCTGATGAAGGACGACGGGTCTTCGGCGGAAGCGGCCCGCTTGTCAACGATACAGGATCAGCCGCTACGCCGCCGCCAGCGTGATGACATCCACCACATCATCCACCACGCGCTCCACCAGTTCCCGGTCATCGCCTTCCGCCATCACGCGAATGACGGGTTCGGTGCCGGACGGACGGATCACCAGACGACCCGTATTGCCCAAACGCTTGCGCGCATCCTCGATGGCAGTGACGACCTTGTCCTCGGCCAGCGGCTGGCCTTTGCGATAGCGCACATTCTTGAGAATTTGCGGCAGCGGCTCGAAGCGGTGACAAACCTCTGAGACAGGCCGGTCCTCTTTCTTGACGCAGGCCAGAATCTGCAACGCCGCAATCAACCCGTCGCCCGTTGTGGAATAATCCGACAGGATGATATGGCCGGACTGTTCACCACCCACATTGAAGCCATGCTCGCGCATGTATTCGAGCACGTAGCGGTCCCCCACCGCCGTGCGCGCCAGGCTCATGCCGAGCGATTGCAGATGCCGCTCGAGGCCAAGATTGGACATGATGGTGGCGACGATGCCGGGCTGCGTGAGCCGACCGTCTTCCTTCCAGCTTTCGGCCACCACGGCCATCAGCTGGTCACCATCGATCACCTGGCCCTTTTCATCAACGATCAGCACGCGGTCTGCGTCACCATCCAGCGCGATCCCAACATCGGCGCGCATCTCGCGCACCTTGCGGATCAGCGCATCCGGCGATGTGGAACCGACATTGCGGTTGATGTTGAAGCCATCCGGCTCGTTGCCGATGGTGATGACTTCCGCGCCCAGTTCCCAGAGCGCCTCGGGCGCCACCTTGTATCCGGCACCATTGGCGCAATCCAGCACGATGCGCATGCCATCGAGCGACATATTGCGCGGCAGGGTGCGTTTGGCGAACTCGATATAGCGCGCATGCACCGAGTCGACGCGCTTGGCGCGGCCCATATCAGGTGATTTGCACAGACGTGAGGTCAGGTCGCTGTCGAGCAAGGCCTCGATTTCCGCTTCGATCTCGTCGTTCAGCTTGTAGCCATCGGGCCCAAACAGCTTGATGCCGTTGTCCTCGTAAAGGTTATGCGAGGCCGAGATCATCACGCCGAGATCAGCGCGCATCGAGCGCGTCAGCATGGCGATGGCGGGCGTGGGCATGGGTCCAAGCACCAGCACATCCATGCCGACCGAGAGAAAGCCTGCGGTCAGCGCCGTCTCGATCATGTAGCCGGACAACCGCGTATCCTTGCCGATGACAACCCGGTGCCGGTGATCACCGCGCTGGAACACGATGCCCGTCGCCTGCCCCACCTTGAGGCCAAGCTCCGGCGTGATCACGCCATTCGCCCTGCCCCGGATACCATCCGTGCCAAAATACCGCCGCGCCATTGTGGCCCCTTTGTCTTTTTGCCTCAGACTGAGGAGAAGGCGCTTATAACCCGGAATTCCGGGGATTTCCTAGGTTTTGTGCAAGGGATTGTTAACGATGGTTAATGGGGGTAATCAGTCGGCAACCGGTTGATCCGCACCGCTGACGCAGGACGATCCCGTTTCCGCGCGTCATGGCCGGGCTTGACGTCAGTCAGATGGCTTGTTCTGATAGGCCAGGAAGCCACAAAATAGGAATAAGTTGACAGCTGTCAACTTTTGCGGGTGCGTCTGCCCCGAGAAACAGGAAAGAATCGCTCTGTCATCGAAATTGATGCTTTGTGTATCGTGTCACCATAATTTTTATCAATGATTTCAATGGCTTAGGATGGCGTTGTGGTAGCAGATTCATCGACTATGGTAACAAAATGCCAGTTTCTTCAAATGGCTATCCCTTCAATTCCGGGAAATCGCTTTCTGATAGAGCATCTTGATTGCCGCGTTTCAGATATTCGATGCACCTATCCATTATTTTCCAAGCTCGATGGGTGATTTCTAGCTGAAGTTGGCCGTCTTCTTCGCCTCTGTCACCGTGGCGATGTTTCCTTGAAGCGTCTGTTATGAGTTGGATATATGCACGATCCAAATTGAGCTTACGTCGCATCTCTGACCATGCGAGAGTTTCTTTGGGGTTTGGAGCAATCGTGTTTCTTATCGCTTCAACACAGCGAGCAGCAGATATAGACGAATGGTTCAAATTCCCTAGGCCAAAAATCAAATCACTAAAAGCAAATCGCAGATTCAAGTTCGGCAGAACGAGAGATAAAACTTCATTAAATTCATCGTCATTTTTAAATGACAAACAAAATTTTTCGACGCTACGTTCACTTAGAACAACTGGTCGCGCCTTACCATTTTCGACTATGCTGTCAATTATGAGCTGCAGATATATACCCTTTGAAAAAGCGTACAGATTGATTGCGGGGGTAACGATCTCATACGCTCGCGCCAAAATAAAGGCGGCGTGATTCTCAATTTCAGTGCAGAACTTACAATTTATAACAACATCGGAATTGTTGATCGAAAAATGATAGGTTGCCAAAAATCCTCGTGGATCATCAAAATTAACTTTTTGCTCTGGTAAGGAAACATTCCTAATTTCAGGCAAAATGCGGCCTCTGAGTTCAATAGCTCGATCTTTTTGCACACTGCCATCCAAAATGAACGCGGATTCTAAACATACCGGAATATGGATCAATTGGCGAACGTGCGGTTTCAACCCCTGAATAGAAGTAAGCTTCAAAGCGCATCAATTGCCCCAACACCCTTGCCGCAGGAGCCCCAAACGAGATTACGGATGTGCTACCATGTGGTAGCAGTTTTTTGATCGCATTTGTGGTAAAATCAACTTACGCAAAAATAGCTAAAAACATGCCCCAACGCCCATTTTTCGCTGTTTTTAGGCACTTTCGTGGTTTTGGTGCGGACAGCGGGGGTCGAACCCGCATAGTGTTGCCACCGAGGGATTTTAAGTCCCTTGCGTCTACCAGTTTCGCCATGTCCGCACTGCGCTGACCGGGTTAGCGGGTCGCCGGGAAATCGGCAAGCGCCCAGCACTTCGTCACACCAGCGGCGCGAAGCACAGCCCCGCTATCGCCAGAAACACCAGCCATGCAAGATGCCGTCCCCGCCCGGCGATCAGCGTCATCGCCCCCATCACCAGAAAGGTCATGCCGATAACGCCCGCCACGAGGCGACCGGACGGCTCCAGCGGTGACCGCGCCAGCACGACAAGCACCAGGCCCATGCCGGTCCAGGCGACGGACGTGATATGCCATGCATACCGCACGAGGCGGCGCATGAAGCTGCGTGCCAGCGGCCCTTCGCGGTGCTCCAGCGCCAGCAGCGGGCCGATCAGCCTCTGTTCACCCAGCCACGAATGAACGGCACTGATACAAACCGCGAGAAGTCCTGCGACGAGCAATGCGGGATGGGCCATTGATTACAACAACGCCCGCTTGCTCGACGCCTCTTCCTGCGTCGCGGCATAATCGATCTTGCCCGAACCCAGCACCGGGATCTGCTCCAGCACGAGGATGGCGCGCGGCACCCACAGTTCCGGGAACCCCTGCGCCTTCGCATAGGCCGAAAGCGCTTGCCGGTCGGCATTGCCCTGTTCCGTCACCAGCACGATCTGCTCGCCCTTGCGCGGATCAGGCAGAGACACCGCCACATGGTTCACGCCGGGCCACAAGTCCGCCACCATGGTCTCGATGGCCGCAAGCGACACCATCTCTCCGCCAAGCTTGGCGAAGCGCTTGGCGCGGCCCCGGATGGTGACGCAGCCGTCATCATCCATGGTGACGATATCGCCGGTGTCGTGCCAGCCATCGACGGGTGGCTGGATCACGCCGGGGTTGTCCGCCAGCATGTAGCCCTTCATCACATTGGGGCCCTGCACCACCAGCTTGCCGCCCTCGGTGATGCCCTCCACCGGATCGAGCCGCCAGTTGATGCCGGGCAGCAGGCGACCCACGGTGCCGGTTTTCGCCATCTCAGGCGTGTTGCAGGCCAGAACAGGCGCGCATTCCGTGCAGCCGTAGCCTTCGAGGATGGTGGTTCCGAACGGGTCCCACAACCGCCGCGTCTCGTCCTTCACGCGCTCCGCCCCGGTAATGACGTAGCGCACGCTGGAGAGATCGTTCTTCTCGGCAGCGCGCGCGTAGCCCACCAGGAACGTATCGGTACCAAACAGCAGCGTCGCCTTCACCTTGCCGATGAGGCGAGGCACCTCGCGGTAGTGCAGCGGGCTGGGATAGAGCACCACCTTCATGCCGTGCAGCACACCGAGCATGAACCCGGCGGTCAGTCCGTAAGAATGGAACATCGGAAGCGGGTTCATCACCACATCGGCGGGCGAGATGAAACTCGCGCCATGCGCCGCGATCTGGCGTGTGTTGGCGATAATGTTGCCATGGGTCAGCACCACGCCCTTGGGCTTGCCCTCGGAGCCTGAGGTGAACAGGATCACCGCCGGATCGTCGCGCGTCGTGCGATTGGCGAGCGAGCGCGCCCGAAGCTTGGCGTCGATCACGCCACGCACCTTGTCCAGAGTGCCGATATCCGCGCGGATATCGTCGAGCCAGACGATGCGCCGACCCTTGGCGAGTTCCGCCACCACATCATCCAGCTTGGCATTCTCGATGAACTTGCGCGCCGTGATGATCGTCTTGATCTGCGCCGTCTCGCACGCTGATTTCAAATTTCTGAGGCCCACCGAAAAATTCAACATCACCGGCACGCGATTCCGGAACATCAGGCCGAACAGGGTGACGGCCAGCCCATTCACATTGGGCAACAGCACACCGACATTCTCGCGCTCGGTCGTGCCCACGCAGACCTTGCGGCCCAGCACCATCGCGCCAAGGATCAGCCGATCATAGGGCAGCGCCGTGCGGTCCTGATCCTCGACGATCTCCTTGCCGCCGCCATAGCGATCGCGCGCATCCAGCAATGCCTGCGGGATTGACAGGTCAGCGGGCGGCACCTCGAAGGCGCTGAAGGCGGCGGTCTGGGTCATTGTGGCCCTTGTTTGTGGAAGACGTTTCCTCAAGGGCAGAGTGAAAGGATTGATGGCCTGTGTCGAGAGGCGATTTCAGTCTCGACAATCCAGACAAATCACGCCCCGACAGCGACCTCGCGGATTGACACCATGCGCTTCAGCTCTTCATCCCAGAAGCGGACACGCAGGCAAGCCAGACTCTCGATGAACCCGAAGCGGCGGATGCTGGCAAGTTCCGGGAAATCGCGCATCACCTTCTGCAACTTGTAATATGGGATACGGCTGTAAAGGTGGTGCACATGATGCACGCCGATGTTGGCGGTCAGCCAGCGGAAGGGCTGCGGCAGATCGTAGTGCGACGAGCCATAGAGCGCAGCCTCTTCCACGGTCCATTCATGGCTTTTGGCCCAGTAGCTGTCCTCGAACTGGTGCTGCACGTAGAACAGCCAGATACCAACAGCGCCGGTTATCACGCAGACCGGCATGTGCACCATCAGGAATTCCTTCCAGCCAACGAGCCAGATCATACTGCCCCACAGCACTGCAAGCGCCACATTGGTGCCCATCGCGCTGATCCAGAATTTGAGGCCGCCCTTCATGAAATCAAAGGGCAACCGCTGCTTCAGCATGAAAACATAAATCGGCCCAATGCCGAACATCACGGGGGGAAAACGATAGATCCGGTAAATTAGCCTCTGAAACGGCGTCATGGCGCGGTATTCCCGCACGGTCAGCGTATCGATATCGCCATGCCCGCGCCGATCCAGATTGCCAGAGCCGGCGTGGTGCTTGGCATGGCTGTGTCGCCAGACCTGATAAGGCGTCATCGTCAGCACGCCGATGGTGCGACCGACCCAGTCATTGGATTCGCGTCGCTCGAAGAACGAGCCATGCCCGCAATCATGCTGGATCAGGAAGAGCCGCACCAGAAACAGCGATGTGAGGACACAGAAAAACAGGGTGAGCCAGTAGCTCACTGAGAGCGAGACATAGGCCGCTCCCCAAAGCACCAGAAATGGCACTGCCGTCAGCACGATCTCGATGATGCTTTGTCGTGCATCAGGCGTTCGATACGGAGCCAGTAGCTTGGTCCAGTCGCGGGCGACAGCTAACTTTTCGGTGGAAGGCGTATCGAGCACGGGGGGCGCTTTCGGTTGGGTTGCCTTGAATATATGGGGATCGTGATTCTGCCAAATCACGCAATGGATATGTCTATCCCTGCGATCCTTCGCGGATCGGGGGCTGGAAGGTGAAGCCCATGTCCCAGGGAAAATAGATCCAGGTGTCCTGCGAAACCTCAGTCACAAATGTATCGACCAGCGGACGCCCGGCGGGCTTGGCGTAGACCGTGGCGAAATGTGCTTTTGGCAGCATGTCGCGCACCACTTTCGCGGTCTTGCCGGTGTCGACCAGATCATCCACCACAAGCACGCCTTCGCCGCCGTTGGTGCCAGTGATGACATCGTCGATGCCTTTCAGGACCTTCAGTTCACCCTGCCCGGTGTAGCTGTGATAACTCGCGATGCAGACCGTCTCGATGACCTTGATCTCAAGTTCGCGCGCGATGATCGCGGCGGGAACCAACCCACCCCGGGTGATGCAGACGATGGATTTGAACGGGCCCTTCTCGGCCAGACGCCAAGTCAGCGCGCGGGTATCCCGGTGCAACTGGTCCCACGAAACGGGAAAAGCCTTGTCAGATGAAGGAGTTGCCATTGTTTCCTGCCTTATTCTTTCTTGCCTCGTGAGCCTCTATGCGGGCACATTGTCGGATTGAAGTTTGGATATTGCGGTGGTGATCGCCGCCACTGCCGTCGTGACTGCCGCCTGATCCTTGCCACGCACCACGATCTGGTTGCGGAAACCGCCATTCACGAAAGACGGATAGGAGCCAATGCTGACACCGGGACTTGCAAGCGCGATCTCGCCCAGCGCCTTGGCATAAATCCCCTCGGGCAGACCGTTGGCGTCAATGCTTTCCGCTATCATCTTCGTGCCAGTGGCAAGACCGGGCGCTGCGTTGTCCAGCATGGCCTGCATGATCGATGGCACTCCAGCCATGACGATCACGTTGCCAATTCGGAAACCGGGTGCGCGTGATATCGGATTCTCGATGAGATCAGCACCGGCAGGAATGCGCGCCATGCGCATCCGCGCTTCGTTGAGATCACCTGGCTGATAGCGCTCCTGCAGCATGGCCACGGCGCGGGGATCGTGATCGATTGTCACGCCAAACGCCTTCGCCACGCAATCTGCCGTAATATCATCGTGTGTTGGACCGATGCCGCCTGTCGTGAATACATATGTAAACCGGGCGCGAAGTGCGTTCAGCGCCTCGACCACATCGGCCTCGTCATCAGGGACAACCCTCACCTGCTTCAGATCTATACCGATGTTGGTGAGATATTCCGCGATATAGCCGATATTCTTGTCCTTGGTGCGCCCCGACAAGATTTCGTCGCCGATCACGAGGATGGCTGCGGTGATGACGGCTTTCGCGGGCTCAGACATACGGCTCTCTAGCGGCGCTTGGCCATGGAATTCAAGCGTCTTGCGGGGTTTGGCGCACAATGTCACAGGTCTGTGCGAAGGATGCATCATGCGGTTTCGCTCTCCCCTCGTCGAAGGTCGCCTTGTTCAGCGCTACAAACGCTTTCTGGCCGATGTCGAACTGGCTGACGGAAGCATCATCACCGCGCATTGCGCCAATCCCGGTTCGATGATGGGTCTGAAACAGCCGGGTTCCCGGGTTTTTCTGGCGGCAGCGATCAATCCTAAGGCCAAACTCTCCCATTCCTGGGAATTGATCGAAGCCAATTTACCCGGCGGTAGGCAGCTCGTGGGCATCAGCACCGCCAATCCGAACCGATTGGCAGAGGAAGGGATTCTTGCTGGCCAGATTTCCGAGTTGTCGGGTTACGAGACATTCCGTCGCGAGGTGAAATATGGACAAAACAGCCGCGTCGATATCCTCCTGACCGATCCTTTGAAGCCGCCTTGCTTCGTCGAGGTCAAGAACTGCCATCTCATGCGCATCAAGGACTTGGCAGAGTTTCCGGATTCAGTGACAGAACGCGGCGCCAAGCATCTGGTGGAGCTCGCACGCGAAGCAGGTGGGGGTGCCCGCGCGGTCATGCTGTATATCGTCCAGATGCGGGCCGAATCCTTCACTCTCGCAGCTGATCTCGATCCCGGCTACGTGAAAGCTTTCGAAATCGCCCGTTCATCCGGCGTTGAGGCACTGGCCTATACATGCCGCATCGGGCTGGACGAGATTGTCGTGGACCGGCGAATTCCGATAAGGCTTTGACGCGCCATGACCAAACCGCATGAAAATCTCACCGGAGTTTGGCACGGGCTCTATTCCTACGCAGTTTATCGCGAGCCTGTGTATTTCGTAGCCACTTTGATCGACACCGGATCGATGATCGCAGGCACGACACATGAATCCGAAGTTGGCGAATCCGGCGCTCCGTTGACGCTGTTTGCATCCATCGACGGCCAGAAAAGTGGCCATAGCGTGAGCTTCACCAAACGCTATGATGGCTCCGGCGGCTGGGATCACAGCGTGGCATATGATGGTGAACTCAATGCGGATTGCTCCGAGATCGAAGGCCAATGGACCATCGCCAACAAGGCATCCGGGCGCTTCCTGATGATCCGCAACCGTGGCGTCACCGAAAGCGTGGTGCGCCGTGCCTACGAGAAGGTGTGACAGAGCGCCCCGCAGGCGGGACTCGCCAAACGCGCGAATCCGGGTAATCTTGAGTCATAGTCAACAACGGAAGGAGGTGATCCTATGTCTCATTGTTCCATGAACGGGTCGTTCAGCAGCCCGAGGTGCGGATCTTTATCGCATTTGGTGATCACACTTCGCTGACGGAAAACCCATCGCGAACAATGGAAAAGCCGCCAGAAATGGCGGCTTTTCTCGTTCATGATCAACAGATTATCGTTTGGACTGGATTCTCATTGTCTCACCGCTCATAGATCAGGTTATTCTTCGTCTCTTGCACCACCTTGTAGCCGTTAAAGGCCAGCAGCCTGGGCATGTCGACGTGCCAACGCTCTCCGCCACGTTCCATAATCAGCAGGCGCGGCCACAAAGATTCAGGCGCCTCGCCGAAGAATGTCTCGAGAATAATGTCCTCTGCCCCCTCTGTATCAAGCTTGGCCGCATCGACATGGGTAAAACCCTGCTCTTCTATCAATGTCAGCAAACGTTTGGCCGGGACCTTAATGCTACCCGCCGATGACAGTTCCGGCATGATCTTCAGGCTGGATTCGCCCTTGTTCTCCGGGTCCACGAACAGCGTCAGTTCGCCCTCTTTGTCGGCCACGGCGCAGGCCACCGCCTTAACGCTCGGAAAGGGATTGAGGCGCAGGTTATAGACGAGGCGCTCGTAGATATCGTGTTGCGGCTCGATGGCGAGAACGCGTGCCGTCGGCCCCGCATGGGCCGCCACGAAAAGTGAATATCCCCCGATATTGGCCCCGATATCCAGAAACACAAAGCCTTCAGTCAGGCGCGCCTTCAGTGCCGCCAGTTCCTCGGGATCAAAAAACTGCGGTGTGAAAAGGATGCGCTTCTCGCAGACATTACGATAGGGGTAGAGCCGCATCCGTGCACCCAGCGCCTCGGTATCCACCGGATCTCCGCCCAGTTTCGCGATAGCCAGCCTCCGCAGCACAAATGCCTTGCGGCGGCTCCACCAGTCTGGCCCGGCGGCGCGGGTGCTGGCCAGAATACTGCCCACCATACCTTTTGCCGCATAGGCCCCGAAGCCGCCCTGCTCTACCGTTGTATCAGTCAAATCCTGTCCTCACGAAAACGCGATGCACCCCCGTGTTGTCACGGGATTGGATCGCGGCCTGACCTCGGCTATATGCGCCAACAGAACCGAATTCAAACGGGACCTGATGACACCGCTCGAACAGACAACCGCCGACCGCCGCAAGCCGGGCCATATCAAGCTGCATGGACCAGACGATTTCGTCGCTATGCGCAAGGCGGGACGACTTGTTGCTGAAGCACTGGATTTGATGGTTGGCGTCGTGAAACCGGGGGTTTCCACCGAAGCCATCGACAAAATGGTCTTCGAATTCGGCATGGACCACGGTGCTTACCCTGCGACGCTGCAATACCGGGGCTACACGAAGTCTTGCTGCACATCGGTCAATCATGTGGTGTGTCACGGCATTCCCGATGACAAGCCATTGCGCGAAGGAGATATCGTCAACATCGACATCACCCTGATCGTCGACGGATGGCATGGTGATTCGAGCCGGATGTATTGCGTCGGCGAGGTACCAAGGCGGGCGGAACGCCTTGTGGAAGTCACGTATGAGTCGTTGATGCTAGGCCTTGCTGCGATCAAGTCCGGGGGCCATCTCGGCGATATCGGCGCTGCCATTCAGGCGCATGCCGAAAAAGAACGCTGCTCAGTCGTGCGCGATTTCTGCGGCCATGGCGTTGGAAGGCTGTTCCACGACGAACCGAATGTGCTGCATTACGGCAGGCTTGGCGAAGGCCCGATGCTCAAGCCCGGGATGATTTTCACTGTCGAGCCCATGATCAATCTGGGCCGCCCGCATGTGAAAATCCTGTCCGACGGCTGGACTGCAGTCACGCGTGACAGATCTCTCTCCGCCCAGTTCGAGCACACCGTCGGCGTCACAGAAACCGGCTGCGAGATATTCACCCTCTCGCCAAAGGGCTGGGATAACCCCGCCGCAACCACACGTGGCTGAGGCCGATGATCTTGCGGGCCATCGCGAACGCCTGAGGGCGCGCTTTATGACGGGTGGCGCTGATCCACTGCCTGATTATGAACTCCTGGAATTGCTGCTTTTTCGCTCCCTTCCTCGCCGCGACGTCAAACCTATTGCCAAACGGCTGATCACGCGCTTTGGCTCTTTTGCCGAAGTCCTTTCAGCGCCGGTCGAGCGTCTTGTCGAAATCGACGGTATCGGCGAAAGCGCCGCAATTGACCTCAAGATTGCGGCGGCTGCAGCACAGCGACTGACCAAAGGCTCGGTCTCGAAGCGTCAGGTTCTGGCATCGTGGGCCAGCGTAATAGAGTACTGCCGTGCGGCCATGGCCTTCTCCGAGCGCGAGGAATTCCGCATCCTGTTCCTGGACAAGCGCAACCAGCTGATCGCCGACGAGGTTCAACAGCGCGGAACTGTCGACCATACCCCGGTTTATCCGCGCGAAATCGTGCGTCGGGCGCTGGAATTGTCGGCAACGGCGCTCGTCCTTGTTCACAATCATCCCTCGGGCGACCCGACGCCGTCTCAGGCCGATATCCGCATGACCCATGACATCATTGCAATTTCTAAGCCGCTGGGCATCACGATCCACGATCATGTCATCGTCGGCAGAAATGGCCATGCCAGCCTGAAGGGACAGGGCCATATCTGAGACTGCAGTGACGTCATTCGCCATCGCCGCGGGTTTAGTAGCAAGATATTTAAATCGTTACGTAACTTCTTGATGGCATTGTCCGGAAGAATGCCAATGGTGGTTTACTGATCGCATGCTCGGCAATAGCAATAACAAGAAAAAAGCCCGGCAGCTGGCGTCAACTTCGGTTGTCCCTTTCGCAATTTTGCTGTTTGCGATTCTTGGCGCTGTCATCCTGACCGTTGTCGCTATGGCACAGCGCACCAGCGAAGCAGCAGACGAGCGCACCCGGCGCAACGTTACGACCGCCCTGACTGAGGAAGTGAATGACGCCGCCAGAAACCTCAGGACTATCCTGGAGCTTGAGCGGACCCTCAGCATGACTGCAACTGGAGCCTCAACCCCGGCAAATACCGCGCCTCTCGAGCGGGTTCGTATGCTCGGCGACTTCGAGGCAGTTTCACTGATCGACAAAGACGGCAACCTCCTCAACACCGCTGCTCGCCTGACCTATGGCAAGGCGGCTCCCGAGCAGGTCTCCGCAAGCAGTCTTCGGTGGGCTGCGCACGAGTTGATCTCGAAAGTTAACTCCACTGACGAGTTTGGCCTGGAATCCCGCATGATTGGCCGCTACATGCTGGAGAATGGTAATTTGCAGCTCATCGTTGCCAATCTTCGCAAGCGTTCGACAAGCCCCGGCGCGGTTGGCCTTGTAGCTAGCCGTATTCTTGATGCCGATGGTGTTCTCCGGCTAGGGCAACGTCTCTCCGTCCAGAACCTGCGCATCACAGCAGATACCGGGATAGTTGCGACCAACGAAATTGCCGTTCCGATCGCCAATTCAAACCAGATAGCCAAGCTGAGCTGGACATCGGAGCGCCCCGGCGATCCGATCCTTGATCGGTTGTTCCCGATAGCGATTTTCAGCACGCTGGCGATCAGCATATTCGCCTGGCTCTCTTATGCCCATGTCACGCGCGTGACTGCCAACATGCTGCGCAGCGAGGAAACAGCTCAGCATTTGGCCGGACATGACACGCTGTCCGGTCTCCCCAACCGCTTGCGCTTTACTGAGCACCTGACTGCCCTTCTCTCACGCGTGGAACGGGAAGATACAGGACTCGCGGTGCTGTTTATCGACCTCGACAAGTTCAAGGAGGTCAACGACACCCACGGCCACGCCGCCGGTGACATGGTGATCGTGGGCTGCGCCGAACGCATGGCGGCGCAGTTGCGTGCCAATGACGTGCTGGCACGCTTCGGCGGCGATGAATTCGCCATCATCCAGACTGGCGTTCGCACGCCCCTGGACGCAGAGATCCTGGCCTGCCGGATCATCGATGCCATCCGCCCGGCTTTCCAGATCGGCGAGGCCGAGGCCTATGTCGGCGCATCGATCGGTATTGCACTGGCACCACAAAATGGCACCGATGCATCCGAGTTGATGCGTCTTGCCGACATCGCGATGTACCGTGCAAAGAACGGCGGTCGCAATCGTGCCTGCTTCTTCGAGCAGCGCATGGACGATACGCTGCGTATCCGCAAAGTCGTCGAGGATGACTTGCGTCACGCCATCGACCGCAACGAGCTGGAACTGCACTACCAACCTCAGGTTTCCGCTGATGGCTCCAAGATCATCGGCATGGAAGCGCTCGTGCGCTGGCGTCATCCGGTCTATGGCCTGATCCCGCCGATCGAGTTCATTGGCATCGCCGAAGAGCGCGGCCTGATCGTCCAGCTCGGAGAATGGGTCATCCGCAGGGCCTGCATGGATGCAGCGAACTGGGGCAATATCACGATTGCCTGCAACGTCTCGGCCATCCAGTTTCGCCAGACCGATTTCGTGCAATCCGTCGCCAAGGCGCTGGAGGATACCCGTTTCGATCCGATGCGGCTTGAACTGGAGCTGACGGAAAGCGTGGTTGTCGCCGACGCCGACCAGGCCGAGAACAGCATCATGGAACTGCGTTCGATGGGCGTGAAGCTCGCACTCGACGATTTCGGCACCGGCTATTCCAGTCTGATCTACCTTCGCCGTTTCGCCTTCGACAAGATCAAACTCGACAAGTCGTTCCTCGATTCACTGGAAGACACGGGCGAAAGTGCGATCCTCGTGCACTCCGTCGTGCATCTCGGACGCGCCCTTGGTCTGACCGTGACAGCAGAAGGCGTGGAGACTGCAGAACAGCAGCGCTTCCTGCAGGCCGTCGGCTGTCACCTGCTCCAGGGTTATCTGTTCTCGCGTCCGGTGGAAGCCCACAAGATCGACGAGATGCTGAAGCTGGACAATCCTTTCGCCCACCTCGCGGCCTGAGAGTTCCGCAAGTTTCGGGTGGCAACGAGGTTCTGATCCCGGCATAGACTTGATGTTTCCGCCAGTGGATCATCATGTTCTCAAATCCGTTTCACCGCCTTGTTGCAGTTTCCGCCTGCTTCCGCATCTCCGACCAGCTGATTGTCGCGGGCGTACCTCTGATCGCAGCCGCCGTCTTCAGGCTACCGGAGAACCAGATCGGCGCCATGGTCGCAGCGCAAGGTTCGGCCTGGCTGTTTATGTCCCTGCCCGCAGGCGTCGCCATTGACCGCATTGCGCCACTGCTTGGCATGCAACGTGCGCTCGCGATTTCGATCATGGGCTTTCTGACAGCTATCGGCGGATATCTGGCCGGGAGCCCCGTTCTCTTCACCTTCGGGGCCTTCCTGACTGCCGCCGCTGTGGTGATCGGCTATCTGTCGGAAGCAGCCAGCGTGCAAAGACTGGTGGAGCCGCAGTCGCTGGGTGCAGCCAATGCGAAGATGCAAATCGTGCAATCCTGCGCCATGCTCATCGGACCTTCGCTGATGGGGTTTCTGATCGCGCAGGGGTATACGCTCACCGGCCTGATGGTCGCCCTTGGACTGGCACTTGCAGGACTTATGATCGCCGCAAGCTTTCCGAAACAGGAGCCGCCGCCAGCCCGGGAGCGCGCCGTGCTTGATGAGGTGAAGGAAGGTTTTGCCTTCGTGCGGTCACAGCCTCTGCTGCGCGGCATCGTTGCCTGCGCCCTGTTCTGGAACTCGGCCTTTCTGGCACTGGCCGCAGTCTTTGTGCCTTACGCCCTGCGCAGGCTGTCGATGGATACTGGTTCCATCGGCTTCGCCCAGTCCGCCATGGGTCTGGGTGCACTGCTCGCGGCGTTCTCGGCGGCCTGGGCCATGCAGCGGTTTCCGCCGCAATTCCTGCTGTTCTTCGGTCCGGCGAGTTCGACGCTGGCCGCAACGATCCTGTTTTTTGCGCCCAACCTGGGAGGCTTCGCATCATCCGTGACAGTGTATTTCCTGCTCGGCTTCGGCCCGATCCTCTGGCTGGTCTGCCAGAACACGATCCGCCAGCTTGTCACACCGAAGGGTATGCTCGGCCGCGTGGGCGCGGTGATCCAGCTTGCGATCTATGGTGTGCGCTCAATCGGCGCATTGGCCGGTGGATGGGTCGCAGCGCGTTATGGGCTTGAAGCCGCGATCACCATGATCATTGTGCTGTTTGCCCTGTCGACCCTGACCATTCCGCTGTCGGCACTTGGGCGGCTTGCTGCCATGCCGCGTAGCGCAGGCTAGCCAGCATGAGCCCCCAGGTCAGCCCGAGCTGCACATAGAAATGCCGCCAGTGGTCCGTGTCGATCTGCATACCTTGCAGCATCAGGAAGAAAAAGGATGACCACACTGCAATGGCATCCTTCTGCCACGGCGTCTTGCGGAACACGAGCGACCATCCGACGAGCATCGTGATCGCGATCAGGCTGGCATAGCTGATGCCGCCGAGCCAGCCATAGGACGCGAACGCATTGAGGAACGTGTTGTGCGGATCCTCCGGGAAGATATCCCGAAACATCGTCGGACCGAAACCGTTAGGCTCGCTCAGCAGCAACGGTATCGAGCGGCGCTGATTGCCGAAACGTCCGGTCTCGCCGTAGTCGTAATCCTGGTTCAGCGAGGCCCGGACCTCGAAGGTTTCGCGGATAGCTTCGAACTGCAGGGCAATCACCAGAAGCACGGCAAATGCCGCGATGCCAAGCAGCGAAATGCCGATGATCCGCATCCGAAGTTTGCCGGTTTCTGCAGTGATAAAGGTGAGCATGATGCACAGACCAACAGCTGCCACGGCAACACCCCAGGCACCGCGCGAGAACGACAGAAACAGGCCAGCGACGATGATCAGCAGCATGCCGGCAGCGATAACCGGCCTACGGTGCGTACCCAGAAAGAACCCCTGCACGATGTAGACAAAGGGAAGGACGATGAATGTGCCAAAGACGTTGGGGTCCTTGAAGGTACCCATGGCGCGACCGTAGCGCGTGAAATATTCAAGTGTCCCGGCGATATCGAAGTAACCCATGATACCCGCGATGGAGGCAATGACAGCGGCCAGTGCATAACCACTCTTCATCAGGTCGAGACGCCTCTGCGTATCCTCCGAGAAGATCGCAGCGATGATAATAGCCATCATCGCCATGTAGACCGAAATAATCACGAACCACACAGCGCGCGATTCATCCACGACCTCCATCAACGAGAAGCCGCCACCGATATTGTAGAGCACGAGCAGAAGGATCATCGGCAGGAACAGCACACTGATCTTGAGGCCTGTCAGCACGAAGATCAGCGTCACCAGACCGAATGCGATCTCGAACGGTGCCGGTTCGATGAACACGAGAAACCCTGAGAAAAACAGCAGCCAAACCGCCGCATTGCGCAGCCCACGCGTGCTCAGCGTCTGGCTGCCGCCGCTGGCGATCCCGTCACTGGCTGTGGCCGCGCTCAATACGCATTCTCCTGCTTGATCAGCGAGAAAGGTGTGCGCAGCAGGATCGCCATGTCCAGCCACAGCGACCAGTTCTCAATATAGCGCAGATCATGATCGACCCGGCGCTGGATCTTTTCCTCGGTGTCCGTCTCGCCCCGCCAGCCATTGACCTGCGCCAGACCTGTAATGCCCGGCTTGACGCGGTGGCGGGCGAAATAGCCGTCCACCACCTGATCGTAGAGCCGGTTTTCCGCCTTGGCGTGAACCGCGTGTGGCCTTGGGCCGACTATCGACAGATTGCCATGGAACACGACATTGAAAAATTGCGGCAGTTCGTCCAGCGATGTCCTGCGGATGAAGCGCCCAACGCGGGTGACGCGGGGATCATCCCGTGTCACAAGCCGCGACGCCGTTGCATCGCTTGCCTCGGCATACATCGAGCGGAACTTGAAAACTTCTATCAACTCGTTGTTGAAGCCGTAGCGCTTCTGCCGGAACAGCGCGGGTCCGCGCGATTCCAGCCGCACCGCAAGCGCGACCAGCAGCATTACCGGCGACAGCAGGATCAGCAGCAGGCTTCCGACAATCTTGTCGAACAGCCATTTGAGAACCACGTCCCAGTCTGCAATGGGCTTGTCCACCATGTCGAAGACCGGCAGGCCACCTATGTAGGAGTAGTTGCGTGGGCGGAACCGCAGCTTCTGCATATGGGCTGCAAGGCGGATATCGATGGGCAGAATCCAGAGCTTCTTCAGCATCTGCAACAAGCGCGTCTCGGCGGATAGCGGCAGGGCGAAAATCACGAGATCAAGCCGCGCGTGTCTTGCGTACTCGACCAGATCATCCACCGTGCCAAGCTTGGGGTACCCCGCCAGCACATCGGGCGAACGCTCATCCCAGCGGTCATCGAAAACACCGAAAACCCGCAGATCCGATTGCTCGTCCGCCTGCAAACTGCGCAGCAATTTCTCTGCCGCTTCGCCGCCGCCAACAATCGCGGTGCGTCGGTCGAGCAGCCCCTGCCGCGTCATGGTCCGGATTTTCCATGACAGGCAAATCCGTGCGAATAAGAGTGTGGCCAGCCCCGTACCAAACCAGGCCGCCATGAATACACGCGAAAACACGCCTTCCAGCTTCAGGAAGAAGACGAAGGAGAAGGCGATGAGGAACGCCATTGTCCATCCCGCAATCAGCCGTGGCGCATGAATCAGCGGAGCGCGAAACACGCCGATGTGAAAGAGGTCAAACGCCTGCAGGGTGATGATGGCGAGAACAGAGAACAACGGGATCGACAGCACATAGGCCGATTGCCAGCCAATCTGCGGAAAGACGTAGAGCCAGTAGATCAGGCCACCTAGAGCACATGTGAGTGCCGCCTCGGCGATGCGCCAGAGCCCGGCGATTACAATGGGAGAGACCGCAGCAGAGGGTTGTAGATCAAGCGTGGATTCAGCCAGTTTGACGCGCGCAGCTGCAACCCCGGAGATCGCGGGCTGAGACCTGTGCTTCGCTTTCTCTGCCTGTGCCAAGAATACTCACTTTCAAGAGACCAACTGGTTACGATCAGCCAGCCTTGCGTTCCACTTCACCCGCGTTGACCGCGTTTCCGCGCCGCTGACGTGCGGCTACGTAGGCCTCCAGCACCGTCGAGGCCATTTTCTCGACGGAGAAGTTCTCGTCGATATGTTCCTGCAAACGCATGGCGGGTGTCAGTCGTTCTTCGGCTGTCATCGCTACAGACCGGCGCATTGTTTCAGCCAGCAGCGGGACATTGTCGCACGGAATCAGCCGGTCGCTCTCGGAACCGAAGATTTCAGGAATTCCACCCACATCGGTCGAAATAATAGGCATAGAGGCTCCCGCCGCTTCGATCACGACATAGGGCATTGATTCAAAGCGTGACGGCACGATCATGGTGTGTGCCAGGGCAAAGGCTTCGCGCGCGGCCATCGGCTTGTGAAAGGATACAGTTCCGTCCATGCCAAGCGCTGAAACTTGCGCCCGCAACGCTGGCTCATCAGGCCCTTGCCCAACAAGGATGAGTGTTGGCGACTTTTGCGTCTGCGCCCGGATTTCGGCCATGGCGGACAAGAGATTGTCGATGCCCTTGGCGAAGCGGAATTCGCCGATATAGAGAAAATCAGCGGCGTTACCCACAGGAACCACCGGTACGAGTTCATGCGGATAGAGCCCGTTGAGCACGATGCGAGTCACGGCATCCGTCTCGCAGACATACTCACGAAAGCGATCAGCGATGAACTGGCTCTCGAACAGGAAGAGGTCAGTGCCTTTTTCCAGCAGATACTCGATGCCCATATAGGCTCGGTGGATCAGCGTACCTGGCTTGTAATTGAGACTGCCGCCGTGCGGCGTGTACGCCCGCACGGGACCGGTGCTGCGCGCCACGGCACCGATGCGTGCGTAAAGCCCACCCTTGGAGCCATGCCCATGCAAAACGTCCGCACCCGTGCGTGCCGAAAAGCTGTTGATACGCGAGAGCGCCGCCATATCGCTCCAGTGGGGATTGCGCTGCATCGGCGAGCGCACGACACCAAGTGCAAGATGAGCCAACAATTCCTTCAGGAGGCCTTCGTTGCGCTCACCTGCGAAAGTGGCATCGCAGAACACACCAACCTCATGGCCACGGCGCGCTTGTTCCTTCGCCAGATCCATCACATGACGAAACAGCCCGCCAACCGGCGCGCGAAACACATGGATAATGCGCATCAGAAGAACCGTTCGCGGATGGTGATCGTGTCGCCAGGACGCACCGCAGTATCCAGCGGCACTTTGCCTGACACGGCTTCACCATTGATACTCCGTGTGACCTCGGCGGCGTAGCGGTCAGCACGCGGTTGGAAACCACCCGCAATCGCCACAGCTGTTTGCACGGTCATGCCGTTGACATAGGGGTATTGGCCCGATGTCGTGACCTCGCCCAAGATGAAGAACGGACGGTACTGCTCCACTTCGACCGAGACTTTCGGCTCGCGCAAGAATCCGCCACGCAGCTTCGCCGCGATCTGATGCTCAAGGCCCTTGGTAGTCTGTCCCTGAGCTGGGACCGAGCCTATGAGCGGCATCGAGACATGCCCGACGCTGTCAACCGTGTAAGTGTTGGACAGACTATCCTGGCCGAACACGATGACCCGCAGCCGATCACCATTGGCGAGTGTGTAGGGCTCATGCAAGCTCGCCGCAAACATCTCGGAATGCGCAATGCTACGATGATGCGAACAAGCTGACAGCCCCAGGGAGGCTGCAATCGACAGAACGAATGAGATACGCTTCATGACACGACACGACTGTTGAACTTGTCATATGAAACACCATCATGGTTAAGAAACCTTTTGCATCAGATTTTGCTAACCAAGCCAGTTAACCCCCCGGAAACCATAATCTGCGATATCCTGACTCCTGGTTGTCTCAGGACTGCCGTTCCAGTTTGGGTTGTGTAGGAGTTGTCGCAATGCGTGTTGCGGAAGCTGGCCAGCAGATGCCGTCGTCATCGGCAGATCGTGGCGAGATTGATCTGGTTGCCCTGTTCCGGGAAGTCGGACGGCGCAAATGGCTTGTGTTGCTGATAACGCTTGGCGCTTTGGCGCTGTCGACGGTCGCAGTCAATATCATCAAGCCACGCTACACGGCCGAGACCCGTGTCTTTCTCGAAAACCGCGATACCGAATACACCCGCATCGGCCGTGAAGGCCAGCGCGGCAACGATCCCCTGATCGATCAGGATGCTGTTTTGAGCCAGGTTCAGCTCGTCCAGTCCCGCGATATTGCCCGCGCCATGATCCGTCGTTTCGATCTCGGAACCAAGCCGGAATTCGATGATGTGCTGTCTGGCACTGACGCGCTGACCAAAGTCGCCGTCATGCTCGGCCTGATCAACAATCCGGCCAGCATGTCACCGGAAGAGCGCGTCCTGGAAAAGTATTTCGACAAACTCAAGGCTTTCGCCGTGGCAAAATCGCGCGTCATCGCCATCGAGTTCCAGAGCCGCGATCCGGAGCTGGCAGCGAAACTCTCTGACGCGGTTGCCCAAGAATACATCAAGCAACTGGAGCAGGCGAAGAAGGGCTCGGCCAAATCCGCCGGGTCATGGCTGGGCCGCACGATCGATACATTGCGCGAGCGCGTGTCAACTGCGGAAGGCAAGGTCGAAGCCTTCCGCAGCCAGAATGGCCTCTTCCTAGTGGGAGGCGGCAATGGTGACACATCGAATATCTCTTCGCAGCAATTGTCGGAACTCAACACACAGCTTGCCACAGCTCGCTCGCTGCAGGCTGAACTGACATCCAAGGCTCGCATGATCCGTGAGGCGGTACGTCAGGGGCGCATCTTCGAGGTATCGGATGTGGTCAACAATGAATCTGTCCGCCGCCTGATTGAATCCCGCGCCACACTCAAGGCGCAGATTGCTCAGGAGGAGCGCACGCTTCTGCCACAGCATCCGCGCATCAAGGAGCTGTACGCGCAGCTCGGTGGTTTTGAGGAGCAGGTCCGCAATGCGGCCGAGCGCACGTCTCGCGCTCTGGAGAACGACGCCCGCGCCGCCGGTGGCCGTGTCGCCGCCAGCCAGGCAGAACTCGACCAGCAGAAGCGCCAGAGCGGCACGTCCAATGAGCAGGAAGTGCAATTGCGCGCACTGGAGCGTGAAGCCAAGGCCGAGCGCGAGCAGCTTGAGACCTACCTGACGCGCTACCGCGATGCGACGTCACGCGATGCGGACAACGCGGTGACAGCCGATGCGCGCGTCGTGTCGAGCGCCATAGTGCCAACCAATCCCAGCTTCCCCAAGAAACTGCCGATCATCCTGATCGCGACGCTGGCGGCTTTCGCCATCTCGCTTTTCTGGATTCTGACGAAGGCACTTCTCTCGGAGCATGTCTATGCACGCCGCATACCCGAACCGCAGCCGCAGCCGCCCGTTATGGCCTATCCGCCCATGATGATGACACCGCAGATTATGGCTATAATGGCGCAGGGTATGGTGCCGCAGCCGGTGGCGATGCAGACTCCGGTTCCGCAGCAGCAGACCGTTGAAAGACCGATTGTAGCTGTTGAAAGCGCTACGCCTGCACAGATCGCGGCAGCCGACCCTGTGCCAGCCGCCCCCCCCGTGCTGTCCGAGGCTAGCCTTGCGATGCAGGCTTCGCTGGATCGCATGGCGCAGGTGCTGAAGCCTTCGCTTGCCACAGCGGCAATACCCGAATTGCAGGCTCCACCAATGCAGCCCCGCGCGTCAGATCTTGCCGAGCCATTGCCCTCAAAGGAACCATTGCAGCAAGACGGCCTGATCTGGTGGACAGCCGACCAGGACCGGGATCACGCGCCTCTCGAACTTGCCGCCGACACCTCGGATAACCCGCTGTTCGAAATTGCCGAGGAAGCCGAAGCCGCGCTCATCAGGGGGCGCCCGGTGTCGATACTCGTGCTCTCCGTGGAAAGCGCCGCGCATGCGGCTGGCACCGTGCGTGCGCTGGAAGCCATCCTGAAGCGTCAGGGGCCATCGCTCGTGGCCGCGCTCGATCCAGATCAGATCACACCAAAGGGTTTAGCAGCCGCAGCAAGGAGCCTTGCAGGCAATCATGACTATGTCGTCTTCAATGGCGGCGCAGCCAGCAGCCTTGCAGCGGCGCTCACGGGTTCGACGACGCTGACTGTACTTGTTGCATCGGATAACACGGACGACGAGCACCTTGATGCGGCAGAACAGGCTTTGTCGGGATGCAGTTATTTCATTGTTGGAGTGGACTCCGCCATGGAGCTGGAGCGCGGCTGATCAGCCTCCCCGCAACTTCCTGAAGCCGCCCACAAGAGCGAGCGCAAGCTCGCTCTTTTTCATGGCCCGCTTGACGGCTAATACAGACCGCAGGCTCGCAGCCGCGATCCGACCGGTCAGGGTCATTGGCAGGAAACTATCGAAGAGCGGCTCCTCCGTCTTGCAGTAATCGGCCTTATACTTGGCATCACCCGTCCCAAGATCGAAGCTGGTGAGCCCCCGAGCGCACATCATCTTGACCAGATGCAGCAGCAGCAGATCGCCGGGACTGTAGCGGGCAACAGCAGGATCACCATCAAACGAGGTGAACATGCCGGTGAACCGCCCCTGGTGGATCGCGCCACCAAACACCGAAACGATACGCTCCCCCACTCGCATTGCGAAAAGCGAGATTGACTGCGTGCCATCAGCAATACCGCTCGTCGCACCAGCATGGAGAAACGCCCTGACGCTGCTGTCCGCGAAGGGATCAGTGATACCCATCGTATGGAAGCGTGCTGCTTTCTGGGCATAGAACGCCACCAGAACCGTCTCCACCTCACTCAAATTGCGCGCTTCAAGAAAACTGACAGTACCGTTTTCACCGAGTTTCTTTTCCTTGTGCCGGAGTTTTTTGCGACTTTCCGATGACATCAGACTCCGGATCATCTCCTCGCCATCCGGCACGAGTGCTGTCTTCCAGGCGCTACTGGCACTTGGTTGATGCGGGAGCTTCAGCAGCGGATTGTCACGCCCCAGCCACGTAAGGGGCTGGTTTTCAAAATGAAAGAGATCGATGCCATGTTTCTCAGCCACATTGCGCAGCGTGAAGCCGAGGTCATCTGCGGACAGGCCACTCATGACCTGCGGTTCGTAAACACCCATGTTCATATTGGCATGCTTGCCGCCCAAGAAGATACCGCAAGTCACGCCTCGGCGCGACCGCACACCCAAGGGCAGCAGGGCTATCGCCCGGCCACGGCTATCATGGGCTGTAACGATCAGGGGCTTGATGCCCAGCGGCGCGGACAGCGCATCGCTCCAGGCCCGGATCCAGTCGTATGTCTGATAAGGCGTAGTCATACCGCTGTTCTGCAGAACGCGCCATTGTGCTGAAAGCTGGGTCAGGTCATCATGGGTTTCGACACGATGGATCATGGCGACTTCCGCCGCATCTACCACACCCGCTCTGCTTCCAGCCGAGGCTTCAACCATCGTCATGATGTCGTTTCCCCTCAAGATCACTCATATCAGAACGATGAAAGCAACGGATCGTCAACGCAAAGGCTGCAAAAGCGTTGATGAAATGGAAACAGGAACCACGACTTGAAGCATCTCGTTTTCCGTACAGGCCTTGCGATTCTGGGCAAAACCGGCGCGGCTGCAGCCATGGCGCAGCGAACGCGCGGGCTGGGCGCTGTGCTGATGTTTCATCACGTCAGACCATCAAAGCCCAAAGCGTTTGACCCGCATCGTATCCTAGAAATCACTCCGGAGTTTCTGGATTGCGTTCTCGGCCACATCCGCAACAGGGGTTACGACATTATCCCCATTGATGAGATGGCAGAGCGCATCCGCAATCCGCAGAGCGGCAGGCCTTTCGTGGTGCTGACATTCGACGATGGCTACCGTGACAATGCTGAATTCGCCCTGCCCGTCCTGCGCAGGCATGCAGCACCCTTCACGGTCTTCGCCACGACGGGGTTCGCTGATGGTGGAGCGCCATTGTGGTGGCTGGATCTGGAAGACGCTGCTGCGCGCGGATTGCCTGGACCAGACGGAAGCAAAACGATTGGCAGTCCAGCCAAAATCTTCAAATCGATCTATGCGGATCTGCGCCCGAAAGCCAATCTGCAACAGGAAATTGCCAGATTTTCTGCGGCGGCTGATATCGATGGACCCGCACGAACACGGCGGCTGTGCCTCCACTGGGATGATCTGCGTGCGCTGGCAGCCGATCCGCTCTGCACCCTCGGCACGCACACACTGACCCATCCCCTGCTCGGTACGCAGGACGAGCAGACTGCACGGCGCGAGATGGCCCAATCGAAGGCCATTCTGGAGGACAAGCTGCAACTGCCGGTCCGGCACATCGCCTATCCGGTCGGCGATGCGCTGGCGGCAGGTGCGCGGGAGTTTGCACTGGCTAAGGAACTTGGTTTCGAGACAGGCGTCACGACACGGCCCGGCGTGATCTTCCCCGAGCACGACGCGCATCTGCACGCCCTGCCTCGCCTTTCCGTCAATGGGCTCTATCAGTCGGTTTCCGCCTTCGATGTTCTGCTCTCGGGATCAGCCTTCTGGCTGTTCAACCGGGGCCGCAAGCTGAATGTCACTTGAGTCATTTTGGTCGCGTGAGCAATCTTGCGCTTCCGGCCCTGATCCGCCACATCAGCGCTATGACTGACCACGACGATTACCCCGACACACTCATCCGCTCAGTTCTGACATCGGTGAAGACCATCGCGATGGTGGGCGCATCGGACAATCCGGCGCGCCCGTCCTATCTCGTGCTCAAATACCTGATCGATCGCGGCTTCCGTGTCATTCCGGTCAATCCAGGCCGCACAGGCAACACCTTTCTTGGCCAGACCTTCGTGGCGAGCCTCGCTGATATCCGAGAGCCCGTCGACATGGTCGACATCTTCCGGGCACCGGAGGCGGCACCGGGCATCGTCGATCAGGCGCTGGCCATGGACCCGCTGCCGAAAGTGATCTGGATGCAACTCAGCGTCCGCAACGACCAAGCGTCGGCGAAAGCAGAAGCAGCGGGGCTGACCGTGATCATGAACCGCTGCCCGAAGATCGAATACGGCAGGCTGTCCGGTGAAATCAGCTGGCAGGGTGTCAACAGCCGGATTTTGTCGTCGAAAAAGCCGAAAATGGCGCTGAAGGGCGTGCAGAAGTTGCGGATTTGAACCGGTGTCGGCTCATACCGGCCCCTTCGGCCTCGTCTCATCGATGCCGCCTTCCATCCACCGGATCAACAGCATCAGCGGCGGCGCCCACGCCAGACCAGCGATCATGTAGAACACCACCTCAACCGCCTTGTTCGCCCGCGCCAGAATGGGATCTGCGACAGCCGTAACCACCAGTGCGTAAACCACCACGAACAACAGCATCACGATGGTGCCGACCAGCTTCCGTGTCCTGCGTGTCAATGGATCATCCTCGAGGTGCGACAGCGGCGCATTTGCCGTATCAGCCGTTCAGCCGTAATTGGCGGTCATAAGCCATAAGATCAACCCGAAAGAGCGATCCCTTGACCTCTGCGACCATTCATCCCGGTCAGGACGTGTTGGCAACGGCAGACCATATGTCCGCCGTGCGCGTGTGGCTGTGGTTCGTGGCGTTTCTGGTTCTGGCGATGATCCTTGTGGGCGGCGCTACGCGCCTAACAGGTTCGGGCCTCTCGATCACGGAATGGAGGCCGCTTTTGGGCGCGATCCCGCCGCTGTCGGAAGCCGCGTGGCTGGCGGAATTTGAGAAATACCGCGCGATTCCGCAATACCAACTCCTCAACAAGGGCATGAGCCTCACTGACTTCAAGTTCATCTACTGGTGGGAGTGGGGCCATCGCCAGCTTGGCCGCTTCGTCGGAATCGCCTTTATGCTGCCCCTCGCGTGGTTCTGGCTGCGCGGTGTGGTGCGGGGGAAGCTGGCGCTGTGGCTGCTGGCTCTGGGCGCGCTCGGCGGCTTTCAGGGTGCCATCGGCTGGATCATGGTGGCATCAGGCCTGAAGGACGGCATGATCGCCGTGGCTCCGGTGAAGCTGGCGCTGCATCTGACAACGGCCTGCCTGATCCTCACGGGCCTTGTCTGGACCGCGCGTCGGCTGCGACCTGCCATGGCCCAGTTTGTGCCGGCCCGCATCACTTTCACTGCCCGAGCCATTGTCGCTCTGCTGCTGATCCAGATTGCGCTTGGCGCACTGGTCGCGGGCTCGAAATCCGGCCTCACCTACAACACCTGGCCGCTGATGGACGGCGCGCTGATCCCCGGCGCGGACGTGCTCTTCGTGGTGAAGCCATGGATCGAGAATTTCGTCGATAACGCCGCATTGGTACAGTTCAACCACCGAATGACAGCCTATCTGCTGCTGGCGCTGGCGATCTGGCATGCCTTGGATGCGCGCGGCACTGCAGCATCGCGTGGGGCATTTCACGTCGGGGCGGCTTTGTCGCTGCAGGCCGTTCTCGGCATTGCCACACTATTGCTGCACGTGCCGCTCTGGGCAGGACTGCTGCACCAGATCATGGCCGCGCTGATTCTGATCGCCACCGTGATACATGCGGAGAAATGGGGGCGTTACGCCGCCAGTGCCGCGAAAATGCCGTGAATGCTCTCAAACGTGAAACAATCGCGGCTGCATTTGCCCCGATTGTTGTTCATTCGGGAGAATATCATGCACAGCCGGACCTTTGTCATCGTCGCCGCGGGCTTCTTCGCAGTTTCCGTCCCCGCCTCTGCGCAGGGCATTACCTGCGCCAATGCGGTCACAGGTGTCGAACGGACTATATGCTCCGATCCCGATATGTTTCAGCTCGATAACCGCATGAGCGTCGCTTACCGCAATGCCGTTCAAACCAATTTTGGATCAACTCGCTCTGCGATCGTCGCCGAGCAACGGGCTTTCGTCCTGGAGCGCGAGCGCTGCCAGACCGAAACCTGCATCGGAAGGCTGACGCGTAACCGGCTGGCGGAACTGCGCGCGTATTGAGACGCTCTCCAATCCCGTCAACAGGGAGAAGAGACACCGCAGCCTTGCCCCGAATCATCCATCTCTCTACCGCTCAAAGCAGTTGAGCGAGGCATTTGATGGATGATTCTACCCCTCCACCGGGCGACAGCCCCAAGGAAGGCCCCAAGGACGGTATAGAGAACGTCAGCCTAAAGGCGGCGCTTGAGGAGCGCTATCTGGCCTACGCCCTCTCCACCATCATGCACCGCGCGCTGCCTGATGCGCGCGACGGGCTTAAACCCGTCCAGCGGCGCATCCTGCACGCCATGCGCTTGCTGAAGCTCGACCCGGCCAACGCCTTCAAGAAATGCGCTTCGGTCGTGGGCGAAGTCATCGGCAAGTTCCACCCCCACGGTGACCAGTCGATCTACGATGCCATGGTTCGTTTGGCGCAGGATTTCGCCCAGCGCTACATGCTGGTGGACGGACAAGGCAATTTCGGCTCCATCGACGGCGATAATCCGGCGGCGTACCGCTACACCGAGGCGAAACTCACCGAGATCGGCGCGCTGCTGCTTGCCGGCATCGACGAGGACGCTGTCGATTTCCGCCCGACCTACAACAACGAGAACGACGAACCCATCGTCCTGCCCGGCGCGTTCCCCAACATGCTGGCCAACGGCACCACCGGCATCGCGGTGGGCATGGCGACATCCATTCCACCGCACAACGCCGCCGAACTCTGCGATGCCGCGCTCTACCTGATCGAACGCCCGACAGCCTCATCCGACCAGTTGCTGACCTTCGTGCCGGGGCCGGATTTCCCCACCGGCGGTATCATCGTGGAAAGCGCGAGTTCCATCGCCGAAACCTACCGCACGGGGCGCGGCGGATTTCGCTTGCGGGCGCGCTGGCACAAGGAGGAAACGGGTCGCGGCACCTACATCATCGTCGTCACCGAAATACCCTACATGGTCCAGAAAGGCCGCCTGGTCGAGGCGCTGGCGGACCTGATCAACGAGAAGAAGGTGCCGATCCTCGCCGATGTGCGCGATGAATCGGCCGAAGACATCCGCGTCGTTCTCGAGCCCAAATCCCGCGCCGTCGATGAAACGATGCTGATGGAGACGCTGTTCAGGCTGACCGAGCTTGAAACCCGCTTTTCCATGAACATGAACGTGCTGGTTGATGGCCTCGTGCCGCGCGTCATCGGTCTGGCCGAGGCGTTGCGCATCTGGCTGGACCATCGCCGTGTCGTGTTGCAACGCCGCTCGCGCTTCCGGCTTGCCGAAATCGACCGGCGGCTTGAGCGACTGGGCGGGTTGCTCATCGCCTTCCTCAACCTCGACGAGGTGATCCGCATCATCCGCGAGGAGGATGAGCCCAAGCCAGTGCTGATCAGGCGCTTCGAGCTGACCGACCTGCAAGCCGAAACCATCCTCGACACCCGCCTGCGCCAGTTGCGCAAGCTGGAGGAGATGGAACTGCGCAAGGAATTCGACAATCTGACCATCGAGAAGGGCCAGATCGAAGGCCTGCTGGGCGACGAGGCCAAGCAGTGGAAAACCATCGCCTGGGAAATCCGCGAGGTGAAGAAGAAATTCGGTCCCGACACCAAAATCGGCAAGCGCCGCAGCACCTTCGCGGACAGGCCGGAGGGCATGGCCAACATCGACATCTCCGAGGCGCTGGTGGAGCGCGAGCCCATCACCGTCGTGCTCTCGGACAAGGGCTGGATCCGCGCGCTGAAGGGGCATGTGAGCGATCTCACCAGCCTGCAGTTCAAGGGCGACGACAAACTGCGGCAATGGTTCCACACGGAGACAACAGCGAAACTGCTGATGCTGGTCTCCAACGGCAAGGTATTCACGCTGGACGCCAGCAAGCTGCCGGGAGGCCGCGGCTTCGGCGATCCCGTGCGCCTCATCGCCGACATGGAAGAGGACGTGGAGATCGTAACGCTGTGGCCGCACCAGCCGGGCAGCAAGCTGTTGATGGTATCCACAGGTGAAAACGACGTGCGCGGCTTCGTCGCTCCGTCCGACGAGTTGCTGGCCACCACGAAAAAGGGCCGCAACGTGCTAAACGTAGACGGGAAATGGAAAGCCGTGCTGGCCGTGCCTGCGCAGGGCGATCACGTCGCCATCATCGGCGAAAACCGCAAGCTGCTAATCTATCCCCTGAGCGAAGTGCCGGAGATGGCGCGCGGCAAGGGCGTGCGGCTGCAACGCTACAAGGACGGCAACGTGGCGGATGCGAAGGTGTTCGGCATTGCGGGCGGGCTGACATGGGTGTCGTCGGACGGGCGGACGTATACTGTGGCCAGACCGGAGCTGGATGAGTGGGTGGGGAAGCGGGCCGAAGCGGGCAAGTTGCCGCCGAAGGGGTTTCCGAAGGGGAACAGGTTTGGGTGAGGAAATAGATCAGGTGATTGATGTATAAATTTATTTTAAACAATTTTTCCCTTGAGAAAAGAGAAAACCGCATACTCATAGTTGCCACAGTTGCTTTGTTAGTTTTATTAATTGTGAGAGGGTATCAAAATTTTGTGATATTCAAGCCGTTCTACTGGTATCATTTCACCCAAACTGACCAAGAGCGATTAAATGCACCCACAAGAATCCGCGATGGCATAACGGATCAGGAATTAATTCCCCGTCCACAATATGCTCCAGGCCTATATGCAATGTACGAAGCGCGTTGCGGAGATAAAATTCTGGAATTGAGAGGCTCGAACCCAAAATTTGAAATCTACAGAGACGTTAGATTGTGTAATTCTGCCGCCTTAACTGGTCATAAATTTGAAATAGCCAGAAATGAATTTCGGCAATTTATTGACAGTCAGTATGCAAATTACTATAAAGACATTATTTTCGTTTTTATAGAAAACTTTTTTATATTATTAGTTTTTTTGCTAATATTTAAATCATCTTCTAATTTGCTAAAATGGATTATCAGAGGAAGGTAGGAGATTACGGGACATGATGCAAATTATTGCCACGCCCTTTCATTTTGCGTACTTCGAGACGGCGCAAGGGCACCTCCTCAGCATGAGTATCATTGGGCGTTACGGTGACGCCATCAAGTGTCCCAGATTTAGTTTCACCCTGCACAATCACCGTGCGTGCTTCGAGACGGCGCAAGAGCGCCTCCTCAGCATGAGGATCATTGAGGCTTGCTCAAGCGTCGGCAGGCAAAGCACCCACCATTGCGCAATTCCAAATCCCCTCATCCTGAGGTGCGCAGCGAAGCGGAGCCTCGAAGGACGCACAATGCCTGTGCAATCGACTGATCGAAGCCATGTCTCGCAGCAACCATGGTGCGTCCTTCGAGGCTCGCCAAGCGGCTCGCACCTCAGGATGAGGAATCTTGAGTTTGGCAACCAGAATTGCAAAGATCAGCCATGGCCTGCTTTCTCTACATCCTGAAATGCGCGGACGGCAGTTACTACACTGGCACCTATCGCAGCAACGATCTCGAAACGCGCATCAGTGAGCATAATAACGCTCAATACCCCAACGCCTACACATCCTCTCGCCGTCCCGTTACGCTGGTCTTCGCCGAACAGTTCGCATCAATCACCGACGCCATCGCCGCCGAGCGGCGCATCAAGGGCTGGTCGCGGGCGAAGAAGGAGGCGATGATCGAGGGGCGCTGGACGGACCTGCCTGATTTGGCGCAGCGCAGGACGGACAGGTTCAACACATAGAGGGCTGCATCAGCACTTTGCGTGCTTCGAGACGGCGCAAGGGCGCCTCCTCAGCATGAGGAGGTTTGAGGGCTGCATTTTAAATACTCCTCATGCTGAGGAGGCGCTGTTTTAGCGCCGTCTCGAAGCACGCACAGTACCAGTACAAGGCGCTCAAACCAGCGCGAGCCGCCCCTCCGGGTGTCTCGCCAGCAGCGCTTCCTTCAGCTTCTCCAGCGCGCGATTTTCGATCTGGCGCACGCGCTCCTTGGATATACCGAGGTTTACACCAAGCGATTCCAGCGTTGCGGCCTCGTCCTGCAGGCGGCGGGCCCGGATGATACGGGCCTCGCGGTCGGTCAGCACGTCGAGTGCTGCGCGCAACCAGCCCACGCGCCGCGCACTGTCAATGCTATCCTCGACCACCTCATCCTGTAGCGGTTTGCTATCGACCAGAAAATCCATGCGGTCACTGGCACCGCCCATGTCCTGATCAGACAACGGGGCGTTCAGCGATGTATCGGGGCCAGACAACCGCGCCGCCATCGTCGCCACATCGGACTTTGATACCCCGACTGCAATCGCTATTTCGCTGTAGACCGCATCGAGCGAACCGCTGGAGCCAGCCGCCTGTGTTATCCGCGCCCGCAAACGGCGAAGGTTGAAGAACAGAGCCTTCTGCGCGGAACTTGTTCCGCCGCGTACAATGGACCAGTTGCGCAGGACATGATCCTGAATCGAGGCGCGAATCCACCATGTGGCATAGGTCGAGAAGCGCACATCACGCTCGGGCTCGAAGCGCGCAGCGGCTTCCATCAGGCCGATATGCCCTTCCTGGATGAGATCAGGTATTGCGAGGCCATAATTGCGGAAGCGGTTGGCAATGGCAATCACGAGGCGCATGTGGGCGTGAGCCAGCCTGTGGAGCGCACGTTCGTTATTGTGCTCGATCCAGGCAATGGCCAGTTCCTTCTCTTCCTCACGGGTGAGAAACGGCGCATTCATCGCAGCTTTCACAAAGCCGCGCTGCACGCCAACCAACTGAGCCATCATACCCTCCCGTACAACCACTATGTAAAATACGTATAGAAACGGGAATTGGATTTCAATCGGCAAAAAGAATCTTGAAAAAATCCTAAAGCACCCTATCGCGTGAATTTTGAGCTGGTTCTTAAAAAATCAGGCTTTCTTTTTACGCCCGAAGTCCGGTTCCGGCGTCTCCTGGCCCATCTGGATGATCCCGCGCCGGATCGCCCGTGTGCGCGTGAAGAGATCAAACAGCTTGTCCCCTTCCCCCCAGCGGATGGCGCGCTGCAGCGAGAACAGATCCTCCTGAAACCGCCCCAGTACCTCCAGCACGGCTTCGCGGTTGTGCAGGAACACATCGCGCCACATCGTCGGATCGGACGCCGCAATGCGGGTGAAATCGCGAAAGCCACCGGCCGAGAACTTGATCACCTCGCTCTTGGTGACAGCCTCAAGATCATCGGCCGTACCCACGATGTTGTAGGCGATAAGATGCGGGATATGGCTGGTCACGGCCAGCACCAGGTCATGATGCTCCGGCGTCATGATCTCAACCTTGGAGCCGAAGGCTTTCCAGAATGCCTCCACCTTTTCGATGGCGGCGGGGTCTGTGTGCCCCAGCGGCGTCAGAATGCACCATTTGCCGTCGAACAGGCTGGCAAATCCTGCATCAGGCCCCGAATACTCGGTTCCAGCCACCGGATGCGCGGGAACGAAATGCACGCCGTCCGGCAAATGCGGCTGCACGGCTTTGACAACTGCGGCCTTCACCGAGCCAACATCGGAAACAATAGCACCAGCCTTAAGGCCCTTGGCCATCGTCTTCGCAACCTTGCCGTTCACACCAACGGGAACGCACAGGATCACAAGATCCGCACCTTCCACACCCTTCGCAACATTGGTGGTGACGGTGTCCGCGAATCCGAGTTCCTCTATCCGCTTCGTCACCGCGGCAGAAGAATCAATCGCTGTGACATGCCCTGCAAGTTTCTTCTCCCGCGCAGCCAGTGCGATGGACGAGCCGATAAGGCCCATGCCGATAATGGCGATCCGTTCAAACCTGGGCTGCATGATCGTCAGGCGCTTTTCATAAAATCGGCAAGCGCCTTGATCACAAGGTCATTTGCCTCGGCACTACCAATGGTGAGACGAAGTGCGTTCGGCAATCCATAGGCACCAACAGCGCGCAGCAGCAGGCCGCGCGACGCCAGAAACGCATCGGCAGCCTTCGCTGTCCTCGTTCCATTCGGATCAAAATGCATCAGCAGGAAATTGCCGACGCTGGGTGTGACCTTGATTCCCAGCTTCTCGATTTCCGCAGTCATGACGGGCAGCCACTTTTCATTGTGCTCGATTGCCGCATCTACATGCGCCTGATCCTGCACAGCCGCCACGCCCGCTGCAATGGCGGCACCGCTGACGTTGAACGGACCGCGGACGCGGTTGATGGCATCGACAACAGCAGCCGGGCCATACATCCAGCCCAGGCGCAAGTTGGCGAGGCCGTATATCTTCGAGAACGTCCGCGTCATCACCACGTTTTCGGAGGTCGCAACAAGCTCGAGGCCTGAGGCATAGTCGTTGCGCCGCACATATTCCGCATAGGCCGCGTCCAGTACCAGCAGGACGTGGGCGGGCAGCGCGGCGTGAAGGCGCTTCACCTCGTCGAACGGGATGTAGGTGCCGGTCGGATTATTGGGATTGGCGAGGTAAACGATCTTGGTGCTCGGTGTGATGGCAGCAATCATCGCATCCACGTCGGTCTGGTGGTTCTTTTCCTTCGCGATGATAGGCATACCGCCAGCGGCCAGAATGGCGATCTTGTAGACCAGAAATCCGTATTCGCTGTAGAGCCCCTCGTCGCCCGGCCCCATGAAAGCGTTGGTGATGAGCGACAGCAGTTCATCCGAGCCCGAACCGCAGACAAGACGTGCGGGATCGAGACCGAACTTTGCTCCAATCGCATCACGAAGGGCTGTGGACGACCCGTCGGGATAAAGCTCGAGCTTCCCTGCCAGCGCCTTCAATTCCGCCTGCGCCTTGGGGCTGGCCCCCAGAGGCGTCTCGTTGGACGACAGTTTGTGGATTTTGGTCACACCGGGAGCAGCGGCGGATTTGCCCGGCACATAGGCCTCGATCTGCATGACTCCGGGGCGGGGAACGGGGCGTTGAAGCGCAGCACTCATGGTCTGATTCCTGAAGAAAATGGTTGCATCATGCCGTAACAGAAAACGGCGCGGTATGGCCACCGATCTCCGTATAGCGCACAGAGCCGCAGCCCATATCGGTCAATGTCGCTGTAATGAAGCCGGGCGACAATGTCTCGGGATGCGCGGTCAGCGCCGATAACGCAGAATGCGTTCCGCCCGTCATGACAACCTTCATGCCAAGTTTGGCCAGTTTCGCGGGCGCATCCGCCTTCCAGCGCTCGACGGTGAGAGACGCGACAATTACCTCTCGCACGGCAGCTTCAGCCAGTGGCTTCGAAATAACATAGACCGGAAGGCCCGCCGGATGGTCTGGACGGTCGACGAACGGCAATCGGGCGATGATCTTGGGCGCCTTCGGCTTCTCCAGCATCCGCCACCATGGACCCGCATCCGCCGATTGATCCAGCCGGAAGATACCCAGATCACCCTTGGATTCATCCACCGCCTTGATTACGGCTGCCGCACTCTCATGGGTGATAAAAGGCACCGTGAAGCCGAAATGAAACCGCGCGGTATCGCGGATCGCCGCCGCATCTCCCGTGATATCGGCATGCACGGAATGGGGTGCCTGCACATAGGTGAAAGTCGAGATGATGACGCGCCAGATGCTCTCAACCGTGTCCAGCGGCAGCAGGCCCTTGTGGCGCTCCACCAGACGACGCAGCACATCGGCCTCGCGCGCCGGGCGAAAAGCCGAGCCGCTTACGCCGGTTCCCTTGACCTGGATCAAGGTTTCGATGACCTGGCTGCGCTCCATCAGCAGTTCATGCATAGATGCGTCCAGCCGATCTATTTCGGTGCGGATGTCGGCAAGAGAAGGTTTTTCGGGCAGTGGCATTGATAAAAGCCATGATCAGAGGGATAATTTCTCATAGCCCTCAAAACAGGCCAAGGCCAAGCACAAGAATCCGGTTCGAATTCCGGCGATGCACGCTGGTTTTTCTTGCGTGTTGCACTGCGGAAGGCAATGATCCGGGCAAAACTTGTCCGCATGGGAAAAAAGAACACAATGGTTGATATCCGCAAGGTTGGCGTCATCGGTGCCGGACAGATGGGCAACGGCATCGCCCATGTCGTGGCTTTGGGCGGCCATGATGTTGTTTTGCATGACATGAGTGCTGACCGCATCGAGGCGGGTCTCGCCACGATCACCGGCAATCTGGCCCGTCAGGTACAAAAAGGCCTCATCGATGACAGCGCCCGCAAGGCAGCGCTGGACCGAATTTCAAGTGGTACTGCCCAGGAAGTGTTATCCGATTGCGATCTCGTGGTGGAAGCCGCGACCGAGAACGAGGAGGTGAAGAAGAAGATCTACGCCGGCGTCTGCAAAGTGCTGAAACCGACGGCGATTCTCGCCACCAACACCTCCTCCATCTCGATCACCCGGCTGGCCTCGGCCACGGACCGGCCGGAGCGCTTTATCGGCATCCACTTCATGAACCCCGTGCCCTTAATGCAACTCGTGGAGGTGATCCGCGGCATCGCCACCGATGACCAAACCTACAAGGCTTCGCGCGATTTCGTCACCTCGCTCGGCAAAACCGTAACGCTCTCGGAGGATTTCCCGGCCTTCATCGTCAACCGCATTCTCCTGCCGATGATCAACGAGGCAGTCTACACGCTGTACGAAGGCGTAGGCTCGGTCGATGCTATCGACACCGCGATGCGCATGGGGGCGAACCATCCGATGGGGCCGCTGCAGCTTGCAGACTTTATCGGCCTCGATACATGCCTGTCCGTGATGCAGGTGCTGCACGAAGGCCTGTCCGACTCGAAATACCGCCCCTGTCCGCTGCTGGTGAAATATGTCGAGGCGGGATGGCTGGGCCGCAAGACAAAGCGCGGTTTCTATGATTATCGCGGCGAAAAGCCGGTTCCGACGCGCTGATTTCCGCTGCCATGAGCGACGCTCCCCTCCCTCGCCTCATCTATTTCGCCGATACGATGTGCTCCTGGTGCTACGGTTTCGCGCCGGAGATGAACCGCGTAGTCCTCGCCATGGGAGAGCGCGTCGAGCTCATCCTGCAATCCGGCGGCCTGCGCCCTTTCAGCACCGGGGTGCTGACTGAGGCCGAGAAGCCCCGCTTTCGCGGCTACCGCGAGCGCGTCGCGGAGGCCAGCGGCCAGCCCTTCGACTGGGCTTTCTTCGACCGCGAGGGCTATGTGATGGACACGGAGCCCGCCTCACGCGCCGTCGTCACCATGCGCACGCTGAACATCGGCGCGGCCTATGCCTACATGCACGCTATCCAGCGGGCATATTTCGCGGTCAACGAGGATATTCGCCAGACAGAGGTGCTGGCGGCCTATGCCGGACAGTTCGACGTGGACCCGGCTGAGTTCACGGAAGCTTTCGGGTCCGACGCGATGAAACAGGCAACGCTGCAGGATTTTGCGTTGGCCCAGCGCTTTCAGGTCACGGGCTATCCGACGTTGGTGTTGCTGAAGGATCGCGGGGCGTATCAGGTAGGGCATGGCTATGCGAAGGCGGAGGTGGTGATCGCCAATATCGAGCGGGCGCTGGCGCATGTACCCGAGCCCGTATTGAATGCTTGAATAATTGCGAAAAAAGATATACTATTTTATATAACTTATTGCGAGACCGAGCATGACCGCTTCCAAAGCCAGGCTTTTCACCATCGGCGGATCACAGGCCGTGCGCATTCCCAAGGCACTGCGGCTAAAGAGCGAAGATGTCACAATCCGCAAAGTAGGCGAGGCTCTCGTGATCGAGCCCGTGGTGGCTGATCTATGGGCATGGCTTGACGATTTGTCTCCCGTCGATCCCGATTTCATGGCCGATGGACGCGACCAGAGACCTCAGGATCGCCCGGAACTGGACAAGCTGTTTCGCTGATGCGCTTTCTGCTGGATACGAACACGATCATTTTCCTCCTGAAAGACCCACAGGCAGGAACAGTCGCCCGGACGCTGCGCATGAACAAGGCGTCCGATGTCGTGACATCAGCCATAGTGATGTCAGAGCTCATCAGCGGAGCCCGTCGTGGTTCGCCCGAGCGACTGGATCGCAATCTGCTGACCCTGAAATCGCTGCGGTTCACCATTCTGCCCTTCGACACCGCCGATGCAGAAGCCGCCGGAGCCATTGACGCTGCCCTGAAACGTGCTGGAACGCCGATTGGCCCACTGGATGTCCTGATCGCCGGTCAGGGGCTGGCGCGAGGATTGACGGTCATCACCAACAACACGAGGGAATTCAGCCGCGTGGAAGGCCTGGCCGTGGCGGACTGGAGCGTTTAGCCTTACCGCTCCACCCGCGCCCAGCCCTCTGGCCCCAGCCGCTCCTGCGGCTTGAAGCGGCCCTTGTAGTCCATCTTCTGCGAGCCCTGCACCCAATAGCCGAGATAAAGGTATTGCAGCCCCAGGCTCTTCGCCCTGGCGATCTGGTCGAGGATCATCAATGTGCCCAGCGAACGTTCCTCTTCGTCCGGCTCGAAGAAGGAATAAACCATCGACAATCCGTCCGTTAGGATATCGGTCAGCGAAACCGCTATCAGTGGCCCCTGCCCGCGCCCGTTGATTGCGGTATCCGGACCTTGGCGGCGGTATTCCACCACGGATGTCTCAACATGGCTGTCTTCCACCATCATGGCGAAATCGAGCACAGTCATGTCCGCCATGCCACCTTCGCCGTGGCGAGCATCGAGATAGCCCCGGAACAGCGAATAATGCTCGGATGTCGGCTTGTTCGCTTTCATCTCGCCCACAAGATCGGCGTTCAGCTTCATCACGCGCTTCATGTTGGCGCTGGGGCGGAAATCGTTGACGGCGACTCGCACGGAGACACAGGCGCGGCAGCCTTCGCAGGCCGGGCGGTAAGCAATGGTCTGGCTGCGGCGGAAGCCGCCTTGCGTCAGCACATTGTTGAGGTCCCGCGCACGACGCCCCACGAGATGGGTGAACACCTTGCGCTCGGTCTGCCCCGGCAGATAGGGACAGGGCGTCGGCGAGGTCAGGTAGAATTGCGGCGTATCGCGGGGTAACTGGCTCAAATGTCTGGCCTGTTCGAAGCAGTGTCACTCTAGAAGATAGCATCGCTGGCGCGCGGCACAATGGCCATGTTCAACGCATTGTGCGTTCGTCCACGGCAAATGACCGCATCACCGCCTCTACGAAGGACGCCCGCTGCTCCGGCATCGCCAGCCCGCGCGGCTCGAACAGGTGCTGCTCCAGGAAAAACTGGGTCAACCGAAAGGCGTCATGCACAGCCTCCGGCCCCATATTGCTGCCCGCCCTTCCCGCCACAAACGCAGGCAGCGGCAGCAGCTTGTCGTGATAGGCCAAACCGGCCACACGGCTGACAGCCCGGCCGGATTTCGGCGAGACATAGACCAGATCGTCGCGCGCACCAGAAACTGCACAGGCCGTAAGATCAAGACCAAAGCCCAGGGCAGCCAGCATCGCCACCTCGAAACGCGCCACCAGCGGAGCCGCAACCTGCGGGTGATCGAGATGATCGAGGATGACTGTGAATGCGGCATGCAATCCCTCCTGCGCATAGCGTTCGGGCAACAGGCGGAGCAGGCTCGCGAGATACCCCAGCGCATAAAGCGCCGCCGCGCTGTCCATCAAGGCACCCGCGCGCAGCACATCGCCTTCCACGCTGTATTGGCCGAGCTGCTCCTCGATGCGCGCGGTCCATGTCACACTGACTGTATTCCCGGCCTGCAGCACGGCGGCATTGCGTTTGCCACGCCCGCCCCGAACCATGCCCAGATGCCGCCCGTGCTGCGCCGTCATCAGTTCCAGGATCACCCCTGTCTCGCCATGGCGGCGGGTGCCCAGAACGATCCCTGAATCAGTCCATTGCATGGGGAAGGGATAGCATGGATCGACTTGGCAGACAGATTACTCGCCGGGAATGAAATGAACTCTTGATTAGTTTGATACCATACTATATAGTTAGATATCGAACTTAAGGAGATTCCCTATGTCCATGTCCCGTCGTTCCATGATCCTTGCTGCCGGAGGCGCAGGCCTAGCCCTTGTCGGAGGCTTCGCTGGGTATCGCGTCACGCGATTACCGGACAACGCCTTGCGCCCGTGGCAGGACGCCGGTTCAGCCATCACTGATCCACGTCTCTTTGCCTTAAGCCACGCTATCCTCGCACCCAATCCCCACAATTTGCAGCCGTGGCTTATTCGGTTGTCTGGTCTGGATCGCGCAGAAATTTTCTATGATCGCGAAAGGGCACTGCCTGAGACAGACCCTTTCGACCGCCAGATCACCATCGGCTTCGGCGGATTTCTGGAAATTGCTCGTATCGCTGCATCAGAGAGGGGCTACCGTGTCGAGGCCAGCTTGTTCCCCGACGGCGAGCCCGAACCAAAGCTCGATGGGCGACCAGTCGCAAGTCTGACATTCATACGGGATGCAACAACTCCCAAGGACCCGCTGTTCGGCCTTATTACAAAACGCAGGACCAGCAAGGAGGCTTACGACATGACCCGCCCGGTCAATCCTGCAAAGGTACAGGAGTTGCTGGCGCTGGCAGGTGCAGAGGGGTTTCAATACGCCACATCAGGGCTGCCGGTCGAGCAGTTCCGTAAACTCATCCTGGCCTCGGCTGATCTCGAATTCACGACCGCGAGGACATGGATGGAGAGCGTCCGCCTCATGCGCGTTGGTGCAGCCGAGATCGAGGCCACGCCGCACGGCATCGGCATCAAGGGACCGATGATGGAAGCCTTGATTCTCACCGGACAGATCAGCCGGGAGCAACTGGCAGACCCCGCCAGCAGCGCCTTCAAAATCGGTTTGAAACGCTACATGGACCGCCTCACGGCGACACCGGCGTTCATGTGGCAAACCACGGCCACCAACACCCGACGCGACCAGATCGTGGCAGGCCGCCACTGGGTCCGGGTCAATCTCGCCGCAACGCAGCTTGGTCTCAGCCTCAATCCGGTCAGTCAATCGCTGCAGGAATATCCTGAAATGGCAGATTACTTCAAACAGGCTCATCAGCTGGCGGGTGTGGATACCGGGGGCAAGATCAGCCAGCCAAGGGTTCAAATGCTGGCGCGACTGGGCTATGGTCCGGATATACAGCCAACACACCGCTGGCCGCTGAGAAGCCGGATTGTACCTTCCAAACCCCAAAGCTGATGCCTGACGCAAGCCTTCTGTTTCGCACCTTCAACGAGATCGGTATCATCGCGCAACTGGCGCAAACGCGCTTCGAGGCGGTGATGCCGACCGGCATGACCCTGGCCCAGTTCACGGTGCTGAACCATCTCGTGCGGCTCGGCGGGCCTAAAAGTCCGCTGGCAATGGCCAATGCTTTTCAGGTGACCAAAGCGACCATGTCGAGCACGCTGACACGGATGGAAGCCAAGAAGCTGGTCTCGGTCATTCCCAATCCAAAGGATGCACGCGGCAAGCTCGTCGATGTCACAGAAGCAGGCCGGACGATCCGCGAGACATGCATCAAGGCCATCGAACCCGATCTGAAGCGCTGGTCCATAAACCTGAAACTATCGGATATGGAGGTTCTTGTGGGCCAACTCGCAGTGCTGCGGCTCTATCTCGATAAGGATCGAGCCAATCGATAGCTGCGAACGGCCTTACTCCGCCCGCTGGATACGCCGTGGCACATACCCGTCGGCCGCCAGCGCCGCCAGAACCTCCGCCGTGTGCTCGGGGCCACGCGTCTCCACCGTGACGTCCAGCGAAACGCCCTTGGCCGGAACATCCAGCAGCAGGCGCTGGTGATTCACTTCCAAGATATTCGCGCCAAGTTCTCCCAGCCGCGTCGCCACCTTGCCGAGCAGGCCGGGTTGATCGGTCGTAGTCATGCGGAAGGAGACCACGCGCTCCTCACGCTCCAGTTCGCGCACCATGACGCTGGCGAGAATGCGCGCATCGATGTTGCCACCGCACAGGATGAGGCCGATGCGCTTGCCCCGGAACAGCTCAGGCCGCGTCAACATGGCGGCAAGGCCCGACGCGCCCGCCCCTTCCGCCATAGTGCGCTGCAGCGTCGCGTAGCAGGACACGGCCCGCTCGATCTGGCTTTCCTCGACCAGGATGATTTCGGACACCAGTTCCCGCACGACGGGCAGCGTCCGCGCGCCGACATTCTTGACCGCGATGCCTTCCGCCAGTGTCGGCCCACCGATAGGGCGATTGTCGCCCGTCACAGCGTTCCAGAACGAGGGATAAAGCGCGGCTTCCGCACCCATCACAACGATGTCCGGTTTCATGGCTTTGGCCGCGATAGCCATGCCAGAAATCAATCCGCCACCGCCCATCGGGATCACTAGAATGTCGAGGTCCGGCGCATCGGTCAGCATCTCAATGGCGGCTGTCCCCTGCCCCGCGATGATGGCATCATCGTCATAGGGATGGATCAGGACGAGGTTTTCGCTGGTGACCAGCCGCTCTACCACGATCTGCGATTCCGCCAGCGTCGAACCTGCGAGGATAACTTTCGCGCCCAGCTGCCGCGTGTTCTCCGCCTTCACGTGCGGCGTACCCTCCGGCATCACGATGGTAGCAGGGACGCCCAGCTTCTTCGCGTGCCACGCCACGGCCTGCGCATGGTTGCCCGCAGACATCGCAATGACACCACGCTTGCGTTCATCCGCTGTGAGCGCCTGCATGCGGTTGCAGGCCCCGCGCTCCTTGAACGATCCCGTGACCTGCATATTGTCGTATTTCACCACGACATCCGCACCGGTCAGTACTGAAAGCTTGGGCGCAGGCAATGTCGGCGTGCGGATAATTTCGCGAACATTGCGCCGGTGAGCCGCTTCGATATCGTGGAAATGAACCGTCATCACACCCTTCGCGGCAATCCGTCGCCCCAGCCCAGCAACCCTCCGGGCCGGAAGATCAGCAGGATCGCCAACAAGCTATAGACCGCGATATCTGCATGCTCCAGAGGGAAGAACGCCGACCACAGCGCTTCCAAACTGCCGATCAGCACAGCGCCGAACATCGCGCCCGGCACGGACCCGATGCCGCCAGCAACGGCACCGATCAGCGCCTTGAGGCCAATCGCCATGCCGCCGGAAAAGCCGATACCACCGTAGTGCGAAGTCATGATGAAGCCAGCGAGGCCAGCGAGAAGACTGGCGATTGCAAAAGAACGGATCAGCACGCCACGTGGATCGATGCCAAACAGCGCTGCCGCGCGTGGTTCATCCGCAGTCGCCCGCCATTTCCGCCCGAATTGTGAGCGACGCATGACGAGTACAAGCAGGCAAGATGCGCCTAGTGCCAGACAAACAGTTGCGACAGAACCTTCTGTCACAATCACCAGAAAATCCCCGGAGCGCGCCACACCGATTGGCGTGTTCAGCAACGGCGGCACCCAGCGACTGCTGCCACCTTGCGCAAGACGAACGTATTCCATGCCACCAACAGCCAGCCCGGCGGAGGCGACCAGAACAGCCTGTCCGGACCGGTTGGCGAGGGGTGCGAAAACCGCCTGCGCCATCAACTCGCCATGCGTTACCGCCGCAGCCAGTGCCACCAGCAGCGAGCACAGCAGGATCAGTGGCGGCGAGCCCTGCCCAATCATACCGCCGCCGATGGCCCCGATCAGCGCGCCCTGCCCGCCAACCACGGCGAGTTCGCCAAAGGCCAGGTTGATGCGCCCGATCAAGCCGTAGATTAGCGCATAGGCTGGTGCGAGCAGTGCATAGATCGCGATCTGCGGCAGTGCCGCCACAACATGCTGCAAAGCGAGCGCCGTACCCCGACTGAGCTTTGGGAGGTGACTGATTTCGTCCTCGGACACCGACGGTGCCAGCAGCGCTGTCGAGGGTTCATCCAGCCAGTAGCGTTTCAAGAGGTGCAGTTTCACCTCGCCAAATGTCTCGCCATCGGCAGTCAACCCGGTGAGGCTTTGCCTTTGTTGAGAGAAACGTCCACCTGCGAAACCACAGGTCACAGCATGCGCCACGGAGCCGTTAGCCGCCTCGCGACGGTAGGTTATGCGGATGCTGTTCTGGTCGCGCCCGACGGCTACCGAACGAACAGCAAGTTTTGCGCCTTCGGCATGCAGCGCTGGCAGGATGCTGCGACAAAGCCGGGCCTGATCGGAATCGACAAGCGAACAGGCAGCGAAGAGGAGAGACGCTGCAATCAGGATCGCAAGGTTTGCAAGTCGTCTCACGCTCGTTGAAAGCTCACGCAGGCAATCCATTGGCTGCCAGAATCGCCGCATGAAACTCCGGATCGATGTTACCGCCAGAGCAGACAACACCCACGATCTTTCCCTTGAGATCCAGCTTCCCTGACAGCGCGGCCGCCAGTGCCACCGCGCCGCCTGGCTCCACTGTGATCTTCAGCACGCGCGCGGCATAAGCCACCGCCTCCGCAGCTTCCCGGTCGCTGACCGCGATGCCACCAGCAAGTTTGGCCATGTTGATCGGAAAGGTCAGCTTTCCCGGCATCGGCGTGACGATGGCGTCGCAGATCGACATGGGATTGGGTTCATTGCCGAGGCGCTCGCCCTTTTCCAGTGACCGTTTCGTATCGTCGTAATTTACAGGCTCCACTGCATAAAGCTTAGTCGATGGGCTGAGGTGACTGAAGGAGGTTGCCACTCCCGCCATCAGCCCGCCACCGCCGCAGCAGCAGAGCAAAATATCCAGGGTCAGGCCCATATCCTTCGCCTGCCGCACCATCTCGATGCCGATTGTACCCTGTCCTGCCATAATGTTGGCATCGTCATAGGGCGGCACAAGGATGGCGCCGGTTTCATCGGAAATACGCTGCCCGATGGCCTCCCGGCTTTCGCCGAACCTGTCGTAGAGGATGACTTCAGCACCGTAACCCTTTGTATTCTCGATCTTCAGCCGGGGTGAATCGGTCGGCATGATGATCGTCGCCTTGATGCCAAAGGTTTGTGCGGCATAGGCCACGCCCTGCGCATGATTGCCCGAGGAGAATGCAACAACGCCGCGCTTGCGCTCTTCCGGGGTGAATTGCGAAATCCGGTTATAGGCACCGCGAAACTTGAAAGAGCCCGTGCGTTGCAAGGGTTCAGCCTTCACGAAGATACGCCCTCCCGTCCGCTCATCCAAATCTGGCGACGACAGCAGCGGTGTCATCACCGCCTTGCCTTCGAGCCGCGCTGCGGCGGCTTCCACATCAGCAAATGCAATGGCGAACGCGGGATTTTGGGTGACGGCAGCGGACATGGGGACGACTCCGGAAGCGTTTCTTCGGTGCCACCATCCGCCTCCCTGATCGGGCCGTCAACCAAACCGCTGTGGTGCAGAACATCACCCAGAACGATGGATCAGCGCTTTTTGGCATCCACCAGAGCCAGTGCTGCGGTCAAAACCTGATCGCGGTCCATGCGGGAAGTATCGAAGAGAATGGCATCCTCAGCACGGATCATGTTGGGTGCATCGCGCGCATCCCGCGCTTGAAGGTCAGACAGCAACTGTGTCTCGCTCATGGACGGGTCCTTGGCAGAAAGCTCGAGATAGCGCCGACGCGCTCTCACCTCGGGGGCCGCTGTTACCCAAATCTTGAGATCCGCATCAGGCGCGATCACGGTGCCGATATCGCGGCCATCCAGCACAGCTCCACCCTCCTGGTGGGCAAAATCGACCTGAAACTCCTTCAGCGCGGCACGAACAGCTGGAATGACCGCCACGGATGATGCAGCCTTGCCAGCTTCCCCCGTCCGCAGCCGCTCGTCCACCAGCCAGCTCAATGAAAGCTGCCGGGCCACATCGGTCGCCGCGTCCTTGTCATCAAGCGCATGGCCGCGATCCAGCATTTGCTGGCCGACTGCGCGGTAAAGCAGGCCTGTATCAAGATGCGGCAGGCCCAGATGCTGCGCAATACGCCGGGCGAGCGTTCCCTTGCCTGACGCAGCAGGCCCGTCGATGGCAATAATCATGAGGCAGAGCTTTCCCTGACGTCTGGTGAGGCCGGAATGCCGATTATCACGACATTCCGCGCACGCAAGCCTGCCGTGCCGCGATATCCCGTTTTGACGGTTGACAGTGTGGAGTCGCCGGACTAGGCGACTGATCTCTCAAAGCACAGCCATCTGAACACTCCCGGAGAGACCCTTGGCAAAACCTGAACTTGGAACGAAGCGCGTTTGCCCAACCACGGGCCGCAAGTTCTACGATCTCAACCGCGATCCCGTTATTTCACCCTATTCCGGTGAATCCTGGCCGCGCGCGTCGTTCGAGCCGCTCCTCAAGGGTAGCGCTGCCCCGGCCAATGACGACGATGAAGACGATAACGCCGCTGATCCCGCATCAGCTACGGCGGAATTCGTGCCGCTCGAGGATGCCGAGACTCCGGATGCCAAGGATGTGGTGGCCGATGACATCGAGATCGATGATGAGGTTGTCGCCGGTGATGACGATGACACCTTCCTTGAACAGGAGGAAGAAGGCGACGATGATGTCAGCGACCTCATCGACGGCGAGATCGAAGGCGAAGAAGAAACCTGACCTTCTCAAGCATGCCGCAAGCCAGTTTTGGCTTGCGGTTTCTGACGGGTTATGACAAATCACGGTCGCATATGACGCTCATGCGGCATTCGCAAAGTTCCTCCGGTGGAATACCCAGAACCGGAACCCGTGTGGGGGTATAGCTCAGCTGGGAGAGCGCTTGCATGGCATGCAAGAGGTCAGCGGTTCGATCCCGCTTACCTCCACCAATCACTCTTTCCGCGTTCAAGTCTCTGAGACGCGTCGGATAAGAATTAAATGATTTCAAAGGTTTAATAGGCGATGCGGGTGCCGGAATAACTCCCAAATTCGCCAAATCCATCTCTCATTTAGGCTGTTCAAACTATTTTTCTGAGCCATGCAATTCCGATTTTTCGCTATTTTTCCAGTGCGTTGCCCTGAGATGGGTTCGTTTTGGGCAGAGACCAGTTTGCAAGCCGTGAAAACGATTTTGGCGTTGTTTTGCCTTAAGATAACTCTTCACCGTAGACCCGCCCGATTGTTGCAGTCTCAATGTCGGTTAGGCTGGCGAACTCCCGCTCGCGAGCCCGTTGTGACAGCCCTCCGTCGTTCTGGCGCAGAAACCTGAACAGCAGGTCGACGGTCAGATCTGGCATGTCGACGATCTCTCCAAGGCGTCGCCGAAACCGGTAATACGCGACAAGGAAGCGTGCTTCCTGCGGCAGGTCGAACTCAATGGTCTGCTCGATGCAGCCATAAAGAAACTCTGCATGCGGTGTCGCATCGAAACAGCGGTAGAAATCAGCGGTATCGTTGAGCACACGGACATTACCGCGATCCGTCGGCTCTCAGTCGATGGCTGGCAAAACGCGGCGTGAAACGCTTTCCAATATCCGTCGATACTCATCGACCCGGTTACTGCTTTAGACAATGACTGTACAACATCCGCTTCCCTGCAAATTTTTATGGGCAACAAATGTCCGGCAATGTTCAGGTGCTGGCGGCCGAGACAACCGGCATCTTGCGCCAACTGCGGAAATTCGGGTTGCAGATAGAGTGCTGCGACTGCGGACATTCCTCTCAACCGTCAGAATGCCCGCGGAGAAGTCAGGCGCGGCGGTGGTCCGGATGCCGATCGCCCTTGGCTACTCCGAGCCGCTTGCAGACGTTCCAGATCCAGCGAACGATTTGGCGGCGATCCTCTCGATCTTGACCAGCAAATCCTCACCCGGAATCTGAACGACGGCTGGTATGGTCATGTTCCAGCGGTATCGCGCGTCAGGACGAGCGTCGGTCGCGCCAAGCTGCCGGAGCCACACCAAACGCCCGTTTGAACGCTCGGCTGAAGGCCTCTTCAGACCCGTAGCCGACCGCATGTGCGATCAAGGCAATGGATTTGGCCGATCCGCGCAATTCGAGCTTGGCCTTTTCCATTCGCCAGTAGGTCAGGTATCGAAAGGGTGGCTGGCAGACGACCGCCGTGAAGTGAGCGATGAATGCGCTCCGTGACATTGCGACCGCCTTGGCCAGCGAAGCAGTCGTCCAGGGCGCGGCGAAATCCAGATGGATGAGGGCGAGCGAATGCCCGATCTGCGGGTCGGCGAGCCCCTTGATCCATCCGATACCCCCGCCCTCAGGCGTCGCCGCGTAGCGGCGCACGGCTTCCACCAGCAGGAATTCCGACAGGCGCGACAGAACATCGGAGGACGCCAGCCGGCCATGCATCAGTTCGCCAGCAGCGAATGCAAGCGAGGCTTCGAGCATGCCGCGAGAGGTCGCTTCGCGGACATCGATCTTCAGGATGCTCGGCAACGCCTGGAACAACGGATTGATCGTATCATCGCTACCAAGGAACCCGCAGAACATGCGGGTGGCCGCTCCGCCCCCGCCATGATTGACGCGCGCCAGGCCGCGACCGGGCGACCAGTCTACCAGTCCATACCCATCGACGGGCGTCAGGCCCGGCGAACTGGCCAGGGTCTGCCTGTCGTTCCGCGGCATCAGCACGATTTCGCCAGCTTCGACCGTGATCGGTGGTTGTTCGCCAACATGAACCAGCATGTGTCCCTCAAGCACGAAATGATAGGCGATGAGGTGCGCAGGCCGATTCAACAACGGCCGGCAAGCCTCTGCCGTAACCACGGAGTTGACGGCCCAGGGCGCGGTGAAGCGCGCGTCCAGGACCACGCCGCCGGTGAGGCGAACGGCTGACAATGCATCTGAAAGAGGATCTGACATTCAAAGGTCCCGCATTTCTGCACGAACGGTCATGTGATCGAGACGCACGATCATGTCCGCACGGCGCAATCGGCGGTATACATTGGATGCTGATCGCGCGTTTGTCATGTGCCGTCTCCGTGTCGGCAAAAGGGCGTTCTTCCGGTCGGCAAAAAGACTGCGCGGATTGCTAGCAGATGGGCTTTCTGCGGCAATCTCTTTCCGGCGGCCGTCTCGCCGGTAACTGCGCGGGCACTGCCGCCAACGGCGGTGCGGCTCCCGACCGGGCCAACGAAGCCGATGGTGCCGATCACTTCGGGCTGGCGAGCATATGACGCCGAATTGAAGGCGACATCGGATGGATCGCCGACTGGCAACGAAGGCTAACGAGACCATGAAAAGGACAACACCATGACAACCAAGACCGAGAGCGCGGCAGCGCCCCTCAAGCCATCCAGATCGGCAGGCGGCCGATACGCAGCGCTCGCTTACGGCGTCGCCAGCTACGCCGTCAGCGTCGTCACGCTCCTTTACGTCATCGGATTCGTGGAAGGCCTGATTGTGCCGAAAACGATAGACAGCGGAGCTGCCACGCCATTTTTTGAAGCAACACTGATCAATCTGTTGCTAATAATGATCTTCGCGCTCCAGCACAGCGTCATGGCGCGCACGCCCTTCAAGCTGTGGTGGACGCGATACGTACCGCAAGCGATCGAGCGCAGCACCTATGTGTTGCTCACCTCGCTCTGCCTCGCTCTGCTGATATGGCAATGGCGTCCGATCCCCCGCGTGATCTGGCATGTCGAGAGCCAGGCCCTGGCAACAGCGTTGATTGGCCTGTCGCTTCTCGGTTGGCTCATCGTGTTCAGCAGCACGTTTCTGATCAACCACTTCGAACTTTTCGGACTGCATCAGGTGGCGAACAACTTCGCAGGCAAGCCGATGCCAGGCCCGCGTTTCCGTACGCCGATTTTCTACAAGCTTGTACGGCATCCCCTCTATTTCGGCCTGATCATCGCTTTTTGGGTCACGCCGACTATGACGATCGGCCATATGCTGTTCGCCCTGGCGAACACGGCCTATATTTTCATTGGCATCATGTTCGAGGAGCGCGACCTGACGGCGTTGTTCGGCGAGGACTACCTTCGCTACAAGGAACGCGTCGCGATGATCATGCCTTGGCGAAAATCGACGTGAGGCGGTTGTTGGAGGTCATGCAAGAAAACATGCGCAGCAATTCCCGGCGTCCGCTTGCGAATTGGAGCCGAAGGCTTGAACCATGGCGCGACCGACCAGGTCGCAGTCTATACCTGCCGCATGCGGCGCAGATCTCACATTGTTTGAGGGGCAGGGATCGCTCGTGGTCAGAAAGTTGCATTGCAGGACTTCTTTCGATTTAGATCGCGCCAGTTCGAGACAGTTGCGCCAGTTGCAGACATTGCCTGTGTATGCAGAAAACAGTGAAAGCTGACGTTGATGCACGTGCATATTGGTCGGGAAAATTGGCTAAAGTGTCTTCAACAACCAGGCTTGCAACACAAGCGCATCTGCCGACGCTTCGTCCTGCTCCATTAGCCAGTAAAACTTGTCTTCATCCGAAGGTGTTTCCGATATCAAAACCAACTTCCCCTCCGACAGCGCGTCACGGATCAACACAGTCGGTATAAGACCAATACCTTGATGACTGGTTGTGGCGCTGGCCACGAGGTTAGCATCTTCAAACACTGTGCCTGTCAAGTTTGTGGGTGAACTGATTTCTGCCTCTGACAGCCAGCGCATCCAGGCATCAGTTGATTTGTCATGCAAAAGCGTGGCCGCCAAAAGCGCGTCAGAGGTATAAAAAGGACCGTGCCGTGCCAGATAGTCTGGTGTGCAAACTGGCTGTGTTGCAGCGCTGAATAATTTATGGGCTTTTCCCGGCACAATTGAACCATGCCGGATCAGCAAGTCTGTTGCTGCTGATTGTGGCGTGCTGTCATCGAAGGCATAAACAACTTGCAGAGTAATCCCGGGGTGATCCCGCTGGAAGGCTGAAAGACGCGGGATCAGCCAGCGCGTTGCCACGGACGAAATGCAGGCAATGGTTACCTTGCGGTCGCGCTGTTGCCGGATGCGTTCGGCAGCAACCGCAATCCGGGACAGACCATCTTGAACAGCAAGACCGAGCGCCTGCCCATCTGGCGTTACTTCCAGTCGCTGAGCGTGGCGGATGAACAGAGGTTGCCCGAGCCATTGCTCCAGCGTGCGCACATGCTGGCTGATAGCAGCTGGTGTCAGGTGAAGTTCCTGCGCTGCTCGCGCAAAGCTCTGAAGACGTGCAGCGGCCTCAAACGCTTTCAGTGTGCTGGGAGGAGGAAGTTTCATATAGGGAGGCTAAGTCATGCTCGCCCTTAGCGCAAGAACTACCCGTTTGCGCATCGCAGGCTTTAACGCCAATCCATAGGCTTGTTGTCTAATAGGGAGATAAGATTCATGTTAGTACGCAGCCTTGAAGATATCATTGGATCAGAGCGCGACGTGGATTGGGGCAATGGGCAAAGCCGTCGCTTCGTCCTTGCGCGCGACAAACTCGGCTTTGCCTTGTGCGATACGCAAGTGTTGGCTGGCAGTGTGTCCCATCAGGAATACAAGAACCATCTTGAGGCTTGCTACTGCATCGAAGGCACAGGCGAAATCGAAGACGCGGAGGGAAACATCCACCAGCTGAGACCGGGCGTTCTCTACGCCCTCGACAAGCATGATCGCCATATCCTGCGCGCCACGACCGATATGCGTTTGATCAGTGTGTTCAATCCGCCAATTGAAGGCCATGAGAGCCACAGCTATGGCGACGAAGCTTCATCCTACTGATGTTCACGCGCCTTACTCTCTTAAACAATCTGGATTTTACACGATGACCCTTATCGACCTTAGCCATGATTTTGCTGATGGCATGCCGGGATTTTCTCTTAAGCGTGATGGCGAAATCAAGCAGTTTACTGCCAGCATCCGACCATTCGTAACCCATGAGGCTTCGGCACCATTCTACGATCACCAGGCAAGCTTCGAGATCACGGAGGTGAGTTTCCAAACCTCTATTGGCACTTACATTGATGCACCACGCCACCGCTGGAAGGAGCGCCGCGATATCGCGCAGCTGAAGCTCGATGAGCTGATCCTGCCCGGTGTCCTTGTCGATGCCGGTTCCGTGGAACCGGGGCAACAGTTCAGCCTCGACCGGATTGCCTTGCCTGACGACATCAAGGGCAAGGCGGTGCTGATCCGCTTCGGCTGGGATCAGCACTGGGGTACGGACACTTACGAGCAGTATCCCTATCTCGGTCGCGATGTGATCGACGCCTTGATTACGCGTGGTGCAGCGCTTCTGGGCGTTGACACATTCAACGTCGACACGCGCGCTGATCCGGCACGGCCAGCGCATTCGCTGCTGCTGAAGCGCGATATCCTGATTGTGGAGAACCTATGTGATCTGCACCTGCTGCCCAAAATTGGCTTTCGCTTCTTTGCCATTCCCATCAAGGCTGTCGGTGCTGCCGCCATGACAATTCGGGCTTTTGCAGAGGTCTCGGCGTGATCGAGAGAGGTGGCTTGGGGAATCTGGACACCCGGGATAAGTGGAGTTTCTGCCTGAGAGCGGCGTAGGATGCGCTGCGGACAGGAGCCTATATGGCAAGACGAGCACGCCGGAACCACAGCCCGGCTTTCAAGGCGAAGGCAGCG
>JANPDL010000004.1:0-32248 GCA_031431475.1 Hyphomicrobiales bacterium
CTGGTCCCAAACCAGATGCGCTACCAGACTGCGCTACACCCCGGACAATTCGGTCTTGAGGCGCAGGCGGTATCATGGGGCAGTGGATACCACAAGCCTTTCCGCTCACTTGATCAAAGGATGCTTCACCCTGTCACCGGCCTGGAGGCCGAGCTTGGCCGCGATGCCGCCATTGAGCTCAAGAACGTAGCGCACGGGCGCGCCTGCCGGGATTGTGGTCTCGTCCAGCGGTTGCGCCCGCTCGTGGATGCGGTGGATCACGCCATTGGCGCGGATGAACACCATGTCGAGCGGAATATAGGTGTTGCGCATCCACATCGCGACGGGTTCTTCCCGGTCAAAATCGAACAGCATGCCGCGGTCTTCCGGCATGAACTGGCGAAACATAAGGCCTTTGGAGCGCTGTTCCGGTGTTTTCATCACTTCGGTCTTGAAAACATGCGTGGTGGTGCCGGAAAGGATCTCCAGCCGCTCGAGTGACGTCTGTGCCTGCGGGCTGACCTGCTGCAATTTCCTGGACAAATCTGTCCCGAAGAGATTGGTGGTCAATGAAACGCTTGTGACACCGATCATCACAGTGACAATCCCGGCCACGATCCATTTCGTCCGGTTGGATTTGGGTGGTTGTTCAGTCATCTCAACGTCCTCATGGGCCAACGGTATAACGCCGTGGAGCCAGAACGGAAAGACGTCAGTGCGACGCGGCAGTCAATGAGAAGCGGGAGGCGCGCCGGTCAGCGGGCGAATTTCCGCTGCCATCAGGCCCTTGGAGCTGTCACCATAGCGCACCAGCACGGTTTCACCCGGTACAAGCTCCGTGATGCCGTAGCGGCGCAAAGTTTCCATATGCACGAAGATATCGGGCTGGCCTTCGCCGGTCGTGACGAAACCGAAACCACGCAGGCGGTTGAACCACTTCACCACGGCCCGCTCCAGCCCGCTATTCGTCGTTACCTGAACATGCGTGCGAGCCTCTGGCAGTTGCGAGGGGTGCATTGCTGTCGTCGGATCGATCGAGAGAACGCGGAAAGCCTGCAGGCCGCGCGAGCGCATCACAGCTTCCACAACGATGCGCGCACCTTCCGGGGCTGCCACAAAACCACCATTGCGCAACACGGTCACATGGAGCAGCACATCCGCCGTGCCATTGTCCGGCATGATGAAGCCGTAACCCTTGGCTGCGTCGAACCATTTGATGAAACCGGCAACGACAACAAGATCGAGAGCCTGATCGGGCGCTGTTTCAACAACTGAACCAGATTGCGGAACCATCAGGTTCTCGCCAGCCGTTTTCTTGGCCATGTCATCAGAGCTCATACGCATCGCCTCACCACGTCGAAACGCAAACAGCGAATCTAATTGATGATAGCATATCACCAGAGAAAAGCTTTCAAAGGGCCTTTTTAACAATCCTCACAGTCCAGCGATACAATCATGCCGGAAAGCACCGTTCCAATATCCGCTCGGATCACAAGATCAGCTATCGGATCAAGCGTGGTGGGCTCACGGTTGAGAATCACGAGCTTCGCGCTGTTTTCCCGCGCCGCCCGTGGCAGGCCCGCCGCTGGAAACACCACGAGGGATGAACCGATAGCAATGAACAGATCGCAAGCCAGCGTTACCTTGGCGGCCCGGCGCATCTGCTCTTCAGGCATAGCCTGACCGAAGGAAACGGTTGCAGACTTGAGAATGCCGTCACAAGCCCGACACGGGGGAGCATCGCCGTACTGCTCGAAAAACAGACGGATATCAGTCAGTTCGTGGCGCGTTTCGCACGAAAGGCACTTGGCGAAGGTGCCATTGCCATGCAGTTCGATCACGCTGTCCGGCGGTAAGCCCGATTGCTGGTGCAGGCCATCGATGTTCTGGGTGATCAGAAATGGCATTTTGCCCGCGTCGTGAAGCGCAGCCAGCGCCATATGGCCACGCCCTGGTTTCGCGCCAGCATAGGAATCATCCATCGTGAACTTGCGCCGCCACGCCTCTTGCCGCGCTTCGGTGCTGGCAATAAAGGCATCGTAGGGGATCGGCTTGTTCTGCATCCAGGGGCTGCCCGGCGTGCGAAAATCCGGCACGCCACATTCTGTCGAGATTCCCGCACCCGTGAACCCGGCAATCTGGTCAGCCGCGCGCACCATGTCAGCGAGCAATGCAGCAGCTTCATCAGGATCGGTGATTGGAACCATGCCTGATGGTTGCCGCAGAGCTTCACAACACGTCAAGACTGCCGTTATATTTGATCCCTTGTGAAGGGGCTGATGACCATGGACATTTCGACGCTGCCTGCCACACAACTGCTTGCGGCCTATGCCTCAAAAACGCTGTCGCCGGTTGAGGTGGTGAAAGACGCGCTGGCCCGCATCACGCGTTTCGAGCCCGCCGTGAATGCCTTCACCATCGTCGATGCCGACGGTGCGCTGGCCAGCGCGAAAGCCTCCGAGGCACGCTGGGCCAAGGGACAGCCCATGGGTCTGGCCGATGGCATCGTCACCACGATCAAATCCAACGTCGCCACAAAGGGCTGGCACGCAAGACGCGGCTCCACCACCATCGGCTACGAGGCCGCGACCTATGATGCGCCGGTTGTCGCCAACCTGCGCGCAGCGGGCTGCATTCTCATCGGCCAGACCACGATGCCAGAATTTGGCTGGATCGGCGCGACGCATTGCAAGCTCACCGGCATCACTCGCAATCCCTGGAACTCCAGCCGAACGCCCGGTGGCTCCTCGGGCGGCGCGGCGGCGGCAGCGGCTTTGGGCATCGGCTCGTTCCATGTCGGCAGCGATGGGGCGGGCTCCATCCGCATTCCTTGCGCTTTCACCGGCCTGTTCGGCATCATGCCCGGCGTTGGTCGCGTTCCGGCCTATCCCGCCTCGCCCTTCGGTGTGCTGGCACGTCTCGGCCCGATCACGCGCAAGGTGGAGGACGGCGCGCTGATGCTGCGGATCATGGCGGGAGCCGACAGCCGGGATATCTTCCATGATGGGCAAGCCGCACCCGATTACGGCGCAGAACTCGGCAAAGGCCTGCGCGGCTTGCGCATCGGCTGGAGCCCCACATTGGGTTTCGTGGACAGGTTGCATGCCGATGTTCTGGCCGCGACGCAGACCGCCGCGAAACGCCTCACCGAGTTCGGAGCCATTGTCGAGGAAGCTGACCCCGGCTTCAGCCGCGAGGCCGCCTATGGACCACTTCGTATCTTGTGGGATGCGGGCTGTGCACAAACCCTCAAGATCATCCCGCCGGAGAAGCACAAGGATGTCGATGGCGGTTTCATGGCCTGCGCGCTGATTGGGCAGAAACTCTCTGCCACCGATGTGATGCAGGCCATGATGGACCGTGCAGCACTCTATGAGGTGATGCGCCAGTATCACCAGCGCTTCGATGTGTTGCTGACCCCCGCCATGCCGACCACCGCCATAGAAGCGGGGCTCGAAGTGCCGCGCAATGGCTCTTTCGGTGATCAGTGGTTCAACTGGTCGCCCTATACGTGGCCGTTCAACGTGACTGGACAGCCGGGAGCCAGTGTACCCGTGGGGCTGGCCAGCGACGGATTGCCCATCGGTCTCCAGATCATCGGTCCGCCGCACAGGGAGGATATGGTTTTGCGCGTGGCCAAGGGCGTGGAGATGCTGAGCGGGTTTCCGCTGCTGGAGGGGGTCAGGGCTGGCTAAACGCTCTCCACCCCGCACCATTCCGCCACGAACAGCGCCATCGCTCCGGTGATCCGCTTCACCGACGCCAGGCTCACCCGCTCGTCAAATCCATGGATGTTCTCGGATTTTGGCCCGTAACAGAGCGTCGGGATTTTATCATAAAGCGCATGCACCCGTGCATCGAGATAGGCCGGTGTCATGAAGCTTTCGAGCGGTTTTCCCACGGCGGCCTGATGCGCCCGGCCCAGCACAGCCTCCGCTTCGGAACCGGGCTCCAGCTCATAACCTTCCACGAAAAACCCGTTCCAGTTCACGCGCGGCGGGTTGTTGGCGAGATAGCGGTCACCGCGCGCGAAGGCCGTGATCTGCGCCTCGATCTCCTTGGCGGCATCAGCGGCTGATGTGCCGGGATAGATCGCGATGCGGCAATCGATCCGGCACCAGGCCGGAACCGACGAGGCCCAGTCGCCGCCCTCGATCTTGCCGATGTTGAGGTTGATGGGATGCGACTCTTTCTCGAAATGCGCGCGGCCTGCCTTCAGCCCGTTCCAGCGCTCTTCCAGCTCCCGCAGATTGCTGATCACCCGGTAGATCGCATCGATGGCATTGGCCCCGCTGCCCATTTCGCGCACATGCACCGGCTGTCCACGCACCTCCACCTGAAACCACAGCACGCCCGCGTTGGCGCGCACCAGTTTTTCCTCCTCCGGCTCGGGAATCAGCGCCGCATCGGCGCGGTAGCCTCGTAAATGCGTCATCAGAGCGCCGTTGCCGGTCGATTCCTCCTCCACCACGGATTGCAGATACACCGTCGCCGCTGGTTGCAGGCCGATGCGCTTCAGGGCATCCAGCGCGAAGAGATTGGCGGCATGCCCCACCTTCATGTCCGCGCCGCCACGCCCATAGAGCCAGTCACCCGCGATAACCGGATCGAACGGCGGATGCGTCCACATATCGGCGGGTCCCGTCGGTACCACATCGACATGCGCCTGCAGGATCAGTGAGCGGCCTGTCTCCTCGCGCGGGCGGTGGATACCGACAACAATGGGCGCCATCGAGTGCTGCGGTGAAAACTTCGAGCCGCCGGGATGCCGCTCGATGGCATCGCGATCCATGGCGAAGCGCTCCATGACATAGCCGCGATCACGCCATGTCCGGAACACGAAATCCTGGATCGCGTGCTCATCCCCCCGAAGGCTGGGGAACCGGATCAGCTCCTGGCTGAAGGCGATCTGTTCCGCAAAGCCAGCGTCGACGGAGGCAAGGATGCGGGCGGCGAGGTCAGAGGGGAGCGGCAAGGGTCATGCCTTTCAAAGCGCGAACTTCGGCATGAGTACCGGCATTGTGTCAATCATTCTTGACAATATGAATATTATCCTATATTGCCGATCCCCATCATCCGCTTCGCCGCGTGCACCGGTGAAGCAAACAGGGTCCGGGTGCTGACATCGCCCGGATGGCCGGGGTCTCCGTCGGGGACCGTTCTGCGCCATTTTCCACTATCCTCATCACCACCCGCAGGACGCGACGGGTGACGGGGACCCCGGTTCTCTTCTGGACTGACGGGATACCTCCGGCGGGAAACCGCACGGGGGTGAAGGTGTGGAGGGTACCTCCTTCCCCCGTGGGGGAATGTGTTATGCGGGACGCATGACGGATGAGGGCAAATCCCTGAAATTGGGATTCACCCTCATCCGACCGGCTCCGTCGGCCACCTTCTCCCAAGGGAGAAGAAAAGCAGAATTGCGCCATCCCCCATTTCCTCCTGTCGAGGCGCTCGCTCTTTGGCGAGCCTTGTATCATTGAATTGTGCGCAGATGGAGTTGCTTTCGTGTAGACGAAAGTCCCCGCTCCTGGCGGCCACCGGGAGCGGGGAAGGATCGTCTGATCGACCGAGCCTTGGACTGTTATGTCCGTTCTCGAGCTGGATCGCGATCCTTTTGTCCCTGGGTCCGAATGGTTGCCAGAACGAGAGGTTCGTATGCAAGGCAGGGCGGTTGAGACGCTGAACGATACACCAACTGTGGCCGGTATCGATATATCGAAATTGAAACTGGATGTGGCATTCGGCGCTGATCACGAGATGGGGGTGTTCGCCAATGATGTGGCGGGATGCAAGGCTCTGTGCAAGGCGCTTGCTGCGCGCAAGATCATGCGTGTTGGTGTGGAAGCATCGGGTGGATATGAGCGCTGGATCGTGACGGCTGCGCGGGCCGTGGGGATCGAGGTGATTGTGTTCCACCCGAACCAGGTGAAAGCCTATGCGGTGTTTTTGGGGCAGAGGGCCAAGACCGATCCGATAGATGCACGGTTGATTGCGGCCTGCGCAGCGCATGCGATTGTGCGAGGCAAAGCACCGATTGACCCGCATTATGCTGTACTGGCCGAATATCTGACGCTGATTGAGCAGATTGAAGAGGATCTGACGCGGGCCAAAACCCGGCGTGAGGCCTTCCACCAGCCTGCCTTGCGGCGCAAGGCAGAAGCGGAGGTGAAGCGCCTGACCTTGCTGAGGGCCAGAGAGATTGCGGCTCTTCACAAAGCCGTCCAGCTCTCGCCGGCCCTCGCACACAGGTTGGCTCTGATCGAAAGCATTGATGGCATCGGCCTGCGGACAGCACTGGCGCTGCTCATCCGGATGCCGGAACTGGGCCTGCTATCGCGCGAACAGGCCGCGGCGCTGGCGGGCCTTGCGCCCTTCGATAAGCAATCAGGCCCCAAAGACGGGCAACGCCACATTCAAGGTGGACGCGCCCGCCTCAGACGCAGCCTCTATGCTGCAACCTTTGCTGCTGCCCTCAAGTGGAACAAACAGCTGGTCGCGCTATATCAAAGACTGACGAACAAAGGCGCTCACCACAAAAAGGCAATCGTCGCCTGCGCCCGAAAACTCGTCATCTTCGCAAATGCCGTCGTTCAAAGAGACAGGCCGTGGGAGACCGAAAGCCCAATCAAAACATAATGGTTGCTCGAGAAACGCACCATGTTTGTGCAAGCAATGGAGGGCGGCTCAGCACCGTGCGTGTCTCGAGGCTCGCTGCGCTCGACACCTCGACATGAGGAGACTGGTGGATGCATGGATGCAATTGGGATTGGGCTGCACACCTTGAGCGAGACACGCCAATCCACAATTCGGGGACACTTGATGACGTCACCGTAACTCCGTAACTCCTGAGGTGCGAGCCTCTTGGCGAGCCTCGTCGGTCGATGAACTCAGGATGAGGGGACGCACAGTGTCTGCGAGGATGCTGTTGCAGCATGGGGAACTTGCCGTAAGATCGTGCGTCCTTCGAGACGCCGCAAGCGCGGCTCCTCAGGATGAGGAATCTGGTGGATTGCAGAACACTGATCCCCTCATGCTGAGGAGCCCACTTGGGGCGTCTCGAAGCACGCACGCGGGCTGCGCAGGGCGGTTGGGGGCGGACTATTTATGCGACTGAAATCATGTCCCCGTAATTCCGGTAGCTGTCCTCGCTTTGCGGGCAGGATGAGGTGGGTGGTGCGGTTGGGTATTTATGCAATTGATATCATGTCCCCGTAACTCGTAATTCCGGTAGCTGTCCTCGCTTTGCGGGCAGGATGAGGTGGGTGGTGTGGTTGGGTATTTATGCAATTGATATCATGTCCCCGTAACTCCATGTCACCGAATTAGCGTGTCTCACAATAGGGGTGCAGTCCAGTATCATGTCACCGTAATTTATATCGACATGGAGAACGATGCGGATATCCTACGTGTTGTTCATGGTGCACGGGATCAGTCGAACTGGGTGTGAGGCGAGATGGAAGGACTATTTATGCAAATGAGAAAATATCCCGAAAATTCTTTTCGCCTTCTCTTAACATTATCAATTTTGTTTTTTTTCTCATTTCTTACGGCGACCGCCATAGCTGAGGAGCGTCAGCTGTCCATATCAGGTGAGTCAACTCCAGACACCTTAAAGTTGTTTATGGGCGATGGATGGATCATATACTTGGATGGTGAGATTGGTGGAGACGATGACAAACGGTTAGAAATGTTTTTGAAACAGAACAATGTTCCAGAATCGTCGATGGTTGTCCTAAATTCGCCGGGTGGTAGTTTGTTGGGCGGTATCGCGCTCGGGAGGGTTATAAGAAAATTTGGGCTTAATACCGACATAGGCATCAAAGCAATTGGCAACAATGGAGCGCGGAGTTGGACGCGTGGATCCTGTTTCAGTGCTTGTAGCCTCGCGTTTATTGGCGGGCGCTTCCGCTATGCATCTTCAGGTTCCCGTTATGGAGTTCATCGATTTTCTTTTTCAAAACAATCGAAAAACGACACTGATTTAGCTCAATTGCTATCTGCAGCAATTGTGACATATATTAGAGACATGGGCGTCGAAACAAATCTATTCGCGTTATCGACAGAAGCTAGCGCAGCTGAAATAAATGAGATTAGTGGCAAGAAATTATTAGATTTACGGATTATAAATAACGGTTTTGATAGAGAAGTATGGTCAATAGAAAGCGCATCGGGTAATCTTTATTTGAAGGGGGAGAGAAATACTACTTACGGTATAAATAAATTCATATTGCTGTGCGATCGTAAAATCGGGTCGTACTTGCATATGATATTTGATCCCCAAGGACGCCAAGACGAAATTATGGGAATGTCATCTCATTCTCTTGTTATCAACGGTGTCTACCATAAAATACAGCCTGCAGAAAAAAGGATCGCCAATAAATGGTTTAATGGTATATATCGACTTGATACACGCTACATGAAAATGATTTTGAACGCAAAATCTGTCGGCGTCATACTGCGCCACAACGAAGAAGCTGGTGTTTTCTTTGGATTTGACGAAATGGCATTTTCACAGGCTCGCAGTAAATATATAGGCATTCTTAATGGCTGTGGGGTAAAGCTCCAATAACGTAATTTTTATTTAATACAGTAATATCTAATTTTATATTTTTTCTCACTTCTTCTCCTCCACCCGCTCCACCTTCGCAGCCTCCCTTAACTTCAGCACATAATCCTGCTGCGATTTCTGCACCATGTAGCGCTTCAGCTGCTCCTTAACCCCATCGAACTCAGGCGGCTTTTTATCCCGCTTGTCTTCCACCTTGATGATGTGGAAGCCGAACTGCGTCTTGACGATCTCTGAAACACCGCCCTTGTCCAGTTTGAACGCGGCCTCCGCGAATTCCGGCACCATGCGCTCTTTCTCGAACCAGCCGAGATCGCCGCCTTCCTTGCCCGAGCCGGGGTCTTTCGACAGCTCACCCGCCAGCTTGGCGAAATCCTCGCCCTTTTTCAGGCGCTCCACGGCGGTTTTGGCTTCTTCTTCCTTTTCCACCAGAATGTGCCGGGCCTTCACCTCCTGCGCGGGTTTCAGGCCCTTGATCGTCTCGTCGTAGAATTTCTTCATGGCCTCGTCGGAGGAGCCCTTCTCGCCCTCGCGGGTCAGCAGCGCCTCCATCATCAGCCGGTCGCTGGTCTGTCCCAGGCGCTTCTTGAAATCGGCCGTGTCGGCGATCTTGTCCTTGGTGGCCTGCGCCGCCACGATCTTCAGGTCGATGAGGTAATCGATGGCATAGGTGCGCCGTTGCGCGGCGTCCATCTGCTGCGGCAGCGTGGGTGTCAGCTCCTCCAGCGCGATCTTGAGGTCTTCCTCGGTGATCGCCGTACCATCGACCTTGGCGATGACTTTCGCGTCCTGTGCGAAGGCCACAGGGGCCGCAAACAGGGCCAGAACAAGGACAGAAGCGGTGAAAAGGCCGTTTTTGCGCATCATGAGGAGCTCTCCGGTCGTGAAAGAGGGCGTTCCGAATCGATCAGGACGCCAAAAGATTGCGTGATGCCTTCCTTTCAACGAAGCACATGTCATTGACAACCCCGGACCCGCCTACCTATGTCCTGCCGACGTGTTTGAGCGGCCACATCTTTGTGATCGCTTTCCAATTGCGTCTCGCAAGAGCGCAACGACAAAGGTTTTTCCGCCCATGTTCGGCGCCATTGCCAAGAAAATTTTCGGCTCCGCCAATGACCGCCGGGTCAAAGGCTATGCTCCTAAGGTCAAAGCCATCAACGATCTCGAAGCCGAGCTTGCCGCACTCACGGACGAGCAGATCAAGGCACGCACGGATGCCTTCAAGGCGGAACTGGCAGGCGGCAAGACGCTGGATGACATTCTCGTGCCTGCTTTCGCCACCGTGCGCGAGGCCGCCAAGCGCGCTTTGGGCCAGCGGCATTTCGATGTGCAGCTGATCGGCGGCATGGTGCTGCACGAGCGCGGCATCGCTGAAATGAAGACGGGCGAAGGCAAGACGCTGGTGGCGACCTGCGCGGTCTATCTCAACGCACTCAACGGGCGCGGCGTGCATGTGGTGACGGTCAACGACTATCTGGCCCGGCGCGATGCGGACTGGATGGGCAAGGTCTACAATTTCCTCGGCATGAATGTCGGCGTGATCGTGCATGGTCTGGATGATGACCAGCGCCGCGAAGCTTATGCCTGCGATATCACCTACGGCACCAACAACGAATATGGCTTCGATTATCTGCGCGACAACATGAAATACGAGTTCGCCCAGATGGTGCAGCGCGGCCACGCCTACGCCATCGTGGACGAGGTGGATTCGATCCTCGTGGACGAGGCACGCACGCCGCTGATCATCTCAGGTCCCACGGACGACAAATCCGAGATGTATGTCTCGATTGATGTGCTGATGCCGAAGCTGGTGAAAACGGATTACGAGGTGGATCTCAAGCAGCGGCAGGTGTCGCTGACCGAGGACGGCACCGAGAATGTCGAGCAACTGCTGATGGGCGCAGGCGTGCTGAAAGATGGCACGATGTACGAGGCGCACAACGCCACCATTGTGCACCACGTCAACCAGGCGCTCCGCGCCCACACGCTGTTCACCAAGGACAAGGAATATATCGTCCGCCTCAACCCGGAGAATGGCGTCAACGAGGTCGTGATCATCGATGAGTTTTCGGGACGCATGATGCCAGGGCGCCGCTACTCGGAAGGCCTGCACCAGGCGCTGGAAGCCAAGGAGCATGTGCCGATCCAGCCCGAGAACGTGACGCTGGCCTCCATCACCTTCCAGAACTATTTCCGCCTTTACGAGAAGCTCGCGGGCATGACCGGCACGGCAGCGACCGAGGCGGACGAGTTCCAGCAGATCTACTCTCTCGAAGTGGTCGAGATTCCCACCAACGTGCCTGTGGCCCGTGTCGATGATGACGACGAGGTCTACCGCACCGAGAACGAGAAGATCGCAGCGATCATCACCGAGATTGGCAAGGCCAGCGACCGCATGCAGCCCGTGCTGGTCGGCACGGCGTCGATCGACAAATCCGAGCTGTTCGCCGAGCGCCTGCTCGCGGCGGGCTTCATCCAGATCGACTTTGAAAAGCCCGATGCGCTGGACAAGCTCTACGCTGCCGCCCGTTCCGGCAAGAGTGCGCGCCAGTTCGCGGTGCTGAACGCACGCTTCCACGAGCAGGAAGCGCTTGTGGTGGCGGAAGCCGGCGTACCCGGCGCGATCACCATCGCGACCAACATGGCGGGCCGCGGCACCGACATCAAATTGGGCGGCAATGTCGATGCGCGCATCAAGTACGAGGCCGAGATCATCGAGGACGAAACTGCCCGCAACGCCAAGATCGCGGAAATCCGCGAGGAGGTGGAGCGTTTCCGCAACATCGTGCTGAACGCGGGCGAGACGGTCGCGGTGGATGGCAAGAAGGCCACCAACAAGGTCTATCCCGGCGGGCTCTATATCGTCGGCACCGAGCGGCACGAAAGCCGCCGCATCGATAACCAGCTGCGCGGCCGTGGCGGACGACAGGGCGATCCGGGCCGCAGCCGCTTCTTCCTGTCGCTGGATGATGACCTGATGCGCATCTTCGGTTCGGAGCGCATGGACAGCATGTTGCAAAAGCTGGGCCTGCAGGAAGGCGAGGCCATCGCGCACCCATGGGTGAACAAGGCGCTCGAAACCGCGCAGAAGAAGGTTGAAGCGCGGAACTTCGATATCCGCAAGAACATCCTCAAGTACGACGACGTGATGAACGACCAGCGCAAGGCGGTGTTCAACCAGCGCAAAGAATTCATGGCGCAGGAAGATATTTCCGCCACCGTGACCGACATGCGCCACGGCACGGTGGAGCAGATCGTTGCCAAGCACATTCCGGAGGAATCCTATCCCGATGCGTGGAATGCGCCCGAATTGAAGGTGGAGGTATTGGAAAACCTTAACCTCGACCTGCCGGTGGATGACTGGGCCAAGGAAGAAGGCATCGCGGACGATGAAATCCGCGAACGGCTGATCAAGGCGGCGGACGAGAGCTACATCGCACGCACCGAGCGCAACACGCCGGACGTTCAGCGCTATGTCGAGAAGCAGGTGATTTTGCAGGGGCTCGATCATCTCTGGCGCGAGCATATCGTGACGCTCGATCACCTCAGGAACGTTATCGGCTGGCGCGGGCTGGCCCAGCGCGATCCGCTGAACGAGTACAAGTCCGAGGCGTTCCAGCTGTTCGAGGAACTGACCACGCGCCTGCGCCAGACCGTGACAACGCAGCTGATGCGGGTGGAAGTGATGTTCCAGAACCCCGATGAGCAGCAGGCGCCCATGGCCGATGGCGCGTTTGGTGGCACGGCGGAGCTGACGGCGGCTTCCAGCTACATGGCGGAGCAGATCGTCGATCCGGCACAACGCAAGCCGGATGATCCGGCGAGCTGGGGCAAGGTGGGGCGCAACGAGGCATGCCCCTGTGGGTCAGGCAAGAAATACAAGCATTGTCACGGGGCGATTGCCTGACAACAACTGGGAGGCTTCAAGCCATGCGATTGACATCAACCATCCTCGGAGCCCTTATCATGGTCAGCCCGATGACCGCCCATGCCGCCGAAATCCGCGTGCTGACGGCGGGTGCGATGAAGGAGGTGGTGCTGCAACTCGTGGCTCCCTTCGAGAAGGAGACCGGGCACAAGGTGACGGTCGCCAATGATACGGCGGGCGGTTTGCAAAAGCGGATCGAAGGTGGCCAGCCGTTCGATCTCGCTATCATCACGCCCGGTGTCATCGATGACCTGATTACCAAGGGCAAGATCGCGGGAGGCAGCCGTGTTGACCTCGCGCAGGTCGGCGTCGGCGTGGCGGTAAAGGAAGGCGCACCCAAGCCGGATATCTCGACGGTCGATGCCCTGAAGAAGGCGCTCGTCGCGGCCCGCTCAGTTGCCTACATCGATCCGGCCTCCGGCGGATCCAGCGGCATCTATTTTTCCGGCCTGCTGGATCGTCTGGGCATTGCCGATCAGGTAAAGCCGAAAGCAAAGCTGAAGGCTGGCGGTTATGTGGCGGAGCTGGTCGCGAATGGTGAAGCCGATATCGCGGTTCACCAGATCAGCGAAATCCTACCGGTGAAGGGCGTCGTGCTCGTCGGGCCGCTTCCGGCTGATGTGCAGCGCATGACGGTCTATGCGCTGGGACTGGCGACAGCACCGCAGGATGCGGCGGCAACTGCGGCACTGGTCAAGCATCTGGCCAGTCCGGCAGCGGCGGCAGTGCTGGCCTCGAAGGGTATGGAAACTCCCAGGAAATAGCGCAGTCAGAGCTTGGCTTTCTGCTGCCCGTCTGATCCGAAATTCTCCGGCTTCAGCCATGTCTCGAACCGGGCTTTCCGCTGCGGCCATTCGGTATCTATGATCGAATACCATGCTGTATCGCGGTTCTGGCCTTTCAGAACCATGTGCTGTCGGAAAAGTCCTTCGTAAGTATAGCCGAAACGGATCGCGGCCTTTTTCGATGGCTCGTTAAGGGTGTTGCACTTCCATTCGTAGCGGCGGTACCCCAGCGAAAAGCCATAATCACCCACGAGATAGATCGCCTCGGTTGCCGCCCGCGTGCGCTGCATAGCGGGTGCATACGTGATTGATCCCACCTCGAACACGCCACTGGCCGGACGGATCTCCATCATCCAGAGATGGCCCTTGGCCTTGCCATCCGCCGTGTCGATGATGGTGAGCGGCACGATATCGCTACGCGCTTCCATACCCGCCAGCAGTTCCTTGTATTCCGCCTCGCTTTGCGGTGGTGGTGGAAAGAGATAATCCCACAAGTGATCATGCCCGCGCATGTGCCGCCACAGATCAGCCGTGTGCTTCGCGGCGGAGAGCGGCTCCAGTCTGCACCATCGGCCTGCCAATGTCTGGCGCGGCGGGAAAGGCGGCGGTGTCCACCCCGTCAGATCAGTGTTCACGTCATTCCTCTCGTGTTCAGGTCTTTCTCGAAGAAGCCGTTCAGTAGCGGGCTCGGCACATTGGTCGCAAATCCGCTGAAACTGCCCTTTTCGGCCAGTTGGGCTGTCGCATCGATGAAGCCTGTCCACGCCGCCTTCGCAAGGGCTGATCCGATGGAAATGCGGCGCGCACCCAGTTTTGCGATGTCATCGACGCTCATGCCGATGTCAGCAAAGACAATGATATTGACCGGCTTGCCGCCTGCCGATGCGATGACCTCGCGCATATCTTTCTCGGTTTTTGGTCCCGGCGCATAAAGCACATCCGCACCCGCCTCCGCGAAGGCCGCAAGCCGCTTGCAGACCTCAGGCAACGGATCAGGATGGCCATGCAGAAAGGCTTCGGCGCGCGCCGTCAGCATCACGCCACTGCCGGTTTCATCCACAGCTTTGCGCGCCACCCTGATCCGGCGGAGAGCTGTATCGAAGTCATAGAGCGGATTGGCCGGGTCACCCGTTGCATCCTCGATGGAGAGACCCGCCACGCCTGTTGCGATGCAGAGCTTGACGTTGCGGGCGAGCGTCGCTTCGTCATCGGCATAGCCATTCTCGAAATCGGCATTAACCGGCAGATCGGGCACAGCTTCCACCAGTTCGGCGATATGGCCCAGCATCATGTCGAGCGGCACATCGGTATCGGAGCGCCCCTTTGTCCAGGCGAAGCCCGCGCTTGTCGTGGCAAGAGCGGGAAAGCCTTGCGCCCTGAGCCAGCGTGCCGTGCCAGCATCCCAAGGGTTAGGCTGAACGAAACAGCCGCTCTCGTGCAGCTTGCGATAGGCCGCGCGGCGGGCGGCGTAGAGATCGTGAGTCATGGGAGTCATCCTTGTTTCGTCCAAGCGTTTGGCCATGGTGACGGCCTGTCGTCCTTTGGGGTAAGCGCGGCCCGTCTCTTCGTATCCGAGGTGACTATAGAAGGCGCGGTTCGAGACCATCTTGATATTGGTGAACAGGCTGATCTCGCGGTAGCCGCGCTCGCGGGCGCGCCGCTCCGCAAAGAGCATAAGCTGGCGGCCCGTGCCTTGCCCAGAGGCCCTGTCATCCACCGCGATGTTGTAGACTTCGAACGCATCGGGTTCGATCCGCAGAATGAGCGATGCTTCCAGCGCGCCTTCCTTACCCGGCAGGACCCAGCCTTCCCAACGGGCTGTATCAGCCAGCATTGCGGGATAATCCGCGATCACCGTAACCGGAGGGATACCGATCAGCTCGGTCCAGCGCGCATAGGCCTTGCGGGCCAGTGCGGAGATGGCGGGAGCGTCAGCTGGCGTGGCCGGGCGCAGGTTCATGGAAAGCATGATGCGCTGGGTGGCGTGGCCAGGCCAATGCAAAATGCTGATGCGGGGGATTTATGCGGGAGATCGGGGGGAAGGAAACGCGCGCCCTACAGCTTCCGCCCTATCGCCAGAAACTTGTCGGCCCGCGCCTTGCGGATGTCCTCGCGCGTGCGTCCTGCGAAACCCGCAAACGCGACTTCAATCGCGTCGCCCGCTGCCGCGATTGCGGCATCCGCATCCCGGTGCGCGCCGCCGCCCGGCTCCTTGATGATGCCGTCAATGACGCCGAAACGCAGCAGGTCCTGCGCCGTGATCTTCATTGTGGTCGCGGCTTCCTGCGCACGGCCTGAGTCGCGCCAAAGAATCGATGCGGAGGCTTCGGGCGACGCCACGGTGTAGATCGAATGCTCCAGCATCAGCACCCGGTTGGAGGTAGCGATGGCAACTGCGCCGCCAGAACCGCCCTCACCGATGATGACGGCGACGCTGGGAACGCCGATTGCGAGACCCTTCGCAGTGGATTGCGCGATGGCTTCCGCCTGTCCACGCTCTTCGGCACCGATACCGGGATAGGCCCCCGCCGTGTCCACCAGAGAGATCACGGGAATATCGAAATGATCCGCCATTTCCATCAGGCGCACGGCCTTGCGATAGCCCTCGGGCTTGGCCATGCCGAAGTTGTGGCGCAGGCGCGATTCCGTATCAACGCCCTTTTCCTGACCCATCAGGCAGACGCTCTGGCCCCGGAAGCGCCCGAAGCCGCCGACAATCGCCTCATCCTCGCCGAAATAGCGGTCTCCCGCGAGCGGTGTGAAATCCTCGATCAGGGCTTTGACATAATGGTTGAGATGCGGTCGCTCGGGATGGCGGGCCACTTGTGTCTTCTGCCAGGGCGTCAGGTTGGCGTAGAGATCCTTCAGCGACTGCAAGGCCTTACCCTCCAGCTTGCTGATATCCTCGCCGATCGCTTGCGGATCGCCATTGGCCGCAAGCTTGCGCAATTCCTCGATCCTGGCTTCGAGCTCGGCGACGGGTTTTTCAAAATCGAGATAGGCGCGCATGGGCGAGATGTGACGATCCCGTGGGGGCCAGCGGCAAGTGCCAGCCTTCAAAGAGGGCTCGCTTTAGCCCGGAACGACACGGGACGGAAGCGCGGCAGCCAAGATTTCCGTTGGACAAACCAAATGCCGTCTTGCTGCTGTCGTCCAATTCAGGACAACAAGGGGCTTCAGAGCGGGCCAACCGCCAAAAAGGAGCCCGATCCATGGAAAGCCTGAAAGCCATCGTCACCCATCCGCGAACCGAGCGCATCATCATCGCGCTGATCATTATCAATGCCATTACCCTGGGCCTTGAAACGTCAAAGACCATGATGGCGGAGATCGGGGGGGTACTGTGGTGGCTGGACCACATTCTTCTGGGAATTTTTGTCCTGGAACTCGTGGCGCGCATTGCGGTACATCGGCTGGCCTTCTTCAAGGACCCCTGGAGCCTCTTCGATTTTTTTGTGGTTGCCATCGCGCTCATCCCTGCGACCGGTTCGCTCTCGGTTCTGCGTGCGCTGAGAATCCTGAGGGTCCTGCGGCTCCTGACCGTGGTACCATCGCTGCGCAGGGTCGTCGCCGGTCTTATCGGTGCCATGCCGGGAATGGGCTCCATCGCCATGCTGCTGGCGATTGTCTACTATGTTTTCGCCGTCATGGGCGCGAAGCTGTACGCGGACACCAACCCTGAACTGTTTGGTGACCTGGGCTCTTCTGCCTACACTTTGTTCCAGTCCATGACCTTCGATGACTGGTCCAACGGCATCGTCAAACCACTGATGGAAAAGGGTAATACATACTCGTGGTTTTTTGTGATGACCTTCATGGTCCTGTCGGCCTTCATGGTGCTCAACCTCTTCATTGGTGTCGTCGTCACGGCGCTTGATGATGTGAATGAGGAAATCAAGGCAGCAAAAGGTGTGCAGGATCCGGTGATCATCGAGTTGCGTGCGTTGCGTGCGGAGGTAACCGCCCTGCGCGAGAAGCGGTAGCGGCGCGGCATTCGACCTGATAGGGCGACGCCCATGACGTCGCTGACCAAAATAGCAGCGGGCAGCATCGCCATTGGTGTGGTGGTCTTCCTGCTGAAACTGCTGGCCTGGTGGCTCACCGGGTCAGTGGCGCTGTATTCGGATGCCATCGAAAGCGTGGTCAATGTCGTGGCGGCGGCTGCGGCGCTCTATGCCGTGCAGCTCGCGCAAAAGCCGCCGGACAAGGAACATCCCTACGGACACCACAAGGCGGAGTATTTTGCCGCCGTTCTGGAAGGCGCGCTGATCCTTGCTGCGGCGTTCGCAATTTTCTCGGCCTCATACCGCGTGTTTTGGATCGGAAGCGCACTTGCAACGCCCTGGCAGGGCATGGCGATCAATCTGCTGGCTGCTGTAATCAATGGACTATGGTGCACCCTGCTGATGCGCGAAGGTAAAAAGCAGCGTTCCCCGGCCTTGCTCGCGGATGGCAGGCACCTGCAGACCGATGTTATCTCCTCCATAGGTGTGATGATCGGTCTCGCTGCCGCCTATCTCACCGGCCTGCCCTGGCTTGATCCGCTGCTGGCGTGTCTCGTCGCGTTAAACATCCTGTGGTCAGGCGCGCGATTGATCAAGGAATCGGTCGGTGGCCTGATGGACGAGGCTGTGGACCCCAAGGTGATGACCAGCATCCGCACCGCTATCGCCGAAGGCGGTGACGGGGCGATCGAGGCGCATGACCTGCGCACGCGGGCGGCGGGCAGCGCCACCTTCATCGAATTTCATCTTGTCGTGCCCGCCAACATGACGGTTGGCGAATCCCACACCATCTGCGACCGCATCGAAGCCGCGATCCGCAAGGAAGCCGAAGGCGCGGTGATCACCATCCACGTGGAGCCGCCTGAGAAGGCCAAGCACAAGGGCGTGGTGGTGCTGTGAGGGAGTGATTCTGGTGCAGTTCAATCTGGAGTCACATGGCCGTCATGGCAGGGCTTGACCAGGTCGCCCAGTTTCCCTGCAACACCGCCAAACGTGGATGCCCGGCTCAAGGCCGGACATAACGGCAAAATTGAATGGCCCTGCGGACGATTTCGGGCCACAGAAATACTTTGCAGTGTATATTTAACTCGCCGAGCAATAGGGAAAAGCAGCCATGACCAAGGCGTATCGTCCCATCCCCGCCGAGGAAGTGATCGCACGCCTTCCGGCCGAGGTCCGGGCGCGCATCAAGGCCCGCGCGGCGGAGCTGATCGCTGAAGAGATTGGACGCCAATGCCAGGCCATCGCGGCGCATGACCCCGGCGACGACAAGATCATGGAGTCGCTTGAGGGCGCGCAAGACTGGTCCGCCCTTTGAGGTAGCTAAATGACCAGAAAGTATCGCCTCATTTTTCTGGGTGCTGGCTTCTCTGTGCCCGCTCAATTACCGCTCGCTTCCGATCTCTGGCGACAGATCACGGATGCGGTAAAAGTGTATGGGAAGGATACCCGCGCTCATAAGTTTTTCAACGACCTCGACAGCTACATCACTTTCAAACGAGATACAGAGGGCGTTTCCCTGACTCCTGACGCAGTCGACTTCGAGGACTTCATGCGCTTCCTCGATATCGAGCATTATCTGGGCCTGAGAGGTGGCGACACGTGGAGCGAAGATGGCAATGAAGCAACGGTGGTCGTCAAGCATTTGATCGGCAAGATTCTTGCGCGCCAGATGATCAATCTCAAGACAGTGCCGGACCTTTATATCGAGTTTGCCAAGCGCCTGCAGCCCGGCGACACCGTTTTCACATTCAATTACGACACGCTGCTTGAGCGAGCCCTCGAAGCTGTCGATAAGCCGTATAGGCTGGTCCCATCACGCTACAAGACGGTTGATGAATTTGGAGGAACCATCGATTCTGATGTCGAGGAAGTTTCGATCCTCAAAGTTCACGGATCGATCGATTGGTTCGACCGAGCGCCATTTGATCGGGCAAAGACAATATGGGCCCGCAATGGCAATCCGAATGAACCCGACGATGTGATCTTCTCTCGATCAGCGACGCTTGGTCTTGAGCCAATTGTCGGCAGCCCCTATCCCGACAGCGATCCGCTCAAGACCGTTTATAGAGCGCGAAACCTCGCCAAGCTGCATGAAACAGACTTGCTTTTCAGAGCTACACCTCGGCTGCTGGCGCCTTCCGCCACGAAACTGCTCTACGCTTCGCGGCTAAGCGATTTCTGGGCTGGATGGGGGCGGGGCGGGGGTCGCTTCAATTATGGGATGTCTGTAGTTGGTTTCTCGCTCCCGCTGCACGACGACTATGCGCGGCAAATACTTCATTCACTTGTGAAAACATATCAGCATTTTGACAATGGGAAACCAGACGATCTCGGCCATCGAAGATCACCTCTGGTTATCGTCAACTATTTTAAAAATTCAGAAGCAGAAACTGAATTCAAAGAACGATACCGCTTTGTAGATTGGTCAAAGACAAAGCTATTCGGTTCCGGCTTTGGCAATGATTGTCTTGATGCGATCTTTGCCTGATACAGGTTTTGAAGGCTACGCCATTTGGGGGCCTGCGAAGCGTCGCGCTAGGCTCTGACCCACGACTTTTACCGCACGATCCCTCACCCATCCAGCGGATAAATCGGCCTTTTCAACCTCGTAAACTTCAGCAACCTGTTATCGCTCGTCGTCACCCCGATCCCATCCAGCGTCACCGTCATCTTGGCCAGTTGCTCAAACCCTGCACGATAATGGATCCGTGATTTCAGCAGCAGGTATTTGCAGTGCTGCGGATCGATGCCGATGTGGGTGAAGATGCCCGCATCCCACGGCTCGTGGTGCAGGCTGGTCACCACGATCTGCATCCTCGCACCCTCCGGCCCGGTTTCGAACACCGCTGTCGGGCCGCTCGTCACCTTCGAGCCCGTGTACATTGGCCCGCGCACGATCCATTCGCCGTCGGAGAGCCGCTTGACCTTGCCGGTGAGACGCAAAGGTTCGGCTGTGTGCCCGATGGACGGCATGTCGGACTTGCCGCCCAGATCGAGCGTGATGGTCGCGCCGATTCCCGCCGCCGCCATGGCCTTGACCGCGTCAGGGTCATAGACCGTCGCCACCGCCACGCCGTCAAGCTTCTGGCGCAGCACCTCCCTGATCACCATCATGGAATCGGAAGTCCCGCCGGAGCCCACGTTGTCGGCGTGATCCAGCAGGATGACCGGGAAATTGTTGGCCCCTGAAGCGCGGCGCACGGCCTGGCTGAGCTTCTCGTGGTTGTAGATCCATTCCTTCTTCTGCTCCTTGCAGTAGTCGAGGATGGTGTCGCGCGCCTTGTCCGCCTTCCTGCGGTCGCCATCCGCCACGATCACCACGGACAGGCCCGCATCCGGGATATCTGCCATCGGAAAGCCGCCGAAAACGGAGGCCGCGAGTATGCCCTTCTGCTTTTCAGCCTTGCGCGTCATGGCCTGTGCCGTCTTCATCGGCTCATCCGCCGTACCCATGCGGAGCGTCTGGGCCAGAATGCCGGCCTGTCCCCAGGAGATCACGGGCTTCACCTCGCCCGCGATCATGCGCCTGATGATGCTGGCCGTCGTGCGCCCGACCTCGGCCATATCGGTATGGGGATAGTGCTTGTAGCACAGCACCACATCGGCATTGTCCATGGTTTCCTGGGTCATGTTACCATGCATGTCGAAGGTGACGCCGATGGGTGTTTTGGGTGCCAGCTTGCGGATGGCTGACAGCAAAGGCCCCTCGCCGCCCTGGTCCATGCCTTCGGGCACCATTGCTCCGTGCAGATCAAGCAGGATGGCGTCGAATGGGCCTTTGGCGCGCACCGCATCGAGAATGCGGCCTGTGAGATAGGCATAGGCCTCTTTCTGTACGTACCCGCTGGGCATCGCCTCGGCGGCGACGGGCGAGACAATTTCCGCCTTCATTTCATCTGCGAGATCAATATAGGCCCCCGTCGGATGGTTGGTGCCGCGGTAGGCCGTGACAACGGCCTCATTCTCGTAAAGCCCCCAGGCCTTGAAGCGCTGGAGATCGGTTGGAACGGGGGAGAAGGTGTTGGTTTCATGCTTCATCATGGCGATGAGGACACGGCGGCGACGGGGCATGGCGGACTCGCTGTTGGATCAACGCACAATGCGAGAAAAACGTGCATGGCGTAAAGACCTGAGTGGCCTGCATTGACAGTTCCCGAAGCGCCCCATCTAATTGAATGCGACAGGGAACGTGGTGGCGGTCTGGCATGGGAGTTGCTGACGGGTCCACAGCGCCAATAAGGGAGAATACCATGGATATGAATCGCCGTGAATTGATGGCAGGTTCCGCAGCCATTGCTGCAACAGCAGGCATGCCGGGCAGTGCAGTCGCCCAGGCCAAGGGCATCCTCAAGGTCATTCCGCATGCATCACTGACCACGCTCGATCCTGTGGCGACCACGGGATACATCGTGCGCAACCACGGCTACATGATCTGGGACACGCTTTTCGCCATGAACGAGAAGCTGGAGGTCCAGCCGCAAATGGCTTCTGGCGTCGAGATTTCGCCTGACAAGATGACATACCGCATCACCCTGCGCGATGGCCTCTCATGGCATGATGATACGGCTGTGACGTCCGCCGATTGCGTGCCGTCGCTGATCCGCTGGGGCAAGGTGGACGGCATGGGCATCCGCCTGTTCACCTATATCGACAGCGTGACGGCAGATGGCCCCAAGGTCATCGTGATCAAAATGAAGAAGCCTTATGGCTTCGTGCTGGAATCCATCGGCAAGCTGTCCACCAACGTGCCGTTCATGATGCCGCAGCGCTACGCTGAAAAGCCACCGACCGAGCGCCTCACCGCCAACGACATGATCGGTTCCGGCCCGTTCAAATGGGTGGCGGCCGACTACAAGCCCGGCGCACGCACGGTCTATGCGCGCAACCCGAAATACGTGCCGCGCACCGAAGCCGCGTCCAATGCATCGGGCGGCAAGAATGTCTATGTGGAAGGCGTGGAATGGATCAACTTCCCCGATCCGACCACGGCGCTCAACGCGCTGATCTCGGGTGAGGTCGATTACTACGAGCAGGTGCCAGCTGACCTTCTGTCGGTGGTGTCCCGCGTGCCGGGCGTGAAGCTGGGCAATTTCAATCCGCTCGGCAACGTCGGCATGGGGCGCTTTAATCACCTCTCGGCTCCCACCAACAATCCGGGCGTGCGTCGCGCCATTGCCATGGCGATCAAGCAGTCCGATGTGTTGCAGGCTGCCATCGGTCAGGCTGATTACATGCGGGCGTGCCATTCCATCGTTCCCTGCGGCACCACTTTCGAAAGCAAGGTCGGCATCGAGGAGATGGGCAAGGGCAACATCGAGGCCGCCAAGAAGGTGCTGAAGGACAGCGGCTACAACGGCGAAAAGATCGTGTTGCTGGCGACTACCGATATCCCGGTTCAGACAGCAATGGCGACCGTCGTGGCCGATACGCTCAAGCGGCTGGGCATGAATGTCGAGGCGCAGGCCATGGACTGGGCCACTGTGCTGCAGCGGCGCACCAACCGCAACCCGGTCGATCAGGGCGGCTGGAACATGTTCTTCACATGGTGGGAGGGCGCAGACGTGCTCGACCCTGTTGTGCAGTTCGCCATGTCGGGCGCGGGTGACAAGGCCTGGGTGGGCTGGGCCAATGATCCGGAAACCGAGACAATGCGCACGCAATTTGCCGAATCTGGCAGCCTCGATGAGAAAAAGAAGCTGGTGGACGCGATGCAGAAACGGCAGTTCGAGGTTGGCAACTTCCAGGCGAATCTCGGCCAGTTCTTCGTGGCGACCGGCTTCCGGGACAATGTCAGTGGGATACTGAATGCCCCGCCGTTCTTCTGGAATATCAAGAAGGCTTAACTTTCGCACTTTCCTTCTCCCCTTGCGGGAGAAGGTGGCCTCGCGCTAGCGAGGTCGGATGAGGGGTCACGCTGACGCCTCAGACCTGCGTGACCCCTCATCCGGTCGGCATCCGCCGACCACCTTCTCCCGCAAGGGGAGAAGGAAAGACAGTGTGCCATGCCCCTGTTCATTCTCCAGCGCATCCTCTCCACGCTCCCCGTCATGGGGCTCGTGGCGCTGATCGTGTTTTTCATGCTGCGTATATCAGGCGATCCCGCTGCCATTCTCGCTGGCGATACGGCATCACTTGAGCAGATCGAGAAAGTGCGTCAGAGCCTCGGCCTGGATCGCCCGGTGGTGGTCCAGTTTGTGGAGTGGTTCTGGCAACTGCTGCGCCTTGATCTCGGCACCTCGCTGTTCACCGGCCTGCCCGTATCGACGCTGATCGGCCAGCGGCTCGAACCCACCGGGATGCTGGCCCTCACGACAATCCTGTTCTCCATCGCCGTCGCCGTGCCGCTCGGCGTGCTGGCGGCGTGGAAAGCGGGCACGTGGATCGACAGGCTGGTGATGCTCTTCGCGGTCGTCGGCTTCTCGGTTCCGGTGTTCGTGATGGGCTATTTCCTGATCTTTGGGCTTGCCATCAACATGCGCTGGTTTCCGGTGCAGGGCTATGTGAGCCCCTTCGTGGATTTCTCGCGTTTCGTGAACACGATCACCCTGCCGACCATCACGCTGTCCTGTATCTATGTCGCGCTGATCGCGCGCATCACCCGGGCCAGCGTGCTGGAGGTGCTGAACGAGGACTACATCCGCACGGCGCGAGCCAAGGGGCAGATCGAGAAAAAGGTGCTGTTCAAGCATGCGCTCAAGAACGCCGCCGTGCCCATCGTCACGGTCATCGGGCTTGGCGTGGCTTTGCTGATCGGCGGGGTTGTCGTGACGGAAAGCGTCTTCAACATCCCCGGTCTCGGGCGCCTGGTGGTGGATGCCATCACGCGGCGCGATTACCCGATCATCCAGGGGCTGATCCTCTTCTTCGCCTTCGTCTATATCATGCTCAACCTGCTGATCGATATTGCGTACACGCTGGTTGACCCGAGGATACGGTATTGAGCGCAGCCATCGCCAGCCCATTCCAGGAGTTCCGCCGCACCGCCGTGGCGCGCTATCCGCTAGCGGCTCTGGGCGCTGTCCTGCTCATCGCCATTGTTGTCGCCGCAATCTTCGCTCCGCTGATGGGTACCATCGATCCGACATCGCTGGCACCATCCAACCGTCTCAAACCGCCGACTGCGCAGAACTGGCTGGGCACTGACCAGTTCGGGCGCGATGTCTGGAGCCGTCTGGTCTATGGCGCGCGGGTGTCGCTGATCGTGGGCTCGCTGGTGGCGCTGTTTTCCGTGGGGCTGGGCCTGATCATTGGCATGGTTGCGGGCTATATCCGCTGGCTGGATGCCATCGTGATGCGTTTCATGGACGGTCTGATGGCCATTCCCGGTATCCTGCTCGCCATCGCACTGGTGTCGCTGTCGGGTGCCAGCATCGCGACCGTCATTATCGCCATCACCATTCCGGAAATTCCCCGCGTGGTGCGCCTCGTGCGCGCTGTGGTGCTGTCCGTGCGCGAGGAACCCTACGTCGAATCGGCCATTTCCATCGGTACGCCACTGGTAAAAATCCTCTACCGCCATGTGCTGCCCAACTGCATTCCGCCGCTGATCGTGCAGGCCACCTACATCTGCGCCTCCGCCATGCTGACCGAGGCAATCCTGTCGTTTCTGGGCGCTGGCACGCCGCCGATCATCCCGAGCTGGGGCAACATGATCGCGGAAGGGCGCATTTTCTTCCAGATAGCACCGTGGAATATCCTGTGGCCGGGCGTGGGACTGTCGCTGACAATTCTTGCCGTAAACGTGCTGGGCGACGGCCTGCGCGACCGGCTGGACCCCAAGATTGCGAAGAGGATGTGATTGTTGTGGAAGCCAAGCCAATGACCCAGCCCGTTCTCGCCATCGACAATCTCACTGTATCCCTTCCTTCGGGCAGCGACCGGCAGAACGCTGTCACCAATCTCTCGCTCACTGTGAACCCGGGCGAGATCGTCTGTGTCGTGGGCGAATCCGGGTCTGGCAAATCCGTGACAGCGCAGGCCGTGATGGGCCTGTTGCCAAAGCGCCAGCTGACGGTCACCAGCGGGCGCATCCTGCTGCAGGACGAGGACACTGTGGCGGCGACGCCGGACCGGTTGCGGGCATTGCGCGGCACCAAGATGTCGATGATCTTCCAGGAGCCGATGACCGCGCTGAATCCTGTGATGAAAGTCGGCGACCAGATCGCCGAAGTGCTCGATATCCACACAAATCTTTCCTCCAGCCAGCAACTGGAGAAGGTGGTGGAAATGATGGAGGCCGTGCGCCTGCCGGATGTGCGCCAGCTTGTGAATTCCTATCCCCATCAGCTGTCCGGCGGCCAGCGCCAGCGCGTGATGATCGCCCAGGCGCTGATCCTCGATCCATCGCTGCTGATCGCGGATGAGCCGACGACGGCACTGGACGTGACGACGCAGGCGCAGATCCTGAAGCTGATTCGCGAGATGCAAGAGCGCAAGGGCACCGGCGTGCTGTTCATCACCCACGATTTCGGCGTGGTCGCCGATATCGCGGACCGCGTGGCCGTGATGCAGCATGGCAAGCTGGTGGAGACTGGCACCGCAAAAGAAGTACTCACCAACCCGCAGGAGCCCTACACGAAAATGCTCATGGCTTCCGTGCCGACGATGACGCCTCCCAAGCGCATTGCCAAAACTGGCGAACTCGCGCTCTCCACCAAATCGCTGATGAAGACCTTCGGCGCGACGAGCTTCTTCCGGCCCAATGCCCGCGTGGTGAAAGCGGCCAACGACGTGAACATCACGGTGCGCCGGGGCGAAACACTGGGCATCGTGGGCGAGTCAGGATCAGGCAAATCCACCGTGGCGCGGTGCGTCGCGCGGCTGATCGATCCGACATCAGGCGAGATCAAGATCGGCGATCTCGATGTGGCGACCATGCCGGAGCGACTGCTGCGCCCGCACCGCAAGGAAATCCAGATCGTCTTTCAGGACCCCTACCGCTCGCTCAATCCGCGCCGCACCGTGGGGGCCTCAATCATCGAGGGACCGGTGAACTATGGCCTTGGCCATGCTGACGCCATGCAGCGGGCGCGTGGCCTGATGACGCTCGTCGGCCTCTCGCCGGATGCGCTGGATCGATACCCTCACCAGTTCTCGGGTGGCCAGCGCCAGCGCATCGCCATTGCCCGTGCGCTCGCTATGGAGCCCAAGGTGCTGATCGCGGATGAAGCGGTGTCGGCGCTGGATGTCTCGGTGCAGGCGCAGGTTCTGAAGCTGCTGGATGACGTGCGCATCAAGTTCGATCTCGCCGTGCTGTTCATCACGCATGATTTGCGCGTGGCAGCGCAAATCTGTGACCGTATCGCCGTGATGCAGAAGGGCATCGTGGTGGAACAGGGCAGCACGGTGGAAATCTTCGCCAATCCGCAGCATCCCTATACGAAGGCCCTGTTCGATGCCGCGCCGGGCAAGGGGTTTGCGTTCGGAGGGCAGTGAACCGCCCTTGATCTTCTCCTTACCGCACCAGTGCGCGCATGGCGCCTTCGAGCCCGTCCAGCGTCAGCGGGAACATCTGCCCCGCCATCAGCTTCTTCAGCATCACCAGCGAATGCGTATAGCCCCAGTGCTGCTCCGGAACCGGGTTCAGCCACACCGCGCGCGAAAAGTGATCTGTGATCCGTGTCATCCAGGCCTCGCCGGATTCCGCGTTCCAGTGCTCCACCGAGCCGCCGGGATGGCTGATTTCGTAGGGGCTCATCGAGGCATCGCCGACGAAGATCACGCGGTAATCGCTCCCGTAGGTGCGGATGACGTCCTGTGTTGATATGACCGCCTCGTGCCGCCTGCGGTTTTCCTTCCACACCCGCTCGTAGGGGCAATTGTGGAAGTAGAAATAATCCATGTGCTTGAACTCGGATTTCGCCGCCGAGAACAGCTCTTCCACCTGCCCGATGTGCCAGTCCATCGATCCGCCGATGTCGAAGAACAGCAGCACTTTGATGGCGTTGCGGCGTTCCGCACGCATCTGGATATCGAGATAGCCCCGGTGCGCCGTGCCTTTGATGGTGCTGTCGAGATCCAGTTCGTCCAGCGCGCCCGACCGCGCGAACTTGCGCAGGCGGCGCAGCGCGAGCTTGATGTTGCGGGTGCCAAGCTCCACGCCGTCGTCGAGATCGCGGAACTCGCGCTTGTCCCACACTTTTACCGCGCGGAAATTGCGGTTGCCTTCTTGCCCAATGCGAATGCCCTCGGGGTTGTAGCCATACGCTCCAAAGGGCGAGGTGCCCGCCGTGCCGATCCACTTGCTGCCGCCCTGATGGCGGGCTTTCTGCTCAGCCAGCCGCTGTTTCAGCGTCTCCCACAGCTTGTCCCAGCCCAGAGCCTCGATCTGCGCGCGCTCCTCCGGCGAAAGGTGCTTCTCGGCCAGCTTGCGCAGCCATTCCTCCGGCAGTTCGGCGGCGGCAACGCCTTCGGGACCCGCGCTTTCGCCAAGGCCCTTGAAGACGGTCGAGAACACCCGGTCGAACTTGTCGAGGTTGCGCTCGTCCTTCACCAAGGCAGACCGGGAGAGATAATAGAACTGCTCCACCGATTGCTCCGCCAGATCACGCTTCATCGCCTCCATCAGGGTGAGATATTCCCGGAGGGTGACCGGGATTTTGGCGTCGCGCAGCTGCGTGAAGAAGTTCAGGAGCATGAATGTTCGAACTCAATCAATGAGGGGTTAGCGAAACAGATCGGCGTGCGAACCAGTCGCGGCAAGCTCCAGGAATTCGGGTCCCACATCATAGATCAGCAACCAGTCCGGCTCGATATGGCATTCCCAGAACCCCATGTATTCGCCGCTCAGCCTGTGCGGACGGCAGCGCGCGGGGAGTGGCTGGTCTGCGATCAGAAGCCCAAGAATCCGTGCGAGCTTTTGCGGATTGAGCCCGCGTTTCAGCATACGCTCGTAATCCCGCCTGAAGCGATTGGACTGGATGACCTGCTTCATGGCCGCGGAATCAGCTGTCGAGATCAGCCATCAGATCCGCAACGCTTCCAAACTTTTTCGCGCTTTTGCGATAGGCCGGATCTTTCAGTTCGCGCATCGCCGCCACGGTATCCTCGTTTGGGACCTTGAGTTCAAGCGGAATGCCGCGATGCCTCACGACCTGTGTGTAAAAAAGTGTGATCGCCGTAGTTGCGTTGATACCGAGGGACGCAAGGATGGCGTCAGCCTTCTCCTTGAGCTCCGGTTCCATACGGGCCTGGACTGTGACGCTTTTTGACATGGCCTACTCTCGCAGTTCGATGATTATGAGGATACAAATGTATTTCAATTGCACTACATGTCAAGGTTAGCCCAGCGCCTGCATTTGGGGCTCGTTACCCCGCCACCTCATCCCAACTCCCATTCCACGCCTTCCCGAACCCGCCGTTCAGAAACACCTTCTCCGGCGCAATCCGCCAGAACCAGAACCCCGGCAATTGCACATAGAGCGCAGCCTTCGGGTTCTGCGCAATGTAAAGTGGACGGATTCGGTCATACTCCGCCTCGCCCGGTCCGGCCGCCATGGCCAACCCCGTCAGTGTCAACCGTGGATGGGCCAGAGGATCGCCCTTGCCGATGCTGGAGATCAGCAGCGAGACGCGCGGGTTCGCTTCCAGATGGCCAGTGTGACTGGAGAGATGCGAGGTGATGATCAGGGGACTAAGGTCCTTGTCCCGCGCCAGCGCCACCAGCGAGGTGAACGGCGCGCCTGCCGCGTCGAGCGTCCCCAGAGTCGCATGCGTCGCGCCATTGATCAGGTCATGGATTATTCCAGCGTGGTCGAAAACGGGCATAGGCGGTTCGGCTGTCTTCATGCTGGATTAACCTTGCTGGTGGTGTGCACTTCACGCATCCGTGATCGGCATCTATAATGTTTGTGATGGCCCGGTGGGGGAGCGGCGACCCCGTTGCACCGCAAGTGCACCGCATCCCTGGTTCAAGTCCAGGGCTGGGCCTCCACAATCTTTTCAATGACTTGGCGGATCAGGTGTCTGGCGCAACGCGCGGCGTGAGACTTTCTGGAAGTCTCACGTGAGACTTTTATCGGTCGGAAGTTCTGGTTTTGTTGCTATGATTTCAGAGAAAAATGCGCACAAGTCTTGCCGCGCGTCGTCTTCAAACCGGCCTTCAACGTGTTTGCGAGTGGTCATGCTTGGCCTGTTTTTGTTCAATGCGTATCGGTGAATGAATGGCATTTCAGGCCAGTCATTGACTTTGAAATAGGTGCACTCAGCCCCGTATTTGGAAATTTCCAGATAGCGGCAACCCTTGCAGGGAGCCCTGTATTTCAGGGGCCAGTTTCGAATGTCTGCAATATCTCTCATAGCTTTTCCTCTCGCGCACCTTCAAACAATGCTTTTGACTGTGGCCATTGTGGCCCGCCATTGTGAGGTTCGCCGTAGAACGCAATAACGCGGAGATCGGACAATCTGACCACCTGAAACCACTCTGCCTGCCGAGTTTTATAACGCTCAAGCTGCGTATATTTCACAAGTTGCTGACCCTTCAACACAGCATGCTCTTCTGTGTGGAACAGCCCATAATAATCGTTCATGCCGCCTGAGGCATAGTAGTCGCTACCGGCAAATAGCAGATGCGCGGTTTCCGTTTTCATAGCGACTCTCGTTTACCGATCCATTCCAGCAGCTCTCGCAGCGATGTCATATCGTTTCGTAGTTTTTGCAGGCGATGCTTGACCTCATGCGGCATATCGAAATGGTCTGTGAACGCCAGATTGAAACGAGCGTCGAATTCAATCAGCACGCTGCTCATATGTGCGGCACCTTCGACAGGACGCATGGGTTGAATTGGCACAGCACGGCGTCGGTTTCTCATAGCGCGATCTTCTCCCGGTCCATCCATCTCTGCAGCAGGTCCATCGCCTCGCGCGACATGCGGCTGTCGATGGCGAGGTAGTGCTTGATCGTGGTCATGATCGAGGCCAGCGAGTGACCCGTGATCGACTTGATCTGGATGATGCTGGCACCCTCTCTCGCAAGCCAGGTCACGATGGTGTCGCGCAGGTCCTGATCGCGCGCCTTGGCCAGATGGGCGGCCATGAACGCATCGCCGTTCTGGCGGGCGCTTTCGATGGCGGCGCGCTTGACCTTGCGGAACTGCTTGAAATAGCGCGTGTGCGTCAGCGCCTTGCCCGTGGTCTCGTCGATGATCACATTGGCCGAGATGATGCGGTGCGGCAGCTGGCGGCGGCGCTCCTTCGCGGCGGTGAGGCGGCGCTCCAGTGCGGCGATCTGCGGTATCTCGACGATGACGCTGGTCTTGCCCTGCCGGAAGAACATCAGCTCCTGCTCCAGATCGGCCTGCACCATCTTGAGCCTGTCACCCTGCCGCTGGCCGGAAAAGACGCCGAGATAGATGGCATCGCCGATGAAGGGCAGGCCCATGCTGTCGGCGGTCTGGACCATGTGCAGGATCGCGTCCGTCGTCCAGACGAAGACGCGCGGGTCCGGCGAGGGCAGGCCCAGCCTGTGGCAGGGATTGGCGATGTTGAGCCGCCACGCCGATGACAGCCGCGCCCATTTGTAGGCGGCTGACAGCAGCATCACCATGTGCTTGGCGCTGGTGAGGCCCCGCCGCTTGCGCCATGTCTCGAAAGCCGCCTTGATATCGGCAGGCTCCGCATAGCGGGCCGGACACAGCGCCAGTGCGCCGGGCTGGCTCGCGTCCGGCCCGTCATGGATCAGCCAGCGCTGGTGCTGGAGGTTCTTGCGCCTGGTGCTTTCGGCATGGCCCCTGAAATCATCCGAGTTGATGAAATCCCGCAGCAGGTCCTGCACGGTTTCGCGGGTGACGGCCTTGGCCGCCACCGGCGCGCCCTGCCGTGCGGCCTCGATCTCGGCATGGCGCTTGATGCCCCAATTGCGGGCTTCTTCCGCCGTGAACCAGCGGCCTTCCGCGCCATGGCGGAGATCCTCGCCCTTGAACCCCAGATGGCGCTCGCGCGGGCCGGGCACGAAGCGCGGACGGCCCTCGCGCCAGCTGAGGAACGGACCAAGCCTGATCTTGTAGGGTTTGCGCATGATGGCTCCAGGGCAGTGGAGTGAGGGCAGGGATCATAAAGACGCGCGGCGGCGGCGTCCAGTCAGGCCGTGTGCACCACCGGGACCTTGACGCTGTCACCGTCCATTTTCAGGAAACAGCTGGCCGCATAGCCGATCTTGTCCATCAAAAACACAAACAGCTTCTCCCGGTCCTGTTCCTCACAATGGTTCTTGACCAAGCCGGAAATCATGTTGGCCAGCACATTGCAGCCCGCCTCGACGGTTTCGGCGGGCGTCTGGCGCACATCAACGCATTCCGCCATGAGCAGGTGAAACTCCCGTGATGTCTCGATGAAGCGCGCATTCAGCAGCAGCAGCGGCAAGCCTGCGCGGACCGCCTCCTCCCGTTTTTTTTTCATCTGCTCGTTGAAATTATGCCGCACGGCCTCGCGCGTCGGCATCAGCCTGTCGTCCATGCCTGCAATCATCTGCTCTCTCCATAGGCCGCGATCATCTTCTCCCGCCACGGCGCGCGGTCTGCCGTGGTGTGATTGGTGGTTCCAGCCGGATCGATCCAGCGCATGACTTCGGCTGCCGACCAGCGCAGCGGGCGCCGGCTGCGCGGGCGCGGACAGCCTTCCGCTTCCAGACGGCGGCGTACATCCAGCCGCTGCAGCGTGCCCGGCTGGAGATCGAGCAGATGGGCCATGCGCGCCACCCGGATGAGGCCCGATGCTTCCCCGCTTCTGGTGTCAGCGCTGGCGGCGGACATGGGCTGACTTCGACTTGTGGGGTTTCTTAGCTATGAGAGGCTTTCCGGCTTTGGCAGGTTTTCCGGCCTTGGTCTCGCGCGGTGCCACAGGCCAGAGCGCCGCCATGGCGGCAGCCGTCTTGACCATGGCATCCTGAGCCGGGCGGTGTGATGGCGCGATGCGCCCAAGACCCACGCCCGCCGTGGCTTCCATCAGATCATGCAAAGCGCCGCGCAGAAGATCGTGGCCGC
>JANPDL010000005.1:0-39801 GCA_031431475.1 Hyphomicrobiales bacterium
CGGGTCTCACTCCGGCTTCTGCATCTCTGCATGTCATCCCCTTGGCGGGGGCTGAGGCGGTTTCGCCAAGCCACCATATTTTTTGTCATCGCGCAAAATTGTCGGCACGGGGCAGATCGCCTAGATCAGGCGGATGAACAGCCCTCTCCCGAATCGCGGCATTCCCGCCGGTGACCGTCCGCCAGAGATTGATCTGGATGACGAAGAGGTGCCTCTGGAGCTTGAGGCCTCCCCGGAAGCGGATATCGAAGCCGCACCCGCTGCCATCCAGGCCGGGGCCGAGGTCATCAAGCGCTTCTGGAAGACCCTGCCCAATTCGCCCGGCGTCTACCGCATGCTCGATAAGGCAGGCGAGGTTCTTTATGTCGGCAAGGCAAAGAAGCTGAAGGCACGCGTCGCGAGCTATGCGCGAGGACAGGGCCATTCCAACCGCATCGCCCGCATGATCGCGGAAACGACAGCCATGGAATTCGTCGTAACGGAGACGGAAACCGAGGCGCTGCTGCTGGAGACGAACTACATCAAACAGTTCCGCCCGCGTTTCAACGTGCTTATGCGCGACGACAAGAGCTTTCCGTACATCCTGATTACCGGCGACCATGCCGCCCCGCAGATCGTGAAACACCGTGGCGCACGCAACCGGAAAGGCGATTATTACGGTCCTTTCGCTTCGGCCTGGGCGGTGAAGCGCACGATCGATGCGCTGCAGAAGGCGTTTCTGCTGCGGACCTGTACCGACAGTTATTTCGCCAACCGCACGCGACCCTGCCTGCTGTACCAGATCAAGCGTTGTGCGGGTCCCTGCACAAACGAGGTCACGATGGGTGACTATGCAGAACTGGTGAGTGAGGCGACGGGGTTTCTCTCCGGCAAGAGCCAGGCCGTGCGCGAACATATGGCGCGCGAGATGCAGCAAGCGTCCGCCGCGCTGGAGTTCGAAAAGGCGGCGCGTTTTCGCGACCGTATTGCGGCGCTGTCGGCGACCGGGGGATCGCAGGATATCAACACCCAGACTGTGGAAGAGGCGGATGTGTTTGCTATCGCGGAGCACGAAGGCCAGTTCTGCATCGAGGTCTTTTTCTTTCGCATGTTCCAGAACTGGGGCAACCGGGCCTATTTTCCCAAGGCACATGCCAGCCTGACGAAAGCTGAGGTGCTGGATGCCTTCATGGCGCAGTTCTATGACGACAAGCCGGTTCCTCGGCTAATCCTGCTGTCGGAGGAGATCGAGAATGCCGAGTTGCTCGTGGAGGCGTTTTCATCACGCGCGGGCCGCAGGATCGAGATTGCCAGGCCACAGCGGGGCGAGAAGAAAGATCTTATCGATCACGCGATGAAGAACGCGACGGAAGAACTCTCCCGCCGCCTCGCAGACAGCGCCACGCAGATCAAGCTCATGGCGGCATTGGCAAAGGCTTTCGGCCTGCCAAACCCGCCACGCCGCATCGAGGTTTACGATAACTCCCACATCTCCGGCACCAATGCTGTGGGTGGCATGATCGTGGCGGGCGTGGAGGGCTTCCGGAAGCAACATTACCGGATTTTCAACATCAAATCGGCGGACATCACGCCAGGTGATGATTTTGGCATGATGCGCGAGGTGCTGGAGCGGCGTTTTTCGCGTCTGGTGAAGGAGGATGGGGTGCCTCCAGTTCCTTCTTCCCCAGAAGGAAAGGAGAAGGGAGACAGGGAAGAGTTTCCGGCATGGCCCGATCTTGTCCTCATCGACGGCGGCAAGGGACAGCTTGAAGCGGTACGCGCCACGCTCGAAACACTTGGTATTACCGATGTCCCCCTGGTTGGTGTGGCCAAAGGAGCTGACCGTGATGCCGGGCGCGAGACCTTCATCATGCCGGGGCGTCCTCCATTTCGCCTGCCGCCTCGCGATCCGGCGCTCTATTTCGTGCAACGCCTGCGCGACGAGGCGCATCGCTTTGCCATCGGCGCGCACCGGGCCAAGCGCAAGCGCGAGATGACGAAGAGTCCGCTCGACGAGATCGGTGGCATCGGACCAACGCGAAAGCGGGCGCTTCTGCTGCATTTTGGCACCGCAAAAGCCATATCGCGGGCATCGCTGGATGATCTGGCGCGGACGCCCGGCGTGAATGCCGCCACGGCCAAGGCAATCCATGATTTCTTCAACGACAAGGCATGATCATCAAGAAGGGGTGACAAGATAGTCATCGCCCCTTTGGTTTGTTGCAACTTCGGGATAGGTAAAATGGGTCGAAACAGCCTCTCCAGGGGCGAATCGGAACAGGACGCATGACGCCCCGCAACAAGAGCCACCCCTTTTCCCTGCCGAACTGCCTGACGTATCTGCGCATTCTGGCAGTACCAGCCATCGTCGCGATCCTGTTCTGGCCGCGCGAAGACAGCATGCGCTGGTGGGCGCTGGCGTTTTTCGTGGTCGCCGCGATAACGGATTATTTCGATGGCTATTTCGCCCGCGCGTGGCACCAGTATTCCGCCATCGGCCGCATGCTGGACCCCATCGCGGACAAACTTCTGGTGGCGGCAACGCTTTTGATGCTCGTATCGGACGAAACGATTGCCTCGTGGTCGCTGTGGGCGGCAATCATCATCCTGTGCCGCGAAATCCTGGTGTCCGGTCTGCGCGAGTTTCTGGCTGAACTCAGGGTTTCCTTGCCGGTCACGCGCATAGCGAAGTGGAAAACCGCAGCGCAGCTCGTCGCTATCGGTTTTCTCGTGGCAGGCCCTGCTGGTGACAGCGTTCTGCCGGAGAACTGGACGCTGAATATCGGTTTGACACTGTTATGGATCGCGGCGGGCCTGACGCTCTATACGGGCTGGGATTATTTTGGCTCCGGGATCAAGTATCTGATCGCGGAGGATGAGAAAGAGCCAAAAGAACCGAAGGACGCGGCATGAGCGTAAAGCTGGTGTATTTTGCCTGGGTGCGCGAGCGCATCGGCAAGCCTGAGGAGAGCGTTGACCTGCCCGCAGCGGTGGTGACGGTCACCGATCTGATAGCGTGGCTGACAATGCGCGGTGAGGAATACGCCTATGCTTTCGAGAATGGCCCGCTGATCCGCACCGCCATCGACAAGGCGCATGTGAAGCATGATTCACCGGTTGCAGGCGCACGCGAAATCGCGTTCTTCCCGCCGATGACGGGGGGGTAATGTTTGCCGTCCATGTCCAAACCGAAGACTTCGACATCGCTGCAGAGCAGAAGAAGCTCTGCGCGAGACGACTCGACATCGGTGCTGTCGTGACCTTCACCGGGCTATGCCGGGATGAACAGGGCACGCTCACTGCACTGGAGCTGGAACATTACCCCGGCATGGCTGAGGAGGAGATGGGCCGCGTTCTGGACGATGCCAGAGGGCGATGGCCGCTGGATGGCGCGGTTCTGATCCATCGTTTCGGAAAAATCGCCCCCGGTGAGAACATCGTGCTCGTCGTCACGGCCTCAAGGCACCGCACGGCGGCCTTCGCAGCGGCGGAATTCCTGATGGATTATCTCAAGACCCGCGCGCCGTTCTGGAAGAAGGAGCATCGCAAGGATGGTTCCAGGGGTGGATGGGTCGAGGCGAAGGACGCCGATGATCAGGCGCTGGAGAAGTGGTCAGGCCGTCCGTAGTCAGGCTTTCGTGGACGTTGAGGCCAGCAACCGGTCGACCTTTCCGTGCAACTCCAGAATTTCCATCTCCGCCTTGAGATTCACCTCGTAGTCCAGCGTGGCTTGAATGCGGTCGCGCGCGGCCTGCCGGTTCTGCGACATCAGGATCAGAGGCGCCTGGATGGAAGCCAGCATTGACAGCAGCAGGTTGAGGAAGATGTAGGGATAGGGATCAAACTGCGCGGAGGTCGCCAGAACCACGGAATTGAGCAGACTCCAGCAACCCAGAAACACGAAAAACCAGATGATGAAGGTCCAGGAGCCGCCCCAGCGCGCAACCTGATCCGCCACCTTCTGGCCAAATGTCATACCCTCGTCCACCGAGGTATTCACGTTGCGGGTAATGTGATGCTGCTTGGCGATGCGCGCGATGACACGCCGGTCACGGTCGCTCAGCGTTGTGACACCGCTTTCGAGCAGTTCGTGCGCCAGCGTACGGATGCTTTCGTCCATTGTGTTCTCCGTCGTGGTAGCGGAGAGAACGCAGGTCCCTACCGCAGCATGGGGATGAGGCTTAGCACGAGCAGCGCGGCCATGGTGATATTGAATGCCCGCAGCGCTTTGGGATCTTGCAGGAAACGCCGGATGCCGACGCCGAAAGCGGCCCAGATCTGGGTTGGCGGTGAGCCCGCCACAAGCATGACAAGGCTAAGATAGAGCGCCTTCTCCAGCAGATTGTATCCCGCGGGGCCGTAGACCGAGACCGCACCCAGAATCATCATCCAGGCCTTTGGGTTGACCCATTGAAAGGCAGCACCTTGAAGGAATGTCAGGGGCTTGCTTTCTGATCGTCCGTCGCTGACACCACTGGCCGTGGCAATCTTGAATGCGAGCCAAAGCATGTAAGCAACTCCGATGACCTTCAGGGCGAGTTGCAGTCTGGGTTCCGCCAGAAACACGGAACCCAGCCCCAAAGCGATAATGAACATCATCAGGCTAAAGCCGATGTTAATGCCCCACATGTGGGGTTGCGTTCGCCGAAAGCCAAAATTCGCGGCAGAAGCGAGAACCATGACGTTGTTCGGCCCCGGCGTACCGGACATCGCGATGCAATAGAGGATGTAGGGGATCAGCGTTTCCATGACCAGATTAAGTCAGCGTCAAGCTGTCACCATCGTCAATTGCTATTTATTGATGCCGTCAATCACAAACGGTTTTCAAGACCGGACCGAATTTAGGAAGGGCTTGGCAGCCTCCATGGCAGGTGCGCAGGAAGGCACCTGTTCGACCAGCACCTTCTCAGGGGATTGCATACCGATGGCCACATAAACCGCTGTCGTGCCGGCCCACCACCAGTTCCCCAAAGCCTTGTCTGCGAGCAGCGGTGCGGCGGCTCGTACGCAGCCTTGGACCTGCTCGACCACCGCCGCAGGTGCCTGCATGTCCCGCAATTTCTGGTTGAACTCAGCCTGGAAAGGCTCGATGATCAGAAACGAAAAGATATTCAGTACAAAATCGCGAAACACTTTATTTCTCCTTTGTCTAGCCGCGCTTGCCAAAGGAGTATGACCAAATAAAGGCTCGGAAGAGCTTCCATATTATTACATAGGAAGTCTGTATTTTATTGTTACTTCGGCATCACAGCCGCCGAGTACGCATCGATCAACACTTTCGTCATGTTGCCCGGAGTATATTTGATTCCGGCGATCTCTCCGACCGGGGTCACTTCCGCCGCCGTTCCTGTTATAAAGCATTCATTGAAGCTGGACAGTTCCTCCGGCTTGATGCGGCGCTGCACGACCTTCATGCCGTTCTTGCGGGCCAGCTTGATCACGGTCTGGCGGGTGAGGCCATCGAGGAAGCAATCGGCTTTCGGCGTGTGGATGACGCCGTCCTTGATGAAGAAGACATTGGCACCGGTGCATTCCGCAACGCGACCCTTCCAGTCCAGCATCAGGGCATCGGCAAAGCCCTCACGCTCCGCCTTGTGCTTGGAGATCGTGCAGATCATGTAAAGTCCTGCCGCCTTGGCCTTGCAGGGTGCTGTCTTCGGGTCCGGCCTGCGGTATTCCGCCATGCCGAGCCGAATCCCCTTCATGCGTTGCGCGGGATCGAAATAGCTTGGCCATTCCCAGGTCGCGACGGCAAGATGGATGGTATTCTGCTGAGCCGAGACGCCCATCATCTCCGAGCCGCGCCATGCGATAGGGCGCACATAGGCATCGGTCTGCTTGTTGGCCTTCAGCGTCGCCTTCTTGGCCGCATCAATTTCGGCAGCGGTAAAAGGCACCGTCATATCGAGGATACGGGCCGACTCGATCAGCCGCTCGGAATGCTTGCGGCTGTGAAAGATCTTGCCGCCATAGGCGCGCTCGCCCTCGAACACGGCAGAACCGTAATGCATGGCATGCGTCAGCACATGCACCTTCGCGTCGGACCAGGGGATGAGCTGGCCATCCATCCAGATGAATCCGTCACGCTTGTCGAAGGGCTGGCCAGCCATGGTTTCGCTCCTGTTTGTGACTACTTTTCTTGCTATCGCGCAACGAAGCAGCCGGGTTGAAGGTTCTTGGCGCACGATCCTTTCGTACGCGAGGCTTGACGGGTAACAATTGGTCTGTGATATGTCAACATCACTGACATATTTTCCTTGGAAAAAACTGTGACGCGTTCCGACCAAACTCTCTCGGCAGTGCCGGACAAGCCTACGGCTTCCACCGCGCCGATGCCAGATATCGCCCTGATCGAGCTGGTGTTTTTCGGCTATCGCGATTTCGTGGGAGAGCCGGACCGGGTGCTGGCGCGCTATGGCTTCGGCCGCGCACATCATCGTGTGCTACATTTTGTCAACCGCCGTCCTGGTCTTACCATCGCGGCGCTGCTGGATATCCTTGGCATCACCAAGCAGAGTCTCGCGCGCGTACTGAAAGACCTGATCGAAGGCGATTTCGTCGAGCAGCGGGCGGGCGCGGATGATCGCCGCCAGCGGCTGCTGCATCTTACGCCAAAGGGTACTGCGCTGGCCACCGAACTGGCCGAGCGGCAAGGCCGCCGTATTGCTGAAGCGTTGGCGGAGGCCGGTCCCGAAAGCCGCGAAACCATCGCGAGATTCCTGATGGGCTTGATTGAACGGGACGAGCGGGATCATATCAGAGCTATGATCACGAAGAAGTTCCCATGAACACGGCTGTCTCGCCCACACCCGCCGATGATGCCAGCCACATCCTCATCGTGGATGATGACACGCGCATCCGCTCGCTGCTGTCGCAATTTCTGAAAACCAACGGCTACCGCGTCACGACGGCGGAAAGCGCGGCGGATGCCCGCAAGCGCATGGAAGGCCTCGCCTTTGACCTGATCGTGCTCGACGTGATGATGCCGGGCGAGAACGGCTTCCAGTTCGCCGAGACCCTGCGGCAGACCTCCGCCGTGCCGATCCTGATGCTGACGGCGCTGGCCGATATCAACGACCGCATCCGGGGCTTTGAACTGGGCGTGGACGATTATCTGTCCAAGCCATTTGATCCGCGCGAACTGCTGCTGCGCGTGGGGTCCATCCTGCGGCGCGTGACGGCTCCGCCGCCAGCCAACCAGAACACCTCGCCCGAGAGCGTGTCCTTCGGGCGCTTTACCTATCATATCGGGCGCAATGAACTGACCCTTGGCGGAGAGGCCGTGAAAATTACTGACCGCGAGCGCGACATGATGAAACTGCTGGCGGAAGCCAACGGCGCGCCGGTGAGCCGCGAGTCTCTGGGTGGACCGGATTCCGACGCCAACGAGCGCACGATCGACGTGCAGATCAACCGCCTGCGCCGCAAGATCGAGCGCGATCCGGCCAACCCAATGTATTTACAGACGGTCAGAGGATCGGGCTATCGCCTGATCGTCGACTGATGCTCGCGCGTCCCGGCGCGATTCTCTTCGGAGTGCGCAGCAGTTTCGCGCGTGCCACGCGGTTCGTGAAGGCTATCCTACCCAAGGGGCTTTATGCCCGCTCGCTGCTCATCGTCATCGCGCCGGTGGTGCTGCTGCAATCCGTTATCGCCTATGCCTTCATGGAGCGGCACTGGCAGACCGTGACCAACCGGCTTTCGGCCTCGGTGGCGTCCGATATCGCCGCGCTGGTCGAGATTTATGACAAGCTGCCGAGGAAAGACACTGAAGGGCGCATCCTCACCGATATCGCGGAGCAAAAGCTGGGGCTGGATGTGGATATCCTGCCAAACGAACCGCTGCCGAGCATCGGGCCGAAGCCGTTCTTCAATTTTCTCGATACGGCGTTGTCCAACGAGATTAGGTTGCGCGTGGGTCGGCCATTCTGGATCGACACGGTAGGGCGTTCGAATCTGGTCGAAATCCGGGTGCAACTGGATGATGCCGTGATGCGCGTGATCGCCCGGCGCAGCCAGACCTATGCCTCCAACGCCCACATCTTCCTGGTCTGGATGGTGGGGACGTCTCTCATTTTGCTGACGGTGGCGATTCTCTTCCTGCGCAACCAGATCAAGCCGATTTTGGCGCTGGCCGATGCAGCCGAGGACTTTGGCAAGGGGCGCGACATCGAATTTCGCCCGCGGGGCGCGCGCGAGGTGCGGCGCGCGGGTGCGGCCTTCATGGATATGAAACGGCGTATTGCGAGGCAGATCGAACAGCGCACCACCATGCTCAATGGTGTGAGCCATGATTTGCGCACGGTTCTCACGCGCTTTCGCCTGTCGCTGGAGATGATGCACCAGAGCCCGGAGCTGGATGATCTGAAGCGCGATGTCGATGAAATGTCGCGCATGCTGGAGGCTTATCTGGCTTTCGCGCGGGGTGATGCGGGCGAAGCGGCCCAGACAACCGATCTGCGGGCGCTGCTGGAAGAATTCAAATCCGATGCCGAACGGCAGGGCCATCCCACGACGCTTGTGCTGCAGGGCGACACCAACGTGACGCTGCGACGCGATGCGTTCCGGCGCCTGCTGGGCAATCTCGTGTCCAATGCAGCGCGCTATGGCGACGATATCCAGATCACAGCCGTGCATGATGCGCGTTATCTGACCGTGCATGTGGACGATGACGGCCCGGGAATCGCGGCGGCCAACCGCGATGACGTGTTCCGGCCTTTCCTGCGGCTGGACGAGGCCCGCAACCAGGACCACGGCGGATCAGGACTTGGCCTCGCGATATCGCGTGACATCGCGCGGTCGCACGGGGGAGACATCATGCTGTCCGATTCGCCGCTGGGCGGGCTGAGGGCGAGCGTGCGGTTGCCAGTTTAGGTTGTGCGTGTCTCGAGGCTCGCCGAAGAGGCGAGCACCTCGACATGAGGTAGATTTGTGCGCTGAACTCCTCATGTCGAGGTGCGAGCTATTGCGAGCCTCGAGACATGCACGATCCAGCTCACCCTTTGCGCGCCGATGGCCGCTTGGCCCACCATTGCACGCCTTCCCAATCGCCCCGGATCAGAGCCTTTTTCTTGGCGCGGCTCCAGTCTTTCAGACGGCGCTCGGCATCGATAGCATAGCGGATGCTGGTAAATTCCTCTGAAAAGACGAGCGTTACCGGGCGGCGCTTCGCAGTCCATGCACTGGGATAATGCCCGTTGTTATGCTCGCTGACACGCCGGTCCACCGAGGAATCATGCGTGATCCCTGTGTAATAGCTCCCGTCGGCACAGCGCAGCATGTAGACGAAACAGGCCATTTGTTCAAAATGACCCGAGGTTTTGGATGTGTCGAGGGGTTTGTGCGTGTCTCGAGGCTCGCAAGGGCTCGCACCTCGACATGAGGGAGATTTGTGCACAGAACCTCTCATGTCGAGGTGCGCAGCGAAGCAGAGCCTCGAGACACGCACCATGCCCCGGCATGAGGACGGGGAGAGAATCACCCATTCTCCCTCATGTCGAGGCGCTCGCCATTTGGCGAGCCTCGAGACACGCACAACCTCAGTGCAACACCCGCGCCCGAAACCCGCCATGATTGACGGAATCTTGCCGCAATCACTCACTCTTGCGTTTTCCACACTGATTTCAGCCACTTGCAAACGGCCCAATCCACAAAACCGCCCCATCTCTTAACGAGAGATTACCGGGTTTGTTCAAATGCGTGGCCAAAGCGTGGCGTTTTGGCAACAGGCCCCTGAAAACACCCCCCATAACCGCCTTGACCTGCCCACAAAGGTTGCCGGGCTATCCCTCGTGTGTCAGGAAAACAGGGCGACAGGGGGCTCCCCAGTCGTTCCTTCTGCGCCTGCCGGAATTCACAAGAAGTCGGTAGACGCGGGTACAGGGGGAAGGATCAAGGGCGAGGGCAACCTCAAACGACAATCCGAAGCTCCCGTTTTTTTCTTTGGGTCTCAACTTTGGAGGTTAACCATGAAGCTCTTCAAGAGTCTTCTTCTCGCCTCGGCAGCCGGTCTGGTTGCTGTGTCGGGTGCCTCGGCTGCGGATCTCGGCGCTAAGAAGCCGAGCCCGGTCGAGTACGTAAAGGCATGCTACAACCCGCTCTGGGGTACTTCAGGCGGTTTCGTGATTCCTGGCACGCAGACTTGCCTGCGCGTTTTCGGTACGGCACGTTTTGACTATGGCTACTCGCAGCAGTTCACCCGCACGGCACCGCCGTCGGGCTTCCGCGGTGGTGCCATCATCGGCCTCGATGCGATCACCCCTTCGGAATATGGCAACGTCCGCGCCTTCGCGCAGGTCGGCTTGCTGTATCGCACGGGTAACCAGTCCACCGGCACCGGCTTCCGTCAGGGCACATTCCTGCAGTCCAACGCAGGTGGTGCTCTGAATGGTCTGCCGAACCAGAATGGTACGGAGTTCGTTTTCTCCGGCTTCATTCAGTTCGCTGGCATCACGGCTGGTCGTACGGCGTCATTCTTCGACCCGTTCTTCGTGCCTGAAGTTATTGGCGTGACGTTCCGCTCGGCTCCGGGCAACGTGAACCTGATTGCTTACACCGCTGCCCTCGGCAACGGCATCACGGCAACCGTCTCGATCGAAGACCCAACCGTTCGCCGGTTCCCTGTTACGGAAGCAAACTTCCTGCCCGGTAACGGCGCTGGCGCCTTCGCTCCCGTCTTCGGTCTGCAGGGCGGCATTGCTGTTCCGCACATCGTCGGTGCGTTGCAGGTTGATCAGGCCTGGGGTTCGGCCAAGCTCGCTGGTGTTCTCACCAACGTGCGTCCGGCCTTCCTGACCGGTCCTGGCACGCCCTTCGGTCTCGGTCTTGGTGCAGCTAATGGTACTGCCTCTGTCGGCAGCACCAAGTATGGCTTCGCCGTGCAGGGTGCCCTGAAGATCAACCTGCCGATGATCGCAGCTGGTGACAACCTTGTCATCACCGGTGTCTACGGCCAGGGTGCAACCAGCTACGTGTTCTCCAACCAGTTCGGTGCCTCGGTCTCGAACCAGTCTGTCGGCGGCGTTGCAGTGAACGTTGGCGATGCGACGGCTGATGCACAGACCGGTGTAGTCCGTCTGTCCAAGGCATGGGCTATTGCAGCCGGCTTCCAGCACTTCTGGACGCCGACGGTTAGCTCGACCATCTTTGGTTCGTACGCACAGTACGATCAGGGTGGCCCGAACCCGATCAACAGCCGTGATTACACGCGCGATGCCAAGTTCTGGTCAGTCGGCGTAAACACGATCTGGACACCGGTTCGTGGTCTCGCCTTCGCTGTTGAAACGGCCTACGTAAACATCGACCCACAGGGCCGCGTTTACGACCTGAACAAGAACTCGAACTTCGCTGGTGCCGGCCAGTGCACGACAGTGTCCATCGGTGGTATTCCTGGTCAGGGTTGCCGCACGAAGGGCCAGGATGGTGCCCTCTCGGCTCGTCTGCGCATCACGCGCGACTTCTGATCGATCTCACGATCCGATCTACAGGAACCCCGGGGCTTGCCCCGGGGTTTTTGTTTGTGTGGCGTGTCCTTCTCCCTTGGGAGAAGGGGTATAGTGCGTGTCTCGAGGCTGCGCTTCGCTTCGCACCTCGACATGCGGAATTCAGTGCACCAATCGACGTCATGTCGAGGCGCTCGCCTCTTGGCGAGCCACGAGACACGCACGATTCCCCTCGACATGAAGGGGAAGACAGGCAGCACCTTGCCCGCTCCCGCAAACACTGGCACATGCTCCACACCATCTCAGGAGCCCGCCTCATGTTTTCCGTTGAAGTCCGCGACCGCATCATGATCGCGCATTCCCTGCCCGATCCGTTTTTCGGCCCGGCGCAGAACAAGCATGGCGCGACCTTTGTGGTGGATGTGGCGTTCTTTCGCGAAACCATGACCAAACAGAATGTCGTGGTCGATATCGGCGCGGCACTTGATGTGCTGAACACAACGCTGAAACCGCTGAACTATCAGGATCTTGACACCCTGCCGCAGTTCAAGGGCGTGCTGACCACCACGGAATTCCTCTGCAAATACATCTTCGATGCCATGGTCACTGCGGCCAAAGGCGGCGCACTGGGTGCCGACGGCAAGGGTCTCGCCAAAATCCGCGTCACGCTGCACGAGACGGATCTGGCGCGCGCGGCCTATGAAGGCAAGATTGCTTGAAAGACCTTGTCGCTTGATCCCGCTGGCGTTCTGTATTCCGGGCGATATTGCGCTGCCCACCGGCGGCTATCGCTATGACCGGGAGGTGCTGGCGCGGCTTGGTGCGTGCAGCGTGAACGCCCGGCATTTGCAACTCGACGGAAGCTATCCTGACCCTTCCGCAAGCGACCTCACCCAAACAAATGCACAGCTTGCAACCTGCAGCCCGCGCGACATCCTCCTGATCGACGGGCTGGCTCTGGGAGCCATGCCACCCGCAATGATTGCGGATCTGCCGCATCGCGTGGTCGCTCTCGTGCATCATCCGCTGGGGCTTGAGGCCGGACTATCCGACGAACGAGCGGCATTCCTGTTGCAGAACGAAACGCAGGCGCTGTCGCATGTCCGGCACACCATCGTCACAAGCCTCGCGACAAAGCGCTTTCTTATCAATGACTTCAGTCTAGAAGATCGCAAGGTGACAGTGGCTGAGCCCGGCACAGATCGCGCAGCCCGAGCAACGGGAATCGGCAAACCATTGCAGATTCTGGCAGTCGGTGCTGTTTCTGCGCGCAAGGCCTACGATCAACTCGTAACGGCGCTTGCCGAGCTGCCCGACCTCGACTGGCGGCTCACCATCGCCGGTTCGCTCACACTGCAATCCAATGCGACCACCGCGTTGCGCGAATCCATCGACCGCAGCGGTGTTTCCGACCGCATCACGCTCACCGGCGCAATCGACGACAGCTATCTCGCCACCCTCTACGCCAAAGCCGACATCTTTGCGATGTCCTCGCTGTTCGAGGGCTATGGCATGGCGTTGACTGAAGCGCTGGCGCGCGGCTTGCCCATCGTGGCCTCCTCCGGCGGTGCGGCGGCGGATACCTTGCCAGAACTGGCTGCGGTCAAGGTGCCACCGGGCGATGGTGCGGGCTTGACCACAGCCCTGCGGCGCGTGATGAGCGACGATGCGTTGCGCCGCCGCATGGGCGATGCGGCTTGGGCAGCGGCGGCCTTGCTGCCATCATGGGATGATACGGCGCGCAAGATAGCCGATGTCATCAAGGCTTTGTGATGGGGAAACAATGAGCTTCAGTGCGGAATGGCTGGCCTTGCGCGAACCTGCGGACCATGCGGCGGTCAACCCGGAAGTGCGTGCGGCGCTCACCGCACGCTTTGCCGGGCAGGACAGCATCAGCATAGTGGATCTGGGTTGCGGCGCGGGGTCGAACCTGCGCGGGACGTGGTCTGCTTTGCCGGCAAATCAGCATTGGACGCTGGTGGATTATGATCCAAAATTGCTGGCTGCGGCGCGCAAGAGATTGGCGGGTTGGGCTGATTCAGCCGTGTCAAAAGGGGATGATCTGCACCTCACCAAACGCGGCAGCACGCTTGTTGTCAGCTTCCGTGGAGCCGATCTTTCCACGGGCGATTTTGCCGCTGTCACGGGAGGCGCTGACCTGGTAACCGCCGCTGCCCTCTTCGATCTTGTCTCAATACAAGGCATTGAAAAGCTTGCGGAAACTATCACAGCACAAGGCGCAACCTTCTACACAGTCCTGACCTACGACGGCCATACCCGCTGGTCGCCGCCGCACCCGTCAGATGCCACGATGCGCAACGCTTTCAACGCGCATCAAAAGACGGACAAGGGCTTCGGTACAGCAGCAGGCCCGGGCGGAACCTCCGCGCTGGCGAAGGCCTTTTATGCCAGAAGCTACCGGGTGCTGCGCGGCACCAGTCCCTGGGTCGTGGACCAGCGCTACGGCCTGTTGCGAATGGAACTGGATGCCGGTTTTGCCAATGCGGTGCGCGAAACGGGCGAGGTTGCCGCGTCTGAAATCGAGGCGTGGCTGGCGCATCGTCTTGCAGGCAACGACCGCGTCTCGGTCATCGGCCATGAGGATTTGCTGGCGGTTCCGGGTTGACCCCACTCACCGCGGCTTGAGCCCCGGCAGCATGCGCCGCAGCACGTTGTCCTTGCGGATGACATGATGGAAAAGCGCCGCGCCGATATGCGCCAGCACCAGCAATGTCAGCAGGATCGCGCCTATCTTGTGGAACATGAAGACGGTCTCGGACATCTTCTGGTCCGGCGACACCAGCCCCGGCAGGCTCAGGCCGCCAGGAATACCCAGCGCAGGATAAAGCGAAACACCCAGCCAGCCCAGCAGTGGCACTGTCAGCAGCAGCCCGTACATGCCCCAGTGCGTGAGATGCGACACAGCTTTCTGCCACGGCTCCAACGTCGGCTCATCCGGAGGTGCACCCTTGGTAAAGCGGTAGATCAGCCGCGCCACGACGATCCACAGCAGGATGAAACCTGCGAGCTTGTGGTTGGAATAGAGCGTGTTGGTAAGCGCATCAAAATTCGTCGCCGCGCCACGGTACGTCATGTAGAGACCGACCGGAACCATGATGAAAACGAAGGCGGCCGTGATCCAGTGGAATCGCCGCGCACCCTTGGCGTAGGTCGCCGTGCTGTCTGAATCTGTAGGATTCATGATCGTTCCTTAGTCCTGATGCCCCATCCCTATGACAGCGTTAACGCGGCCTTAACGCAAGGGGGTTTCGGTAGAGAAGGGCAAAAAGGCGCGATTCGCGCCCGCTGGCCCAAATTGGGCTTTCACACCAACGGGGCCAATGGCGGCTGACGACCTGACCAGACCACTGGGTTTCGACCGCGATGCTCCTGCGGCGGCGCGGCGGCGCGTTCCCGTGGGCAAGATCGCAGGAGGGTTCAGTCTGGCCCTGCTGTCGGGGCTTGTCGGCTTCATTGCCTTTGCCAGGGATCCGCTGGGCGGGGAGCCCATCGTCATGGCGTCCATCGACAAGATGCCGAAGCGCGTGACGGCGCAAAACGAACAGGAAACGCCTGCAAACCGCGAACTCTCGCCGAATGTGCGCGAGGTGCCGCAGGGCAAGTCTGATCAACAACGCCAGGGCGCGGCAGATATGGAAACCGACTCGGGCGTGCGCGTGATGCGGCAGAACGGGCAGGCGCCCGGCTCCGTCATCATCCGCGTGCCGGACGCTCAACCCACGATCAAGCTGGCTCCGGCACCGGACAAACGGCTGGTGGAGCGCAGCCGTCATGGCAATCTGCCCAAGCTCGGAGCGGATGGTATCCGCGCGGCCGATGTCTATGCGCGGCCCGTATCGGCGCAGCATCGCAACGCACCGGTGCGCATCGCCATTGTCGTGGGTGGCATGGGCATCAACGCCCATACGACCCAGGATGCCATACAGCGGCTCGCAGGCCCCATCAGCCTCGCCTACGCGCCCTACGGGCAGGATCTCGAGCGTCAGGTCAACCGCGCGCGTGAAGACGGCCACGAGGTTCTGCTCCAGGCACCGATGGAACCGTTCGATTATCCCGACAATGATCCCGGGCCGCACACGCTGGTGGCGGCGTTGCCGGTGGAGCAGAACATCGACCGCCTGCAATGGGTAATGGCGCGGTTCACGGGCTATGTCGGTGTGATCAATTTCATGGGCGGGCGCTTTACTTCCAGTGACGCTGCATTGGCGCCCGTGATGAAGGATTTCGCCAGCCGCGGCCTGCTTTACATTGATGACGGCTCATCCGGGCGCAGCGTGGCCTCGCAGATGGCTGCGGGCGCCGGTGTCTCGTCGGGCAAGGCCGATGTTGTGCTGGATGCCGTGCAGCGCGGGCAGGAGATCGATGCGGCGTTGGCGCGGCTTGAAAAGATCGCCCGCGAAAAGGGCAGCGCCATCGGCTATGGCTCGGCGCTTCCCGTGACGGTGGACCGCATCGCGCGCTGGGCCAAGGCGGCTGAGGCACGTGGCATCACACTGGTGCCGGTGAGCGCACTGGTATCATCCCCCAAGAGAAGCTAGACAATTGCCATCATGGCGAAAAAGCTTCAGGATCTCCCCTACCGCCGCTGTGTTGGTGTCATGCTGATCAACCGGCAGGGCCTTGTCTGGATCGGCGACCGGCGCAAGGATTCGACACCCGAGCATGTGGGCGGCGGCTTTTCCTGGCAGATGCCGCAAGGCGGGCTCGACCGGGGCGAAAACCCGTATCACGCGGCCTTGCGCGAACTGTCCGAGGAAACCTCGGTCACATCAACAACGCTGCTGGCGGAAGCGCCTGACTGGTACAGCTACGATCTGCCGCTCGATGTCGCGACGCAAAGCTGGAAGGGCAAATTCCGGGGGCAGACTCAGAAATGGTTTGCCCTGCGCTTCGAAGGGGACGATTCCGAAATCAATGTGCTGAAACCCATGGGCGGGCACCGGCCGGAGTTCTCGGCCTGGCGCTGGGAGCGAATGGAACGGCTGACGGACCTCATCATCCCTTTCAAACGGCCGGTTTACGAGAAAGTCGTCATGGCGTTCAGCTATCTGGCACAGAAGCCTGATTGACTCCCCTCCAGCCGCATGATGCACTGCATCATCGGGAAAGGGCGGAATTGCCGCCTCTGGGAGAGCATTATGAAACAATCATGGATTGCAGGGCTGGGCTTTGGCCTGATTGCCATGGCCGCTCCTGCCAGCGCGCAGGAAACGAAGGTCGTGATCGGCATGTCGGGCTGGACTGGTTTTGCGCCGCTGACTTTGGCAAACGAGGCCGGAATCTTCAAGAAGAACGGACTTGATGTCACGATCAAGAAAATCCCGCAGGCTTCACGCCACCTCGCGATCCTGTCCGGTGATATCCAGTGTGCGGCCACGACGGTGGAGACCTGGATCGCCTGGAACGCCAATGGCGTGGCCACGAAGCAGATTTTCCAGCTCGACAAGAGCTACGGTGCCGACGGCATGGTGGTGAAGAACGGCATCGAGAAGATCGCCGATCTCAAGGGCAAGACGGTGGCAGCTTCCCCGCCGGGCACTGCACCGTATTTCACACTGGCCTGGTTCCTGAAGAAGAACGGCCTTTCCGTGAAGGACGTGACCGTGGTGAACATGGAGCCCGGCCCGGCAGCGCAGGCCTTTATCGCGGGCAACAATGATGCGGCGATGACCTATGAGCCCTTCCTGTCATCCGTGCGCGCGGCCCCGCAGGCGGGCAAGATACTGGCGACGACGCTGGATTATCCCATGATCATGGACACCTTTGGCTGCACCCCAGCGTTTCTGGGTGCCAATGAAAAGGCCGCGAAAGCACTGGCCGACAGCTATTTCGAGGCGCTGGAAATGATTGCCAAGGAACCAGCCAAATCCAACGAGATCATGGGTGCAGATGTGAAGCAGACGGGCGAGGCTTTCGCTAAGTCGGCGGCTTATCTGCGCTGGCAGGACAAGGCGGCGAACAAGGCATTCTTTGCTGGTCCGCATGCGGCGTTTTCGGCTGAAGCGGCGGATTTGTTGCTGGAGCTTGGCATCATCAAGGCCAAGCCGGATATGAGCGCTCTGGCCGATACGCGGTTCATTCAGTAGGCACTGTCTTTCCTTTTCCTCTTGCGGGAGAAGGAGAACAAACAATGCGCCCGCTTCAACCCGTTTCACCCACCTCACGCATCTGGCTCGGCATCAGCTTCTTCGTGCTGTTCTTCGGTGCATGGGCCGTGGCCACGCTGGGCGGGTTCGTGCCGAAAATCTTCCTCGCCGATCCGATCACCATGCTGCAGGACGGCTGGCTGCTGCTGACCAAGTTCGGCTTTGCCAAAGATATCGGCATCACGATCTGGCGGGTGGTTGGCGGCTTTGTGCTGGCGACGATCATTGCGGTGCCGCTTGGCATTCTCATGGGTGCCTACAAGCCCATCGAGGCGTTCTTCGAGCCGTTTGTGTCCTTCGCGCGCTATCTGCCCGCGTCGGCCTTCGTACCGCTGCTCATCCTCTGGGCGGGCATCGGCGAGACGCAGAAATTGCTGGTGATCTTCATCGGTTCGATCTTCCAGATCATCCTGATGGTGGCGGTCGCCGTCGGCAACACGCGGCGCGATCTGGTGGAAGCGGCGTACACGCTGGGTTCCGGCGACGGCGGTGTGGTGCGGCGCGTGATGATCCCCATGAATGCGCCTGAAATCGCCGAAATCCTGCGCCTCGTGCTGGGCTGGGCCTGGACCTATGTCATCGTGGCGGAGTTCATCGGCTCCTCCAATGGCATCGGACACATGATCATCGCCAGCCAGGCGCTGCTCGCCACGGGCCAGATGATCTTCGGCATCATCGTCATCGGTTTCATCGGCCTGATTTCGGATTTTGCCTTCAAGCTGCTGAACCGCAGGCTGTTTCCGTGGAGGCTGGCGTGAGACAGCCGACCAAACCTGAAGCGAGGCCGGCGTGAGCGCGGGCAGCCTCACCATTCAGAAGGTCTCGCGGGTCTTTCCGGGCGCGGGCGGCTCCGGGCCGGTGACGGCGCTGCAGCCGACCACGCTGGATATCGCTTCCAATGAATTTATCACCATTCTAGGCCCTTCGGGCTGCGGCAAATCCACCTTGCTGAGGATCGTCGCCGGGCTTGATACCCCCTCCTCCGGCGAAGTGCGGCTCAACGGCAAGGCCGTGATACGACCGGGGCCTGATCGCGGCATGGTGTTCCAGAGCTACACACTGTTTCCCTGGCTGACGGTCGCCCAGAACATCGCCTACGGACTGCGCGAGAAGGGCATGCCCGAGAGCGAGCAGAAAGAGATCGTCGCGTCCTATATGGCCAAGGTCGGCCTGAGGGGCTTCGAGAACCACTGGCCCAAGCAATTGTCGGGCGGCATGCAGCAGCGCACGGCCATCGCGCGCGCGCTGGCGAATGATCCGGCTATTCTCCTGCTGGACGAGCCCTTCGGCGCGCTGGATAACCAGACACGCGGGTTGATGCAGGAATTGCTGCTGGGCATATGGGAGCGCGAGAAGAAGACCGTGCTGTTCGTCACCCACGACATCGAGGAGGCGATCTTCATGGCCAACCGCTGCCTCGTGATGAGCGCACGCCCCGGCCGTATCAAACTTGATTTACCGATCACGCTGCCGCATCCGCGCCATTACACCATGAAGACATCGCCGGAGTTCTCCGCGCTGAAGGCGCAACTCACCGAGGAAATCCGTGTGGAAGCCGTGCTGGCGGCCGAGGCGCATTGAGCCACAGCCAAAGCCCTCTTCCCATCCCCCTTTCCATCTCCTGCATTTTCTGCCATAGGCCTGCCGTCCGTCCCGCACCCTTGGAGGCGACGGATCAAGAGTTCCGAAGGGAACTCAAGATGCGGCGGATCATCCGCCGTGTTTTTGTTTTAACATTCCGGAGATGACCCATGGCTTCAGTGAAGCAGCTTGACGCACAACCGCGTCAGCGGGTCGGCAAGGGGGCCGCCCGGGCTACTCGTCGTGAGCATCGCGTTCCTGCGGTGATCTATGGCGGTGGCCAGGCGCCCGTGTCGATTTCGCTCGACTACAACCGCACCAACCAGCTGATCTATGCTGGCCACTTCCTGACCACCGTCTTTGAAATCAAAGTGGGCGGCGAGACGATCCGTGCGATCCCGCGCGATTATCAGCTCGATGCCGTGAAGGATTTTCCCACTCACGTGGATTTCCTGCGCCTCGCACCCGGCGCCACGATCCGCGTGGAAGTGCCTGTTCACTTCATCAACCATGAAGCATCGCCGGGCCTCAAGCAGGGCGGCGCGCTCAATATCGTGCGCCATGCGGTCGAGATGGTGGTTCCGGCCGACAACATTCCGGACAGCCTGACAGCCGACCTGACGGGCCTCGCCTTCAATGACGCCGTAAAGATTCACTCAATCGCGCTGCCCGCCGGCACGCGGACGGTAATACAGGGCCGCGACTTCACCATCGCGACCATTACGCCGCCAAAGGCACAGACTGCCGAAGAGAAGGCGGCGACCGAAGCTGCAGCAGCACCCGCAGCAGTTGCTGCTCCCGCAGCCAAGAAGTAAGCCGCTACAACCGGCCAAAGATAGTGAAGGCCGGGGAAACCCGGCCTTTTTCTTGAGGACAGTAAACGATGGCGGATCGTCTTCATCTCGTTGTAGGTCTGGGCAACCCCGGCCAGAAATATGCCCGCAACCGGCATAACATTGGCTTCATGACGCTGGACGCGATAGCCCGGCGCTGGAATGCCAAGCCATGGAAGGTCAAGTTCCAGGCGGAGATCACGGATATCATCTTAGAGGGAGAGAAGGTGCTGCTGATGAAGCCGCAAACCTTCATGAATGAATCGGGCCGTGCGGTGGGCGAGGCCATGCGATTCCACAAGATTGCGCTCGAAGATATCGCCGTCTTCCACGACGAACTGGATCTGTCGCCAGCCAAACTACGGGTGAAGACCGGTGGCGGCAACGCCGGTCACAACGGCTTGCGCTCGATCACGGCCCATTGCGGCAACGACTATCCCCGCATCCGCATGGGCATCGGTCACCCCGGCGACAAGGACATGGTGCATGCTTATGTGCTGAGCGACTTCGCGAAGGGCGAGGAAGGTTGGGCGGAGGATATATGCCGCCTGTCAGCGGACCTTCTGCCGCGCATTATCACAGGAGATGGCGAGCGTTTCCAGAATGACATGGCGCTTGAAATGAAGAAGCGCGGATGGGGGGAGGTGAGCGTGATGGGGAAGGCGGGATAGCTTGGTTTGCTTTGGCACTAAGCTTGTGCGTGCTTCGAGACGGCGCAAAGAGCGCCTCCTCAGCATAAGGATCATTGTAAGTTGCAGTGCACGAATTTCCTCATGCTGAGGAGCGCCAAAAGCGCGTCTCGAAGCACGCACAAGGCTGATGCAGCCGCTTCAATTCAGCCGGGCATGATAACAAAAAAGGCTCCCGAAGGAGCCTCTTTCAAATATGATTTTCAGAAAGCTCAGGCAGACATGGCCTTCATGCGCTTGGCCAGACGGGAAACCTTCCGCGACGCCGTGTTCTTGTGGAGAAGACCGAACTGGGCGGCCTTCATCATGGCTGACTCGGCAGCTACGAGGGCGCCAGAAACAACCTTTGCATCGCCACCGGCGAAAGACTCTTCCGCTTTGCGGACCACATTGCGGACGCGCGTGGTGCGCATCTTGTTCACAGCGGTGCGCTTGACAGCCTGACGGGCGGCTTTCTTGGCGGAGGACGTATTGGCCATGGATGAACCTTCGTGGATGACCATCACACGCATCGCAGAACGATTGATGATGGCGAGAGAAATGGATCAGCCGCGAGCGGGCTCGCAGTGGGTTGTGTGCACATAGTCGGAAGTGGCGTTGGCGTCAATGCCGAGGTTATCCGGCCTCACCGGTTTTTGAACACCGGCTTCCGCTTCTCCACAAACGCCGCCATGCCTTCCTTCTGGTCCGCCGTCGCGAACATGGCCGAAAACAGCCTGCGCTCGAAGCGCACGCCTTCCGCCAGCGTCATCTCGAACGAGCGGTTGACGCTTTCCTTGGTCATCGCCGTGATCACCTGCGAATAGCCCGCGATGGTGGTGGCGGCCTTGATCGCCTCCTCCATCAGCTTGTCCGCCGGCACAAGGCGCGAGACCAGCCCGCAGCGCTCGGCCTCCGCCGCATCCATCATCCGCCCGGTGAGGCACATGTCCATCGCCTTCGCCTTGCCGATAAAACGCGCCATGCGCTGCGATCCGCCTGCGCCCGGCATGACGCCCAGCTTGATCTCGGGCTGGCCGAATTTGGCTGTATCCGCCGCGATGATGAAATCGCACATCATGGCGACCTCGCAGCCGCCACCCAGTGCAAAGCCCGCGACCGCCGCGATGATCGGCTTGCGGCGCTGGCTGATGCGGTCCCAGGCGGCGATATGGTCGTCCATATACGTGCCGGGATAGCGCTTGTTCTGCATTTCCTTGATGTCGGCACCCGCCGCGAAAGCCTTGTCAGAGCCGGTGAGGACCATGCAACCAATGGTCTTGTCCTTTTCGAACGCATCCATGGCCTTGTTCACTTCGCTGATCAGCTTCGCATTCAGTGCATTCAGCGCGTCAGGCCGGTTCAGCTTGATCACGCCGACGGGGCCGTGGGTTTCGACGATGATGGTTTGGTAAGTCGTGCCTTGAGCCATGGTTGTTGTTCCTCCAGATCAGCGAATGTTGCGGACCATAGCGGGGGGATTGGCTCTGTCCACTCCGGCAGCAATGCCAGGACGGATTTCAGAGACAATTCGCCACTATCGGAGGATGTCAGAGTTGCAACAGGAGGCGTTGCGCCGTTTGAGGCCGCTTTTAAATCAAGCAAGCGCGGGCTGTGATGTTGCAGATTTCCGCAAGCCGATGAACTGCGCTTCGGCAAGAGCAAGCACAACAAGCGCCTGGAGGATTACGAAGCCCGTACCCAATGTGGTTGGTGTAGCCCAACCACTCATCAGCAGCGCGGCGCTTTCGATGACCCATAGGCCATTCAGGATGATAACGGTCCAGACCACTCCACTTGAGAGCTTTGTGCGACGGGAAAGCCAACCGTTCACGGCACCCCAAACCAGGCAGAACAGCCCTGCAGATACAAGCAGGAGCTGCGACAGGCCCAACAAGTCGGCAAGCGGACCCGAGCCAACGACAAGCAGTGAGCCCATGCCAGCGCTGGCAATTCCATCACTAAACAGGGCATAGCGAAGGAAGGGGGCGGGAGGGAATGAAGCGGTCATGACGATCTCCTCTGGGGTTGTCAGCGAAGGAAGCATCCACCGATTTGCGCTGCCCGTCGATTTCCTGCGAGGTAATTGGCTCGCCGCAACAATTCGATAAAATAGTATCGCAATGAATCAGCACCGCCTCATCACTGCCCTGACCGCAGGTGACCATATCCGCGCGTGGCGGCAGCGCCGACGGCTCAGCCAGCTCAGTCTCGCGCTGGACGCTGGTATCTCGCAGAAGCATCTGAGTTTCGTTGAGAGTGGCCGGGCTCAACCCAGTCGCCAGATGGTCCTGTTGCTAGCCGACCAGCTCAGCGTCCCTCTGCGCGCGCGAAACATGATGATGCTGGCTGCAGGCTATGCACCGGTCTTCAGCGAACGCCCGCTGGACGACCCTGCGCTGCAAACCGCGCGGGATGCTATCAATCTCGTGCTCCGGGGCCACGAGCCCTATCCAGCGATCGCCGTCGATCGTCTGTGGCGGCTGATCGCCTTCAACCGGGCTATTCCAGGGCTGATGGCGCTCGCCAGCGACAAGCGGTTGTTGGAACCGCCCGTCAATGTGCTGCGGCTGACGCTTGCTCCCGGCGGCCTAGCACCACACATTGTGAATTTTGCGGAATGGCGAACCCACATCCTCGACCGCCTCCGCCAGCAGATCGAGGTAACAGCAGATCCGGAACTGGCCGGACTGCTGCAGGAACTTGCAGCGCTACCACTCGCTCCGGGCCAGAGTTCAGGGCATGGAGAGAGGGACTTCGCTGGCGTGCTTGTGCCGCTGGAGCTGAGGACGCCAGCCGGGGTGTTGTCCCTTTTTTCAACGATGACAGTGTTCGGCACACCCATCGACATCACGCTTTCGGAACTGGCGCTGGAGGCGTTCTATCCCGCCGACGAGGAAACTGCGCGTCTGCTGCGGCTGATGACACCGGCGGCATGATCGGCGATCTGACCACCAACGTCCGAGACTTAACCAAGTCTTAAAGTCCCGCTGCTCTCAAACCCGGTTTTGTCGCATGATGGGACAGATGAAGGCTCCCGCCATGCCCAACGCCGCAACCGCTGATTTTGACGGTCGCTATCGTATCCTCAACAGCTACCGCTTCATCGCGGCCAGCCTTGTCTGCGTCTATCACTTCAACAAGGCGAATATCCTTGGGCTGGCGACGCTGTCGCCGCTGTTCGAGAATATCCGCCTGATGGTGGATTTCTTCTTCGTGCTGTCGGGCTTCGTTATCGCGAAGACATATCTCACGAAAGTGCAGGACGGCGCGGGGTATCGCCGCTTCATGTGGCGGCGGTTCGCGCGGCTTTATCCGCTGCATTTGCTGACCCTGATGGTCGGGATCGCGGGCAGCATGGTGATCGGCACGGGGCAATTGCAGCCCGGCACCAATCCGGAGGTCTTTTCCACGACAGCCATTCTCGCCAACCTGACGCTGACGCATAGCCTTGGCGTCACGTCCTATGGCTCGTTCAACATCCCGTCCTGGTCGATTTCGGCCGAGATGTTCGTCTATGCGCTGTTTCCGCTGTTTGCCCTCATGATCACGCGGCTGCCCGCGCTGGTGAACGCCGCGCTGGTGGTGCTCTATGTCGTCGCCACCGTGATGATCCGCGACCATCTTGGCCTGCGTGACTGGACGCTGGCCTGGTATGACATGGGGGCCTTGCGCGCGGTGCCGACCTTCTTCACCGGCGTGCTGATCGCGCATCTGCTGTCGACGCGCTGGAAGGACTTTGCCCCGTCGATCTGGTGGGCGCATGGCGCTTTCCTGCTGACACTGCTGCCGATGCACCTGAACGCGCGCGATGAATGGGCGCTGGCGGGTTTCGCCCTCGTGGTGCTGCTCGCCGCCGCTGCCGAACAGCATGGCGCGGAAAGCCGCATGCAGGGCAGCCGCTTCGTGCATCTGGGTGATGCGTCCTACTCGCTCTACATGTGGCATATGCCGATCAAGGTCGGCATTTTCGCCATCATGGGCAAGCTCTTCGGCACGGCGCTGCTGCCGATGTGGGGGGCGGCGATCCTGTCGTTTGCTGTTGCGCTATCAGTGGCCCTGCTCTGCTACCGCCTGTTCGAGATGCCGATGCGGCGGCTGATCACGGATTATGCGCTGTCCGAACCGGACAGGCGCGAGCGCAACCCGGTCACGGCCTGACCGGTTGACCCCGGCGTTTCGCGGTGTCAAAGCCGCCGCGATGACCGAGAACCCCATGACCGACCACCCGCCGGGCACCACCCACACCGACGTAACGCTGCGCTATGCCGACATGGACGTGCTGGGGCATCTCAACAACGCGGTCTATGCCACGCTGTGCGAGGCCGGCCGCGTGGATTACATGGACACCATCCTCGCTGACGTGACGCCGGCGGGCGCAAGCTTCGTCATCGTCAGGCTGACTATCGAGTTCAGGGCGGAAGGGCGCTACCCTGGAACGGCGCGGATCGCCAGCCGCATCACCCGCGTCGGCGGCAGCTCGATGACCTACACGCAGGAGATCACGCTCGGCGGCAAGCTCATCGCCACCGCCGAGAGCGTCTGCGCGCTGTTTGACCTGACGAAGCGCAAGGCGCTGCGCATGCCGGATGCCATGCGCGAGCGGATTGCCAGTCAGGGCAGCCTTCAGAACATCGGGTAGAACGTCGTGGGGCGTTCCTGCTGCACGATCTCCACCCGCGCAGCTTTCGGCTCAGGCAGCGCCTTCGTATCAACCGGCAATTGCAGAACGGTCGCATGCTGGCCGAGCGTCAGATGGGTCAGCATCACGATCTGGCCATCGGGGAACTCCAGCGCGTCATGGTTGGCATAGGGCTGGTCCATGTTGATCTGGCGGAACCGGGCCACCCGATGCGGGATGGTCTTGCGCCGGAGCAGGCCAAAGCCGTGATCGCAGCGGACATTCTGCTCGAACGCCAGTTCCGTGCCTGGCAGCACGCAGATCGCCACATTGGGCTCACCCGCCACGGCAAAGCCGCGCGTGCTCGACATGGGGAAAGTGGTGGACACAAGTTTGTCGCCAACTTTAGCGGCGGCAGACGCGACATGATGCAAGGAATAATCACACATGGCAAAGCCTCCTACTTGTCTCAGAGGCAGCCGGGCGGCTGCCCGAGGAGGTGTGTAGGCCGGAAGTTTGGCGAAGGTGTGGTGGGGGGTTAGATCGGAACTGTTGGAGGGAGGTTGCCGAAAGTCATGCAGCATGACAAATTTGGTGCAGAATAAACGTCATATTTGGTAGCTAAAATAACAGACTAATTGATAGATGTAGGTGAAACATGATTTAGGAGCAGTATGCAAGTGGCAAGCTCACTCTTCGGCGTCACAGCGCCAATTGAACCCTCGCTTCCCGAAAAGGGGCGGGTGACAGATCGCTTTGGCGTGGTGGCGGATGCAGGCTTCCAGCCATTGCCCGATGTGCTGCTGTTCCATCAGGCTGAACTTGGCTTGCGTAGCGAGGATTTAAACGTGCTGCTGCACGTCACAGCGCACTGGTATTTCCCGGAAAGAATGCCTTATCCAAGACCCGCGACCATCGCGAAGCGTATGGCTGTGAGTGAACGCACGGTTCAGCGGACGCTGACAAGACTGCGCAAGCTGGGTTTGATTGGAAAGGTGAAAAATGCAGACGGGCGTCAGGCAATTGACTTAGCGCCGCTCATCGAGCGGCTGACACCCTATGCAAAAAAACGCCAAGCCGAGAGGGTGTGGGCGTCGGGACAGGTTGGAATAGCGTAGCTTAAATGGATAAAGCGTTCGCTTACTACTTAGTGTTTCGGTGCCAACCAGATACTAGGGGCGAGAAGATATGGGTTCAAGTCCCTTCGCTATTCCAACCTGTGTTCGACCGCGAATAAGAACCCTAACGCAAGGCAATTCGACTTCGCACCACCTTCTCCCTTTGCGGGAGAAGGTGTCGTCGCGTCAGCGATGACGGATGAGGGGTGGCGCGAACCTCCCAGAACAGTCTTTTCTGCTTTCCGGATAGCCCGGTGCGACCCCTCATCCGACCTTCGCCAAGGCGAAGGCCACCTTCTCCCGCAAGGGGAGAAGGAAAGTCGCAGGCCCCTATCTTGCTCTCTCCCCCCGCTTGCTGTAATGCACCGCCTTCGAATTCACACCGACCGATGATCGCGCCCGAGGCGTGAGGAGTTTTGCGCCATGAAAGCCGACATTCACCCGGACTATCACTTCATCACCCTCGTGCTCCCGTCGGGCACCGAATATCTGACCCGCTCGACCTACGGCAAGGAAGGCGACAAGCTGGCGCTGGACATCGATCCCTCGTCGCATCCGGCCTGGACCGGCGGGACGCAGCAGCTGATGGACCGCGGCGGCCGCCTGTCGAAGTTCAACAACCGCTTCGGCGGCCTGAACCTTGGCGGCACGAAATAAGGTCTTCCGGACCCATGATCTGCAGGAAACCCGGCTTTGTCCGGGTTTTTTGTTGCGCCAGCGCCCGCGAGCGATCACGGTTTTGTTGATCGGGGCATGCTGCGAAGGCTTGCCACATTTTCACCACGGGTTAGCCTATGCCATATACAAACGAGATTGCGGCTTACGCCGCTGAACACGGGACACGTCCGATGACCATCATCAACCGCCGCACCCTGCTGGAAGCCGGAGCCCTGCTGGGCCTGTCCAGCGCGCTCCCCGCCTTCGCGCAAGTCTCGAACGAGACCTACGCCGCCGCTGATCTGGCCGAAGCCGGGCCGCTGGGCGACAAGGTGCTGGGCAACGCACAGGCTCCCGTGACCTGCTACGAATACGCCTCGCTCACCTGCGGGCATTGCGCCTCGTTCCATGCCGACGGCTTCAAGGTGCTGACGGAGAAGTACATCGATACGGGCAAGGTAAAGTACATCCTGCGGGATTTCCCGCTCGATCCGCTGGCCGCCGCCGGTTTCATGCTGGCGCATTGCGCGGGCGAGGGGAAATATTACCCGATGGTGGACCTGCTCTTCGCGCAGCAGCCCGCATGGACCCAGACGGCCAAACCGGTCGATGCGCTGATGGCTTTGACGAAACAGGCCGGTTTCACACAGGAATCCTTCGAGACATGCTTGAAAAACCAGTCGATCTATGACGGCGTGAATGCGGTTCGCCTGCGCGGAACCGAGAAGTTCAAGGTCAGTTCAACCCCGACCTTCTTCTTCAACGGTCGCAAGGTGACGGGCGCATTGTCCGGCAAGGATCTCGAAGGCATCATCGAGCCCTTGCTCAAAGTCTGAGGGGTGATCCGCCGGATCGCCCGCAAGAGGGAAAATCCGGTCGGAACCTGATGAAGTTCGAAAAACTGCGCATCGTTGGCTTCAAGACCTTCGTCGACCCGACGGAGTTCATGATTGAGCCCGGACTCACGGGTGTCGTGGGGCCGAACGGCTGCGGCAAGTCGAACCTCGTCGAGGCCATGCGGTGGGTGATGGGCGAGACCTCGTTCAAATCCATGCGGGCGTCCGCCATGGACGATGTGATCTTCAACGGCTCCGGCGGCAGGCCCGCCCGCAACATGGCGGAAGTGTCGCTCGTCGTGGACAACGGCAGCCGCACGGCACCGGCGATCTTCAATGATGCGGACAAGCTGGAGATTTCAAGGCGCATCGAGCGCGAGGACGGCTCGGTCTATCGCATCAATGCCCGCGAGGCCCGCGCCCGCGATGTGCAATTGCTCTTCGCTGATGCCGCCACCGGCGCGCGCTCGCCTGCCATGGTGCGGCAGGGGCAGATCGGCGAGATCATTTCGGCCAAACCGCAAGCGCGACGGCGCATTCTGGAAGATGCCGCTGGCATCGCCGGGCTGTACTCCCGCCGCCACGAGGCCGAATTGCGGCTCCGGGCGACGGAAGAGAACCTGACGCGGGTCGAGGATGTGCTGCGCCATCTCGACGGACAGGTCGACAATCTGGGCAAGCAGGCGAAGCAGGCGATCCGCTACCGCGAAATCGCCGGGCACATCCGCCGGGCGGAAGCATTGCTGCTGCATCTGGCCGTGCTGGATGCGCGGGCGCAATTGCAGACGGCGGAGCGCCAGTATGATGCGGATACGCGCGCCGTGGCCGCGCGCACACGCCTGCAGGGTGAAGCGGCGCGCGCCTTTGCCGTGGCCGAACACGGGATACAGCCGCTGCGCGAGGAAGAATCTCGCAGGGCGGCAGCGCTGCAGCGCCTGCAGATCGCGCGCGAGCAGATCGACGATGAGGAGCGCCGGGCGAAAACCCGCTTCCACGAACTCTCCGAACGTCTGAAGGAACTCGACCGCGACCGCGAGCGCGGCCAGCAGACGATGGACGATGCGGATCGCTCGCTGGCGGCGCTGTCGGAGGAAGAAGCCAAACTCTCGGAACTCGCGAAGGCGGATGCCGGTGGCCGACCCGCTGCGGCGGCTCATCTGGCGCATGTCGAGGCAGATCTTGCCAAGGCGGAGCAGGCCCTAGCCGATTCGCAGGGTGCGCTGGCGGATCTGACGGCACGGCGCGGGGCGTCCGAGCGTGCCATGCGCGACGCCGCCGAGCGTCTGGCACGGGCCGAGGCGCAACTGGCGCAGGCCGATCGCGAGATCGCAGCCATCGGCGAGGTCGCAGGCGGCGTTGATCTGGTCGCGCTGCGCAAGCGGTTCGCGGAAGCCGCTGCCGCGCTCACAGCCGCTGAAAGCACGACGCAGGCGGCGGAAACGCGGCTCACAGCTGCACGCGACGCCGAAGGCAAAGCGCGGCCAGCCCTCGCCGAAGCAGAACGCGACAGCCAGCGTCTCGAAACTGAAATCCGCACATTGAAGAAGCTGCTGGATGGCGCGGGTGGCGATCTCTGGCCGCCCGTTCTGGATGAAATTACGGTCGGCAAGGGCTACGAGATCGCACTGGGCGCGGCCATGGGTGATGATCTCGACGCCTCGTCGAACCCCACCGCGCCTGCCCACTGGGCGGTGCTTCCCGGCCCCGTCGGCGATCCCGCACTGCCACCGCAGGCCGAGCCGCTGTCAAAGCACGTGAAAGCTCCGCCTGCACTCGCCCTGCGGCTCGCCCAGATCGGCGTCGTGCACCGTGCCGAAGGTTCCGCCTTGCGCCGCCTTCTAAAGCCGGGCCAGCGGCTAGTGTCGCGCGAAGGCGATGTTTGGCGCTGGGACGGTTTCACTTCCGCCGCCGAAGCGCCCTCGCCTGCAGCGCGGCGTCTGGCCGAGAAGAACCGTCTGGGCGAACTTGAGGCATCGGCGACAACCGCCCGTGAAGCGCTGGCGACATTCAAGATCGAAGCCGAACAGCTGAATCAGGATGTGCGCCTCGCCACCAATGCCGAGCAGGAAGCCCGCAACGCCGTGCGTCAGGCGCGGCAGAGCTCTGATATGGCGCGCGATGTTCTGGCCGCGGCCGAACGCAGGGATGCCGAGCGCGCTGCGCGCTTGCAGGCACTGACCGACAACCGCACGCGCCTTGCTGTGAACCGGGATGAGGCTGATGTCGCGAAAAAGACGGCGGATCAGGCACATATCGGCTTCCAGCCCGATGCGGAGTTCGCCAGCATCGTCAATGAGCGCCGCATTGCGGTAGCACAACGCCGGGCCGATGCGGCGGAGGCGCGCGCCACGCTGCAAACCATCGACCGCGAGGTAGAGCTGCGCAACGCCCGTCGCATGACCGTACTGAACGAGATCAAGGCGTGGAGCGAACGCAAGACACGCGCGGCCCAGCAGGCGGCGGAACTGGCGGGGCGCGTCGCATCCGTACATGACGAGCAGAAACTGCTGGAAGCAGCGCCGGATGATTTCGTGGTTCGCCGCCGCGCCATCATCCACGAGATCGATCAGGCAGAGCTGGCCCGCAAGGATGCTGCGGACAAGCGGGCTTCAGCCGAAACCACGCTGGCCGAAACCGACAAGACCGCCCGCTCCATTCTGCAGGACCTGTCAACGGCCCGTGAGGCACGCGCGCGCTCCGAGACGTTGGTGGAGGCGGGTCAATCCCGCATCGCCGAAGTCGAGAGGGCCGTAGAAGAAACGCTGGAGGTAGCCCCGTCTGCCCTCACTGAACTCGCAGGTCTGACACCAGGGCAGGACCTTCCACCGTTGCGCCAGACCGAAGAGCGCCTGCAGAACCTCAAGCGCGAGCGCGAGCGCCTGGGTGCGGTCAACCTGCGGGCCGACGAGGAACTGCAGGATGCAGAGCAGCGCCGCACGGACCTGGCAGCAGAGCGCGAGGATCTGGACGCCGCCATCCGCAAGCTCAGGCGCGGCATCCAGTCGCTTAACTCAGAAGGACGCGAGCGCCTGCTGGCCTCGTTCGAGATCGTCAACGGCCATTTCAAGCGGCTTTTCTCGACTCTTTTCGGCGGTGGCGATGCCGAGTTGCAGCTGATCGAAAGCGATGATCCGCTGGAGGCCGGCCTCGAAATCCTGGCCAAGCCTCCGGGCAAGAAGCCGACCGTGCTCACCCTGCTGTCCGGCGGCGAGCAGGCGCTGACGGCGACGGCTCTCATTTTTGCGGTGTTCCTGACCAACCCGTCGCCGATCTGCGTTCTCGATGAGATCGATGCGCCGCTGGATGATCATAACGTTGAGCGCCTCTGCGCCCTGCTGGACGAAATGGTGGCGACGACAGAAACGCGCTTCATCATTATCACACACAATCCGATTACCATGGCGCGGATGGACCGGCTGTTTGGCGTTACCATGGCAGAACGCGGCGTCAGCCAGCTGGTTTCGGTCGATTTGCAGATGGCGGAGCGACTGGTGGCGTGAGGCTGCCGGGCAGGCTGGTCTTGCGGCAAGCCTGATTTGCAGGAATGACTGGTGCAATCTGCCCGGACGGTTCCTATCTTGGTCTGTAGTTCCTCTCACCAGACTGGTCCCCATGTCCGCTCCCACAATCCTTGTTATGTCCGGCTCATCGCGCGCGGGCTCGCTCAACACCCGTCTGGCGACGGCTACCGCAGCAAAACTGAAAGCCGCAGGCGCGTCTGTCACGCAGATTTCGCTGGCTGATTTTCCGATGCCGTTGGTGGATGCCACCGGTTTCGGCGATCACCCGGCATCAGCCATGCAGTTCCGTGATCTGATCGATGCGAACGACGGCATGTTCATCGCCTCGCCGGAATATAATGCGGGTTATGCGCCTGCGCTCAAGAATGCGCTGGACTGGGCGACCGTCGCCAAGCCGAGCGCACCGGGTACTGGCCTTGCCGGCAAGGTTGCGGCTCTGGGCGCAGCATCACCCGGCGCTTTGGGCGGTTATCGTGGTTTGACCCAGATGCGCACCGTGCTGGAGCTTGGGATGGGGGCGATTGTTATCCCCGAAATGGTCGCAGTCGGCGGCGGCGATGCGGCGTGGAACGATGACGGCTCGCTCAAGGACGAGCGTACAAGCCAGTTCCTTGATGGACTGGTTGCGCGGCTGATCAAGGAATGCGGCTACGTCCGCTGATTGGCAAGGACTGGACAAAATGAGAATGAACAGTTATTCTCACTGAGAATGATTGTTCATTCCCAGCACTGGACACCGCATGTCTCTGGCCGAAACTGCTGTTGTGCCACCACCTCAAGACCGCAAGAGCCGCATCCTTGATGCGGCGGAGCGATGTTTTGCGCTCACAGGCTTTCACAAGGCGACGATGCAGGATGTCGCCACCGAATGCGGCATGAGCCCGGGCAATCTCTATCGCTACTTTGCTTCCAAGGACGATGTCGTGGCTGGTATGGCGGAGCGGGACCGCGAGCGGTTCATGGCCGACATGGCGCATCTCAAGGCTGCGCCCGACCCGCGCGCCACCTTCGAGGCCATCGGTCGTCACCATCTCGTGGAGGAGCCCCGCGAGAAGGCCGTGCTGATGATGGAACTCTGGGCAGAGGGCGCACGCAATCCCCGCATCGGTGACATCTGCCGGTTCATGGACAAGGAAGTTCACGGGATCATGACGGCATTTGTCGAGCACTGGCGCAGGACGGAGAGCGTCAGCGCGCCCTCGCCCGCCGCCGACGTCGCATCCCTGATGATGATCCTGAGCGATGGAATTTACCGCCGACGCGCCAATTCCATTGAGTTCGATGCCTTGGCCGCCTTTGGCATCATCTATCCCATCGTGTTGCAAGCCATCGGCGTGCCGCAAAATTCTGTTCATGAGGTTGCAAGATGATCCGTTCGTTCGCTCCTGTTGCTGCACTTGCAGCCGCTCTTGCAGCTACATCTCCCGTTTTTGCCGCTGATGCCGCCAAGGCACCCGAGCGCGCTGCACCGTCCGTCACTGTGACCACGGTTTCGCGCCAGCCCATCATCGATACGGTGATCGTGACCGGAACGCTGGTGGCGCGAGAGGAAATCCTCGTCGCGGTTCAGGTCGAAGGTTATGCCATCACCGAGATTCTGGTGGAGGAAGGCGACCGGGTAAAAGCAGGGCAGGTGCTCGCCCGCATTTCCCGCGAGATGATTGATGCATCGCTGGCGCAGAACAAGGCGCAGATCGCCCGTGCCGAAGCCAGCATTGCATCGGCCCGCAGCAGCATCGTGGAAGCGGAAGCCAACCGCGTTCAGGCCCAGGCTTCGTTCCAGCGTACGCAGGCTTTGCGCACAGAAGGAATCGCCTCCGCCGAGACCTTTGATCAACGGCAGGCTGCGTCGGCACAGGCCGTGGCACGCGTTTCAGTGTCGCGCGAACAGCTGCGTCTGGCCGAAGCCGACAAGGCGCTGGCAGAAGCCCAGCGTGGCGAATGGCTCATCCGCGGTGCCCGCACCGAGATCAAGGCCCCGACTGACGGCGTCATCAGCCGCCGCACGGCCCGCATCGGCTCCATTGCGACGGCGATCGGCGATCCGCTGTTCCGCATCATCAAGGACGGGTCCATCGAGCTTGAAGCCGATGTGGCCGAGATGACGCTGGCCCGCATCACAACCGGCCTCAAGGCGAACGTCCGCCCGGCTGGACGCGAAACGGACCTGTCCGCCACCGTTCGGCTGGTCTCCCCCGAGATCACGCGCACGACACGACTTGGGCGCGTGCGTCTTGCGCTCGACAAGCCAGAGGGTTTGACCATCGGCAGCTTCGGGCGTGGCGTGATCGAGATCGCGAAGAAGGAGGCGGTGCTCGCGCCGCTCTCCGCTGTGCTCTTCACATCGGAAGGTCCGCGCGTGCAGGTGGTGAAGGACAATGTCGTGGAGAGCAGGACGGTTGTCGCCGGCATACGCTCATCGGGCAAGCTGGAGGTTGTATCGGGTCTGGAACCTGGCGAGAGCATCGTGACGATTTCAGGCACCTTCCTGCGCAACGGCGACCGCATCACGCCGATCCAGGCGAAGTGAGGGGACGCGACCCATGGCCGTGAATTTCTCCGCCTATTCCATTCGCCGACCGATCCCGTCGATCCTGCTGTTCATTGTGCTGTGCATGATGGGCCTCGTCAGCTTCATGCAGCTGCCGGTGACCAAATTTCCCAATATCGACGTGCCGGTCATCTCCGTCACGGTGACGCAATCTGGTGCCGCGCCAGCTGAGCTGGAAACGCAGGTCGCCAAGCGTGTCGAGGATGCTGTGGCTGGCGTCACCGGCGTGAAGCGTCTGGTCACAACGCTGAATGACGGACGCTCCGTGACCATCGTTGAGTTCCAGCTCGAGGTGAATGTCGAGAAGGCCGTCAACGATGTGAAGGATTCCATCGCCAAGATTCGTGCCGAACTGCCGCGAACCGTTGATGAGCCAATCATCGAGAAGATCGACGTGGAAGGCCAGTCGATCCTGACTTATGCCGTGGCCTCCCCCGGCATGACACTCGAACAGCTGTCCTGGCACGTTGACGATGTGGTGAAACGCAAGCTGCAGGGTGCACGGGGCGTGGGTCGCGTTACCCGCATCGGTGGCGTGGAGCGCGAGATCCGCATCACGCTCGACCCGGACCGGCTGAACGCTTTGGGCATCACGGCGGCGGATGTGAACCGGCAATTGCGCGCCACCAATGTCGATCTGGCGGGCGGTCGCGGTGAAGTGGGCGGGCAGGAACAGACGATCCGCACGCTTGGCGGTGCGCGCACGCTCGACGATCTGTCGGCGTCCAAGATCATCCTGCCCGGAGGACGCGATGTGCGCCTTGGTGAACTGGGCGAAGTGACCGATGTTTTCGAGGAGCCGCGGGCTTTCGCGCGCCTCAATGGCGAAACACCCGTGGTCACGGCTCAGGTCTACCGCGCCAAAGGTGCTTCCGATTATGACGTCAAGAACGTCGTGCTGAAGAAGATGGCGGAACTGGAGGTGGAGAATCCGACAGTGTCCTATGCGCTGATCGATGATGCCGTGCGTGTCACCTTCGGCAGTTACCGGTCCGCGATGAAAACTCTCATCGAAGGTGCGCTGCTCGCCGTGGTCGTGGTCTTCATCTTCCTGCGCGACTGGCGGGCGACGCTGATCTCGTGCATTGCGCTGCCGCTCTCCATCATTCCCACGTTCTGGGCCATGGAGATGATGGGGTTCTCGCTCAATCTCGTCAGCACGCTGGCGATCACGCTGGTGACCGGCATTCTCGTTGATGACGCCATCGTCGAGATCGAAAACATCGTGCGCCACATGCGCATGGGCAAATCACCATACAAGGCCGCGATGGAGGCTGCGGACGAGATCGGACTCGCCGTCATTGCCATTACCTTCACCATCGTCGCGATCTTCGCGCCGGTGTCTTTCATGGGCGGCATCGCCGGGCAATATTTCAAGCAATTCGGCCTCGTGGTCGCTGCGGCTGTGCTCTTTTCGCTGCTGGTGGCGCGTCTGATCACGCCGATGATGGCGGCCTATCTGATGCGGCCTGTGAAGCATGAAGAGGCCAAAGATGGCCGCCTGATGCGCGCCTACACAGGATTCCTGGCCGGGACGCTGCGCTTTCGCTGGCTCACGCTTTTCGCAGGTTTTATTGTCTTCGCGGTCTCGATCTGGAGCGTCCGCTTGCTGCCGACAGGCTTCATCCCGCCCGATGACTCAGGCCGCATCGTGCTGGCGATGGAACTGCCGCCCGGCGTCACACTCGAGACACAACGGCAGAAGACGGACGAAGCGGTGAAGCGCATTCGCGAATTGCCCGAGGTGCAGCAGGTGCTGATCATCGGCGGCTCCTCTCCGACGGGGCAGCGCGAGGTGCGCAAGGCCACGGCCATTGTGCTGCTTCAGCCGCGCGGCGAGCGCGCAAAGAAGCAGCGGCAGCTGGAAGCTGAAATCTCCAGCAAGCTCGCTGCCGTCCCCGATATGCGGGTGTGGTATGTCAACGATCGCGGCGAGCGGGAGCTGGCCGTGACACTCGTGGGTTCCAACATAGAGAACCTGCAGAAGGTGACGGCGGAAATGGAGGGCGCGCTCCGTCGCGACCCACAGTTCCGCAATGTTGCGGCTATCGCAGGTGTCGAGCGTCCTGAGATCATTGTTACACCGCGTCTTGAAGACGCCGCGCGCTTTGGCGTCAGCACGGATGCCATTTCGGAAGCTGTGCGTGTCGCCACCATCGGCGACGTCGGGCCAGCGCTGGCCAAGTTCAATGCGGGCGACAGGCTGATCCCGATCCGCGTGCAGGTGGACGAGGATGCGCGCAATGATCTGCGCTACGTCGAGAGCATGACGATCACCGGCAGTACCGGGATCGCGGTGCCGTTATCTTCAGTCGCGGATATCACGTTCGGCCAGGGATTCTCGTCTATTGAGCGTTACAACCGCGTGCGTCGCGTCGTCATCGGCACCGACCTTGTGGGGATTACAACGGGAGAGGGACTGGATGCCATCCTGGCATTGCCTGTCATGAAAAAGCTGCCGGATGGCGTGCAGTTGCTCATCACGGGCGACGCCGAGATCCAGGGTGAAATCTTCGCCGGTTTCGCCAAGGCCATGGGCCTGGGACTGCTGATTGTCTTCGGTGTGCTGGTGCTGCTGTTTGGGAGCTTCTTCCATCCGATCACGATCATGCTGTCGCTGCCGCTGTCCATCGGTGGCGTGATTCTCGCCTTGCTGGTCACCAGCAACCCGATCTCGATGCCGGTCGTCATCGGCATTCTCATGTTGCTGGGCATCGTGACCAAGAACGCCATCATGCTGGTGGATTTCGCGGTTGAAGCGGAGGCCAAGGGCGTGCCGCGGGACGAAGCCATCATCGACGCGGGCCGCAAGCGCGCCCGGCCCATCGTGATGACCACCATCGCCATGATCGCGGGCATGTTGCCCTCGGCGTATGGTGTGGGTGACGGCGGCGAGTTCCGCGCGCCCATGGCCATCGGCGTGATCGGCGGTCTGGCGGTATCGACCGTGCTCAGCCTTGTCTTCGTGCCATCGTTCTACTCGATCATGGATTCGGTCGCGTATGTCGTGGGGCGCTTCTTCTCCCGCTTTGTCGGACCGAAGGAGGAGGACGAAGTTGCTCACGATCACGGCGTGTCGGCGGCGCTGGCCGAGCAGAAGCCACGGCTGAAGCTGGCGGCGGAATAGTGTTTTATTTCACTCGGCAGATGATGACAGCAGGGAGCATTGCTGCGCATTCAGGGTAGCTGGGCGTCAATAAGGGCGCAATTCAACGGGATATGAATCAGAAGCAGCAGAATCACATCATCCGGGTGTAACCACGATTCACTGGTCATTCAGTCGTTCAGGCGGCTCTGTGCTTTAGCAATTTAAATCAGACATACGAGGGTCAACGTGTGATGGTGAGCCATAGGAGAGCTATGTATGGAGCCTAAGACGAAAGATTTGCCTATCTGGACTGAGAAGCGTCTGCGTTTTGCAATAGAAGGCGCTGGTGTCGCATTATGGGCGTGGAATGTTGATACTGACAAGCTTCTCCTCGATCAAAGATCCTACGATATGTGGGGCGTGCCGAACACCACGAACGTGACGTTTGAGGATCTGTCAGCACATATCCACCCTGCGGATCGTGACCGGGTGCGCGCCGCTTTCGCCGCGAGCAGGGCAATCATCGGGCAGTACGAAATCGATTTTCGAATCCTTGTTGGAGACGAGGTTCGCTGGATTTCTGCTCGAGGTCAGGGGGACGATGACGGAATGGTGGACCGGACGATGTTCGGAATTTTCCTGGATGTCACGGGTCGCAAACAAGCCGAAGAAAGCAATGAACTCCTTGCTGGCGAGATGAGCCACCGGGTCAAGAACCTGTTGGCCATCGCATCCGGCCTTACAACGATAACGTCCCGCTCTTCTGCTTCGGCGGAGGATATGGCGCGGCAGCTGACCAATCGTCTGACGGCGCTCGGTCGCGCGCATGATCTGGTCCGTCCGCTTCCCGGCCATACCAAGACTGACGCCCTGCTGGGCGATCTGCTTTCTGTTCTGCTGGCGCCATATGACGACCTGGGAGCATTCAGCGGGCGTATCCGTGTTTCTGTTCCCCGGATGGGTGTTGGAGAGGCATCGGCCACGACACTTGCAATGATCATTCATGAACTTGCGACCAACTCACTCAAATATGGAGCGCTTTCGTCCGAAACAGGCACACTCGACGTATCATCGACTGGCCATGAGGACGATGATGTCATCGTTGTATGGACAGAGAGGGGAGGCCCACCAGTTGCAACTCCAACAGGTCCTGGCGGTTTCGGCAGCAAGCTCATCAATCGCGCTATGTCAGTGCAACTTCACGGCACTATCTCATGCGACTGGGCCGAAGAAGGCGTCGTCGTGACGTTGAAAATGAGCAGAAAGCGACTCGAGGCGTAGTGTATTGCTACGTGCCTTCTGGGCATTCCCGGTGTTTTGCATGCCATTTGCAAACAAAAAAGCCTCTTCGCGAACGAAGGGGCTTTTTGGTATTTGGTTGCGGGGGCCAGATTTGAACTGACGACCTTCAGGTTATGAGCCTGACGAGCTACCGGGCTGCTCCACCCCGCGATAAACTTGGCCGATGCCTGTTTGACAGGCAGCGGAAATGACAACGCCGCCCTGAGGGGCGGCGCTATCGACGTCATTGTAAGATCATATGACATGTGTTCGGCAGACTTGGCAGCGACCTACTCTCCCGGGGCTTAAGCCAAAGTACCATCGGCGCTGCAGCGCTTAACGACCGAGTTCGGAATGGGATCGGGTTTTTTCACTGCGCAAGAACCACCAAGTCGGCGGAACACATGTGAGCAAGCTGGTTTTTGTTTATCGACCAATGCACGGGCATTGGTCATGAAAGCGATCAAGTCAATCGAGGTATTAGTACCGGTAAGCTGAACACCTTACGGCGCTTACACACCCGGCCTATCAACGTGGTGGTCTTCCACGCCTCTCGAGGGAATGCTCGTCTTGAGGTGGGTTTCCCGCTTAGATGCATTCAGCGGTTATCCCGTCCGAACATAGCTACTCTGCACTGCGGCTGGCGCCACAACAGATCCACCAGAGGTTCGTTCATCCCGGTCCTCTCGTACTAAGGACAAATCCTCTCAACATTCCTACGCCCACGGCAGATAGGGACCGAACTGTCTCACGACGTTCTGAACCCAACTCACGTACCACTTTAATCGGCGAACAGCCGAACCCTTGGGACCTTCTCCAGCCCCAGGATGTGATGAGTCGACATCGAGGTGCCAAACACCGCCGTCGATATGGACTCTTGGGCGGTATCAGCCTGTTATCCCTAGAGTACCTTTTATCCGTTGAGCGATGGCCCTTCCACAAGGAACCACCGGATCACTATGGCCGACTTTCGTCTCTGCTCGACTTGTCAGTCTTACAGTCAGGCGGGCTTATGCCATTGCACTCGACGAACGATTTCCGACCGTTCTGAGCCCACCATCGCGCGCCTCCGTTACACTTTGGGAGGCGACCGCCCCAGTCAAACTGCCCACCATGCATTGTCCCGGACCCCGATAAAGGGCCGCGGTTAGATATCCATATCTATAAGGGTGGTATTTCAAGGATGACTCCACCTGAGCTAGCGCCCCGGCTTCAAAGTCTACCACCTATCCTACACATGCAGATACGAATACCAATGCAAAGCTACAGTAAAGGTTCATAGGGTCTTTCCGTCTGACCGCGGGAACCCCGCATCTTCACGGGGAATTCAATTTCACTGAGTCTACGTTGGAGACAGCGGGGAAGTCATTACGCCATTCGTGCAGGTCGGAACTTACCCGACAAGGAATTTCGCTACCTTAGGACCGTTATAGTTACGGCCGCCGTTTACCGGGGCTTC
>JANPDL010000006.1:0-131479 GCA_031431475.1 Hyphomicrobiales bacterium
GGCTTGCCCACGATGTTGGAGCGCCCGACCACCACGGCCTCCAGCCCGGCAAGGTCCGCCCGCACGGATTTCAACAGCATCAGCGAGCCCAGCGGCGTGCAGGGCACGAAGGCGTTCTGGCCGTTCGCCAGCCGCCCGACATTGACCGGATGGAACCCGTCGACATCCTTGGCCGGGTCGATGGCCTCGATCACCTTGTCAGCCGCAATATGCTTGGGCAGCGGCAGTTGCACGAGGATGCCATCGACGGCAGGATCGGCGTTCAGCCGCGCCACAAGCGCCAGCAGGTCAGCCTCGGACGTCGTGTCCGGCAGCATGTGCTCGAAGGAGTGCATCCCGGCTTCAAGCGTGCGCTTGCCCTTGTTGCGCACATAAACGCGACTGGCCGGATCATCCCCCACCAGCACCACGGCAAGACCGGGCGGGGCGTGGCCCTGCGCCACAAACCCGGCCACCGCTGCGCCGATTCGGGCGCGGAGTTGCTCGGAAAAGGCGTTGCCGTCGATGATCTGGGCCATGGGTCTCACTCAATTCTTGCGCGTGGCCATATAGACGCCCGCCGCCGTCAGCACCATGCCGGTGATCTGCACCGCGTTCAGCGTCTCGCCGAACAGCAGCCAGGCCTGCACCGCCACCACGGACGGCACCAGATAGATCAGCACGGACATGCGCATCAGTTCGCCCCGGTTGATCATCATCAGCATGATCGCGATAGCGAAGACCGAGAGTACCAGCACTGACCATGCCAGCACGGCATAGAGCGTGAAGCTGTGATCGAAGTGGAGCGATTCAGTCGCCAGCGCGAGCGGCGTGACGATGATCAGCCCGCCGAGATATTGCACGGATGTCACGGTGCGCAGGTCCGCACCCGCCACGAAGCGCTTCTGGTAGAAACTGCCCGCAGTGACCGCGAACATGCCGGTGATGTTGATTCCCAGCGCCATCCATGCGGCCTCGCCCGTGCCGCCAAGCGCCACGCCAAGCTTGGGCGAGAGCACGAGCAGCACGCCGAAAAGCCCGATGGCGGCGCCGGTCCATTGCCGCGCCGTGATTGTTTCCTTGAGCAGGTAAGGCGCGAGCAATGCCGTCAGCAGGGGCTGCAATGCGGCGAGCAACCCGGAGATCCCTGCTGAAAGCCCGTGCTTCACCGCCCACCACACGCCACCGAGATAGATACCGTGCAGCAATGCGCCGGAGATGAGCGCATGCATCCACGCCCGGCGTCCCGAAGGCCACGGCGCGCGCATGGCGAAGGCAAACAGCGTGATGACAACCGCCGCACAGGCAAAGCGGATCGTCAGGAACCATAGCGGGTCAGCGTGTGGTGCGGCAAACTTCGCCGAAATCCAGCCTGTGGACCATAGGAGAACGAAAAGTGCGGGTGTCGCGAGCAGGAACAGGCGGTTGAGTGACATCGATCTGGCTACCGCGCCATCTCCTTCAGCGCCAGCCGGATCAGAGCCTCTGTCTTCGGATCGTCCCCGGCAACACGCATAGCGGCGGCGACAGCGGCGGAGGCTTGCGCCTGTTGATAACCCAGGTTTACCAGTGCTGATATCGCCTCCACGGCAGGCCGGGGCGCACGGTTCTCGCCGACATCGCCTTGCAGTTTCATCACGGCGGGATCGACCGAACCGAAAGCGGGTGCCTTGTCCTTGAGATCGAGCACGATGCGCTCCGCCAGCTTCTTGCCCACGCCCGGCGTGCGGGTGATGCTGCCCACATCCTTCAGCGCGATGGCGGAGGCGAGATCGCCCGGCTTGAACGTCGAGAGAATGGCCAGCGCCACCTTTGTGCCGACGCCCTGCACGTTGAGCAGGATTCGGAACCACTCGCGCTCATTGTCGCTGGCGAAGCCGAAGAGCTTGATTTGGTCCTCGCGCACATAGGTCTCGATGGCCAGCACCGCAGCTTCGCCCGGTGGCGGCAGCGCCTGCAGGGTGCGGCCCGAGCAAAACGCGACATAACCCACACCGCCCACATCGATGATGACGAAATCATCCCCGTAGCTGTCGATGATGCCCTTTAGTTTGCCGATCATTTTGCGAAAGTCCTCACGCCCAAATCTGTCCGAATGCCCCGGTGTTGCGCATGACAGATCGCGATGGCGAGCGCATCCGCAGCATCCTCTGTCTTCGGATCAGCTTTTGGCAGCAGCACGCCGATCATCATGCGGATCTGCTGCTTCTCGGCGTGGCCAGAGCCCACCACGGTCTTCTTCACCTGATTGGGCGCATATTCCGCCACGCTGATGCCCGACAGCGCCGGAGCCACCATCGCCACGCCGCGCGCCGCTCCCAGTTTCAGCGTCGCCCGAGCGTCCTTGTTGACGAAGGTTTCCTCGATGGCGGCCTCATGCGGCGCGTATTCTGCCACCACCTTGATCAGCCCCTCGTGCAGCAGTTTCAGCCGCTCGCTGAGCGCCAGTTTGTCCGATGGCTCCACGGAACCGCAGGCCACGAAGCTGAGCTTGGACCCAAGCGTCTCGATCACGCCCCAGCCGCATTTGCGGAGGCCGGGATCGATACCGAGAATGCGAATCGGATGGGGTGCGAGCATGATGGCAAATGGGTAGCGGGTTCCGCCGCGCTGATCCACCGGATCAATATATATGGTTTGACCAGGAGGGTGTTGCCCCGCTCTGATCATGCTAGAAACCAAATAACACTATGTCATCCTTCACCGACCTCGCATCCTTCTTCGGCTTTGCCGCACCGTCCACGCTCGTGATCCTGACCATCGCTGCCTTGCTCGGTGGTCTGGTGCGCGGCTTCACGGGTTTTGGTTTCGCCATGGTCTTCGTACCCATCGCCACTATCGCGGTCGGTCCCAAGGCGGCTGCCGCGCTGATCTGGTTTGTTGACATCCCGTTTGCCCTGCCGCTGGCGGCTGCTGGACTGCGCCGCGTGAACTGGCGGGAATTGCTTCCACTGCTGATCGGGGCCATCCTGTTTGTGCCGGTCGGCGTCTGGCTGCTGATCAACAGCGACCCTGTGACGGCGCGCTGGATTGTGGCCATCGCCATCCTCTGCAGTGTCACGGCGCTGGCCACGGGCTGGCGCTACCGCGGTGCGCCTGGCACGCCGTTGTCGTTCGGGGTGGGTGGACTGGCAGGCACGGCCAGCGGTCTGGCCCAGCTCGGCGGCATGCCCATCGCCATTTTCTGGCTGGCCGCCCAGAAGAACGATGCCCGGCAAACGCGCGATAATCTCAACGGCTTCTTCGCCATCCTGCCCGCCTTTACCGGCGTCCTCTATTGGTGGACCGGCGTGCTGACGTGGGAATCGGTGATGCAGGCGCTGCCGCTGCTGCTGCCTTATGGCTTGGCGCTGCTCGTGGGTAGCCTTCTGTTCCCGGTTGCATCGGAGCAGACATTCCGGCGGCTGGCGTACTGCGTAATATTCATGGCCGCGCTGCTGGCGGTGCCGCTGGTGGACCCGCTGCTGGGGCGGTGAATTTTACCCGCTCATTTTCGCCAAAAGCGCATCCGAGATATCGAAATTCGAGAACACATTCTGCACATCGTCGTGATCGTCCAGCAGTCCCATCAGCTTGATCAGCTTCTCGCCGGCCTCGTCATCGACGCTGACGCTCGTCTGCGGTTTCCAGACGAAGGCTGATTTGCGCGGGTTGCCGAACTTCGCCTCCAGCGCGGTCGAGACATCCGCGAGCGCCGCGATGCCGCAGATCACGGTATGACCTGACTCGTCCGACACCACGTCATCCGCGCCCGCATCAATGGCCGCTTCCAGCATTGTGTCCTCGGTCGCAACGGCAGCGTCGAATTCCACCTGCCCTACCTTGTCGAACATGAACGACACCGCGCCTGTCTCGGCCAGATTTCCGCCTGCCTTGGTGAAGTAGGATCTGATGTCAGAAGCCGTGCGGTTGCGGTTGTCTGTCATGGCCTCGATGATGATGGCGGTGCCACCGGGGCCATAGCCCTCGTAGCGGATCTCGTCGTAATTCTCGCTGTCGCTGCCCGCAGCCTTCTTGACCGCACGCTCGATCACATCACGCGGCATGTTCTCGACGCGTGCCGCGATGATGGCCATGCGCAGGCGGGCATTCATCGCAGGGTCTGGCATGCCGAGCTTGGCGGCAACGGTGATCTCGCGCGACAGCTTGGAGAACAGCTTGGACTTCATCGCGTCCTGCCTGCCCTTGCGGTGCATGATGTTGCTGTATTGGGAATGCCCTGCCATGTGAAAGCCCTCGCGCCGCGTTTTGTCGCGGACCGGATTGGAATGACCGGCTTATAATCAAGGACATGACGGGGGAGCAAGGGCTGCCCGTTTTAGGGTATTGCCGAACGTGGTTAGCCCATATGCCGCTGCATCACCATCATCGTTGAGACCTCGAAGACGCCCGTTGTGGCTGCAACAGCCGAGCGAGTAGCCTCGATATCCGCTATCGATGTCGCTTCAACGCGGATCAACAGATCAAACGGCCCGGCGATGGAATGTATCATCCGCAATGCGGGTAGCTTCTTGAGCTTAGGCACCACCATCGCACAGGTCTTTCCCTGATCCAGTTTGACTTGAAGATGGGCGATCTGTGAGGCCGGACTTGCATTCCCCTCCACCGTGGTAAAACCTCCTATCACACCAGAGAGTTGCAGTTTTCTGAGCCTCTCCTGTGTTGCACTGCGGGACAATCCAAGATCGCGAGCGAGTGCCACGAGAGAACTGCGGGCATCCTTCCGCAACAGAGTGAGAAGGCGGTTGTCTTTGTCATCCATGAATTGGCACCGGCGATATGACGGCGTTTCCGGCATCATGCCTGCAGAAACCGTCCATCTTTCTGGGCATCTAGCAGGTCTCACGGAGACAAACCATGCTGCCTGATCTCACCAATGCCGTACTTCTGCCGATTGATATGCAACGCGCTTTTGATTCAGCCCCTTGGCCGAAGCGTTGGAACGAGAGAGTTGACCGGAACGGCCTTTCTGTTCTCGGTGCATGGCGAAAAGCCGGACGCCCCATAGTTCATGTCCGCCATGATTCGGTTGTGGAAGGATCGAGCCTTGGGCCAGGTCACAGCGGTAATCAGTTCCGCCCGGGGTTTGAGCCACTGGAGATGGAGCCTCTGGTCTCCAAGAGCGTCAACTCAGGCTTCATCGGAACCGATCTTGATTTGCGGTTGAGGCGCATGAAGGCCCAGTCGATCATCACCTTCGGAATCTCGACCGATATGTGCGTGTCAACCACGGTCCGGATGGGCGCCAACATGGGATGGCGCATGATCCTTGTTGCTGATGCGTGTGACTGCTTCGAGCTGAAGGATCAGGCGGGTAAGACTATCCCTGCCAAGATGATGCATGATGCACATGTGGCGACGCTGGCGCATGAATTCTGTGACGTCATCACCACGGAGCAACTGCTGGGTCTGCTTGTCGGTCGCTGAGGGGAGCTTTTCAGGTTACAGCTGATGTTTGCTCCGCGCAGGATAGGGGCGTTGTCTGGCGACGACAGGAAGAGGATGATAGTTGCGTTCGCGGCAGTATTTTTAGCCCTATAGCCTCAGCCCCCGTAACTCGCGGCAATCACCTCGGCTTTCCCCCGGATATGCGCCTTCATCACCGCCGCCAGTTTTTCACCCTTCCGCGCTCGCAGCAGCCGCACCATCTCGATATGCTCGTTCATCGCGCGCTGCCATTGGTCCGGTGTCTTGTGTGCGGTGTAGCGCATACGCTGGATGCGGCTTGAGAGGTTGGCGTAGATGCCTTTCAGCGTGCCGTTGCGCGCTGCCGCCATGATGCCCTCGTGGATCGCACGGTTGAGGGTGAAATAGGCCTCCTCATCCTGCCGCTGAAAAGCCTCCAGCATTGTTTCTGTATCCTCGGCGATGGCGTCGATCTCGTCCTCTTCCGCCCGCAGGCAGGCGAGTTCCGCCGCAACAGCTTCCAGCGCTGCCACCACCTGCACCATTTCGTCGATCTCGGCAGAGGAGAGCGAGGCCACGCGCGCGCCGCGATTGGGCAGCAACTCTACCAGACCCTCCGACGAGAGGATTTTGATCGCTTCCCTGAGAGGCGTGCGCGAGGTGCCGAAACGCTCGCATAGTTCGAGTTCATTGACGCGCGACTTCGGCTCCAGCCCCCCGGTCAGGATCAGTTCACGCAGCCGGTCCGCCACCTCGTCGTGAAGGTAGCGCCGCTGGATGCCGTCGGTGGTGGAGATACGAGTCATGCCCGCATCATAAGCGTCGCGATGGCCCTGTCATCCCCGAGCGGGACCGGTCACTGCCATTCCACCGCCGCTTTTGTCCGGAACGGCATTCCGGTGCATGGTCAAACCATGCGAATCACCAATCTTGCGCTGAATCAGATGACATTTTCCTTCCGCTCCCTTCTCGTCCTTCTGGCGTTGATCGCCAGCGTTGTTGTTCTGCCGCATTTCGGCCTGGCGCAGGACGAGCCCAAGGCGCAACTCGATGGCTTCCGCTCCACAATTACTGCGCTGGAGAAGGAGATCGACGCGAACCTCACGAATGACAAGGGCCTCGTCACCGCACGGGGCAAGCTTGATCCCGTACTGGATCAGTTGCGCGGCTTCGTGGGCGAACAGACACCACGGCTGGAAGGCATCAAGGCGCGGTTGGAGCAGCTTGGCCCCAAGGCGGATACTGCCAAAGGCCAGACTGACAATCCTGAAGTGGCAAAAGAACGCGAGGGGCAGGAAAAGGCCCAGCGCGATGTGGAAGCTCTGCTGTCTCTTGCCCGTAACCACATCGTTTCGATCGAACAGCTGACGTCTAAAATCTCGGACCAACGTCGTAATTTACTGACCAAGGCCTTGCTGGAACGCACCGCAAGCGTTGTCAGCCCGTTCCTCTGGATGGACGTCGGGCGAGCTTTGCCGGCGGAACTGCGTTCGGCGCAATATCTGCTATCGCAATGGCTCGAGCATCTGGCCAGCAATCTGGACACAACCCGTCTCGGTATTCTCGCTGCAGCAGCACTGCTTTTGGTCATCGTGCTCATTCCGGGGCATCGCTCGCTGAGGCGCTTCGAGGGTCGCCCGGTGATCGAGGTGCCGGAGGGCAAGACGGAAGCACCAAGACCAACCCGCTTGAAAAGGGCGCTGGCGGCCTTGCGCGTCACGCTGATCTGGGCCGTGGTGCCCATCATTGTCAGCACAGGGGTCTACAATCTCTTCGACTCTCTCGGTCTGCTGACGGACCGCATCGAGAATATCGTGCGTTCCCTGCTCTTCGGCATTGCCTTTGTGGCGTTCGCACATGGTCTGGCCGATGGCCTGCTGGGGCCGGATGATCCGCAATGGCGGCTGATCGATGTGGATGACCGAACGGCCTCGAAAATCACGAGCCTCGCCCGCGTTTTCACGGCAATCATTGTTGCGGGCAAGACGCTGGAGGCTGTCAATCAGGCGATCTATGCGGTGTTACCCGTCACGGTAGCGACCAAGGCCATCTTTGCAGTGCTGGGCGGGTTGGCGATCCTCTACACCCTGCGGGGGTTGCGTCAGCCTGCACTTGAAGATGAAGCCGATCAACCCGTAGCGGCGGCAGCGCAGATTCCGGGAAACATCAGCGGTGCACTGCGCATGGGCGCATTGGTGACCGCTGCCGCCATCCTGCTTCCGGTGCTGTTCGGCTATATTTCGCTCGGCTCGTTCATGGCGGATCAGGTCATCTGGATCGTCATGGTCGGCGCGATCCTCACGATCCTGATCGTTCTTGTTGATGAATATATAGGACACGGTATTTCGCCCGATGGCGTGGTTGGCAAACAGGTGATGGCGCAGGTCGGCCTGAGCAAAAGCTCGCTCAAGCAGATCAGCATCCTGTCCAATGGCTTCTTCCGGCTTGTGCTCTTCATCGCCGCCGCCATGTTTGTGCTGGCTCCGTGGGGTCTCGACGGGGGGGATACGGTCGGGCCGTTGCGCGCCGCACTTTTTGGTTTCACTGTCGGTGGTGTCACGATCTCGCTGTCAACGATCATCCTCGCCATTGCCTTCTTTGCCGTGGGTTTCACCATCACCAAGGGCATCAAGCGTTGGCTGGAAAAGAGCTACCTACCGCACACCAAGCTGGATATCGGCCTGCGCAATTCCATCGCCACCAGTGTGGGCTACATCGGCATCATCCTGGCGACAATGACGGCAGCGTCAACGCTGGGTCTATCGCTCGACAAATTCACGATTGTCGCCGGTGCCTTGTCTGTGGGCATCGGTTTCGGCCTGCAATCCATTGTCAATAACTTCGTTTCCGGGCTGATCCTTCTCTGGGAACGCCCGATCCGGGTCGGTGACTGGATCGTGGTGGGTGACGAACAGGGGATTGTGAAGAAGATCAATGTCCGCGCAACGCAGATCGAGACCTTTGATCGGGCTTCGCTGATCGTGCCCAACTCGGAGTTCATCTCGGGTCGCGTCAAAAACTGGATGCACAATGATCGCACGGCCCGTGTCGTAATCCCGATCGGCGTTGGCTACGGGTCGGACCCGGACAAGGTTCGCAAGATCCTCACGGATGTTGCCAAGGACAACAAGGAGGTGCTCAAAGACCCTGCTCCACGCGTCTATTTCGTGCGCTTGGGCGATGCCAGCATGGACTTTGAATTGCGCTGCTTTGTGGATGTGGATTTCGTCCTGCCCGTGAAAAGCGAATTGATGTTCCAGATACACAAGCAATTGTCGAAAGCCCGGATCGATATCCCTATGCCGCGCCGTCCGCGCGAGTTGCTGGAGTTCGAGGATCTGGCGGGACCCGACGAGAATGCCGAAAAATCGAGCGCGAAAGGCGCGTGAGGGGATGCGTGTGAGTCCGCTTTGCGCTCTGCTTCCTCTGCTTGCAGCCTGTGTGCAACCGGGCCCGCCACCTGCCGCAACGCCTGCGATTTATGCCAGCCTTGCGGTTTCCGGCGTTGTGTTGAATTCCGACGCAGCACGTGATCTCATCAACGGCTATCGACGCAATCTGGGCCTTTCGGCGCTCGTTCTTGATCCTGTCCTGATGGCGGAGGCCGCACACCAGGCTTCGGCCATGGCCGCCGGCGGCGATGTCTCGAAGGGCGCGAGAACAGACATCCGCACGCGCCTTGCAGCCGCGGGGCTCGGCCAACGGCAGGCGAGGGAAAGTGCCTCCGCAGGTTATTTCACTGTGTCGGATGCCTTTTCGGGCTGGCGTGGTTCACCCGTCCATGATGCGACGATGCGTTTCGCATCAGGCAGGCGGCTGGGATTGGCTGCAGAGCATCGCGCCGGATCACGGCACAATATCTACTGGTCTCTGATCGTCAGCGACTGACCCCGTCAGGGTTTCGTGCCAATCGGAACCAGTGGAGCCTCTCGCATCACCAGGATGCCTATCCGGCGATTGGCCGCCATGGTTGGATCGTCCGGGAACAGCGGGTCGCTATCCGCCTTGCCCAGCACGCCAAAAAAACGGTCGTCCGGCACACCTGATGCCGCGAGAATATCGCGGACAGCCAATGCGCGGCCGGTCGAAAGATCCCAAGCGGCGGAGCCGGGGCGCGATGCGGAGCGCTGCGACGATGTATGCCCCGTGATCTGCACTCGGTTCGACATCCTCCGAAGTGCCGGTGCCAGTGTCTCAAGCAGCTTGCGCGTGCGCTCATAGGGATATTTCGAGGCATCCGCGAACATGGAGCGGCCGTCCTGATCGACGATCTGGATATTGAGACCGTCCTTCGTCTCTTCGATCATGACGTTCTTAGACAGTTCCGCGATCTCGGGATTGTCCTGCAAGGCCTGCCGAAGGGAAACGGCGGCGAGCGCAAATTTCCGGTCGAACTGGACGATCTTCAGGCCATCGATCCGGTTATCGAAGGTCGTTGGTGCGGTAAAATCCGAGCCGAATTCCGTCGGCAGGTTCTGGACATTCTTCAGCTTCGGCTTGAAGGGAATGCCATTCATCTCGACGATGCCGTCGAGGCGGTTTTCCTTCTGCGTGCCGAAAGCTTCGCGCATGGAACCCGCGACGATCTGCATCTTTTCCTTGTTGGAAGACGACATCGCCACGAGCATGACGAAGAAGCTCATCAGAAGCGCCATCAGATCGGCGAAGGTCACGAACCAGCCGTGGCCACCCGCATGTCCCTTCTTGCGAGCCATTACGCAGTCGCCTCTTGCATTTCAGCGCGCTGGTGCTCTGGCAAGTAGGCCAGCAGCATTTCGCGCACGATGGCCGGGCTCTTGGCATCGCGGATTTGCAGGATACCGTCGATGATCAGCGTGCGGGAGATTTCCTCCTCGTCGAGCTTTAGGTGAAGCTTGTCGGCGATGGGCAGGCAGATCAGGTTGCCGACGAGCGCTCCGTACAGGGTCGCGAGCAGGGCAACAGCCATGAAGGGGCCGAGCTTGGACGGATCTTCCATGTTTGCGAACATGTTGACCATGCCGATCAGCGTGCCAATCATGCCCCAGGCCGGGGCGCAATCGCCGACAGAACGATAAATCTTCTGGCCCTCGTCGAGATGGGTCAGGAACATGTCGCGGTCACGTTCCAGCGCCCCGCGAATGAATTCGGCATCGTAGCCATCGGCGATGTAGCGCACGCCCTGAGCCAGGAATGGGTCATCGACCGTGATGTTTTCCAGTGCGATCGGGCCAGATTTACGCACGACTTCCGCCACGCGCGTGATCTCCTCGATCAGATCGCGGGGGTACATCTTGCGCATCTGGAAAACGAATTTCATACCCATCGGTATGCCATGGCCGATGGCGGCAAAGGGGAAGCGGATCATGGTGACAGCGAAGGAGCCGCCGAAGATCACGATGAAAGCGTGTTTGTCCCAATATTGCGCAAAATTGCCGCCATCGATCATGATCAGGCCGATGAGCGTGCCGAAGCCGAACACCAGACCTACAGCGGTTGCAATATCCATGACGCCCTCCAGCACTCCGGGCAACGCGGTGAGGATCAGGTCGCCGCCCGGTACGCATACTTCTTCGACCTCGGTTGTAGCCGAAGGGCCTTAAGGAAGGGTTAGGTGCGTTTTTTGAGAAGGGATTTACTGTCTTTCGGCTGGAGCTAAAGCCGCCTTACTCCGCCGCCCGCAGGTCCCGATGGGTCGCTGGCGGCAGCTTCTTGCCGTCCGCCCGGTAGAGCGCCACAGCCTCATCGACAATCAGGCACAGCTCATCGAATACCGCGCGCTCGTCCGCGCCGTGGCAGCCGCCATCGATCAGCCCGGGCGCACGGCCGATATAGCAGCCGTCTTCGTCTGACCAACTGACAATCTTCGCGTAGCGCGCGCTGTCTTTTACACCGTTCTGCACGTTATCCTTCACTTGCCTATATCTCTCAGCGCCTGCCTGACGGCCTTTATCTGGTATGGCTTAGCGTCTTCGCCAAGTTTACCAGAGATCGTGATCGGGCGCGATAGCTTCGGGTGAGTGAAGTTACGATGGCTGCCTTTGCCGCCGCGGTCGGCGCAGCCGGACGCGATTAAGTCGTCGATCAATTCTCGGATTTTCGGGGTCATGGCGGTGGGTACTCTGTTTTGCGCAAAGCCATCAATCATCTTCGCCAATGATGTTGCGCTCTATCTCTGTATAGTGCGCAAGCAATTTGCGAATTTTCCCTATATTGAATGCCGTTGACTTCCGAATATCGGTCCCGCTGAACATAACATCCTGCCATTGTTCTGGAAGTGGTACATCTTTTGAATCAAAAGCATGACCAGTAACTGGACTGAAATAATCGTTAACGTAGGTTATGGCCGGTGCGCCCGGGTTATCGCGTGCCGCTCTTGCGACTTCACATGCGATTGATCCTGCCATTTCGGCGCTGAAGCCGTCTTCCATGAGCTCACGGAACAGCCACAATGCAATCATATCGTCAGGATCGAAAAGTCGCGCCCGGCCGGGAATCGTAGGAGGCGCGCAATTGAAGCGACCGGCCGCAGCGTGCTCATTGAAGCGGTCACGATCAATCCGTGCAACTCGGCAAGCTGCTTTAGTCGTTAATTTTGGTGTCATTTCTTCCTCTTGAATTAAACCACTGGATTTTTTCCAGTGGATAATTTCAAGAGGTTTATCATAACCTCTCGGCTTTCACAAGAGGTCTCTCATGGGCTCGAACGCCTCAAGAAACTGACTTCGCCTCACCCCTTCATGCCGCCGCTGGTCAAACCGCCCACGACGCGCTCCTGGAAGATCGCGATCAGGACACAAACCGGCACGATGGCCACGATCAACGCCGCCGAGATGATCGGCCAGGGAAACGAGAATTCTCCCTGATACAGAGTGATTCCGACAGGCAAGGTTCGGCTGGCTACACGGGGCGAAAGCGTCAACGCCAGCAGGAATTCGTCCCATGAATTGACGAAGGCTAGAATGGCCGCTGTGAAAACGCCCGGTGCTGTCAGCGGGATCACGACATGCCAGAGCGCGCCAACCCGCGTGCAGCCGTCAATCATCGCGGCGTTTTCCAGATCGCGCGGGATGTCCTGGAAGAACGAGATCAGCACCAGTGTGCACACTGGCATAGACAGCACGGCATAGGGAAATATCAGCGCCCACCACGTGTTGAGCAGCGAGAGATCGCGCATCACGCTGAACAGCGGCACCATCAACGAGATCAGCGGGAACATGGCGACCGCAAGCAGGCCTGACAGGATCAGGTTGGGAGCGGGTAGCCTGAGGCGCACCAGAGCATAGGCCGCGAGCGCTGAAACCGTGACGCAAAGCGCGGTTGACAGCACGGCCACAGCCACTGAATTCCACATGAAGGTCAGGATAGGCTGATCGACGAATACACGGGTGAAATTCGCTAGTGTCGGCGCATGAGGCCAGATCGTGATCGGCAGCTGCATCAGTTCGCTCTCCGTCTTGAGCGAGGTGAACAGTATCCAAAGTGCTGGAAAGAAGCCGTTCACGGCGACAACAGTGCCAGCAATCAGTGTCATTTTTCGGGATGAAGGAAATTTCATCAGTTTCTCCCGCCTGAAGGATCACGCCGCGTATGGCGCAGATAGAAGCTGGTCAGTATCGCCGATGCAATGAACATCAGAACCGCGAGCGTCGAGCCGTAGCCAAGATCGAGCGAGTCGATAGTTGTCTTGTGGATGTACATCGCCAGTGTTTCCGTCGCAGTACCCGGGCCGCCATTGGTCATGGCATGCGGAATATCGAAGGTCTGGATCGCAGTGATGGTGCGGAAGATCAGCGCCACAAAAATCGCGGGTCGCAGCATTGGCAGAGTGATCTCGACGAATTGCCGCCATTTGCTGGCGCCATCCACTTCAGCCGCTTCATAAAGCGATTTCGGGATGGTCTGCAGACCCGCCAGCAGCACGAGGGCAGCAAAGCTGGAGGTCTTCCAGATGATGGCGATACAGATCGCAAAGAACGCCGGTCCCTCGCGCGTCAGCCAGTTAACCGGTGACAGGCCCATCCAGAGAAAGGCATTGTTCACGAGCCCCTGCTGGTACTCGAAGAACCAGCGGAAGATCAGGCCCGCAAACACCAGCGGCAAAGCCCATGGCACCAGAAGTCCCAACCGTACTGGCCATTTTACCTTGAACGGCTGGTTCGCCAGAAGCGCGAGGCCCAGACCCACCAGCACCGCACCGGGCACTGTAATGATGATGAACAGGAATGTGTGCCATGTCGCTTCCCAGAAGCGTCCGTCGCCGAGTGCTGTGGCGTAGTTCTGGAAGCCGATCCATGGCTTGGCCAACCACGGCTCGGTCAGCTTATTTTCGCTGAAAGAGCCGCGGACTAGCGCCGCTATGGGGTACAGCACTGTCACCGCCAGCAAAATTACGGCGGGTGCCAGCATGGTCAGGCCAAGCCGACGCTCCGAGGATTCGAGGGGTGAGAGGTGCTGTGCCATGTCAGCGGAAGATCTGCCCAAGATCCTTCGACATGTCGGCAAGCGCGGCATCAGCCGTCTTGGCCCCTGCGAGGAAGGCATTCATGTTGGTACGCATGATCTCTGAGACGCGCGGATAGGCCGGTGATACGGGCCGCGAGCGAGCGGTCTGCACCACTGGAAGCGCATCCTTGAACCACGGGTTCGCCTTCAGCACATCTGGATCGGTATAGACCTCGGCAAAGACCGGAAGATGGGACGCCGCAATTGCCTGCGCCTTCGATACTTCCGGCGAGGAGAGATAGCGCATGAATTTATACGCTTCAGCCTTGTTCTTTGAATAGGACGAAACCGTGAGCTGCCAGCCGCCAATGCAGGTTGCTCCCGCTCCGCTGGTAAATCCAGGCAGCGGCACGACGCCAACCTTGCCCTTGACGGTGCTGTCCGGGTCACCCTCTGCACGATTCCAGACATAGCCCCAGGTCATGCCATAGATCAGGTTGCCGGCCTGGAAGTTCTGGCGGATACGGTCGGTCGGGATCTCGGCCAGGTTTGGTGGCGTCACATTGGCCGCCTTCAGGTCAGCCCAGAGCTGAAGCGCCTTCTTCGCAGCATCGGTCCCCAGCGTCAGTTTGCCTGCTGCATCGGTCATGTTGCCACCTGCTCCCCACATCGGGACCAGATAGGTGCAGACCGTACCTTCTATGGGAGCGCCCGCCGTCTGGAATCCAGAGAGATTGGCGTTGCCTTCCGCCTTCATGATCTTCTCGGCACCGACCTTGAGCTCATCCCAGGTTTTTGGGGGCTGAACGCCATGCTTTTCCAGCAAGTCCTTGCGGTAGTAAAGGAATTGCGCATCGGCGAAATACGGTAGCGCAATGACCTTACCGCCTACGATGTTCGCTTCGCGATACGCCGGCAGATATTTCGCCATTACCGCGTCCTTTTCCGCACCGAGATAGCTGTCCAGCGGCTCTGCCCAGCCTGCAGCGGCGTATTGCGCCGGGCGGATGACGTCGATCAGGATCACGTCGAGGGCTGAATCCTTGGAGGCCAGCACGGTGTTCAGATACTGCTGTTGTTGTTCGGATGTGGCACCACCAACCTCGACCTCGACCTTGATGCCGGGCGCGCGCTTTTCATATTCATCCGCAATCTTGCGCATCACATCGGGGCGCTGCTGGCCACCGGTGAAGATGCGTAACGTGGTCTGTGCCATCGCAGCAGACGAGACGCCGAGCGCGAGTGCGGCAGCGAGCCCAGCGAGAACGTGTTTGCGTGTGATCATGACTTTCCTCCGATGATGATCGGCCTGTTCCGGCCGTTTGTCTTGTTTACGGGCAGCTCACCCTAAGCGGCCACGCCGGTTTCCGTATCGAACAGGTGAAACTTGTCCATGGCAAGCGAAACGCCGCGCGTGCTGCCTGGTTTGAGTCCGACATCCGGCGGAAAACGTCCGGTCATTTCCGCTTTACCCATCCTGAGAAGGGCTAGCGTGTCGGATCCCAGAGGTTCTGTCAGGATGATCTCGGCATGAAGAAGACCCTTAGTCCCGCCCCCCACAGTGATATGCTCTGGCCGGATGCCGAATGTCATGGCCCGCCCCTTGTTAGGTCCAAGCATCGCCTGACGTGCGGTAGGAACAGGCAGGCGAAGGCCTCCATCAAGCATGATGGAAGCGCCATCGTCTCCCACGGTACACGGCGCAAAATTCATGGGCGGCGATCCCGTGAAGCCCGCGACGAAGGTGGTGCGGGGATGGTTGTAGATCTCATCCGGCGTGCCGAGCTGCTCCACATGGCCGCCCTTCATGACGGCTATGCGGTCGGCCAGCGTCATCGCTTCCACCTGATCATGCGTGACATAGACCACGGTATTCTTGAACCGCTGGTGCAGCTTCTTGATCTCGATACGCATCTCGGCCCGCAGCTGGGCGTCAAGGTTCGACAGCGGCTCGTCGAAGAGAAATACCTTCGGATCGCGGACAATGGCCCGTCCCATGGCGACGCGCTGGCGTTGGCCACCGGAGAGTTGCCCAGGTTTGCGCTCCAGCAGATGCGTGATCTGCAGCACTTTCGCCGCATCATCCACGCGCTTGATAATCTCTGCAGGCTCAACATCGCGCATGCGCAGGCCAAAACCGATGTTGTCGCGCACGCTTTTGTGGGGATAGAGCGCATAATCCTGAAACACCATGGCGATGTCGCGATCACGAGGTGGCAGGTCGTTTACGACATTGCCACCGATGCACATTTCGCCGCCCGAGACCGATTCAAGCCCCGCAATCATGCGCAAGAGCGTTGATTTTCCGCAGCCCGATGGTCCAACCAGAACGAGAAATTCACCGTCGGCCACGGCGATATCGACGCCATGCAGCACCTTGACAGGGCCGAATGCCTTGGTCACGCCCTTTATATCCAGTGCAGCCAAATTCCCCTCCCCAGGATTATGCTGCGCATGGCTGCGCGGCAAGTCTTATGTCTTATATAAGACTTACCCGCACTGATACGAAAGGTCAAGCGATGCTGGAAATTATTCTCCCCGCGAATGTCTCGCTGGCAGTCTTTGGCCTGCTGATTGTCATCAGTTTCTTCACCTCGGCACTCACCGCCGCCTTTGGCATAGGGGGGGGTGTGGCAATGCTGGGTGCTCTGGCAGGCACGGTGCCTCCAGCGATGATCGTGGCGGTGCATGGCGTTGTTCAGCTTGGCTCAAACATAGGCCGCGCTGTGCTGCAGCGCGCGCATGTTCTGTGGAAACCAACGGCGCTGTTCACGTTGGGCAGTGTCATAGGTGCTGTGCTGGGCGTCGCAGTCTTCACGACGCTCCCGGAAAAGTTCCTGCTGGGATTGCTCGGGCTCTTTATCCTGCTGATGACCTGGATACCCAAACCAAGAATTCCGGGGCTTGAAACAACCGGCGTTTTTATTGGCGGGATTATCGCGACATTCGTCACGATCTTCGTAGGGGCCACCGGACCATTTGTTCAGGCGCTTTTCCTGCCACTCGGACTGGAAAAGCGCGTGCTGGTTGCCACGCATGCCGCCTGCAACGTCATCCAGCACGGGCTGAAGGTGCTGGCATTCGGTTATCTCGGCTTCAATTTTGCAGACTGGCTGCCCTTGCTGGTCGCGATGATCGTATCGGGCTTTCTTGGGACGTGGCTTGGAACGCGATTGCTGGAACGTCTTCCGGAAGCGCTGTTCAAGGTCATTCTCAAGTGGCTCCTGACGGTCCTCGCGCTGGACTTGCTGCGCAGGGCAGTGCTTGCTTGATCACGCCGAAAGTTCTCGACCCAGCCTGCGGATAAACGCCTCGCAAGCCGCAATTTCACTCTCTTCTATATATTCATCCGGCTGGTGAGCCTGCGCGATATTGCCGGGTCCGCACAGAACAGTGGGGATACCCGCTTTCTGGAAACGCCCGGCCTCGCTGCCATATGGCACCGTGATCGTCCGGTTGGTATTGGTCAGGCGCTTGGCCATGACCTCGGCCACCGATCCGGGATCGGGAGCCAGCCCCGGCACGATGATTTCCGTTTCTGTCGTGGCCGATGCCTTGCCGCCGAACCTTGTGAGACGAGGCAGCACTGTCTCATGGATGAAAGCATTGAGCCGTCGCGGTACCTCATCCTCATCAAGGCCGGGTACTCCGCGATACTCCCAGTGGATACGACATTCCTTCGCCGTGATGTTGCGCGCTGTGCCGCCAGTGATCGTGCCGACATGCACAGTTGTATAGGGCGGATCAAAGCGCCCGGTCGGGTCGCCGCGCGTGATCATCTCCTCGAAGATGCGCTCCAGTTCTGCCACGACCATAGCCCCTCCGCTGATCGCATTTACGCCGGTCTGGGGGCTGGATGAATGCACCTCAAAGCCATGGATTGTCGTGAAGATGCTCGCGACGCTTTTGTGGGCATCCGCGACCTGCATGGACGTTGGCTCGCCCACAAACACTGCAATCGGGCGGGGGAGGTCGATGCCCATCCGGGCGATGACGTCCATGACCCCAAGGCATGTTGTTTCCTCGTCATAAGACAGCAAAATATGAACCGGTGCCTTCAAAGGCAGTTTCATGAGCCCCGGTGCCATGGCGAGACAGACTGCATCGAAGCCCTTCATGTCGCAGGAGCCACGTCCGTAAAGGCGTGATCCTTCCCTGCGCAGGGTGAAGGGATCCGTGCTCCAGGCCTGTCCCACCACAGGCACGACGTCCGTATGGCCCGAAAGCACTACGCCGCCGTCGATCATGGGACCAATAGTGGCATAGAGCGCCGCCTTGTCTCCCACTCCGTTGGGAGCGATGACGAACGGGATTCCGTGGCTGGCCAGGTAGTCCGAGACAAAGGCGATCAGCGGCAGGTTGGACTGGTCGCTGACTGTATTGAACGCCACGAGGCGCTCCAGCAACGCGACAGAAGACAGAGCCAAGGGTGAAGGAAGCGGTGGCATGAGGGTCCGGTTCAGTTCAGGACGCGCCGTGGCGCAGGAATATCAAGCGAGAACGCCGGAATATCGATCAGGAATGTGTCGCCATCCTCGCCGATCATGGTGAAGTGACCGACCATGAAGCCATCCGGCGTATCAAGCGGGCAACCCGATGTGTAGCGGAAGTTCTCACCCGGCCCGATGATCGGCTCTTCGCCAACGACACCCGGTCCCTTAACTTCGTGTTTCTGCCCTCGGCCATCGGTGATGATCCAGTGACGCCGCTTGAGCTGAACTGACTTGTCGCTGCGGTTCTCGATATCAATGGTGTAGGCCCAGAAGAACTGGTTTTGTCGCGGTTCGGACCGGTCTGCCAGAAACTGCGGCTCCACGGTCACCGCGATTAGATGGGTCACGGCCTGATACATGGTCTCGACGCCTTGATACCGTCCTGGCCAATCGGCCAATAGGACATGCCCTGTTCAAAACTTTGTCAGAACGGATCGGTTGATCCCCCGACCGTATTATCGCGTGCTAAGCCTTGGCGTGCGGAGCGTCAATCGGCGTTCATCCCGGCACCGTGATTGTGATGAAAAGGAAAGCCTATGCTTGACGGCGTAATGCGCCGCCTGATTGATCCAGCTCTTGATCACGTGGCACGTCATCTGGCGGCAAGCGGTCTGAAGGCGAATCACGTCACACTTGCCGGATTTGTGCTGGGAATGGGCTGTGCCGCGATGATTGTTGTTCATTGGAATGGTCTGGCACTGCTTCTGCTGATGCTCGGACGGTTTGCGGACGGCCTGGATGGTGCGCTCGCCCGTGCTACGCGAGTCACTGATCAAGGCGGATTTCTGGATATCACGCTCGATTTTCTGTTCTATGGGTCCATTCCACTTGCTTTTGCCCTGCGAGAGCCTGATTTGTACGCGCTGCCGGCAGCGGTATTGCTGGCGGCGTTCTATGCCAATGGCGCATCCTTTCTGGCCTTCTCCGCTCTAGCAGCTAAACGGGGTATGGAAAGCACGGTGCGTGGTCCCAAATCACTTCATTTCACGACTGGCCTGACCGAAGGCACTGAAACCATCGCCTTTTTTGCAGCCTTCATCCTGCTCCCACAATGGTTTGGTACGCTCGCCTATGTCTTCGCCGCTTTGTGCATGATCACTTGTTTTGCGCGCATCTTGCTCGGCTGGCGCGTTTTCGGCGTGGATGACTGAACGAATGAGCCCGCAGCCGCTTGGCATGCAGACCGGCTTGCCATAGCGACAGGGGTGCGTTCAGAGGTAATGATAATGTCCAGCGAGAAAATATCCGGGTTGTTGCCGCGCCAGCATGTAGTCGAACTGGTGCAAAGTGGTGCAATCCACGCCGCAACACCTGTTCTGGACAACCAGTTTCAGCCTGCGAGTCTTGATCTGCGTCTGGGAACGAAGGCTTACAGGCTGAGGGCCAGCTTCCTGCCCGCGCGGGGCACCACGATCGAACGCCGTCTGGCAACCATTGCATTGCATGAGATCGATATCTCGCAGGGTGCCGTGCTGGAGCGTGGCTGCGTGTATCTCGTCAAGCTGCAGGAAGAGTTTGCTCTGCCCGCAGATATCGCATGCTCGACCAATCCCAAAAGCAGCACCGGTCGCCTTGATGTCTTCAGCCGGGTTATTTCTGATGCAGGTAGCGAGTTTGACCGGGTTCCGGCGGGATATCACGGCCCGATCTATGCCGAGATTTCACCCCGCACCTTCAGCGTTGTCGTACGTGCAGGCTCCCGCCTCAATCAGGCGCGTTTCCGGCGTGGCGATGCCGTGATCAGCGATATCGACCTGCTGGCGTTGCACAAGCGCGAGGTGCTGGTGGATGACGATGTCAATATCGAGTCGGGTCTGAAGCTCTCTGTCGACCTGCGCGGGCAATCCTCCCATGGCGTGATTGGCTATCGTGCCCAGCGGCACACCGATGTGATTGATGTGGATTCGGTCGGGCGCTATGAAATTGCTGATTACTGGGAGCCGCTTTACATCCGCAGCAGCGGTGAACTCATCCTCGATCCCGGACAGTTCTATATCCTAGCGTCTCGCGAAACCGTGCATATCCCCTCATCGGTCGCGGCCGAGATGGTGCCGTTTGATCCACTAGTTGGCGATTTCCGCGTTCATTACGCAGGCTTCTTTGATCCCGGCTTTGGCAGTGCCCGGGCCAACGGCTCGCGGGCCCGTGCCGTGCTGGAAGTGCGTTCGTTCGAGGTGCCCTTCACACTGGAACATGGCCAGACCATCGGGAGGCTCGTGTTCGAGCGCCTGACGGCAGAACCAGATACTTTGTATGGTGGCAAGCTGGGTTCCAACTATCAATCGCAAGGGCTGCGTCTGAGCAAACACTTCCGGCATATCTGAGGTGGGCTGCCCCTTAGACCGTATAGGAATGCATATTTGGGAGAGTCATTTTCCCAGTTTTGTAATCGGAGAGAAAATTTGCCTTACTATAGTATTAACACAAGTATATATTTGAAAAGCTTCCAAAATAACGCTGAGAAAAATGAAAAGATATAGCTTTTCCGATTTTATCTCGAATTTTCAGATTTATAAATAGGCTCTTTTTCTCATTTGTTAACCAGAATTGCTGAGATCGCCGATTGTAGCGAGGTTATCCAATCAAATTAACCACGGCGCAACTGATGACAGGTATTCTCATCCTCGGTTCTGATCGCTCCAGCAAGGGGCAACAGGAAACCACCAGTGGAGCAAGGAGTATCACCATGAAGTCTCTCTTTTCGCGTTTCGTCAAGGACGAGTCCGGTGCAACGGCTATCGAGTATGGCCTGATTGCAGCAATCATCGGCGTTGGCATTGTTGTGTCGCTTCAGGGCGTCAAGGGTAAGCTGGTTACCACGTTCACCGCCGTCGAAACCGGTCTGGCTGCACGTTAATATCGGCCTTTTGGCACCATCCCCCTGCTGCCTTTGGCGGCAGGGGGCCTATCCTGCTAACAACGCGAGTTCTCGATGTTGAAGCTTTTTCTGCAAGATGAAAGTGGCGCGACCGCTATTGAGTACGGACTCATCGTGGCCCTCCTCAGTCTTGGGATCATTGCATCGCTGAACGGCGTACGAAGCGGGGTGCAAAAGATGTATGTTGATATGGCAGCGGCTGTTGACAACCGGTAGTTCATTTCACTGAGGCGAGCCATGACCGTTTATCTCACCCAGTTAATCCTGATGGCGGCTGTGCCCACATTGCTGGCCTACGCCTGCTTTTCCGATCTTTTCTCGATGCGTATTTCCAACCGTCTGTGTTGTGCGGTTCTTGCTACTTTTTTCGTTTTTTCAATCCTGACAGCGATGCCTCCCATGGCTGTGCTCTGGCATGTGCTCGCTGGGCTACTTGTTCTCGTCGTATCCTTCACGCTGTTTGCGTTTGGATGGATTGGCGGAGGCGATGCCAAGTTTGTAGCGGCAGCCGCAGTCTGGCTTGGGTTTGGACAGCTCTGGGAATATTTTGCAATTTCGTCGCTGCTTGGCGGTGCACTTACGCTCGCGATCCTGTTCCTGCGCAGCCATCCCCTGCCACAGCAACTCGCCAAGGTTGGTTGGATCGGAAAGTTGCACGACAAGGGTACCGGAGTACCCTACGGCATCGCCCTCGGAATCGCCGCAATCATGCTGCTACCGCACGGAACGATCTGGCAAGCGACGTTCTGAAATCCAAGAATCTGATATTGCGCTGGCCATTCATATGGCTTTGTCCGGCGACCTGTTGCATCGCTATTTGGCGTGACATTGCCTTGTTTGAAGTGATCAGCTCTTTGGCAAGGCAGCTATGAACGCAATTGTTATATGATGCGATCAAGCTGGACACTCCGAGAAAGCAGCACTTTTATAGATTCGGTTAACCATACTTTGACGTTTCGCTGATCTTATTCAGTCAGCCTGTTGTGGCGTTTGATGTCTGGATTTCCGAATGAAGCCCGCAAAACTTATGGTGCTTGGGGTCGCTGCTGTCGCTGCCGTATCGGCCGTGTGGCTGACGTCGAGTCTTCGCGCTCCGCAAGTCATTGTCAAGCAAACAGCGCCCGTGGAGGCTATACCCATGGCCGAGGTCCTGGTGGCAGGGACCGAGCTGCAGATGGGCTCGATCGTAACGACTGAGCAATTGCGGTGGCAGGGATGGCCCCGATCCTCCCTTTCCGAATCCATGATTACCAAGGACGGCCTGCCCAACGGAATCGAAGATATCGCGGGATCTGTATCGCGCGCGCCCACCATGATGGGTGAACCGGTTCGCAAGGAGCGGCTGATCAAAGGCGCGAACGGTGGCTTCATGTCGGCTATCCTGCCAGAGGGACGTCGTGCCGTCGCCATCAATATCGTTTCAAGTGGGGCCAAGACAGCAGGTGGCTTCGTGCTTCCCAATGACCGGATCGATGTAATTCGCACGGGACGCGACGAGGATGCTGTGCGTGCCAAGCAAACGGAAATTTTCGTCGCGGAGACAATCCTGCAGAACATCCGCGTCCTGGCGATTGGGCAGAATGTGCAGGAGCGTAATGGCGAGAAGGTCATTGTTGGCGAGACCGCGACGCTCGAACTGGACCCCAAGCAGGCAGAACTGATCACCCTGGCACAACGCACAGGGGAATTGTCGCTTGTTCTCAGAAGCCTGGCCGATGCGGGCAAAGCTGCCGAAACACCGATCCTTCGGGAGGAAGCTGGCCTGACGATCGTTCGCTATGGGGTTAGCCAGACCGTGGGCAAGAAATGAGTATGCACACAATGACATATATGAAGCGAGTTCTCCTCACCGCGACTGCCCTGGTGGCCGGCGTCCTGCCGGGACTTGATGCATTTGCACAAAGCCAGACGCTAAATGAGCCAGTACCCTACTCCCGGGTCCCATCACCACGGCTCCAGGCCGGGTCTTCCGATAGTATTATGGCCCGCAGCATCGAGATGGGCGTCGGTCGCTCGATCATCGTGGACCTCCCGCGCGATGCGAAAGAGATCTTTGTTGCCAATCCGGCCATCGCCAACGCTGTTGTGCGCTCGTCGCGCAAGCTTTTCATCATTGGCGTTGCCAACGGGGCTACCACCATCATGGCGATGGATGCCGAAGGTCGCCAGATAGCGGCGTTGGAGATGCAGATCGGCCGCGAGCCGGGCCTGCTGCAAAAGACCCTGAAGACAGCCCTGCCGCAAGCCGATATCCGGGCCATCAGCATCGGTGATTCCATCATCTTGACCGGCGTCGCCGATACGGTTCTGGAGGCCCAGAAGGCCGTTGATATCGCGAAAGGTTTCGTTGGGCTCTCGACGACGGCTTCGGGCAATGTCGAAGGCAAAGTCATCAACTCCATGACGATCCGCGGCAAGGATCAGGTCATGCTCAAGGTGACAGTTGCAGAAGTAAAGCGGACAGCCATCAAGCAGCTTGGTGTCAATCTGCGCGGCAACTGGGAGATTGCGGGCAAGAATTTAGGCGGCACCCTGATCAACAATTTCTCCAGTTCGTTGGTGCAGCCTCCCAGTTTGTTGTCTGCGGGCGCGCAGGTTGGCTCGGCCCTCGAGAAGTCGATTGATGTCAAAATGCTGGAGCGCCACGGTGTTTTGCGGACATTGGCCGAGCCGACACTGACTGCCATCTCCGGAGAGACTGCCAAGTTTGTGGCGGGAGGCGAGATTCCTGTGCCCAAGACCGAAGAAACGACGGCTGCCAGCGCATTTCTCGGCCAGGGCAGCACCAAGCTGACGGTTGAATACAAGCCTGTTGGCGTCATGCTGACCTTTACACCGGTGGTGCTGTCCGAAGGCCGGATATCCCTGAGCGTTGGAACCGAAGTCACGGAAATCGACGCCGAGAACGCCATTTCGATCGGCAAGACCAACTCGCCGGCCTTCCGCACACGCAAGGCCTACACCACGATCGAATTGCCATCGGGCGGTTCACTCGTGACAGCCGGCTTGATCCAGCAGGTTTCACGGCAGGCCCTGAATGGTATTCCTGGTTTGATTAATCTGCCTGTCCTTGGTGCCCTCTTCCGTTCGAGAGACTATTTCCGCGAGGAAACGGAGCTGATGATCATTGTGCAGCCGTTCATCGCGAAACCGTCGGCTCCCAACACTTTGGCAAGGCCGGATGACGGATACATTGAATCCAGCGACCCAAGTGCTGTGCTGATGGGGCGTCTGAACAAAGTCTATGGTGCAGCCGGAAGCCCGGTTCCACCCAGCGGTTATCGCGGGCGAGTGGGTTTCATTCATGAGTAAACGTTTTTTCTGGAGCTTTGACATGGCACGGTCATTTGCATGGTCACGTTCCGTCTCTGGTCAAGCTGGTCAGACGGTAACACTCTGTGCGGTCGCCCTGATGCTCTCCGGCTGCATGGGCAGCAAGGACGTCACATCGTCGATCCCGGCAGATTATCGCCAGCGACACCCCATAGTCCTGACCAACGCAAATGAAACACTTGATATTTTCGTCGGAAATGTCGGCGGATTGGATTTGCGCCAGAAGGAAGATATCCGCAGTTTTGCGCGGGAGTACATGGCAAATGGCCAAGGGCCTCTGATCGCCTATCTGCCTGCCGACAGCCAGACCGCTGGCACGAATTCGGGTCTGACCGGCATCCGCCAGACGCTTGCGGGCGGGGGAGCCAGTGGGCGTCTGCAGATTGCTCACTACCATGCGGGGCCTGGCAAGGCAGCGCCAATCAAGCTGGCCTTTGCCAGATTGAAGGCCGAGACACTATCGCCTTGCGGATACGAGTATGATGAGATCGTGCCGAGCCGTTTCTCTGCCAACGCGGCAAACCCGCAAGCCAACAACTTTGGCTGCACGTTCCAGAGAAATCTGGCGGCGCAGGTTGCCGATCCCCGGGACCTTGTCAGACCGCGGCAGGAAGGGCCGATCGATGTCGATAAGCGTCTGGCTGGTATCGAACGCAACCGCGAGGCTGATCAACGCAGGATCGAGCCAGCCGGCAACACGATCAAGAAGCTGGTTCAAGAGTGACCATGAACAATTCAGACATCTCCCCGAGCTCTCAGGATCACATTGCTCCGCTGCCTCGCGTAGCGATCCAGGCGTTTTGCGAAACGCATGAGATTAAGCAGGTCATACTGTCAACACAGACTGACCGGCGCATGGCGAAGACCATGATGAAGGTACAGGATGGTGGCGTGGCGGCCTGTCTTGAGGCCTATCGCGGCGCGCCAACTCCCAATGTTATCATCATCGAGAGCAACAACGACCGCAACGGCTTGTTGCTGCGACTTGACGAACTTGCGCAATATTGTGACTCGGGCACTCGGGTGCTCGTCATCGGGCAGACCAACGATGTGCTGCTCTACCGGGAGCTGATGAAACGCGGTGTCAGTGAATATCTGATCGCGCCGATCACTATTATCGATATCATTAGTACGCTTTCCGCACTCTATAATTCGGGTGAAGGGGAGGCACTGGGCCGCGTCATAGGCGTTGTTGGTGCAAAGGGCGGCGTCGGTTCGTCCACGATTGCCCATAACCTCGCATTCTTGATCGCACAGGATCTGGAAATGGCGACTACGCTGGTCGATCTCGATTTGCCGTTCGGTACGGCTGCCCTCGACTTCAACCAGGATCCTGTTCAAGGCGTGGCGGAGGCTCTGCAATCCCCTGATCGTCTGGATACGAACTTCGTGGATCGGCTGCTGTCGAAGTGCACCGAAAATCTGAATCTGCTTGCTGCTCCCGCTACACTGGAGCGGTCATTTGATCCTATGGAGACGGATTTCGATGGGTTGATCGATATCCTTCGCGGGTCTAGCCCGGCCATCGTGCTGGACATTCCCCATGCATGGAATGCCTGGACACGGCGCATTGTGACATCGGTTGACGAGCTTGTGATTGTTTGCTCCCCTGATCTTGCCAACCTGCGCAACGCGAAAACTCTTCTGGATTCAATCAAGCAGGCTCGCCCGAATGATCACAGACCGAACATCATCCTGAATATGACGGGCGTGCCCAAACGTCCCGAGATCGGTGTCGCCGAATTCGCCAAGGCTTTGGATTGCGAACTGGCTGCTACGCTTTCGTTTGATCCGGCGCTTTTCGGCACTGCCGCCAATAATGGCCAGATGCTGGTCGAGGTCCAGCCAAAGTCGAAGATCATAGAATCCCTCAGTCATATCGCCCGTCAGGTCACCGGACGTGGCGAAAGCAAGGCCGTGAAGAAATCACTGCTCGCCCCGCTTCTTAGCAAGCTCAAGTTCAAGGCGGCCTGAGTGTGATGACAGCGGAGTGCGAACGCGATGTTTGGTAAACGTCCGACATTCGGGGGAGTCGCAACCGGTGGACTCGGGACGGCGACTGTCGCCCCGGTCATTCCATCTGCCGTTGTGGCGCTTGTGCCCGATACTACGCCAGCGCGTGCCGCTGTTCAGGCTTCATCACCAACCAGCAAGGCCGGTTCGCATGCTCCGATCAGCCGGAAGTCAGAGGAATACTATAACACCAAGGCAACTGTCTTCGGAGCCTTGATCGAGGCAATCGACCTGTCGCAGCTCTCGAAGCTCGACAATGAAAGTGCCCGCGAGGAAATCCGCGATATCGTTGGTGAGATCATCACGCTCAAGAGCCTGGTGATGTCGATCTCCGAGCAGGAGGAAATGCTCGACGATATCTGCAATGATGTTCTGGGTTTCGGGCCGCTGGAACCGTTGCTGGCACGTGACGATATCGCTGATATCATGGTCAACGGACCAGAGAAGACCTACATAGAAGTTGCAGGCAAGATTCAGCTTACCAACATTCGCTTCCGCGATAGCGCTCAGCTGATGAACATATGCCAGCGTATCGTCAGCCAGGTAGGTCGACGAGTCGATGAAGCCTCGCCGATCTGCGATGCGCGTCTTCTGGATGGGTCCCGCGTCAACGTCATAGCGCCCCCGCTGGCGATCGACGGCGCAGCGCTCACCATCCGCAAATTCAAGAAGGACAAGTTGACACTCGACCAGCTGATGCGTTTCGGTTCCATCTCGCCCGAAGGGGCCGAAATTCTGAAGATCATTGGCAAGGTCCGCTGCAATGTTGTGATCTCGGGCGGTACCGGCTCCGGCAAGACCACTTTGCTGAACTGCTTGACGAACTACATCGAGGATGACGAGCGCGTTATTACGTGCGAGGACGCTGCGGAATTGCAGCTCCAGCAACCGCATGTCGTTCGCCTTGAAACCCGCCCGCCCAATCTGGAAGGGCAGGGCACCGTGACCATGCGTGATCTGATCAAGAACTGCCTCCGCATGCGTCCCGAACGCATCATCGTCGGCGAAGTCCGTGGTCCCGAGGCGTTCGATCTGCTTCAGGCAATGAACACAGGCCATGACGGATCCATGGGCACGCTGCACGCCAACACTCCGCGTGAGGCGCTCTCCCGTATGGAATCCATGATTACGATGGGTGGTTATTCTTTGCCCAGCAAAACCATTCGAGAGATGATGACCTCATCGATTGATGTGATTGTGCAAGCAGCCCGCTTGAGAGACGGTTCACGGCGCATCACGCACATCACCGAGGTGATGGGCATGGAAGGCGATGTGATCGTAACGCAGGACATATTGACCTACAACATCGAGGGTGAGGATGCGAACGGCAAGCTGATCGGCAAGCATCAGTCTACTGGCATCGGTCGTCCGCGTTTCTGGGACCGCGCGCGCTATTACGGCGTCGAAAAGCAGCTTGCGGCGGCACTTGACGCAGCCGAAGACAAGAAGAGCGGGTAGGTGTTCCGTGGATTTTGATCTGGTTGCCATCGCGGCACTTGCTTCCGTCTCGGTCGGAGCCATTTTCTATGTCTTTGCCTATCCCTATCTTTCGGGAGAAGCGAAAGCAGAAAAGCGTGTTGACTCCTACAGTCGTAATGGCCAGCAAAAGCTTGCGGCAGGCCGCGTCGCAGATCTCAACAGCAGCCGCAAGAAAAGTGTTGTGGATAGCCTGAAGGAGCTGGAGCAGCGTGCAGCTGCCAAGCAGATTCTGACATTACGGGACCGGATTGCTCAGGCTGGTCTCGATCTGGATGAAAAGAAATTCTACATAATCAGCGCTGGTTCCGCCCTGCTGATCGCTGCGGCCCTTTTCTTTCTGTCGAGCGAACCACTGGCCGGAGCCATGGGACTACTGATCGGCGGCCTTGGATTGCCGCGCTGGTATCTCAGCTGGAAAAAGAATCGGCGCATAGCCAAGTTTATCGAGGAATTTCCAAACGCTATCGATATCATCGTGCGCGGCATCAAGTCCGGTTTGCCGCTAGGTGACTGCATTCGGATCATCGCAAGCGAGGCGCGCGATCCTTTGAAGTCTGAGTTCCGGGCCATCGTTGAGGCGCAGGCCGTAGGGCTCTCCGTCAGTGATGCTTGCGCACGACTGTTCAAGAGCATGCCAATCCAGGATGCGAACTTTTTCGTCATTGTCATCCAGATCCAGTCCAAAGCCGGCGGCAACCTGTCTGAGGCCTTGGGCAACCTTTCACGTGTGCTGCGCGAGCGCAAGAAGATGAAAGCCAAGGTCCAGGCAATGAGCATGGAGGCCAAGGCGTCTGCATGGATCATTGGCTCACTGCCAATCATTGTTGCCGGGATGCTTCATGCCGCGAGCCCAGGCTTCCTGAGCCCTTTGTTCACGACTCCGCAGGGCCATTTGATGCTACTTGGTTCCGCGTTCTGGATGTTGTGCGGCGTGATCATGATGAAGTCCATGATCAATTTCGAAATCTAGCAGGCAGGCCACCATGTTCGATCTGATCGTTGGCAAGCTCATAACACCATCTTTTCTGGCAATGATCCTGACCGGAATTGCTGCGGCTGCTGCGGTCGTTACGCTGGCCTTGCCGTACCTCGAGAAAGAGGAGCTGGGACAGCGGATGAAGGATGTGGCGCTGGAGCGTGACCGCATCCGCGCTCGGGAGCGTGAGCGACTGAATCAAGGCGACAATGCCAAGCGTGGTCCGTTGCGCCAGGAGGGCAAGGCTTACATCCGCCAGCTCGTGGATGAATTCAATCTGGCGAGCTGGCTGGGAACGGATGACGCAAAGGCAAGGTTGCTGATGGCTGGTTATCGTGGCCAGCAGGCAGAGTACACGTTCATCTTCTTCCGCTTAGTCATGCCTATGCTGACCTTCGTAGGCGGGGTAGTTTATGCCTTCGGTTTCATGGAAGATACCTTCATCATGAAGGTGCTGGTTTCAGTGACAGCGATTTATGCCGGTATCAAGCTGCCGGAGCTGTTCATCGGAAATCAAATATCGAAGCGTCAGGCGTCTATTCGCCGGGCCTTCCCGGATGCTCTCGATCTTACACTGATCTGCGTCGAATCCGGCATGTCGACCGAGGCTGCCTTTCGCAAGGTGGCCCTTGAGATCGGAATGCAATCGATCCCGCTGGCTGAGGAACTCACCCTTGCTACTGCCGAGTTGTCGTATCTCTCGGACCGGCGTCAGGCGTACGAGAATCTGGGCGCGCGCACGGGACTCGATGGCGTCAAGTCTGTCACGATGGCACTGATACAAGCCGAGCGCTACGGCACCCCGATTGCCAGCGCGATCCGCGTTTTGGCACAGGAGTTCCGTGATCAGCGCATGAATGAGGCCGAAAAGAAGGCTGCCGCACTACCACCAAAACTGACTGTACCGATGATCATCTTCTTCCTGCCAGTGCTGTTCGTTGTCATCCTGGGACCGGCCATCATTGATGTCATGGGTTGGAAATAAGGCCGACAGCCTCCAGCGCCGCTTTCTGCTTCCTGTCGACTTCGGTCAGTGAGAAGTTCTCGATAGCCTGGTTGAAGAGCTGATAGAAATTCAGCCGCGCTTCCAGATGCAGGAAGACTCCACCCAGACCAATGGCTGCGCGATCCATGAAGACGAACTCCTGTGGCACGGTTACGGGGCCCTTGAGCTTCAGTTGCTGATGGACATGGAAAGCTTCCTTGCGACCGTATTCACCTGGCTTTACGCCATCCGCGATGGTGCGCACCCGGTCATCAAGGATCGGCCCGTAAATAAACCGCGCCCAGATGTTGAGGACCTCGATCAGTTCTTTTTTCAGATTCTTGAATCCCCAGGTTTCATAGGCATGAACGAGCCGCGCTTCGTCGTTGGTCAGCAGGCCCATATAAAGGTCCAGCACGCCACCCATGAATTTGATCGGGAAGATGCGGACACAGCCATAGTCCAGCAGGTTGATACCACCGGGTTCGTTGCCTTCCTCGAACACCGTGTAATTGCCCAGATGTGGATCACCATGAATCACGCCGTAGCGTGAGAACGGCAGCCACCACGCCTTGAACATCGCCTCCGAGATCCGGTTGCGCGCCTCCTGACTGTGCTCCTTGTAAGACAGCAACTTGTTGCCGGTAAGCCAGTTCATTGTCAGCAGGCGCGGTGTCGAAAGATCGGCGTGGACGCCAGGAACCCGCACCAGCGGCTCATCCGCCAGCACATCCGCATAGAGGCGCGCATGTTTGGCTTCGCGCTCGTAGTCGAGTTCCTCGCGCACCCTTGCGCCAATCTCCTTGAAGATCTCGCTGGTGTCGATGGCCTTGTCCATCTGGCGATGCAGGGCGAACAGGATCTGCAACTGGTTGAGATCGGCTTCCACTGCGGATTGCATGTCGGGGTATTGCAGCTTCACCGCGAGATGCTGGCCGTCCTTCGTGGTGGCGCGATGCACCTGCCCGAGAGACGCGGCTGCGGCGGGTGTCTTGTCGAAACTGCCGAAGCGGCTTTCCCATCCCGCGCCAAGTTCTGTCTGCATGCGCCGCTTCACGAACGCCCAGCCCATCGGCGGGGCTTCGGATTGAAGCTTCTGCAGTTCTTCCGCATACTCCGGTGGCAAAGCATCCGGCACGGTGGCCATCAGTTGCGCCACTTTCATGATCGGCCCCTTGAGGCCGCCCAGTGCTGCGGTCAGAGCCTTTGCGTTGGAGATATCATCTCCTTTGCGATTGAACAGCCGCGTAGCCGCGACACGAGCGGCAACGCCGCCGACATTGGCCCCCACGCGCGCATAGCGTGAAAGACGACCGGAGAGGCGGTTCTGTTCGGAATCATAGTTGCTCATGACCCGGAATGTAGGGCTGGCAGGTCCGGATTGCGAGGTTTCGTGATGCCGCAGGGCTTTAGTAAACCGCCCTGCCTCCGGTGATGTCAAAGACGGCTCCTGTCGAGAACGAGCAGTCAGGCGAGGCCAGCCAGGCCGCCATTGCGGCGATCTCATCTACCTCGACGAAGCGACCCATCGGTATCTTGGAGAGCATCATGTTGATGTGCTGCTCACTCATCTGTTTGAAGATGTCGGTTTTGGCAGCGGCCGGCGTGATGCAGTTGACCCTGATGCCGGTATTGGCGAGCTCTTTCCCGAGTGACTTGGTCAATCCAATCAGCCCTGCCTTGGACGCAGAATAATGCGAAGCGTTCGGATTGCCCTCCTTGCCGGCGACAGACGCGATGTTGATGATGCGGCCATAGTCGTTCTTCAACATCAGCGGCACCACGGCCTTGCAGACGAGGAAAGGCGCGTTGAGGTTGACCTCCATCACCTGGCGCCAGCTATCGGCAGGAATCTCCCAGAGTTTCGAATTTCCGCCGGTAATGCCAGCATTGTTGACCAGGATATCGATATGGCCATGGGATCTCTGCGTGGCGGTCGCTGCCTTCTGCACAGCTGCTTCATCCGTGACATTGACGACATGGGTAGAGATGAGATCAGGCTTGCCCAGCGATACCACGGCATCCGCCAGAGCTTTTTTGTCCATGTCCCATAACGCGAGCCTCGCGCCTGACGCCAGCATACGTTCCGCGATGGCATAGCCGATACCCCGTGCACCGCCCGTAATGATGGCGACGCGCTTTTTGAGATCAATCTTGTTCATGGTGCCTCCCAGAATGCTTTTACATGCTGGACTGGAGATGGGAGGCGGGTCAATCAGCGATTAAAGGTTATGCCTCTCCCGCACCGTTCAAATCCGCCACATGCGGCATGTTGATGATGTTGTACCCGCCATCGACATAGATGATTTCGCCTGTCACACCGCTGCCGAGGTCCGACAGCAGATAGAGCGCAGAACCGCCGATCTCATCGAGCGTCACCGGCCTGCGCAACGGCGAGTGCTTCGTCTGGAAACTGTAAGTGAACCGCGCATCAGTGATGCCTGCACCCGCCAGTGTACGCACAGGCCCGGGCGACAGCGCGTTGACGCGGATGCCCTGCTGGCCAAGGTCAGTCGCGAGATAGCGCATGCTGGCCTCCAGCGCGGCCTTCGCGACGCCCATGACGTTGTAATTGGGAGAGGTGCGCATGGAGCCGCCATATGTCAGCGTCAGCATGCCGCCGCCGTTGGGCATGAGTTTCATGGCGCGCTGAGCGATCTCGGTGAAAGAATAGCAGGAGATCACCAGGGTGCGGATGAAATTCTCCCGCGTGGTGTTGTCCACATATCGCCCCTTAAGCTCGTTCTTGTCGGAGAAGCCGATGGCATGGACTACGAAATCAATGCCGCCCCATTCCTTTTCGATGGCCGCGAAGGTGGCATCGACTGTGGCATTATCCTCGACATCGCAGGGCAGCACCAGCTTCGAGCCGATGCTCTCGGCCAATGGCATCACACGCTTGCCTAAGGCCTCGCCCTGATAGGTGAATGCCATCTCCGCACCATGCCGGTGCAGCATGGAGGCTATGCCCCAGGCAATGGAGTTCTGGTTCGCGACACCCATGATGAGGCCGCGTTTGCCTTGCATGAGACCAGCCATTCGATCACTTCTCATACCGTTGCATCACCAGTGTCGCATTGGTCCCGCCAAACCCGAAGGAGTTCGACAACACGCGCTCCAGCTTGGCATTGTCGATGCGCTTGCGTGCAATCGGCATGTCGGCAAAAGCCGGATCGATCTCCTCGATATGCGCGCTCTCGCAGACGAAATCGTTGTTCATCATCAAGAGTGAATAGATCGCCTCCTGCGCGCCGGTCGCGCCCAGCGAATGGCCCGTCAACGATTTGGTGGAGGAGAGATAAGGCGATTTGTCGGCACCGCCGAAGACCTCCTTGATCGCCTCGATTTCCTTCTGGTCGCCCACCGGCGTCGAGGTGCCGTGGGTGTTGATGTAGTCGATCTTGCCTTTCACGGTGGCAATCGCCTGTTTCATGCAGCGCACCGCGCCTTCGCCCGATGGCGCCACCATGTCGTGTCCATCAGAGGTCGCGCCGTAGCCCACGATCTCGCCGTAGATCTTTGCGCCGCGCGCTTTTGCGACTTCAAGCTCTTCCAGTACCAGCGTGCCAGCACCCCCTGCAATCACGAAACCATCGCGGTTCGCATCGTAGGCGCGCGATGCAGTGGAAGCCCGGTCATTGTACTTCGACGACATTGCACCCATGGCATCGAAGAGCACGGACATGGTCCAGTCCAGTTCCTCAGCACCGCCTGCGAACATGCGGTCCTGCTTGCCCCACTGGATCAATTCGTAGGCGTTGCCGATGCAATGGGCCGAGGTGGAGCAAGCGGAGGAGATCGAATAGTTCACGCCGTGAATCTTGAACCATGTGGCCAGTGTGGCGGAGGCCGTGGAACTCATGCACTTAGGCACCGCGAATGGCCCGACCTTTTTGGACGTTCCGCTTTCCTTGGCTTTTTCGTAGGCCTCGATCAAAGCGATGGTGGACGGGCCGCCGGTACCCATCACGATACCGGTACGGTCGTTGGTGATGTCAGCCTGCTCAAGCCCTGCATCGAGGATGGCCTGATCCATCGCCACATGGTTCCAGGCCGAGCCGCCGCCATGGAAACGCATGGCGCGCCGGTCCACGACGGTGGCGGGATCAAGCGTCGGCCTGCCCGAAACCTGGCTGCGGAAGCCATGCTCGGTAAAGCTCGCCTCGGGGCGAATGCCGGATTTGGCTTCGTGCAGAGAAGCCAGAACCTCGTTCTGGTTGTTGCCGATGGAGGAGACGATCCCCATGCCAGTGATAACGACGCGACGCATGCAAATTCTCCACTTTTTTGTTCTGAGTGGGCTGTTCCGTGAGGGTCAGCCGAAACGGTTCTGCCCCTCGGTACCGCGCTGGCACAGGAAGTAGATTAATACGAGGCCGGCCAGCGGTATGAAGACAAGAAGAAGCCACCAGCCGCTCTTGTCGATGTCGTGCAGTCTGCGGACTGCGGCAGCAAGTGAAGGCAAAAAGAGCGCAATAGCGACAATGATGGACACGATCGGCAGGAACATCGTGACGACCGAGACAATGAACGAGAAGAGGACGAACCACCAATATTCGGGCCGGGACGCCCGCCCGTTGAAGTCAACATATTTGCTCAAGCAGATCTTGATGGCATCGACAAATCCCGGCGCCGTCGTGCTTCCAACCGGAGCATTGATCGCCGCTGTCATGGACGCCGTGGCTCCCGCCATTTGCGAAGCTACACTCTGTGCTCCTGCCTGCAGGACATTGCCCAGTGGCACCGACGGCGGCGTGGTTGGCTTTGGCAGCGAGTCGAACAAGGGCGTCTCGGACAGGGGTTTCCAGCCGGCCATACCTTCCGACCACACCAGTGTGTCCGGTCTGAGCTGTGTCTGCGCACTCATACTTACGAGAGCCTCAACCGAGAAGGGCCCTTCCTGCTTGCCGTTGATAGCGCAGAACCAAAGTGCGTTGTTCATGAATGCTCCGTGGAAGGTCGGGATACGAATACTACGCAATTCAGGATCAAGCCGCCTTTTCCTTTGAAAGGCCCACTTTCAGGTCAGTCGCGTTGTAGATGGTTTCGCCATCGGCTTTCAGCCAGCCATCGGCGATGCCGAGCACCAGGCGCCCACGCATCACACGCTTGAAGTCAATTCCATACTCTACAAGCTTGGTCTTGGGCGTGACCATGCCTTTGAACTTCACCTCGCCCGTGGCGAGCGCCATGCCATAGCCCGGTTCACCGAGCCAGCCCAGGAAGAAGCCCGTCAGCTGCCACATTGCATCAAGCCCGAGGCAGCCCGGCATGATCGGGTTGCCTTGGAAATGACAGGGAAAGAACCAGTGGTCCGGTCGGATGTCGAATTCAGCCCTGATCATGCCCTTGCCATGCGGGCCGCCATCCTCGGAGACTGCGGTAATGCGGTCGAACATCAGCATGGGCGGCAATGGCAGCTGGGCATTGCCGGGGCCGAAAAGCTCACCGCGACCGCAAGCCAGAAGCTCATCCCTTGTGAAGCTGGTGCGGCGCTCGGTCATGGCTTTTTTCTGATCCTTGCTGTCGCCGTTGGCGACTTTTGCGATTTGTTAACAGGGCAAGGCATGGAAGACAAACGGGTTCAACCGATGGTGCAAGGGAAAAATGCTCAGTCCTTCAGTCCGCCAGCCGATAGCCCCGCCACAATCTCGCGTTGTGCCGCTACCGTCAGCACAATAACCGGCAGCGTCACCAGCAGCGCCGCAGCGGCCAGAGGCCCCCACGATATCTGCTCGAACGTCAGCGAATTATAAACCGCCGAGGGCAGCGTCCGGCTGTTCTTCCCGCCCAGCACGACGGAGAAGACGAAGTTGTTCCAGGAGAAGATGAACGCGAGAATAGCACCAACCATCATGCCGGGGCGCGCCAGCGGCATGGCGATATAGCGGAAGCTCTGCCACAGCGTCGCGCCATCAACATAGGCCGCATCTTCAAGTTCCTGCGGAATGCCCTCGAAATAGCCGATCATCACCCAGACGATGATGGGAACTGTGATGACAAGATGGGTGATCAGCAGCGCCCAGATGCTGCCGATCAGCCCCAGAATCTGGAACACCAGAAACAGCGGGATCAGATAGGAGAGTGCCGGCGTCATGCGCGCGATCAGGATCATGATTGCGGTCTTATAGGCCTTCGAGCGCGCGATACCGTAGCCCGCGGGTACGCCCACCAGCAGACCGATGAACACGGCACCGCCGGTTACGAGGATCGAGTTCCAGAAATACAGCAGGAAATTGTTCTTCTCGAACACGTCGACGTAGTTGGCGAGCGTCGGCGGGTTGGGGATGAACACCGGCGGGAACGCCGTGTTATCAAGCTCGTTCTTCAGTGACAGCGAGATCATCCAGAGGAAGACAAGTATCGCGGGAGAGACCAGCGCGAAGACCGACGCGCCAAAGCCGATCTTCCGCCAGATACCGCTACCTTCGACGCGGTTGCTCATCTCACGTATTCCACTTCAATTTTTGCCGCAGCGACAGCAGCAGCAGCGACAACGCCACGATGATGACGAAGAACACCACGACCACCGCCGAGGCATAACCCAGATTGAAGAACTGGAAGGCCTGCAGATAGAGGAAGATATTGAGCGTTTCCGATGCGGTCCCTGGCCCGCCTTGGGTGATGACGAAGATTGTGTCAAAAACCTTCAGTGCATCGATGGTGCGGATGACCACGGCGACCATGATATAAGGCAGGATCAGCGGAAGCGTGATGAAACGGAACATCTGCCAGTTCGTTGCGCCGTCGATGGTGGCGGAATCATAGGGGTCCGTCGGCAGCGCCGCCATGCCGCCCAGCACGATCAGCATCACCAGCGGCGTCCAGTGCCAGACTTCGACCAGCATCAGCGTGAAGATCACGGTATTGGGATCATAGACCCAGGCGAACGGCGGCAGCCCAATGAGCGAGAGCAGATAGTTCAGCACGCCAAGCTGGGGATGGAACATCATGGTCCAGACCAGCGCCACCGCCACCGGCGTCGCCATCATTGGCATGATGAAGACCGTTCGCAGCACGCCCCGCCAGGGAAATTCCCTGTGGAAGATCACCGCTGCCCAGGTGCCGAGCAAAATGGGAAAAAAAACGGCCAGCGCAGTAAACCAGAAGGTGCGGCCGATGGATTCGATAAAGCGTGCGTCTGTCGCAAGCTTGATGAAATTCTGGAAGCCAATGAACTCGACAGCGCCCCCAACCTTGAATTCCATCACGGACATCACGAGGGTGAACAGCCATGGCAGGATGATCACCCCGGCGATCAGCACAAGGGCTGGAAGCGCGAACAGGAAATAGCGCCGTGGCGCGAGTTTTTGTTCGACTGGTGTCGAGGCTCGCACAGGTTCGACGAGATCGAGTGTGGTCATGATCCTCTTCTCGATCTCGCCTTCGCTACCAATCAACCCTGCTCGCTCTTCTCAAGCACAGGTTTAAACGCTTCCGTTGCCTTCTTCAGCTCCGTTGCCACATCTGCACCCGACAGTGTGTTGGTGAGGCCGACGCCAAAGACATCGCGGAACTCGGTCACGGGGATGATCTGTGGCAGGCCGGCACGCGCGATCTTGCCCGAAGCGGCAAGGCACTCGAAATATTCCTTGTTGAAGCGCGAGCCTTCCTGCGCCGCAGGATTGGCAAGTGCGGACGAGCGACCAGGTGAACCCGCTCCGGCCTTCAGCATCGCGAGCTGGTTGCCCTTGTTGCACATGAACTGGAGATACAGCCACGCCGCCTGCTTCTTCGTGGACGTGCGCGAAATGCCCATGCCATCACCAAACAGTGCGGAGTGATGTCCCTTTGGACCCGGCGGCGTCACGCCGTAGCCGACCTTGCCGACGATACGCGACTTGGTAGGATCCTCCAGCGGTGTCGCGAAGCCGATGCCATCGAGCCACATGGCCGCACGGCCCTGCATGAAGGTCGTCTGGCACTCGTTCCAGTTGAAGCCGACTGTACCCGGTGGTGCAAACTCGCGGTTCATACGCTTGTACATTTCACCCGCCCAGATCGCCTCCGGCGTGTCGGTCTGGAGCTGGCCGGTCGCAGATACTGTTTCCATGCCCTGTCCCAGCATCCACGATGTCCAGACCGGGATATTCGCGTTCTTCAGGCCACGCGACACGAAGCCTGCAACGCCCTTTGCAGGATCATTGAGCTTGCCCGCTGCGACGATCAGCTCGTCCATCGTCTTGGGATAGGTGACGCCCTTCTGCTCGAACATCTCCTTGTTGTAATAGATCATCCAGAAATCGATGAAATGCGGCAGGGTATCGAGCGTACCATCGGCCTGACGTCCGAAACCGACCGCACCGGCTGCGAAATCAGCAAAATCAAAGTCAGGCGAGGTCAGCGAGGCATCGGCCAGATAGGGGCGTAGATCGTCCAGCCATTTGCCCTTGGCGGCCAGCCGCTTCTGCACATGCAGGGCAACCATGCAGACGTCGAATGTGGGCTTGCCCGACGTGAACTCGATCATCGCCTTCTGGCGCTGCTGCTGCTCCGGGATCTGTTCTGAAGAGACCTCGATGCCCGTCAGCGCGGTGAATTCTTTTTCATGCGCTTGCAGCAGGTCCGAGCGCGGGTTCTTGACCAGCATAGCGTCAATCTTGGTGCCCGCGAATTTTTTCCAGTTGAACGCGGACTGGCCCAGCGCCTCGCTGCGCAACACAAAAGGTGCGGCCACGCCAGCGGCAGCACCGCCGACAAACAGCCGCCGTGATGGTCTGCTCGCAAAATCACTGCGCTTTGCAAAATCACTCATAGTTTCTCCCCTTGGTTGTGGATCGATCTCCCGCCGATCCACTGTTATTTTTTTAATCCAAGCCCATCAGCCCGAGGCACGCAAGCCAGATTTGTGCTTGTCACTGACATGTTAGTCTTGACGCAGCCGGGACGTCAATGCCACTGTTGAGATAGCGGCGGGGGATTTCCATGGCGAAAGTGTTCAAAGGCGGCAGGATCGGATTGAACTGCGCGCTGTCGACGCCATTCACGAACGACGGTTCCATCGATCTCCGTCGGATGTTGGCGCATGCTTCATCAGTGATCGCGAGAGGATGTGACGGCATCACGGCCTTCGGTACGACGGGCGAGGGCGCATCGATTGCCGTTCCAGAGCGCTATCAAATATTGGCCGCGCTCGCCGCATCGGGAATTGATATGCGGTCACAGGTGATATCAGGTGTGTCTGCTGCCACGGTCCATGACGCGGTGGAACAGGCACGGGCGGGCTATGCCATGGGTTGTCGCGGACTTCTGATGGCCCCGCCATTCTATTTCGCGCATGCCAGCGACGACGGGTTATTCCGCTTTTTTGCCAGCGCTTTCGAAAAGCTGGGCGGTGAGCTCCGCGATGTCATCCTTTATCACATTCCCGGAATGACCCGAAACGGCATCTCCGTGGAGCTGACACAGCGCCTCGTGAAGGAGTTTCCCGGTGCTGTGATCGGCGTCAAGGATTCGAACGGTGACTGGCCAGCCACCGAGCATCGCCTGAAGGAGCTGAAAGGCTTGCAGGTTCTCGTGGGAGATGAGCGTCAACTCGCCAATGCCGTCCGGCATGGCGGCGCAGGCACCATATGCGGACTTGCCAACATTGCGCCTGATCTCCTGCGACCGCTCGTTCACGAAGGCAAGGACGACAAGCGCGTCAACGCCATGGTCGATGTGATCCTGGGCTATTCGTTCATGTCGGCGGTAAAGGCCATGATCGGCGATGCTCTGGGTGATCCGGCATGGCGCATCATGCGTGCGCCGCTGGATGCGCTTTCCGCCGCAGACACCCGCAAGCTTGCGGCCAGACTGGCCGCTATTCGTGCTCCAGCCAAAAAGGCGACATAACACCAATGACCGCCAGCCCGTTGAAGCTCAGGGACAAGGCCTATGACAGCTTTACCGAGCGGCTCATGTCGCGCGAGATCAAGCCGGGCCAGTTTGTCTCGCAGCGGGAGCTGGTCGAGATCACGTCGATGCCGCTGGGCGCGATTCGCGAACTCATTCCCCGGCTTGAAGCCGAAGGTCTGATCACGACCGTTCCTCAGCGCGGCATGCAGGTAGCGCATGTCGATCTCAACCTCATCCGCAATGCCTATCAGTTTCGGTTTTTCCTCGAATCGCAGGCCACGGCCCTCTTCGCCACGGCCCGCAGCGATCGGGCCATTGCTGATTTACGGGCTTCGCATGAAGCCATTATCCGCCGCTCCGAGTCCGGGGAGCGCGAAACTCTGATCGCGGATGCCGAGGCCACGGATCGTTCGCTGCACGAGGTGATCATCGACCACCTCGACAACGAGATTATCTCCAAGGCCTTCCGGGTGAACTGGATCAAGATCAAGTTGATCCGGCAGAATGAGACCCGGCTTTACGCGGAGCTGGTGATCCCGGTTTATCGCGACCACATGAAGGTCATCGAAGCCATTGAGCGCAAGGATACGGATGCTGCGGTGGCCGCCATGACGGCCCATATCGCGATGTCGCGCAGCCGGGCTATCGACATGAACTGAAACGTCAACCAGCCATGCGGCGTACCCGCAGGCGCAACAGCTAAACGGGGAGAAACAGATGATCATCAAACCAGACAGGCGTTATGTCCTGACAGGCGTTGCCGCCACCGGTGCGGCCATTGCCATGCCGACAGTTTTGCGCGCTCAGGCGACGGTCATCCGCTGGGGTGAACTGCTCGCGACCTCTCACCCGCAGGTGCAGATGGCGGAGCGTATCGCGAAGGACGTGAAGGAGAAAACCTCGGGGCGCATCGATATCCAGATCTTCCCCAATGGCCAGCTTGGCACTGGGAAGGACATGATCGAGTCTGTGACGGCAGGCGCGCTCCAGCTCACCACCGATGGTGCGGGTGCACTCGGTGCATTCCTGCCTCAGATTAGCCTGATCGAAGCACCCTATCTCTGGCGTGATGCAGCCCATCTCGCCAAGGTCAGCGGCGCCCCCATTTTCGCCAAGATGAACGAGGAGCTGGCGGCCAAGCGCAACATGCGGATGCTGAACGTCACTTACTATGGCAAACGTCATCTCACGACGGGCAGCAAGGCGGTGAATACACCAGCCGATATGGTGGGCTTCAAGCTGCGTGTGCCGCCGGTCGATGTCTTCCGCGCCATGGCGGAAAGCTGGGGTGCGCGGCCAACGCCCATCGCCTTCCCCGAGCTCTATCTTTCGCTGAGCCAGGGCGCGGTGGATGGCCAGGAGAATCCGCTGCCCACTATCCAGTCCGGAAAGTTCTTTGAGGTGCAGAAATTCCTGGTGCTGACCGAGCACATTATCACACCGCGCATGATCATCGCCAACGAGGCCTTCTGGAAGGGCCTTTCTGCGACGGATCGCGGCCTGTTGCAGACCGCATTCGACGTGGGCGCGGCGTGGCAGGACAAGGAACTCCTGTCGCAGGAATCAACCCTCGTCGCGACGCTGAAAGCCGCCGGAATGACGGTGATCGAGCCCGATCTCGCGGCATGGCGCAAGCCGGTACTCGATACGGTTCCGGCCAAGTTCGAGGACCGCTGGGGCAAGGGATCGTTTGATGCGCTGAAAGCGTTGTGAGGCGTGACTTCGCGTCTTTCCAACGCCCTTGATCGCACACTCGCCATTATCGCGGGCGCACTGATCGTTGCCCTCCTCGCCACCGTTACCGCGGGCATCGTCTCGCGTGGCGTGAACCGACCTTTTGTCTGGACGGATGAAGCCAGCGGTTATCTCATGGTCTGGCTGGCCTGTGCGGGCTGGATGATTGCGACTCGGCGTGGTTCGCATATCCGCATCCGTGTCTTTCAGGATATGCTCCCGCCGTCGGCGTGGCGGGGCATGGAAATGCTCATCCAGATCGCGATGGCTGTTCTGGGTGCGATCATTGCCTGGAAAAGCATCCATCTTATTCAGGTCAATTCGGATGTGGAGGCGGTCACCCTGCCGGTGCCTGCGGCATTGCTCTATGTGCCGTTGCTACCCGCTGGTCTGCTGACGATGTTGCAGGCTCTTGTCGAGCTGAAGACCCCGCGACCATCTGATCAATCACCCGAGGTCTCCCTCACATGATTGGGGTCATGGTCAAGATTTTCGGCGGCTGGCTCGTCTCCATCTTTGCCGGTCTGCCGCTCTATGCTTCCATGGCTCTGGCTGCGCTCGTGTTCATGTTTGCCGCAGGCATGCCCTTTACCATCCTGCCGCAGCGCATGGCGGGATCGATCAATTCATTTCCAATCATCGCAGCCCCCCTGTTCATCCTGATGGGCAACATCCTGGCTGCAGCCAAGATCACCGACCGCATCGTCGTCTTTGCCAGTGCCCTGATCGGCTGGGTGCGGGGCGGCTATGCCCATGCCAGCATCGTCACCTCAATGATCTTTGCCGGCATGGTGGGCTCCGCCGTGGCGGATGCCGCCGGTTCCGGTGCCATCGAAATCCGCGCCATGAAGAATGCGGGCTATAAGCCGGAAACGGCCGCTTCCATCACGGCGGCTGCAGCGACAATCGGGCCGATCATTCCGCCGTCACTGCCCATGGTGATCTACGGGGTGTCGGCTGATGTCTCGATCGGCAAGCTGTTCATGGCGGGCGTGATTCCGGGCCTGCTCATGGGTGTCGCCCTGATGATCATGGTGGTAATCGTGGCGCGCCGCGAGGGCATGGGACGCACGCCGTTCGGTGGCTTTCGCGCCATCGGTCGCGCTTTCCGCGATTGCTTCTTCGCGGTGATGACACCCGTCGTGATTCTGGGCGGTATGTTCAGCGGCTTTTTCACCCCGACAGAAGCGGCTGCCATTGCCTGCCTCTATGCGCTCTTCCTCGGCTTCGTGGTGTATTGCACCCTCGAATGGCGGCAACTCGGCCCCATTCTGCTGGATACGGCGGAAACCACGGGTATCGTCATGGTCCTCGTCATGGCTGCTGGAGCACTGGGCTGGTGCATCTCCATCTCGCGCCTGCCGCAAACGCTCACGCCGATCATCCTGTCCACCATCGACAGCCCGATGATTTTCCTGCTGCTCGTCAATATCCTGCTGCTGATCGTTGGCTGCTTCATGGAGGCTTTGGCCGCCATGCTGATCCTGATCCCTATCCTTGTTCCTGCTGCCGCGAGCTATGGCATTGATCCCATCCAGTTTGGTGTCATCATGGTGCTGAACCTGATCATCGGCACGGTGACGCCGCCGGTGGGAGTTGTGCTGTTCGTCGTGACACGCATTGCGGAGATATCGTTCGAGACGATGTCCCGCGCTATCCTGCCATGGCTGCTGCCCTTGCTGGCCGTACTCACTGCTGTCACGCTCTGGCCGCCATTGACGACTTTCCTGCCCAAGCTCTTGATAGGCAAATGAAAAGCGAGCAGTCGATTTTGCGCAAGTCTCTCGGCCGCACCGGCATTCAGGTCAGCGCACTCGGGTTCGGCTGCGCACCACTCGGCGACCTTTTTGGAACGCTGGATGAATCAACGGCTGTCGATACCATCGTCGCGGCTGTCGAGAGCGGCATGACGCTGATCGATACCTCGCCGCATTATGGCAACGGCCTTGCTGAACACCGCGTTGGTACTGCCATTCGCCGCGTGGGGCGTAACCGCATCACCCTCTCCACCAAGGTTGGGCGCTGGATGACGCCGAGCAGCGAACCTCCCAAATGGGGCGGCTTCAAGGGCGGAGCGCCTTTCGCGCCCACCATCGATTATTCCTATGATGGCACGATGCGCTCGCTGGAGCAGTCGTTCCAGCGCCTCGGCACGGAGCGCATCGATATCGCGCTGATCCACGATGTTGACCGCCGCAACCATGGCGATGCGGTGGATGCACGGTTCGCCGAAGCGACGGCGGGTGCCTGGAAAGCCCTCGCGAGTTTGCGCGAGCAAGGTGTCATCAAGGCCATCGGTATTGGCGTCAACGAAGCCGATATCTGCATGCGTTTCGCCGAGGTCTGCGATCTCAACTGCGTGTTGCTCGCTGGCCGATACTCGCTGCTTGAGCAGGGGGCGCTCGATACTTTCCTGCCCCTCGCGGAGAAACGCGGCATTGGCGTCATGCTGGGAGGGGTGTTCAATTCTGGCATTCTTGCGACGGGTGCCATTCCAGGCGCGAAATACGATTATGAGGATGCGTCGGAACCTGTGCTGGCACGCGTTCGCCGCATCGAAGCCGTGTGCAAGGCCCATGGTGTGCCGTTGCCGGTCGCGGCGGTGGCTTTCGTGCGCTTCCATCCGGCGGTATCGAGCGTGGTGCTCGGCGGTGTGACTCCGCAGGAGGTCGCCCGCAACCTTGCGGGCTGGAACACTCCGGTTCCAGCGGCGCTGTGGCAGGAACTCAAGGTCGCAGGCCTCATCCGCAGTGATGCGCCAACCACATGATCATCGACAGCCACCAGCATTACTGGCGGCTCGCGCGGGGCGATTATGGCTGGCTGACTCGCAGGTTGGGGCCGATCTATCGGGATTTTGAGCCTGATGACCTGACGGGTCATTTGCAGGCGACAGGTGTTGAGCGCACCATCGCGGTGCAGGCCGCGCCGACGGAAGCCGAAACGCAGTATCTTCTGGCGCTTGCGAAGAAGACGCCCTCCATTGCGGGCGTAGTGGGCTGGACAGATTTTGACAGCCCTGATGCGCCCGCACGTATCGCCGCGATGGCAAGAAACCAGCTTCTCGTCGGTCTCCGCCCGATGATCCACGACATCGCTGATCGCGACTGGATGCTTTCCCTCGCTGTCGGCAAGGCGCTCAAAGCCATGCAACGCAAAGGTCTTGTCTTTGATGCGCTGGTGCGCCCGCCGCATCTCTCCCGCTTGCTGGTTCTGGCGCATCAGAATCCTGAACTGACAATCGTTATCAATCATTGTGCCAAGCCGTTGATCGGGGATGGCGTGATCGAGCCGTGGGCCTCCGACATGGCGGCGCTGGCAGGGCGGGCGAATGTGCATGTCAAATTATCCGGGCTTGCAACCGAGGCTGGGACCGGATGGAAAGTGCACGATCTTGTACCCTATGTGCGCCATGTGCTGAAATCCTTTGGATCAGATCGCGTCCTCTGGGGCTCCGACTGGCCAGTCCTCAATCTGGCGAGCGATTACGGAGGGTGGATGAAAGTTACAAGGCAACTCCTCAAAGGCCTTTTACCCGACCAACAGGGCGCGATCATGGGCGGCAATGCCGCGCGTGTATATCTTTCGAAAAGGGGCCATATCTGATGCTCAGGGGAATCCATCCACTACTGACGGCTGATCTGCTGCATGTGCTTGCCCGCATGGGACACGGCGACGATCTTGCGGTCCTTGATGCCAACCATCCGGCGGAGACCATCGCGGCATCGACCACGTCTGGCCAGCTGATCCGCTTGCCGGGTGTGCGCACCGACGATCTGGTCGCCGCCGTCCTGACGCTTTTTCCGCTCGACCAGTTCACGGATGATCCAGTGCGGTTCATGGAGGTGATCGACCGGCCCGAGGAATTGCCGGTATCAGTGGCCGCCATTCAGGCTGCGGTGCGCAAGGCGGGCTATGCTGGCAAATTCGCGTTGAAGGAGCGCTACGCCTTCTACGAGGCCGCGAAGAAATCCTTCGCCGCTGTGCAATGCGGGGATGCGCGGTTCTACAGCAACGTGCTGCTGCGCATGGGCGCGATTGAAGGATAGGTTTCAGGGCCGGACGGCTGGTGTCTCGATCTGCAAGCCGGCGCCACGCTCTTTCAGATAGAGCTCCAGATTGACGAGCACCGGATCGCCATAGGCAAAGGGCTCCGCACGTACGCCGGTCAGGCAATTGCGAATGCGCCGTTGCAGCGAGCCCACGCCCTGCCATTCCAGCCGGAACAGCGGATAGCCATTGACATGCCCCTGCGGAATGAAGCTGCCGCCCAGCTTTTTGCCCCAGTTGTCATCATGGCACATGGCGCAGGAGAGGTTGAGCTGGCCGATGCGCTGGCTGAAAAACTGCTTTCCCTGATCTCGGAAGGAGGCCAGCCGCGTGTCGGCTGATGGTTCCACCGTCGCACCGCGCGATTGCAGCCCGACATAGGCTGTGAGCGCCAGCAAGGGGCCACTCTCGCGCGGCCATGCCGCTGCACCCTGCCGCTCTGTCCGGCATTGCTGGATGCGTCCGGTAATATCTATGGGCCGCACTGATGCCGCGTCAAAAACGGGATAGCGTGCTGCAACGCCCTTCATCGTGACCGGGGCTTCCCGGTGGCATCCTGCGCAGGATGGCTTGCCACTCGCCGGCACTTCGGACCACAGCGCTTCTCCCTCGCGCACGGCCAACATGGCCGGATTGCGGGCATCATCCCGCTGCATGGCCTGCGTGTCCGGTCCCATCTGGTCGAAGCCGGACTTGCGGTCGGCGGACGGGATACTTTCGGCTTTTGCCGATGGCACATGGGCCACAAAGGCGATCAACAGTGCGACACTTGCGACGGGGCGGAATCTCATCCCTCGACAGCGATTTCCGCCATCTCCGTCCATGTCTTGCCCTTCTCATCCGTCCAGGTGAAAATGATCGGCCCGGAGACTGTGGCGACCGTCGTGAACGACATCAGCGGATAGGCTGAAATTGCTGGAAACAGATCAGCCCGGAAGACCTCCGCGCCATCGTAGTTGCAGGTGAACAGCGAGATGATATCGCGGGGTACTGCCTGTCCATCCGCGTCGCGGCGGTGGCCTGTCTCCATCTGGTGCGAAAACATGGCGCTGAGCGTGATGACCTCACCCTTCTTCGCCGTCTTCGGTACCTTGAGCAGCGCTTTGGCCATGTCTCACTCCTCCAGACAGGCCGCGATGGTGATGATCACCTCTCGCCTGTCCGTCCAGTAGCTGCCGTCGCTGAGTTCCGCCACAGCTGCGAGATGCTGCGTAGTGGCGAGGCGGATGCGGGTGTCCACGCGGGAGGAGCCGCTGCGGGGGTTGAGATGGAAAACGGCCACTTCCGGACTTGGATTCTTTTCGTTGAAAACGGCAATCCTGCGCACGAAAGCCTTCGCGGTCTGCGGATGATCAACAAAGATGCCCATTGAGGCGGAGTTGCCGTTTTCCACCAGCGGCGAGATATCGATCTTCACCTTGCCCGTGGTAACTGGCGCGCCTTTGGTGAAGGCCTTGATGGCGGCTTCCATGTCGGCTGTTTCGGCGTTTGCAGGACCTATGCTGGCAAATGCTGCGGCACCCGCAAGAGTGATCAGCACTTTGCGGCGATCCGCATGGAGCAGGGGATTTGTCATGCCGTCTCCCTCAATCCTTCAACTCTTTCAGAAACATCACCACGTCCTCGATTTCCTGCGCGGAGAGGATGGGCTTGTCCGCGAAATTGCGCCCAACGCGCGAAAACTCGGTGGTGCGATGGTAAGCTGGCATGATGCTCGCCCGGTTCACTTTGGTGCTGTCTACCATTCGCAACCGCAACTGTCCTTCCGTTGAACGCGACCCGGCACCAGCCAGCGACGGCGAGAGATCACCCTGAAAACGCTCTTCCGGAAAGGGTCCGGAATGGCAGAGCAGGCAAAGGCCTTTCTGCCGCGTCACCACGATAAGTCGTCCGCGAGATGCATCACCGATCAGGCCATTCAACGGCGCTGCTATTGCGTCGCCGACGATTTCGTAAGGTGCCAAGGCTGCCTGTTGGGCCTGCCCTTGGCTGGATATTGCGAGGAAGGTCAGCGCTGACAGAAAATAACGCAGCACCGTCATCCCTGTCGTCAAGCCCGACGCAAATCCGTGTTCTTCATCGGCAAATGGCGAATACGCCGCCCTGTCGCCGCCGAGATAGCATTGAGCACAGCTGGGGCCGCCACTGCGATGGTCGGTTCGCCGACGCCGCCCCAGAATGTTCCATCCGGGATCAGGATGCTCTCCACTTTCGGCATCTCGTCGATGCGCATGGCGGGGTATGTGTCGAAATTCTGCTCGACAATGCTGCCATTCTTGACTGTGCATTCCTGATAGAATGCCGCCGATAGCCCATAGACGAACGATCCTTCGACCTGAGCCGCCACCTGGCTCGGGTTCACGACATGGCCCGGGTTGGTCGAGGCCACGATGCGATGAACTTTGATCTTGCCGTCATTGGCGACGGAGACTTCAGCCGCTGCCGCGACATAGCTGCCAAAGCCCATGATCTGAGACAGGCCACGGAAGATGCCGACAGGCGCAGGTGTACCCCAGCCGATACCTTTCGCAACCGCCTCCAGCACGGCAAGGTGCTTTGGGTTGTTCTTCATCATCCTGCGGCGGAACTCCAGTGGATCAACCCCCGCTGCCTGTGCCAGTTCGTCCATGAAACATTCCACATAGATCGCGTTCTGGTTCAGGTTCACACCGCGCCAGAAGCCGGGCGGCACATGCGGGTTGCGCATGGCATGGTCGATCAGAAGATTAGGGACCGCGTAACCAAACGATCCTTCGGCCCCGGTGGCAGCGAGGCCCTGGAAAACAACCGGATCACGCCCGTTCTGCAAGCCCTGCGGATTAATGCCCGCCAAGATAGACTGGCCGGAAATCCGCATATGCAGGCCGACAAGATTGCCCTGCGCATCCAGTCCGCCCACCATCTTGCACTGGGTGATCGGGTGATATGTGCCTTGCGCCATGTCCTCTTCGCGAGACCACAGCAGCTTCACTGGCACGCCCGGCATCTGCTTGGCGATGTTCACGGCCTGTATCACATAATCCGACCGTCCGCGCCGACCGAAGCCGCCGCCAAGATGAACCTTGTAGACATCGACCTTGGCCGCCGGGTGACCAGATGCCTGAACGGCTGCGCCAAAAGCCGCTTCGCCGTTTTGTGTTGGGCACCAGACCTCGCATTTGTCCGCTGTCCACAACGCAGTGGCGTTCATCGGCTCCATGCAGGCGTGGTTTTGCAGCGGATAACTGTAGGTCGCCTCCACTCGCTTGGTGGCGCCCGCGATGGCACCCTTGGCATCGCCCTGCCTGTTGCCCTCGAAAGCCTGCTCGGCATCAAGCCCCTCCTTCAGCATTGCTGCGATACCGGCGCTGGATACCTTGGCATGCGCCCCCTCGTTCCAGACGATGGGCAGCGCCAGCAGCGCCGAATTCGCCTGCCACCAGGTATCGGCCACGACGGCGACGGCATTCTCACCAACCTTCAATACGCGCTTGACACCTGGCATCTTCTCGATTTTCGCGGCGTCGAAGCTGGCGACTGTGCCGCCGAAGATCGGGCAGGCCTTGATCGAGGCGTTGAGCATGCCCGGAAGCTTCAGGTCGAAGCCGTAGATCTGCTTGCCGTTCAGCTTGTCTGCCGTGTCGAGGCGCTTCACGGACTGGCCCGCGATGGTCCAGTCCTTCGGGTTCTTCAGCTTGACCTCTTTGGGCGGTTCGACCTTGGCAGCGGCCTCTGCGACCTTGCCGTATGTCGTGCTGCGACCGGATGCCGGATGTGAAATCACGCCCTTCGAGACCTTACAGTCGGCAGCCGGAACGCCCCAGCCATTGGCTGCAGCTTGCACGAGCATGATGCGCGCAGCAGCACCGCCTTCACGGACATAAGCTTCCGATTCGCGAATTCCGCGGCTGCCGCCGGTGGAGAAGTTCTTCCAAACCCGGTTGCGCGCGACATTCTGGCCCGGCGTGGGATATTCCCATGTCACCTTGGACCAGTCGCATTCCAGTTCTTCCGCCACGAGCTGCGCCAGGCCTGTCAGCGTGCCCTGGCCCATTTCGGACCGGGCGATGCGGACGACAACCGTATCATCCGGTTTGATCACCACCCAGGCATTGACTTCGGGTGCGATACCCTGCGCTTTTGCTCCTGGTGTGATCGAGAAACCCAGGGTGAAAGCGCCGACTGCAGCGCTGGCGGAGGCAATGAAGCCACGGCGGGAAACATCGAGAGCATTGGTCATGTCTGTTCTCCTGTTCCTGTTCAAACGCCAGCGGCTTGCTTGATGCCAGCCCGGACGCGGTTATAGGTGCCGCAGCGACAGATATTGGTGATATTGGCGTCGATGTCCGCATCTGTCGGCTTCGGCGTCTTGGCCAGCAGTGCCGCCGCCGCCATGATCATGCCGGACTGGCAATAGCCGCATTGCGGCACATCGAGTGCCAGCCACGCCTTCTGCACAGGATGCGAGGAGTCAGGCGAAAGGCCCTCAATCGTCACGATTTTTTGGTTCGCCGTGATTGCGGAAACCGGCAGCGAGCACGAGCGTATGGGCTCGCCGTCGATATGTACTGTGCAGGCCCCGCACTGGGCAACGCCACAGCCATACTTCGTGCCGGTCAATCCGGCCTGTTCGCGGATGGCCCAGAGCAGTGGCGTGTCCGGATGGACGTCAATATCCCTAAGCGTTCCATTGATGGTGAGCTTGGCCATGCGTTCCTCCCGATACTTTTGGATTAGAGCAATTAAGTTAGCTGATCACAGGCCGAAGTCACGACCCAATCGCCCTCACGAAACCGTGATCGAGAGTGGCCAGGGTCTAGAAAGCTCGAATTGCAGGAACGCAAGTGCATTTTCAGGCGGGAAGCCCTTTTTCGTTCGCAAGATTTCATGCACGATGCTTCAGAGGCTCCCACGCCAAAGGAAGAGCCACGCCTGGAGACGCCATGATCATCGACAAACAGGAGCAGGTGACCGAGGCCGTCCTCGCCGCCATGGCGAAAGCGCCGGATGCTCGGCTGCGCCAGATTATGGGTTCGCTTGTGCGCCATCTCCATGCCTTCGCCCGCGAGGTGAAGCTGACGGAGCCGGAGTGGGAACGAGGTGTCGAATTCATCACAGGGCTCGGCCACAAGACGACGGACACACATAACGAGGTGATCCTGGCGTCGGATGCAATGGGCCTGTCGACGCTGGTGTGCTTGCTGAACAATGGCGATGCCGGGAATACGGAAACCGCCGCCGCATTGCTCGGCCCCTTTTGGCGCATGAATTCGCCGAAGACGGGAAGCGGCGGCAGCATTGTGCGTTCGCCCACGCCGGGTGCTGCGCTCTTCGCGGATTGCCTCGTGCGCAATGGCAAGGGTGAGCCGCTGGCTGGCGTCGAGGTTGATGTCTGGCAGTCTTCACCTGCCGGTATGTATGAAAATCAGGATGAGACGCAGGCCGATATGAATTTGCGCGGCAAGTTCGTGACTGGCAAGGACGGTCGGTTCCGTTTTCGCTCCGTGAAGCCGGCGGGCTATCCCGTGCCCACCAATGGACCGGTCGGGCAGATGCTGAGGGCGCAGAAGCGGCATCCCTATCGCCCGGCGCATGTGCATTTCCTGCTGCACCGGAAGGGATACAAGACGCTGGTGACGCAGGTCTTTGTCGATGATGACAAGTATCTGCAATCCGATGTCGTGTTCGGCGTAACGCGTCCCCTTGTTGGCGGCTTCGAGAAGAAGAAGGGCAATGCCCCTGCGCCCGATGTGAAAGGTGCCTGGTATGCGCTGGACTACACCTTCGTGATGGAGCCCGGCAAAGCCGTGCTTCCGGCTCCTCCCATCAAGTGAGCAGTGCCTTGGATCAATCGCTTGCGGGAAAAGTGGCCGTTATCATGGGCGGTTCCGGTGGTATCGGTGCGGCAACAGCGCGGATGCTGGCGGCGGCGGGCGCTACAATCGTTGTCACATGGCGCAGTGACGAGGCGTCAGCAAAGGCGGTGATTGCATCCTTGCCCGACGGGAAGCACTTTGCAGCACAGGCGACGGTTGAGGACACGCCCTCCCTCGTGGCGCTGGCGGAGACCTTGCGTGCTAGGCTGGGCCGCGCTGATATTCTCGTGAATGCTGCGGGGTTCACAAAACCTATTCCCGCTGCTGATCTTGATGCGCTCGATGATGAATTCATCGACCAGATGTTCCGGGTAAACTGGCGTGGCCAGTTTGCTGCCGTCCGTGCGTTCCGGCCTTTGCTTGAGGCTTCCGGTGACGGCCTTATCGTCAATGTCTCATCCATAGCGGCGCTCAATGGCGTCGGCTCCAACATAGCCTATGCCGCCGTGAAATCGGCCATGGACACGCTGACGAAATCGCTGGCCCGCGCGCTGGCACCTGCCATCCGCGTCATGTCGGTATCACCCGGTATCGTGGATACGGATTTTGTTCCCGGACGCGGTGCGGAACAGCTTGCTAAACTCGCCCCAACCATACCTCTGCGCCGTGTGGCGACGCCGGATGATGTGGCCCGTGCCATTCTGGCCACGGCGACCCATCTGACATATTCCACCGGCTCACTCATCATTGTCGATGGTGGCAGGGCTTTATGACATTGGCACTTTGAGGATATCATGCGCCAGCAACTCCCCAAGATCATCATCACCTGCGCCGTCACCGGCAACCTGACGACGCCGGACCAGACGCCACACCTTCCCGTCACGCCGGAAGAGATCGCCAATGCCTGCCTCGGCGCTGCAGAGGAGGGGGCGTCCATCGCCCATGTCCATGTGCGCGAGCCAGGCTCCGGCGCGCCATCGATGAAGCTGGAGTATTATCAGGACGTGGTGGCCCGCATCCGGGCGAAAAACCGCGATCTGATCCTCAATCTCACCACCGGACCCGGTGGACGTTTCGTTCCTTCGCACGACGATCCGAAAGTGGCCGCTGCCGGCACAACCCTGATGCGCCCGGAAGACCGCGTGACGCATGTGACGGCGCTGCGTCCCGAAATCTGCACACTGGATCTCAATACCATGAATTCCGGTGGTCAGGTCGTGATCAACACCCCCGCCAATGTCCGCCGCATGGCGCGTGTCATCAGTGATGCCGGTGTGAAGCCCGAGATAGAGCTGTTCGATTCAGGTGATATCGCCTTGCTGCATGACCTCCTGAAGGATGGAACGCTGAAAGGCCCGCAACTGACCTCTTTCGTCATGGGTGTGAAGTACGGCTTCCAGCCCTCGCCTGAAACGGTGGTCTATGCCCGCAATCTCCTGCCGGCTGATGCTGCTTTCACAGCCATCGGCATCGGGCGCACGACCTTCCCTATGGTGGCACAATCCGTACTGGCCGGTGGCCACGCGCGCACCGGTCTGGAAGATGCGGTCTATATCGACCGTGGTGTGCTGGCGGAAACCAATGCCCTGATGGTGGCGAAAGCGCGAAGGATCATCGAGGATCTTGGCTCGCAGATCATGCCGCCCGCTGAGGCTAGGGGCCTGCTGGGCTTGGCGGCCCGCGGCCGCGATCCTACAGGCAAAATATCCTGATGAACGCGCCCAGCGCCAAATCTCGGTTTGGAAGCGTGACGGCTACCGCGTTGCGCCTGTCGGACAAGGCGTCGGAGATTTCTAAGCTTGCGCCTTCGATCATGCGACTTCCTTTGCAATGCGCTTCGACAAACGATGTGCTGGTCGAAATCCACGCCGCCGCGATCAACCCCTCCGATGCCAAGGCTGCTATCGGCATGATGCCCTACGCCATTTTTCCGCGTACACCGGGTCGTGATTACGCTGGCGTCGTGATCGACGGCCCGCCCGAATGGATCGGCCGAGAGGTCTTCGGCTCCTCTGGTGATCTCGGCATCCGCCGCGATGGCACCCATGCGACACACCTCGTGGTTGAAGCAGACGCGCTGGTTTTGAAGCCTGCCAGCATCACCTCGGAGGAAGCAGCCGGGATCGGCGTACCATTTGTGACCGCTCAGGAGGGCTTTCGACGCTCCGGCATGCCCAAAGCGGGCGAAACCGTGCTGATCCTCGGCCTCAATGGCAAGGTGGGGCAAGCCGCAGCACAGATCGCGACATGGCGCGGTGCCAGTGTCATTGGCGTGGTGCGCAAAGACGAACTCTTTGCGGGTGAGGCCTCTGGACCCGTAACTGTGATCAATTCCGACAGGGATGACGTGGCGGCGAAGGTGCGAGAGCTGACGAACGGCAAGGGCGCAGACATCGTCTACAACACCGTCGGCGAGCCTTATTACGAAGCCGGGCAGACATCGCTGGCGATCCTGGGCCGCATGATCTTCATCGCGGCCTTCAAGCAGACCGTGCCGTTCGATATCTTTGCCTTTTATCGCGGTCGCTATACCTATGTCGGTATTGATACGCTGTCGCTATCATCGATTGCGACGGGTGAGGTGCTGCGCGAGCTGCAACCGGGTTTTGCATCCGGCCATCTCAAGCCGTTCCCGATCCTGCCGTCCGCGATCTTTCCACTGACGGCAGCGAAAGAAGCTTATGCTGCGGTGCTGGGGTCATCGCGGGATCGCATGGTCTTTCGGCCCGGGATTTGAACAATGGGATATCAGGGAGAAAAGCCATGAACAGCACCCGCCGTCAGATGCTTGCCGGGACTGCCGCATTGATTGCTGCGCCCTCAATTGTTCGCGCGCAGGCGGCCTGGCCAAACCAGCTGGTGAAGCTGGCTGTCCCGTTCTCCGCCGGAAGCCTGACCGATATCTTGGCGCGTGCCATCAGCCAGCGCCTTGCTACCAAATGGGGGCAGGCCGTCATTGTCGAGAACCGCGCGGGTATTTCAGGCGCGCAGAGCGTCGCAAAGGGCGCGGCGGATGGCTACACGCTGATGCTGACCTCCAATGGACATGTGGTCATCAACGCGACCAACAAGAACGCTGCATTTGATGCCGTGAAGGACTTTGCCGCCGTCGCCAAGGTGGCGTCTGCTCCATCCATCCTCATCGTTCCCGCCAACTCTCCCGCGAAGACTTTGCAGGATCTGGTCGGCATGGTGAAGAACACGGCGGGCGGCTTGCAATATGCCTCCGCTGGCGTCAGCAGTTCGACCGGGATTGCCGCCGAGCTGTTCCGCAGTCTCGCCGGTGGCACATTGCAGATGATCCCGCATCGCGGCTTGCCTGAGGCCAATACCAGCGTTTTGCGTGGAGACACTCAATTCGGCTTCACCTTCTTCGCGGTCGGCGGCGATTTGGTGCGCGCAGGGCAACTTCGCGCGCTCGCCGTCACTGGTAACCAGCGCCTGGCCCCGCTACCGGAAGTCCCGACATTTGCCGAAGCCGGATTGCCTACATTCGAATACGACGCCTGGTTCGGCATCATGGCGGCCAACGGCACGCCAAAAGCCATTCTTGATAAGGCCAGCGCCGATATTCTCGAGATTGTTCGCTCGCCCGAGCTCGCTGCCCAGTTCGCACCGCAGGGCGTCGTGTTTGATCCGTTGGGGCAGGATGCATTCAGTGCCGTCATGGTGCGTGATGCAGAACGCTTCGGCAAACTCGTGGAAGGCCGCGCATGATGGTCAATGCACCATCCCGCCGACTGGTAGCAGCCGCTATCGGCGCTGCCATCCTTGCGCCCTCCACCCTGCGTGCCCAAACCGCCCGCCCGCTGAAGCTCGTCGCCTTCGCGGGTGCCTCGAACTGGCCAATGTGGATCGGCGAAACCAAGGGCTTCTTCGCCCGCGAAAATCTGGCGACAACGCTGGCACTCACTCCCAACTCCCGCCAGATGGCGGCCGATGTTTTCGGCGGCACATTCGATATCGCCCTGACCTCTATCGACAACGTCGTGGCCTATGTCGAAGGGCAGGGCGAGGCACAACTGCCGGGGCAGGCAGATTTCGTTGCTTTCATGGGTGTGGATGATGGAATGCTGGCGTTGATGGCCGTGCCCGGAACCTCCGGAATTGCGGCACTCAAGGGACAGCCAGTCGCGGTTGATGCCATGACCACGGGCTTTGCTTTCGTGCTGCGTGAAGCCCTCCTCAAGTCCGGGTTCAAAGCGAAAGAGATCAATTTCATTGCTGTCGGTGGCGGTGCGCAGCGGCTTGCTGGCCTCAACGAGAAGAAGTTCCTGGCCACGCTGCTCAATGCACCGCTTGATCTGATGGCAGAAGCCCAAGGTGCGGTCAGGCTGGCCGACATGCGCGGTCTCATCGGGCCTTATCAGGGCATCAGCGGCATGGCGCGCAAGCCCTGGCTGGCCGAGAACAAGCCGCTGGCCGTCAGTTTCGCGAAAGGCTTTCGCGCCTCGGTTGCATGGCTGGTTGATCCGGTGAACAAAGAGGAGGCCATCGGCATTCTGCGCACGCGGCTGCCAGCAACGGGCCCGGAACTGGCCGAAAAGATCCATGCCCGTCTGACGGATCCGGTCCACGGCATCCGGCGCGATCTGGCGCTGGACCGCGCGGGCATCGAAACGGTGCTGCGCCTGCGTTCCGCGTTCGCTATGCCACCGAAATCACTGACGGATATTAGCCGTTATATCGATGGTTCGGTCCTCGCCGCTATCTGACCAGGGCCACTGACATCCAGGGAAAGAACACCAGCGCGATCAGCACAACGCCCATAATGCCGAAATACGGCATCGACCCCGCAAAGATCGTCTCAATCGAGACATTCGGATCATTCAGCGTCGCTTTCACGGTGAAAACCGAGATACCGAAGGGCGGCGATAGCAGCCCCATCTCGACTGCAACCACGGTGATGATCCCAAAGTGGATGAGGTCGAACCCCAGTTCCTTGGCGATGGGCGCACAGATCGGCACCATGATCAGCATGATGGACGAACTGTCGAGGATCATGCCAAGGAACAGCAGGATCGCGATATAGACGAAGATGAAGCCGAATTTGCCGAGGCCGCTGCCCTGGACGAAATCCGCGATGCCGTTTGGCACGCCCGCCATCGAGAGCATGCGGCTGTAGAGGCCAGCCGCGAGCAGCAGGAACAGGATCGAGGCCGAGACATGGCCTGTTTCCTTCAGAATCCGCCACATCTTCGGCAGATCGAGCCGCCGCCGCACCAGCGCGATCACCAGAGCACCGAAAGCCCCAACGCCGCCTGCTTCCGTCGGCGTGAAGATGCCGCTGTAAAGTCCGCCGAGGATCAGCGCCACCAGGCTGGCGATGGGCACGAGTTTTACCGTCATTTCACCCGGACCCATGACGGAGTCATCGATGGTTCGCTGTGCGCCGGGTACCATCACCTTGTCCGGCATGAATGTGGCGTAACAGAAGATCATGATGGCGAAGCCGATGGCGATAACAACGCCGGGAATAACTCCCGCCACGAACATCTTGCCGATGGAGACTTCGGCGAGCACGCCGTAGATGATCATCAGCAAACTTGGAGGGATCAGCATGCCAAGGATCGATGATCCCGCCACAGCGCCCACGGCAAAGCGCATGGTGTAGCCATGGCGGATCATCTCCGGCACGGCGACCTTGGTGAAGACGGCAGCCGAGGCGATGGAGATTCCCGTCACCGCTGCAAACACCGCATTCGCTGCGACGGTCGCGATACCAAGCCCGCCGCGCACGCGCCGCAGCAGATGCTGCGCCACATCGAACGTATCCTTCCCCACATCGGAGATACTGACGAGCAAGCCCATCAGCACGAAGAGTGGAATGGTAGCGAAGAGATAATCCTGTATGCCGCTATAGGTCGCGATGGCCGCGAGTTTCAGTGCCAGTTCCGGATTGTCGCGGATCAGCGTCACGCCGATCATGGCCAGGCCGACGAGCGCGACCCCCATATGCAGACCAAGCGCCACCAGTCCAACCATGGCGGCAATGAGTGTAAAGCCGATGGAAAGATCGCTCATGCCCGGGCTCCTTCTGCCCGCGAGAGCGCCAGTTCCTCTAAGGCCAGCACGAGGTAGACGACAGCCGACACGACTGCCCCGATGAAAATGATGCCGCGAAATGGCCAGGTCGGGATGGTGAAGATTCCCGGTACGCCGAAAAACTCGCGACCGCCCAGTGCATCGATCAGACCCGGCAATGACGCGTAGGCCAGCAGGCCCAGTACAATAGCACCCAGCAGCGAGAAGAGAGCTTCAACCAGTCGACCGACAGCAGGCTGCTTCTTGACCAGCGGATCAATCAGAAAATCCGCTCGCGTCATGCGGCGCTGGCGGATCGCGGCACCCAGTTGCAGGAACACGATGGCGACAACGGATTGCCCCGCTACTTCCGCCACACCCGTGATCGGCAGGGACAGAAAGCTCCGCCCTATCACATCCGCCACGATCAGCAGCATCAGGAGAAAGGTCCAGACCGTGCCGATGGAGGCCATGATGTCGGTCAGGCGCGTAAGCGGATCAGACGGCCCGGCAGGGGCAGCTTTTTCCAGTTCGTCGGGGAGGAGACCTTCGGACAACGGCGGGGCTTTCAGGAAACCGAAAAAAGGAAAGGGCCACCGTCACAAACGATGGCCCCGGCACCAATTGGTCTCAGGCCGCGCCTTCCTTGTCCCAGTCGCGGGCGGGCTTGGAGCCGGCAGCGCGCAGTTCCTTGAAATAGGCACCGATCACGTCTTTGGCAGCAGGTCCGCTGGCATCCACCCATGTCTTTGCGATGTTGGGCAGGCCCTTGATCCACTTGTCGCGCTCGGCATCCGCCAATTTCGAGAACACTGCACCCTTCTCGGTCATTTCCTTCACCGCCGCCGCGTTCCGCGTTGTGATATCATCGGCGTGGCGCTGTGAAACCATGCGGCCCACGTCGCGGAACACCTTCTGCACCTCAGGGGCGAGGCGATCAAAGGTGCGCTTGTTGATGCCAAGCCCACCGACATACATGGCTCCCAGATCAACTTCGGTCACGTATTTGGCCACCTCGAACACCCGGGTCGGCAGAATGCCGGAGGCGAACGAGAGAGCGCCTTCTGTGACGCCGGTCTGGATGTTGGTGTAATAGGTCGTGAGCGCACCATCGACCGGTACAGCGCCCGTGCCACGCAGCCAGTTGGCAGAGGTGCCCGGCGCGTTGATCCGGCGGTTTTTGAGATCGTCCATCGTCTTGATCGGGAAGTTCGACCAGACATGGTAGGTTTCGGTCGCGAATGACGCCAGCGGGGCCATGTTGTTCTTCGTCCAGGCGTCTTTCATTGCGGCATTTCCGTCATGCAGCTTGTCGAATATATTGATCAGTGTCTTGTGATCACCGGTCGAGAACGGCGTGAAATACGTGACGTTTTGCAGCGGCATCGAATCCGCTTCCCACAATGTGCCCACGAAGCCGATATCCACGATATTGTCGCGCACGGCCTTCATTGTATCGGTGAACTTGTAAAGCGTGCCGCCGTAGGCCTCTTTCCAGTTGATCTTGAACTTGCCGCCAGCGGCCTCCAACGCCTTGTCAACCTCAGGCTGGAACGAGTTCTTCATGTGAGAAACCCAGAGGTTCTGCACCGGATGACTTGCGCCGATCGCGATGGTGATGCTCGACTGGGCTTTGGCAATATTTGGCATGAAAAGAGTGCTGGCCGCGCCTGCAGCGCCGGTGCGAAGAATGCTGCGTCTTGTGTGGATCATCTCGTTTCCTCCTCAACGCGGCATTTTTGCCGCATATGTTTCCCTGATAGTGAAGTGTCGTCTGTCGCGTGTGGCGTCAAGCAATTGCTTGCACTTTTGCGCAAGATGACCTTGTGCCCATGCTTACACCTTGCCGAGCGCCTCCAGAATGCGCATCGGGGTGAACGGCATTGCTGCAACCCTTGCCTTGAACGGTGACAATGCATCGTTGATCGCATTCATGATCACGGCTGGTGCACCCGCTGTTCCGGCCTCGCCTGCGCCCTTGGCTCCCAGAAGGGATTCCTTTGTCGGCGTTTCCACATGGCCCACGATGATGTCCGGCATCTCGGCCGCCATCGGCACCATATAATCCGCCAGCGATGTCGTCGTCAGCTGACCCTGATCGTCGTAGATGCAATGTTCATAGAGTGCACCACCGATGCCCTGCACCACGCCGCCGCGCACCTGTTCGTCCACCAGCATCGGGTTGATGATGCGCCCGCAATCCTCCACGCACCAGTGCTTCAGCAGCGTCACCATGCCGGTATCGGTATCCACCTCCAGCCAGCTGGCCTGAATGCCATTGGTGAAGGCAAAAGGGTATTCCTTGGTGATGTAATGCTTCGTGACCATCAACTCTCGCGACAGGTCTTTTGGCAAAGTATCACCGCGGAAATAGACGATCCGGCCAAGCTCTGCGAGCGGCATGCGGGATTGCCCGGTCGCCTTGTCGGTGATCTCGCCCATCGCGATATCGAGAGATTGCGGGTCTGCCTGCAGCATCGCGCCCGCGACGCCCAGTATGTTGCGCTTGAGTTCAATTGCCGCCTGCAGCGCCGCCTCGCCGCCAATGCCAGCTCCGCGCGAGGCCCAGGTGCCGCCGCCATAGGGCGTGACCTGCGTATCACCCGTGATGATCTTGACGCGGTCCATGCTGACACCCACGCCCTCCGCCACGATCTGCGCGAGGATAGCCTCTGTGCCCTGCCCTTGCTCGGTGACGCCGGACATGGCGACAATCGAGCCATCCGGGTCCATCCTAACCGTACAACCGTCCTGCGCCGAGATGCGCGCACCGCCGATGCCGTACATGAACGGGGAGGGGTTGGTGAGCTCGATAAAGCTCGCAATGCCGATGCCGCGATGGATACCCTGTTTGCGCAGTTCGGCCTGCTCGGCGCGCAGCGCGGGATAATCCATCAGATCAAGCAACTTCTCGAGGCAGGCTTCATGCGAAAGGCCTTCGAACTTCATGCCGGAGGGGGACACGCGGGGATAAGTGCCGTCCTTCATGAAGTTCCGACGGCGGATTTCGACCGGATCAAGCCCAGCCGCCTCAGCCGCCAGATCCATCAGTCCTTCCGTGACAGCCGTGGCAATCGGGTGGCCTACAGCACGATACTGGCAGGTCGGTGTCTTGTTTTGCAGAACCACCGTGGTCTTAGCCCTGTAATTCGCGAAGTCATAGGGTCCGCCGCACAGGTTCACCACCTGATTGCCTTCGATGGCGCTGGTCCTTGGATAGACTGAATATGGCCCGATCCCCGTGCGGTCGTCGATATCCATCGCGGTGATGCGCCCGTCCTTGTCGACGCCCATGCGCCCGGTAATTCTATGATCACGCGCGTGAATATCCGTTGTCATGCTCTCGAATCGGTCCGCGATGAATTTCACCGGTCGTCCCAGCAGTTTCGCAATGGCACAGGCTGCGACTTCGTCGGGATAGACATGCACCTTGATCCCGAAGCTGCCGCCGACATCGCCGCAGATCACGCGGACATCACCTTCGTTCAGACGCAGATGTTTGGCGAGCACGCCCTGCATCATGTGCGGGGCCTGTGTGGAATGATAGACCGTGAGCTGGCCATCCGCCCGGTTGAAATCGGCCAGGATCGAACGTGGCTCCAGACACACACCTGTGTGACGCCCGGTATGGAAGGTTGCCTCCACAACTTTGTACGAAGCTGTGAAGGCAGCCTCCACATCGCCTTGAACATGCTCGCGCTGAAAGGTCAGGTTGTCGCCAAGCTCCGGGTGGATGATTGGCGTTTTCGCATCCATTGCCGTCTCCATATCGAGCACGGCTGGCAGTGGCTCATAGTCCACATGCACGTGCGCCAGCGCATCCTCCGCTATGGCCCGCGAGGTTGCCACAACAGCGACAACGGCCTCTCCTTGCCAGCAGGCTTTCTCAACAGCGATTGCGTGTTGCGGTGCGGATTTCATGCCTTTGAGATGGGCCAGCACCGCGACCCATGGATCGCAGATTTCTGCCAGATCCTTGCCTGTCAGCACACGGATGACACCGGGCATGGCTTTTGCGGCTGCGCCATCAATCGAAACAATCCGTGCATGGGCATGTGGCGAGCGCACGAAGGCTACATTCAGCATGCGGGGCAGGGTGATGTCATCGACATAACGGCCCCGGCCCTCCACCAGTTTGCGAATATTGGGACGCGGCACGGAGCGGCCGATATAGCTGTTGGGACGGTCCAGATCGGAAGGGCGCACGAACTCGTTCATGACAATGAACCCCTGCGTCCGGTAAGCGTGGTTTCTACAGCATCGACAATCGCCTGATATCCAGTGCAGCGGCAGTAATTGCCCGAGATATGCTCCCGAATGGCAACGCGGCTCGCATCGGGCTGGTGCATGCACAGATCGGCGGCGGCGATCAGCATGCCGGGCGTGCAGAACCCGCATTGCGCCGCGTTATGCGCCACGAACGCCTCCTGCAGATCACGGATTTCGCCTGTATCAGACAACCCTTCGACGGTCTCGACGACAGCGCCATCAAGCTGCGCCGCCAGCACAAGGCACCCGCGCATGATCTGCCCGTTCACCCGCACCGTGCAGGCCCCGCACACCCCGTGCTCGCACCCCGCGTGCGATCCCGTGAGGCCAAGCTCGGTCCTGAGAAAATCGATCAGATGCATGCGTGGCTCGACGCGGCGCGAAACAGGCTCGCTATTCACGGTCAGCGCAACATCGACATAGCGACGGGTCAGTGCAGCACTCATGCGGCGGCTCTTCCAGATAGGATCAATGGGGTGAGCGCGCGGGAAACAAGCGTGCGGCACAGCTGCATTTTCATGGCAGACGAGCCATGCATATCAGGCGGCGGGTCCAGATCGCTGGCAAGTGCGGCCTGCGCAGCGACGATGGTGATGCCGGAGATGGGTTTGCTGCTGATGGCACGCTCGGCATGAACCGCGCGGACGGGCCCGTCGCCTACTCCAAAGAAGACGAGGTGAGGCATCTCGACCGCCTCATCACCCTCAATGCAGGATAGGGCCAGCCCGGCCATGGCATAATCACCGCTTCGACGGGCGATTTCGAGAATCGCTGTCCTCTGGTTTGGCTTGGCTTTCGGCACCTCGATGGTTGCGATCAATTCGTGCTCATCTAGCGCTGTGCTAAGCAGTCCCGTGAAGAAATCCGCCGCTGCAATCCGTCGCTCGCCAGCCTCTGAAATTGTGACAATTGTGGCGTTTAGCGCCACCATACAGGCTGGAAGTTCCGCCGCAGGGTCCGCATAGGCAAGACTGCCACCAATCGTTCCCCGGTTGCGAATGGCCGCGTGGGCGATCAGCGGCACGGCTTGCGTCAGTAACGGCGTATATGCTTTCACAAGTGCGTTCGTGCCAAGTTGTGCATGCGTTGTAAGCGCACCGATGAGGATCGCAGTGTTTGTCTCAGTGATGCCCTGAAGCGCCTGAACCCCTGTGATATCGATCAGTACAGAGGGTTCCGACAAACGGAACGCCAGCGTGGCAAGCAGCGTCTGGCCGCCGGCCAGTAATCTGGCATCATCACCAGCATCCTTCCAGAGACTGAGCAACTCGGGTAAATCCTTGGCCTTCGCAAATGCGAAGGGTGGCATTTTCATGGTCTTCTCTCCCTAGTCATCAATGATCGCCACCGCCCGTGTCCAGCCTGCCGAAGCCGCGCGGATCTTGAACGGAAAGCAACTCACGGTGAAGCCCGTTGCGGGCAATTGATCCAGATTGGCCAGTTTCTCGATATGGCAATAGCCCCGCTCGCGCCCCGCACGGTGTCCTTCCCAGATAATTGAGGGGTCACGCGTTTCGGCCCAGCGTTTGGCTGTGTGCACGAAGGGTGCGTCCCAGGACCAGGCGTCGGTGCCAGTGATCTTCACCCCGCGTTCAGTCAGCCACAGCGTCGCCTCACGGCCCATGCCACAACCGGCGGAAACATAATCCGGCTGCCCGTATCGGCTGCCAGCGCGTGTGTTGACCACCACGATATCGAAGGGCTGGAGAATGTACTCGATGCGCTTGAGTTCCGCCTCCACCTCGGCGGCGCTTGCCACGTGTCCGTCGGGCAGATGCCGGAAATCGAGCTTAACACCAGGCCGGAGGCACCAGTCCAGCGGGATTTCGTCTATAGTTTTCGCAGGCCGCCCGCCATCCTGTGTCGAGGCAAAGTGATACGGCGCATCCAGATGCGTGCCATTATGCGTTGTCAGACGGACAGTCTCGATGGCCCAGCCCTCGCCATCCGGCAGTTGCTCTGGCGTCAGGCCGGGAAAGAACCGGCAGACATCAACGGCACTTTGCTGGTGATTCACATACTCGATGGTCGGGCCATATCCCGGCGGATCGGCAAGGCCGCCGTTCTCCAGCGGAACGGAAAGATCAATGAACCGGCGCGTCATTGCTGTCAGCCTCTCCCTGAACAGGCCCGCTCTTCCGGCACCAGGTTCGTCCAAAATTCTTCATGCTCTCGCTGAGGTAAAAACGCCACCCACAAACCGGGGAGCATTCAGCCCCGAGAGACCTTTCTCGGGGGCAAGGCCAATTTTTGCGCAGGGGGCGCATTCAATTTTTGAGCGTCCTTCTCCTGATGAAACCATTCCGGATTTTGCATCTGGACCGTTGGCAGGAAACTGAGAATATCGCTCAAGTGTTTATGCATCAGTTCTGTCGCAAGCGGCTCTTGCCTGTTGAGAACAGCAGCGAAAATGCCGCGATGCTGATCAACAAGCCGCGACAATACGTCAGGCCCGGTGAGCGTCAGCTTGCAGATCCGGTCGGTATGCAATTTCAACCCATTCAAGGTTTCCATTGCGTGGAGAAAGCCTCCGCCGCGCGCCAGAAGATTGTGAAACTGGGCGTCGACTGACTGAAAAGCCTGACGGTCACCATACTTCGCATGCAAGGTCTGCTGGTCAAGATTGGCTTCAATTTCCGGCACCAGAGTCATATCGAATGCCTTGCAGGCCTGCTTAATGATCGCGAGTTCGACAGCCTCGCGTAACAGCCTCGCCTCGCGCATCCGCGACAGGGAAAGCAGGCTAACATATGTGCCTCGCTGCGGTCTGATTTCGACAAGATTGAGATTGGCCAATGAAATCAGTGCTTCGCGTACGGGTTGGCGCGAAACAGCATAGCGAACGGCAATCTCCTGTTCAGACAGGCGTGCACCCGGAGCAATCTCCATTTCGACAATGGCACGGCGCAACTCCTCCTTCAGCCAATGGGCTGTCGAATTCGCGGACGGTGCAGCAAAATAATTCACGTCATAAATCTCCCTGGCTCTCCTACACCATGTTGACAGCGGAAGGAAACCTGTTACGTCTACTACCATACAAGTCTGAAATTATACAGACCAATTTCCGGGAGAAAGAACATGCTTGATCGCCGCAAAGTGATTGCCGGAATGGCGACCGCCGCCATTGCTGGAACTTCCGGAAGGGCATCCGCACAAGCCAAACTTGTCATGAAAGCTACGGACGTTCACCCCCTCGGCTATCCGACCGTCGAGGCAGTTGTCAGCATGGGCAAGAAACTGGAAGCGGCAACCAGCGGTCGCCTGTCGATCCAGATGTACCCGTCCATGCAACTTGGCGGCGAAAAGGAAATGATCGAACAGGCTCAGCTTGGTGCGCTTCAGTTTGCACGGATATCGGTCGGCCCAATGGGCTCGCTTGTGCCCGATTTCAACGTGTTCAATCTGCCATTCGTCTTCCGTGACACCAAGCACATGGAGGCCGTCATCGACGGCGACATTGGGGCGGAGATGCTGAAAAAACTCACCGACCACCCCACGTCCAATCTGGTCGGCATCTGCTGGATGAATGCCGGTACGCGTCACGTCTATAATTCCAAGCGCCCGATCGTGAATGTGGACGATCTGAAGGGCCTCAAAATACGCATGATGGGTAACCCGCTGTTCGTTGATACGATGAACTCGCTTGGCGGCAACGGCGTCGCCATGGGTTTCGACCAGCTCATCAATGCAATGCAGACCGGTGTTGTTGACGGTGCGGAAAACAACGAGCCAAGTTATTCAAGCGGTCAGCATTACCGCTACGCCAAGTATTATTCGAGAACCGGTCATCTGATCATTCCGGAGATACTCGTTTTCTCGCGCCGTACATGGAACTCCTTATCCAAGGACGATCAGGGTTTGCTGACCAAACTCGGCAGGGATGCCCAGACGGAGCAGCGCAAGCTCTGGTACGAAAAAGAAGAAGAGGCCCTCAAGCAGATGAAAGACGCTGGCGTCATCGTCAATGAGGTCGCGGACAAGAAGGCTTTCCAGGCAGCAGTCAAGCCGGTGTGGGACAAATATGGCGCTGCGCTTCAAACGCTGGTCGACCGTATTCAGAAAGTAAGCTGAACCTTCCCAGGGAACCGAGCAGAATATCGGTCCCGGGCTCTTTCTCAGGATATGGATTTCATGCGTGACGCCTATTTTGAAGCGATGGAGATGCTCCATCGCGCCTGCCTTTTTCTGGCTGGAGCAAGCCTTGTGGTGATCACCCTGATCATCCCCTGGGGCGTGTTCACGCGCTATGTCCTCAACAGCGCCGCGTCATGGCCAGAGCCGCTGGCGGTTCTGCTGATGATCATCCTGTCGTTTCTGTCAGCGGTGATCTGCTACCGCGAGCATCTCCACATTTCTGTCATGACACTGCCAACGATGCTCACCGGTCGGGCCCGTAACGCGTTGGGCTATGTCATCGAAGCCTGCATGCTGTTCACCAATCTGTTCCTGCTCTGGTACGGAATGAGTCTGGTCAAGGTGACGTGGAACCAGAGCATTGCCGAATTTCCGCTTGTGTCGGTTGGCGTATCCTATCTGCCGGTACCTGTGGGTGGTCTGCTGACGGCGCTTTTCGTGATTGAGCGGCTGCTGAAGGGCAACCTCTTCCCCGAGCCGCATGACCACGATGCACTCGACATCATTTCATCCGAATAACTGACGACACGCCCTACGGAAAGTTGCGATCATGGACGCCCTTATGCTGATTGGCTCCTTTACCGTGCTTTGCCTCATCGGCATGCCGGTAGCCTATGCGCTCGGCCTGGCTGCCATTTTTGGCGCGGCCTGGCTTGATCTGCCGCTCGAAGCCATCATGCTGAAGACTTCGGATGGCATGGATGATTTTCCGTTGCTGGCCATCCCGTTCTTCATCCTTGCTGGTGCCATCATGGCGGAAGGTGGCATGGCCGGTCGCATCATAGATCTGGCAAAGGTATTCGTCGGCTTCATCCGTGGCGGCCTTGCGCTGGTCAATATCCTCGCTTCCACGATGTTCGGCTGTATCTCCGGCTCGTCGGTGGCCGATACCGCATCGATCGGGTCGGTAATGATCCCGCAAATGATCAAAGCAGGCTACCCGCGCCTTTTTGCCGTGAACGTCACAATTTCTGGCTCGCTTCAGCCTCTGCTGATCCCGCCAAGTCACAACATGGTTATTTATTCACTTGCGGCCGGCGGTACGGTTTCTGTGGCCCATCTGTTCATGGCCGGAATCATACCTGGACTGCTCATGGGGTTGAGCCTGATGATACTCTGCCTGATCATCGCCTACCGCAAAAACTTCCCCAAAGGCGAATCCATGACTTTGGTGCAGGCGGGCAAGATTGCAATCGATGCGGTCTGGGGACTGGTGACCGTCATCATCATTCTCGGCGGGATCCTTTCCGGCATATTCACCCCGACGGAATCAGCCGCTGTTGCTTGCGTGTGGGCCTTCTTCGTTACCATGGTCATTTACCGCTCTTACAAATGGAGCGAGTTGCCTGCGCTGATCGGGCGCGTGGTGCGCACCACTGGCATGGTAATGATCATGATCGGTTTTTCAGTCGCTTTCGGCTACATGATGGCGATCATGCGCGTGCCTGCGCTGGCAACCGAGTTCTTCGCCGCAGTCGCGGATAACAAGTACACCTTCCTGCTCTACGTCAATATCCTTCTGCTTGTTCTCGGTACGTTTATGGATCTGGCTCCGATGCTGCTGATCTGTACGCCCATATTCATGCCGATGCTGGCAAAATACGGCATCGATCCGGTGCATTTCGGTATCGTGATGATTTTCAACCTCGGGATCGGTCTGTTGACTCCGCCAGTCGGTCCCACGCTGGCCGTTGGCTGTGCCATTGGCAAAGTCAGCATGGAGGCGGTTTCGAAAAGCATCATGGTGTTCTACATCCCCATGATCATCGTGCTGCTGTTGGTGACTTACATTCCCGCGCTGACGTTGTGGCTGCCAAAATTGCTGCTCGGCTGAGCATTTCCCAACCACAGAGGCACATTCATGACCAACACTGTTGCGAATACGATGAGCATGGAAGTTCGCCAAGCCTGTCACCCCGCTCATGCGAAGGGCTTTGACACCCCTGCCTTGCGGCAGAACTTTCTGATCGAGAAGATGTTCCAGCCCGGCCAGATCAGCCTGACATACAGCCATATCGACCGGCTTGTGGTCGGCGGAGTTATGCCAACGGGTACCGCGCTGACACTCGCCACGGACAAGGCCATCGGCCAGACGACCTTTCTGGCAAGACGCGAGATCGGTATTTGCAACATTGGTGGTGCAGGTACTGTCATATGTGATGGACAGGTGTTCAAAATCCCGCCCCGCGCCATGCTCTATGTCGGAATGGGGACCAGTCTCGTCACTTTTGCCAGCGAGAGCGCAACCGATCCCGCCAAATTCTACTGTGTCAGCACGCCCGCCCACGCCCGTCACGAGACCGTTCTGGTGCTAGAGGCGCAGGCCAACGCGATCGAACTTGGCACAGCGGAGAACGCCAACTGCCGGACGCTGCGGCAATACATCATTCCAGGCCGGGTGGCCTCCTGCCAGCTCGTCATGGGCCTCACAACACTCAAGCCTGGCAACGTCTGGAACACCATGCCCGCGCATGTGCACGACCGGCGCTGCGAGGCGTACCTCTACTTCGGCATGCCGCCTGAGCAACGCGTGTTCCACCTGATGGGAGAAGCGTCAGAGACCCGGCATATCGTGGTTGCGGCGGAGCAGGCTATCCTTTCGCCGGGCTGGTCGGTCCATTCCGGCTGCGGAACTTCGGCCTATTCCTTCATCTGGGCCATGGCTGGCGACAACATGGATTTCGCCGATATGGACATGATCGCCATCGCGGACCTGAAATGATGGACATCCAGAGCCCGTTCTCGCTCCGGGGCAAGACTGCCCTTGTGACTGGTGCCAACACCGGCCTTGGCCAGGCCGTGGCGCTGGCACTGGGGCAGGCCGGAGCATCTGTTGTCTGCGCAGGCCGGTCCGAGATGTGCGATACTATCGGACTGCTGAACGAGAGTGGTGTTAACGCGCTTCCGCTCAAGTGCGATCTGGCCGACATGAGTGTCCTGTCTGGTGTGATTGATGAAGCGTCCCGATGGCGAGGCAGCCTCGACATTCTCGTCAACAACGCGGGCATTATTCGCCGTGCCGATGCGCTGGATTTTACCGAGGCCGACTGGGACGACGTCATGGACGTCAATCTCAAGTCGCTGTTTTTCCTGTCGCAGGCCGCAGCGCGCAAGATGGTCGCGGCTGGCAGCGGCAAGATCATCAATGTGGCTTCGATGCTGTCGTTTCAGGGAGGGATTCGCGTCGCTTCCTATACGGCCTCCAAAAGCGGACTTGCGGGATTGACGCGCTTGCTGGCCTGCGAATGGGCGGGCAAGGGCATCAACGTCAATGCCATTGCGCCGGGCTACATCGTCACCAACAACACGGTGGCCATTCGTGCAGATGCAGCGCGCGACGCGCAGATATTATCTCGCATTCCGGCTGCACGCTGGGGTGAGCCGTCTGATCTGGGCGGGGCTGCGGTGTTTCTGGCGTCCGATGCGGCGCGTTATGTCCATGGTGCGATCCTGCCCGTCGATGGCGGCTGGCTGGCGCGTTAAGGGAGAGACCAATGCAAGACGGCAGCCCCACCTATGTGGCAGAAACCGACTATTCCTGGACCGACATGGGCGGCGGGGTGAAGCGCAAGGTCTTATGCTACGACAAATCGGTCATGCTGGTCAGGGTCGTGTTCGAAGAAGGCGCAATTGGTGCCGCACATCAGCACCCGCATATCCAGTGTTCGCTCGTCGCCAGAGGTAGATTTGAAATGAAAATCGGCGACGAGACGAGGGTGCTTGTTGCTGGTGACAGCTTCATTGTACCCACCAATGTGATCCATTCAGCCCTCGCACTGGAAGCGGGTGAACTGGTGGATACCTTCGCACCGATGCGGGAAGAGTTCGTTTAGCCGCCTCAGTACGAACCCTGCTTCCCAGCCTTGGCACCTGTATTGGCTGCAGCTAACGCGGCTTTGCATCCTGCCCGCAGCAGCAGATTGTCCGTGCCGATCGACATGAGCTGGTATCCCTTGGCCGCCACTTCCGCCGCGCGCTTGCCATCGCCGCAAAATGCGGAAGCGAACTTCTTGTGGGCCTTGGCACGTTTGACGATGTGATCCATCGCCTTGTCCACATCAGGGCTGAGCTGGTTCACACCGGCACCGTTGCTCAGGGCAATTGAAAGATCCGACGGGCCGACAAAAACGCCGTCGATGCCCGGCACGCTCAGGATATCATCCAGCGCATCGAGTGCCGCCCGCGTCTCGATCATGGCGATGGTGAGCGAAAAGCCATTGGCCTGCGCCAGGTAATCCGCCGGGGCCAGGCCCGTCAGCGTCAACGCCCGTGCCGGACCCCAGCTGCGCTCGGCCACCGGTGGAAATTTAGTGAAGGCCGCGAGTTGCTTCGCATCCGCCACGGAATTCACCATGGGAGCGATGATGCCAGCCGCGCCCGCATCCAGCATGCGCGACGCCGTTGGGAATTCACCCACAGGAATGCGCACGATGGCAGGCTTGCCAGCCAGCGCACAATTGGAAATCCCCTGTATCGCCACTGCATAGTCGTAGGCACCATGCTGCATGTCGAGCACCGCGCAATCGAAGCCCTCGCGCACCATGATCTCCGGCACGGAAGGATCAGGAATACCGCACCACGCCGCGAAAGCAGGCGCGCCGGAACGAATGCGTTCGGCAAAGGCGGCGGCGATATGGGTCATGGGAGCTATCCTGTGGCTGGAAAGGTGAAGTTGTCAGACAACCTAGCCCGGTGGCGCAAAAACAAAAGCCCGGAAATGATCCGGGCCTTATGAAAATGTTGGATGAATACGATCAGCGAAAAGGTGGGCCTACAATCCAGCCTTGATCTGCTCAATCGCCGTGGCCATCAGTTCCTCCATCGTGCGGCGGATCACATGATCCGATACATCCGCCTTGCCGCCGACGTTGAGATCAGCACGCACCTTGCGGAAGACGTCCTCGTCGCCCGCTTCCTCAAAATCCGCCATTACGACTGATTTGGCATAGGAATCAGCCTCCGCACCCGTCTTGCCCAGTTGGCCAGCAACCCACAGGCCGACAAGCTTGGCGCGGCGTGCATTGGCCTTGAAGGCAAGTTCCTCATCATGGGCGAACTTCTTTTCCGCCGCATCTTTGCGCTGGTCCATGCCGGTCATTGATCGATCTCCTGAGTGTAATGATGCCGTGTATATGGGGCTCATTGCGGCAAATCAACGGACGAAGAGGCAAGATGGCCAGCAATGATTCACCGCATAATGCCTAACCGCTGCGCATGTGCATTGTTTCCCCCGGGGGATTGGGATAGGAGCAAAAGGGATAACAGCAGGATTTCAGCCTGTCCTTCCCTGTTCCGGTTGTGATCCCGCCGGAACCAGCCAGTCACGGTATCCCAGCCATGAACAAAGGTCGCCGCCGCATTTACGAAGGCAAGGCCAAGGTGCTTTACGAAGGCCCTGAGCCCGGCACGCTCATCCAGCATTTCAAGGATGATGCCACCGCCTTCAACGCCAAGAAGCACGAAATTATCGACGGCAAAGGTGTGCTGAATAACCGTATCTCGGAATACATCTTCACCAACCTCAATAACATCGGTGTGCCAACCCATTTCATCAAACGGATCAATATGCGCGAGCAGCTGATCCGCGAGGTCGAGATCATTCCGCTTGAAGTGGTGGTCCGCAATGTCGCCGCTGGCTCCTTGTCAACGCGCCTTGGTATCGAGGAAGGCACGCAGCTGCCGCGCTCGATCATCGAATTCTACTACAAGAAGGACGAGCTCAACGACCCCATGGTGTCGGAAGAGCACATCACGGCGTTTGGCTGGGCGAATCCGCAGGAACTGGATGACATCATGGCTCTGGCCATCCGCATCAACGATTTCCTAACGGGTCTTTTCCTCGGCGTCGGCATCCGCCTCGTCGATTTCAAGATCGAGACGGGCCGGCTGTTCGAGGGCGACATGATGCGCATCGTTCTGGCCGACGAGATCAGCCCGGACAGCTGTCGCCTCTGGGATATCAAATCCAACGACAAGATGGACAAGGACCGTTTCCGCCGTGACATGGGCGGCCTGATCGAGGCTTACACCGAAGTGGCACGCCGCCTGGGGATTATTTCCGAGGGTGAGCGTCCGCCGCAATCGGGTCCGCGCCTCGTCAAGTAGTCCAACGACATCAAGTCGCCGTTCAGGCAGGTCGCAGGAGCCTATTGCGTCACTGCTCGGCTTGCGCCTAGATGGATTAATTGCGGGTGTAGTTCAGTGGTAGAACATCAGCTTCCCAAGCTGATTGTCGAGGGTTCGATTCCCTTCGCCCGCTCCAAATTTTCCATAAGTCATTGTTTTTGCTAAGGTCGATGTCGCTGGGAATCGGCCACGAAGCCTTTTGGTGGGAATTTTGGTTAGAATTCTGGTTAGAATCCTTGCCATAACGAGACCCAAATGGCCCGCTCTTCCTCGACCAGCCGTCCCTTCCTGCACCAACGGTCCGACACCGGTCAGTTCTCCTACGTGCGGGATCTGCAGGACCGGATCGGCCCGCTGGTCGTGGGTGAAGTGCAGCGTCCCTGGCTGGGCACGGCATTCCTGTTGGCCGGCAAGGATGTGATCAAGATATCCCTGAAGACGCGTGACGCTGAGACGGCGCGCCAGCGCTGGTTCGATGTGCACACTCAGGTCGAGCCGCTAGTGCAACTCGCTGTGGTGCGGGCGCGGCACAAGTCCCGCCATGCAGGCGGAGCGCGCACCTTAAAAGCGTCGCGACACTGTCGGAAGCCGACCGGCATGTGCTGGCGGAGCAGATACGCCACGACATCCTGGCTGATGATGATCGGTCGTGGATCGATCCTCAGCACCGGAACGGGACGGCCCAGGCCGTTCATCGTCCCGCACAAGGGAGGCTTACGCTGCAAGCGGCTGCCAACAGAGCCCGTGAGATTGAAGCACATGCTGTGAACCACGCGCTTGCGATCCCGGACGTTGGAATTCTCGAGACGACCGTGGTTGAAATCAACGACTCGGCCAGCGCCAAGAGGTTGCTCGACCGGATTGGCGCTGCTGCTGAGTTGGGCGAGATTCCCTGCCAAGACGATATAGCCGCTCTGTCAGCACTGTCGGCGACGCAGGTCCTTGGTAGCGAGTTCGATGAGCGCTTGGCCGAGAACAGCATCCAAATGCCGGCGGGAAGCATGAATCGTCGCCTTGCGGCGCTGGCGATGCTGAGGGCAGCTGCTCAGGCTCATCAGAATGTTGATGATCGGCTGAACGGTCGGTACGTCGCGACACCGCCACGGCCGGACCCTCTGGTCATGCCCTTGACGGATAGCGCTCCACAATCCCCGCACCTCAGCGAAGTTTTTGACATTTGGGTGAAGGACAGTCGGCCACAGGCCAAGACGATCGGCCATAACCGTCTCTACATGCAGCGCTTCATCGCCCTCCACGGCGATCTGCCTGTCGCCAATATCACGCGCGAGCAGGTCAAAGTCTTCCGCAACCTCATCGAGCGGTTACCGAGGAATGTTCCGCCCGCGCTCAACGGTGCCAGTCCGCAAGACATTGCGGCTTGGGCGATGCCAATCCCGCTGTGTCAAAGATCAGCCGAACAACTGTCAACAGCCGCGCCATCGGAGCAATTTCGACACTGTGCGACACGGCGCTACGAGAGGCTCTGATCGACGCTAACCCCTGCAATCGCCTCAAACTGCGGTTGAAAGATACGGATCGCAAGGAAGTGGCGCCGTTCTCGATCGAGGAGCTCAACATCATGTTCGCCGCGCCCGAGATGACAGGGACAGGGCGTTACACCAAGGCCGGTGGCGGCGAAGCGGCGCGTTGGCTGCCGCTCATCGGCCCCTTCACCGGCGCGCGCATGGAGGAAATCGCGCAACTCGAGGTGTCCGATATCATCGAGATGAAGGGCTTCCACGCATTCCGCATGACAACGGAAACCGAGAACAGCCCCAAAGTCAAAATCCCCAATGACGGCAGCAAACCCAAGTCGCTCAAGAACAAATCCGCGCACCGGACCGTGCCTATCCATGACACGCTGATGGCGTGCGGCTTCTTCGATTATGTCGAAAAGCGCCGGAAAGCGGGAGATCGTCGGCTGTTCCCGCAGTTGAGCGCCGCCGGAGATCGCTGCGCCAAGAATTGGAGCCGGTGGTTTGCTCGATTCCTGGACAAGCGCGTCAGCACTTCAGCGTCGAAGAACTTCCACTCGTTCAGTCACACTTTCATCGACGGCATGCGCGACAGCCTCATTGGTCGTGAGGTCATCAAGGCCATCGTCGGCCATGCCGACGCGAATGTGACGGATGGGTATGGTCACGGCTGCTCGCCGCGGACGATGCATGCGGAGTTGAAGAAGCTGGAATACCGGGGGTTGGAGCTGAATAAAATTTAAGGCCTGTTTCGCAAACGCGCCTCGCAGCGGCAAACTTCTGTGAACCCTGCAGATTCCTTCAGAGGAGATCGATTTCTTCCCGACCAAATATCGAAAACATTGATTCCCGCTGGTTCGATCATGCAGACGCCGGAACGGCCAAGCCAAGCTTGGGCAACAGCGCAACAGCTTCTTCTAGCCGACCGCCATCAGTTTTTGCGCCTTTGCGGCGGACGATTTCATCCCGCCAGTTCTGAACCTTTTCCACGGTGGCAAGCCAATGGACCGTCGCTGCAAGCTCCAGCACGGTTGAGGTGCAGTTCTCAGTCATGATGCCGATCAGCTCTTTCGCCTTGCCCATGTCGAGGTCACCGATCTTTGCAGGCGTCGCGCCAGACGCCTTGACCCGGAACACGCTGAACGGTGCACCATCGGCAGCGCGATGCTGGAGAGCCTCAGAGACACCGGCAAGGGCTTTCGCCTTTTCCAGCGTCTCGTCGAGAACGCGGGAATACGGGCCATAATGGTGATAGTGGAACTCGGCATCGGTTATGTTCAGGCCATTCGCATCGAGCAGATACAGGATCTTCTGCAGGCGGATGCGACCGACAATCTCTCCATCAGCAGCACGGTCTTGCCGAGCGCGCTTTTCCCCACCAGCTTTTCGAGTTGCTGCATCTTTTGCTGCCGCCGCTGCGCAACATCATCATTCTCTTCACCAGGCGCGATCGGGAACTCCCGATTGATATCAATGGCCTTGTAGAGATCACGTTCTCGCAACCGCCGCGCGAGATCAGCCGCAACCTTGTCGCCACATAACGCGATCCGGGCGATTGCAGCCCAGACCACGAAGTCGTCCAGCACCAGATAGTTTTCGATCGTCTCACCATCTTTGCCGAAGAACCGGATCAGCGGATCGTCCTTGTCCAACCCCAGGCGGCCAGGCCTGCCCTTCGCTGCGACTTCTGCGACGCGCGCCAGCAACGTCCGGATGAGGGTCTCTACCCCGCGCGTGGTCTTGTGCAGATAGACCTGTTCGAACAGGTGGAATCGTGCCATTTCCAGGAATTAGGGGTATAGGGCCAAAATTAGGATTGCCGACATTCGCTCTCCATTCAATCAGTGCTCATGCCGATATGTTGTAGACCAGCAGTGGGTTCCGATAGCCCATCGAGATGCCATCCCCATAATCCAATCAAGTACAGCAAAGTCACTGCCTCGCACGGATTTACAGCGAGGGCGCGCTGGGCTTTCGGGCGCGCCCTCGAAGGTATTTCGCGAATTTGCGCCGAAGCGGCCAGCGTCTTAAAGAGGTCGCGCCACTGCTGAAAGAGTTGATCCTCGCAGCATGCAACGAGCCGCTTCACTGGAAGGCCGACGCGAGGGGCCATCACCTGTCTGCTTTGGCGCTCAACGAGATCAGGCGAGCGACACCCGTGCCGCTGGCGATCGTGTTGCCGCGTGACAATCGACTGCGCCGCGCTGTCGCGTTGATGACAGATCACAAGGGACGACCACGGCGCCTGGAGGACCTTGCGACGCAAGTGGGCGCTTCAAGCCGAACTCTCGCTCGCCACTTCAAGGCCGAAACCGGGCTGACGTTCCGACAGTGGCGACAACATGCGCAGATGGCCGAGGCAATGGGTGCACTAACAACCGGCACATCGCCGGCCCGCGCAGCGGCGATTGCAGGCTATACCGGCCAGGCAGCCTTCGGCGCCGCGTTCCGCAGTGTATTTGGAATGACGCCTGGGAAAGTGCGGCGGCGCGGGTTGACGGCTGGCAGTCCAAGCAGTGAGCGAATGGACTTTCATCATCACCGCGAGGCAGGTGGTCTTGGTTAACGTCTTGAAATACTGGAAGACGCGTTGGTTCGATATGCCGACCGCCTCGTCGCCCTTCCCCACGCAGCCAAGCTGATGTTCCCCTGACAGCCCAACGCGATGCGCGCGAGACCGCCATTACGGCCAAAACATCCCGCCCTGGTGATCACGGCTGGATCGTCGAACATGGCGCTGCATCAGTCGAAGAACCCGGTATCCTCTTCTTTGAGATAGCGCTTGGCGGCGTTCGCGTCGATGTCAAGACCAAGCCCTGGTCCTGGCAACAGGTCGACCATCGAATCGTTAACGATACGGCCCGCCGGCAATCCCCGGATGATATCGTACCACCATGGGTCTGATGCTGTGGGCAATTCGAAGGCGATGTAGTTGGCGGGTAGCGTGGCGCACACATTGATCAAGGCGCCCAGCCCCAACAGGCCGTTGGCGGTGCCATGCGGCGCCATCAGGATCGAGTGCATGTAGGCGTGCTCGGCAATCCATTTCAGTTCTGCAATGCCGCCGACGTCGGCCGGATCAGGTCCGACGATGCGCACCGCCTGGGTCTCGATGAGCTCCTTGAAATTGTGCCGGAGGTAGATCTGCTCACCGGTGTGGATCGGCGTCGATGTCGAAAGCGTCAATTCGCGGTAAGACTGCGGATTGACCCACGGCACGTAGTCGCCGGTGAGCATGTCTTCCAGCCATGCAATGTCGTATTTTTCGACCGCGCGAGCAAACTTGATCGCGTCGGGCAGCATCCAGCCCGGGCCGCAATCGAGCGCTAAGCTTACTTTGTCGCCAAGCACCTCCTTCATCGCGATGACGCAATCGAGCATATGATTGAACCCATGCTCGCTGATCATGCCCTGGTCCATCGCGCCATGATAGCCCGAGCGTGTCTGGCGCACGCCGTAATGGAAATCCTTGACTGTATCCTTCATGTTGGAGTGGAAGCTAATGCCCTGCTTCACCAGAAAGAATTTTTCCGGTAGTTCAGCCATCCACTTCACATCGGCGGCGTAGTCCTCAGGGCGATCGCCAGTCCGCTTCTTGCGCAGGTTGCCATTGTAACACCGCACCTTGTCGCGCACCTTGCCGCCGAGCAGTTTGTAGACCGGCACGTTCGCCGCTTTGCCTGCGATGTCCCAGAGCGCATGCTCAATGACGCTGACCGCCGCTCCGTAGGGCTTGAACGACCCGCGCTGACGGATTTTCAGCATCACACGCTCAACATCGGTCGGGTCTTCGCCAATCAAAGCCTCTCGGAGATGAAGAACCATGGGCTTGATGTAGCCCTTGGTGAACTCCACCTCGCCAAGTCCGTGGATGCCCTCGTCAGTGGTAATGCGGACAATTGGGTGCTGGCCTATGACAGCGCAGCGGAGATCGGTGATTTTCATGACCAGTGCCTTTTCGTGCGGTGCGTTAGCGGTGTGTGATGACCGGGTGTGATTTCGCTTGTGAACAATAGGCTCCACCTGATCGCGTCCAAGTGTGCCTCGACTGCCGATTGTTGAGTCAGCTCCAGGTGCGATCCCATGAGTACTCGTCATCCCAGCGGTCCGTCGGCTGCCAGACGCCGCTGACGCCCGGCTGGAGATGCTGGCTGATGACCTCATCAACGATATCGTCGATGCCAAGGCCCGGCTTATCGGGCACTTCGATGAAGCCATTCTTCACCAAGGGCCTTGGCAGGCCTGTCACGATGTCGTCCCACCACGGCACGTCGACGGAGTGATATTCCAGCGCCATGAAGTTCTCGGTGGCGGCCGCGACATGAGCGGCGGCCATCGCAGCGATGGGGCTTTCGGCCATGTGGATCGCCATGGCGACCCCGTGGTCCTGCGCCAGATCACCGATCTTCTTGGTTTCCAGAATGCCGCCCGAGGTCAGCAGATCGGGATGAATGACCGAAATGCCTGATTTGAGCAGTGGCTCGAAGTTCTCCTTCAGGTAGATGTCTTCGCCCGTGCAAATTGGGACCGATGTTGCAGCCTGCAATTGGCGATATTGTTCTGTGTATTGCCAGGGAATGACATCCTCCAGCCAAGCTGGAACATACCTCTCGATCCGCTTGGCGAGGCGGATGCCGTCCTGCAGTGAGATATGGCCGACATGATCGATGGCGAGGGGGACTTCAAGACCGATGACCTCGCGGACCTCGGCGATGTATTGTTCAAGGTGATCCAGTCCCTTGTCGGTAAAGTGTAGGCCGGTGAAGGGATGGCGAACGTTCTGCGCATCGTAGGCGGCGTTGCGTCGCCGACGCTCCTCCAGCGTGCGCGCACGGCCTTGCGCCGCATGCGAACGCAAGCCATCGAGCGTGCCAGCGGGCGCGACCACGGCGTCTGGCAGGTCGGCGATCTGCATCAGGCCCAGATCCATCTTGAGAAACGTGTAGCCGCGCTCCATCCGTTCCTTGAGGCGCTTGCCGGTGGCCGTGCCGCTGGATTGCTGCGCATCGGTATCGCAATAGATCCGCACCTTGTCGCGGAACCTGCCGCCGAGCATCTGGTAGATCGGCACGCCGTAGGCTTTGCCTGCGAGGTCCCACAGCGCAATTTCGACGGCGGAGACGCCACCGCCCTGTCGTCCGTGTCCGCCGAATTGCTTGATGCGGCGGAACAGGCGGTCGATGTCGCACGGGTTTTCGCCGAGCAACCGGCTCTTGAGCATCAGCGCAAATGTCGCGCTGGCGCCGTCGCGCACTTCGCCAAATCCGACCAGTCCCTGGTTGGTGTAGATCTTGAGTAGAACCGACGCGAACGGCGCACCGACGATTTCAGCCACCCGCATGTCGGTGATGCGAAGCTCCGACGGTATAGAGTTGGTGTTGACTCGATCAAGCGCCTCCTCGGCGCCGCCCATCTTTGGCATTCCGGCATTCCCTCTGTCGCGGGTCCCGGCCCGCATGATTGACCGCCATTTGATGGCGTTTGCATTCAGTTCGAGCAGGTTACCAGTTCGCGATGCGTCTATCCGCGAGAACGGAACTGGCTGCGGGGATGACCTCTTGTTCGAACAGATGCCTGGCCTCCGCGACTTGATCGGTCTCGATGCCGGTGATCTTCAAAGGACACCCTCCCGGATAGTTGCGGCTCGCGCCACGTCTCAGTCGACGACGTTGGCCTCGAGGTACTCGCGGTTCATCACGATGCCGAGCCCGGGCGCCTTGTTGAGCTTGAGGCTGCCATTGGAGTTATCGAGCGGCACGTCGATGAGGGGATCGTACTTTGAGAGATTCCACTCCGAGGTCTCGAGCTTGTAGAAATTGGGCACCGTCATCATCACTTGCGCGCCGGCTACGACGTTGATCGGCCCGGCCGCGTCATGGGGCGAAACCGGTATGTAGTAAGCCTCGCAGAGCGCTGAAATCTTTTTCAGTTCGGTGATCCCGCCGGTCCAAGTGACGTCTGGCATGATGTAGTCGGCCAGCTTGTTCTCAAGAATGGGGACGAAATCCCACTTGGTGTGGCCGCGCTCGCCCCAAGAGATCGCCACGTTGACCTTCTCGCGCACCTGCTTGAGGGCATTGAGGCTTTCGGGGGGGCACGGCTCCTCGAACCAGTCGATGTTTCCAGCCTCTTCGAGGGAGCGGCACAGGCGGATCGCTGTGGGCACGTCGAAACGACCATGCGCGTCGATCAACACTTCGACATCGGGCCCCGCGGTTTCACGAATGAGCGCCGTCAGCTCTGCGGCCTCGCGCTCGTCCTTGCGCGTCATGCCGCCGTCGAGATATCCCTCGCGCTGTTCGCGCGCCTTGCCGTCCACATGCGGACCTTGGTATGGAAACGGATCGAACTTGAGCGCGGTGTGACCTGACTTCACGATGGCCTGGATTTCGGCGACGGCGCCCTCCTTGCTCGTGAATTTGCGCTGGTCGGGGTGGGTGTAAAGTGCAATTTCATCTCGCACAGCTCCGCCCAGAAGCTCGTAGATCGGCTTGCCAAGCGCCTTTCCACGGATGTCCCAAAGCGCAATGTCGATGGCGCTGAGGCATTCGACTGCAGCGCCGCGGCTCCCCATGTAAGTGAAGCTGCGAAATAGCTTGTGCCAGAGGCGCTCGATCTGCGCCGGATCTTCTCCGACCATCATATGGCTGATCTGCCGCAGCATAGCCGTCAGTGCACGGTTCGCAATCTTCGTCGTCGTGGTGATCTCGCCCCAGCCTGTGATACCTTCGTCCGTGTTGACTTCCACGAACAGGAACTCGCCCCAATAGGAGGCGTTCGACTTGATGAGCCACGGCCTGACGCTGGTGATCTTCATGGGCTTTGGTTTCCTGTGAAAACGAGGGGGCATGCGCGACCGGTCGGCCATCTATCCGGCCCGGGCGGCCGCCGTGGCCCGCATGTGCTCAAGGATGTGAAGACCGGACCCCTCGACATGGCGCGCCACGAGCTCAGCGGCCTTGTCCGCGTCGCCAGCCTTGATGTGCGCGATGAGTTCGCGATGATCGCTGATCACCTGCGCCCGACGCGCGAGGGTGAAGCCGAAACGGCCGCTGATCGCGCGGAGCACCTCGCGATGCTTCCACCACAATTCCGCAGCGTGCCGGTTGTAGTGCCGTTCATAGATCAGGGAGTGGAACTTGGTGTCCAACTCGCTGTGCTTGATCCGATCAGCGAAATTATTGACCTCGATCTGGGTCTGTATCCACTCCAGTTGCGCGATGTCGGCCTCCGTCGCCATTCTGACGAACCAGCGCGTCAGGGCAGGCTCGATCAGGACGCCGATCTCGGTGATGTCGCGTACGAAATCCCGGTCGATCGGCCGCACGCGGGCGCCGCGATTGCGCGTGAAGATCACAAAGCCTTCGCCGCGGAGTAGCTGCAGCACCTCCCGGACCGGCGTCGTCGAGCTGCCGTGACGCTTGGCGAGGTCGGAGGCGACAAGTCGCTCATCGGCCTTGAGTTGTCCCGAGACAATATCGTCGCGGATGACCTTGTACAGCTGCGCCGTGGAATCGGTTGTGACGCCAATTGGATCAATCCCCACCGGAGGGGCCACCTTGTATTCTTTCCTGTTTTCCAAGCTGGCCTCTCAATCCAAATCATACGCAGATCAACCCAGATAATATATGATCTGATAAGATTGACATACAAGTTATGTTCTGCGAGCGTCAATCCATTGGAGCGCCGCTTAAAAGAACAGCTCCAGACAGGGTGGAATTGCACAGGGTCAGCGTGAGCTGGCAGGATGGAGGGAATAAATGTCGAGTCTTAACTTCGGCCGCCTCGTTCGTCGCGGCGTTTCGCTGGCCGCCATAACAGCGTCGTTCATGTGTTCGCCCGCCTCGGCGCAGGCGCCTGTCGACCTGAGCAAGTGGTCGCCAGAGTATGTGCGCGCCATCGCGGGAACCAAGGATTTCGACACCGCGGCCGATTGCGGCAAGGTTACGCCGCTCGCCCACAAGGGGCGTGTTACGTTCTGGTACCAGGGCGTTTTCGAAGGCGACCCCGATCTCCTGCGGCAATATTACAGGGACTTCTTCGCGACATTCCGGAAGACGTACCCCAACATCCAGCTCGAGGAGCAGGCGCTCACCTATAACGATCTTCTGGACAAGTTCCGCACGGCGCTACTGGGCAATGCCGGACCGATGGTGGTGCGGCTGCAGATACTCGGCGGCGTGGAATTCGCCTCAAAGGGCTATATCCAGGAACTGAAGCCCGAGGACGTCGGCTATTCGACCCAGGATTTCTGGCCCGGAGCCATGAAGTCGAACATGTGGAAGGGCAAGACCTACGGCATTCCGACCAACAACGAGACGATGGCGCTGATCTGGAACGCCGACATCTTCAAGCGCGCCGGCCTGGACCCCGAGAAGGCACCGGCGACCTGGGATGATGTCGTCAGATATTCCAAGCAGATCAACGAGAAGGTCGGGGTTTCGGGCTACGGCCTTGTCGCTCGAAAGAACGCCGGCAACACGCCCTACCGCTTCCTGCCGCAGCTCTGGGGTTACGGCGGCGGCGTGTTCGACGAGGCCTCGCCGAGCCCGAATTATTCGCAGATCCAGCTGAACAGCGCGGCAAGCAAGCGGGCCCTGCAAGCCTCCTATGACATGTACGTCCGCGACAAATCAGTGCCGGTCTCGGCATTGACGAACCAGCAGGCGGACAATCAGCCTTTGTTTCTGGCCGGTCAGCTCGGCATGATGATTTCGCACCCGTCGGACTACGACGTCATGCTGGATCTCAAGAAGAGGGTGACTGGAAGCGACGTCCAGAAGGCGCAAAACGTCATCGACAACATGCGCTACGGCCTGATTCCGACTGGGCCGGACGGCAAGCGCGCCGTCGTGTTCGGCGGCTCCAACATGCACATCCTGAAGCCCGAATATGTTGACGGCGGCAAGGTGGATCAACCGGCCGCAAAAGCGATCACCTGTTTCTGGACAAGCCCAGAATGGTCGCTGAAGATGGCCTATGCCGGTTCGAACCCGGGTAACCTCAACGGCTTCAAGACGAAGTGGATGAAGGAGCGCCTTGAGAACATCAGGTTCCTCGACGTCACGACTTCGATGCTGCCCTATGGCATCCCGTTCCCGACGATTCCGGAGACGCCGGAGATCATGAACATCGTCGTGCCCGACATGCTTCAGAATGCCCTCACCGGGACGATGACGGTCGATCAGGCCGCCGAAGACGCGGCCAAGAAAGTCAAAAGCATCATGAGCGGCGGCAAGCTCTAGCGCCGGCGCCTCCAACGCGACCGGCGGCGACCGCCGCCGGTCCATTCCCCGACAACGGAAGGCTGGCCCGATGACCATGGCGACACGCCTGGCTGAGGCTCCTGTGCAAGCAAGTGCGCTCCAGTCCGGCCTCCTTTGGCGGATCTGGACCAGTCGTGTGGACTATCTCTACGTCATGCCTGCGATCGTGGTGATGCTCATCGTCATCGCCTATCCGATCTACTACACCGTCGAGCTGTCGTTCTTCAACACGCCGCCCAGCCTGCAGTTGCGCGACAAGATATTCGTGGGCCTGGACAACTACACGCTGATCCTCAGCAGCGAAGTGTTTTGGCAGGTCACTCTCAACACCTTCATATGGACCATTGCGTCGACCGGTCTCGCCTACGTCCTGGGGTTGGGGTGCGCCCTCGCCCTGCACCGCGACTTCGTCGGCCGGGCCGTCTTGCGCGCCATCCTGATCATACCCTGGGTGATCAGCGCGGTCGCCGCGTCTTATATCTGGAAGTGGATCTACCACTCGAACTTCGGCGTCATCGGCGCCGTTCTGGTGGAGCTCGGATTCGCCAGCCGTCCTCCTAACTTCATCGACAACGTCAACACGGTCCTCCCCTCGTTGATCGTCGTCAACGTGTGGCGGGAGTTTCCCTTCGCGATGATCATGTTGGCGGCCGGACTGCAGACTGTGCCGGATCAGTTGCTCCGGGCGGCGAGAGTCGACGGCGCTAGCGCCTGGCAGCGCTTCTGGCACGTGACGTTCCCGCATATCAGGGGCGTGTCAATCGCGACCATCCTTTTGCTCGCGGTGGCGAACTTCAATTCCTTCATCGTTCCCTGGATCATGACCGGAGGCGGCCCCGCCAATGCCTCCCATATCTGGATAACCCATATCTATGAACTGGCCTTCGGGCGGCAGCGCTGGGGTGTCGCGGCCGCCTATTCGGTCCTCCTGTTCCTCATCCTGATGGCGCTCGGCTACTTCTACGTCCGTGGCCTCAGTGGCAATGAGAAGGAGCGCGGTTGATGACCGCCGCCGCCGCGCGCAGGACCCGTGCTGGAATCGACGTCTGGCGCTGGGCCGGACGCGCATTCCTCACGCTGATGCTGCTGTTCACTGCGCTTCCGATGTTCTGGATGCTTCTGACATCGATCAAGTCAGGTTTCGCGGCGATGCAGTTTCCGCCGCAATGGTGGCCGAACGAACCGACGCTGGCGAGCTACCGGAAGCTGCTCGATCCAACCAACAGCGTGGGCAAGGACTTTCTGCAATTCTTCTGGAACAGCCTTTTCGTATCGACCATGTCGACGATCCTCTCGGTCATCGTCGCGGTGCCGGCGGCCTACGCCTTCTCGCGGTTCGACTTTCCGGGGCGCAAGATGCTCTTCTTCTCGGTGCTTTTGCGCAACATGTTCCCGGCGGTGATCTTCCTGGTCCCGCTTTTCATCCTGATGCGGTTGCTCGGCCTCATGAATACGCACGGATCGCTGATCCTGACCTATCTGACGTTCGGCCTCCCGCTCGCGATCTGGCTGCTCAAGGGCTTCTACGACAACATTCCCTACCAGCTCGAGCAGGCGGCCCGAATCGACGGCGCCACCCGATTCCAGGCGTTTCTTCTGATCGTCATGCCGCTTTCGATGCCGGGCATCATCGCGACGGCGATCTACTCCTTCATCGGCGCCTGGAACGAGTACATCTTCGCCTACACGTTCATCAACAGGAACGACCAGCTGACACTGCCGGTCGGCATCCAGCGATTCTTCTCCGAGAACACTTCGGATTTCCCCGGCCTCATGGCGGCGAGCTTCATGATGAGCGTGCCGGTCGTCGTGCTCTTCCTTCTGCTCCAGCGCTACTTCGTCCGCGCACTCACCGAAGGCGCGGTCAAACACTAGAAAGCAGGTTTCATGGCCCACGTGGTCTTGAGAAATCTCGTCAAGATGTATGGCCCCTACAAGGCTGTGAACGATGTGTCCCTGACCGTCGATGACGGGGAATTCGTCGCACTTGTCGGTCCCTCGGGATGCGGCAAGACGACCACGCTCAATCTAGTCGCGGGGCTGATTCCGGTCGACTCGGGCGAGATCGCCATCGGGGACCGCGTGGTCAACGACGTCGACCCGAAGGACCGCGACATCGCCATGGTCTTTCAGAACTACGCGCTCTACCCGCAGAAGACGGTCTACAAGAACCTCGCGTTCCCGCTGCAGATGCGCAAGCTCCCGCGCGACGAGATCGACCGCAAGGTCAGGGAAGCGGCGCGCATGCTCGACATGACGCATCTGCTCGAGCGCAAGCCGCGCGAGCTGTCCGGAGGACAACAACAGCGCGTAGCCTTGGGCCGTGCGCTGGTGCGCGACCCCGCAGTGTTCCTGATGGACGAGCCGCTCTCCAACCTCGACGCCAAGCTGCGCGTGCAGATGCGCTCCGAGATCAAGCGCTTCCACCAGGACCTCAACGCCACGATCATCTATGTGACGCATGACCAGCTCGAAGCCGTCACCATGGCCGACAAGATGGCCGTGATGAACGGCGGTTTTCTCCAGCAGTACGATTCGCCGGCCCAGGTCTTCGCCCATCCGGTCAACATGTTCGTCGCCAGCTTCATCGGCAGCCCGGCGATGAGTCTCATTCCGCTTGAGGCGTCGACGGTCGATGGCCGCACGATGCTGACCGGCGCGGAAGGCTGGACGATGACGCTCTCGCCCCTCAACGCCCGGAAGGTTCAGCGCGCGACCACCAGCAAGGTCGTTCTGGGCGCGCGCCACTCGACGATCAAGCTGACCACCAGTGCGGTTCCCGGCGCGATTCCGGCAAAGGCTTACACCGTGGAGCCCACAGGCGATGTGACCTTCGTGCAGGCGTTGCTCTCCGGGGCAGTCGTCAACATCAGCGTGCCGCCCAACATCCCCATCGCGCCAGATCAGCCGATCTGGCTCGCGTTTGACCAGGAGCGCATGCATCTGTTCGATGGCGCAACAGAAATGGCCCTGAAGGTCGATTGAGATGGAAGGGATTCGATGCACCCCCCGGGGACAAGCATGAGAGCGAAGCTCAAGATCACGGGGATCATACCCTACCCGGTGTGGGTGGGGACCCGGAACCAGATGCTGGTCAAGGTCGAGACTGACCTGGGCGTCTTCGGATGGGGCGAAAGCGGCCTGAGCGGTCGTGAGAAGGCTGTCGCCGGCGCTATCGAGCATTTTCGCGAGTTCCTCATCGGCCGGGATCCGATGCAGATCGGCCGGATCTGGCAGGAGACCTATCGCAGCCAGTATTTCGAAGGCGGGCGCGTGCTGCAGGCGGCGATTTCCGCCATTGACATCGCCCTGCACGACATTAAGGGCAAGGTGCTGGGGGTGCCGGTCTACGAACTGCTGGGCGGCAAGCAGCGCGACCGCATCCCCACGTTCGCCTCCACCGGCGACGAGGCGGAAGGTGATGCCGCCGTCGAGCGCGCCCGCGAACTGGCGGCGCAGGGATGGCGGGCTATCCGCTTCTTTCCGGCCGGACAAAGCAGCAAGGACATCTTCGAGCCCCGCGAATCGATCGGTCCTACCGCCAGAATGCTCAACAAGGCGCGCGACGTGCTCGGCGACGATCTGGTGCTGGGCATCGATTACCATCATCGGCTGTCGGTGGCCGAGGCGGCGAGCTTCTGCAGCAAGCTCGGCCGGGGCGTGCTCGATTTCCTCGAGGAGCCTATACGGGACGAGACGCCCGAAGCCTATGAATCCTTGCGCACGATGACGGACATTCCCTTCGCCATCGGCGAGGAATTCTCCAGCAAGTGGCAATTTCTGCCCTACATCGAACGGGGCATCCACCAGTTCAACCGACTCGACGTCTGCAACGTCGGCGGGCTCACCGAGGCGATGAAAGTCGCCGGCTGGAGCGAGGCGCATTACGTCGATCTGATGCCGCACAATCCACTCGGCCCAGTGTGCACGGCGGCGACCATCCATCTCGCCGCGGCTGTACCAAATTTCGCGTGGCTGGAAACGCGGGTTCCAGAGGCCAAGGGCTTCAACAATTCCGAGTACTTCCCTGTACAGCCCCGGCTCGACGGCGTCGACTATCCGGTCGTCGATCTGCCGGGCCTCGGCGTCGAGGTCAACGAAGCGGCGATCAGCGCTGAGAGCCTGCGCTTTTGGGAGGCACCGCATCTCAGGCGCCGAGATGGTTCCGTCACAAACTGGTAGTTTTTAAACCCCGAGGGTAGCAATGCACAAGACTTCCGACATCGTTCGCCCGCCGAAGAAACTGATCGAGGGCCTCAAGGGCATTGGAGCCGCGACTGTCGCCGGCACACTCGGCCACATGGGGTTCCGCAGCCCGCACATGATGGGCCCGATTGCGCAAAACCACGGCAAGTCCATTGTCGGTCCGGCACTGACGCTACAGTTCCTTCCGCAGCGGCCCGATCTCTTCGACGAGGGCGAATACGCCGATCCTGAAACGCAACTGCATCGGCATGTGCTCTACCATGTTCAGGAGGGCGACGTGGTCGTCGTGGACGCGCGTGGAAGCATGACCTCGGGCGTCTTCGGCGACATGATGTCGACCTACTTCAAGGGACGGGGCGGCGCGGGCATCGTCATCGACGGCTGCATGCGCGACCGGCCCAATGTTGAAAAGCTCGACATTCCGCTCTGGCTTCGCGGCTGGACACCGAACTACCATGTGCAGACCACGATCTTCCCCAACGCGGTCAATGTTCCGATCGCCTGCGGCAACGTCGCCGTAATTCCGGGCGACATCATCGTTGCCGACGACGACGGAGTCGTGGTGGTTCCCGTCTCGATGGCGCAGGCGGTGATCGACGAGGCGAAGAAGCATGCGGAATGGGAAGTTTTCTCGCGCGAGAAACTCCTCCAGGGCGAGCCGTTGCAACGCTATTATCCGCTGCATCCCGATGCGAACGACGAGTATCAGGCCTGGCGCAAAAAGCAGAAGAAAAAGAAGTCCTGACCCGGGGACGGATCAAGAGCCGCGCGGCCTTGGCCGGCTGCGCCTATCGCCATTTCAACGCAGTGAGGGACGAAGTGAAGATCATCGACATCAAGACGGCTGTGGTCGCCTATCATGGCAAGGCGACTCTGGTCAGGATCGATACCGACGCCGGCATTTCGGGCTTTGGCGAGGCCAACCCGGATGCGGGAGCAGCCGCCATCGTCGGACTGATCAATGAGTTGAAACCGGAACTGATTGGCGAAGACCCGCGCAACGTTGAATACTGCTGGGAGAAAATCCGGAGGAAGCACGTCTTCTCCGGCGCGCAATCCGGCGTCTTCCTGATTGCCCTGACCGGCCTTGAGATGGCTCTTTGGGATATCGCGGCCAAGGCGGCCGGACAGCCGCTCTATCGCATGTTCGGTGGCAAGTTCCGCGATCGCGTCCGGCTGTATGCGGATTGCGGAGATGGCGATGACGCCTCCGGCTCAGTCAAGGGCTGCGTCTCCCGGGCAAAACGCATGGTCAAGGAAGGATTCTCCGCCCTCAAGTTCGACATCGACAATCTGAACCATCCCGCGAAATTCGATGCGGTCAATCATACGATCAACGGCGCGGAACTGCGTTCGATGGTGGAGCGAGTGGCCGCGGTGCGCGAGGCCATCGGCCCCGACATCGATCTGTGCATCGACCTGCACGCCCGCTACGATGTGCCGAGCGCCTGCCGGATCGCCTCGGAGATGGAGCGCTTCGACCTGCTTTGGCTGGAAGAACCGATCCCGGCTGAGAATGTTGCCGCGCTGAAGCAGATCCGCATGCGCAGCAAGACTCCGATCTGTGTCGGTGAAAACCAGTATTTGCGCTGGGGCTTCCGTGAGTTGCTCGAACAGCAATGTGCGGACGTTCTGATGCCGGACGTTCCCAAATGCGGCGGCCTTTCGGAAAGCCGGAAAATTGCCCATCTTGCCGAAATCTATTATCTGCCCTTCGCGCCGCATCTTGTCTCTACGCCGCTCGGCACCATGGCGACATGCCATGTCTGCGCCAGCGTGCCCAATTTTCTCGTTCTCGAGTGGCACGCCCTTGAGGAACGCGCGGTGTGGGATAGCTACTTGCATGTGCCGGGCGGCGGAAAATCGATCGTTAAGGACGGCTACATCGCCCTTCCTGATTCGCCCGGCATCGGCGTCGAGCTGAACATGGCCGGCGTGCGCAAACACGCCGTCCCGGGCTACGGCATTTTCGAGTAAGTGAACCACCCCAGCTTTGAAATAGGCCAACGGTCGCCACCCAATGTCCGTTTCAAGGCGCGTATTGTTTCCCCGGAATGACCGCCTTGAGCCAGGAGCCGACGTTCGTTACTCCAATGCAAAATCGAGAATGCAGACATTCAGTCGGCATTGCGAAAAGCGCTACCTCTCCGGTTTCAGCACAAGCACAAGTGCCATAAGCGCCCAGAATACAGAATATTCTGCGCCTTTGAACTGCCAGAACCATGCGCTGTGATTGGCCACGATAATCGTACCAAGCATGAACACGATCAGTAGCACTGCAGCGGGACGAACGTAGCGACCACTCATGATCGCGAGACCCACCGCTATCTGGAAGATTGCCGCACCAATGACCCACGCAGGAGCAGGGTTCAGCCCGAAGACCTGCCCGAAAACCTCGACTTCCTTGTCGTAAAACAGGAATTTTCCGATCCCGTGCGGGATCAGCATCCCACCGACAGTGAAGCGCAGAAGCATGTCTGACAATTCCGTGCGGTTCTTCGCACCAGGCTCTGCAGCCGAAAGGCTTTGGGTTGCATCCGTCATCTGGGTTCTCCGTGTTGAGTTGTGTTTGATCGCTGCGATAAGCAGCGAAAATTTCTTACCGACGATCAGGGATCGAGCGACGCGAGGTAGGCCGCCACTGCAATGATGTCCTTTTCCTGAAGCTCTGCGACCACTGGCATCATCTGCCCGGCGTGGGCGCCCTTCCGCTCTCCCGTCTTGAAAGCGAACATTTGCCGGATGGTGTAGAGCGTCGAGATGCCAGAGATGCGCGGGATCTCCCCGGCACCTTGAAGTTTCTCGCCATGGCAAGCAGCACAGGCGACGGTACGACCTGCGCCCTCTTTCACCAGTGCTTCGCCGAGAGCAAGGCTGCCCCTGGGAACATACGCGATAAAGCCGGAATTCGGATCGCGATCGAGCACGCGCACCGGATCTTGCGGGAACTCTGCGATACGCTCACCAAGCTGTTCCGTGCTTCCATCAGCCAGAGGCAGGCGCTTGCGGCTCTTGTTGAAGTAACTGCGCGGAATCGTATCGGTCTCGATCACGTGGACCCATTTGATTGGCTTCAGTTTTGAGAACCACTCGGCAGCGGCGGTGGCGTCCTCATCGGTCAGTGCCTTCGCCATATTGGTCATCCAGACCTTGTCGATCCGGTTGCCGTCCCGGTAATCCTGAATCTGACGCAGGAAGTAAGCTGTTGGCAACCCCGATATATGACCGGATTCTGGATGGCCCTGACCGCTCTGGAGGTGGCAGGCAGCACAGGCGCGTACAGCTGGTGGTGCGCCTGTTTGCACAACCTTCGGCATACCTACAGCCTGATCAGGGTACCAGATCGGCGGATTGAACAGATTGTCGATCTGTTTGCGGGTGTAGGTTTGACTGCTGCCCGGAAGTTGCCGGGCTTCGTTTTCATCCGGCCCCGGCGGCTGCTCCTTGTCCGCAACAGGATAAGCCCAGGAAGGGGCCACGATCACAATTGGTGACGGCACAGTCGTTTGCCCTTGCGCATCGGCGTTGGCAGGCAGCAAGGCAAGCATGGCTCCGCCCAGAAGCGCGCTGAAGCGCGCCCAGTTCATCGTTTGCATGAAGAAATCTCGTTTTTCTGGTCAGTCGAGGGAAAGGTTGGCCGTCTTGATCACCTTTTTCCAGCGGATATCGTCCGCTTTCATGATCTCGGCCAGCTGGGTATTGTTCTTGAACCAGGGATCGAGGCCTGCCTTTGTCAGCTTGTCCGCAATGGAATCGGTGAGAACCGCGAATGAATCCCTTCGGAGGCGTTCGATGATCTCCGGTGGCGTTCCCTTGATGGCGAAGAAGCCAAGCCATGACGAGTAATCGTACCCCGTAACGCCCTGCTCATGCAGCGTGGGCAAGTCCTTGCTGGCTGCAAGGCGCTCCGACCCGCAAAAGCCAATGAGACGTATAGCGTCGCTCAGCTCGAACGGCAGGTAGAGCGACCGGGCAATGAACATGACCTGAGAATGGCCGCCGGCAAGATCCGTCGCGGCTGCCGTCGCCCCGCGATAGGGAACCTGCGTCATCTTCGTTCCAGTCAGGGCCATGAACATCTCGGCCGCCAGATGCTGCGGGCTTCCGGGACCGCCAGTGGCACAGGTAACCTCGCCATTCTTGCTCTTCAGGTAGGCGATGAACTCGGTGACATTTGTCGCTGGAACGGATTTATGCACGCCAAGATATGTTGGAATGTTGGCGACGCCAACGATCGGCAGGAAGTCCGCGAAGGGATCAAAATCCGGCTTTTTGGTGCGGATGTTGGGCATGATTGTGAGGATGCTGTTGTTGAAGGCACCAAGCGTGTAGCCGTCTGGTTGGGCGCGCGCTGCCCGTGTTGCGCCTATGAGACCCGCTGCGCCCGTCACATTCTCGACCACCAGGTTCTGGCCGAGCTTTTGGCCAATGGCTTCTCCAGCGATTCGCACTGCAATATCGGAGGCGCTTCCGGCCTGCAAAGGCATGATCACATTGATCGGACGCTGGGGCCATGTGGATGCATGGCCGCCAGAGCCAGTTGTCAGGACCATGGCGGATGCGCCCAGCCCGGTCATGACATCTCTGCGTGAGCTTGTGCTCATTTATGTGGTCTCCCTCCGCAACCAGCCTGTCGGCGATTCTTTTACCATCCATCGGACAAGGAGCGTCGGAGGAGGCAATCACAAACCATAAAACCAACTGTGAACCAATTGCAACCATATCTTGACCAATCTGAATCTTCTTGTCAACTGGAGCTGTCGGATCGATGGTGCGTGTATGACAAGCAAGGTTAAAGCGCGTGTGGGTGGATATCAGGGATCGCGGTCCATCCTGACCGCCTCACTTGAGAGCTTGTGCCGCGATATGGCGGCGAGCGGGTGTTTTCAACCCGTGCTGACTGCAGATGTGACCGTCGGCGGGATGGCTGCCAGGGATTTGTTTGCGGGCGTTGAATCTGGCGCCTTCGATATTGCCTACATGGCATCAGGATATCTCGCCGCCCGGATATCAGATCTTGGTATGCTTGATCTGCCGTTCGCAGTCAGCGACAGAGCGGTCGCACTCAAGGCGCTTGACGGGAACGCTGGCGATTTGATCGCTGCGGCGGTCGAGCGCGATGTTTCTGTCAAGGTCCTGGGCTTCTGGGATAACGGGTTCCGGCATATCAGTAACAACCGGCATCAGATCCTGCATCCCGCCGACTGCCAGGCCATGACCATCCGCACGCTGGACAGTCCGATCTATTCCGCATCACTCAGCGCGATGGGTTTCACGCCTGTCGTGACGGACGTGCGCGATTTCCGCGAAGCGATTGCATCAGGCCGTATCGATGCCCAGGAAAACCCGCTCACTAACATGCTGAACTTCGGTATCGAGGCCTATCATCGCTATCTGAGCCTGACCGGCCATGTTTTCGGCGTGGCGCTTCTGCTCTGCCATCGCGCATGGTTCGAAGGACTGTCAGCCAGGCAAAAACAGGCGTTGATGACAGCGGCTGGCCGGGCAACTGCCGTCCAGAGACAGCTGGCAGCTGCCGAGGACCAGAAAGCTCTGGGTACCCTTCAGCTGGCAGGAATCACAGTAGTTATGTCGGAGAAAATTGATCTGGACGCGTTCAAGGCTGCCGTTCAGCCAATCTGGCATGATGTCAGGCCCCGTATTTCCGGAGAACTCTTTGAAGCCTATCTTGGCTGATCAGGCAGGGTCGCCCATCAGATCGGCAGATGTCGCGTTCAGGTGCTTGCGCATGGCGTCCATGGCCCTTATGCGATCCCGGTCCTCGATTGCCATGACGATTGCCTCATGCTCGGCAAAGGAATGATAATCCTTCGGCGGACCAAGTGTTCGCTTCGCCAGACCACCCCACACCACGGAGCGTCGGACTTCGTTCACGAGACCATGCAGCTCTGCGAGCAGGCTATTGCCCGCAGCCTGCGCCAGCGCCGTATGAAAGCGGACGTCGAGTTGTTGATACTCGGGCCAGCTTTTGGCGCGCCGCATCTCGATGCAAAATGCTTTCAACTCCGCGATCTGGGCCCCGGTTGCGCCGCGGGCGGCAAGGCCTGCAACCTCGGGCTCGAGGATCATCCTGACCTGCATGGCTTCGGGCGGGCTGGTGCGGTGCGCAATCGACTCCACATCTGGCTTGCTGCCGCTTCGGGCGTGTTGCGCCAGGAATGTGCCCTTGCCGACATGACGCCAAAGCACCCCCTCGGCCTCCAGCATCGCCAGAGACTTCCTGAGTTCCGCCCGGGACTTGCCGAGCATCTCCGCCAGTTCCCGCTCCGGCGGCAGCCGCCCGTCGGATGGCAGGTCAATCGTGCTGATCCAGGCTTTCAGGTCGGTCGCTGCCATTCGCTCACTCACACTCGGTTTCGATATTGCGCGTAGATGGTCAGGGGTGATTGGTCAACCAATCACCCCATCCTGATTGACGCACTTGACATTGGTTCTGCTCCCACCCTATGGTCAACCATTCTAAACCAATATGCCAATTATTGATCTAGCCGGATCGATGCTGACGCTGGCAAGCAGGGTGGACAAACATGTACGGATCGCCCGGGGTCAAAACTGATCCTTCCTTCCCCATTCCCGATGAGATGCGCGCCTGGATTCTCGGCAGCCCCGATGAACTGACCCTTGGCAGCAAGCCCGTCCCTGTCCCGTCACGTGCAGAAGTGCTGGTGCGTATCGACGCGGTGGCGATCTGCGCGACTGATCTGGAAGTCATTCACTATGGCTCGCCGGCCAAAATCCAGGGCGGCCTTCCGTTCAACAAGAACTTCACGCCCGGTCACGAGTATATGGGCACAGTTGCAGCGCTTGGGCCGGGCGTTGATGAATACCGGATCGGTGAGCGCGTCACGGTCGAAATCCATGCGGGCTGCGGCCAGTGCAAGCGTTGCCGCCAGGGCATGTACACGGCGTGCCTGAATTACGGACAGAACTATGGTGACGTGAACAAGGGCCATCGCGCCAACGGTTTCACGACGGACGGCGGTTTTTGCGAGTACGCCATCAACAACATCAACACGCTGGTGCGTGTGCCCGACACCATGTCGGACGAGGAAGCGACGCTCGTCGTGACGGCCGGCACCTCAATGTACGGACTCACCGAGCTCGGTGGCCTTGTGGCAGGCGAGAGCGTGGTTGTGACAGGCCCCGGTGCCATCGGCCTTCTGGCGGTGGCCGTGGCCAAGGCACTCGGTGCCAATCCCGTTATTCTCACAGGCACACGCGACAGTCGCCTTGCGATTGGCCGTGAACTCGGCGCGGACATGACGATCAACGTGAAGAACGAGGACGCCGTCGCCATCGTCATGGCGGCTACCCGCGGCCTTGGTGCGGACTATGTGGTGGAATGCGCCGGCAGTCAGGAAGCCATCGACATGGCGATCCACATGACCAACCGTGGCGGCAAGATCTGTCTTGCGGCATTCCCGCATGACCCGGTGACAATCGATCTGCCGCATATCGTGCGCAACAACATCTATGCCTATGGCATTCGCGGCGAAGGCAAGAGCGCCACGCACCGTGCGATGGCCTTCATGGCGGCCAAGCGTTTCGACGCCACCAAGATCCACACCCACACCTTCGATCTGCATGAACTGCCAGAAGCGCTGCGCTACGCCCGTGACCGCGTGGAAGATGCCATCAAGGTCGTGGTCCGCACCAATGCCCGCGCTGCGCAGCGGATGGCCGCCGAGTGAATGGAAGAGGGAGGGTAGTCATGCTCAATATTGCGAACGACAAGACCAGGACATCCGCCAGCCCACGCGCGCACTGGCCGACTGACCTGCAGCAGGAGTTCGAGGATAACCGGATGAACGGCTGCGTCGGCAGCGTGCTTGTGTCGGAGACAGACAGGGTGCGCGTCTGGCACTTGCTGCTCCCGCCGGGCAAGCGCTGTAATTTCCACCGGCACCAGATGGACTATTTCTGGACGGCCCATAATCCCGGCAGGGCGCGCGGCTATTATGACGACGGTCGCATCGTCGATGTCGAGCATTACAAAGGCGAGACGAAGCACTTCACCTTTGGCAAGGACGAGCATTTCACCCACAGCGTCGAAAATATCGGAGATACTGATCTCCTGTTCACGACGGTTGAATTCAAGGGCGGGCCAAACCCGCCGCTGCCAATTCCAGATGGAATGCGGCTGAACAAAAACTGATCCAGACAACAATCACAAAAACCTCGAGGGGAGAAACAATGACAATACAACGGAGAGAACTCCTGGCCATCATGGCGACCGGCCCGGCCATCGCGATGTCAGGGCCAGTGATGGCGCAGATGTTGCCAGCCCCGACCGGCCTGCCCGCAGGCTCGGTTGCGCCAGTTGGTGACAGCGTCGTCAGCTATATCGAGGTCGCACCGGGGTCGGAAGCCAAGGCGCTTGGAATCCTCAAGGCGCTAAAAGCCGCGAGCGTCAAGGAGACCGGGAGCAAGTCTTTCGCGCTCTTCCAGCGCGTGGGCAGTTCACACCACTTCGGCGTTCTCGAGCAATGGACCGACAACGTGGCCCGTGAGGCACATCTCGCGCAGGCTCATGTCAAGCAGGCGCGCGAGCAACTGGCTGCGATCGAGACCGCACCCTACGATGAAAGGCCGCACCGGGCGCTGGCGACTGGTCCTGCCCAGGCCGCCGCAGCGCGCGCCATTACCTGCATCACCCATGTCGACTTCGTGCCGGTTTATCGCGAGGACGGCGAGAAGATGCTGAAGATGCTGGCCGACGGCAGCCGCCCGGAAAAGGACGCCGCCCGTTTCGACGTGCTGACCCAGGCAAGCCGCGCCAACCACATGACGCTCATCGAGGTCTGGAACACAAGGAGCGCCTGGCGGAGGCATCTCGCAGCCAAGCACACCAAGGATTTCCGCCTTTCCTTGCTGCCGCGCAGTGGTAGTATCTATGACGAGCGCATCTATACATCCGTCGGCTGAGCCCGCTCCATCGCCATCTTGCCTGACGAGCGACTTCATCCCATGGGCTGTTGATGCCCATGGGGATTTCTGATCCATTTGTTTCAAAAGGCTGACGCCATGCCAAACCACCTGAAAGGCGTCATCGCCGCAATTCCGACGCCTATCACGGAAGCCGGAGAGCCTGACATCACCCTGTTCCTCAAGGTGGCGCGCCACCTTCTGGCCAATGGCTGTGACGGGCTCAATGTGCTGGGTACAACGGGCGAGGCAACGTCTTTTGCGCTGTTGCAGCGACTAGCCCTCATGTCCGCAATCGCTGCATCCGATCTGCCCAAGAACCGGCTGATGGTCGGCACGGGAGCCGCGTCGGTGGCAGATGCTGCGGCACTCACAAGCCATGCGGCGGCATGCGGCTTCGCCGGGGCGCTGCTCCTGCCGCCTTTCTACTACAAGGGCGTCAGTGACGACGGCGTACTCCGCTACGTCGAGCAGATCGTGAAGGCTTCTGCCGATCCGGCCATCCCGGTCTATCTCTATCATTTCCCCGCGCTGTCCGGCGTACGCTACGATGCGCCGCTGGTGAGCCGGCTGCTCAAGGCATTCCCCGGTCGAATTGTGGGCTTGAAGGATTCCTCGGGCGACATGGACTACGCGCGCCAGATGGCAGCGCTGTCGCCGATTTTTGACGTGTTCCCGTCAACGGAAGCCTGCCTTGGGGAGGCGCGGACGGGCCGCTTCGCCGGCTGCATCTCGGCCACGGCCAATCTCAATTCCGCCGATTGCGCCAGGGCGTTTCACCAAGGCGACGAGGCGGCCCTCGCGCGGGCTATCGCTGTGCGCAAGTCTTTTGATGGCAAGCCGCTTATTCCGGGCGTGAAGGCCAGACTGGCGCAGATGCTGGGCGAACCATCACTGGCACGGGTCCTGCCACCGCTGGTTGAATGAGCGAAAACCGGTTCCGCTTGCTGGACTTTATCGGTTTCCCGGGGAATATCTGATGCCGAGAAGGGGTTTTCTATCATGACCAGCAGTAGGCATCCGAGCATTGCGGGCGTTGCCAGAACGATGTTCGCAGCGACAATCGGGCTGATGACACTGGCGGTCGCGCAGGCCTATCCGACCAAGCCCATCACCATGATTGTCGTTTTCGCGCCGGGCGGGCCGACTGATGTTCTGGCACGCATTGTCGCGGAGCATATGAGCCGCACGCTTGGCCAGTCCGTCGTCATCGAGAATGTCGCGGGCGCGGGTGGCACCACAGGTGGCACGCGGGGCGCAAAGGCCACACCGGATGGCTACACCCTGACCGTCGGCAGCCTCGGCAGCCATGGTGCCGCGTCCGCCCTCTATGCCAACATGGGCTATGACTCCCGCGAACTGGAGCCAGTTGGCATGATCGCGGGAACACCGGGTTACGTCGTCGTACGCAAGGAGTTTCCGGCGCGCAATTTCAGCGAGTTCCTGGCCCAGGTGAAAGCAAATCCGGGTTCGGTGTCGAGCGGCCATGCGGGCGTCGGCTCAACGCCGCATCTTGCGTGTCTCTACCTCGCTCATCTGGCGGGGCTCAAGTTCAATTCCATAGCCTATCGCGGATCGGGGCCGGCGATGAATGACCTGCTGGCGGGCCATGTCGATTCCATGTGCGATCTTGCGCCGACCGTAACGCCTCAGATTCAGGGCGGCACGATCCGTGGCCTTGTTCTGGCACAGGCCGAACGCTCCGCCGCGACACCTGATGTGCCGACTGCGCGGGAAGCTGGCCTGCCGGAATTCATCTTCACGGGATGGAATGCGATCTTCGCGCCCAAGGGCACCCCAAAGCCGGTCGTCGACCGGCTTTCCAGCGCGCTCAGTGCTGCGCTCGCGGATAACGCCACACGCAAGCGTATCGAGGAACTGGGCTCGATCCCCACGCCTGCCGCAGAGCGCACACCGGACCATATGCGTCAGATCGTAAGCCGCGACGTTGACCGCTGGACCACAGTCATCCGCGCCGCAGGGATTCCGGCGCAATGACACAGGCCGGTATGGCTCCCTGCCCCCCATCGGACCCCAATCCGCGATCGCCGCGGTTTCGTGTGCCGAAAGGAGCTTGTGACTGTCATGCCCATGTCTTCGACGCCGCCCGCCATCCCTATGCGGCTGTCAGGGGCTACACACCGCCCGATGCTCCGCTGGCGGCCATGCGCGCCGTGCACGCGACACTCGGTATTGACCGTGCCGTACTGACCCATGCCAGCGTCCACGGCAATGATTCCAGCGCGGTGCTGGATGGCGCGGCGAGTGACCTCGCCCACTACCGTGCGGTCGTCTCGGTCAACGCCGATGTCACGGCCAAGGATCTATCGCGCATGCATGCGAAAGGCGCGCGCGGCATTCGCGTCAATCTGGTGGACAAGGGCGGAATGCCCTTCGCCTCTCTGTATGATCTGGCACGGGTGGCAGGACTGCTGGCAGACATGGCTTGGCACGTGGAGTTCCTGGTGCATGTCGATGAAGCGCCGGACCTCTGGCCGCTCCTGCAGCGTCTGCCGGTTGATGCGGTGATAGGCCATCTCGGCTATATGCCGGCCGGTCTCGGCATCGATCATCCGGGTTTCCGCACCCTCCTCGACGCTGTCGAGCGCGGGCGCACATGGGTGAAACTGACGGGCCCCTATCGGCTGACGGCCGAAGCTGGCCTCCCCTATTCTGATGTTTCGCCCTTCGCCTCGGCGCTTGCGATGATGCGCCCAGACCGGTTACTCTGGGGATCGGACTGGCCGCATGTGATGTGTAAAAAACCCATGCCCAACGACGGCGACCTTTTGGATCTGGTCGCTGACTGGGTTCCGGATGCCGCGACGCGGAATGCCATCCTCGTCGATAATCCAGCCCGGCTCTATGGTTTTTGATCTCCAGGGGAGACGTATCTCATGTCCGCCACACGACGCACTTCGCTTGCGCTCTTCGGAGCGGCCCTCATAACAGGCGGTGTCCGCGCCCAGGAACGCACCCGCATCTCACTCGGCACAGCGACACCGGGCGGCGGGTTCCCGATATATGGCGAGGCTTTCGCCGCTGTGATCAACAGCGCGGACCCGACGCTGGAAATCGTCCCGCACAACACCCGTGGCAGTGCGGAGAACCTGCCACTGCTTGAGCGCGGCGAACTGGATCTCGGTCTGGTCCAGGGTGAGGCTGCACACGAAGCCCTGGCCGGCGTCGGTCGTGCACCAGCTGACCTGCGCATTATCAGCGCCATGTATTCTTCAGCCGGGTTCTTTGGCGTCCGGGCCGATTCCCCGGCACGAACCATCCAGGATCTCGTCGGCAAGCCGATAGCCTTTGGTGCAGCCGGTTCCGGCCTTGTGATCCTCGCGCGCTACGTTCTCGACGGCCTTGGTCTCGATATGAATCGCGATTTTCAGGCGATCCTTCTGGAGCGTGCGGGTGATGGTCCGGCCATGGTTGCCGATGGTCGGGCAGCGGCTTTATGGGGCGGAGGCTTAGGCTGGCCCGGCTTCACGGCAGTCGGGCGACTACCCGGACGCTTCATCGCGCCAGACCCCAACGATATCCCGCGTATTCGCGCGAAGCACACGTTTCTGCGGGAGTTGACAGTTCCCGCAGGAGCCTACCCCGGGCTCGATCAGCCTTTGCGATCTGTTGGCTCATGGAGTTTCGTCCTGTGCCGTCGTGATCTCCCGGAAGATACCGGCTACCGGATCGCAAAAGCTCTTCGCATCAGTGAGGCGGGGCTTGCCAACCGATTGCCGCAGGCTTCCGAAACGACACTGGTCAATACAGTCAAGGCCACGCCGCGCGCGCAATTGTTGCATGCAGGAATTGTGCGACTGGCCCGCGAGGAAGGCATTGCGATTTAACTATGATGCGCTGCTGACGCCCATACGCTACGAATGCACCCGGAAAACTGAAGCTTATCGACAATCAAGCGCCCCCCGATTGCGCCACATCCTGTCCTTCGAAGCTCGGCATCTGAAAACTGGATATACGACAGATTGCGGCTGACTTTGCCCGCCAATGCGAAATGGGCTATCGCCTTGATCATGTGGCTGAACCAGCAAACCCTCGATGCGATCAGGATCATGGCGGAACTTGCCGCGACATGGCCCGCGCTTGCACGCACATCAGAGGTGGCCGCATCGTCTGGCATCACGATGATGAACGTGCAGAAGACGGTCTATGCGTTGGGTCAGGCTGATCTGCTGGAGACAGTGCGCGGACGGCTGGGCGGTGTCAGGCTCAGCCGTGCAGCGGACAGGATCAGCATTGGCGAGATCGTCCGGGCGTTCGAGCCCAAGGATTGCCCTGCGAATTTCCTGCCGCGCGCCGATGCCGATGCCGCGCTGGCGCGGCTGATGTTCAAGGCGCATCGCGGGTTTTTCAAGCCGCTGGAGACGGCACTGCTGTCGGAGTTCGATATCCGGGGGTCGCAATTGAAGTCAGGCCTCTTAGGCGGCGCTGTCCTGGATATCCTGCCCCCGCAACCGGCGGTCTGACACCCGGCTCTGCGGTAGGATGCAGGGCATGCCATCCCTCGTTTCGATCAGCAGCGACACGTCGAAAACGTCTTTCAACAAAGCGTCGGAAACAACCTCTGCTGGCGAACCCTGCGCCATGATCATGCCGTCCTTCATCACGATCAGGCGGTCGGCGTAGGTGATCGCTAGGTTGAGATCGTGAAGGACGGCCAGCACAGCAACGCCGCTGTCCGCCTGCGTCCGCGCCGTATCGAGCAGGTCGAACTGATGGCAGAGGTCGAGACTGGCGATGGGTTCATCGAGAAACAGCACCTGCTGACCGGCCATCGAACTCCCTGCCTTGAGCTGTCCCAGCACGCGGGCAAATTGCACACGCTGCTGCTCGCCACCTGACAATGTCTGGTAGGATCGGGCCGCGAGATGCGTGACGTCGGCGGAGGCCAGCGCTTGCGCCACCATCTGGTGCAGGGACTGCCTGTCTTTGGCGCGCCCAACGCCATCGACGCCGAGGCGTACGACCTCATACACGGTGAACGGGAAGGCAAGCCGCGCGGCCTGCGCCATGACGGCCCTCTCGCAGGCCAGTCGCCATGCCGGAATCTGCTCAACAGCGGCGGAACCATAATTGATGGAGCCACTATGGGCGCGCAATTCACCCGTCAGCATCTTGAGCAGTGTGGATTTTCCGGCACCATTGGGTCCGATGATCACGGTGAATTCTTCCGCGAAGAGCGAGAGCGATGCGTTACGGACAAGATCGGCGCCGCCAACCCGGAAGCCAACACCCCTTGCCTCAAGAACAGGATTCATGGCTCAAACCCCTGCGAACGCCTGAGCAGCAGCCAAAGGAAGAACGGCGCACCGGTGGCTGCGGTGATGATGCCGATAGGCAGCTCTGCCGGGGCAACGGCAAGGCGGGCAATCATGTCGGCCCCGATCAGCAACGCACCTCCGGCCAAGGCCGACAGCGGCAGGAGCAGCCGGTGATCCGGTCCGACCACGAGACGCAGCAGATGCGGCACGACAATACCGACGAAGCCGATAACACCCGCCGAGGCGACGCTGGCACCCACGGCCAGCGCCACCAGCAGGATCGCTAGCCCCTTGATGCGCTGGACCGGAAGGCCGAGATGGAAAGCCTCCGCTTCGCCCAGCGCCAGCGCATTCATGCCTCGCGCCAGCAAAGGCACGGCCAGCAGCAGCGGCAGGATGATTGGCGCAATAGCAGTCACCTTGGTCCAGGTCGCGCCACCGAGACTGCCTAGCGACCAGAACGTGAGATCACGCAGCTGGCGGTCATCGGAGATGTAGGCCAGCAGGCCGGTTGCGGCCCCCGCCAATGCACCAAGCGCCACACCGGCCAGAAGCATGGTGGATATCGATGTGCGCCCCTCGCGCGTGGCGATGGCGTAGAGCAGCAATGTCGAGACAAGCCCGCCCAGAAAGGCGGCCAGTGGCAATGCGGCAAATGGCATCTTGCCAATAAGGCCAGAGAGATAACGCTCTCCCAGCACGATCATGACTGCGGCGGCGAGGCCAGCACCGGCAGAGACACCAACAAGGCCCGGATCGGCCAGCGGATTGCGAAACAGGCCCTGCATTAGTGCGCCGGATACCGCGAGTGCCGCGCCGACCATGAAGCCCAGCATCAGGCGTGGCAGTCGGATATTCAGGATGACCAGCGCATCGCGGCCTTGCAGGATCTGGCCATCACTCATGGCCTGCGCGACAAGTACTTTCAGCACATTTTCAGGCGGAATGGGCACGGCACCGATGCCAAGAGACAGCACGGCCAGACCAATGGCAGCAAACGCCAACCCAAGCGTCACCTGCAGGGCTTCGTGCCTACGTCTGGAGACAAAGCTGTCCAGGCCATCCATGTCGATTGATGACACTGCCGTCATGGCCTGGGCAATACACTGAGCTGCGCCGCTTTCTCGGGATAAAGTGCCTTCATCAGGTCATGCGCCGCATCTGCCGCGCGCGGCCCAAAGCCGAGCAGATACAATCCGTCCATGACGATCAGTGTACGACTGGCGGCGGCGGGCGTGGCGCTGAAAGCAGGAAGGGCAAAGACATCAGGTGTCGGTGTGGCAGGGTCGCCCCGGTTCATCATGAGAACCACGTCGGGGGCAGCCGCGATCACGGCCTCATCCGTCATTGGCTTGTAGCCTTCGATGGCGTTGGCGGCGTTGATGCCGCCTGCGAGCTTGATGATAGCATCGGCTGCGCTGTTCTGTCCGCCAACCATGGGACGTCCGTTCTGCAGGGCAAGCACGAACAGGACACGTTTCGGCTTGTCGAGAGCAGTCCTCGCCTTGGCCAGCGCGTCAAATCTCGTCTGTATCGCAGCAGCAAGTTTGTCCGCCTCCGGCTTCGCGCCCGTCAGCCTGCCAACCTCGCGCACCTTGGCGATGACACCCGCGGCGCTTTGATCATCCGGCGTCTGGACGATCCGCACACCCGCTTCGCTGATCAGCTTCAGCGTATCGGGTGGACCGGCATTGGGGATGGTGACCACCAGAGTCGGCCTGAGTGACAGCACTCCCTCTGCGGACAAAGCCCGGACATAGCCGACATTGGGCTTGTCCTTGAGTGCGGACGCCGGGAAGAGGCTGGTCGTATCGACACCGACAATGCGGTCCTGCAAGCCGAGCGCATAGAGAATTTCAGTAACAGCGCCACCAGCCGCGACGATCCGCTCGGATGAAGGAGTCTGCGCTTTGGCAGCAGGCACACATTGCGTCAGCACCAGCGCCATGGCCAGACCACCGACGGCTGCTCCAAGCGATGCGATGCCAACCCGCGGTCGGGATTTGCTGTCTTGCGATTGGTTCATCAGGTCTCTCATCATTTGGTCAGGATCAGCTTGTCTTTGGCAGTAATGCGCAGCCGGTAAGGCTCGCCGTCGAGCATGAGAATTGCCTCACGGGCCCCATTCAGCAGCGCACGGACATCGACCGGTGCACGGTCACCGATTTCGGCGGGGCCCTGGAGAGCCAGGCCCTGCCCACTCGGCAGGAGGAACACCGGATCATTCGGAGTCTTGATTTCACGTCGCTCTGTCATCGCCACTTTTTCATTATTCTAATTCTCAAGTGTCTGAGATCATTGTTGAAATTAACTCATAACATTCTTGACGCAGCTAGTCTGCTTTACTAACAAAGGTCAAGTCGCTGGATAACCAGCGGCAAAAATCGCCAGCCAGCCCCACGGGACAGCAGAATTGCTCCCGCGCCAGCCAGCCAAAAATCAAACCGTTTGGGGCTTCAGATGAATCGTGCGTCGAGAGATAGATTGAGAGATACGGGCCTTTATGGAACGGTCCTGGGGACAACTGTGTTGCTTCTGGCATTGATGGCAGGATTATCGGTGGCACAGGCGCAGCAGCAATCCGCTCCGAGATCGCCGCAACTGCCAGCGCTGGCAAATCCCGCTGAAACACCGCTCGACGAAATCACCGTGACCGCAAGCCGCCGCGAGGAGCGCGCCATTGATGCGCTGGGCAGCGTCAGCGTGACGACGCGGCAGGAGATCCGCCAGCAGCAGCCGCAGCGATTGGGCACGATCATTTCGCAGGCACCGGGTGTCAACACCAACGAAAATCCCAATGATCCTGCGACTGCGATCAACATCCGTGGCCTGCAGGATTTTGGACGCGTCGCAGTGACGGTTGACGGCGCACGCCAGAACTTCCAGCGCTCGGGTCACAACGCCAATGGCGCGTTCTTCCTTGATCCAGCCTTTGTGCGCACGATCGATATCACACGCGGACCGGTTGCCAATGTCTATGGCTCCGGTGCCATCGGTGGCGTGGTGTCGTTCGAGACGCTCAACCCCAGTGACATCCTTAGGCCGGGCGAAAGGGCAGCCACTGAGCTTGGTGGGACCTATCTCATCGGGCGTCAGTCCGGGTTCAACGGCACAGCCTTTGGTGCGGTCCGCCCGACGGACTGGGCAGAGGGATTGATCGGTGTGTCTTATCGCAACCCCGGCAATTACCGCGACGGTGCAGGCCTGCTGATCCGTGATACGGAGCAGGAGATGCGCTCCGGCATCGCCAAGCTGGTGCTGAACCCGGCCGAGGGCCATCAGATCAAGCTGGGCGGTCAGTTCCAGAAGTATGACTTCACCAACGGCGTCGGAACCAGCACCGCGCCGCGCCGGGACAACCAGGTCACCACGAGCAATTTTTTCGCGAAGTACACGTTTTCGCGGCCGGACAATCCGTGGGTGAATCTCAGCGCCTCGGTCTATCAGACCTCGACCTTCACGGACCAGACGCGCGTCAGCGGAACAGCGGCGCAGTTTGGCCAAAGCCGCTTCTTCAAGATCAAAACGACTGGCTTTGACATCAGCAACACCACCAAATTCGATCTGGGTGGCCCAACGCTGGCGCTGACCTACGGCGGCGACTGGTTCGAGGACCGCGTGCGCACCGGCGACGTCTTCAGCAACGGTGACGAACTGACACCATCGGGCAAACGCGTAGTTTCAGGAGCATTCGCCCAGGCTCATCTGAAATGGTCCATGCTCGATGTCATCGGGGCGCTTCGCTATGATCATTACGAACTGAGCAGTGCGACGCGTTCGTCATCGGGATCGAAGCTCTCCCCCAAGATCACCATCGGCATCACGCCTATTGACGGGTTCCAGATCTACGGAACCTATGCCGAGGGATATCGCGCACCTGCTATTACTGAAACATTGGTCGAGGGCTTCCATCCGGCACCCGCCAATTTCCGCTTCATTCCCAATCCCAACCTGCGCTCCGAAGTCGGCCAGACAATCGAGGCCGGATTCAATCTCAAGTACAATGATGTCTTCGTGAAGGGTGACAAGCTGCGCGGCAAGTTCGCCATATTCCAGAACGATGTGAAGGACTTCATCGATGGCATCTACAGCGATCCGGCAGGCACCTGTGGTGCGCCATTCCCTGGGGCCTGTGCAAATGCCTCCTTCGTCTACAACAATATTGCCAACGCGCGTCTCACAGGCGTCGAAGGTGAACTGACCTATGATGCGCGTACATGGTTTGCCAGCGTCTCAGTTTCGTCAATCCGGGGCGACAACCGCACCAACGGGCAGCCGCTGACATCCATCTATCCCGACAAGATCAGCTTCGGTGCCGGCCTGCGTTTCCTCGACGAAAAACTGACGATCTCTGGCAAGGTGACGCTGGTGGACGAGCAGAAGCGCGTGCCGACAGGCTCGCCCACGAGCAAGGCCTATGCGCTGATCGACCTCTCGGCCAATTACCAGATCACGCCTGAAGCACGCGCTTTCGTGACGCTCGAGAATGTCGGGGACGTGCGCTACCAGCGCTACCGCGACGGCGACAAAAGCCCCGGCTTTGTCGGCAAGCTGGGCTTCACCACCCGCTTCGGGACCTGAGCAGGGCTATGGCCAACGCGCGGCGCAAACCAGATGAGGAGCCGGATGTCCGCTCGACAGCGGGCTCCCGGCTGGCGCGCGAACGGATGATGGCGGTGGTGTCTGTGCCGGAACTGACTTCGTCGCTGGAAGCACCATGCATCGTGCTGCCAATGCGCTCCTCCGGAAGGTTGCTGAAGTTGGAATCAGCGCCCTACTGGCTGAAAACAGCAAAGCCCGAACCAGAGCTGCGTTTTTCCGGAACGACCAATGACGCAGTCGGGCACAGATACCCTTCGCGCACGATGATGTTGTCGGCCCTTGTCCATGCAGCGCTTCTGGCGGTGGCGCTGCTTGCCTTTCCCAAAGCTGCCGAGTTCCCTGAAGGCGGGGAAACCGCCATTCCGGTCGAGATGGTGATCGTCGCACCCGACAGCATGGATGTGGCGGCTGCGGAAAGTGGCGCAAAGCCGGAGGCGGTTGACGTCAGCATTCCGCTGCCGGAGCAGGCGACCGAGGCGGTCATCATTCCACTTCCGGATGTCGCGGTTCTGCCACCTGATGAAGCTCCCCCGGTCAGGATCGGGATACCTGAACCACCGGCTCCGCTTGTGCAGCAGGCAGAACCGCTGCCTCCAGAGCCTGCTGATCCAGATGGCATACTCCAACCCCAGATTGCGCCAGCCGAACTTCCCATCCCGCCAAAGCCACGCCCGGTTGTGGATCAGGACCGCATCAGGCGCGACGCTTTGGCCGCAAGGGAGGTTCGCCGCCAGGAACAGTTGCAGGAAAAACGGGAAGAACAGCGGGAAGCGCAACGGCAGGCCCAGATCGCCGAGCGCCGCAAACAGCAGGCGCAGCCTGCGCCATCTCCGCAGCGGACAGCTGGACAGGGACGGGGCGAAACAGGCGCCGGCGCGGAGCAGAAAACCCGGCAGGCACGCCAGGCCGGTGGGGGCGCACAAGGTGCGAGTGCTTCAGCAGGAACCGCCGAGATCGCCAGCTACCGCTCGCGCATCCTTGCCCATCTCGCCCGTTACAAAACCTATCCGGAATCCGCTCAGGACGCAGGCATTCAGGGCCGCGCCACAGTGAGTTTCACGATCACGCGGTCTGGCGGTGTTGCATCCGCTTCGCTCGCAGGATCATCCGGCGCGGGCATTCTCGATCAGGCGACGCTTGCCATGGTGCGCCGTGCACAGCCTTTCCCGGCCATGCCTGCTGGCGGGCCAGCCTCCATGAGCTTCACAGCGGTGATCCGGTATGACCTTCGGTGACTACGACCCTCATGAACACGGCACGCGCACGGTTCCGTGCCTGCCATCGCGCGATCTCAAGCGGACGGCAGTCTTCTTCGACGGCCTCGGATTCAGGACCGTGCTGATTGATCATGGCGATGGCTATCTCATCATCCGCAAGGAGTGGGTCGAGATCCATTTCTATCCCGACAAGGCGCTCGATCCGCTGACGACGGCGCAGAGTTGCTACATCCGTCTCGCGAACGTTGACCATGCGGTTTCTTCCATGGCCGGAAAGCTGCCGACAAGCGGGTTTCCGCGCCTGCAGCTGCCGGTGAACAGGGAATGGGGCCTGCGGGAAGCCTATCTGTTCGATCCTGACAACAACCTCATCAAGATCGGTTCGCCGATCTCTCCTGACTATCCAAAAACCACATGACTTGAACTTCAATCAGGCCAGCCCAACCGCCAGCAAAAGGAAACTGCCCCATGTATATCGCCATGAACCGCTTCAAGGTCTTCAAAGGAGAGGAGCCCGCTTTCGAGGCCGTCTGGGCCTCGCGCAAGACACGCCTCGACGAGATGCCAGGCTACATCGCCTTTCATCTCCTCAAGGGGCCTGAGCGCGATGACCATACACTCTATTCCAGCCACACGACCTGGGCGACGAAGGCTGATTTCACGGTCTGGACGCAGTCCGAGCAATTCAGGGAATCGCACCGCACCGCCGGTGTGCCGCGTCCGCGCCCGATGTTTCAGGGACATCCCGAGTTCGAGGGATTTGAGGCGGTGCTGTCGGAATCCAACCGTCACCAGCAAATGCAGGCCGCAGAATAGGAGTTGCCCATGTCCGCCCTTCAGCTTGTCTCGCCAACGACAGCCTTCCCTGTCTCAAACGATCACCGCCGGATCATCGCTGACGCCCTGGTGGCCAAGCCTGACGGTGTGGTGGAACAGATCGCCCGTGAATGCGGTGTGCCGAGTCAGGCTGTTCTGGAGGCCTTGCCCGCAGAGCAGCGCATCTTCGTGCCCGCGAACAGCTTTGAGAACCTGTGGTCCAGCCTGACAGGCTGGGGAGAAGTGCTGTTCATCGTCCATACCGCCGATATTGTGCTGGAATGTGTTGGCTCACTGCCAAACGGTTCCTTCGGCCATGGCTATTTCAACATCCATGGCGACAGCCCCATCGGCGGGCACATCAGGGCGGCCAATTGCCGCGCCATCTACATCGTTGACCGGCCCTTTCACGGTCGGCGCTCGTGCTCCGTGCAGTTCTACAACGGCGAGGGCGAGGCGATGTTCAAGGTGTTCGTGCGCCGCGACAAGGCGCGGGAACTGATCCCGAAACAGCTCGTGCTGTTTGACCAGCTGAAACATGATTTTGCCAGCGGGGAGGCTGTCTCATGATCCGCCGCAAGACACCCGACAAGGCGCGCGATTTGACCATGCGCCGTAGCGGTGCTGCCGAGCCGCAGGGTCCTGAAGCGGAAATAGACGATACGCAGCAGCAAGAAGGCTGCGGCTGTGCGGGGGCAGGCCTTCCCCTGCTCGCCGAAATCTGCGAAACCGCCGATGACATTCTGGCGATGTGTGTGCTGCGCTTTGTTCTGGCCGGTTATTGTCACAACCGTGCGCAGTGTTTCGATGCCGCTGTCGATGCGGCCGCAGCAGTTCACGGTGAGCAGTACGGGTTGACTCTCATGACCCGCGCGATGGCTGTTGTCCGCGCGCTGAGATCGGAGCGTAACGGTGATTTCCGCTATCTGCCCGCCAATTGCTGCCGCATATCCGAGGATGAGCAGGAACTCGTCGCCGCCATGATTGCGGTCCGCAGCGAGAATCCGCTCACCATGGCGGATGCCATTACATCTCTTGGCCGCAGCGAGCACGCACCGCGCATCATGCAGGCGGTCTGGGCCTTCTCGATGACGGCGCATACGCTGCCGGATGTGATCGCCGCTGCCGTCAGGCTTGCACCAGACCGCTCCACCTTTCACTGAATGACCAGCGACAGCGGCATATCTTGTCCTGGAGGGGCTCGCATTGCCGTCACCCTAAACTTGACTCAACGCATCGACTTATTCTAAGTTATTGTTAAGGCGTTAGTTTTTAGGAATTCTAAACTGCGATGACCAACAATCCAGATCATCATTTGCCGGTTGCAGCCCTTTCGGACGCAGAAATGCAGCAGGCTGTGTCACAGGTGTTTCGCAATGCTCCTGCCACTTCGGGCTGTCCCATGAGCAATGTGAAGGCGAAACTGCGCGATGCAGGTCTTCGCCCGACACGCCAGCGCATCATGCTGGGCTGGATGCTGTTTGCCAAAGGCCATCGCCATGTTTCGGCGGAAGCCCTTTTCGAGGAAGCGGCACGGGCGCGCGCATCGCTTTCCCTCGCCACTGTCTACAATACGTTGCGCCAGTTCTCCGATTCAGGCCTGATCCGTCAGGTGCATGTGGGGGCTGGAAAGGCCTATTTCGACACGAATACGGGTGAGCATCACCATTTCGTCGTGGAAGGCGAAGACGAGGTCTTCGATGTCGAGGACGAACCGGTGCAGATCGGTGCGCTGCCAAAGGCACCGCCCGGCTTTGCCATCGCAGGTGTCGATGTCATCGTCAGGCTTCGGCGGCTTGATCCGCACAGCGCTCCGGATGACGCCACATGATCGTCTGCCACTGCAATGTGCTGAGCGACAAGCAGATTCTCGCCACTCTGGCTGATGAAGCGTTGTCGATGCCTCGCTCGCCCGTTCAGGTCTATAAATGTCTGGGATGCTCACCCAATTGCGGACGCTGCCTGACGGCTGTCCGTGCCCTGTTGCAGGAAGCGCGCGCCAGCAGCGCCTGCGCTGTGGGCTGCGCAATCTGCCCGGCCCAGCACGCCCATATTGCCAACGACGATATCCAAAGATTTGCGCTCGTCGCTGCGGAGTAAGCAGGCCATTACCGTCCTTTCAGCAAAAGCGTGACGCTTGATCCTTCCCATGAACCTTGATCTTTTCTGGAATCATTCTAAATTAGAGTGACCGGACATTGATCCGGCTATTGTCATTGAAGCCGGAGGCTCCATGAAGGGCGACAAGAAAGTTCTCGAATATCTCAACAAGGGTCTGCGCAGCGAACTGACCGCCATCAGCCAGTACTGGCTGCATTATCGCCTGCTCGACAACTGGGGTCTTGGCGTGCTTGCCAAGCAGTGGCGTGCGGAATCCGTCGAGGAAATGCAGCATGCGGACCGCTTCGTCGATCGCATCCTGTTCCTTGAGGGACATCCCAACATGCAGGTTCTGGACCCGCTGCAGATCGGTGAGAACGTCAAGGAAGTGCTTGAAGCCGATCTCAAGGCCGAAGTAGGAGCCCGCGCGCTTTATCAGGAGGCTGCGGCCTATTGCCAGTCGGTCAAGGATTTTCCGTCCAAGGACCTGTTCGAGGAGTTGATGGCCGATGAGGAAGGCCATATCGATTTCCTCGAAACGCAGCTTGAGCTGGTGAAGAAGCTTGGAGAGGCGCTCTACATGCAGGCCCATCTTGGTGGCCTTGGCGAAGGTGGCACGCCCGGTTTGCGCGGCGAAAGCTGATCGATCCGACGGCAGGTGACGTCCGCTTCAAGCGGAGACGCGCCTAGCTGTTCCACATTTGCCTTCTGACGACATGCAAAGAAACTTTCCACCGCCCCAATTCCAAATGTCAGCTTTCGAATATGTATTTTTGATCGAGAATGTCGCGGTTGGGTCTAACTCCCCGTTCGCTGCATTGCACCATCGGATATTCGGGATGCCCGAAGGCAGACATTGGCTTGGTACAGCAGCAGTTTCTCACGTGACTGCGCCAACCAGGCAATGGTCGTACCTTGGTCAAATGGACTGAATACACCCGTCCAGCGCGGTAGCCACGGCGTCGAGCAGAGCCAGCAACTCCCGTTTCGGACGAATGAGGTAAATCTCTTCGGCTGGAGAGTAGCGCGGTTTCCGGTCTATGTCGGTATATGCCGTCGTGAGGCGATGCCGGGGATTGTACCCGGCACCCACCATACGCTTCTGCCCATCCGGCGTTTCCAGATAACGATTGACCGAGCGGGGCGCGAGCATGCGGCTGATGTGCTTGTCAGCCTCCTCGGTGGTGATGCCGGAGTTGAGGCGCACCTCAATGACGCCGTCGATGATGGCGAGGCCTGGAGGGATGGTGACCCCTTCCAACATCTCGTCCCATATCTTGATCAGGCAGATGTCGTGGCCCCCGCAGAGGCAGTGGGAGCCAGCTTCCGGCGCGCGGGGATCCATCAGGATGGAACCATAACGGCGGCGGCGCTTGTCCAAGATGCGGTCATCAACATTGCGGCGACCAGTGACACCAATTTGGAAAGCGGTCATGCCCATCGCCTTCAGGAAGTGCTGATGCGCACGGGAGCCTGCGATGTAGATCGCAAGCTTGGTTCCCTCGTCGAGCCGCTGGTGCTGGCGGCTTGGGATGCACGGCAGCGGAAACGGCGGGCTGCCGGGTTGGGAACTGTTCCTCAATGCGTGGATCGGGGCGGTTCTGCGGGTGGGTGCGTTGATGGTGGTTGACATGATGATATTCCTGTTTCGGGCTGGTGTGTTGAGGGTTCAGTTTGGGTTGGGCTGAGGTTCAAGAGCCTCGGATGAGGTGCGGTTCGGGAGATTGTCGAACGGGGAAGGTCGACTGGGGAGCGGCGCTAGCGACGGTTGCAATCTGCTGCGATGTCGTCCGGGCCACCGATTGGCGCGGATGAATTTCAGCTTTCCCGGCGGATGAAGCCGATGCCGAAGCCCTCTTTGACCTTGGCGTTGTCGAGCAGAGCCGCTGCTGCATTGATGTCGACGGGCGAGAGGCTGGTGCGCTTGCTGGCGACGGCCATCGGCAGGGCCAGCCCGATGAGCCGGGTGATACGCCGCGGCGTGCTGGTGGCGAGCAGATCGAGGATGGCGTCGGATGGCTCGGCGTGGATGATACCGCCGGTCTTTCTCACGGCGGCAATGTATGCCTGCAGGGCGATGGCCCGGCGCTGCTCGAACGTTGGCATCTGGAGCGGACGACCTGTTGCGAGCGACATCGCCGCAGCGTTTGCCACGACGCCGATAAAGCTCTCGAATTGCGGCGCGATGGTCCTGAGGCCATCGATCGCGGTGATCATGTGCAGTGTCGCAATCAGGGGACTGCGGTAGCCACGGCGTGCGTCCTGCGTCAGTTGATACAGGCGACGGGAGCGCAGCTGTTCCTCGGTGCTGAGATTCCCGGAGGCGTTCGTCCCGAGATCATCATAGAGCCCGTCATCGTTGCCGTGGATTTCGCGCAGCCTGCGCAGAACGTCGCCCCGGTCGAAGATGCAGATGAGCTGTTGCTCTACCTTTCCTCCCGATCGTCGATCGCCGACAGCATCCGAGGCGAGCACTGTCGAGGATGACAGGTTAGGCAGAACCCGAGGCGCTTTGCTTATCGCCAATACACGTTCTTCCGGATCGTCTCGGCGTATCTCGGGTGCCCGGCAATCGGGCACTCGGCTATCAGGCACGTGCATCATTGCGCGATCCGGTTTACCAGATCGCTGTTCATCTTGGGGTTCCAGATTGGGGTGGATCACCAATTGATCCAGACAAATGCGGGTCTTGGCTGATCGTCGGGAGTGTCGGGGATATTGGGAAAAACCTATGGGCGCAGCGAGTCGGATACTTAGGCTCAAAAACCAATATCGGGGTCGGTTGGTACGCAGCGGGCGGATTGCCACCCGGTGGTATCGAAGGTTTGCCGACCCCGGTGATCGAGCGGATCGTCTCCTCGGCAGGCGCGATCACGTCAAAGCCGCTGGTAACAATGGCGCTGGCGCGGATCAGCGCCTCCTACTGCTCCATCATCTCTTCGGCTGATCGGTCGATGAAGACGAGGTAGTCGAGCGACTCCTGACGCTGCGCCATCGCAGAGGCCCGCTCGGCAGGCGTCAACGATGCCAGACTATCGCGCTCCGCCACGTGCATGTCGATGACGGACTCCATGGCGGTTGGCGTCGTCATGTAGGGAAGCTTCGTCAGGAAGTCGCCGCCATTGCGGACGCGCTGGTGCAACCACTCGGTCATTCGCTGACGCTCGTCGGGCGGCAGGGCTTCAGGGTCTTCCGCGAACACCCAGCGCCAGGCGTGCCCGCGCAGGCGGGCATCCTGCAAGGCAGGAATTTCCCGGACACGATCAGGAATGCTCATGGCGTGCATCCGGTGCGCCAGCATCCGTTCGGCCGTCGACTGGAAGCCGCTGTAAAGGTTCTCCTCGATGAGCGAGCTTAAGGGATAGACCTTCTGCCGCGCCGCGAAGGCCGAAGCGACCCTGTCGCGGGCCTGTGGATCTGCCATGAGATGCACGACGATCCGCATCATCCGCTCAGCAAGGATGAAGCGGGCAGCGCCGATCACATCGGCATTCTTCTGATCGAGTTCAAAGCCTGTGGCACGCCCAGCAAAATCACCAGCAGTAACCTGGTCAGCCGAGAGCACGCCTCGGCCGCCTTCCACCACGCGACCGCACAGATCCAGGAACACCGGTGAGCGATGGTCGGCAGCGATGCCGAAGGGCGCCAGGATCGGGAAGGCATTGATCCGCACGGTCTGGAACGCCCGTGGGTTCTGCTCCACCCAGGCACCGAGCGCCTCAGCATCGCAGTGCAGCCACTCGTCCGGATCAACCGTGAGATCGATGATGATGGCGGCGTTTTTATTCTCCGGCAGCATGCCGATGAACAGGATGGGCGTCAGCCTGGCGCTGGGGCCGAAGACATGGCCTAGCAGCAGCGGCTCAATCGGCTCAGGCTCATTCGAAAGGTCTTCGGGTGCCAGGAACACTGCAGGGTTCAAGCCGCATCCCGTCGCGGCCTCCTGCGCGCGCGTCACCCCAACGGTATCCTTCTGCTGCCAAAGCTGATTGAGCTGGTCCAGCACACGGGATTTGCTGGCATTGGCGAGCATCATCGAAAAGATGTCAGGTGCCCTTGCGCGGATAAGCTTCGCGACCTCGATGGTCGCCTTTACATCTGCCAGCGCATCGTGTGCGTCGGCCTCATCAAGGCTGATGCCGTTGGCACGCGCGATATCGCCAAGCCTGAAGCTCGGGCGCATCTGCGGAACTGCAGGCGCATCCGCCGAGGCATTAGTATCTGGGCGACTGGCGGCAGCGACCATCGGAATGGTGATGCAACCCGGTGCCAGCAGATGCACGGTGTGCAACATGATCAGAGTATCCGCGCGCATGTTGCTATTGAGCTGCGTCACATAGGGGTCCTGCAGCGCCGCGAAGAGGCCGTGGCGCAGCATCTCCTCGTCAAATCGAATCGTATTGTAGCCGATGAAGATGGCGGGCGACCAAGCTTCAAACCGCCGAGTGACTTCCGCCTGCAGCTCGTAGGACGACAGCGGCTGGATCTCGAGATCGGGCGGGGCAAGCCGCGTCACGATCATGGCTGAGGGGCTCGGCACACTCCATGGCAGTCGACGCGCGCGGAGCGTCACGCTGTCGGGCGCGTCATCGCCAAAAGCGGTTCCGAAGGCGTCTTCGCGGGCTTTGATCGCTCCAATGGGCAAGGCTTGTCTGTCAAGATCGATGATGGGGTGGGCCGAGCTGCAGACGTTGCACTGCTGGGGCTATTGCGAGCATCCGCCATGCTGCGGCCTGACGAAATTGATGCCCTCGGAGACAGCATCCAGCCAGCAGTTCTGGATGCTCATGACCAGCCTACTGGCCAAACCCGTTGGACAGAGCAGTCGGAACCACTCAACTGTGTAGAGATATTGGTGTAGTTCGATGATGATTGACGCATCCGCGCTTTGCTCAGGCAGAGCGCGGGGTAGTTGCCCAGTCGAACCTTCGTTGGGTCTCCCCGCGCAGTACTGCGGTCGGTTGCTGGCAGCTGGCAAAACTGTCCGAAGTCAGAATTTGACCTTGTCGCCTCCCTTGAGCGCCAGCATTGCGCGGGCATCGTCTGGGCTGGCAACCTCTAGTCCAAGCCCTTCTATGATCATGCGGGCCTTCCTCACCTGTTCGGCATTGCTTTTGGCAAGCTGGCCAGGTCCGATCCAGAGCGAGTCCTCAAGGCCCACACGGATATTGCCACCAAGAGCTGCAGACTGGGCTGCAATCGCAAGCTGGTTGCGCCCGGCTCCGAGAACGGACCACTGGTAGTCCTTGCCAAACAGCCTGTCCGCAGTGCGCTTCATATGGGCCACATCCTCGGGATGAGCACCTATCCCTCCCAGGATTCCGAACACGGACTGCACGAACAGCGGGGCTTGCACCACGCCGCGATCAAGAAAATGCGCCAGCGTGTAAAGATGTCCGATGTCGTAGCACTCGATCTCGAAACGCGTGTCGTTGTCGGCACAGGTGCGCAGGATGTATTCAATATCCTTGAATGTGTTCTTGAAAATCCTGTCATGCGAGCCTTCCAGATACGGACGCTCCCAGTCATGCTTGAAGTCCTTGAATCGATCGAGCATCGGATAGAGTCCGAAATTCATTGAACCCATGTTGAGCGAAGCGACTTCGGGTGCAAAATGAGCCGCCGGGCCAACGCGCTCTTCCACCTGCATCGTGGGAGAACCGCCTGTTGTCAGGTTGATCACCACGTTCGATTTCTGCTTGATCACCTGAAGGAATGGCTTGAAAGCCTCAGGAGACTGATCAGGCTTGCCTGTGACGGGATCGCGCGCATGCAAATGCACAATGGCAGCACCCGCTTCGGCTGCACCGATCGCTGCTTCGGCGATCTCCTCGGCGGTTACCGGCAGATAGGGCGACATTGACGGCGTGTGGATTGCGCCGGTAACAGCGCAGGTAATGATAACCTTGCGGTTCTTGGACATTGTGATTTCCTACCTGGGTTTGCGGGCAGCTGCCCGCTTGTGAACTTGCAGTGCCGCCAGGCGACGGTCTCGCCATGTGCTAAGCTTTTTTACATGCTCGGGAGTCTGTTCTGCCCCCCATTGTGCCGTGATTTTGGCCACATTGGTCTTGCCGAACGGATCACTACCATCACCTTGCGTCACCATATCCGTGAGGGAGGGTCCGTAGCGAGCACAATAATCCGCGATGCCGCCAGGCGCGTTCAGCTCGATGGTTTCGAAGGGTCCCATGAAGGACCAGCGAAGTCCCAGCCCGTCCTTGATCGTCGTGTCGAGATCCTGCGGTGAGCACACCCCGTCACCGACGATGCGGAATGCCTCAGCCAGTAGCGCAGCCTGCAGGCGATTGAGGACAAAACCGGGCTTTTCCTTGTTGAGAACGATCGGAGACTGGCCGGCTTTCAGATAGATCAATCGTGCCTTCTCGGTGACTTTCGGGTCAGTCCACGGTGCTGGGGCCAGTTCGACGATAGGCACGAGATGCGGCGGATTGACCGGATGCGCCACAAGGCAGCGCGACCGGCCTTTCAGCCCATCGCTGAAGCGAGATGCAATGATGAAAGAGGTTGATGATGCGAGGATTGCCGATGCCGGAGCCAGTGCATCCATCTCCGCGAAAAGCGCGCGCTTCGCCGCAATGGTTTCCGGACCGCTTTCCTGAACCAGCACTGCGCCGCTTAACGCGTCCGCCAGCCCGGCAGCAACACGGATACGGGCAAGCGCTCCAGCTGGGTCGTCGACCAGTCCATGGCTGGCAAGTTCCTTGAGGTTCCGGCCAATCTGGGTCCGTGCTGCCTTGGCTACGCCAGACGCCACGTCTTGCAACGCGACCTCGAAGCCATGGCTGGCAAAAATCGTGGCCCACGCCCTGCCGATCAAGCCAGTGCCGACAATGGCGATCTTGCTCATGCTGCCCACCTTATAGCCAAAACATCGTTTGGCGCAGTTCAGGATTTCCGGAAAGTTCACAACCGGACTATGTCGTCAGACAAGAATACATACTGGACCATTTGCACGCGCGTCCACCATGTGTTCCTGTTTGCTGACAGCCCTGACCCTCAGCAAGCAAGGACAGCAGACATGGATATGGGATTGAACGGCGCAAAGGTTCTGGTCACGGCGGGTGCAGGTGGCATCGGCCTTGAGATTGCCCGCTCGTTTCTGGCAGAAGGAGCGCGCGTACACGTCTGCGATATCGACAAAACCGCGATTTCTGCTCTGAAAACCACCGATCCGGAGGTCACCGCATCGGTTTGCGATGTAGCCGAACGCGATCAGGTCGCCTCCATGTTTGAGGCCGCCCTGACAAGACTGGGTGGTCTTGATGTGCTGGTCAACAATGCCGGGATCGCAGGACCCACGGGGCGGGTCGAAGAGATCAATCCCGAGGATTGGGACCGCTGCATTCGGGTTTGCCTCAGCAGCCAGTTCAATTGCGCTCGGCTTGCTGTTGCGCACCTCAAGAAAAGCAAAAACGCCTCGATTGTCAATTTGTCCTCGGCTGCAGGAAAGCACGGTTTTCCGCTCAGAAGCCCGTATTCGGCCGCCAAATGGGGTGTGATCGGCTTCACCAAGTCACTCTCCATCGAGCTTGGCGAGTTTGGCATTCGCGTCAATGCCGTTCTGCCCGGTCTTGTAGCGGGAGATCGCATCCGTCGTGTGCTGGAGGCGAAGGCACAACAGCGTGGCATTTCCTTCGTCGAGATGGAACGCAGTGCGCTGTCATTCACCTCACTTAAGGATTATGTGACCCCGCAGCAAGTCGCCGATCAGGTCGTGTTCCTCGCCTCCTCGCGAGGACGCACCATCTCGGGGCAGGCAGTTTCCGTCTGCGGCGACACGCTCATGCTTGGCTGACGTTGGACTTTGGGATGCGGAAAACAGACCATTCGTGACCAGGGTGCGGATTGGCGGTCTCAATGGGAATATCGCTTGCCGGATCGCGCATTTCATCGTGTCACTCCACGCGACAGATCAACCCGGTGGCGGCAGAAGCCACGCGTGCTCGGGAGCATTGTGGAACTTCCAGGTCCTTTTCGGACCGGCCATGACGTTGAGATAGTAGAGATCGTAGCCGTGGCAGGTCGCACAGGGGTGATAGCCCCTGGGAACGAGGACAACGTCGCCGTCTTCCACTGTCATTGTTTCGTCGAGATCGCGATGACCATCCGAATCGGCGTCGGTGAACACCCGCTGGAATGCGAAGCCCTGCGGCGGGTTCAGGCGGTGGTAGTAGGTTTCCTCCAGCTGGGACTCGCTTGGCAGGTCATCCCGATCATGCTTGTGCGGTGGATAGCTTGAGGTATGCCCACCCGGTGTGATCACCTCAACGACGAGCAGCGAAGCCGCAGTCGGATCGCTCTCGGGCAGGATATTCGTGACGTGGCGGATGTTGGTGCCCTTGCCGCGGATTTCCAGCCCGAGCCGTTCTGGTGTGATGACCCGGACGGTTCGCGCGCTGCCATCTCCGGGCGCACTGCAAACGCCGAGTTCAACAGCAGTTTCCGCCGTGACCGACCAGCTTGAGCCAGGCGGAATGTAGACCGACCACGGCTTGCCCTCAAAGGGCGACATGCGCTCGCCAATGCATCCTAGATCGGTGCCGTCAGCGCGGACTTGTCCCTTGCCCGCAACGAAGACCAGACAGGTCTCTCGGTCCGTCACTTTACCTTCCGTCTTGTCGCCGGCACGCAGCCGATGGAGGTCAAATCCGACATAGGTCCAGCCTGCGCTCTCCGGAGTGATTCTGATCACCGGGCCATGGTCGGCAACCGGCCTGATGCGAAGATGCGACATGCTTCATGATCCCGGGTTCTGCTGGCGTATTGCCGTTTCGTAGACCGAGCGGGCGTGGCGAACCTCAGCCCTTTGGCTGACTTCTGGAACTGCCACATCCCACCAGTGACCGCCGACTCCCGTCGAGATCAGCGGATCGGTGTCGATCACGATAACGGTCGTACGGCTGTTTGATTTCGCGCGCTGAAGCGCCGCTTCGAGATCGGCGATGGAGCCCGCCTTCTCGGCAATGGCTCCGAGGCTTTCGGCATGGGCCCGGAAATCAATCGCTGGCATCGTCAGGTGCTTAGAATCGCGGAGTAGGTTGTTGAAGCTGGCTCCGCCTGTCGCCATCTGCAATCGGTTGATGCAGCCATAGCCACGATTGTCCAGCAGCACGATGGTCAGCTTCAGGCCTAGCATGACGGATGTGGCGATCTCGGAGTTCAGCATCAGATAAGAACCGTCTCCCAGCATGACGACGACATCCCCGTCCGGCTTCGCCATCCTGACCCCAAGGCCACCCGCAATCTCATAGCCCATAGTCGAGTAGCCATACTCCGCATGGTAGGAGCCAGGCGCACCCGCGCGCCAGAGCTTGTGCAATTCGCCGGGTAATCCGCCTGCAGCATGCAGCACCGTAGCCCCTGAACCGCAGACGCGTTGCACTGCGCCGATCACCTGTGCGTCCGACGGCACAACAGCATTCGTTGCAGCAGTGACGGCATCCGCTGCACAGCGCCATTCAGCCTTGGCGGATGCAGCCTTTTCGACCCATCCCTGCGGTGCGCGATAGCCAGCCATCCTTTCGTCAAGTTCCCGCAATCCTTCCAGTGCATCAGCCACAAGCGACACCGAGCTGTGCTTGCCGGCATCGAAGGATTGGACGTTCAGTCCGATGATCGCCTTGGCCGGGTTCTTGAACAGCGACCAGGAGCCAGTGGTGAAATCCTGCAGGCGTGTGCCAACCGCGAGGATGACATCGGCTTGTTCCGCCACGGTATTGGCGGCAGCCGTTCCGGTCACGCCGAGAGCGCCCATGTTGAGCATGTGATCATCCGGCAGTGTCGATTTTCCACCCTGCGTCTCGCAGACCGGGATGCCATATTGATCCGCAAATGCTGCCAGTTGCTCACTTGCGCCAGAGTACAGTGCGCCTCCGCCCGCAATAATGACGGGTCTGGTCGCGGTCTTCAGAACCGAGATCGCACGCGCCAGTTCGTTCTGGTCCGGCCGGGGCCGCCGGATTGACCAGATCCGTTCGGCAAAGCAGCTTGCGGGGTAGTCATAGGCTTCGGCCTGGACATCCTGACACAGCGCAAGCGTTACCGGCCCGCAATCTGCGGGGTCGGTCAGCACTGTCATCGTCCGGGCAAGCGCCGGTATGATCTGCTCGGGCCGTGTGATCCGGTCAAAATAGCGCGACACCGGGCGGAAGCAATCATTGGCGGAAACCGTACCATCACCGAAATCTTCCACCTGTTGCAGGACAGGATCGGGGATGCGGTTGGCAAAGACATCGCCGGGCAGCAACAGCACAGGCAGGCGATTGACATGAGCCAGCGCCGCTGCCGTCACCAGATTGGTGGCACCAGGGCCGATCGAGGTTGTTACCGCCATCATCCGCCGCCGCATGCTTGCCTTGGCAAAGGCGATGGCAGCATGGGCCATCCCCTGCTCGTTATGGCCGCGATATGTCGGTAATTCTTCGCGGACATGCCAGAGTGCCTCGCCAAGACCAGCGACATTTCCGTGTCCGAAGATGGCCCAGCATCCCGCGAACATGGGCACAATATTGCCATCGATTTCCGTCTTCTGGACGCAGAGATAGCGCACCAGCGCTTGTGCCATTGTAAGGCGTATTGTGCCACTCATTGGTCTGCTCCAATCCGGAAGCTATTGTCCATCATACCCGCACCCGTTGCCATGTAGTGATCAACTGTCCGAACCGTTCGGCCATGTCACTGATTGCCGCTTCGTCCGTCATCTGCCCTGAAAGCCAGGCCTTTGCCGAATACGCAAACAGTGTCCGGCCCACGGCGAACCCCTTGACAACAGCAATGCCCGTCACAGCACGAAACGCTGTTTCCAATTGCTCCGCCGGTGCGTCTAACCCCAGCATGACGATGCCCCGGCAATAGGGATCATGCGCCTGAACTGTTGCCTCGATGGCCCGCCAGGCAGTGGGGCTATCCTGTGGCTCCAGTTTCCACCAGTCCGGCTTGATACCGAGCGCGTATAGTTCGCCAAGCGCGTTCGCCAGTGTCATCTCACCCAACGGCCCGTGCTGCCCGGCAATGATCTCCACCATCAGTTCCCGGCCAACCTTGCGTGTTGCCTCGAAGAGCATCCGCAGCTTCTGTTGCTGCTCGTCTTTCAATGCCTGCGGATCATCCGGATGGTAGAAGCACAATGCCTTGACGCAATGCGTCACCGGCCAATCCACCAGTTGCGAGCCGATGTCCTGCGAAAACGCGAAGCGCAGCGGCCGGGACCCCGGCTGCTCGACCGGACGTCCGAGCCAGTGGAACGGATGTTTTGCGAATTCATGCATCGCGGCGCGGCCATGCTTCTCGTCCAGCAGCATGCCAATTCCGGGGTGTCCTGCCGCGACTTTCGCTGCTGCCTTCACCGCCAGTACCTTGAAATCCGCGATACGCTCGACCGGCGCGCCTGCGTTTAGCGCCAACTGCTCCAGCTGGACGCGGTGATCGATAGCGAAGGCGATCAGCGCAGGTTGTGTCGCCCTTCGCGTCGTTGCCCAATGGACATGATTGATCGCCTCGTCGTGGCGTAGCGCGTGGTGATTGCTACCGTTCTTGAGAAAGAACTGCAATTCCGCAAAGGTCGGAATCTCCGGCGCGCAAAGCAGCCGCGACACTGCGAAAGCTCCGCAGGCGTTGGCCCAGGTGGCAGATGTCCGGATATCCTCTCCGCCCAGCCATCCCCTGAGGAACCCGGACATGAAAGCGTCACCTGCCCCGAGAACATTGTAGACCTCGATCGGGAAGCCCTTGCCGATAATCCCGTCTTCAAGGTCGTCCGGGATCAGGCCATCATAGACGATGCAACCCATGGGTCCGCGCTTGAGCACGATGATGGCATTGGTTCGCGCCCGGATCGCCTTCAGCGCCGTAAGCAACGTCCGTTCGCCCGATGCGATCAGCACTTCCTCTTCAGTGCCGACGATCAGATCACAATCCACCAGTATGGTTTGCATCGTCCGCGACACCACATCGGACGCGATATAGCGGTTGTCGCCGTCGGCATGGCCAGCAAGGCCCCAGAGATTCGGCCGATAATCGATGTCGAGCACAACATGTCCTCCGGCAGCTTTCATCAGCCGAATGGCCTTGCGCTGCGCTGCATCCGGGACAGGCTTCGAGAAATGCGTGCCGGTGACGACCAACGCCCGTGCCGAGGCGATAAAGTCCGGGTCGACATCGTCTTCACACAGCGCGATGTCAGCGCAGTTCTCGCGGTAGAAGAGCAGCGGAAAGCTCGTATCGCTCTCGACCGACAGGATGGCGAGCGCGGTTAGCCGGTTGGGATCGACGGCGACACCATCGAGGGTTACGCCCTCGCGCAACAGTTGTTCACGGATGAATCGCCCCATCTGTTCATTGCCGACACGGGTCAGAAGCGCGGACCTCAGGCCCAGACGTGAGGTTCCGACTGCGATATTCGTCGGGCAGCCACCGACGGATTTGGCGAAGCTCGCGACATCTTCGAGCCTTGTGCCGATCTGCTGACCGTAAAGATCAACCGACGACCGCCCCATGGTGATCACGTCAAGCCTGCACGCACTGGAAATTCTGCTCATCAGCTATTGTACTCCCGTCGGATATTCCCGTGACAGGAGCCGAGAGCAATGAGAATTGCAACCCCAGGCTGATGAAGTGAACACGCATGCCATATTGACCATTGACGATATCCCGCCATCACCAGCGCTGCGACAGAATGACAAGAGACAGATGCCGTCCATTTGAGGAGTTAGCCCGTAAAAGACATATGCCATCAAGCCAATCCCGTACATTCGAGCCTAGCCGGGCCGCAGGTTTGGCACGCCTCACGGCTTTCGTACCCTATGCCGGACATCAATACGCGGCCAGCCGAAACGATGATCTGGGGCCGGATCGACGCTCAAATGTCTCGGTGCTCTCTCCCTACATCCGCCACCGGATGATCACAGAAGAAGAGGTGTTGACCGCTGTTTTAGCCCAACACAGTCTGGCCGTTGCTGAAAAATTCATCCAGGAGGTTTTCTGGCGGACCTATTTCAAGGGTCACCTTGAAACCCGCCCCTTTGTCTGGGGCAACTATCAGCGCAATCTGAACCAGCACATCAATGGTCTTTCGGGAAAAGGCAGTTTCCGCAAAGCTTACGAACGGGCAGTCGAAGGCCGCACCGGCATCAACTGTTTCGATGCATGGGTCGAGGAATTGGTCGAAACCGGTTACCTGCACAACCATGCCCGCATGTGGTTCGCCTCGATCTGGATATTCACGCTGAAATTACCGTGGGAGCTTGGTGCCGATTTCATGATCCGTCATCTCATCGACGGTGATCCCGCCTCCAACACCTTGTCCTGGCGTTGGGTGGGCGGTCTGCACACCAGAGGAAAGACCTATCTGGCCCGCCCTGACAATATCCGCTCCTGCACGCACGGCCGCTTCACGCCCGAAGGTCTGGCGCGGGAAGCGCCGCCTCTGGAAGAACCGCCTCTGCCATCGGCCCAGCCGTTGCCTTCTGCAGCAGTGCGGTTTCTATCCGGTCGGACTGGAGTGCTGCTGACTCCGGAGGACCTGCATCCCGCAAGCCTTGACCTTGGCGACGCGGACGTCGTCGCGGTTGCCGGTGCTGTTCTGCATGATGAATTCTCATCGATCGAGACGTCAGGTCTCGTGAAGGCGTTCACCAACGGTGCACTGGCGGATGCTTTGCTTTCCACATCAACATATTTCAACACCTCTGCAACACACCTGCCATCTCTCTCTGCACTTGCTATCGAGGACTGGGCGCGCAGGCATGCACTGGAGACAGTGGTGACGGCCTATGCCCCGGTGGGGCCTGTTGCGACGTGCCTGACCGAGATCCTGCCTCGGTTGCAAGCAAAAGGCATTCGGCTGGTCCAGGTCAGGCGCGCTTTCGACACGTTGGGCTGGCCACATGGCACACGCGGTTTTTTCGCCATGAAGGAGAAAATACCCAGTATGCTGCGCGAACGCGGGATCGGTCCGTCCGCCTGCGACCCGCAACTCATGCTGTTTTCATGACAGCTCCTACCCGGAATTTGAGGCCTTCCGATGCCTGAGGGCCACACAATCCACCGCGCTGCGCGCGACCAGCGCCCCATGCTGACGGGCAATGTGCTGGAGGTCACGTCACCGCAGGGTCGGTTTGCCGAGGGGGCCTCGCGGCTGGACGGCCAGACCTGCACCGGCGTGGACGCTTACGGCAAGCATCTGCTCTATCATTTTGCCCATGACGAGACGCTGCATATCCATCTTGGTCTCTTTGGCCGGTTCAGGACCGCCAAAAGCCCTGCCGCAGAACCTCGTGGTGAGGTACGGGTGCGGATGATAAGCGCCAGCCATGTTGTTGACATCAATGGGCCCAATACCTGCGAGGTACTGGATGCTGCCTCCCGCGCCGCCCTCATCGCGCGTATCGGCCCTGACGTCCTGCGCGCTGACGCTGATCCGGAGCGCGCCTGGGCCAGGATCAGCCGCAGCCGTACCAGCATCGGGCAATTGCTGATGGATCAATCCATAATGGCGGGCATCGGCAATATCTATCGCAGCGAGATTCTTTGGCGTCAGAAGGTTCATCCCGAAACACCGGGTAAAAAAGTGTCTCGCGAAACCTTTGACCGGATATGGATCGATTCAATCCATCTTCTGGAAATCGGGGTGAAGAACAACGCTATCATCACGGTGGATGGCCTTAGGAAATCCCGCTCCCGCTACGGCGAGCGTGTCAACATCTTCGCCAAACCGGTCTGCCCGGCCTGCGCCGCCGACATTCGCCGCTTCGAGCTGGCGACACGGCGCGTGTTTGTCTGCGAGACGTGTCAGGTGTTGGCCTGAGGATGACCCGGCACGCTGGCCTGTTCGTCCCTGATCAGGATTTTCTCCGTCGGATGCCTGCTCAATGAAAAGAGGCGTGCTGAAATCAGGACTTTTGAGTTGTTATTTGGCTTTTACGCCAAAAGCCTTCGCCATGAATCCCAGCCCGTGCATCAGGCCTTCACCGTCGATACCATGGCCGATGCGATGCGACATGTGCCACTCCACCGGGACACCCGCCGCTGACAGTGCCTGCCCGGCATGGAACAGCGCCTGCACGGGGATCACCTCGTCCTGATCACCATGGATCAGCAGCACCGGCGGCTTCGCGGTCACCTCGGAGAGGTGCTCCTCGCCCACAAGCGTGCCGGAATAGCCCACGATGGCCGCACAGGGGGTTTTGCGGCGCAGGCCCGCGTGCAGAGCCATCATCGTGCCCTGCGAGAAGCCGACCAGCACCATCTGGCTCTCGCTCAGCCCATGCCTCGCCAGTTCCGCATCCAGAAATGCATCCAGCACGGGACGTGCCTTGGTAACACCGACCCAGCGCTCGTTGGGGTCCCGGAACGTCAGGCCGAACCATTGCCGCCCCATCGGTGATCCACCGCAGGGCTCGGGTGCGTGCGGTGAGACAAATACCGCATCGGGCAGAAATTGCGCCCATTGCTTGCCGATTCCGATCAGATCATTGCCGTCAGCACCGTAGCCATGAAGGAAAACCACGAGCTGTTTTGCTCTACCGGACGAGGCTGCGAGGCGTGGGCCGTCGATCAGTGTCATGACATGGCTTCCTTGTTGGGCTGCCCGATAGCAGGGATGACGGGGAGGGGAAAGAATGTTGGTTGGCATGAATCACTGCGCAAAACCGGATTGCCCCGTTATTCTCGCATGCATGGATACGTCGTCCTCCACCGATTCGCGCCCCGGCATGCTTTTCCGCATCACCCAGTGGTCGTTCCTGATTCTCTCGCGCTTCACGCGTGGCATGACGCTTGGTGTGCGCGGTATGGTGATTGATCACGAAAACCGCATCTTTCTCGTGCGTCATTCCTACGTGCGGGGTTGGCATATGCCTGGCGGTGGCGTCGAGGTAGGCGAAACACTGCTGGAGGCATTGGCCAAAGAACTGCGCGAGGAGGGCAACATTGTTTTCACGCAAGAGCCCCGGCTGATCGGTATCTATCTCAACCGGGTGGCCTCGAAGCGCGATCATGTGGCGGTCTATCTGCTGCGCGATTTCGAGCAGACGGCCCCGCGTGGCCCGGACCGCGAGATCGTCGAGACCGGATTCTTCCCGCTGGATGCATTGCCGACCGAAACGACGCAGGCCACTCGCAGGCGCATCGCAGAAGCCCTTTCGGGTGTGCCGATCACACAAACGTGGTGAGTCTGTTCCGCCCTAACGCCGCCGCAATCCCCGCGCTGTTTGCGATGCATTAACCACGTTCAGGCTCCATTCAGTGGCCAGGTGGTTGAACACGCGGGCTGATGCAGGAGACTTGCATGACGATGGGGACCGGATCCATGAGAGGATCCCTGCGCGCTGCGCTTGCGGCTGGCGGTTTGCTCTTTGTGTCAACAGGGATAGCGCAGGCCCAGTGGTTCATGCCGCCCCGCTATTATCCACCGGTCGTTATGGACGAAGTAACCCCCCGCGAGGTCCATGGCCTTGTGCGGCGGCAAGGGTATAGCAATCCATCCAGTCCGGTTTATCGCGATGACGTGGTGATTCTCTCCGCGATGGACCCATCAGGACGTCGCGTCCGGCTGGTGCTTGATGTCTATTCCGGGCGCATCATTGATCGCCAGTCAGTCCCGCAGGGCCCACGTGAACGGGTGGTGCAGCGCGTTCCCGATCAGGGCCCGACCATCAAGCGGACAGTACCAGAACCGACGGAGCGCAGTGCTGTGACGCCCGAGCGCCCGACCACCATTCGCCGTGAACCCATTCTGCCGCCGCAGGTGACAACACCCGCACCACCGCGAAGCAAAATCGTCCAGCCAGATAAAGCTGTCGCGCCACCGCCGCGGCCACCCGAAGCGGCAGTCGGCTCCGGTACACGAGAAGCACCTCGCCGCATCGAAATGGTGCCGCCTGCCGAGCTCGACGCGCCACCGGCCAGGCCAGTTGTACCCGCCGGTCCACCTATCAACAGCGTTCCGCCAGCAGGGCTGGAATAGCAAAAGCCCCCCGTTTCCGGGGGCTTTTCCGTTTCAGGACAGCGCTGGCTTATGCCGCAGCCGCCACCGACGTGAGTGCCTTCGGCTTCACGCGCCTTGTCGCATCCACGCTGCCGATCGGGATCATCCTGGGCTTCATGGCTTCCGGCAGTTCACGCACGAGATCGACGTGCAGCAGGCCGTTCTCCAGCCGTGCACCCGTGACAGTCACGTGATCGGCGAGCTGGAAGCGGCGCTCGAAGGCACGGCCCGCGATGCCACGAAACAGCACTTCGGCGGTTGCAGATTCGTCAGCAGCCTTCTCGCCTTTGACGACGAGCGTGTTGGCTGCAGCCTCGATGGTGAGTTCGGTTTCCGCGAAGCCCGCGACCGCAATGCTGATGCGGTAGCCGTTTTCGGAGGTGCGCTCGATATTGTAGGGAGGATAGCTCGGAGCATGGGCTTCCGCACCATTCACCTGGTCAAGCTTTGCCTGATCGAGCAGGGAAAAGAGACGGTCAAAGCCGATGGTGGAGCGATGGAACGGGGTCAGATCAAAACTACGCATGGGGTGTCCTTCCTTGAAGCGACGGTTGCGTTAACGGTGAGCCCGCCCTGACATTCACCCCGCCAAAAGCGCGAGTGTCCATCCTGCCGGACCTATGGCCGCAGCCGGTCTGGCCTGCGGTCAACAAGAGTTGGGAAGCGAATTTGGTCTGCGCAAGGGTGGGCTGCCAAAAATCTGCACGGGCATTTCTATACGGGGGATGAACGCGGAAGAGCGGTTGAGTTCAGGCACCGGCCTCTATGAAAAGCAAAATCGAAACACCATTCCGTCAGCCACGCCATGCTCCGCCGCTCTTTTCTACTTCTCCTTTCCAGCATTGCCCTGTTGCCGAAAGCTGCATTCGCGGCTGAGGCCTCGCCGCTGTCGGCGGGCTACACGCAGTCAATTCCATCAAGGCTGGAAACGCGCCTTATACGTGAAGGCTACGTGTTGATCGGTGAACCGCGACGCAAGGGCGACTTTGTCATCCTCACCGCAAGCCGCGCCAGCGTGCCCTGGCGGCTTGTGGTCGATGGACGCACGGGCGAGATCATCGGCCAGAAGCCGCTGTCGCAGGGCAACGACTAGACGTCAGGCCGCTTTTGACGCTTTCATACCAGAAGGCTTGAGAGCGTTATCAAGCGCTTCACGCACGGCGCGCGCATTTACGGGCTTTTCCAGAAAACCATTTGCTCCTGCCGCTGCAAATGCCGCCTTGTCAGCAGGTGAAACGCGCCCCGTGACCGGGATCACCGGCAAATCAGCCAGCGGTTGCGGCATGACGCGGATCAGCTTCAGGGCCTCAAGGCCACTCATGCCGGGCAAGGTCTGGTCCATCATGACAGCGGCAAAACGGCCTTCGGGCAGCATGCTGAGCGCTTGCTCGGCGGTAGCAGCCTCCGCCATTTCGAACCCGAAATGCTCTAGCATTGCGGCCATGATCATGCGGTTGGCATGATTGTCATCGACCACAAGAATGCGGTTGCTGCGATCATCGCCATTACCCTCATTATTGGCCTCACGAGCAAGGTCGTCGCCGGCAATCTGTGGCTGCTTCAGCCTGAGGGTGAACCAGAAGGTCGCACCTTTACCCGGCTGCCCTTCGCATCCAGCTTCGCCACCCATGCTGTTTGCAAACCGCCGCACCATGGCGAGTCCGATGCCCGTGCCTGCAATACCGTTGTCGATGCGCCCGAAGCTGCGGAACAACCGCGTGGCCTGCTCCGCCGTGAAACCCGGACCAGTATCCTCCACCACAAAACGCAAACCCTCGAATGCGCCACGCCGGTCAACCTGCATAACTGAAAGACGGATGCCACCGGATGCTGTGACCTTGATGGCATTATCCAGCAGGTTTTCCAGCATCTGGCGGATACGACGGGCATCAGCCACAACAGTTTCTGCGATTGTACTGTCGAAAATCAGATCAAATGAAAGGCCTTTGGCCATGGCGCGCGCCTCGACAGAGATCGCCAGGGAATCCACAAAACTGCGCAGATCAAGCGCCTTTTCCTCGCATGCGAGATGACCGGCCTGCCCGGAACTTTCATCCAGAATATCACTGGCAACAGCGCGCAAGTGCTGCGCTGCGGCACACAGGCCATCGACAAGGCGCAATTGTTCAGTGGAAAGGCCTGTCTGGCGCAATAGCGACGCCATTGCCTCGATGCCGCCAAGTGGCGAGCGCAACTCATGCGCGATCTCCGCCACGGCTGTGGCGTCAGGAACGGGTGACTTACCCTTGATGGACTTCGACATAAGACTTGACCCCGTCATGCCTCGCCCCCGAGACCTGACACAGATTCGTTTTACCCCAATCCCGTTACGTGATGCCTAAGACGACGGGCCGCTCGCAAGGAATGCGATTCAGTGGAAATATTTCCTTTCCATCCGGCCAAAGCTGTCTATCAGTCCGGGACATGCTGGACACATTGACAATTGTTCTCCCGATATTTCTGATCATTGGAGCCGGTCTGGCCTCCGCCATGAGCGGCCTCCTTAATGACAGTGTGGCTGACGGATTGTCTGATTTCGTCTTCATCGTGGCCATTCCCGTCTTGCTTTTCCGCACGCTGGCGACGGCACCTTTGCCGGAGGTGCAACCATGGTTTTACTGGCTGGCGTATTTTATCGGTCTGGCCATCGTCTGGATCATCACAACTTTGATTGTGACGCGCATCTTTGGGCTCACCGGCGCGGAAGTGCCCATCGCCGGGTTCACGGCGGTGCAGTCCAACACCGTCTTCGTGGGCATTCCGCTGGTCCTGCTGGCTTTCGGCGAGCAGGCGGCGGTGCCCATGTTCCTGCTCATCGCCGTCCATCTGCCGCTGACCATGACCATCGCGACATTGCTGGTCGAGCGCGGCGACGAGAGCGGTGACAAATGGGGCGCGATGCTGCGCAAGCTCGCGCTGCATCCAATCCTTTTGGGAATTGTCTGCGGCGCACTGTGGCGTATCGCTGGACTGGGTCTGCCTGGCCCGGTTAACTCGGCCATGAAACTGCTGGGGGATGCCGCTGGCCCTACTGCGCTGTTCGCGCTGGGCATGACCCTGAAGCGCTACGGCTTCGGCGCACCCCTTGTGCAGGTCGGAGTGCTGTCCGTGCTCAAGCTGCTCGTACAGCCCGCGCTGGTCTATATCCTGGCCTTCCACATCTTTCCCATGCCGCCTGTCTGGGCGGCTGTCGCGGTGATCTTCGCGGCCTGTCCAAGCGGTGTGAATGCCTATCTGCTGGCGCAGCGCTACAAAACAGGCGTGGCGCTGTCATCCAGCCTCGTGGCAGCATCCACGCTGTTTGCCGTGGTGACCATGACCGGATGGGTCTGGCTGGTTTCCGGCGTCAAGTGATGCAAAAAATACAGCAAGAAACGGGTGTCGCCATTGGTGCGGTTCCGGATCAGGGTATGATCGGGGGTGAGGAGTTCTTATGCCAGCGCCGGTAAGCCAGAGACTGATCGAAACCGAAGCGGATATCGCCGATGGCGTGCGCGAACTGCAGGCCGAGTGCGAGGTCATGCGCCGTGTGGTGCCGCTGACAGGCACACCGCCTTTGCGCCGCCAGCGCTATGGTTTCGACGGCCTCGTCTGGATTATCATCGGCCAGCAGGTCTCGGTGGCTGCGGGCAACGCGATCTGGAACAAGCTCATCGCCAACTTTCCCGAGCGCAGCCCGGACATCTTCCTGATGGCGGAGGAGGGGGCCTTGAAGGGGTCCGGCCTGTCCGGTCCCAAGATCCGCACGATCCGCGCCATTTCGGAAGCCATGCAGGCGGGCACGCTCGATCTGGAGGCGCTGCGAGACATGGACGCCGACATGGCAAAGGCAACCATGACGAAGGTCAAGGGCATCGGTCCCTGGACAGCCGATATCTACCTCATGTTCTGCCTCGGCCACGCCGATGCATTCGCGCCGGGCGATCTCGCATTGCAGGAAGCGATCCGCATGGCCTTCCGTCTGGACGAGCGCCCGACCGACCGCGAGATCGGCCTGATCGCCGAGCGCTGGCGACCCTGGCGCGCGGTGGCGGCGCGGCTGCTCTGGGCCTATTACAAGGTGCAGAAGGAGCGCGAGGGCGTGGGCGCATGAGCTACAATCCCCTTGACGTCACCCGCCCGGCCAAGACACAGCGTCACGACAACCTTTCGGGCTCCGCGCGTGACCTTCCTTCTCGGCCATCTCTCCGATCCTCATGTAGGCCCCGTGCCGCGTCCGCGGCTGCGCGAACTCGTGGGCAAGCGCTTCACGGGTTACCTGAACTGGCAGCGCGGTCGCCACCTGATCCACAGCATGGAGATGCTGGAGAAGATCACAGCGGACCTTCTGCACCACAAGCCGGACCATGTGGCGCTGACGGGCGATCTCGTGAACATCGGGCTGGAGAAAGAGTTCGTGATCGCCCAGCGCTATGTGGCAAGGCTCGGGAGCCCGGATTTCGTCAGCGTCATACCCGGCAATCACGATGCCTATGTGCGTTCCTCGTTCAAATACATGGCTGCCTCGACTTCGCCATGGATGACCGGAGATGGACAGGAGAACCCGCACTTTCCCTATGTGCGCATCCGCGACGGCGTCGCGCTGATCGGCCTGTCATCCGGCGTTCCGACCGCGCCGCTGCTGGCCTC
>JANPDL010000007.1:0-188075 GCA_031431475.1 Hyphomicrobiales bacterium
GGGAAGCCTGTTGATGGTTTTGTCGTGGTGGTGAACCGGATACCGGCTAACGTATTGAGCCGAGAGCCCGATGTCGGCTGACCTCCTGCCGCCGCGCTTCCGCGACTGGTTCGCGGCCAAGGGCTGGCAGCCGCGCGCGCACCAGCTGGCGCTGGTCACCAAATACAACGAGCGCCGCTCGACGTTGCTGATAGCACCGACCGGCGCGGGCAAGACGCTTGCCGGTTTTCTGCCAACGCTGATCGAACTGGCGGACCGGCCCCAACGCAACGCCATCCGGCCCACGGGCATCCACACGCTCTATATCTCGCCATTGAAAGCGCTGGCCGTCGATATCGAGCGCAACCTGGAAAAGCCGATTGCCGAGATGCGCCTGCCCATCCGCGTCGAAACCCGCACCGGCGATACACCGGCCTCCAAACGCGACCGCCAGCGCCGCCAGCCGCCCGATATCCTGCTGACGACTCCGGAGCAGGTGGCGCTGATGGTGTCATCGAAAGACGCCGAGAGCTTCTTCGATAGTCTGGAGCGTGTGATCTTCGACGAACTGCATTCGCTCACGCCGAGCAAGCGGGGTGATCTGCTGGCGCTTGATTTCGCAAGGTTGCGGAAGTTGTCGCCCAAGCTGGCCGCGACGGGGCTTTCCGCGACGGTGCGCGATCCGGAAGAGTTGCAGGCTTGGCTGGTGGGGCAGGGCGCTTGTCTTCCTTCCCCCTTGGGGGAAGGTGGCAGGCGAAGCCTGACGGATGAGGGCAAACCACAGAAGTCGGGGATTCACCCTCATCCGTCTGCCAGTGCAGACAAATTTATGCAGTCTGCAAAATTTACTGCGGGCAGCCACCTTCTCCCAAGGGAGAAGGAAGGGAACAATCTCTCCGACCTCGTCCTCGCCGAGAAATCCATCGCCGCGCCGCCTGTCATCCAGATCCTGGACACCGCCGAGCGTCTGCCATGGTCCGGCCACACGTCCAAGCACGCGATTGGCGAGATTTACGATCAGATCAAACAGCACAAGCTGACGCTGGTGTTCGTCAATACGCGCATGCAGGCGGAACTGCTGTTCCAGCTGTTGTGGGGCATCAACGACGACGGCCTGCGCATCGCACTGCATCATGGTTCGCTGGAGGTGGGGCAGCGACGCAAGGTGGAGGCTGCCATGGGTGCGGGCGGACTTGACGCCATCGTCTGCACTGCGACGCTTGATCTGGGCATCGACTGGGGCGATGTCGATCTCGTCATCAATGTCGGCGCTCCTAAAGGCGCCAGTCGTTTGCTGCAACGGGTGGGACGCGCCAACCACCGGCTGGACGAACCATCGAAAGCCATTCTTGTGCCGTCCAATCGCTTCGAGGTGCTGGAATGTCGTGCGGCGGTGGATGCGGCCCAGGCGGGCGAGCAGGATGCTGCGGTGAGCCGCATCGGCGCGCTGGATGTGCTGGCGCAGCATGTGCTGGGCATGGCCTGCACTGCGCCGTTTCTGGCCGACGATCTCTACTGCGAAATCACCTCCGCCGCGCCCTATGCTTATGTGGACCGCGAGACCTTCGATGCCGTGCTTGGCTTCGTGGCCACCGGTGGCTATGCGCTGAAAAGCTATGAGCGATTTGCCAAGATCCGGCAGGACAAGGACGGTTTCTGGCGTGCCGCCAATCCGCGTGTCATCCAGCAGTACCGCATGAATGTCGGCACCATCGTGGAAGCGACGATGCTGAAGGTGCGCTTCGGTCGCAAGGGGCGTGGCCCGATGATGGGTGGACGCGTGATCGGCGAGGTCGAGGAATATTTTGCCGAGACGATGGTGCATGGCGATACATTTGTCTTTGGTGGCGAGGTGCTGAAGTTCGAGGGCATTTTCGAGGACAGTGTGCTGGTGTCGCGCGCGGCTCCGAAAACCGATCCCAAGGTGCCGAGCTATGCAGGCGGAAAATTTCCACTCTCCACGCATCTTGCGGCCCGTGTGCGAACGATGTTGGGCGATCCGAAAAGCTGGGCGGCGTTGCCTGATCAGGTGTCGGACTGGCTACGCCTGCAGCAGGAGAAAAGTGTGTTGCCAAAGGCGGGTGACATGCTGGTCGAGACCTTTCCGCGCGGCGGGCGCTTCCACCTCGTGGCCTATCCGTTCGAGGGCAGGCTGGCGCATCAGACACTTGGCATGCTGCTGACGCGGCGGTTGGAGCGGGCGCGGATGAAGCCGCAAGGGTTCGTCTGCAACGACTATGCGCTGTCGGTCTGGGGCCTCAGTGATCTCTCGCTGAAATCCGTTCAGGAGCCGGGCTTCATCAACCGGCTTTTCGATCAGGACATGCTGGGGGATGATCTGGAGGAATGGCTGGCGGAAAGCGGTTTGATGAAGCGCACGTTCCGCTATTGCGCCGTCATCGCCGGGCTGATCGAGCGCAAGTTTCCGGGGCAGGAAAAGCGCAGCCGACAGGTCACGATGTCGACCGATCTGGTCTATGACGTGCTTCGCTCGCACGAACCCGGCCATATCCTATTGCGCGCGGCGCGGGCCGATGCGGCGACGGGGCTTCTCGATATCGGACGATTGAGCGATATGCTCTCGCGTATCCGCGGCCGAATCATCCACAAGCCTCTGGAGCGTGTGTCGCCGCTGTCGGTGCCAGTGCTGCTCGAAATCGGGCGCGAGGCGGTCTACGGCGAGGCGGCCGATGCGCTGCTGGAGGAGGCGGCGGGCGAGATGATGGCGGAAGTGATGGGGAGCAGGGTCTGAGTGAGTGCAGCACAAACCGCAGGTTTCTCCGATGAAAATGCCATGACCATTGCTGTCGTGAACAGCGCAACATTGCACCTCGACCATCACGGGGCCGTTTGGTGGGCAGCAGAGCGCACGCTGATTGTCGCTGACATGCACCTTGAGAAGGGCTCTGCTTTTGCCGCACGCGGCCAACTGCTGCCGCCCTATGACAGCGCCGTGACGCTGGCGAAGCTAACGCGCGTCATTGCTCGCCATCGCCCGCAACGGCTGATCGCGCTGGGGGACAGCTTCCATGACGTGGGTGCGCAAGTGCGCATGGACGGCGTGGTTTTTGCGGCCTTGTCAGCGCTTTCTGCCAGCCTGGAGATGATCTGGATCACTGGCAACCATGATCCAGAGATTCCATCCGGCCTGCCAGGAGAGCGCATGGCTGAACTGGTGCTGGGTCTGCTGACGTTCCGGCATGAGCCGCAAAAAGGATCACAGCCCGGCGAGATTGCGGGGCATCTGCATCCCGCCGCCAAGGTCGTGAGCGAGCGCGGCAAAGTGCGGCGACCGACCTTTGTCACGGATGGAAGCCGCATGATCCTGCCGGCGTTCGGGGCCTATGCGGGAGGGTTGAACTGCATGGATCAGGTGATTGCCGGGTTGTTCGACCAGCGCATGATCACAGCTCATGTGTGTGGCGGCTCGCGGGTTTATCCGGTGAGAGGGAAACGGCTCTCGGGGCCCTGAGCTTTACCGCACCACGCCCGCCACAGCCGCCAGACAAGCCAGCACCACCGCGGCAGTCAATACGCGCCGGAGCTTGCGATACCAGACGGGCACGCCGATTTTCGGCAAGTGTTCATCGGCAAAACCAAGCAGCAGGATCATCACAGGCAGCATAACCAGTCCCATCATCGTGGGGCCAAGCAGAGTGAACCAAGCCGCTATGGAAGGGGCAACGGATATGGAAAGGGCGCGGGCTTGAAGCCCTGTATCTGCGATACGCAGCGCGAAGCCCCATCGTACACCGCCGAGGAACGACAGGATTACCGCACCATAGGCCACCATTGCGCGGGCCGGATCATCAATCAGCGGCAAGGTGATCCCGGCCCAGATCACGATCACGCAGGCTAGGAACGGAATCAGTCCGCCAAGGCCGAGTAGGAGAGCGGAAGGAGGGATGCGTTCGTCCGTCATGATCACCTCCGCTCAATCTCGCCGGAACGCATAATTCGCGAGCCAGCCGAAGCCAAGCGCGAGCAGCACCGTGAACAGTCCGTAGAGCCAGGGCTGACCGAAGGCGGCAGCGGCCACCTGTGCCTCAAAGCCCGTCTTTACCACTTCGAAATCGGTCTTCTCCGTTGCCAGCGGGGCGCCATCGGAGAGCAGCGTCACCGTTGCCTCATAATTGCCCAGAGGTGCGGTGGCCGGAAGACTGATCGCGGCCCGGAACAGACCCGGTGCCAGAAAAACGACGCCCTTGTCATTGGACTGGAACAGCCGGGCATTCGATTTCAGGCGGATCAGGGCATTGTGGAAATACTGTCGGCGCTCTTCCGAACCTGCACCACCGCCACCGCGCGCGGCCACTGTCTCCATCAGACCGAGCTGGAAGCGCTCACGCAGTGGCTTGCTGGAAACCTCGGTAAGTGGGCGTGATGAGTGGATCGCGAGATAGCCAGGGAGGCCTACATACTTCTGTTGATCCGCATTCACCCAGATAGGCCCGATGCGAAGCTTCTCGCGCACCGTGAATGGGCTGACCGGCCCTCTGACCGTGACGACGATATCGTAGGTGCCAGCGCGAGACACGCTGACGGCATCGCGCTCGATGGCACCGAAAAGCACCAGTTCTGCGCCGGTGTAGCTTGACGTGATGAGCACGCGGCTGGAGGAGACTGAGGTGATAAGCCGTTCGGCAGGCGCCTGCGTACACAGGCCGATGAATGTCGCCATGGCAACGATCAGCCGGATCATTGGCGTGTCTCCTGCTGCTCGATGGAGAAGGGTTCATTGGGCTTGACGCCAATCTCGATCGCGAAACGGACAGCGACGCCAAAGACCAGAATGGCGAGCAGCAACCGGAAATGCTCGCCCTTCAGATTTTGCCCGGCGCGTGCGCCAAATTGCGCGCCGATGACACTGCCGATGATGAGGATCAGAGCCAGTACGAAATCGACGGACTGGTTGGTCACGGCATGCAGCATGGTGGCTGCGATCATCGTGAACAGGATCTGGAACAGCGATGTGCCCACAACCATCGCGGTTGGGACGCGAAAGAAATAAATCAGCGCAGGCACCACGATAAAGCCGCCGCCGATGCCAAGAACAGCGCCCGCAAACCCGATGAAAAGGCCAAGCGCGATCACCGGCACGATGCTGATCATGAGGCCTGAACGCTCGAACTTGACAGGAAAGGGTAGTGTCTCGAACCACCAGCGGCCGTCAAGACGGCTTGGTTTGCGTACCTTGACACGTTTGGGCATGAAGGTGGCCTTCAGGCTTTCAATCAGCATCAGTCCGCCAACGCTGCCCAGCAACGTCACATAGGATAGCACGAGGACGAGATCGAAATATCCTGCGCGGCGCATGGCGTTGAAGAACAGCACGCCGAGGAAGGTGCCGACGATACCACCGCCGACCAGCACCAAACCCAGTTTCACATCCAGAGCCTTGCGCCGCCAGAAGGTCAGCACGCCTGTCATGGATGAGGCCGCGATCTGGGCTGAACCTGTCGCCACGGCAACGCCGGGCGGAATGCCCAGGAATACCAGCAATGGCGTCATCAGGAAGCCGCCGCCGACACCAAACAGCCCTGAGATGAAGCCCACGGCAGCCGCCATCCCGAAAATCAGGAAGATGCTGACCGGCAGTTCGGCAATGGGTAAATAAATCTGCAATGGATGAGGACTCGGCAGGCACCTGCTCTCAGGTAGTAGAACCCTTCAAACAGGCACGGCTTCATGCCGCAACAGATTTGTGGCGGTCATGGGGCTTTGTGATCGCCTGAGGCTCTTTCGCCAACCGTCTCGGTAAGCGTGAAATACGACATTCGTCAGGACCGGTTTGGCTTCGGCTTCTGTCCGGTGGCTGCTGGTGACGTGACCGTTGCGGCATCCCAGCCACCAGTCGGCACATTCACCTCGTTGGCGGTAGGATCAGGGGTCTTGGGTTTCCATGACGTGGCAGCGGTCTTCGCCTGCTGGAGTTTCTCGCCCGACAGGCGTGCGCCAACTTCATCGCGCTTCTTGCTCGCGTCTTCGTCACCATTGGCGGCGGCAGCCGCAAACCAAGCATAGGATGCCATAAGGTCCTGACTGACGCCAAGGCCACGGGCATAAAGGATAGCCAGATTGTACTGACTGTCACGGATGCCGAATTCCGAGGCCTTTTTGAACCATTCGCTGGCACCCGCATAATCTGGACTGCCATTGACACCCTCGGCCAGAAGCACGGCGGTGTTGTGCATGGCACGCGCGTTTCCCGCATCAGATGCAGTCTGAAAATACTTCAGTGCCATGCGCGCGTTGCGCTCGACGCCCCGTCCTTCGCGATAGAGAGCGCCCAGCCGGTATTGCGCAGGCGCAGAACCGAAGTCGGCGGCGCGCTCGAACCACAGGGCTGCGGCCTTCGGATCGCGCGGCGCGCCCTTGCCTTCAAGGTAGCGGGTGCCAAGTTCAATGAAGGCAGAGGGATCGCCATTGCGTGCGGCGGCCTTCAGGCGCTCGGCTTCCCGGATACCCTCAAAGCGGAACAGCGGATCATTGGCCACGGGGATACTGGATTTTGGCGCGTTGAGGGACATTGTGGTTCCCTTTCCGGCTTCCTGTCCAAGGGCTCCTACCGTGGCGGGATCGGATGGCAGGAATGCGGCCTCTCCCTGCGCCTGTCGTGGCGGCTGGCTGAGAATCCGGTCATCGGGTTTGGTCGCGGTAATCTGTGGCGGCAGCGGTTCATTGGCTGGCGGCAGGATCTGGCGTGGCTGGACGACGGGAGGCGTACCCGTTGTAGCCTGTGCGAGCCGGTCGACCGCGCGTTCGAGGACCGTGGTCTTCTTTGGGGCGGGCGCTTCCACCCGTGGCTGCGGCGTAGCTTCTGGCTCCCGTGTGAACTGGACGGTAGCACCGACGGCGACGATGAGCGCGGCCAGCCCGAGTAGCAGTACGTGCTTCTTGTTCAGGCTGGCCTTGGTGCCGAAGTTGACCTTGTCGGTTGCTGCTTTGCCCTTTGCCGGAGCCAGTGCCTCGGCGGATTGTTCAGCCGCGGTCTGTGCAGCGCGGCGGGCAGCGGTGAGAAAATTGGTCTTGGGGTCGTTGCCAGCGACTGTTTCGGACCTGCCGTTGCGGCCTTGCTGAGGGCGACCCGATCCTGGCTCCAGCGGCTGATCGAGGGGATCGTTCAGAGTGCTCGCCATTGAAGGCTGCGGCTGCATGGCAGCTTCATACGGCTCGGTCTCCGCCGCAGCGGCTGTCGAGATGGTGTTGCCCTTGCCTTTTGAAAGCTTGATTCCGGAAACCGCACCTTTGGCTGCCGCAAAGGCGGAAGCGAGGGCGCTCTTGCCTGCAGGCTCGGCCTCCGCGACAGGAGCCGAAACACCCATGCGCTGGGCGCGCAGGCTGGCAACGGTGTCCTGGAAGGCGCTCGTCTGGATTGGTGGTTCCAGATGTGGCGGCTCGGCCATTATGGGCCTGTTTTCCATTGCATCTCGCTGGGGGGCACCCAGCGGCGGCAAAGGATTGGCCATGATTGGCTTCAGCGGCATAGGTCCGGGACCTGCTAGCGGTGCAGGGGGTGCGAATGGCATCTCACGCGCAGAGGATGCTGCCGGATAGGCCTTGGGTGCTTCGGGCTCGTGTGCCCAGATATCCAGATCCGGCTCCGTCAGCGTTTGGGGAGCATGAGTTGGCAGCACCGGGGTCTGAAGCGGCTGGAAGGCAGGGCGCACCGTCTGCGGCGCAACTGTCGCGAAGCTAGGGGGCAGGACAGGAGCGGGCATGTCGTCCCGCCGCTTCATGTCCTTTTCCATATCGACGAGGCGTCCGACAACCTTCTGCAATGTGTCATGCACGGCACCCAGCGTCTCGCTGGTCCGGCGCTCGGCTTCTTGCTGGGCCACATGGATATCGGAAAGGGTGCGCTGAACCTGCACGTTCTCGGCAAGGTTGCCTGAAGGTACGGTCTGGACAGGTGCCTTGCTCAGCACATCGGTCGCTGCGCGGCGGACCGCGTGTTCTGTGGCCGTTCCAATATCGGACTTGAGGCCATCGAGTTGACGGAAGAGATCGCTCATCGAGCGCTCCAGACCACTGACGTCGGCCATGGCGGGAACTTGCTGCGCCGCTGGCGTCGCCTCTAGCTTGCGGCTCAGTGCCTGAATATCCTGATGCAGCCTTTCAAAGGCCTGATCGTCAGAGGCACCGTGCTGCAGGCTTTCGATGCGCGCTGCTAGATTGCCCAGCAGCATCTCGGTGCTGGCCGATAGCGGGGCGGCAGGCGGTCTTTCTGAAATGAGAGATTGCAGATGATCGAGGCGGCTGGCGATATCCGTCGGTGTGTTACGGATTGCATCGAGCTTGTGGTCTATCGACTGCAGATGGTCGAGCCGCGCCGCGAGTTCAGCTGGAGCATATTGCATCGCATCGAGCTTTTGCTCCAGCGACTGGAACCGATCCAGGCTGGCCGCCGATTCCTGCGGCGTGTACTCCATCGCATCAAGCCGCCGCTCCAGAGCCTGCACGGCACCCAGCACCCGACTGTCATCGGCAGGTGTCGCGCTGCTGCGGACGAGCTGCTTCAGTTCATTGATGGCGGTCTCGACGGACTTCTGGCCGCGCAAATCCCGAACGCCCGAAATGCGCATGGTCGTGACTTTGTCGGTGATCGACTCAAGACGATTTTCGAGTGACTTGAAATGGCGCTCAAGCGCGGAGAAATCCTGTGTTCCGCTGCTATTCTCACCATGCAGTCCGGCTCGCATCGAGGCAATTTCGGTCATCAGCCGTTCGAACTGTGCACCGGCGATAGGCAATTGCTCAAGCTGTGCCAGCTTGCGATCAAGTGAACTGATGGCCAGAAGAATATCTGGAGAGGTTGATGGTTGAACCGGGCGGGCGAGCCGTGCGATCTCTTGCTGAAGCCGGGTGAGTTGGCCGGACATCGCGGCCTGTTCGGCTTGGCCCCTGTCAACAGACTGGTGTATCAGTGCATCCATGCGTGAGCCGAGCAAGGCGATTTGCCGCTCGACCTTCATGATTTCAGCTGAGCGGGAGCGCTGCGGCTCATCTGCCGCAGTTGCGCGCGCCCGCAGATCACGCCTCTGGCCTTGTGGCACTCCTGCTTCGGCTGGCGCAGGCTGACGGCTGCGCTGCTCGATCAGATCAACGACGTTGGAAATTTTCTGTTCCAGTGCGCCAATCAGATCAGGATCGGGTGGCATCGAAACGCGTTCATGGGACGTGAGCGCTGACCGGGCGTTCATGCCCCGCTCGATGTTGTCGATCAGGCCCAGAACGCGGTTGTCGACAGGATGTTCCGGTGCAGTTGCACGGTCCTCGATACGACGCTCCAGCGTTTCCAGAGCGGAGGCTGTCCGCTCCTCGTTGGCGCGGATAGTCTCCATCGCATCCTGCAGGATGCGTTCGACGCGGTCATCGGAATAGCTGCCGTCATCGCGAGAACCACGGCGTTGTATGCGGCGAGCAGCGGCTTCCAGCGGGCTTTCCTCAAACCGGTCGCGACCGGTCCTTCGGCTGTTGCGGTTGCTACGGCGGCTTGGTTCATTCCCGGAATCATCCGCCAGGGCACGGTCAAGCCATTGCTGCACGCTCATGCCCGCTTCACGGGCTGCGTCCTCGATCACATCGCGGGGATCAGGCTCGTAGCCTCTCGCCCCTCGGGAATAACCATATGCCATACCACAGCCCATCGTCCGGTCGAAACGGCGCTGAAAGAAGGGGCATGTCCGGAGCGTGATTGCGAATCACCTATCCCAACCCATTTCCAGCAACTGGGCAAAAACTGCCCCGGCGTGGTAAAGAGAGGGTTAATTTTTAGATGAATTCGTTAATTTCTCGAAAGAATTATCATTCGCGGTTAGCCCATGTCACGCTGAAAGGGATCAGCAGACCAAGGCCGAAAAAGCGGACGAGATGGTGCAGGCCGACATAGATCGGGTCCAGTCCCAGCGCCACACCGAGAATGATCATGGCTTCCAGTCCGCCGGGCGCGAAGGCGACCAGCGCCTGACCGAAGGGAACCTGTGCCGCGAGCGAGGCAATCCAGGCGAAAGCGAGTGCCACGCCGAGGCTGACAGCAAATGCGCCGAATGAAACGGCGAGCGTCGAGATCAGCAGTTTGCGTGTGATCTGGGCAAAGCGTGTAGCGATATAGATCCCGACGAGCGCGAACCCGAGGTGAAGCATCCAGTCCGGCGGATTGCCCTGCACAAGGCTGGTGGCGTGTACCAGTGCGGAGAAAACCATGCCGCCGAAGATCCAGGGTGCCGCCATGCCAAGGCGTTGCAGTCCATAGCCTGAGAGCGTGCTGCCGATCAGCATGAAAGCAAGGGCTGCGGTCGTTGCGACACCTCTCCCCGCACCCGTTCCTGCGGTGCTGGTGGCCGAGACAACGCCGGGGAGAAAAGCCACCAGCATAAACAGCCGGACTGACTGGGCCATGGTGACCTTGAGCAGATCGGCCCGCGTGTCCGCCGCAACAGCAAGAACGCTGGTCAGTGCACCGGGAGCAGCAGCGAAAAAAGCAGTTGCCTTGTCCCAGCCGCCGACTCGGCGCAGATAAATCTGCGTCAGGATCATCGTCGCCGCAATAGAGATTGCGAAGATGACCAGACTGGCGGGGTAGCGCTGGAAACCTTGCAACATCTCCGGCGTGACTGAACTGCCCATGGCAAGACCACCGAGCAGCATGCCGAGATCCCGCAACCATGCACGCAGGCGTACTTCACGCCCGAACCCCAGCAGAATACTGACGCCGATCATAGCGCCGGACAAGGTCGCGGCAGGAAACGAGATTGCGTTGAAAGCAAGAACACCCAGACCGGCTGCGAGCAGTGTCTCGAAATCTGCCCGTATCGTGCGGAACCAGTCAGTCATGTGAAAAGCATGAGGTCGGAATCCGACCTCATGTCAACGTTGCATCGCTACTCAGCTGCTATGCGAAAAGATGATCCGCATCAAATCGGCTGCATTGCGTGCGCCAAGTTTGTCCATGATCCGCGCCCGGTGAACCTCGACTGTGCGCGGGCTTATGCCCAGAATGCGACCAGCTTCCTTGCTAGAGGCACCCGTAGCAATTTCCCGCAGGACTTCGCGTTCACGCGGCGTCAGCACATTACCGCCGATGTTAGTCAGGTCGAAGTCGCTGCCACCTTGGTCCTTGCGGGCCTGGGCATTCATAGCGTTCTTAAGCTGGTCCAGGAGAACATCCATGGAGAATGGCTTCTCGACGAAATCATAGGCACCCAGCTTGATCGCCTCGACGGCCATCGGGACATCCCCATGTCCGGTGATCATCAGCACCGGTGCAGGATGGTTGCCTGCCTTGAGTGACTTCAGAACGTCCAGTCCGGACTGGTCCGGAAGCCGCACATCGAGAACAATGGCGGCAGGCGCACGCATTTGCACGACTTTGAGGACAGAAGCTGCATTAGCGAAGCTTTCCACCGTATAACCTTCGCCTCGCAAAGCCATTGTCAAGGCATCACGCACGGCAGGATCATCATCGACGACAAAAATTTCATTTGTCTGTTTGAGAGAGTTAAGCATTCCCCACCTCCTGCATTCGCCGTACATTCCGGTTAAAGCCGGGATTACGGACACTTGTTGTTTTTAATCTTTTCGGGTCGGCAGTTTTAGCCCAAAACAAGCTCCGCTACCGCTCCCTCCCGTATCAAGCACAAGATCACCGTGATGATTTTGTGCAATCATCTTGGATATTGCAAGTCCAAGACCCATCCCTTGAGGCTTACTAGTCTCGAATGCTTTGAAGAGACGACCTGCCATGGCTGGCGTTATGCCAGATCCGTTATCCGAGACCCTGAAGTGGGCGAACCCATCGGACAACGACGTGGTGACGAAAATTCTTGGCAGTGATTTTTTATTTGTGGCTTCGACCGCATTTTTCAGAAGATTGACCATGATCTGGCGGATCTGCACCGGATCACACATGACAAGTGGTGAGCGGGCTTCAAAATCCCGCTCGATCTGGATGGCTTTCGAGGTTCCCACAAGCGCCAGCTCGAGGCTCTCCTCAGCCATTGCGTTCATGTCCATCGGCTTACGATCCGGCTCACTGCGCGCACTGAACCGCCGCATGCGCCGCACTATCTCGCCAGCACGCTCGGCCTCGCGCAGTGATTTTTCGACCATCTCGACAACAATAGCCGCTGTCTCGGGTGATCTGGCGCATTGACGCCGCAGTGACTGGAGATAGATCGTCAGCGCGGCCAGTGGCTGATTAAGCTCATGAGCAAGAGCGGAGCCCATCGCATCGATGCCAGAGGCTTTGGTCTGTTCCAGAGCCTTGACGAGACGACGACCTACGTCGGGATTTTTAAAAACGGCATGGGCGGAGCCAAGCTCCACCACCTCGATTGTGTCGGCCTTATCGGTGTTCATGCGTAAGTGCTAACACATATGCCGAGGGACTTAAAGAATTTAAATATTTTTTAAATTGGTCTGTTCACAAGTGGTGATTTCTGGCGTCAGAGCTGCTCGACCCAGTGTTTCAGACGCGCAGCTGCCTCGGTCGCCTGCTCTGGAGATCTGGCAAAACAGAGACGAAAAAACGCCTCGCTGCCCGGGCCAAAAGCCGTACCCGGAGCGACGCCGACCTTGGCCTCGTCGATCATGGTCAATGCGGTTTTTCGGGTATCTGTGACACCGTCCACCGTGAAAAACAGATAAAACGCCCCGGCGGGCTTGAGAAAGCGCACGCGTCCCGTGGACTGCAATGCGTCGCAGATGACGTCGCGGCTTTGTCTGGCGCGATTGATCTGGTGGGTGATGAAACTCTCGCCATTGTCGAGCGCCGCGATGGCCGCGCGCTGCACGAAAACCGGCGATCCTGAGGTTGAATACTGGATCAGGTTTTCAACAACCGGCCCAAGTTCCGGCGGGCATTCGATCCAACCGAGACGCCAGCCGGTCATTGCCCAGTTCTTCGACATCGTCTGGACGAAAATGATTCTGTCATCCGGTTCCATCACATCGTGGAAGGAGGGCGCGCGGGCGCTCTCATAGACAAATCGGCCATAGATCTCGTCCGCGATTATCCACAAGCCGTTCTGGCGGGCGATGGCGAGGATCTGGCGAAGTTCCTCCTCTGTTGCAGTCCAGCCCGTGGGGTTGGCGGGCGAGTTGATCACGATGGCTTTGGTTCTGGGTGTCACGGCGGCAGCGAGATCGCCCATATCGAGCATCCAGCCGCGGTTGCCGAAACTCTGCTGCACAGTCACTGTTTTCGCGCCCGAGATACCGATGGCGGCATCAAAATTGGGCCAGGCCGGGGTGGGGATGATCACCTCGTCGCCCGCACCCGCGATCATTCGGATGGAAATCTGCACGGCCTGCATGCCACCGCCGGTGACGTAGAACTGCTCACGCTCAAAGGGCCGCTCGTATGTGCGGGTCATATAGCGGGCGATTGCGTCGCGCAGATCAGGGATGCCGCGCTGCCAGGTGTAGAAAGTCTCGCCTGCGGCCAGCGAGCGCGTCGCGGCGTCGGTGATGAAGTTTGGCGTCGGCGTATCGCCTTCGCCCACCCACATCGGGATAACGCCCTCACGGGCGCGACCGTATTTCGAGACTTCGACGATGCCGCTGGCGGGCGCGTTCACGGCTTCGGGGCGAAGAGCGGACATAAGGGACAAGGACAACTCGCAGGGCTGGTCGGATGAGTGTTGCCTTTAGCGGAACCGGATTGTGGCGTCCTATGGATTCTTGGGATCAAACCGATGGATTGGCGAGATGAATGGCGCGCGCACGGCCATGAAAAAACCCCGGGCAAACGGCCCAGGGTTCGATCAAGACCAGTGATATCCCAAACTTACTTCTTCAGCAGATCGCGGATTTCGCCCAGCAGCGACTCGGATGCGGTCGGCGGCGTTGGGGCGGCAGGTGCAGCAGCCTCAGCCTTTTTCATGGAGTTCATCGCCTTGATCACGAGGAACAGCACGAAAGCGACGATCAGGAAGTTGACGACAAAGGTCATGAACTGACCGTAGCCGAGAACCGCGCCGGCCTTCTTGGCATCAGCGTAGCCGGTGCCAGGCGCAACCTTCGCGCCGAGCGAGGCGTAGAGGTTCGAGAAGTCCACGTTGCCGAAGATCGCGCCGACGATCGGCATGATGATATCCGCCACCATCGACTCGACGATCTTGCCGAATGCGCCGCCGATGATCACGCCGACCGCGAGATCGACCACATTGCCCTTCATGGCGAAATCTTTGAATTCCTTGAGCATGGCTGCCCCCTTCTTTGTTTCGTTGCAAACACACGCGAGCGTTGGCCAGCCCGGCCTTCGCGTTTGCAAGCGATAGCGACGGCTTGGAGGAAAATAAAGCCTTTAATACGTAATTTCCCAGAATTTTGCGGTTAATCCGTCGATCTGGCAAACGAAGATACCCTTTGCCGGGAAATGTGCAGTCGGCTGTGCACTTAAAAGCTCCTCGATAACCCGCAAGCATTTTGCGCATGGCTCCTCCGTCTGTTATGCACGTTGCACCACGTGGCGCGAACCTGGGGAGGGATGCGCGGTGCGGTCGGGGAGGAACACACCATGGCGATGGACTGGGACAAGGTCCGCATATTTTTTGCGGCGGCGGAAGCGGGCAGCTTCACGCATGCCGGTACAGCACTCGGGCTCTCGCAATCTGCAGTCAGCCGTCAGGTCAGCGCGCTTGAGACGGAGCTGAAGATTCCTCTGTTTCACCGGCATGCGCGCGGGCTGATCCTGACGGAACAGGGTGAGCTGCTGTTTCGAACTGCGCGTGAGGTGCTGCAGAAGCTGGAACAGACGCGCGCCAAATTGTCCGACAGCCGCGAGAAACCCAACGGAGAGTTGAAGATCACGGCCAATGTCGGCCTTGGTACGCATTGGCTAACGCCTCGGCTGGGCGAGTTCATCGACAAATATCCGGAAATTCAGCTGCAGATGATTCTTACGGATGACGAGCTTGATCTTTCCATGCGCGAGGCTGACGTGGCCTTGCGCCTGCGCCAGCCGGTGCAGGGCGACCTGATCCAGCGCAAGCTTTTCACGGTGCATTTCCATGCCTATGCGAGCCCGGATTACCTCAAGCGCTTCGGCCAGCCGAAAGGCGTTGATGAGCTGACAGAGCATCGGCTGTTGAAATTTGGAGGCACGCTGCCGCCGCATCTGCTGGATCTAAACTGGCACATCACCACTGGACGAGGTCCGCGAGAACCGCGCGAGGCCGCGTTCATCGTCAACAACCTGACGGCGCTGATCCGCTCCTGCCAGCGCGGCTTCGGTATCGCCATCTTGCCGGATTATCTGGTGGAGCCCGACAGCGGGCTGATGCAACTGCTGACGTCCGAAACCATGCCAGAGCTCGATTGTTATCTTGTCTATGCAGAGGAGATGAAGGGCGTGGCGCGGATTCAGGTGTTCCGCGATTTTCTGGTGAGCAAGGCGCAGAGGTGGGTGTTTTGAGGGGGAGGCGGTATTTGCCTTTCCAGTGATATAGTCCTGATCTATCTATATTTTTTGGTCCAACAACATTGAGCACAGCGCAAAACAATGGCAAAAAAGGAATTCATCCTTCAAGGTTTTACGAAACGCACCCACGGGGATGTTATCCGTGAACTTTTCGACGTTTTTGATATTCAGCGCGTCCTCGTGAGCGTGGCTTTTGTCAGCGACAGCGGCGTTCAGCAAATTGAAGCTCAGTTAAAATCACAAGCAAGAAAAGTGATTATCTTTGCATGCGTTCGGAATGAAATTACGTCATATCAGGGTTTGAAACGGCTGATTTCGATTAAAGACAGCGCCATTTACGCAGTCGATACTGGTTCGCGACACGTCGTGTTCCACCCTAAGCTCTATCTTGTGCGCGGGAAAGCGAGGGCGCGCTTGAGCGTTGGCAGCGCCAATCTGACGTTGGGCGGGCTCAACAACAATATCGAAGCGGGCATGATGCTTGATTTTGATTTGAACGTCCCAGCAGATAAGGCGGTTGTCGATTGCATCGAGACGCAACTCACTGCTTTGCCAACGGAATATCCTGAGCATATCAAGCGAATTAAGATGATCGCTGAGCTTGATGAGCTTGTTGCAAGCGGACGTGTTGTCGATGAAATGGCAACGCCTCCGCCGCGACCATCGACCTCGGCCAGTTCGGGTGGGGCTACCGATGCTGTTCCGCGAATTAAGCTCAAAGTCACCCCTTTACGACGAAATTTGGCGAAAGCTAAGCGTGTCCCAACTGTATCTAAGGCCAAATCAGGGGCTACTCTTGCATCAAAAGGCTTGGCAGGCGCTGTCGCGACTGCTGGATTTGGCTTTGATCTTGTGTGGGAAAGTAAGCCACTTCGTCGAAGAGACTTGCAGATTCCAGATGGTGCGAACACTGCCGTTACGGGCTCGAAACTGCTGGGAAAGGGCGCAATGGATCAAATTGATCCTGTCACCTATTTTCGAGAGGATATTTTTGGGCATTTAAAATGGAGTAGATTCACGAACAGAGCTGGAAACGTTGCAGAAAAGGCTGACGCACAATTCCAATTGTGGGTTAAAGGAGAAAACCACGGCACATTTTCCCTGACAATCTCGCACAGCTTAAAGCGAGTTCGAGCAGCAAAAAAAGATAAAAATAGCCCGACTGAGCTTCGATGGAATGACGCTGCAAAAATGATTGCACGGCCTGACCTGTTAGATCGTACCATGCGCCTTTATCGCGATATCGGAGACCCGATGGATTTTGCGATTGAGATCGACTAGGCGTGTTCTTCCAGCGGCTCGCTCGAAGAACGATGCCGCCGGTCGCGGAGCTTCCGCCATCCTTCAAGGATGCAATCTTGTTTGGCACGCGATAGCCCCAACGCACCAAGGATAATCTTGCCCTGATTATCGAGCACGCGATGGGTAGGCAGGCAACGAATGGCCTTATCCAGCTCGACTAAATCAACCTTCGCCTTTTTGGGGAGGGGGATGGTCAAGCGTTCGATTTCAGATGGGATAAGCTCAAGCACTCCCCCGCCATAATGGCGACCTTCGAGCTCCGCGCTCAACGCCGTCAAAGGGTTTATGAAGCAGCTTACGAGGCGTTTTGCATCAACATCACGCGCGCGAATTCGATAGGCCGTATCAGTCGTGTAAGCGCCTATCTGGTTTAGAATTAGTCGTGGCGTGTCATGTGACCGTTTAAGCATCCCGATTTCGGTCGAATAGACGGATGGCACCGTATACCAAGGCGACCTAACACGGCACTTGTAGCGGGTATGAAGGCTGTCGCGCTCTCCCAACGCAATGTAAGCCTTTGCAGCGGCATCCACTTTCCGCTCGTTCTCTTTGAACCAAAGAAAATTGGTTGGATTGCCTTTGCCGGCGTTAGCCACATGCTGCCTCTGGTCATAGATGACGCCAGGACAATGTTCGCTTCGCCCGAACATCGGGTGTGCCCAACGCTCAAGCTTGTAGTTTTTTACGGTTTCATCTGGGACGAGAAAGAACTTGTTTGCGCCCGTGACAATGCCAACATCGACCTTGGCAATATCCTCGAACCGATGAACATCATCATGTTCACCAATTTCATCGAACAGCGAACGCGTTTCGAGGTCGAGCAAGGCCCGCGTCCATTTTCCTTGAACGGTTTTGCCGTTGATGGCTCGGGGCGCCTCAAAAACTGAGGAGGGGTTAAGGTGCAGGAACTCACGGCCTTTGACCGGATACATTCCCAATCCCTGCGCCTTATCGGAAGCATCTCTCCGCTTTTCCGCAAGCAGGATTACAGCACCCTGAAGGGTATCGCTGAACCATAGCTCTTCGGGGTCAATAATGACTAACCTGCGACATTCGCGACCTAGATAGGAACGTAGGGACTGCGCGTGCGTGACGTGTATGATTTCAGCCGGGACTACCATTGCCAGCCGTCCGCCTGGCCTCAGTAAAGACATTGATGCAAGGATGAATGGAACCCATGCATTCGTGTGTTTCGTGAATGGGAGATCCAGCTCCCTGAATATGCGTTCCGCCCTATCCTGGAAGGGTGTGGGCAAATATTGGTAGCGAATAAATGGAGGGTTTCCAACAACAGCATCGAAACGAGCGTCGGTTGCATCAAGGCGATCTATTGCCCATTGCAGAAAATCTTGCGAATGCACAGACGTCTTGATACCAACAGAGCGGGAATTAGACTGCGCTTTTGCAGCTTCTGCTTCGTCAAGTTCGAAGCCTATAATACTGGTTTTTTCAAACCCCTTCACCTTGGCGAGAGCACCAAAGAAAACACCATCGCCACAACTCGGCTCCAACACTCGCTTGGGGCTTATTTCTTTCACCCAGCGAGCAAGAAACTCGGCCAAATCCGGTGGCGTATAATAGCCCCCTCGCAGCTTTTGAGCGGTTTCATTTTCCATGAAATTCATGATTTTTTCGCTCTTCTCTGATTCTTCGTATCGATTATGGGCAATAATGACAGTTTTCTCTCGTTCACATATGAAGTTGCCGCATCAATGAGCCAGTCCTTCAGGGTCAAATTTTCGATAGCAAGTGCGCTGTATAAAAGGCGCTTCAGGTCAGGGTCGACCTCGACCACGATACGTCCAGAACTGCCTTTTGGCATGAGGCCCACCACATGTGACTTATGTTACATATGTATCCGTGACTTTAGATACATGCAAGAGAATCTTCGATAGCACGATCTCGGTATCGTGGGTTGCGGGATTTCATAGTGAGCAAGGCGCAGAGGTGGGTGTTTTGAGCGTGTATTGAGCCTGCAAGGCCGTGTTGACATGCCTCGCGAAACGGCCTCAGTGTCCTCGCTCTTCCAGCGTACGTTCATTGTCAAAGATGAAATCGCGGATCACTGGCACTCCGTCGCGTTCAGGCGCGAACAGCACCTGCATAACCATGTCACCGCCCTTGTGAAAACTGATTTCGCAGGCCGAGAGGTAAAACTCCCACATCCGGGCGAAGCGCTCGTCGAGCATGGCCACGACCTCGGGGCGGCGCGCCAGAAAGCGTTCGCGCCACGCCCTAAGCGTCCAGTAATAGTGCAGCCGCAGGAACTCGACATCGGCGGTCCACAGGCCTTGTTTCTGCAGGGATTCAAACACTTCAGATGGGGCCGGGGCATAGCCGCCGGGAAAAATGTATTTCTGGAAAAACGGTCCGGTAAAGCCCGGCGGTCCCACCCGGCAGATCGAATGGACCATTGCCGAGCCATCGGGCTTCAGCAGGCGCTTGATGGCGCTGAAATACTCATCGTAATGGGCGACGCCGACATGCTCCATCATGCCGACGGACACAACGCGGTCGAAACTGCCCTGAAGCTCGCGGTAGTCCTGCTCGACAAAGGTCACGAGGTCGCCGACGCCAGCCTCGATCGCCCGCTGGCGCGCCACCCTGATCTGCTCGGGTGAGACATTGAGCCCCGTGACCTTGGCTCCGGTCGCCTTGGCCAGATAGATCGAAAGCTGCCCCCAGCCCGACCCGATATCGAGCACGCTCATGCCCGGCGTCAGGTTCAGTTTGGCGGCGATGTGGCGCAGCTTGTCGGCCTGCGCCTGCTCCAGCCCGACATCGGGTGTGCGCCAGTAGGCACAGGAGTAGATCATGTCCTTGTCGAGCCAGAGGCGATAGAATTCCGGCGGAATATCATAGTGATGGCGAACGTTCTTGGCTGCGAGGCCGAGGGGATTGCGCATCTGCCAACGCCTGATCCTGAACCGGATCGCCCTGACTGCGCGCTGCAGCGGGTGCTTGCGCAATTCCTTGCGCTGCATCCAGAACAGCGACAGGAGATCGTAGATTGTCGAGCCATCCTCGAAATCGAGCCGCCCGTCCATCCAGGTTTCCGCAATCGCAAGCTCGGGATTGAAGAAGATATCGCGCTCGACCTTCGCATCATGGCAGCGAACGGTGACCGACGGGCCATCGCCACCGGGACCAAAGACGCTCTTCGTGCCGTCATGATCGAAAACCGTGAGTTGCCCACGCTTGACGAAGCGCCGCAGGAGGTGAGGCAGAAAGCGCATGGTCATCTTTCACAATACCGACCGGACATGACACTGCTGACGTTCAGGCCTCAATAATCAGGACCCGCTCGCCAGTCTCATGCACATTCCGTATTCTTTCCATAGTTTTCAAGCGTGTCGCGAAATTCAGCATGCCCTGGAATCCCGGTGTTGCGGATTCACCCACGCATCCCATGATGCGCAATCGAGTTCGCATAATATCGGATCATCACGCTTTCCTTCGGATCAGCGCTGTAGAACCCGTCAGTTTCGCGCACGAGATGGCGCATGGTGAGTATGCGCAAGCCTGTCTCGACAGCATAATCGATATCCTGGCGCGGGACATGAATATGCACGCCGGCCGCGCCCAGCTTTTCGATGAGCGCCTGCACCCGCGCCATCAATTCCATGCGCGACAGGGCTTGCGTGCCTGCCTGTTCAAAAACCGTGGCGATGAGGGGGACGGGCAGGACCGGCACGATGCGGGCGATGCGCTGCATCAGCACCTCGGCGATCTTGCCCGTGTGTTCGAACCGGTCCTTGTCGTCCAGCGTGCGCAGGTCGATCTTCCGGTCGGCCAGATGCTGGCGCAGCGACAGCGGCTCGCCGAAGGAAACGCTGGCATAGCCGAACTTGTGCCAGCGGCCCATCATGCGCAACCACAGCGCCTGCATCAGGTATTTCGCGACGGCAGATGCGCCGCGCCTCGCATTGCGCTCGCCAGCTTCTTTCGCGATGCTCGCCGTGAGGTTTCGGTCTTCCAGCACACGGTCATAATTGATGCCGACCGGCACGAAAATCACGTCGCGTGCGGCAGCTGGATCAAACTTGCCGGTGATGTAGGAGAGCAGGCCGAGCTTGGCCGGGCGCAAGGCACCGTCGCGTGTCAGACCGCCCTCCAGAAACACGGCCTGCGTGACGCCTTCTGCTGTGGCGATCTGGACATAGCGCGCGAGCACCTTGCGGTAGAGCGGATCGCCTGAGTCACGCCGAATGAAGTACGCCCCCATGGAGCGGATCAGCGGTTGCAGCAGGATGACGCGCGCCCATTCACCCACCGCATAGGACAGCGCGGAACTGGCCGAGGCGAGATAGGTCACGAGGACATAATCCATGTTCGAGCGGTGGTTGATGACGAACACGACGGTTGAATCCGGATCGATCTGCTTGAGCTTTTCCTCGTCATAGTAGCCGAGGCGCACGCGGTAGAGCGCGTTCGACAGCAGGCGCGCGGCATGGGCGCCGATGCTGAAATAGGTCCAGGCGTTGAAGGCGGGCACGATCTCGCGGGCATAGGCCTGCACCCGCGCCATGGTCACGGCACGGGGCTCGTTGTTGGCAACGGAATGCTCCTCGACGGCGCGAACGAGATCCTGATCAAACACCATCCGGTCGATGAGGCTTTCGCGGCGCGTCAGCTTGAACGGCTGGATGCGGAGCTTGAGGCGGGTGTTCAGCTCGTCGATGGCGTCGTTAAACCGTCGCCGCAGCATCCAGCGCGCGGTCGGCATCAGCAGGCGATCGATCAGGCCGATTGTCGCCAGAATTCCGGCGATGATGACAAACCATGTTGGCAGTTCGATTGTGCCTGCCACCAGCATTTCCCCCTGTCACGGCAGTTTTCCTGCTCTGAAGCGGAATTGTGCGCTGTTTTCGTCCGTCTGCACAAGCGGTCATGCGTGATGCACCTGAAAAGCGGGAGGAGGGCAGCAAAAAAAGGGGACTGCTTCCGTTTTCTGGAGCGCAGCGTTTGTGAGAGCAGAAGAAACTGAAGGCTGTCCTCGCTTTGCGGGCAGGACGGGGTGGGTGAGAAAGCCGCGAATAGGAATAAGTTGACAGCTGTCAACTTTTGCGGGTGCGCATGGTCGGGCTGAAAGCACGGAAAATCGCCCTGTCACCGAGTTAAGCGTGTTTCACAAGAGGGGTGCAGTCCAGCTCGCCTGTTCCTCACTCTGCCCCCCCCCGCAAACTGGAGACAGTTGGCTTTTTTCTCCGCTGCGCCGCGCTCCAGTCCTGAAGAAAAGCAAACAGTCATTGTTTTGCTCTCTCCCGCACCGCCCAAAATCTCACCACTTCGCCCCGCTGCACCCGTTCCGGATCACCCCAAAAGCACAACAATTACGCATGGCAGCCATCGAAAGCTATTCATTGTGCATTGCAGCAAATGCCCGCATATTCTACCCATCGACGGCGGCGGTGCTCCGATCCTCCTCCCTGCGTTGAGCTCGCAGCTGTCGTGAAATTGAAGCCTTGGTCCGTCCCTCCCTCCCAGGACCGGGCTTTTGGGCCGGATGATCCCCTCCCGATCATCCGGCCCGTTTCAATTCTGGACAGCGTGTAACTCTTGTCGCTTTCATCGCAGTCATTGATATTTGTCATGGCAGCCATGGGCGGTTTTTGCGCACCCGGCCTTGCCATTTCCCGCCCCTGCGGTTTCATGGGGTGCATCACACCCGGAACGTCGAGTCTCCCGTGAACATCCAGTCTTCATCCACTCAGACCCAACTGGCGACCCGCGCCACCATGCCCATCCTGCTGGCGCTCAGCTTGACGCATTTCCTCAACGACCTGATCCAGTCGATGATCCCGGCGATCTATCCGCTTATCAAAGAGTCATATCATCTGGATTATGGCCAGATCGGCATCATCACGCTGACATTCCAGCTGACGGCATCGATCTTCCAGCCGGTGGTGGGGCATATCACGGACAAGCATCCGATGCCGTATTCCAGCGTCGCGGGCATGGGCTCGTCGCTGGTGGGGCTGATCGTGCTGGCCAATGCCGGAAGCTATGGCATGCTGCTGGTGGGTGCGGCCCTGGTGGGGCTGGGTTCCTCAATCTTCCATCCTGAGGCAACGCGCCTGGCGCGCAATGCTTCGGGCGGGCAGTTGGGCCTGGCGCAGGGCATCTTTCAGGTCGGCGGGCAGAGCGGCAGCGCGCTGGGGCCGCTGCTGGCGGCGTTCATCGTGGTGCCCAAGGGGCAGGCGAGTCTCGCGTGGTTCTCGGTGGCAGCATTTGTCGCCATGGGCCTGATGGTCTGGACCGCACGCTGGCAGACCGCATTCCGCAACGCCCTTGCCGAAGCGGTGAAGGACCAGCCTGCTGCCGCGCTGACCGGGCCGATTGCGTCGCGCGCGGGCATCGCCTTCGCGATGCTGATTTTGGTGATCCTGCTGCTCTCCAAGAATGCCTACGGGCAGAGTTTCAACTCGTTCTATACGTTCTATCTCATCGGCAAGTTCAATGTCTCGGTGCAGACCTCGCAGGTCCTGCTGTTCCTGTTTCTGGTATCAGCCGCAGTGGGCGTGATCGTCGGTGGCATGATCGGGGATCGCATCGGGCGAGATAAAGTAATCTGGTTCTCGATCCTGGGGGCATTGCCGTTCACGCTGGTGCTGCCGCATGTCGATCTGTTCTGGACTGTGGTGCTGACGATCATCATCAACCTGATCATGTCCAGCGCCTTCGCCTCGATCCTCATTTACGCGATGGACCTGGTACCCAGCCGCATCGGCATGATCGGCGGATTGTTCTACGGATTGAGCTTCGGGCTGGGCGGCGTCGCGGCGGCAGTGCTGGGCGAGGTGGCGGATCGCACAAGCATCGAGACGGTGTACAAGATCTGCGCGTTCATGCCTGCAGCGGGGCTGCTGGCGTGGTTTTTGCCGAAACTGGGGCAGGAAGCATGGAGCAGAGATGTGCATTAAGGCCCATCATGCCCACAACCGCTCTTTCTCCATCCCCTTGTACAGATCGGCCACAAAGGGCGCATAGCCATTGAACAATTGCGTCGGCACGCGCTTGCCTGAGGTGCCGAGGATCTCCTCACTGGCTTGGCTCCAGCGGGGGTGGGAGACTTCCGGGTTCACGTTGGCCCAGAAGCCGTATTCCGCTGATTGCAACTGCTCCCAGTAGCTGACCGGGCGCTTGTCGGTGAAGCTGATGCGGGTGACTGATTTGATATGCTTGAAGCCGTATTTCCAGGGCAGGGCGAGGCGGATCGGCGCGCCGAAGGGTTTCGCCAGTGGCTTGCCATAAGCGCCGGTGACCATGAAGGCGAGCTCGTTGGCGGCTTCCGCGACCGTGATGCCCTCGACATAGGGCCATGGATATTGCGTCTGGCGCTGGCTTGGCGCGATCTTGGGGTCCAGAAATGTCTCGAAGCGCAGGAATTTGGCGGATGAGAGCGGTTTCGCGATGTCGAGCAGGGCTTTCAGCGGGAAACCGGACCATGGCACAGCCATCGACCACGCCTCGACGCAGCGGTGGCGATAGAGCCGCTCCTCGATGGCGACGCGCTTGAGGAGATCGTCGATATCGAGCGTGGTTTCCTTCTCCACCATGCCGTCGATCTTGATGGCCCAGGGGCGGATTTTAAGGGCTTGCGAGGCTTTGTTGATCTGCTTGCTGAAGCCGAATTCGTAGAAATTGTTGTAATTCGCGTTGACCGCCTCGGACGTGATTTCCTTGCCGTCGAGCTGGTAGCGGTCGTTGCGTTTTGCGGGGTAGAGGGCAACGCTGGGATCCGCATCCACCTGCTGAGCGAGTGCAGGGGAGAGAACCCCGCTGCTGGCGGCAGCTGCACCCGCAATGAAATTACGGCGATTGAGGAAGACATGCTCCGGCGTGGCGGTGCTTTCGGGCATTTCCCAGCCACGGGTACGGCGAATGAGCATTGGATGTCTCCCAATTTCAGTTTTTTATCGCTTTGACGTCTTGCGAGGTCGCTGGCAAGTCACGAAGCCGAGATGGGTTATTGCCGTTGATAGTGGCTTCGGGGGCGGTGATCGAATTTGGCCGAGTTAGTGGTCGTGCTGCTGACCGATGGCGAAACGTGGTCTGTGTGCGAGAGGAAACTGAACAAGCCGGACTGCGGCAGCTATGGCTTTATTGAACGTGTGCTACAATACCGATGATGTATTTTCCCTCATCCAGCGCCACATAAATTTGCGGGAATTTTGCCAATATCGCATGCCCGCTTGTGTCGCTGTTTCTCACGAAACTGTATGTTTACGGGGTTGCGTGAGCGAAAGCTTTGGCCCAGAGCCTCCAGCATGAGTTCTGCCATTGCTCCCTTCTGGGAAACCAAATCCCTTGACGAGATGACTCCGCAGGAATGGGAAAGCCTGTGTGACGGCTGCGGGCGGTGCTGTCTGGTCAAACTTGAGGACGAGGATACCGGAGAGCTTCATCATACCGACATTGCTTGTCGGCTCTTCGATGCCGGAACCTGCAAGTGCCGAGACTATTCCAACCGTGCCAAACTGGTGCCGGATTGTGTGACTCTGACGCCGCATCAGGTGCGGACGCTGCCGTGGCTGCCGCCGAGCTGTGCCTATCGCCGGGTGCATGAGGGCAAGGGTCTTGCCGCATGGCACCCGCTGGTTTCAGGCCGGGCGGAGAGCGTGGTTGAGGCCGGGGCTTCTGTGATGGGCCGGGTTTTTGCCAGTGAGGATGATGTCACGGTTGAAATCATGCAGTCCCGGATCAAGGACTGGCCGAACCGGCATCCCGCGCGCGCGTCGTTCATTAAGGTAAAATAAAAGAAATACCCTGATTTTTCTTAGGAAAATAATCCTTGACAGCGTAACGCTTGTCGGCTAGGTTTCAATCACGCTCAAGAATTGTGACTGGCGGGACATGGAATGGCGTATCCGGTGAGGCCCCCGTCGGCGTAGCGGCGAAGGAGGCTGAGATGGCGGAGAGCGCAATCAACACAGGAACGATCGATCCAAGGGCAGCGCTTGCAGCGAGGCTTTGGCGCACAGCTGAAATGCAGGCTGCTGAGGTGGAAGCACGCCTGGCGACCGGTCCACGGCCAGCTATCGAGGCAGAACGGGATGCAAGAGTATTGTCCGTTCTGGCGAGGACATTGCGCGAACTATCGGCAGCGGATGCACAGGTACGGGAAGAAGATGATGATGCTGCCCCCGATGACATCGACGCATTGCGCGAAGCCCTTGGCGAGCGACTGCGCAAACTCTCTATTGACCGGGCAAGGACTCAGGAGGTTTGACGCGGAGGGGAATGATTTCCTGTCGTATCTGGTATCGCTGTCGCGTCGCCAGATCGAACGGATCAATACCGACTGGCAGACATGGGCGCGGGCGGATCAACTTCCGCCCGCGCTGTCGCATCAGGGCAAGGACTGGACGGTCTGGCTGGTGCTGGGCGGACGTGGCGCTGGCAAGACACGTACCGGGGCTGAGTGGGTGCGCCGCATGGCGCTGGGAGATGTGGCGGCTGGTCTGGCACCTGTCGGACGGATTGCGCTGGTTGGGGAGACCCTTGCCGATGTGCGCGAAGTGATGATCGACGGCGTGTCCGGCCTGATGGCCGTGCACCCAAGCTACGAACGACCCAGTTTCGAGATCGGGCGTCGCCGACTGGTCTGGCCCAACGGCGCAGTGGCGCAATGCTTCTCGTCGGAAGAACCGGAAAGCCTGCGTGGTCCGCAATTTGATGCGGCCTGGTGTGATGAACTGGCGAAATGGAACAATGCGGAAGCGACCTGGGACAATCTGCAGTTTGCGCTGCGATTGGGAAAGCGCCCGCGCGAGGTGGTGACGACAACACCCCATCCAACGCCGCTTCTCAAGCGTTTGGCGTCCGATCCGCGCACGGCGCTGACGCGGGCGCCAACGGCGGCCAATGCCTATAATCTGGCACCGGCTTTTCTGGACGAGGTGGTGAGCCGCTACGCCGGGACGCGGCTGGGGCGGCAGGAACTGGACGGTGAATTCGTGGAAGAGAGCAGCGATGCCTTCTGGTCCCGCGAGCAGATCGAGGGGCTGGTGATTGCGCCGCCTGCGAAGGAGACATTGAAGCGCATCGTAGTGGCGGTGGATCCTCCTGCGGGATCGGGCGCGGCCTCGTGCTGCGGCATCGTCGCGGCGGGGCGGCGGGAGGATGGCGGGTTTGCCGTGCTGGCCGATGCCAGCATCGACGCCGCGCGTCCCGAGCAATGGGCCGCCGCCGCCGTGGAGCTGTTTCGCGCGCTGGAGGCGGATCAGTTGGTGGTCGAGATCAACCAGGGCGGTGACATGGTGGAGAGCGTGCTGCGGCACATCGATGCCACGCTGCCGATCACCAAGGTGCGGGCCACACGCGGCAAGCATCTCAGGGCCGAGCCCATCGCCGCGCTCTATGCACAGGGCAGGGTGCGCCACGCCGGGCGGTTCCCACAGCTGGAGGACGAGATGTGCCTGTTCGGGCCGGACGGATTGCCCGACGGGCGCTCGCCGGACCGGCTGGATGCACTTGTGTGGGCGCTGACGGCGCTGAGCGAAGCGGAGCGCGGGCGACCGCGAGTGCGCGGGTTTTAAAGCAATTCTCCTTCTCCCCTTGGGGGAGAAGGTGCCCGCCGTATGGCGGGCGGATGAGGGGGTTCGCGGAGCGAGCTTCTTATTGGTCGAATATATTGGAAACATCGCGAGGCTTGCTTCGCAATACCCCTCATCCGGTCGGCATCCGCCGACCACCTTCTCCCGCAAGGGGAGAAGGAAGGAGATCAACCCATGCCCACCATCCTCTCCCGCCTGCGGAGCGCTTTCGCTCCGGGGAATGCACCCTTGCGCCCCGCTGACACCAAGGCATCCCGCTCTGGCCCCCTGATCGCGCTGTCGTCGCAGGGGCGTCCGGTGTGGACGCCGCGCGACTATGCAGGCTTTGCCCGCGAAGGGTTCATGACGAACCCGATCGCGCATCGCTCGATCCGATTGATCGCCGAGGCGGCTGCTTCTGTGCCGCTGGATGCGGCGGGGGCTGATGCGGAGATGGCGCGGCGGGTGACGACGCTCATTGCTGCGCCCAATCCCCGCCAGGCCGGGCCTGCGCTGCTGGAGGCCTTGTTCCTGCAACTCATCCTGTCAGGCAATGCCTATCTCGAATGTGTCGGTCTGGATGGAGCCCCGCGTGAATTGCATGTTCTGCGCTCCGACCGGATGCGTGTGGTGCCGGGACCGGATGGCTGGCCCGAGGCCTATGAGTACGGGGTGAATGGCCGGGCCGTGCGCTTTCATGCGGCGGAGGGCGCGTCGCCTGTGCTGCATCTGATGCTGGCGCATCCCATTGATGATCACTACGGCCTTTCGGCGATGGAGGCGGCGGCGACTGCCATCGACATCCACAACGAGGCGAGCCGCTGGAACAAGGCGTTCCTCGACAACGCGGCCAGGCCTTCGGGCGCACTGGTCTATGCGGCGGATGGCGCGAACATGAGCGAGGAGCAATACGACCGGCTGAAGCGTGAACTGGAAGAAGGCTTCCAGGGCGCAGCCAATGCCGGGCGGCCCCTGCTGCTGGAGGGCGGGCTCGACTGGAAGCCGCTGTCGCTATCGCCGAAAGATATGGATTTCATCGAACTGAAAAACGTGGCGGCACGCGAGATCGCGCTGGCCTTCGGTGTGCCGCCCCTCGTGCTAGGGCTGGCAGGGGACAACACCCATGCCAATTACGCCGAGGCCAACCGCGTGTTCTGGCGGCAATGCGTCGCTCCGCTGGTGAACAAGACGACGCAGAGCCTGTCGCTCTGGCTGTCGCAGCATCTGGGCGAGAGCATCACTCTCACTCCGGATTTCGATGGTGTCGATGCGATGAACGAGACGCGCGAGCCGCTGTGGCAGGCCGTGACGGCGGCGGATTTCCTGACGGTGGATGAAAAGCGCATGATGCTCGGTTTCGCGCCGATGGCCCAGTCGCAAGAAAGGAATAGTGCACAATGAATGCAACGCCCGACGGCCTGCTGCAGGCTTTCATGCACCATGCCGATATCGGTCATCTGGCCCTGCTCATCTGGGCGTTCAGCGCCTCGGCGATGGTCTGGTTCGGGATATCCGAAGCAGCCGAGACGGCGCGGCGCACCGAGCACTTCATGCAGGATTTCCTGCAGGAGCTTTCCCGTTTCAACCGCAACCACGAGGAGGATGAGCCATGAGGCTATCCGACAGATTTGGCTCTCGCAGTATTTTGCGGCTCTCCGGGAAAGATCCCGATCCGGCCCCGGAGCAAAAGTCCGAAGAGATGAAAGCGGCGAACGTGTTTCGCCGCTTTTTTCATGTGCTCTCGCGGCTGGACCGGCGCGGGCGTCCTGATGCGGAGGTTCCCGAGAACCGGAGGAATTCATGAGGTCTGACGGTTTTCAATCCTGTGCAAGCCGGTTAGCCGCAACAAGCGAAAGGCCTGCAGATCACGAGGTGAAGTTTGCGGGTGCGCCGCTTGCGAAGGTGTCGGCTGACGGCACATTCGAGGGCTATGCCTCGCTCTTCGGCGTGGTCGATCTCGGACGTGACCGGGTGGTAGCCGGCGCTTTCCGGGAGTGCCTGGCCCGCAAGCCACCCTGTGCGGTCAAGCTGCTGTGGCAGCATGATCCGCTGCATCCACTGGGCCTGTGGGAAGAGATCAGCGAGGATAGCCGCGGCCTGAGGGTGCGAGGGCAGCTGAACCTGGCCGTCGCAAAGGCGCGCGAGGTCCACGCGCTGATGCGCTCTGGCGCGGTCGATGGGCTGTCCATAGGCTTTCGCACTGAGCGTTCTCGCAAAGATGCCTCCACCGGCGTGCGAAATCTTGAAAAACTCGATCTTTGGGAGGTGTCGATCGTCACCTTCCCGATGCTGCCAGGTGCCCGCGTCTCCGCCGTGAAACGGATGGCGCGCACGTCTGATCATCCTGCACTTGCTGCTGCAATCCGCCGGACAACGGACGATCTCCGCTCGCCGCGTGCGGGCCGACTGGCGGCTTCATCCTGATAACGAACCCATCAACCAAAGGACTTTGACATGACTGAACAGACACTTGAGACCAAAGCTGGCCCGGATGTGACGCAGGCCTTCGAGGATTTTTCGCGGGCCTTCGAGGCTTTCCGTGAAACCAATGACGACCGGCTTGGCCAGATCGAAACGCGGCTCACGGCCGATGTCCTTACCGAGGAGAAGCTGGCGCGTATTGATCGCTCGCTGGACCAGACCAAGTCCCGGCTTGATCAGCTTGCGCTGAAGGCGAGCCGCCCCGGCCTTGGTGAAAGCAAGGTGGACGGGCTCGATGCGAATACCCGCGAACACAAGGCGGCCTTCGAGAGTTACATGCGGACGGGTGATGCGCAGGGCCTGAAGCAGCTGGAGGAGAAAGCTCTGTCCTCCGGCTCCGGCCCGGATGGTGGATATCTCGTGCCGGTGCCGCAGGAGCGCGAGCTGCTGCGCCGCATGGCGCTGATCTCGCCGGTTCGTGCGCTGGCCACGGTGCGCGAAATTTCGGGCAATCAGCTGAAGAAGGCGTTCTCGACCACAGGCCCCGTATCGGGCTGGGTGAACGAGACGGCGACGCGTCCGCAGACCAACAGCCAGATTTTGGCCGATCTCACCTTTCCGGCCATGGAGCTCTATGCCATGCCGTCTGCAACGCAGACGCTGCTTGATGACGGAGCGATCAACATCGAGGACTGGATTGCCGACGAGGTGGAAACGGTGTTTGCCGAGAAAGAGGGTCAGGCCTTCATCTTTGGTGATGGCATCGACAAACCCAAGGGCATCATTGCCTATACCAACGTGGCGCAGTCCAGCTGGACCTGGGGCAATGTGGGGTATCTGGCAACCGGTGTTTCCGCTGGTTTCCCGGCCACGACGCCCTCCGATATCCTGATCGATCTGGCCTATGCCGTGAAGGCACCCTATCGCCAGAACGGCACCTTCATCATGAGCCGCTCGACACAGGCGACGGTGCGCAAGTTCAAGGACAGTCAGGGCAATTATCTCTGGCAGCCGCCGATCTCGCTGGGGCAGGCTGCGACGTTCATGAACTTCCCCATCGTTGAATCGGAAGACATGCCGAATATCGGTGCCAGCACCTTCTCGGTGGCGTTCGGCGACTTCAAGCGGGCGTATCTGGTGGTGGACCGCATGGGCATCCGCGTGTTGCGCGATCCCTACAGCTCCAAGCCCTATGTGCTGTTCTACACGACCAAGCGTGTGGGTGGCGGCGTGCAGGACTTCGATGCGTTCAAGCTGCTGAGGTTCGCCATCTCGTAACGGCTACTGCGCCCATTGCGCCATGATGCGGTCGATCCAGGCCCGTTGTGGCGCAATGCGGACGGCTTGTGCGACATCGCCACATTGGCGTCCGCTGCGCTGGCGTTCCGAGGCGTAGATCACACCGGTCAACGTGATGCCTGTGATGCCATCGCTGAACACGGGACCGCCTGAATCACCCTTGCAGATCGAGATACCTCCGCCCGACAGGCCAAGGCGAAAATAGCGGGGGTAGAAGCGCGGGAGCACGGTGACGGTTGCGGAGCGGAGCGTGCCTGCGCTCTTCTCGTCACCCTCACGGGCAAGGCCGAACCCGGCGATGGTCATGCGCGAGCCGACGCCGTCGTCATCTGCGTCCGCATCGAGGCCGACAGTGGAAAAGCGCTGGGGAAGCGGCAGCTTCAACCGCACCAGCGCTATGTCGATGGAAACCTTCGTTCCAGGCTTGAACTCCGGGTGACGGGCGATCTGACGCACTTCCTGGAGGGTCGGACTGCCACCAGCTTCCTTGTAGGCAATGGCATACTGTCCGGTTCCGGTGACGCAATGGCCTGCTGTCAGGATGATGGTGGGAGAGACAACCGTACCGCTGCAGACGCTGCCACGAGAGCCCAGCACCATGACGGTGCGGCCCTCAAGGCGTCCGCCTGCTTCAGACGCGGCATCACCGCCGAGCGCGAGCGCGGGGTCTGCCGTCAGGCATGCGGCCAACAATACCGCGCCGCGGGTCAGGGTCTGGCTCGTGCGCACAATCAGCTCATCACATTCAATGAATCAGGGATTGCCGATTATACGGCGGAGGCAAGCGATGCGTCGGTATATTGTGAATTCTCCTCTAGTGGAACCCCTGACTCTCGTGGAGGCCAAACGCTGGCTCCGGGTTGATCATATCGATGATGATGGTCTGATTTCGTCACTGATCAAGGCGGCGCGGGAGAGGATCGAGTCGCGCACCGGACGTGCCATAATGGCGCAAACCTGGCGGATCGTGCTGGATCAGTGGCCACCGGAAGCGCGGGTGACGCTACCTGTCTTGCCAGTTATGTCGATAACAGCCGTGCAGTTGCTCGATGCAGCAGGTGTGCCTTCGGTGCTGGCTTCAACGCTTTATGCGCTGGAGCCTGGTGCAGAGCCGCCGCTGTTGGCTGTGAAAAGCCCACCCAATCCGGGGCGCTCACGCAATGGCATCGAGATCGATGTTATTGCGGGATATGGCAGCGTAGCGGAAGATTGTCCGGAGCCTCTGCGGCAAGCCATACGCCTGCTGATCGTGACGGCGTACGAAGCGCGTGGGCCGGAGCGCGCAGGCGAAAGCCGTCCGGATATCGTGACCGAGGTGGAGCGGCTGATTGCGCCGTATCGGCAAATCAAGATCAGCCGGTCGCTGCTGGAGGACGCACGATGACCTCGCCGATCAATGCCTTGCGTGATGCGATCCGCGTGCGGTTGCAGGCAGATACCGGTGTGCTGGCGCTGCTGCGCGAGCCCAAGATTTTCGCCGATCCACCGAAGCATGCGGCGTTTCCACATGTAGCATTCCTGGCAGCGACGGCGCGGGAGAACGGCACGTCCTCGGACGATGGTCATGCCACAGATCTGGCGCTCGGCATCTGGTGCCGGGGCAATGGCAGCGGTGAGGGTTTGCAGATTGCTGACGCTATCACTGTTGCGCTGGCATCATTGCCGACCACGCTCGCCGGGCATAAGCTGATCAATCTGCTGGTGCTCGCTATCGAACCCTCTGGGCTCAAGGATGGCGAGACCTGGCGCATCCTGATGCGCATCAAGGCCGTTACCGAAGTGGTTTGAGCGCGGCTCGCACACTGAACCGATACCTCTTTTTCAAGGATGGAACCCATGGCGGCACAGCGTGGAAAAGACATGCTTTTGAAGGTGCGCGACGACACCAGCGCTTTCGTTACGGTCGCGGGCCTGCGCTCTCGGCGCATCGCCTTCGATGCGGAGGCGGTGGACATCACCCATGCCGAAAGTGCCGGTCGCTGGCGCGAGCTGTTGTCGGGGGCTGGCGTCAAGAAGGCCACGATCAGCGGTGGTGGTGTTTTCAAGGACGGAACTACTGACCTGCTGGCGCGGCAGACGTTCTTTGACGGCATCATCCGCGACTGGCGCGTGATCATCCCGGATTTCGGGACCATAGAAGGTCCGTTCCAGATCAGTGGTCTCGATTATCGCGGCGAGCATCAGGGCGAGGTGACGTTCGAGATGTCGCTGGAGAGCGCCGGAATTCTGACGTTCACGGTGATCTGAGGAGGTTTCCATGGCCAATCGCTATCGGGGTGAAATCCCTTTCGACCTGGACGGACAGACACATTGCTTGCGGTTGACACTCGGCAGCCTTGCCAATCTCGAAGATGCAATGGGAGCTGACGGGCTGCGGGCGCTGGGCGAGCGGTTGCAGAATGGCCGTCTTTCCGCCCGCGAGATTTGTGAAATCTTGGCCGCAGGTTTTGCCGGAGCTGGAGATCCTGTCTCCGCTAAAGCGCTTGGCCAGATGATACCAGCTTCGGCGTTCGAGAGCGCGGCGACTGCCGCCGCACTCCTGCTCGCCGTCACCTTTGGCGGAGGAGAATCCTCCCACCCTCCGCCACCGCAGGCGGTCTGAGCATGGCTGGACGCGATGAACCGCAACCCTTCCCCTGGGATGCAGCGATGCGTTTCGGCCTCGGCCGCCTGCGGCTTTCTCCTGAGCATTTCTGGGCGATGACACCGGCGGAACTCGCCGCTGCTGCCCGCGCCCATGCGCCACCCGAGACTGCAGTTCTGGACCGCCGAAGTTTTGCGGCTCTGCTGGCGCAGTTTCCTGACGAGAAAGATGTTTCCCATGGATGATGTCTCTGCAACTGCCAATGATGGAACGGAGTCGTTCCTGCGCCTTGACCGGGCCGCCAAACAAGCCGGGGCGTCCATCGCAGCTGCCCTTGCCGCCGGTCAGGTGGAGGGACGCAAGCTCGATGATGTACTCAAGAGCGTGGGGCAGCGGCTGGCGCAGACCGCGCTCCAGTCTGCTGGGCGCAGTTTGTTCGGGTCGTTGGCCTCGACGCTGGGGTCCACGCTTGTGAGCAGCGTTTCCGGCGGGCTTGGCGGGGCGTTCAGTCTGGCCGCGCCTGCTGCGTTGTCGGGGTTGGGTGATGTGGCGAATTCTGTGGCCCCGGTCGCCGCGCGCGCGGCTGCGCCAACTGGCCGATCCATCTCGGTCGCGATGACTGTCAACACCCCGGATGCCGAGAGTTTTAACCGCTCCGAGGCGCAGGTTTCGGCAGCACTTGCCCGTGCGGTGCAGCGTGGCCAGCGCGGGCTTTGAGGAGAATTCGTCATGCCAGCATTTCACGACGTGCGGTTTCCGGTCGAGGTCGGTATCCGCAGCAGGGGTGGGCCGGAGCGGCGCACGGATATCGTGACACTGGGCTCAGGGCGCGAGGAGCGCAATGCGCGCTGGGCCAACGCGCGACGGCGATACGACGCGGGATACGGGGTGCGATCACTGGCGGCTCTGTCGCAGGTTGTGGCTTTCTTCGAAGAACGGCGCGGCAGGCTCTATGGTTTTCGCTTCAAGGACCGGACGGATTTCCGTTCGTCGCTGAATGGCGCTGCTCCGCAGATGACGGATCAGGCACTGGGAACTGGTACAGGATCGAAAGCCTCGTTCAATCTGATCAAGACGTACGGTGCATCTTTTGCGCCCTATCAGCGTCCCATAGCCAAGCCGGTGGCGGGTAGTGTTCTGGTGGCTGTCGCGGGTGCTGCTAAGATGATGGGTACGCAGTTCACGCTGGATATCGAAACCGGGATCATCACTTTTACGGCAGGTAATATTCCGGTGAATGGCGCTGCTGTGACAGCGGGCTTCGAGTTTGACGTGCCGGTAAGATTTGACACGGACCTTCTGGAGATCGATCTGGCCTCCTTCGATGCCGGCGAGATTCCGTCCATTCCGCTCATCGAGATCATTCCCTGACAGGATAGTTCAATGCGCACCATTCCCGCCTCTCTTGCGGCCGAGCTGGCGTCCGGCGCGACAACCCTGTGCCATTGCTGGAAAGTGATCCGCCGTGATGGCCAGAGTTTCGGCTTCACGGATCATGATCGCGATCTGACGTTTGATGCGATGACATTCAAGGCGGCGAGCGGGCTTGAGGCTTCCGAGGCCGAGAGCCTGTTGGGCCTTGCGACTGGCGGCGGCGAGGTCGCTGGTGCATTGCAGGCCGATGCGATCCGCGAAGCCGATATCGACAGCGGTCTGTGGGACGGCGCGACCATCGAGACGTGGCTGGTGGACTGGCGTGACGCGACGCGGCGGATGCTGCTGGATGCAGGGCATATCGGTGATATCCGGCGACAGGGCCAGGCTTTCACGGCGGAAGTTCGCAGTCTGGCGCAGAATTTCGACCGGGAGAAAGGGCGACGTTATGAAGCGCTGTGTTCGGCTGAACTGGGTGATGCGCGCTGTGGTGTGGCGCTGGCGAACGCGACGCGGCGGGCCGCTGTCACGATCACGACTGTGAGCGATGCGGGCTCATTCTCAGTGGCTGCTCTGCCCGGCTTCGCAGCAGGTGCATTTACGGGCGGAACCATCGCATTCACCTCTGGCGGAAACAGCGGGCGGACCCTTGCTGTGATGAGCCATACGCGGCTTGGAACGCAGGATGTTATCGCGCTCTGGTCGCCGCCAACCGCGCCACTGTCCGCTGGTGACGCGGTGACACTGACCGTTGGTTGTGACAAGCGTTTCGACACGTGTCGTGACCGGTTTGCCAATGCGCCGAACTTTCGTGGCTTCCCGCATATTCCCGGCAATGATTTTGTGATGGGCTACGCGGTTTCCGGCGAAAGCGGGCTTGATGGCGGCACGCTGACGCCATGAGCGCGGAGCGGGTTGTGACTGTTGCGCGATCGTGGATCGGCACGCCGTATATCCATCAGGCTTCGCTCAAAAGCGTGGGCTGCGATTGCCTTGGCCTGCTCAGGGGTGTGTGGCGTGAGCTTCACGGTTGTGAGCCCGAATTGCCGCCGCCTTACTCCGCGGACTGGGCCGAAGCCTGTGGCCGCGAGACCATGGCGGAAGCCGCAGCGCGGCATATGCATGCGATTGACGTCGCGGATTTTTCTGCCGGTGACGTGATCCTGTTCCGCTGGCGGGAGGGACTGCCCGCCAAGCATTGCGCCATCGCGACGTCGGGCGAGACCATGGTCCATGCCCATGATGGTGCTGCCGTTGCGGAGGTTGTCATCGGTCGCTGGTGGCGACGGCATCTGGTGTTTGCCTTCCGCTTCTAGCCCGTTCGATTTTCTGCATACCAGAGGCATTGCAACCATGGCCACGCTTGTACTCCAGACAGCCGGATCGGTGATCGGCGGCCTTGTTGGCGGACCTATCGGGGCTGCCGTGGGCGGTGTGATCGGCAGCACTGTCGGTTCCGTTATGGACGCCTCGCTGATCAGCAGCAGCACCAGTGGCCGGGGCGGGCGCAAGATCAGTTATGGCCCGCGGCTGAAAGATCTGGACGGTATCTCGTCCACGGAAGGCGCAGCGATTCCCCGGCTTTATGGCCGGGCGCGGCTGGGCGGTCAGGTGATCTGGGCGACGCGGCTGGAGGAAGAACAGGTGCTGTCCTCGACGCGTACGCGCGGTGGCAAGGGCGGCATCGGCGGTTCGAAGCCCAAAGCCTCGGTTGAGGTTTCGTTCCGGTATTATGCCAATGTTGCCATCGCATTGTGCGAGGGGCCGGTGGCGTTCGTGCGCCGGGTCTGGGCCGATGGCAAACCAGTTGATCTCACCGGCGTTACCATGCGGGTGCATGTGGGGGACGAGACGCAACCAGCTGATCCGCTGATCGTGGCGAAGCAGGGAGCATCAGGCGCACCGGCCTATCGTGGCATTGCCTATGCCGTGTTCGAGCGGCTGGCCCTGGAAAACTTCGGTAACCGCTTGCCGCAATTCACCTTCGAGGTCGTGCGGCCCGTGCATGGCCTGTGCCGTCGTATCCGGGCCGTCACGATCATCCCCGGTGCGGGGGAGTATGTCTATGAGCCGGGTGCCTTGTCGGTTGCTCGCAGCTTCGGCGCATCGTCGCTGCCGAACCGGACACAGTTGACCCATGTCACGGACTGGCATGCCTCCATGGATGCCTTGCAGGCCTTGTGTCCGAACCTGCAGCATGTGTCGCTGGTGATCTCGTGGTTCGGGAATGATCTGAGGGTTGGCAACTGCACGATCCGCCCGTTGACGGAGCCGGGCTCTATCGATGGCAACCCTTACAGCTGGTCCGTCGCCGGTTTGACGCGGACCATGGCTGGCACTGTCTCCGCGCCTAACGGGCAGCCTGCCTTTGGCGGGACGCCATCCGATGGTTCAGTACTGCGCGCGATCCGCGATCTGAAAGCGCGTGGACTGCAGGTGACGCTCTATCCCTTCGTGATGATGGATGTGCCGCCTGCCAATACCTTGCCTGATCCCTGGACGGGTGCTGCGACACAGCCGGTGTATCCCTGGCGCGGGCGGATCACGTGTGATCCTGCTCCAGGGAGGGTCGGGACTGTTGAAGGGACAGCGACAGCGGCGACACAGGTGTCGGCCTTTATGGGCAATTGCCTTGCGTCCCATTTCACTGTCGGCGTGGACACGGTGAGTTACAGCGGCCCCGTCGAATGGACGCTGCGGCGGCTCGTGCTGCACACCGCGGCGCTGGGCAATGCTGCGGGTGGAGTTGATGCCGTTGTGATCGGCTCGGAATTTGTGGCACTGACGCGGGTGCGCGGGACTGGCGTGACAAATCCTGCGGTGCAGGGATTGAAGGCGCTAGCCACAGAGGTGCGTGCCTTGTCCGGCGCTTCGACAAAAATTACGTACGGCGCGGACTGGACCGAGTATGGCTCTGAGGTGCGCAACAGCGGGCAGGACGTGCGCTTTCCGCTCGATCCGCTGTGGGCTGATGTCAATATCGATGCGGTGGCTATCGACTGGTATCCGCCGGTTACTGACTGGCGCGATGGGCCGGGGCATCTGGATTTTGTGACTTATGACGGGCCGCATGATCTGCAAATGTTTGCGGACCGGCAGACATCGGGCGAGGGCTTCGACTGGTATTACGCCAGCGATGCCAACCGCATCGCGCAGGTCCGGTCACCGATCACTGACGGGGCTGCAAACAAGCCCTGGGTGTTCCGCGCCAAGGATATTGCGGGGTGGTGGTCGAACCTGCATTATCACCGTGTTGCGGGTGCAGAGCAGGGGATGCCGACGGCCTGGGTGGCGGGATCGAAGCCGATCTGGTTGTTGGAGCTTGGCTGTCCCGCAGTAGATCGTGGAGCCAATACGCCCAATGTCTTCCCCGATCCCAAATCCTCAGAGAATGCGCTGCCGCCGTTCTCGCGCGGCATGCGGGACGACCTCGTGCAGGCAAGAGCATTGAGAGCGGCGATTGACCGGTTTGATCCGGCTCAGACCGGCTTCTTGTCTCCGGCCAATCCCCTGGCTACGCTTTACAGCGGTCGCATGGTTGATCTCGCGCGCATCTATCTGTGGACCTGGGATGCGCGACCGTTTCCGGCATTTCCAGCGCATGCGGATCGCTGGACGGATGCCGAAAACTTTTCCACCGGGCATTGGCTCAACGGGCGCATTGAAAGTGCGCCGATGGATGATCTGCTGAGCGCTATCCTGATAGATTATGGCACGGCGGCTCCGGCAAGGATCAGCGCTGACGGGTTTGTTGATGGCTACGTAATTGATCGCCCTATGTCGGCTCGCGCTGTGATTGAGCCACTGGCTGATGTGTTCGGGTTCGACGCCGTTGTTTCGGCAGGTGTACTGCGATTTGTGCGACGATCGGCAAAGCCGGTTGCAGCGCTGGCGCTGGATGATCTTGCGGTCAGTGGTGAAACTGACCGCCCCCTGCACCTGCGGGCGCAGGACAGCGAATTGCCGACGGCACTGACACTGGGCTTTACGGAGGCGGAAGCGGATTTTCGGCAAGCTGCGGTGCGGGTGGCTGTGGCTTCCGTATCAGGGGAGCGTGTGGCTTCTGCCGAGATCGCTGCCGGGCTTTCGCGCGCTCAGGCTGTGCATCGGGCGGAACTGATGCTGAACGAGGCGCGGGCAGGGCGCGCCACGATTGAATTCGCGCTGCCGCCGAGCCGCATGGATATCGAGCCGGGTGATGTGGCGAGTGTTGATGGAAAGCCCTATCGTCTGCGGCGTATCACGGATGGCCGCGTGCGGGCGATAGAGGCCGTGGCGGTCGAGCCCGCCATCTATCTCGGGGCGCCGCGTCCGTCGCGTGCCAGTACGCGACCGGTGCCGGTCTTCGCCGGACCACCTTTGGCCATTGTGATGGATCTGGCCGCGACATCAGCCGGAACGCCGGTGCTGCAACGTCTTGCCGTGACCGCTGATCCGTGGCCAGGAGCCTATACGCTGTGGCGATCCGAGGATGGGGCCAGCTTCACGGCGGTGCAGCGCATCGCTACCCGCGCGACTGTGGGCGAGGCCGTGACAACGCTTCCCGCAGGTCCGCTGTGGCGATTTGACCGAGCAGGCAGCGTGGAGGTGACGCTTTCGCGGGGCGCACTGGAATCGGTTGTTCCGGAGGCGGCTCTGAACGGGGCCAATCTGATCGCCATCGAGACTCAGGGGCAAGGTTGGGAAATCCTGTCCTACACCAATGCCACACTGCTCGCGGCGGGGCGCTGGCGTCTATCGGGCCTATTGCGTGGTCTCGCGGGATCAGAGCCTTTCGCATCGGTCGTCAAGCCATTGGGATCGCGCGTTGTGATCCTCGACGGTGGCGTGGTTGAGCTTGCCACCGGCACGGAATGGCTGAACCGCACGATAAGCTATCGCTTGGCACCGGAGGGCCGGGATCATGCGGACCCGATGGCAGTGGCTTTCACAGCAACGGCAAGTGCCGTGGTGCTTAAGCCCCTATCACCAGTGCGGTTGATGGCCAGGCGCGAGGCAGCCGGTGTTCGGCTCAGCTGGATCCGCCGGACACGGTTTGGCGGCGACAACTGGGAACTGGCCGAGGTACCGCTGAACGAAGAGACGGAGGCTTATGCAGTGGATGTGCTGAGCGGTGCTACCCTGAAGCGGCGGCTCAAGGTAACATCAGCTACCGCGCTTTATGCCAATGCCGACGAGCTTGTGGATTTCGGCGCGGCGCAGGCAAATCTACTGATCCGCGTGAGCCAGACAAGCATGGCCGCCGGTGATGGTCAGGCAACCGAGCAGTTGCTGCCTGTTCTCTGAACCGTTTTCAAACTCATTTTTCGTTTTACAACAGGAGATCGCCATGAGCGAATGGAAGACGTTTCTCGAAAGCCGCACGGTCTGTGCCAACCTCGTGGGCCTGACAGCGCTGATCCTCTCCAGCTTGGGGTTTTCCTCCCTGGGCTTTGATCAGGAGAAGATCATCGATGTGATTCTGCAGGTTGTGGCGGGGCTGTCGTTCCTGGCCTCGACGGTTTTCCGGGTGCTGGCGACGCGGAAACTCACGGTTTGAGAACTTCTGTTCATGGCGAGTTCAGCCGCAATGTCGCGATGGTTTGGCATGTTGCGGGTCGTGATCCTTGCCGGATTAATGGTCAGCGGAGCCGGATTCACGTCCGCTTCCGCTGAAACCACCTGTTTTTCCAATGAGGACACGCGTGACCACGTGGAGAAGCACGGGCTGATCGCTCTTCACGATGTTGTGCGTTCTGCGCGCGGAACCGGACAGGCCGATCTGATTTCCGCACGGTTGTGCGAGACGAACGGCAATATGGTGTATATGATTGCCATGCTCGGACGTGACGGCAAGCTCTTGCGGCTGACCGTCGATGCCCGGACAGGCACCTTGATCAACTCTCGCTGAGACAGATTCCGCATGCGCCTTCTCGTCATTGAGGACGATCGCGACCTCAACCGCCAGCTCGTCACTGCCCTTGAAAACGCGGGATATGCCGTGGATCGCGCCTATGATGGCGAGGAGGGGCATTTCCTGGGTGATACCGAACCTTATGATGGCGTCGTGCTCGATATCGGCCTGCCCAAAATGGACGGCATCACCGTGCTGGAGAAATGGCGCGCAGACGGGCGCAAGATGCCAGTACTGATCCTCACCGCGCGCGACCGCTGGAGCGACAAGGTGCAGGGCTTCGATGCCGGTGCCGATGATTATGTGGCAAAGCCTTTCCACATGGAAGAAATTCTGGCGCGTCTTCGTGCACTGCTCCGTCGCGCTACGGGCCATGCAAAGAATGAACTCACTTGTGGTCCCGTAACCGTCGACACGCGCTCCAGCCGTGTTGTTGTGGATGGCAATGCGGTGAAGCTGACTTCGCATGAATACCGGCTTCTGTCGTATCTCATGCATCATCAGGGTCGCGTGGTGTCGCGGACGGAACTGGTGGAACATCTCTACGATCAGGATTTTGACCGCGACAGCAACACGATCGAGGTATTCGTGGGGCGTCTGCGCAAGAAGCTCGGCGTTGAGGTGATCCAGACTGTGCGCGGGCTGGGCTATCTCGCGGCACCGCCGGAGCCGGTCAAGGGACGCTAGGCTGTGCTGAGTTTTCTCCGCCGCGAAGGTCCCCTTTCCATCGCGGCGCGTCTCGTGCTTTCGGCCGTTGGCCTGAGCGCCATAATCCTGATGATTGCGGGAATCGTGCTGTCGACGTTCTATCGCCGGACCACCGAGTTCGCTTTCGATGAACGGCTCAACGTCTATCTCAAGGCACTGGTCGCGGACGTGGCTTCATTCGGCGAGACAGACAGGACGGAACCGGGAAATCTGGGTGAGCCGCGCTTCGAGTTGCCGCTGTCAGGATGGTACTGGCAAATCAGCCGAATCGATACAGAGCGAGACAGTGATCAGGCGACGCGGACATCGAAATCGCTGTTTGCCGCTAGATTGCCGAAACTTTCCGACCAAGGCGTGAAACCAAGGGCCAACGGCATCGCCGAGGCTTATGCCAATGGGCCGGATAATCAAACAGTCCGGCTGATCGAGCGGTTGATCGATCTGGGCGACGATGGTCGTTATCTGATTGCGGTCGCGGGTGATCCTGCTGAAGTTATTTCCGAGATCCGACAGTTTAATCTGGCGTTAATTGTGACGTTTGCTGTGCTTGGTCTGGCGCTGGCCGCCGTGACGCTGGCACAGGTGCGGTTCGGACTGGAGCCGCTGGTCAATCTGCGCAATGCGCTGGGGCAGATCCGCCGTGGCGATGCCCGGCGCATCGAGGGAAGCTTCCCTCCTGAAGTGGCGCCGTTGGCGGAAGAGCTCAATCTGATGGTCGATTCGAACCATGAGATCATCGAACGCGCTCGCACCCATGTCGGCAATCTCGCGCATGCGCTGAAGACGCCGATCAGCGTGCTCGTGAACGAGGCGGACAGCAACGAAGGAGTGCTGGCCGAAAAAGTGCGCGAGCAGACCCAGTTGATGCGCGATCAGGTGCTGTATTATCTTGACCGGGCGCGGGCTGCGGCAAGGGCGGCGGCGGTGGGCTCAGCGACCGAAGTTGATCCAGTTGTGAACAGCATGGTGCGGACCTTCACCAAGGTATGCCAGAGCCGGGATATCGTGTTTTCGTCCGTGGTGGAGGATGGCCTTCGGTTTCGCGGCGAGCGGCAGGATCTGGAGGAAATGCTGGGCAATCTCATCGATAATGCTGGAAAATGGGCCAATTCCGCAGTCAGAATCACAGCTGAAAAGGGTCCAGATATCGCACCGGAGCGGCCTTCCGTCGTGTTTCTCATCGATGACGATGGCCCGGGCCTGCCAAAGGACAAGCGTGTCGAGGCGACGCGACGTGGGAGGAGGCTTGACGAGACCAAGCCTGGTTCAGGGCTTGGCTTGTCGATCGTAGTCGATCTGGCGCAGCTCTATGGCGGGGCTTTCGTGTTCGATGACTCGCCATTGGGCGGGCTGCGCGCCGAGCTCAAGCTTCCCGCCGTGACAGGATGACGCCAGACCAGGGCATGACTCATGTGCCCTAACGCACTATGTAGTCCGTTATGATCTTTTGGTTGACCGCTGCTGGCTTGACCGGCCTTACCTGCCTGGCGCTGCTCGCAGCCATGGGGAAAAGGGGTGTGGCGAATGCTGATCATGATCGTGTGTTCTACGAAGCACAGATTAGGGAGATTGGGCGGCAACTGTCGCTGAAACTGATCGGTGATGCGGAGGCGGAAGCTGCGCGGACAGAGGCGGCGCGGCGTTTGCTGGCTGTGACGCCATTTAAGGATGAGGCTGCTGTTGATCCCGGTCGCATGCGTAATCTCGCTGCGGCTGCTGTGCTGGTGCTGATCCCAGCAATTTCCCTGCCGGTTTATCTGGCGCGTGGCGTACCCGATATGCCGTCGTTCCCACTGGCCAGCCGTCAGTCTGAAAAGCCATCCGTTTCGCAGGACGTGAATGTCGTTGCGGCCTTGCAGCAGATAGAAACGCATCTGGCGAAAAATCCGGATGACGGGCGCGGGCATGAGGTCGTGGGACCGGTTTATCTGCGGCTGGGGCGTCATGCCGATGCAGCACGGGCTTTCGCTGCGGCACTTCGCCTGCTGGGTCCCACGGCGGATCGACATGCCAATCTTGGCGAAGCTTTTGTGTTCGAGGGTAATGGTATCGTTACTGCGGATGCACGGGCTGCTTTTGAAGCGGCTACGGCCCTGGATTCCGGGCATATCAAGAGCCGGTTTTTCCTGGCACTTGCAGCGCAGCAAGAGGGTGACAATGGCAAGGCCATCGCACTTCTCTCCGCACTTCGGAGCGATCTGCCGGATGGCGATCTCAAGCTTGAAATCGGCAAGCAGCTGGCGGAGCTTGGTGCTGTGCCAAGCGGTGGTGAAGTGATTGCAGCATTGCCTGCCGATGACCAGATGGCTGCCATCCGCTCCATGGTCGAGGGACTGGCGCAACGGCTGGCCAGCACGGGCGGTTCGGCGGAGGAATGGGCACGGCTTATCCGGGCGCTCACCGTGCTGAAAGAGACGGAGCGCGCACGTCTGATCCTGACGGAAGCTCGACAGAAATTTGCGGCCCAACCGGATGATCTGCGCAGGATCGAAGACGCCGGGAAGGGGCTTTGATGACCCGCAAGCAGCGCCGTTTCACGCTCATCACTGCTGCTGGCATCGTGCTGGCTCTGGCCGCCGGACTTGTGCTTTATGCGCTGCGCGATAATGTTGCCTTCTTCCGTACACCCTCTGATGTGGCTGAACTGAAGGTTCAGCCGGGGCAAAGGTTTCGACTGGGGGGGCTGGTTGAGGGCGGCTCAGTCAACAAGGGCGTGGGCGAGCGCGTGGCGTTCGCTGTCACCGATGGCAAGGCCACTGTGAAGGTGAGCTATCAGGGGATTTTGCCCGATCTCTTTCGGGAGGGGCAGGGCGTCGTGACCGAGGGCGTGATGCAAGCCGATGGCTCATTTCGCGCCGATACTGTGCTGGCCAAGCATGACGAGACCTACATGCCGCGTGAAGTGGCGGATGCACTTAAGAAACAGGGTCTGTGGAAGGAGGGGGCACCACCCCCGAAGACACAATGACAGTCGAGATTGGTCACTTTGCTCTGGTGCTGGCGCTGGCGGTTTCTGCCGTGCAACTGGTGCTGCCATGGCTGGGTGCGCGGCGTAATGATGTCGTGCTGATGCACCTTGGTGACCGTGCGGCGGGCCTGCAGTTCCTGCTCGTGGGCGTTTCCTTCGCCTGTCTCGCGGCGGCATATCTTGGGTCGGATTTCTCGGTGAGGAACGTCTATGAGAATTCCCATTCGCTGATGCCGCCGATCTACAAGTTCAGCGGTGTGTGGGGCAATCACGAGGGGTCGCTTCTTTTGTGGGCGCTGATCCTCGCTCTGTCCGGGGCGGCTGTAGCGGCATTCGGGCAGGGCATTCCGGACCGGCTGCGGGCGCTGACATTGTCTGTTCAGGCTTCTGTTGCGGTGGCGTTTCTGCTGTTTATGTTGTTCACGTCGAACCCGTTCGAGCGGCAGTTTCCACCGCCATTCGAGGGACGAGATCTCAATCCGCTGCTGCAGGATTTCGGCCTCGCGGTGCATCCGCCACTGCTTTACGTCGGCTATGTCGGGCTTTCGATTGCCTTTTCCTTCGCGGTTGCGGCCCTGATCGACGGGCGTGTCGATGCGGCCTGGGCGCGGTTCGCTCGGCCGTGGATTCTCGCGGCCTGGATTTTCCTGACCCTTGGCATCGCGATGGGTTCCTACTGGGCCTATTACGAACTGGGCTGGGGTGGTTGGTGGTTCTGGGATCCGGTCGAGAATGCCTCACTGATGCCGTGGCTGGCGGCGACGGCGCTACTGCATTCCGTGATTGTCATGGAGAAACGCGGCGCGCTGAAGGTCTGGACCATCCTGCTTGCCATCATCGCGTTTTCGTTGTCGCTGCTGGGGACTTTCATCGTGCGGTCGGGCGTGCTGACCTCGGTCCATTCTTTCGCCAGTGATCCGGCACGCGGCGTGGTGATCCTCGGTATTCTGTGCTTCTTCATCGGCGGCAGTCTTGCGCTGTTTGCGTGGCGCGCGTCTGCTCTGCAACAGGGCGGGCTGTTTGCGCCGGTCAGCCGCGAGGGCGCGCTGGTATTCAACAACCTGTTCCTGTCCGTCAGCTGTCTGGCCGTGCTGGTCGGGACGCTTTATCCCTTGGCGCTGGAGGCATGGGACGGATCAAAAATTTCCGTGGGGCCTCCCTTCTTCAATCTCGTTTTTATCCCGCTCACTTTACCGCTGGTGCTCGCCATGCCGTTTGGCCAGCAATTATCGTGGAAACGCGGTGATCTGGCTGCTGTGTCGCAGCGGCTGCTGGTGGCCATGGGGATCGGGATGGTCGGGATGGTGGTTGCCTTCGCGATGCGCGGCGGCGTCTCGGCGCTGGCCCCGGTGGGCATTGGTATCGGGCTTTTCGTTGTGGCGGGATCGATCAGCGAAATCGTGTCGCGCGCCGGCCGAGGCGGTGGTGGCGTTGGCGTTGTGCTGCGCAAGGCGTTTGGCCTGCCGGTATCGGCCTGGGGCGCGGCCATTGCCCATGCCGGTGTCGGCGTGATGATTCTGGGTGTGGCGGCAACGGCCTATGAGGTGGAGCGTATTGCCAATGTGCGGCAAGGTGAGGTGCTGAGCCTCGGGACATATGAGCTGGTGCTGAAGGACGTGCAGCGTCGCGAGGGGCCGAACTATCGCGATACGGTTGCGGTATTCGAGGTGCGCAGGGGCGGCGTGCTCGAGGATATCGCCGAACCCGCCAAGCGCATCTATCCCGCACGGCAGATGCCGACGACGGAAGTGGCGCGGATCACGCGCGGCTTCGGGCAGATATACATCGCGCTGGGTGAGACGGGACCTGAGGGCGTCGTGCCGGTGCGGGCTTACTGGAAGCCGTTCGTGCTGTTCATCTGGCTGGGCGCGGTGCTGATGGCGCTGGGTGGCGGGCTGTCGCTGCTGGAGCGGCGGATGCGGGTTGGCGCACCGGTGCCTGCGAAGGCGGTGCGGGCGTGAGGGGGGAATGGCACAAAGCCAGTGCAGCACTTTTTATTGCATTTCTCGCTCTTTCAGCGCCCGCCCACGCGGTCCAGCCCGATGAAATCCTGAAAGACCCCACAGCCGAGTCCCGCGCACGCAAGCTTTCGACGGAGTTGCGCTGTCTCGTTTGCCAGAACGAATCCATCGATGATTCCAATGCGCCGCTGGCGAAGGACCTACGCCTGCTCGTGCGCGAGCGGATCACGGTGGGGGACAGCGACGAGCAGGTGAAGGTCTTTCTGGTGCAGCGCTACGGTGAATTCGTGCTGCTGCGCCCGCCGGTGTCGATCCGGACGCTGGCACTATATGGCGCGCCGTTTGCAGCGTTGGCTCTCGGCGGGGTGCTGATCTGGCGCAGGGCGCGGGTGAAAGTGGGGCCTGTTGCCGTTGCAGCTTTGAGTAACGCCGAGAAAAAGCGACTGGCGAAGGTTCTTGCTGAACGCTAATCCCTCGTTACCAAACTGTAATCCCAGCTCCAGCCTGCTGACATTTGCCCCACCGTAATCTCGTTCCAACGATCAACGAGACGGCCTCCGGCTCCCCCTGTCGCCCCCTTCGGCCCAAGCTGTTTCCGAGACGCCATGACAGGCCGGGCTTTTCAACAAGCCCGGCCTGTCGTTTTGTGGCCTGTCGTTTTTTTGCGGGTGGGCTATGCTGACGGCCATGAAGATTCTCGTTGTCGAAGATGATGCCGATGCGGCGGCCTATCTGGTCAAGGCTTTTGCCGAGGCCGGGCATGTGGCGGACCATGCGAAAGATGGCCTGACGGGCTACGGCATGGCGGAGGAGGGCGGCTATGATTGCCTGATCGTCGACCGCATGCTGCCCAAGATGGACGGACTGACGATGATCGGCGGCTTGCGCGAGCAGGGTTTGCAGACGCCGGTGCTCATTCTCTCGGCGCTGGGCCAGGTGGATGACCGGGTGAAGGGTCTACGGGCGGGGGGCGATGATTATCTGCCCAAGCCCTATGCTTTCTCCGAGTTGCTGGCGCGGACCGAGATTCTCGCGCGCCGCAAGACCTCGCAGGTGGCCGATACATTCTATGCCGTAGCTGATCTCAGGCTGGACCGGCTGTCACACAAGGTGACGCGCGGCGGCGAGGACATCCCCATGCAGCCCCGCGAATTCCGGCTGCTCGAATATCTGATGCGCAATGCGGGACGCGTGGTGACGCGCACCATGCTGCTGGAGCAGGTGTGGGATTATCATTTCGACCCTGGAACCAATGTGATCGACGTGCATGTTTCGCGGTTGCGCGGCAAGATCGACAAGGGGCAGGCGAAGCCGCTGCTGCATACCGTGCGCGGCGCGGGATATGTGATCCGTGACGGGGCTTAAACGGCTTGTCGGCACGACGGCGTTCAAGCTGTCGGTGGTCTACATGCTGGCCTCCGCAATCTTCGCGGGAGGGCTGTTGCTCTATGTCGGCTGGAATGCGCGGCGACTGATCGACGAGCAGATTGGCCAGACGCTGACGGCGCAGATCAACGGGCTGGCTGACCAGTACCGCATCGGTGGTGTCCGGCGGTTGCAATCCATCATCGAGCGACGGTCGCGGCAGCCCGGCTCCTATCTACTTTTGTTGCAGGGACCGCAGGCCGAGATCGTTGCGGGCAATATCTCCGGCCTCGACCCATCCGTGATGGCCAGCACTGTTCTGACCGAGACGACTTATCAGCGTTTCGAGGAGGTGGACGGCCAGACGCAGACATCCACGCGCGGCGCTCTGATCCGGGTGTTCGTGCTGCCCGGTAACAGCCGACTGCTGGTTGGGCGCGATCTTGAGGAGCGGGAACGGCTGAACGCTGTGCTGGGTCAGGCGATCCGGATACTGATCGGCGCATTGCTGGTGTTTGGCGGTCTTGGTGCATTTGTCGTGGCGAGCCGGGCGCTGGCGCGGATGGATGCGATGACTGCTACCAGCCAGGTTATCATGGCGGGTGATCTCTCGGGGCGGTTGCCGGTGTCTGGCAGCGGAGATGAGCTGGATCGTCTGGCCGTCAGTCTCAACGCGATGCTCGTGCGCATTGGCGAGCTGATGCAGGGCATGAAAGAAGTCTCCGACAACATCGCCCATGACCTGAAGACGCCCCTGACGCGCCTGCGCAACAGCGCCGAACAGGCGTTACGCACAGCGGGATCGAAAGAGGAATACCGCGCGGCGCTGGAGCATACGATTGAGGAATCCGATGGTCTGATCCGGACATTCAATGCGCTGCTGCTGATTGCGCGCACGGAAGCGGGTGCGGGTTCGGATAACTTTGCATTGGTTGATGTCTCAGGGCTTCTGGCGGATTTTGTCGAGATTTACGAGCCTGCTGCCGAGGACGCCGGTTGTGCTCTGACGGCGGAGATCGAGCCGGGATTGACGGTGCAGGGCAACCGGGAATTGCTGGGTCAGGTCGTGGCCAATCTCATCGACAATGCGCTGAAATATGGCCTGCCGCCGCAATCCGGCGCAACAGCCGAGATTGCGCTTCTGGCGCGACGTGATGGCGATAATCTGCTGATCCGTATTGCCGATCATGGTCCCGGCATCCCGGCGGACAAACATGACAAGGTCGTGGAGCGCTTCGGGCGGCTGGACGAAAGCCGCAACATGCCGGGGTCCGGTCTTGGCCTGAGCCTCGCGTCGGCGGTGGCGCATCTGCACAGGGGACGGCTGGTGTTGGGCGATAATCATCCTGGGCTTGCTGTGACGCTGGAGCTTCCTCTGCTCCCTGTTGGTTCATGACCGGGCTTCCATTTTCCCAGACGATGCGTGCGCGCATCTGCGCCGCTCCACTTCTGCCTGCGCGAGTGGATGCGATGAAGTTGTGCCGCACGAAACTTCTCGATCTTCTGGATGATCGGGATGCTGCCGGCGGGCTGGGCCATTTCTGCGAAACCGAAGAGAAAACGCGTGATCTGCTCGCGGGTATTATTGCCCATTCGCCGTTCCTGACACGCATCATGCGCCGACACCCGGATTGGCTGATCGAGAGCCTGGACAATGATCCGGACGCTGAAATGGCAGAAATCCTGTCGCATGTTTTACCTGTTGCTGAACGCGCTGAATCGCTTGCCCTGGCGATGGCCCACCTCAGGACGATCCGTTTGCGCGTGGCTTTGCATGTCGCGCTCGCTGATCTGTCCGGGCTGTGGAGCGTTGACCGGGTAGTGGAGGCGTTGGCTCAGTTTGCGGACGTTGCAGTCGATGTGGCGCTTCGGCTGGCGTTGCGGGAAGCCGCTGGGCGTCTGGCAGCGAATCTGTTCGATGAACCTTCGCGCTCTGGAATCACTGTGCTGGCCATGGGCAAGCATGGCGCGTACGAGCTGAATTATTCCAGTGATATCGATCTCATTGTTTTGTTCGATCCGGCGCGTGTCCCTATCGCTGACGGGCGCGAGCCGCTGGATGTCGTGGTGCGCATCATCAAGGACATGGTGAAAATCCTGCATGAACAGACCGGGGGCGGCTATGTATTCCGCACTGATCTGCGGCTGCGGCCCGATCCGGCGTCCACGCCCATTGCCGTGCCGATCGACCGTGCCATCAGCTATTACCAGACCGTGGGGCAGAACTGGGAGCGCGCGGCGCTCATCAAGGCGCGGCCTGTGGCTGGGGACCTGGCTTTGGGTGCAGCGTTCCTCAAAGAGCTGACGCCGTTCATCTGGCGGCGCTATTTCGACTATGCTGCAATCGCCGATATCCACGCTATGAAACGACAGATCCACGCCCACAAGGGCGGCGAGGTCATCGCCATCGAAGGGCATGACGTGAAGCTCGGGCGCGGCGGCATCCGCGAAATCGAGTTCTTTGTGCAGACCCAGCAGCTGGTTTTTGGCGGGCGCAAGCCGGTGCTGCGGGGGCAGCAGACGCTGGCCATGCTGGAATTATTGCGTGACGCAGGCTGGATCGGGAATGATGCCGTGAGCGAGCTTCAGGCGGCCTATCGATTTCTGCGCATGGTCGAACACCGATTGCAGATGGTGGAGGACCAGCAGACGCAACGGCTTCCCTCGTCCAAGATCGGGGTCAACGGAATTGCTTTTTTTTGCGGCCTCACGCCGCAGGTTTTCCGCAAGGCTCTCACGCAGCATTTCCGTGCGGTCGAACGCCACTACGCTCGCCTGTTCGAGGATGCGCCGACCCTGTCGGCCAGCAAGGGCAACCTCGTCTTCACGGGCTCTACCGATGATCCCGAAACATTGAAGACGTTGAAGCGTATGGGGTTTCATCGACCAGAGGTAGCGGCTGAAACTGTGCGCGGATGGCATTTCGGACGTCGCCCAGCCATCGTCACGCCACGGGCGCGAGAGGTGCTGACCGAACTTGTGCCGACGCTTCTGGAAGCATTCGGCCAGTCCAGCGATCCCGATGGTGCGCTTATGGCACTGGACAATGCGCTGCAGGGCATGCCCGCCGTGGTCGAGCTGTTCACCATACTGCGGCAGAACACGGCGTTGCGCGGGCTGTTCTCTGAAATCCTTGGTAACGCGCCGCGACTGGCGGAAGTCGTGGTTCAACGGCCTCATGTGCTGGATGCACTGGTTGATCCGGAATTGGCGGAGCCTGCTTCTGAGCAGGTTCTGCTGAAGCGGTTTCATACCCGCCTCGATGGCATCGGGCCGATGGAGGACTTTCTTGACCAGATGCGTGATATCGTCCGTGCTGAACGCTTTATGGTGGGCGCACGGCTGCTGTCGGGCATCGTCGATCCGCTGGATGCTGGCAGAGCCCATTCCGGAGTGGCCGTCGCTACCATTGATGCCTGCCTGAAGCGATGTGGCGCGGAACTGGCCCAGCGGCACGGGACAGTGCCCGGAGCGCGCATGGCTATCGTCGCACTAGGCAAGCTTGGTGGGCGTGAGATGACAGCCATGTCCGACCTTGATCTGATGATCGTCTATGATCTTCAGGGCGGGTATGACCAGTCTGAAGGTGAGCGTCCGCTTTATGCCAGCGAATGGTTTTCGCGCCTGACGCAACGACTTGTTACTGCACTCACCGTCGCAACCAAGCGGGGGACGCTCTACGATGTCGATCTTCGGTTGCGTCCGTCCGGAAGCAAAGGGCCGGTGGCCGTGACGCTTGATGCATTCCGCGACTATCATGCGCGGGAATCCGAGACCTGGGAGCGTATGGCGTTGACCCGCGCACGCGTCGTAGCCGGGGATCGCGATTTTGCCGATGATGTGAAGGCTGCCTTGACATCGACCTACGCACGAAAGATCGAACACAAGACACTGGCCAAGGACATTCTCGCGATGCGCAATCTCGTGGCAAAGGAGAAGCCGGGCAAGAGCAACTGGGATCTCAAGCTCGCAGCCGGTGGTTTGGTCGATGTCGAGTTCGCAGCGCAATTTCTGCTGCTACGGCATGGTGCGATGGCTCCGGCTGTCATCGACGCCAACACCGGATCAGCGCTTTGCAAGCTTGGCGATCATGGCTTTCTTGATCCTGCCCAAGCTCAAATATTGCTGGATGCCTGGCGGCTGCAATCCCGCCTCGCGCAGCTCATTGCTATTGGACTAGGGGCTGATTTTGATCCCTCGGTTGTCCGGAAGCCTTTCAGGCAACGCTTGGCTGCGGCGGCCGAGTTGCCGGATTTTGCAGTGCTGGAACGTTCACTTCAGGAGATTCAGCATGCTGCTCATGATGTGATGCGGAATGTGATCCGGGCGTGATGGACTGATCCTACGCCTCGCGGGGATTACCCGGAAGAAGCGTGCGTGCACCCCGGACGGGCAGGGAAAGCATCACGATGGTTCCCACGCCAAGCTTTGAACGGACCTTGATGCCACCGCCATGAAGCTCGGCCAGCGACCGTGCAATGGCAAATCCTAGCCCTGATCCCTTGAAGCCATTTTCGATGATCGCACCGTTCTGTTCGAAGGGCCGACCCATCTTCTCCAGATCGTCGTGGCTGATGCCACCGCCGTTGTCCTGGAAGAAGAGATGGATGGTCTCGCCGACACGTTTGGCCCTGAGTCCGGCATGACCGCCTTCAGGAGTAAACTTCACAGCGTTGCCCAGAAGGCTCCCGATGATTTGCCGGAAAGCTTTACGATCCCCAATGACGTGAAGAGGTCCTGTTGTATCGATCTCCAGGGTTATGCCGCGATCTGCTGCTACATCCTGTAGTCTTGTCGTCGTTTCCTGAACGATCTCGGCAAGCGGTACCTGCTTGCGCTCCAGCTTGACCCGTCCAGCTTCAAGGCTTGACATATCGAGAATGTCGCTGATCACCTCAAGGAGATAGCGGCCGCTCTCGCCGATATTCCGGACGTATTCGATATAGCGATCATTGCCGACCGCGCCATAGATGCCGCTCTCCATCATTTCAGCAAAACCGATGATGTGGCCCAATGGCGTACGCAATTCGTGGCTCATATTGGCGAGGAATTCGGCTTTTGCACGGTTTGCACTTTCGGCCTGCGCCTTCTGCTCGAGATGACTTTCCGCCAGCTCCGACAGCGTGATGGCCTGCTGCTGCAAACGACTGCGTGAACGCTCCAGATCCTCGACTGTTTTTTCCAATACCATATTGCTGGCTGCGAGCGATTCTTCATAGGCCTTGTGCGGCGAGATATCGGAGCTGACGGAGACATGGCCGCCGTCCTTCGTGGCGCGCTCGTTAACCTGGAACCAGCGACCGTCGGCGAGGTTGATCTCGTAGCTGCGGTTACCAGTGGCTTCGCATTCGCTGATCGTCTGCTCGAAGGCGATATGCCCTATATTGGTGTTGCTGTTAATCGCATCAAGCGAAACGCCAGCGCGCATCAGATCAGGTGGCAGGGCATGCAGCCGCTGGTATTTGGTGTTGGCTACGACAAGATTTTGGCGGGCATCAAACAGGGCAAAAGCTTCAGAGATTGTCTCGATGGCGTCGCGCACCCGCATATCCGCCGTTGCCCGTTGTTCAGCTTGTGCGCGCTGCTCCGTCACATCGACCGCAATGCCAACGAGGTGGGGCATTTCGCTGTCTCTCGTGAGTTCACCACGCGCGCGGATCCAGACCCAGTGACCATCAGCGTGGAGCAGGCGAAACTCCTGATCGATGCTGTGCTGTTGCTTGCCTGCCAGCATATCAGCGGCCTCGAACGGATGAAAGTCTGAGGGGTGCAACCACTCCCGGATGTCACCGAACGAGAGAAACTCGTCCTGCCGTTCGCGGCCCAGCAGGGCATACATGCTGTCGGACCAGAAGATACGACCGCGCGGGATATCCCAGTCCCACAGGCCGGAGCGACCGCTGCTGAGGACGCGGTCGATGCGGTAGCGAACCTCCGCGCAGATCACATCGGCCTCCCGTGCGCGGGAACTCTGTTGAAAGAAGGCGATCCCCAGTGCGCTGATCACGATGGTTGCGGCAGAGGCGAGAAGGGCCAGTGAGACCGCGCGGTTGCGCCAGGTGGAGATCGCGCTGCTGACAGGCTGGATCATTGCAAACTGGCCGAGTCCGACAGGGAGATTGCGGACAGTGGCCAGCGCATCTGTACCATCTGCGAGGGTGATCCGCATCACGCCGGCCCGGTCTCCCATCACCGAGAGTGGTTGCGAATTGCCCAGAATTGATTCGAGCGTACTGCCAAGAGTAGCCGTCACGCTGCTGGCGACAATAGTGCCTTTTACATTCACCAGAAACGCACGACGGTCACTGTCGAGTGCATAGGGTGCAAGTGCGGCCCGCAGGTTGCCTGTAAGGTTTTTGTCGGCAAGATCTCCCAACGGCGCAAGTTCGATCGGGAGATCAATCGCCGTGATGGTGCTGACCAGTTCCATATCCATACGGGCGATGGCAATGGCTTCCGAGCGTCCATTGTTCAGCTGGATGATGACGCCTGTCCATGTAGCGCCAAGGAATATGAGGATGAGGAAAGGTACAAGGCGACGGATGAGAGGTTCAGCTGCCACCTTTTGCAGATAGGCTGGATCGGCGACGGCCTTGGCCAGCCCCGCGATCGTACCCGTGCGCAAGAAGGCGCTGGACGCGTTAATGCGCGCCATCGTTGGCCTCACTCTCATTCTAAAATGAACGATCTGGCGCGCCCCTTGGCACCGAATCACCCCTAATTGAATCGCAGGGGGTGTTTCTGTCCAGAGCTTATTAAAAGGTTAAATCAAAAATATTGAGGTTTTGAAGAGGGTGAGTCTTTCCTGCATCACAATCAACTGTGTTGCCCAAACGCTCCGTCAGGTCAGAGTGCGTTCGACGATATCGCGGAGGTCGCGCGACAGGTTGTTTTGGTTCGATATCCGCATGAGCACGTCCTCTGCTTTGGTACGGCGGGACACGTCCATATTCCGCCAGCTGCGGAAGGCTGTCATGATGCGTGCCGCAACCTGTGGATTTTTGGCGTCGATCTGCAGGATCATTTCAGCCGCGAACTGATATCCCAATCCGTCAGGGCGATTGAACTGCGTGGCGTTCGACATGGCGAAGCCACCGATCAGCGCCCGCGTGCGGTTGGGATTGGCCAGGCTGAAGGCGGGATGACTCATCAGGCTGCGGACGCGGTCGAGCGTATCGGCGTCTGCTGTGACGGCCTGCAGGGCGAACCATTTGTCCATCACCAGCGGGTTGTGCTGGAAATCCTGCTCGAACCGGGCGAGCGCACTCTCCTTAAGCGGCCCGCCTGCATGGGCCAGGATCGCCAGCGCTGCAAAGCGGTCCGTCATGTTGTTGGCGGTGGAGAACTGCTCGAACGCGCATTCCATCGCGCCGGGCGCGTCACCCACAACAAGCAGGTCGAGAGCAGCATTGCGCAAGGCCCTGCGTCCTGCATCGGCAGCACCCGGTGAATAGGCGCTAATGATGCGAAACTCTGAATGAATACGCGCCGCCACATCAGCCGCATGCGCACCTATTTCACGCCGCAGGGTCATGCGGGCCAGATGGATCGCATCCGGGTCCACGTCCTCGCCGATCTCGCGGGCGATATCCTGTTCGCTCGGCAGGGTGACAGCCAGAGCGGTGAACGCCGGGTCTGTATTGCCATTGGCCAGGCACTCACCGATGGCTTCGGCCAGTTCTTCATGCACCAGCGCTGGCCGCGCTTCCCGTACTGCCTGCGTCGAAAGTTTCAGGGTGCGCATCGCGAGGGTTTGCAGGGATTGCCAGCGATTGAAGGGATCGCTGTCACGCCGTGCCAGCGTCAGCAACTCGGGATCGGTCAAATCCAGGTCGATGTTGACTGGAGCGGAAAAGCCACGAAGCAGCGACGGCACTGCCGATTTAACCATATCAGGGAAGCGAACTGTTAGTTCCGGCCTGTCCAGCACGATCAATGTCTGGTCAGCCGTGTCCGTGTCGCCCACACTGTCCACAAACCCCAGCGCAACGGGGATGACTTGCGGTCGCTTGTCCGGCTGTCCCGGTGTTGGCGAGGTCTGCTGGCGCAGCGTTAGCGCAAGCTCGCGGGTTTCGTCATCATAGGCGCGGCTGATCGTGACCCTTGGCGTTCCGGCTTGCTCATACCACTGGCTGAAATGGCCCAGATCCCTGCCGCTGGATTCGGCAAAGCAGGCGATGAACTGCTCGATGGTAGCGGCGTCGCCGTCGTGCCGCGTGAAGTAGATATCCATGCCGATCCGGAAGGCCTCGTCTCCGATCAGCAGCTTCAGCATGCGGATGACTTCGGCACCTTTTTCGTAGACCGTCGCGGTGTAGAAGTTGTTGATCTCGCGGTAGGCCGTCGGCCGCACGGGATGGGCGAGGGGCCCTGCGTCCTCGACGAACTGGCGCGAGCGCAATTCCCGAACATCCATGATGCGCTTGACAGCGCGCGAGCGCATGTCGGACGAGAATTCCTGATCGCGGAACACCGTCAGGCCTTCCTTGAGGCATAGCTGGAACCAGTCGCGGCAGGTGATGCGGTTGCCGGTCCAGTTGTGGAAATACTCGTGCGCGATGATGGCCTCGATCAGCGCATAATCCGTGTCGGTCGCGGTTTCGGATGAAGCCAGAACGTACTTGTCGTTGAAGATATTGAGACCCTTGTTCTCCATCGCGCCCATGTTGAAATCCGACACGGCGACAATGTTGAAGACGTCGAGATCATAGGCGCGGCCGAAGGCCTGCTCGTCCCAGAGCATGGAGCGCTTGAGCGAATCCATGGCGTAATGGGCCTGGTCTTCCTTGCCCTTCTCGACATAGATGCCGAGCGCCACATCGCGGCCTTCGCTGGTGACAAAGCGATCATGAATCGCGCTCAGATCACCGCCAACCATGGCGAAGAGATAGCAGGGCTTGGGATGCGGATCGTCCCAGACCACGTAATGGCGGCCCGTGCCAGCGATATCGCCCTGTTCCACCAGATTGCCGTTGGCAAGGAGAACAGGCGCTTCCGCCTTGTCTGCTTCCAGCCGGACGCGGTAGGTCGCCATGACATCGGGGCGATCCGGGAAATAGCTGATGCGGCGGAAGCCATCGGCCTCGCATTGCGTGGTGTAGACCCCGCTGGAGCGGTAGAGCCCCATCAGCTTGCTGTTGGCGGTGGGGTCTATGATGGTTTCGATGGTGAGATTGAAAGGGCGCTGCGGCGGCGCTTTCAGGACCAGCTTGTCCGGGGTCGCTTCGTAAGCTGAGGGCGGCAATGGTGCGCCATCCAGAGCAATGGCATGCAACGCCAGTTCGTCGCCATCGAACACCAGTGGAACTGCACCGGCGATGCGGGCCGGATTGGGCTTCACCCGGCTGGTGACGACAACCTTCGTCTGCGTGGGATGGAGGCTGACGGAGATGTGAACCCTGTCCACCAGATAATCCGGTGTCTTGTACTCGGAAAGCCGTATCACCTGTGGTGTCCTGTCATGCAGCATGGCTTCATTGGATCGAAATTCAGCACCCGATACACTGACGCTTCACTCTGGTATTGCGCCGAACGGCATGAGTGTCCATCTTTCCCGAAGCAATCACACAGGGATTTGACCAATGGAATATCTCCACACGATGATCCGCGTCGGCAAAGTCGATGCCGCGCTGGATTTCTTCTGCAACAAGCTTGGCATGGTGGAGGTCCGCCGCAACGAGAGCGAGAAGGGGCGTTTCACGCTGATCTTCCTCGCGACACCGGCGGATGAGTCGAAAGGCGCCTCCGCCAACAAGACGCCGCTGCTGGAGTTGACCCACAACTGGGACGAGACGAGCTACACAGGCGGGCGCAGTTTCGGCCATCTCGCCTACCGGGTGGATGACATCTACGCGACCTGTGACCGGCTGATGAAGGCAGGCGTGACGATCAACCGGCCACCGCGCGACGGCTATATGGCTTTCGTCAAATCGCCGGATGGGATTTCGGTGGAGTTGCTACAGAAGGGTGAGGCGAAAGCGGTGGCGGAGCCTTGGGCGAGCATGGGGAATACGGGGAGCTGGTGAAGGGGATGAAAGCAACAATCAAGGCTTCTGATCTTCATGCCGAGAGCATGAAGAATGATCCTGAGTACGCTGCCGCCTACGACTCGCTGGAAGAGGAATTCGCGCTGATCGACACGTTGCTGCGCGCCCGCAAGCGCGCCAAGCTCACGCAGGCCGAAGTGGCGAGCCGCATGGGCACGACAGAGAGCGCCGTATCGCGGCTGGAGAGCGGACGGGCGCGGCCAAGCACGCGAACGCTGGGAAAGTATGCGGCGGCGAAGGGGCATCGGGTGGCGATCAGGCTGGAACCTGTAAAGGTACCCTAGACCAGTTCGAGGCGCAGCTCACGGCCAACAATCTTGGCCGCCCGTTGCAGCGTCTCAAGGGTCACGCCGCCATTGTCGGGGTCAAGCAAGCGGTCAAGCTGGGCGCGGCTGGTGTGCATCTGTTCGGCCATGGCGACCTTGGTGATGCCCCTGGCTTTCATCGCCTCGGCAATCTGCAGCGCAATGACTGCCTTGATTGCGGCAGTCGTGACCTCCTCGCGGATACCTTCCGCGTCAAGCCAGCTCTCGAACGTCGAGCCATGATGCGGGTTCTTCTTCATTTTGAAACGTCCTTCATTCGTTTGGTAGCGAGCTTCAAATCCTCAGCGGGCGTTTTCTGTGTTTTCTTGATGAAGGCGTGAAGCGCAAAAATCTCGCCCTCGTAAAAACAGAAAAGTAGCCGCGCTTCCCGCTTGCTCGGAAGCGATGACCGCACCTCCCATAACCCGCCGCCCAATGGACAACACACGGGCAAACCGATGGGCCAACCAAACTGGACAGTTGAAATATCGCGCCCGATGACACGCTTGTCTTCAGGCGGCAATGCAATCAGCCAGTCGCGGACCACGTCACGTCCCTGACCGGACTGCCAAAAGCGCAAAGGGACAGGTTTGAGAGACGCAATCATTCAAAAAGCAATGTATCATAATAGATACGTTTTGCCAGCTTTTTCTGCGCTGCCTGAGACGCAAGCCTACCCCCCAATAAAATGCGGCACAAACCGCGCGGTATCCCGCGTGATCCCCCCTGCATCCTCGCGGATGCCGATGCCTGCCGCCTCGCTCGCCACCACCCATGATCCGATGATCGCGTGGCCGCCTTCGAAGGTCGCGACCGGGGCCAGCGCCTGCACGATTCCCGGGCCACCGTAGTCGCCCGGTGTGCTTTCGATCTCGCCGCTGGCGCGGATGATGCGGATGTTGGCGCCTTCGCGGGAATGCAGCGGTTTTTCCACGCGGTCACCCAACTGCGCGGCGCGGGGGTCTTGCGTGAAATAGCTTGGCAGCAGGTTCTTGTGGTTGGGGGCCATCTCCCAAAGCATCGGCAGCAGGCCCTTGGTGGAGAGCAGCGCTTTCCACGGCGGCTCGATGAACTGGGTGCGGCAGCGTGGGAGATTTTTGGCGAATTCCTCGCGGAACAGCCATTCCCACGGGTAGAGCTTGAACAGCACCTGGATCAGCGCGTCGTCGAGGTCCGTGAACAGGCCTTCGCCGTTGATGCCGATGTCGCCGATGGCGAGTTCCTTCGTTTCGAGCCCGCCCTGCCGCGCACAATCCGCGAGATAGGCCACCGTCGCCTTGTCCTCCACACTGTCCGCGACGGAAGCCAGATGCAGCAGAAAATTCTGGCCGCGCCGGATATTCTTGAACGCGGCAACCAGCCGCTCATGCAGCGAATTGAACTGGTCCGAGCCCGCAGGCAATTTGCCCGCCGCCATCTGCTCCTCCAGCCATGTCCACTGGAACACGGCGGCCTCGAACAGCGATGTCGGCGTATCGGCGTTGTATTCCAGCAGCTTGGCCGGACCCTTGCCGTTGTAGGCGAAGTCGAAGCGGCCATAGAGATTGCGGTCGCCGCGGCCCCAGCTTTCGCGGATGAAGGTCCAGTAGGCGTCCGGAATGTCGAGCTGTTTCAGGATCGTCTCGTGCTTCATCGCCTCCTTGACGAAGGCGAGGCACATCTGCTCGAGCTCGCCGGTCGGTGTCTCGATATCCTCCTCGATCTCTCGCAGGGAAAACCGCCAGGCCACGGTTTCATCCCAGTAGACCGCGCCGCCGATGGTGTGGAACGGGAAACCATAAGCCTCGGCTTTTGTTCGCCAGTCAGGCCTTTCCGTCAGCCGGATACGGTCCATCGATCACGATCCTGACGAGTGCGCGCTGCTGGTGGAGCCGAAGCCGCCGCGCGATACGGTGGACGAACTCGGACTGGAGTAAGTGGACGAGCGCGAGACGCTGCTCGATGAGGACGGGCTGCTGAAGCTGGTGCTGCGGCTGACGCTCGTGCGGCTTGTGGTGCTGCGCGTGGGCAAAACCGTATCCGCGACGGAGGAGGTTGACGTGCGGCCAACGGTGCTGCCCGTGCCGGTGGAGTAGAACCAGTAGCTGCCTCCGGAGGACCTGTTGCCGCTGCTGCCGGAGTTGCTCGAACTGGGTGAACTGCGCGGCGCACATTCCGGCCGTTCCGCGACGCTGACGCCGGGCGGGCAGACGCCGGGGCCGGTGCGGGGCGGATAGAGCGGCTGGCTGCGCGCGGCGACGGCGTTGGTCAGGGAGCGTGCGATCAGGACTCCGGCGAGCGCAGGCACAAAGACCGACGCGCCATTCCATGTGGCGGGGCGGCACTGGCTGGCACCATATTCGGTTTCGCAATCCGTCAACGCCTCGAACTTCGGTGCATCGGCAACGCTGACCTGTTCGGATTTGCCGAACTCAAGATCACAGGTCTGGGATGTCACGGCCTGTGACGCGCGGCATTCGTCGAGGGACGCGAAGGCCAGTGTCTGAAACCCGTCGCCCGGTTTGAGGGCGGGGTCCGCTGCCGGAATGGCTTGCTGGTTGCTGGGCCAGAGGGCCGCTGTCATCAGCAGGCCGACAGCCCCCAACGCGATGACTTCAGAGCGCTTCAATGACGCCTCCTACGGTCGGATAATAGGTCATCGATGCAGAATTCAGCATGCCTGCTGTCAGCGATATCGCGGCGAGGATGATGGCGGTGGCGAGTGTGTTTTTCGAGATCTTGTCCGAGAGGCCGGGGATCAGTGTGCGCGCCAGTCCATAGGCCAGAAGCTGGACGATCAGCGCAATCGCGCCCCACAGGATGCAGTCAGGCACGCTGGAGGCCTGGGCGATGGCTTTGGACAGCGGCATCGCGAAAGCGACGAGCGAACTGCCCAGCGCCAGGGCGGCGGAGGCATTGCCCTCGCGGATGAGCTTGATCTCGTCATGGCCGGTGATGCGGATATAGATCACGGTGAAGACAAAACTGAGCGCCACACCGATGGCGGCGTAGAGGGCAAAATTTGGAATGCCGGACAGGGAAGGATAGAATGTGCCCACAAGACGCTCCTGATGTCACCGACATGATACGATATTGGCGAGACTAGGGCGGATTTCGCCTCTGCCGCAATGGCAAGAACGAAAAAAGAAAAGGCCACGGCTTCCGCCATGGCCCTTCTGCATTCCCGCAATGCGGTGTTGTCCGCTGTCACCTATTTCTTGGCGGCGACAAGGCTCGGGTTCAGGATGTCGAAATCGCGCTTGACGAGGGCCTTGAAGCCCGCAGGGGTGCGGTCCACCTTTGAAGGAACGATGGCTCCGAGGTCCTCGAGGCGCTTCTTTGTGCCGGCATCGTCCAGGGACTTGTCGAGCGCATCAACCAGCTTTTCAAGAGCAGCGGCGGGAATTCCGGTTGGACCGATCAGGCCGTTCCAAGCCTCGATCTGGAAACCCGGCAGGCCGGCCTCTGCCGTGGTTGGCACATCAGGCAAGGCGGGGGAGCGCGTAGCCGAGGCGATCCCATAGGCCTTGATCGTATTGCCCTTCACCTGACTGATGACGCTCGGGATCTGGTCGCACATGAAATCAACCTGACCACCCACGAGATCATTCAGGGCCGGGCCTGTGCCGCGATAGGGAACCGAGTTGAGATCGGCGAGACCCAGTTGCGCTTTCAGAAGTGTGCAGGTCGTCCAGGATACCGATCCGACGCCTGCATGTGCTTCATTGGCCTTTGTGGGGTTGGCTTTCAGATAGGCCAGAAACTCCTTGAGGTCCTTGGCTGGAAAGTCCTTCTTCGCCACGATCAGGATCGGTGTGCCGCCAGCCAGCCCTATGTGCTGGATACCATCCAGCGGCTTGTAGCGCAGGTCAGGGAACAGGGCAGGAGCGGCAGACAGCGTGCCGAGATGGCCCATGGCGATGGTGTAGCCATCAGGTGATGCAGCAGTCGCACGTGTGATGCCAGTCGTGCCGCCCGCACCAGCCACGTTTTCGATCACGATCTGCTGGCCCAGCACCTTGGACATGCCCTCGCCGACAATGCGGGCGATGATGTCTGTAGGGCCGCCCGCCGCAAACGGAACGATCATGGTGATGGGCTTGGCCGGGAAGGCCTGGGCGAGTGCGCCGCTCGTGGGCAGGGCAATGGCTGCAAGGCCAGCTGCGCCTGCAAGAAGCGCCCGTTTCGTCAGTGTGGTCATGTTGTGCTCCAGTCGTCCGCCAATGCGGATTATTTCGCAATATAGTCAAAAAAAGCGCGGTAACCAGTGCTTATTGCCGCGCTTTTCATTCACAATGCAGTTGAGGTCATTACGTGAAGATATCCTCGCGTTTGTTGCGGATCACGGGCAACAGGGCAAAGACCAGCAGCAGGATTGCGACAAGAAGCAAGGCCAGCGACAATGGCCGCTCCAGGAAGACCCACAGCGAGCCACGCGAGATCAACAAGGCCTGCCGGAGCTTCTCTTCCAGAACCAGACCGAGCGCACAACCCATGACGAGAGGTGTCAGTTCAAAGCCAAGCTTCAACATGAGGTATCCGGCCAAGCCAAACATAGTGATCAGGATCATGGTAGCCAGCGATTGGCCCGACCCCAAAGAATCGACACATAGAATCAGGATTAGAGCAGGCAAGGCAGCATGGCGAAATTTGGTGGGGACACGGTTTACGACTTGCATAAGCCGCACCGGAGTAAGGTCGACTTCGATCATCCTTATTGGAATTGAGATCAACAGTAGGGCAGTGATGATCGTGAGAGACACACCGTCGCCCAATTCCTCTAACCCGAACGTCAATCGAGTCTCACCGGTCTCCAAATCACTTCCCACGGAGCTAACCAGCAGGCCGAGCATAACCATGGACAATGACTTCTGGACCTGGGATCGGACGACCAGAACTGACACCGCGAGAAGGACAACAATCAGAGAAGCGAAATCAGCTGGCCCAAACGAGCTACCCAGTCTTGCCATCGCGAAAAAGGCTGCAGCTGTCAGAGCAAGACAAAACAGCAGCTGCAGCCAAATCCGCAAGTCGTTCTACTCCGTGAAGACCTCGTCGCGCTTGTTGCGGATCGCGGGCAACAGGGCGAAGACCAGCAACAGGATCGCGACGATCATGAAGCCGAGCGACAGCGGTCTTTCCACGAAGACCCAGAGCGAGCCGCGCGAGATCAGCATGGCCTGCCGGAGCTTTTCTTCCATCAGTTTCCCAAGGACGAACGCGATCAGCATAGGAGCTGGTTCGAAGCCGTTCTTGAGCAGGAAATAGCCCAGCAACCCGAAGGCGCCCGTCACCAGCACATCGAAGGGCTGATTGTTGATGGAATAGACGCCGATGCAGCAAAACAGCAGGATCGCCGGGAATAGCAGGCGATACGGTACCTTCAGCAGCTTAACCCACAGGCCGATGAGCGGCAGGTTGATGATCAGCAGCATCAGGTTGCCAACCCACATCGAGGCGATCATGCCCCAGAAGAGTTCGGGCTGCTTGGTCATGATCTGCGGACCGGGAACGATGCCGTGGATGGTCATCGCGCCAACCATGATTGCCATCACGGCGTTGGGCGGGATTCCCAGCGTCAGCATCGGGATGAACGATGTCTGTGCACCTGCGTTGTTGGCGGCTTCCGGACCAGCTACGCCCTCGATGGCACCACGACCAAAACGGGACGGGTCCTTCGCGATCTTTTTCTCGATGGTGTAGGAGGCGAAAGGCCCAAGCACTGCTCCGTTTCCGGGCAGTATGCCGAGGATGGAGCCAATCGCTGTGCCGCGCACGATGGGCCATGCGGATTGCCTGAAGTCATCATTTGTCGGCCAGAGGCCTGTCACCTTGCCGGTGACCACATCGCGCGTCTCGGGGTTCTCCAGATTGCGCATGATTTCGGCAAAGCCGATGGCACCCATCGCGAGCGTGGCGAATTCGATGCCGTCCGCCAGTTCCAGCAGGCCGAAGGTCAGCCGCTGTTCACCCGACTCAAGGTCAGAACCGATGGTGGAGAGCAACAGGCCCAGCGCCACCATGGCCAGTGCCTTGACGACCGAGCCTCTCGCCAGAGCCACGGCGAAGATCAGCCCCATGACCATGAGCGAGAAATAATCCGCCGGTCCAAACTTCAGGGCCAGCGCCGTGAGCGGCAGGCCGAGAACTGCGATGATGACGGTGGCGACGCAGCCCGCGAAGAACGAGCCCAGCGCGGCGATGGCGAGTGCCGCTCCCGCTCGACCTTGCTTGGCCATCTGGTGCCCATCCAGCGTGGTGACGACAGACGTCGCCTCACCCGGGATGTTCACAAGGATGGCTGTTGTGGAGCCTCCGTATTGTGCACCGTAATAAATGCCGGCGAGCATGATGAGAGCGCCGGTCGGATCGAGCTTGTAGGTGATCGGCAGCAACATCGCGATGGTGGCGATGGGGCCGACACCCGGCAAAACGCCGATCAGCGTGCCGATAAGTGCGCCCATGAGGCAGAGTAGCACGTTGACGGGCAGTGGAATGATGAAGCTGGCTGCACCCGGTGCAATGTCGACCGGGACAAACTTGAAGACGACGATAAGGCCGCCCCAGAGATTGGCGAAAACGTCCATGATTCAGATCCCCCGGCTTAGTTTATAAATGTCGGCCACAGCGGAATGGGCTGGCCGAGGGCGAACGGGAAAAGGAAGGCGCAGAACGCCGTGATGACAAGGGCGAAGATGACGCCTTCGCCCAGCTTGAAGTCGTCGACAGCCGCACCTGCAAGCATCACTGTGATTACGCCGGAAATGCCGAGGCCGAGCGTACGGATGGCAAGCCCAAAAAACACGACTGAGGCCAGAATGAAAATAGGGCCTCGCCATGGAATATGTTCAAGCTTGGGGCCCCGGTTGGTGAAGCTGGAAAAGATGATGGCCACTGAGAGCAGGCCAAGCAGCAGGCAGAACAGCCTTGGGACCGTGCCTGCGCCGAACGAAAAGCCGCGCATCGAGCCCAGGCTGCTCATGGCGAAGTACGCAACGACCGAAATGGCCAGAAGCGCCACGCCACCTATAAGGTCCTGCGGGCTTTTGACCGTTCCGCTGGCCAGTTCCGGTTGTTCATCAGCCATTCGGCTTTCCCCCTGATACTACAATTTACCGTTCTGTTTTGTGGCTAGCGCTAGCGGGTTTTTGCGAGGCCTGCAATCAGGTTCGTTGATGAATCAACCCGTGTTGATGGAATAGATGCCCTGGCTATGCACGCCATGCCATTTTGGCTTTCCCCGCCGGGCCGGTTCATGGCAAAGCTTTGCTGAAATCATTGACTCAGGGAACGTCCTTATGTCCACCGCCACCAACCGCCGTTACCGTATCGCCGTGATCGCTGGAGACGGGATCGGCAAGGAGGTGATGCCGGAGGGCGTGCGCGCGCTGGAGGCTGCCGCTAAGAAACACGGTTTCCAGCTGGAATGCGATCATTTCGATTTCTCCAGTTACGATTATTACGCCAAGCATGGCCAGATGCTCCCCGAGGACTGGAAGACGCAGATCGGCGGGCATGATGCCATCTTCTTCGGTGCGGTGGGCTGGCCCGAGAAGATTCCCGATCACATCTCGCTCTGGGGCTCGCTGCTGCGATTCCGGCGAGATTTCGACCAATATGTGAACCTCCGGCCCGTGAAGCTGATGCCAGGCGTGCCGTCGCCGCTGGCCGGGCGCAAACCGGGCGATATCGATTTCTACGTGGTGCGCGAGAACACGGAAGGCGAATATTCTTCCGTCGGTGGGCGCATGTATGGTGGTACCGAGCGCGAGATCGTCATCCAGGAAACGGTGATGAGCCGCGTGGGCGTGGACCGTATTCTCAAGTTTGCATTCGAACTGGCGATGAAGCGTCCGAAGAAGCATCTGACATCAGCGACCAAATCCAATGGTATCTCGATCACCATGCCCTATTGGGACGAGCGCGTGGCCGAGATGAAGAAGGGTTATCCTGAGCTGAATGTGGACCAGTACCACATCGATATTCTCACCGCGCATTTCGTGCTGCATCCCGACTGGTTCGATGTCGTGGTGGCCTCGAATCTGTTCGGCGACATCTTGTCTGATCTGGGACCGGCCTGCACCGGCACCATCGGCATCGCGCCCTCCGCCAACATCAATCCGACCGGCGACATGCCGTCGCTGTTCGAACCGGTGCATGGTTCCGCGCCCGATATCGCGGGGCAGGGCATTGCCAATCCCGTGGGCCAGATCTGGTCCGCCGCGATGATGCTGCAGCATCTGGGCGAGACACAGGCGCATGACGATATCGTGGCGGCGATCGAGCGCGTGATGGCCAGCGAAAAGGGCCGGACACGGGATCTGGGTGGTAAGCTGTCGACATCGGAAGCAGGCAAGGCGCTGGCGGGGGAGATATAGGTTTTGTCGTCAGACGCCGCCGACCGCATCCTCTTTCCCGGCTTTCACACCTTCGAAGTGGATGCTGGCGGCGTCAGTATCCACGGCCTCACGGGCGGCTCAGGCCCGCCTGTCCTGCTGCTGCATGGTTATCCCCAGACGCATGCGATCTGGCACAGGGTGGCACCGGAACTGGCGAAGCGATTCACCGTGGTGGCGTCCGATCTGACGGGTTACGGCGACAGCGGCAAGCCGATGTCAGATGCTCAGCATTCGCCTTATCGCAAATCCGCGATGGCGCACGATCAGGTGCTGGCGATGCGGGCGCTGGGGCATGAGCGCTTCCATCTCGTGGGTCACGACAGGGGAGGGCGCGTGGCGCACCGCATGGCGCTGGATTTTCCCGACGCCGTGCAAACGCTGACGGTGCTCGATATCGCGCCCACCCTGTATATGTACCAGAACACATCGGACGCCTTTGCCCGCGCCTACTGGCACTGGTTCTTCCTGATCAAGCCAGCGCCCGTGCCGGAGACGATGATCGTGGCGGACCCGTCCTTTTTCATCCGCCAGCACATGAGCCGCGGGCCGAAAGGCCTTGACCTGTTTGATCCGGTCGCTTTCTCGGAATACGAGCGCTGTTTCGCGTTGCCCGGCACGATCCATGCGGCATGCGAGGACTACCGGGCGTCGGCGACGGTGGATATGGCGCAGGACGCGGCGGATATCGGGAAGCTGAGGATAGAGGCCCCCATGCTGGCGCTTTGGGGAAGCGATGGGGCCGTTGGCAAATGCTTCGACGTTCTCGCGAGCTGGCGGGAATGGGCGAATAACGTGCGGGGCGAAGCGGTGGCGTCTGGACATTATATCCCTGAGGAGGCACCGGAGGCGCTGCTGGCGTGGTTGGCAGAACACCTGAAATGAAAGTCCACCGCATTGGCATGTCCCTTGTTTCCCGCTAACGCCTCGTCCCAACCCCAAGAGGCAACATGTTCGGCATTCCCCTGAATGAACTCGTTTTCGTCGTTGTTGGCCTATTGGTCGGCGGCGTGGCGACCGGCTTGCTGGCTGGGCTGTTCGGCGTTGGCGGCGGGGCGATCATCGTGCCGGTGATCTATGGCGTCTTCGGCCTGATGAATGTGCCGGAAGAACTGCGCATGCCGCTTTCCGTCGGCACCAGCCTGGCCGTGATCATTCCCACATCGATCCAGTCGTTCCGCGCGCATTATGCCAAGGGTGCTGTGGACATGGATGTGCTGAAGCTCTGGGCCGTGCCGGTGATCCTGGGCGTGCTTGTCGGCAGCTACCTCGCGCGCTTTGCACCTGCCGCATTGTTCAAGCTGGTTTTCGTGGGCGTGGCCTCGCTTACCGCCACGAAGCTGCTGTTCGCTAGCGACTGGGGCAAGCTGGGGGACACGATGCCGACGGGCTGGATCATGAAGGCTTACGGCGCGGCCATCGGGCTGCTGTCCTCGCTGATGGGGATCGGCGGCGGGCAGCTCGCGAACCTACTCATGACGCTCTACAGCAAGCCAATCCATCAGGCGATTGCGACATCATCCGGTCTGGGCGTGTTGATCTCGGTGCCCGGTGCGCTTGGATTCATGATCGCGGGCTGGCCGAAGATGGACGTGTTGCCGCCGCTGTCCATCGGCTTTGTCTCATTGATCGGCCTGCTGCTGATTGCGCCGACGAGCGCTCTTGTGGCACCTTATGGTGCACGGCTGGCGCACCGGTTGCCGAAGCGGAAACTGGAAGTTGCGTTCGGGATTTTCCTGGTGCTGGTGAGCCTCAGATTTTTGTGGTCGATTGTGGTTTGAAGAGCCGCCCGGCGCGTTTGCTCACCAAAAATCAAGATTGTTGAGCAGGCCGGTTTTGCAATTCGCCCCGTCACCCGTTAACTCAGCCTGATGACTTTGCTTCTCACCCCGCGCGATATCCGCTTTTCGGTTGCGCCGATGATGGACTGGACTGACCGGCATTGCCGCTCGTTTCATCGCGTCCTGTCACGTCATGCGCGGCTTTACACAGAGATGGTGACTCCGGGTGCGGTGATCCATGGTGACCGCGCGCGCATCATCGGGTTTGGCCAGCACGAGCATCCGGTGGCGATGCAGCTTGGTGGCTCCGAGCCTGCGAAACTGGCCGAGGCGGCGCGCATCTGTGCGGACGAGGGCTATATCGAAATCAATCTTAACTGCGGCTGCCCGTCGGATCGTGTTCAGGGCGGGCATTTCGGCGCTTGCCTGATGCGCGAACCAGATCTGGTGGCGGATTGTGTGGCGGCGATGAAGGCTGCCGTCTGTATTCCTGTAACCGTCAAATGCCGGATCGGCGTGGATGATCAGGACCCGGAGGCGGCGCTGTTCTCACTGGCTGAAAAGGTGATTGCGGCGGGTAGCGATGCGCTCGTGGTGCATGCCCGCAAGGCCTGGTTGCAGGGGCTTTCGCCCAAGGAAAACCGCGAGGTACCGCCGCTGGATTATGCGCTGGTGCATCGGTTGAAGCAGGCATTTCCAATGGTTCCCATCGCGATCAACGGCGGCGTTACAACTCTTGCGGAGAGCGCTGTGCAACTGAAGCTGATGGACGGCGTGATGGTGGGCCGTGCGGCCTACCAGAACCCTGAAATGCTGATCGGGGTTGATCCGGAACTGTTTGGCGAGCCCGCGCCTGTTGCGGATGCGTTCGAGGCACTGGAAGCGTTCAGGCCCTATGTGGCGGAGCAACTGGCGAAAGGCGTGCGCCTGCACAGCATCACCAAGCATCTGCTGGGTCTGTTTCCCGGCCAGCCCGGTGCAAGACTTTACAGGCGATATCTTTCGACCGACGGTTTAAAATCAGGTGCAGGGCTGGCTGAATATGATGCCGCCAATACCATTGTGCGGGATGCCATCACGCGCCGGGAGGAGAGCGTTGCGGCATGAGTGATTTCGACGCCCTGATCCGCGACAGCTTCGCCCGCCAGACCATCATGGCCACTATCGGTGCCACGCTGGAAACAGTCGAGAGGGGCAGGGCCGTGATTGCGCTGCCTTATGCCAAACACATCTGCCAGCAGCACGGTTTTCTGCATGCCGGTGTGGTGACCACAATCGTCGATAGTGCCTGTGGTTATGCGGCTTTCTCGATGATGCCGGAGGGATCCTCCGTGCTCACTGTGGAATTCAAGGTCAATCTCATGTCGCCTGCCAAAGGAGATCGGTTCGTTGCCGAGGGCCGCGTGGTGAAAGCGGGGCGAACGCTGCTGGTGACGCAAGGCGAGGTTACCGCTTTTGAGGGTGATACGAGCTCGATAGTCGCGATCATCACGGCGACAATGATACGGCTGGAAGCGAAGCCGGGAAGCGTTGGCTGATTATCGGCCGCGTCCTCGGAGCGTCAGCTGGTCGCCGCGCACTTCATAGGATGACAGGCGCTCCAGAAAGGTCATGCCAAGCAGGTTCTCGGAAAGTCTGCCGGGTTGCGCCACCATGGCTTTCACATTCTCTTCGCGGATGCCGCCCATTTCCATGCTCTTGAGTGTCACAGGTGCTGCGCGCGTCGTGCCGTTGGCGGTGCGCACGTTGATGGTGAAGTCGGTTTCGTTCAGTTTAATGCCCATGTCCTGCGCGTCTTCGTGTGTCAGCACCACGCTCGACGCGCCTGTATCGAACATCATGCGCATCTGGCGGCCATTGACGATGGCACCGAAGTGGAATTGCCCATCTGTCGCACGCGAAACGCTGACTTCGCCGCCCGCGCCAAACAGCATGACGCCGGGAACCACTGCTCCAACAACGCGATTGCCGACAGCCGCAAGATCAAAGCGATAGGCATAACCAGCGATGATCACAAAGCCGATGGCGAGCCAGGCGAAAACAGCCTTCAGGCCCTGGCTCATCTGGCCGCGGAAATTGCCTATGGCACCCGCGCCGATGGCCAGAGCCATCAGCACCGCGCCGACCAAGGGCATGGTCGTTTCGAGATCGATGCCTGCGGGTTTGTCAGTTCCGAACACCGCAGCGAGGATAGCTACGCCGATGGCCAGGCCGATGATGAGGACAGGAAACATTGGTTCGGATCGCTCTCTCTCTGAGGGCGGCATGTCAGTGAACTCTGCGGCAACTTTGAGGCGGCTTTTTCAGAGCAGATCAAGCCTTGGCGCAGGGGAACTGAAAACCATTCACGTCAAATGGTGATAAGCAAGCCGATGTAGAATGCAATCTCGGAAAATTGCTGGCAGGCACCGGCGATATCACCTGTTTGGCCACGTATCGCTTTCAGCGCCCAGAATATCATGGCTGCGATCAGCGCCAGACCCAGGCCTGTGCCGATGACAGCACCCCACAATGGCACATCGGCCAGTCCGATCAGCCCACCCGTGATGATCAGCGACAAGGTCATCGCCAGCACATAGACCGGCATGGTGGGCCGCCCTACGGCGGAGGAAAATCCGCCGGACCGTGCTGGCGGCAACATTGCGACGGGCGTGAGCCCCATTGTGCGGGATAGTCCGGCGGCAGCAAGAACCAGCAGGCTTGCGGCCAGCGGCGTTGTTTCATCAAGCAGGGCACTGATTGCACCGACTCGCAGGATGAGCGCCACAATCAGAGCAGCACCACCGTAGGAGCCGATGCGGCTGTCTTTCATAATCTCCAGCCTTCGCTCGGGCGTCCAGCCACCGCCCAAACCGTCGAACGTGTCGGCCAGCCCGTCCTCGTGAAAGGCACCGGTTGCAAGAACCGCCACTGCGACCGCAATGCCTGCGCTGATCAACGCGGGCAGACCAAGGCTTGCGGCGAGCCAGAGTATCAGGGCGGCGGGCAAGCCGATCACAAGGCCTGCCAATGGCAGCATGCGCGGTGCAGTGGTGAAGTCCGGGATCGAGTGGGCATCTGCCTCGAACGGCAGTCTCGGCATAGGAATGCGGGAATAGAACCGCACCATCTGGACGAAGTCGCGTACCACCGCGCGCCATCCCGTGAGGTTTGGCTGGTCAAGTGCGTCATTGTTGTCGGAAGACTTGTCCAAGGAGGCTCTTTCAAGGCAGACGGGATGCGTCTAACAGGCTTGCCAGCGCAAGACGACTGTTCCGTCTGCATTTTCCAGTCAGGTTTCACACTCCATGTCTGCCACCGGTATGCCTTTTGATGATATCCGCGCCCTGATCGGCATGATCCGGGGACCGGACGAGGCTGCGATTGCTGCGGTACAGGCGCGGGAGGCCGTGTTGACGAAACCGGCTGGATCGCTTGGGCGGCTTGAAGAGATCGCCGCGTTCATCGCGGGTTGGCAGGGCAAGTCTAAGCCTGCGATCACGCGGCCTCTGGTGGCGATCTTCGCTGCCAATCACGGCGTGGTGAAACAGGGCGTCTCGCCCTTTCCCCAGGATGTGACGCGGCAGATGATGGAGAATTTTGCAGCGGGCGGCGGCGCGGTGAACCAGATCTGCGCCACGTTCGATATCGGCCTGAAGGTCTTTGACCTTGCGCTGGATATTCCTACAGGTGACATCACGGAAGAGCCAGCGCTGGACGAGAAGGCGGCTGCGGCGACCATTGCCTTCGGCATGGAGGCGACGGCAGGCGGCAGCGATCTCTTGTGTCTGGGCGAGATGGGCATCGGCAATACGACAATTGCAGCAGCAATTTATCATGCGCTCTATGGCGGAAAGGCATCGGACTGGGTTGGGCGCGGGACAGGCGTCGATGACGCGGGTCTCGCGCGCAAGGTGGCGGCGGTCGAGAAGGCCGTTGGCCTGCACGGCCCCCATCTTGCCGACCCGCTTGAGGTGTTGCGTCGTCTTGGAGGTCGCGAGATAGCCGCCATGCTGGGCGCGATTCTGGCGGCGCGGCTGCAGAATGTGCCAGTGATCCTTGACGGCTATGTCGTCACGGCGGCGGCGGCCATCCTTCATGCGATGGATTCAACGGCGCTCGATCATTGCCTTGCGGGCCATGTTTCGGCGGAAGGTGCGCATGCGGAGGTTCTGCGACGGCTCGGGTTGAAACCTATCCTTGATCTCGGAATGCGGCTGGGGGAGGGGAGTGGCGCGGCGCTGGCCGCGTCGGTCGTCAAGGCAGCGGTGGCCTGTCACAATGACATGGCGACTTTCGAGCAGGCGAAAGTGTCCGGCAAGGCCTAAGCCACGTCCTTTTCGACAGCGGCCATGGTTTCCATGACGCGGGCCGTTGGGAAAATCACGATCACTTCCGTACCCTCGCGCAGTTTCGAGCGCAGGTGGAACTGGCCGCCGTGGAGATCGACAAGGCCCTTGACGATGGGAAGACCCAGTCCAGTTCCCTGTTCGGCGGTCTTGATGGCCATGGTGCCGCGCCCGAAGGTTTCGAGCACTGTCGGCAGTTCTTCCTCGGGGATGCCGGGACCGGTATCCTTGATCGAGATGTACTGGCCGCCGTTGGCAGTCCAGCCAACCTTGATCGTCACTTCACCGCCCTGAGGCGTGAATTTGATGCCGTTGGCCAGAAGGTTGATGATGATCTGGCGAACAGCGCGCTCGTCGGCCCAGATTTTGGGCAATCCTGGCTCCAACGCCGTCTTCAGGGTGATGGATTTGGTGCGTGCGCGCAGATCGAGCATGTGGCGGCAATCATCGGCGGTTGCCGACAGATCAACCGCCTCTTCCTGCAATTCGTAACGTCCGGCCTCGATGCGGGAGAGATCGAGGATCTCGTTGATGATGTTGAGCAAGTGCTCGCCGGAGGAATGGATATCGGTCGAGTATTCCTTGTACTGCTCGACGGAATGAGGCCCAAACAGCTCGCTCTGCATCACTTCCGAAAAGCCCAGAATGGCATTGAGAGGCGTGCGCAATTCGTGGCTCATTGTGGCGAGAAAGCGTGATTTCGCCAGATTGGCCTCCTCAGCGCGCCGACGTGCTTCATCATGCTTGGCATTGGCCTCTTCAAGTTCGGCGAAAAGTTCTTCTTTCTCGGCACGCACGCCCATGGTTTGCAGCGTCATGTCATGGGCTCGTATTGCCAGCAGGAGATAGAAGATGATGGCACCAACAGCCAGGCCGGAGAGCATGATGCTGCCAGTCTCCGTTGCGAAGGCCGCAATGAACGCAATGCCGCCGATTAGCGGCAGGAGGCAAGCATAGATCGCCTGACGGATGCTTGAAGCAATGATGCTGACGGCGCTGCCATAGATCAGGAGGCCAACCAGCAGATAAATCCGCAGGAAGTCGCTTTCCGAAAGAATTGTCACGATTACGATTGACGACCAGATCGTGCTCTCGAAAGCCGCAATAGCTGTAAAGCGCTTTTGCCATGCCGTCGTGCCTTCGTCGCCGGGCTGGCTCAGGAAGCGTTGCGAGACCAGTGTTCCCAGAACCATTGCACTGATGGCGATGGCGGACCAGATGATGGCGATAACGGCCGGCACCCAGACCAGCAGGCCCGTGGCGATCAGAATGGTGTAGATCGCCAGCATGATACAGGAGGTGGTCTGGCCCTGTGCAAAAAGGCGCAGTGTCTCGAATTCGAAGGCCTGATCGAGGCCTGTCGTTGACGTCAGCTTTTCGCGCGCTGACTGAATCGTGGTCTTACGGCCCAGGCGCTCGGACAAGCGCCTGTCATCCGAAGCTTTTCGGCGATCCACAATGTCTGCGGTCAGTTGTGTCATCGACGGTTTACGCGGCCCTGAAACGCGGCCGGAACACAGCCACGCAGGCGACAGCATGCCACCAGATCGTTAAAGTGATCCTGACACTTTGAGAGAATCTTGGGGCTATCGGATAATATTTTCATGAAACACATGCCCGAGCGCCGTCGCAGTACCTTGATTGCATCGATTTCAATGCTGGTGGCTGCTGGAGCTCTGCTTTACGTGCTGCGCGGAGCTCCCGAATACGATATCACGGGTGCGGCGGAAGCCATCGACGGCGACAGTGTCCGGCTGAATGGTGAGAACTTGCGTCTGAAAGGCATCGATGCACCTGAACTGTTCCAGATCTGCAGCATATCGGGGCGCGAGACACCCTGCGGGCGGGAGGCCCGGGCGGCTCTGCGCAAGCTCCTGACCAGTGGTCTTGCGACATGCATCGGCAGTGAGCGGGACCGTTATGGCCGTCTGCTGGTCGTCTGCCGCGTCCGGGGGATCGATGTGAATGCCGCAATGGTGCGAGACGGGCAAGCCGTCTCCTTCGGAAACTATCAGTCCGAGGAGGCTGAAGCGAAGGCGGCCTATCGCGGTCTCTGGGCCGGTGATTTTGAAAGACCGCGCGACTGGCGCGCGCGCCACCCCCGTGACGGCGGCACCGCAAATTAAAATTTTAAGTTGCACTGTCTTGCGTCCTGCAACGGTTTTTTATGATTCTCTCACCATAGTGCTTTTGTAAATTCCTCTTTCTGGTCCGCGTAATCCGTGGTTATCACGCGTCTTTTCCACCATACGCTGCAGCGCCTTTTCCGGCGCCCTGCTGATATTCATGCGCGGGACAAGCGCGTCTACACCGCGCTGATCGACCATCTCCATTCGGATGTGGGTTCTGTGATTGGTGGCGTTGTCGGCATGATGGCACTGGTCTGGTTCTGCCACCAGGCTGATCCCGACAATGGCTTTCTCGGCATGATGTTCCTGATGAGCATTGTCGGGGCAATCAGGGCTACGAGCATTCTGCGCTATCGGCGTCACCATGTGGGCTCACAGAAAAGCTATCGTGTGACGCGAATCTGGGAGGTCTGGTACGCTGCTGGTGCACTGAGCTTCGCCGCCCTTGTCGGCACCTTTGCCATCATGGTTTTCGCGGATTCCCATACAGATAGCCTCAGGACAATCACCATTGCGGCGGTTGTCGGCTATGCTGGCGGTATCGCAGGACGCAACGCCGGTCGACCGTTTGTCGCTCTGGGACAGGTTGCTGCCAGTTGCTCGCCTTTGACCGTATATCTGCTCTTGCAGCCCACCGGGACCAATTTCGGGCTGGCGATCCTGCTGCTGATCTACATGGCGACGCTTGGCAAGATTGTCCGGACCCTGAACGAGATTGTTTCTCGCGCATTTATCACCGAGCGTGATGTCGGTGAGGTCAACGGGCGACTGGACAACGCGATCACGCACATGATGAGCGGGCTCTGCATGATTGATGCAGGGGGTAAGGTCAGCATTATCAACCAGCGCTTCCGTCAGTTGCTGGACTTGCCTGAAACCCCCTTTCTCCGGCTGCACGAAATCCTGCTGTCGGCGCTAGCGCGAGGCACCCTGCATCATGCCGAAATCGGCCAGATCCAGACCTGTTTGCACGGCAATGGCAATCTTGTCGTGAAATTCATGACGGAAAAGGGCAATGTCCTGCTGCTCAAGGTCGGCATCGCGCCCTCCGGCGACCAGATCCTGACGATCGACGACGTGACCGAGCAGACGCGCGCAGCCGCTGATGTGGAGCGGATGGCAAAATTCGACACACTGACGGGGTTGGCAAACCGTGCGACTATCCTGACCTCTTTGTCGGGAGCGCTGACCAGTTCAGGCAATATCTCTACCGGCGAGGCCCGGGTTGGACTCCTCTTGCTCGATCTCGACAAGTTCAAGCAGATCAATGACACGCTGGGTCACGACACCGGGGACAAGCTGCTGGTCAAGATGGGCCAGCGCCTACTCACGCTGCTCCCTCCCGAAGCCTGTGTCGGACGCCTCGGCGGCGACGAGTTTGTCGTCGTTCTCCCCAATATGGCCTGCAAGGAATGCCTTGTTATGGCTAGCCGCATCGTCAAGGCGATTGCCAGGCCCATGCGCATTGGTGGCCATGTCTGCCATACCACCGTATCCATCGGCGTCGCCTACGGCCCGGAACACGGCCAGAACGCTGCCGATCTGATGAAAGCGGCGGATATCGCGCTCTATGCGCAGAAGGGCAAGGGCCGCAACGGCTTTGACCTGTTTGACGCGAAGATGGCGCAGCAGCTTGCCAGACAGCGTCAGCTTGAGATCGATCTGGCCCAGGCGCTCAAGGACGACGCACTCAACCTTGTCTTCCAGCCCATCGTGGCGGCGGATGACCGTCGTGTGGTGGCGTTCGAGGCTCTGGCGCGCTGGAAGCATCCGGAATTCGGAGATGTCTCGCCCGATGTCTTCATTCCGATTGCCGAAAGTACCGGCATGATCGAGGATCTCGGGCGCTTTGTCCTGATGGCGGCCTGCCGGGAAGCAATGAACTGGCCGGATCAGATCAAGGTCAGCGTCAATGTTTCGACCCTGCAGTTCAAGAAGCGCGATGCGCTGTTTACCGATATCTGGCTCGCCTTGTCTGCCAGCGGGTTGGCGGCGCGAAGGCTGGATCTGGAAGTGACGGAATCCGTGCTGATCGATGATGCCGAGGGCATGCTGGATTTGATCGATGCATTCCGGGCCATGGATATTTCCGTCAGCCTTGATGATTTCGGTACGGGCTATTCGTCGCTGGCCTACGTGCAGAACTACCGCTTCGACAAGATCAAGCTCGACAAGGCTTTCGCCCGCTCCATCGAGACGGACAGGACCTCGCGTGCCACCATCTCGGCGCTGGCCAACATCGCCGCTGCCACCGGCAGCAAGCTGCTTCTGGAGGGTGTGGAGACCGAAGCGCAAGCGCTCATCGCGGCCGCCCATGGCGTCAGCGAGATGCAGGGATACCTGTTCAGCAAGCCTGTTCCGGCCTCCGAAATACCTAGTAAAATTTTAGGTAAATTGTACGAAAATCGCGCGGCTTAACCTTGTTTTCATGTTTCCTATTTACCATTCGTTAATAAACTGGCCTTTTTCGAACTAAAACGTTAATCTCTCTTTAACAAACAAGAGAGGCCGACGAATGGGCATGAACGGGCTGGCGTTTCCGGGCAACTATGCCTCGGAGCACGTGCGTGTGGCATATGAGGCCGATCTCAAAACAGTTGTGCTGACTCTGTGTCCCACTCCGCGCCCCTGTGTAACGCGCGCTGTTCTCGATGGCTTGCACACTGCATCGTTGTGGATCCGGGATCTGAATCAACGCTCTCCCGATTCCGTGCGCCACATGATTCTCGCCAGCGACTGGCAGGGTGTCTTTTCGCTGGGCGGTGATCTGGATTTCTTTGTCGCCTGCATAATGCAGGGGGATCGCGCTCAGCTTGAGACCTATGCACTGGATTGTGTACGTGTCGGGCATGTCTTCCACACCGGTTTTGAGGGAACCATTGCGACGACCTCGGTGATTTCCGGCCAGGCCATGGGCGGAGGTCTTGAAGGCGCGGCCTGCTGCCAGACCATCATTGCCGAGCGCGGCAGCACGCTGCAATTGCCGGAGATCAAGTTCGGGATGTTTCCGGGCATGGGCGCGATCAGCTATCTCAGCCGTCGCGCTCCCGGTCCGCATGTGCGTCGCATGGTGGAAACCGGCGATGCCATCGATCTGCAGGAAGCCTATGATATACGCATGATCGATGAATTGCCCCCACTGGGACTGGGCATGGCCACAGCGCACCGGGTCAATGCGACACTGGCACAGGGCTTCCATGGCCGCATGGCGACACGCTATGCTCTGGCGCTGGCCCAGGGGCCGACACTCGTTGAGCTTGAGACCATTGCCCGGACCTGGGTGGATGTGGCGTTCAAGATCGACCTGCGTGACATGAAGCTGATGAACCGCCTGGCTAACCAGCAGCTCCGGCTTGCGTCGGTTACGACCAAGCCGTTCGTGGATGAGGAGAGCAGGGTGCCGGCGGGTGTTTTCGCTTTCGCGGCGGCTGCGCGGTGAATCTGCTTGACTGTTTTGTGATGTAAAACGGCGTATGTCAGCCGGGGATTTCCGGCTCGACGAGCCGCGCCAGGTTCAGGAGCGACTCCTGCCAGCCGAGGTAGCAAGCTTCCAGTGGGATGACATCCGGAACACCTTCCTGCACGATGCTCACCTCCGTGCCAACGGAGACCTTTTTCAGGGTGACTGTCACCGTCATTACACCCGGCAAATTCGGATCGTCGAAAACATCCGTGTAGCGCAGGCGCTCATACGGCACGAGTTCGAGGTATTCCCCGCCAAACGAAATCGTCGTGCCGGTGGTGAAATTCGTGAACGACATCCTGAATGTGCCGCCAACCTTCGCATTGATGTGATGCACTTTGCCTGTGAAGCCATTCGGCGGCAGCCAGCGGGCGAGAGCATCCGGCTCAAGGAACGCGCGATAGATTTTCTCTGGCTTTGCGGTCAGAACGCGGTGGAGGCGGACAGTGTTTAACGTGGTCATTATGTTTAATCCTTTGCGAGTGACTCTAGCCGCGCCGGCCAGCTTCAACGTGCTTCTTGAAACTGTTCAAAATCGCCTGCCATCCCTGCTGCTGTTGCTCGATAGAGTTTTCTGTTTCCGCATCGAACGCCACGCGAACTGTTACGCCGTTGGCGCCAGTCACGAATGAAACTGAGGCGGTACGATCTCCGAACGTGAACTCAAGCAATTCTCCAGGCATGACCCTGGTGTAGGTTCCGGCGAAATCAAACCCGAAGCTGCCGTCCTTTGCTTCCATGCGTGACGTGAATATGCCGCCGACGCGAAGATCGACTGTGGCTTTCGGTGTGTGCCAATCGTCGGACGCGGCATTCCATTTCTTTATGTCATCCGGCGTGGTGTACGCTCGCCAGACGTCAGTGACGGGTGCCTTAATGATGGTCTCGACAGTAATTTTTTTGTTCGTCATGGCTTTTCCTTTCGAGTGCTGTTTTGCGGTTGGTTAAAGATAAGCCCAAGATATCGCCGCAAATGCGCGAGACTCTCATGCACCACCTCGGGGCCTTGTTTTGCCTTGGCAAAAATGAAAGCGCCCTGCAGAACCGACTGGATGAAATACCCCACGCTCTCGGCGCTCCACATTGCATCTGGCGCGTAAAGCAGCCTTGCGGCTTCAATATCACGTGTGATGATGGCGATGTGTGTTGACATACCCTTGTCGCAGGCGGCGCGGATGTCGGGATGGGTTGCGTAGGTTTCCTGCACCAATGTGCCCAAAAGGCATGTGTAGTCGGTCAGTTCGCCCTGCAGAATTTCGGCGCGGAAATCGACGTAGCCTAACAGGCGTTCCAGCGGGTCATCCGACTGATGATAGGGGGCGGAAGCAAAGAACTCTTCGGTCATCTCGCCCCAATAGGCGGCGGCGGACAGGGCGAGGTCATCCTTGCTTTTGAAGTGATGGAAAAAGCTGCCCTTCGTAACCTTGGCCGCGTGGCAGATGTCGTCCACGGTCGTGGCCGCGTAGCCTCTGGCGCGAATGACTTGCAGCGCCGCGTTGAGCAGCTTGGTCTTCGACTGATGTTGCGCCCGAGTGGTCATGATGAATGCATACCGTCTAGTCGGTATTGAGTCAACTCATCTGTGCTGCGCGTTAAATTTGCTCAATTCCTGAAATCCTGCTGCTCCGGAATGCGGTTGAAGGCGATCTTTGCCCCGACAAATTGCGGCATGCGGTTTGGCGGACCGATCAGGACGGTGCCTCTGCCGTATCGCTGGTTGAGGCGGTCCAGGGCTTTTGACAGCGCCAGTTCCCGGTGATCCTCCTTTTGCGCCAGTTCTTCCTCGAACAGGTCCTGCATGTCGCCGTTCAGGGGCGCGAGCTTTTGCAGCACCACGCCGACTTTCTTGATCGGACTTGCGGTAAATTCCACGGGCCTGCCGCTCCAGAGGCGATCGAGGTGCCGCAGGAGGGCGAATGTGTTGTCCGTCGCCGGAAACAGCATGTCGTCGCCCCATGACTCTCGTGTCTCCAGTCGCAAGCCGAGCGAGAGCGCGGAGGCCCTGTAGCCGATATGGCGCATCCGCGCTGCGGCCTTGACCAGCAGTTGACGGGCTACCTGCCAGGCCATTGATGGCGGGCGCAGTTCAGGTGCCAGGACATGGCTGTGGCTGATGGAGCCGCGTTGCGTCTCGATCTCGGGTGGATCAATGCCATGCAACCCATACCAGAACCGCTCGCCCTCAATGCTGCCCCAGACCGCTCTGGCCCTGCCGGGGGAAAGGTTCCAGAAGGCTTCCACCGTGTGGATTCCGCAACTGGCGAGCCTGCGTTCGATGCCTCTGGCGATGCCTGCGATATCGGTCAGCTTTAGATCCAGTAGTGGTCCCGGAAGGCCGTTCAGTGCGATAAGGGTGAGGCCGCGCGGTTTTTTCATGTCGCTCGCGGTTTTGGCCAGCAGACGGCTCGGGGCAAGGCCGACCGAGGACGTGAGGCATTCGCCCACATTGCGCAGGATGCCGCGCTGGACGGCGGCGGCCAGCTCCAGCGCTGTGCTGATCTGGCGCTCGCGTCCCATTAGGGCGCAGGCCACCTCGTCGATCGAGCAGACCTTCGTGACATGCAGGTGGCTCTCGATTTCGCGGATGATGCGGTGGTGGTAGTCGACATAGGTATCGTGGCGGGCCAGCACGACCCGTACATCCGGGCATTTCTGCCGCGCCTCCAGTACCGAAGTGCCCGTGCGGATACCAAGCGCCTTGGCCTCGTAGCTCGCGGCAATGGCCGAGGTGTAGGGGGAATCGACCGGGATGACGATCACAGGACGTCCGCGCAAGGCAGGGTTTGCCTGCTGCTCGACGCTGGCGAAATAGCTGTTGAGATCGAGAAACAGCCAGCGAAGCCCGGCTGCATCATCGGATGGGGAGGACATGGGGAGCCTTAAAATGGAATTTATAAGAAACATATAAAGATCAAATAAAGAACATAATCAACCCTTCTCCATCCGACGATGCCATGTCGCAACATTTGGCGGGTCGCAAAAAAATCCTCTTTCTGCTTCCCATGCCTTGAAGCTGCCGCAAAAATTCATAGCTTTGTCAATGACGGTGCAAAATGCGCCGTCTGCGCCTTGTTCCGTCACGAACCCCGGCGCTTCATATCCAATCCTGAGGTATGCTCATGATCCGCTTCACCTTGAACGGACAGGCGCAGGGCGTGAATGTCGAAGCCGACATGCCGCTCTTGTGGGCCATCCGCGATGTCATTGGTCTCACCGGCACGAAATTCGGCTGCGGACAGGCGCTCTGCGGGGCCTGCACGGTCTGGGTCGATGGCCAGCCGACCCGCTCCTGTCAGACGTCGATGTCCGACATTGCGGAAAAATCCGTCACAACAATCGAAGGCGTCTCAGGCCGTGTGACTGACGCCGTGCAGAAGGCCTGGGTCAGCCTTGATGTGCCGCAATGCGGCTATTGCCAGTCCGGGCAGGTCATGGCGGCGATTGCGCTGCTCAATGACAACAGGAAACCGAGCGATGCCGATATCGATGCCGCGATGACGGGGAATATCTGCCGTTGCGCGACGTATCAGCGGATTCGCGGCGCGGTGCACGAAGCCGCCAAGTCATTGGCCTGAGGAGATCATTATGCTCGCACGAACAATGAACGTTCTCGCTTTGGATAAGAACTTGCTCGCCACCACCAAGCCTTCACGCCGCAACTTTGTCCTTGGCTCTGCCGCCGTTTCAGGCGCGCTGGTCATCGGCTTCAGACCATCGGGTGCCCCCGCTCAAAGTGCAACCACGGGCGCGCGGCAGCTCACGGAGTATGTGCGGATCGGCGCTGACAATACCGTCACCGTCGTGTCGGCCCATATGGACATGGGGCAGGGCATCTATCACGGCCTTGCCACGCTGGTGAACGAGGAACTGCGCGCCGACTGGTCGCAGATCAGGGTCGAGGGTGGTGCAGGCAATCCGAAGGCTTTCGGTAACATCCTGTGGGGCGGCGCCATTCAGGGTACAGGCGGTTCGACGGGCCTGGCTTCGTCGTTCGACCGCTATCGTCAGGCGGGTGCTGCGGCACGCGAGATGCTGGTGCAGACGGCCGCCAGCGACTGGAATGTGAAAGCGTCCGAGATCAGCGTCGAGCGCGGTGTCCTTCGACATGGCACCAAACAGGCGACATTCGGGGCGATGGCGGAGAGGGCGTCGCAGAGAGCAATTCCGGCGGCGGTGGCTCTGCGTGATGCGAAAGACTGGATCTACATCGGCAAGGACCGCGATGTCGTCGGCAAGTATGACAGTCTCGCCAAGTCGACGGGCAAGCAAGATTTCACCATTGATGTGAAGCTGCCCGGCCTTTTGACCGCCGTGATGATCCATCCGCCGCTGTTTGGTGCGACGGTGCAATCCTTCGATGCGAGCAAGGCGAAGGGCATGGCCGGTGTTGTTGATGTGGTGCAGGTCCCGCGCGGCGTTGCCGTGGTCGCTGACAATATGTGGCATGCGCTCAAGGCCCGCGAAGCCGTGACGGTCGTCTGGGATGACAGCAAAGCCGAGAAGCGCTCGTCGAAGGAATTGATGGCGAGCTATCGCGACACCGCGAAGAAGCCGGGTTTGGCCAATGCGGCTGTGACCGGGAATGTCGAAACCGCGATGGCGGGTGCGGCCAAGGTCCTGGAAGCCACGTTCGAGTTTCCCTATCTCGCCCATGCCGCGCTGGAACCGCTGAATGCGGTGGCGCGGATCACGGATGGCCGGGTCGAGGTCTGGGGCGGACACCAGATGCCGGATATCTATCAGGCCATCGCCGCGCAGACCGCAGGCGTCACGCCAGACCGGGTGACCATGCACGTGATGAAAACCGGCGGTGGCTTCGGCCGGCGTGCCGTGGCCGATGGCGACATCATCCAGGAGGCCGTGGCCGTGTCACGCGCCATCGGCGGGCGTCCGGTGAAGGTGCAATGGGACCGCGAGAACGACATGCGTGGTGGGCGGTATCGTCCGGCCTATGTGCATTATCTCAAGGCTGGTCTCGACAAGGATGGCAGCGTGGTCGGTTGGTACAATCACATTGTCGGCCAATCGATCATGACAGGAACGCCTTTCGAAGCCGGATACGTCAAGAACGGCATCGATCCGACCTCGGTGGAGGGCGCGCAGAAGCTCCCCTACGCATTTCCCAATATGAAGGTGGATCTGACGACGACCAAGGTTGGCGTTCCCGTGTTGTGGTGGCGCGCCGTGGGTTCCACGCACACGGCCTATGCGGTCGAGGCTTTCATCGATGAACTGGCGGAAGCTGCGGGCAAGGACCCGATCCAGTTCCGCCTTGGCATGATGAAGGATTCACCGCGCCATGTCGGCGTGTTGCGCCTTGCCGCCGAGAAGGCGGGATGGGGACAGCCGTTGCCAGCAGGGCGTTTCCGCGGCGTGGCGCTGGCCGAGAGCTTCAACACTTTCGTGGCGCAGATTGCGGAAGTTTCCGTCAGTAACGGCCAGCCGAAAGTTCACCGCGTTGTGTGTGCGGTGGATTGCGGCGTGGCGGTCAACCCGGACAATATCCGCGCCCAGATCGAGGGTGGCGTGGGCTTTGGTCTTGGTGCCGTGCTCAAATCGCAGCTGACACTGGAGAACGGCAAGGTCATGGAGGGCAACTTCGATGGCTATGAGGTGTTGCGCATGGATGAAATGCCGCAGGTCGAAGTGCATATCGTGCCGTCCACGGCTTCGCCCACGGGCGTCGGTGAGCCCGGCGTGCCGCCGATTGGACCGGCTGTCGCCAATGCGTTCTATCAGGCGACGAAGCGACGCGTGCGCGTGCTGCCGTTCAGCCGACCCGAGAATGCCTGATTGGAAAGCTGTCTACCGGGGCAATATCTCCCACGGTAGCGTGAACTCATCACTGCGCGGTGTGACCTTCAGGGTCGCCCGCGCAGCCCAACTGTTGAGCGGAAAATAGAGCGGAATGACACCTGCGTCGTTGATGGCGATGGTGGTGACTTCTGCCAGCATCTCCGCACGCCGTGCTTCATCTACGGTCGAGACCGCTTTCGCCAGCGCATCATCGAACATCTTGCTGGAATAGCGTCCGCGATTGGATGATCCGAGGCCCTTCGCACGGTCAAACGTGGCCGCAAGGTTCTTGAGCGGATCGGAGTTCTCGCCTCCCGCCGCTCCCCAGCCCGCCATGATCATGGAGAATTCCGGTGTCTGGTTCGCGCCGCCGGTAGAGCCACGGCTGAAGAAATTCGCGGGTGGCATGGTTTCGACGCTTGTTTCGATGCCGACGCGGGTCAGCATCTGGGCCACGGCCTCGATGATCTTCGTATCGTTGGGATAGCGCCCATTGGGGCCATGGATGGTCAGCCTGAAGCCATTGGGCAAGCCCGCTTCCGCCAGCAGGGCGCGGGCTGCTGCGGGATCAGACAGCTCGGGCCTCAGTGTCTTGCTCGTGCCGTAGAATGCCTCGTTCATGTATTGCCCGGCAGGCTGGCCTTCGCCTTCCGCGATGCGCTCCACCAGAGCCTGCCGGTTGATTGCCTTAGAGATGGCCTGCCGGACGCGGCGGTCGAGAAAGGGGTTGCGGATGCGCCCGCCATTCTTGCCTGAAACGAAGGGGCTGTCGTCGCGAAACTGGTCCATCGCGAGATAGAACACGCGGTTCGAGATCGAGCTTGTGACCGCGATTTTTAGATCAGCCTTGAGCCGCTTCAGGTCTGTCGTCGGTGGTTGCTCGATCACATCAACACCGCCCGCAAGAAGTGTCGCGACACGGGCAGGATCGGACTTGATCGGGCGCAGTGTCACGGTCTTCCAGTGCGGCTTCTCGCGCCAGTGTTTGTCAAACCGTTCGAGGACAATCGCTTCCCCTGGTGTGAAGGACACGAAGCGATAAGGACCTGTGCCGATGGCAGCCTTGCCGGTGTTGAAATCCTGCGTCGTGGCATCTCCCGAAGCTTTTGCAGAGATGATGCTGATGGTGGAGATATCGACCGGCGTGAGCGGCTGCGGCGCATCAGTGCGGATCAACACCATATGATCATCGATCTTTTCGATACGCTTTCCCGCCAGAAAACCTCCGAACGAGGACGGCGAGCGCGGGACGCTCGGTGCGCGGGCGAAGGTGAAGACGACGTCATCCGCTGTGAATGGTGAGCCGTCGTGGAAGACTATGTCCTTGCGGAGCCTGAATTCCCAGGTCTGGTCATCCACGGCGCGCCAGCTCTCGGCGAGGCCGGGTGAAAGCTGCTGTTTCTCGTCCTGGAAGACCAATGGCTCGAAGATGATGCGGGCAACGGCCTTGTTTGGCGTTGTGTTGTGGAAATGCGGGTCGATAGCGCTGGGTTCGGACGAAGTACCGATGCGCAACTCCTGTGCGACGGCCGGGGCCAGCCCGGCCAGCAAGCAGATGATAGGACCGAATGATCTCAAAGATCTAGTCACCGCCGCCACCTCCGCAACCGCCTCCGCCCCCATCACTCCCGCCACTGTCGCCTCCTCCGCCGCTGTCTCCCGCACCGGCGCTGGCTGTGTCGCCGAAACCATCGGTGGATCCGTCAACGGATGACGAGCCGAAATCGCCGCCGCAATTGGCGGCCCCCGAGCTGCCTGTGTCACGCCTGACACCAGAGCAATCCGCGACATAGCGGTAGCCGTTCGGGATTTTGAGCTTGCTGTCGAGCGCGAAGAGGAGCGGCAGGCGCGTTGGCTTCTTCGGGTCGATATTCTCTTCCCGGCAGCATTGCCACCAGACGCGGCGAAGTCCGACATTGCTCTCCCGGCGCTCGGATGTGAGCATCACGGCAGGGCTGTGGTGGAAGAAACCACCAAAAGCCCCTTTGCAGAAATCCTGATACGCTTTCGTATAGAGGATGAACTCATGCCAGAGGTCATCCACGACTTCGGACGGCATGGACACCGGCTTCAGCCCGCCCTTGAGATAGGCCATGAAAAACTGGCGCAGGCCCTTGGAGACAATCGATGTCTCCTTGCGGGTGAAATGCGGGTATTTTTTCGTCAGGTTGTCGAGCAGTTGCGGTGGCCAGTTGTAGTTGTTGATGAACGCAGCACGCTTGAGTGTTTGTGCCTGAACCCAGATGCGCCAGGCGATAGCCGCGACTATTACCGCAATGACAATGCCGACGTAATTCATGAATGCCTCCCGAACCTTCATGCCGGTGAGCAGGCTATGGGGGAATGCGCCAAAAGAAAACCCCGGTGTTGCCACCGGGGTTTTCAGTATTTCAGTTCTGATTGATCAGATCAGTCCGCCAGCTTTCGCACGGACCATGAAGTTGTCCATGTTGAACTCGGCCACCTGCCACCAGAGGAACTGGTCACCGCGGAAGGCCATGTGATTGTCATGGACCTTCTTGAACTGGGCATTGGCAGCCGCTGTCTCGGTGTAGAGCTCCTGCGAGGCCTTGAAGCATGCCTGCATGATTTCCGGCGTGAACGGACGGAGCTGTGCGCCGCCTGCGACCAGCCGCTTGAGGGCGGCAGGGTTGCGAGCGTCATACTTCGCCTGCATGTCGTTGTGGGCGAGATGAGCGGCAGTCGACAGAGCAGCCTGATATTGCTTGGGCAGGCTGTTCCACTTGTCGCTGTTGATGAAGAAGTGGAGCATCGCGCCACCTTCCCACCAGCCGGGATAGTAATAGAACGGCGCGACCTTGTTGAAGCCGAGCTTTTCGTCATCATAAGGGCCGACCCACTCGGCACCGTCGATGGTGCCCTTTTCGAGCGCAGGATAGATATCACCGCCCGCGATCTGCTGGGGCACTGCACCAAGCTTCTGCAGGACACGACCAGCGAAGCCGCCGATGCGCATCTTCAGGCCCTTCATATCTTCGACGGTCTTGATTTCCTTGCGGAACCAGCCACCCATCTGGCAACCTGTGTTGCCACCGATGAGAGCATGGATCTTCTGGGTGGCGTAAAACTCGTTCATGAGCTTCTCGCCATCACCATACATCCACCATGCCGTCTGCTGACGGGCATTCAGGCCGAACGGAACGGCGGTGCCGAAGGCGTAGGTCGGGTCTTTGCCGACATAATAATAGGAAGCGGTGTGGCCGATCTCGACCGTGCCGTTGGTGATGGCGTCAGCGACCTGCAGGCCGGGGACGATTTCACCAGCTGCGAAGACCTGCAACTTGAATTTGCCATCGGTGATGTCCGAAACGGCCTTGGCCATCACTTCAGACGCACCATAGATAGTATCGAGCGATTTGGGGAAGCTCGATGTCAGGCGCCAGTTGATCTCGGGCGCTGACTGGGCGATCGCGGGCATTGCGATCGTCGTAGCGGCTGCGCCAACTGTGGCAGCCGTCAGAAATTGGCGACGCTTCATGCGTTTTCCTCCAGAACGGGGGCAGCTTTTGCGTGTCCCCAAGCCTCATTGGCTTGGGGCAGATACCTACGGCATTCCCGGTTTTTGGCAAGAGGCGGGCCTCAAAATCCGGCAGTTTGATCGTTCAATTATTCGCAGGAATGGTGAATTGCATCAATTTTGAGCATGCCATTGTCGGTATCTGGTCTTGATGACGTCTCGCCCTCGTTGAACGCATCGGATATGGACTGCCCCAACACAGCACAGGAGCATTCTGCAATGGCAAAAGTCGCGTTTCTCGGTCTCGGCGTCATGGGTTATCCAATGGCGCGTCATCTCAAGGCTAAGGGTCATGAGGTTACCGTTTACAACCGGACTTTCGCCAAGGCCGAGAAATGGGTTTCGGAGCATGGGGGCAAGGCCGCCAGGACACCAGCCGAGGCGGCGAAGGGACAGGAAATCGTTTTCGCCTGTGTGGGCAATGATGATGACCTGCGTTCGGTAACGATCGGGCCGGACGGCGCATTCCCGGCCATGGGCAAGGACTCTGTGTTCGTTGACCATACGACAGCGTCGGCGAATGTCGCCCGCCAGCTCTTCGCGTCCGCGAAATCATCGGGCTTCGGCCTCGCCGGCTTCGGTTTCGTGGACGCTCCCGTTTCGGGCGGCCAGGCCGGAGCCGAGAACGGCGTCCTCACCGTCATGTGCGGTGGTGAGGCGGAGGCCTACGCCAAGGCGGAGCCAGTCATCATGAGCTACGCTCGCGCCTGCCGCCTGCTGGGCGCGCCAGGTGCCGGCCAGATCGCCAAGATGATGAACCAGATCGCCATCGCAGGCCTCGTGCAAGGCCTCTCGGAGGCGGTCCATTTCGGCAAGAGGGCGGGAATGGATATCGATGCCGTTCTGGATGTGATTTCCAAAGGTGCGGCGGGATCGTGGCAGATGGAAAACCGCGGCAAGACCATGAACCAGATGAAGTTCGATTTCGGTTTCGCAGTGGACTGGATGCGCAAGGATCTGGGCATTTGCCTCGACGAGGCCCGTCGCAACGGGGCCACATTGCCGGTGACAGCCATTGTCGACCAGTTCTATGCCGAGGTGCAGGCCATGGGCGGCAAGCGTTGGGATACGTCCAGTCTTGTGGCGCGGCTCGAAAAACAAGACTGACCTTCAAGACCTCAGAATTGTCAGCCTCTGATCCCTCTCAAAAAGCGCGAGCGGAAATTGCATGGATTGCCGCTCGGGATGCTCGGTCCAGGTCGAGACGCCGCGTCTGTCCGCTAGCAGGAACCACTGGCGGTAGCTGTCGCGTCTGGGGCCTGACAGGTGGGTGCATGTCAGGATGGCATGGTTGAAGCCGGTGCCGTGCCGGGCGGAGCGATAGCGGATCGCTTCGATGCCGACCGCACGCGCGGTTTCGGCGAAGGCCTGACAGGCCTGATAATCCGAGAGCTTTTCCCATTGATCTTGGCCTGCCGAAAATGGTGCGGTGGTGAGGTCGATCATCCGCGACGGACCATTGTGCAAAGCGAAGGCAGTCATGCTTGTCGGCCGCTGCGGGGCGACCATGGCGGGTGATTCCGCCAGGAACAGCAGGCGGTAGAACGCGACTTCATGCAGGGCGGTCTCCATGGTTTCGGCGGCGTAGAGCACACCCCTGCGGTCGCCAGCCCTGCGAAACCGCGAACCGTGCGCCGCAGGCCGATAGCGAAATGGCGTGAACAGCAGATAGTGGAGATGCTGGCATTCCTGTGGCACCGGCGGCTTGGAGGCGTCGAGCAACTCTTCCAGAATGCGTTGCTCATCCAGTGTATCAACGAGCCGCATGGTGGAGACGCGATGCTGGTCTTCCACGAAGCGCCAGCATTCGCCTGCGTGAAGTCTCGCTTCAGATGACAGCGCGGCGGGCGTCCACATAACCCACCACGTCGATCAGGCCCTCGATGCTCTTGATCCGGTCCAGCGGAGCGGCATTGTCGAGCGCCGTGTTGGGACCACGTAGCCAACTCCGGGAGGCCACGTCATCGCCGCCGGTGATGGCATCGAGGCTGCGGAACAGTCTCAGGAACAGCACGGACAATTCAAAATTCTTGCCAGTGAGGCGCGCGTCGCCCTTCGCCAGACGGCTCATGCTTGCGGACGAGAGGCCGATGATGGCACCAAGATCGGATTGTGTGAGGTCAAGCATCCCGCCCGCGCGCAGCAGAGCCTTCGCTACAACAGTGGACAGATCGGGCGCGGGTGACAAGGCCAGAGACATGGTGCGCTCCATATGAAAAATATCAATATATGAATTCCATCTGGAAAGCAAATCTACAGAGTTTCTCTGACCCGTTCCCGCAGCACCGGCAACAAGTCCGTCTCAAACCAGGGATGTTTTTTCAGCCAGCCGCTGTTGCGCCAGGACGGGTGCGGCAACGGAATGATGCGGGGCGCCGGATGCGCCGCGCCGATCTCGCGCCAGGCCATCACCGTTTCGGTCAGGCCCTGTCCCTTCCATTCCGGCAGATGCCAGTCCCGTGCATACTGGCCGATCACAAGGATCAGCCTGAGATCGGGCAGGGCGTCGATGATGGGCTTGCGCCAGCGCGGTGCGCATTCCTTGCGAGGCGGCAGATCGCCGCCTTTGGTGTCGAGGCCGGGAAAGCAATGGCCCATGGGGACGATGGCGATGCGTTGGGCGTCGTAGAACGCGGCTTCGTCGAGCCCCATCCATTGCCGCAGCCTGTCCCCGGAAGGATCGGTGAAGGGCTTGCCGCTGGCGTGCACACGGGTTCCCGGCGCCTGCCCCGCGATCAGAATTCTGGCAGTGGATGCGATCTGGATAACGGGATGTGGTTCATGCGGCAGGGCGGGAATGAAGAGCGGCTCATCCCGGCAAATCCGGCACGCCCGGAGGTCAGCGACGAGCGTATCGAGCGGCGGGTTCACGCGGTGTAATCCGTTCTGATGTCACGGGATCGCAGGTCCACGGCTTGCCGTTGTCCGTGTGGTCGTAGGGATTGCCGCGTTGCTGGATGCCGATGATCTCGCGGCGGCCCTTGTCAATGAGACTGGCGCGGATACCCGCCTCGCCGAGGCGCTGGAAACGCCAGCAGAACTCGCCTTTCGCGCGGCCCTTGGCGTAATAATAGCAAACCGTGTTGTCGCGGATATCCCAGCAGGCTTCCTCGTTGGGCGAACGGTTATTGTGGCCCAGCGCCCGTCCATCCGCTGCGTGATACTCGCTGTAAGGCTCGCCGTTGTCATAGCGCCCCGTGATCGTGCTGCCCGTGATTAACTGGCGCAGTTCGGTGGCGTCGACCCATTCTGGCTCGGCGGAATGGGCCGCTGCGAGCGGCAGGCATAGCGCCAGAAGGAGGGTTTTCTTCATCAGCGTGAGGCTTGCCGGATGCCGGGGCCAAGGTTTTGCTTTTTGGGGATTGGCGTCATCTTTTGCGATGAGAGTGGCTCGCAGGACCAGGCTTTTCCGTTATCCGAGAAATCATAATGGTTCCCTGCCTGCCATATTCCGCTGGCTTCCACGCCATTCTCGATGGAGCGCAGGCGATAGCCAGTCTCAGAGACACGCTGAAATGTCCAGCAATAGGTGCCTCTTGCAGCGCCGCCGGCGTAATAATAGCAGACGGCATTGTCCTTGATATCCCAGCAGGCGTTCTCGTTAGGCTCGCGGTTGTTGTGGCCATAGACCTGCCCTGTTGGTGCATGCCACTCGCTGTAGGGCATGCCGGTGTCGTGCCGTCCCGTCACAGTGTTGTCCGAGATCATGCGGCGCAGTTCCTCGCCCGAAAGCATACCGCGGCTATCGGTTGCGGTTGCTGGCGCAAGGGTAACAGTGGCTGCGAAAAGGGCCAGTCCCAGTCTTTGCATTGCTCAGGCTTTCGCACTCTGTCGGGCAGAGACCAACGCGTGCCAGCGCTGGACGTTGCTGCAATCATCCGGAATGGCGAGCTTCGGCAACCTCATGAAATCCACCGCGATCTGGGCTGTGATGTCGGCGATGGTGTAAGCATCACCCGTGACGAATGTGTGGCGCGAGAGCTGATTGTCGAGAATGCGCAGATGCGTCGCCACCTTGTCGCGATTGGCAGCTGCCCATTCCGGCACCTGCGGCACCTCGTGGTTTGCCATGCCGGGATGTCCATGGCGGAAAACCGCACTGACGGCGTTAAACAGGCCGAATTCCAGCCGCCGGTTCCACATCTCCACCACTGCCTTGTCCCGCGCATCCCTGCCGAACAGCGGCGGGGAAGGGTGCAGTTCCTCGAAATAGCGGCAGATCGCGATGGATTCCGAAATCATCGTGCCATCATCGAGTTCGAGCACAGGGATGGCCTGCATCGGGTTTAGCGCTGTAAATGCCTCCGTCTTGTGCTGCATTGTGTTGAGATCAACCTGCTCGAGATGCGGCATGGTGATGCCTTTTTCCGCCAGAAAAACCCGGACCCGGCGCGGGTTGGGGAAGCGGCCACCATCATAGAGCTTCATGAAATCTCTCCTGTCCGCGCAGTGATAGCGCCGCTCGTTGGCTCTTGTCACCCGCCTGCTTGGCGTTTGTGATGAACCGTGCTTCATTTCGATCAAGCCGACGGCTCGGGAGAAGCTGCGGCGGAGGAGGAGACAGATATGAAACGCAGGCAGTTCCTGACCGCCGCAGCCACGGGTGCGGCTGTGGCCACCATCGCCGCGCCCGCCATAGCACAAACCAGCCCTGAAATCCGCTGGCGATTGACGTCGAGCTTTCCGAAGTCGCTGGATACACTCTACGGCGTTTCCGAGCAGTTCTCGAAGATTCTGGCAGCGATTACTGACAACAAATTCCAGATTCAGCCCTTCGCGCCGGGTGAACTTGTTCCTGCCTTGCAAGCTGCGGATGCCGTTGCCAATGGCACGGTCGAGATGTGCCATACCGCGTCCTATTACTACGTTGGCAAGGATCCGTCATTCACCTTCGGCACGGCGTTGCCTATGGGGCCGAACGCGCGATTGCAGCAGGCATGGTTCATCCACGGTGGAGGCGATGATCTGTTCAATGAATTCCTGAGCAAGCACAACCTCTACAACCTGATCTGCGGCAACACGGGTTGCCAGATGGGCGGTTGGTTCCGCAAGGAAATCAAGTCGGTCGAGGATCTGAAAGGGCTGAAGTTCAGGGTCGGTGGTTTCGCTGGACGCATCATGACCAAGCTTGGCGTGGTGCCGCAGCAGATCGCGGGCGGTGACATTTATCCTGCACTCGAAAAGGGGACCATCGACGGTGCTGAATGGGTTGGGCCCTACGATGACGAGAAGCTTGGTTTCAACAAGGTTGCGCCGTTCTATTATTATCCCGGCTGGTGGGAAGGCGGTGCCATGCTCGCCAACATGATCAACCTGCAAAAATGGAACGAGTTACCCAAGCACTATCAGGCGGCAGTGCGAGCCGCCTCGCATGAGGCCGGTAACTGGTGCATGGCAAAATACGACGCGCAGAATGCCAATGCGCTGAAGCGCCTAGTCGCGGGAGGCGCTCAATTGCGTCCGTTCACGCCAGATGTGATGGAGGCTTGCTGGAAAGCGGCGGCCGATACCTATGCCGAGGTTGGGGCCACAAATCCCGGCTTCAAGAAGATGCACGATTCGCTGACGGCTTTCCGCTCGGACGGCTATCTCTGGTGGCAGGTGGCTGAATACAGCTACGACACGTTCCAGATCAGGCAGCGCGCGAAGGGGTGATATCGGCCTATCCGCAGCACATTGAAAAGAGAAGGGCGGGATTGATCCCGCCCTTTGTCGTTACTGAATTTTGAGAGGCGGCGGATCAAGCCCTGGCAGGCCAGGCAGACCACCGCCGCTTCCCGGTGGTCCAAAGCCTGGGATCGTGATGTTCTTCAGGGCATCGTCCACCTGCTGCTGGTTAAGCTGAACACCCTGATTTTTATAGTGCATGACCATCTGCGGGAAGATGATTACCAGCGCCACCATGATGCATTGGATCACCACATAGGGAATCGCACCCCAGTAAATCTCAGCTGTGGTGACTGGTGCCATTTTCAGGCCCGTGACCTTGTCCGTGTACTCCTCGACCGGCGCGACCGAGCGTAGATAGAACAGTGCAAAGCCGAACGGCGGATGCATGAAGCTCGTCTGCATGTTCACGCCAAGGATGACGCCGAACCAGATCAGGTCGATCCCCAGCTTCTCGGCCGGTGGCCCCAGCAGCGGGATGATGATGAAGGCCAGCTCGAAGAAGTCGAGGAAGAAGGCGAGCAGGAATACCATCACGTTGACGACGATGAGAAAGCCTGTCGCACCGCCGGGAAGAGATACCAGCAGGTGCTCGACCCAGAGATGACCATTTACGCCGTAGAATGTGAGCGAGAAGACGCGCGCCCCGACAAGGATGAACATCACGAAAGCCGACAGCTTGGCAGTTGAGTCGACGGCCTGTCGCGTGAGTTCCCAGGACAGGCGGCCCTTGGCCATTGCAATCAGGATTGCGCCTGCTGCGCCCATTGCGCCGCCTTCTGTCGGCGTGGCAATGCCGAGGAAAATGGTACCGAGAACAAGGAAGATGAGACCCAGCGGTGGCATCAGGACCAGAATCGTCTCCTGGCTGAGAAGCGACATCTGACCCAGCTTCATAGCCTTGTTGGCATAAGCAATGAGGTAGACCGTCAGAAAGCCAATGGAGGCGGCAATGATGTTCTCGTTGCCTTTCGCCACCTTGCCCGGGAGATAGTAATGGGACAGCAGATAAGCCGTAACGGTAGCCAGAACTACCAGCACAATGAGCGAGGCAACACCCGAGCCCAGCGTACGCGCTTCCTTGGGCAGGGCCGGAACGTATTGTGGCTTGACCATACTCACTATGAAGATGAACCCGGCGTAGAGGCAGGCCAGCACGATGCCGGGAATGAAGGCACCTTCGTACATGTCGCCCACTGATTTGCCGAGCTGGTCGGCCATGACGATGAGAACGAGTGATGGCGGAATGATCTGGGCCAGTGTTCCCGACGCTGCAATAACGCCTGAGGCGACGCGACGGTCATAGCCATAGCGAAGCATGATGGGGAGCGAGATCAGCCCCATGGAGATGACGGAAGCCGCCACGACGCCCGTGGTTGCCGCCAGAAGTGCGCCGACAAAGACGACGGCATAGGCCACGCCACCCCGGATAGGACCAAAAAGCTGACCAATCGTGTCGAGAAGGTCTTCGGCCATGCCTGAACGTTCGAGAATCAGGCCCATGAAGGTGAAAAACGGGATGGCCAGCAGCGTGTCATTATTCATAACGCCGTAGATGCGTTCCGGCATCGCCTGAAGCAGGGACCATGACAGGTTGATGTTGCCGCCAGACAGCGGGGCAAGTTCAACGCCTATGACGAAGAACACCATTCCGAGCGCCGCAAGGGAGAAGGCGACCGGATAACCCAGCAGCAGGAAAATCACGAGGAAGAAGAACATGATAGGAGCCATGTTCTGGGCGATGAATGCGGTCATGGAGCGTTACCCGTCAGAACTTTGTATCGTGAAGTCGCGAAATCTGGCTGAATGGTCAGGCGGTCAATGCGGACCGGTCTTGGTACCGTGCGGATCGGGGGCAATACCCTGCATGAAGGCCAGACGCTTGATCGTTTCGGAAATGGCTTGTGCGAACAGCAGGCAGAACCCCAGCGGGATCATCAGCTTTGCGGGCCACTGGATCAGGCCACCGGCATTGGTCGACATTTCACCGATACGGAACGAGCCGTAAAAGAAAGGGAAACCGAAGTAGATCATCATGATGCAAAGCGGCATGACGAAGCAGATATGGCCGATAAGCTCGATCGTGTTGCGGTAACGCTGGCTCATCTTGGAGCTGACGATATCAATGCGGATATGCTCGTTCTTGAGGAGAGTGTAGGCTGCGCAGCCTAAAAATACCGCGCCGAAGAGATACCATTGCGCCTCAAGCCAGGCATTAGAACTGATGTTGAAAATCTTCCGGATGAGCGCGTTCACCGTCGAGATGATCACGGCTACGAGGATCAGCCAGGCCAGTGCCCTGCCAACTCTCTCGTTGAACGCGTCAATGGCGCGGCTCAGTCCCAGCAAACCCTGCATCGTCACTCCCTGACATTCAGACTTTTCTTAGGCGTAGGTCTTTCAACAGTTCTTAACCAGACGCAACAGGCATTTTGAGCCAAACCGGGGTTCAGTCAGTTGCCAGGCTGATAGGTGCTATTCCTAAAGTGCATGAATGGGGTGTCGGCTGGCCGCATCAAGATCGTGTTTCAGTGGTCCTTGGCTGTGATACTTTCACGATAAAGCGTGTAGAGGCCGCTGCTAACAATGAGGCCTATGCCGATCCAAGCCATCGGGGTTGGCATATCGCCGAAGACCAGAATTCCCGCGATCACGGCCCAGATGATCACCGTATAGCGAAAGGGCGATACGGCAGAGATATCGACGTCGCGGAACGCCATGATGATGGCCACGTTGCCCATCAGCACCATGATGGCCGCAGCGGTGAGATAAACCAGCGTCTGGTTGCTGACCGGAGCCCACGGCGACGCTAGTGACAGCAGGCCACCCGAGACGGTCATGATCACGATCCCGGTCGCAGCGACGATGAGTGTCGGTATCTCAGCTGGTATCCGGCGCGTTATGACATCGCGGACCGCAACACCAGTGGTGGATAACAGCGCAAGGATGGCCGCCGCTTCAAATGTGCTCTCTCCCGGCTTTAGTACGAGAAGCATGCCGAGAAAGCCGACCAAAACCGCACCCCATCGTCGCCATCGCACGGTTTCTTTCAGAATAACGGCGGCAATGACCGTGATCATGAGCGGCGACAGCAAGAGGATCGCCGTAATATCAGCCATTGCCAGCACGGCGAGCGCACTGATGAACGTATAGGCGACAAAAACCTCGACCAGACACCGCGCGAGTACCAGAGGGTGTCCCAGGCCTGCGAGATTGCGGTGAAGCCCCTGCTGAACAACAGCTACGCAGATCAGCGCAGAGGCGAACAGGCCGCGCAGGAAAAGGATCTGGTGCGCCGGCAACTCCTGTGCCGCCAGCTTGACCAGGGCATCATTGATCACGAACAGCGCCATGGCAGCACACATCGCGATGATGCCGGTGATGTTTTTTGATGGTTTCATTGCACGGCGAGTTGCGCGGCTTACGAAGGGGAAGCCAATAGATGGACTGCTACCGGCAGTAAATGAACGGGGTGAAGACGCAACATTTTGTTAAGTGAGTTTTGTTAATGGCTAAAGTGAAAATAAACCATGTGGCAGGGTTAACCTCCCGATGAATCTGATGAAGGTGCTGTGGAGGCATACTCCAGTTGAGCATAGTGATCTCGAAGTTGTACCAACTTCGCTTGTTGCAACTGAACGCGCAATAGTCGCTGCCGATTGCGCTGTTTCATCGGTCATGGCCACGCTCGATATGGTCGAGGGCGATATTCTCGGCGTCGTGCGCCACGTGAATGCAACAGCGGTCGAGGCAAGCGAAGCAGCTTCCCTTGCGGGCGCGGCCTTGAGGGGCATCCGCGAGCGCACGCGTGAGACCACCGAGGCTGCCGTGAAGATTGCAGCCGAAGTGGCCGAAATTGCCCAAGCGGCGGATGAATTCGCGGCAACATCGGCTGAAATCGCGCGTATTGTGGAGCAATCCACTACAGGAGCGGATCGGGCGGCCATCAGCGCCTCCGTCATGCAGGAGGCCTTCCTGTCATTGTCCGCTGCTGCTGGCGAAATTGGCTCCATACTCGATGTGATCTCGGGCATCGCGCAGAAGACCAATCTTCTGGCGCTAAACGCCACGATTGAAGCCGCAAGAGCCGGTGAAGCAGGCCGTGGCTTCGCGGTTGTCGCAGCAGAAGTGAAAAACCTGTCGTCCGCGAGCGCGCAGGCGGCAGGCGATATCCGGAAGCGGATCGAGATGCTGCAGAAACTGGTGATTGCTTCGACCAGCGAGGCCAGTCGTGTGGCTGCAGAGGTCAACAGTCTGAAGCCTCTCTTTTCAGCTGCTGCCGCCGCATCGGATCAGCAGCGATCAGCGGCGGAAGATCTGGCTGGACAGGTGAACCAGACTGCGCGCCTGGCAACGGATGTGCAGCACACCATGACGACCATTGATACAGCGGCCGAGCGCGCCTCCCGGCAGAGCGATACAGCCCATGATGGCGCATCGCGTGTTGCGGACAGTATTTCCGATCTTGGACGACGCTTTGTGACCGTGATCCGCCAGACAGATATCGGCAATCGCCGCCTCACAAGTCGCTTGCCTGCCGAGCGATCAGTACGGGTTATCTCGGGCAAGGGCATTGTCGACACCACGACGATTGACCTGAGTACCGGCGGCTTTCTCCTTGCGGACTCGCACGACAGGCTTCCTGCCGTTGGCGGGCAGATGGAACTGAAGCTTGGCGACCTGCCTGCAGTGCAGGCCCGTGTCGTCGCCCGAAGCCCAATTGGTGTCCATTGCTGCTTCCACGAACCGTCGACCGCTTTCCAGACACAGATCGAGGCTTTGTTCCACGATCTTGAGCAGGAGGCCCTGCCATTCATCCAGCGTTCCCAGAGTGCGGCCAATGCCATTGCCCAGACTTTCGAAACGGCGCTGACCTCGTGCGAAATCACCGAGCAAGCCCTTTTCGATGTGACCTACGTGCCGGTTGCAGGCAGCAATCCGCCGCAATTCACGACCGCGCTGTTACCAAAACTTGAAGCATGGCTGACGCCTCTGCAAGAGCGCCTGAAAAGCAGTGATACGGCGATCATCTTTTCCTGCGCTGTGGATCGCAACGGCTACCTGCCTGTTCATAACATTGAGTATTCCAAGCCGCAGCGCCCGGATGACCTTGTCTGGAGCACAGCGAACTGCCGCAACCGCCGTATTTTCGATGACCGGGCCGGGCTCTCCTGCGCGCGCTCGACGCAGCCCTATCTGGTCCATGCCTATCGCCGCGATATGGGTGGCGGCAAGGTTGTGGTGCTGAAGGAGTATGTGGCTCCCATCACTGTACGTGGCCGCCACTGGGGCGGGTTCCGTTGCGCCTATCAGATATAGCGCATCACGCCGCAAGCCGCCGGATCGAAAGCGGCGAGATATCGAAACGCGTCTCGCCCTTGATTGCCAGATCCGCCGCGACTTCGCCCAGCACGCTGCAGAATTTGTAGCCATGGCCGGAGCAGGGTGACAGCACCACGACCTGCGGTGCTTCAGGCAGCGTGTCCACTACGAAATGCTCGTCCGGTGTGACCGTGTACATGCAGCCCTTGATCGTCAGCGGATCGCCCGCCGCATCGGGGATGTAGCGCTTCAGGCAATCACGGATGGCCTTAACCTGCTTCGGGCTCGGCGTGCGGTCCGGATTGTTGGGATCGATGGGCTCACGGGCAAAATGCGGCCCGCCCAGCTTGAAGCCGGGATGTTCCCAGAGGGGAAAGCCGTAGAAATTGCCTTCCTCGACGGTCAGGATGAACACCGGGAAATTGTCGGGCTGGAAAAGCTCCGGCCGTTTTACGCCGAACCAGCCGATGGCCTGTTTGACGATGTTCTCAGTCTTGCCGAGAACCGGCACCAGTTCCGGCATCCACGCGCCGGATGAGAGTACCAGACTGCCGGCAGTGTAGGTTTCGCGCGCTGTCTTTACTTCGACACCACCATCGGCCGTGGGTTTCCATGACAGCACGGGTTCGTTGAAGCGCAATTCAGCGCCATGTTTCATGGCGAGGCCCGCATGGGCGTAGATCGCGCGCTCGGATGCGATAAAGCCGCCATCCGGCTGCCAGTTGGCGATATGTCCTTCTGGCAGCTGAAAGGCTGGATAGCGTCTGTGGATTTCGGCTTTTGACAGAAGCTCGTGAGGCAAGTCGTGCTCAAGGCAGGATTTCAGCGAGCTTTCAGCAAAGCCAGCGCCCTCGGGAGCGATGTCGAGCGAGCCCGTCTTGAAAAACAGCTGCGTGCCTGCTTCTCGCCCTGTCTCCTGCCAGAGCTCGGATGCGCGCTTCAGCAGCGGCACGTATTGCGTACCCTCGAAATAGGCGATGCGGATGATGCGGGTCATGCCGTGCGAGGAGCCCATGGTGTGGCCGAGGTCGAAGCGCTCCAGGCCAAGAACGCGCTGGCCACGCTTCGCAAGATGGTAGCAGGCGGAGGAGCCCATGCCGCCTATTCCGGCGACGATGACATCATAATGGGGCATGGAACCTCGTCTGTATGATTATGGATGTTGCGGCGCGCCTGTCAGCCCAAAGATGGATCAACCGGCAGTTTCTCAGGATGTTTCTCAGCGTTGCGCCGAATTGTATAGGTCGCTGCGGTGAGAACCAGGCCGGCTCCGATCACCGTCGTGAACGTTGGAACCTCGCCATACACTGCCCAGCCCACAGCTCCCATCATTAGCAGGCGCAGATAGTGTAGCGGAGCCAATGCCGAAGTCTCGCCCATGCGCAGTGCCAGCGTGATCAGCCACAGCCCAAGGGTGAAGATGACGCTCATGAACAGCAACGTTGCTGCCTGCAGAAGGGTCGGCTGTACCCAGACGGAGAGGGCCAGTGGAGAGACAAGGCAGAGCACCACTACACCCTGGTAGAATAGAACGGTCTCGATTCTATCGTGTTTTGCGCCCGCCCGAAGAACAATCATGTTCACAGCACCGAAGAATGCGCCCAGAAGCGCGACGTTGGCATATGCGCTTACACCGCCGCTGAAAGGGCGCAGCATGACGATGACTCCAACGAACCCGACAAGCGTTGCGAGCCAGCGCCGCCATCCCACACGCTCGCCCAGAAAGACTGCGGCAAGCGCTGTCACGATCAGCACCTCTGCCATCTGGATCGCCGTGATATCAGCGAGTGGTATCAATAGCGTCGCGGTGAGGCCGCAGATCATGGAAATCGTTGCAGTGACGCCTCGGATAACATGCAGCTTGATGCGCTGCGGTGCGCGGATGTTCGCCCGCGCCCGCCAGAAATAGGCCGACAGGAAAACCATCGCCATGCATTGGCGGATAAAAACGATTTCGACGATCGGAATGTGGGGGCCGACGATGCGAATCATCACTGCCATCATCGTGAAGGTGACAAAGGCTGTGATCATCAGACCGGAAGCGATGAGATTATGCGGCAAAACGGCGACGGCGGAGCCGACGCGCTGAAAGGCGCTATGAACGTATTGAACCGGACTCACATCGGGCTTTCGGTAATCGCAAGCGAGTCTGAATACATTGCTGAACAATGGTCCGGTCGGCAAGCGTCCGGATGTGATGAATTCCAGCAGTTTTCCTTATTGCATCGGAGAGAAGCCGCTCAGCTGTTGTCCCCGTCCAGCAAGCGGCCCAATCCTCCGAGCGCTGAACCCTCCTCCGCACCGCCGCGTGAATTCGCCAGAATGCGACCCGCCAGCCGTGAGAACGGCAGCGATTGCAGCCAGACATGGCCCGGGCCGGTGAGCTGTGCGAAGAACACGCCTTCGCCGCCGAAGATCATCGATTTTACGCCGCCCGCGCGCACGACATCGAAGTCTATGCCTGCCGTATAGGCCACCACGCACCCCGTATCGACATGCAGCACTTCGCCTGGCTGCAACTGGCGTTCGAGGATCGAGCCACCGGCGTGGCAAAAAACCCAGCCGTCGCCATCGAGCTTCTGCATGATGAAGCCCTCGCCGCCGAAGAGACCGGTCATGATCTTCTTCTGGAAGGCGATACCGATGGAAACGCCTTTGGCTCCAACGAGAAAACTATCTTTCTGGCAGATCAATGTGCCGCCGAGTTCCGAGAGACGCAGCGGGATGATCTTGCCGGGGTAGGGGGCTGCGAAGGCCACGCGCGCCTTGCCCTGTCCCTGATGGGTGAACTGGGTGATGAAAAGGCTTTCGCCGGTGAGCAGGCGTTTGCCCGCCCCCATCAGTTTGCCCATGATCCCGCCCTGCTGCGAGGCGACGGAGCCATCGCCGAAGATCGTCTCCATAGCAACATGGGCGTCCTTGAACATCATGGCACCCGCTTCGGCGACGGCGCTTTCGCCCGGATCGAGTTCTATCTCAACGAACTGCATCTCCGAGCCCTTGACCTCGAAATCGATGTCATCGGCCATACCGGGCTGGGCCTTGTAGCCGTAGGAAGGCTGGCTGGCCGGAGAGCCCCAGGGTGAACCGAAGGGCGTTGCACCCGATCCGCCGAGGAAACCGCCGCCCTGTTGAGGCTCAGAGAGAGGCTGTCCGCCAGCGCCCGGTGTTCCGCCCTTGAACCACGACATGGAAGCCTCCTCGATCAAACCTGCACCTGCAAGATATGATGCGTGCATGAAGGCTGCAATGGGAGGGTTTCTCAGGCTTCTCCTACCAGCCAGTCGACGCGCCAGCTCGTCCTGCGGCCCTGCGCCATCGATTTCGCCATGAACGGCAGCATTGCTGCCGCTTCGTCCTTCAGCTTCCACGGCGGATTGACGATGATCATGCCTGTGCCGTTGAACTTTGTCTCTTCACCATCAGCATTGACCAGCAGTTCCAGCCGCAGGGTCTTGGGAATGGCCAGTGCCTTGAGATCGCGGTGGAAGCGGTCTGGCTCGCGCCAGCCCTTTATCGGATACCAGAAGGCGAACATGCCAGTGGCCCATCGGATATGTGCGGCAGCCAGCGCTTCCGTCATGCGCGAAAACTCCCCGTTTTCCTCGAACGGCGGATCGATCAGCACCACGCCGCGACGCTCAAGCGGTGGCAGCCAGGCCTTCAGTGCCGCCCAACCATCAATGGCGGACACGATGGCTCGACGGTCGCGCTCGAAGCGGCGTTCCAACTCGCGGCTGTCTTCCCTGTGCAGTTCTGCCAGCGAGAGGCGGTCTGTCGGGCGCAGCATGTTTGACGCCAGAATGGGGGAGCCTGGATAATGCAGGCCTTCCAGCGCATTGTAGGCTTTCAGCGTCGCGATATAGGGCTGGAACAGCGTTTCAAGCTGCGGATTGCGCGGTTGCGCCAGAAACCGCACCACGCCCTGGGCGGCTTCACCGGTGCGGCGCGCTTCATCAGAGCTGAGATCATAGAGGCCGATGCCAGCATGGGTGTCCATGTAGCGAAACGGCGTGTCCTTTGCCATGAGATGTACGAGGATGCGCGCGAGCAGCGCATGCTTGAAAACATCCGCGAAATTCCCGGCGTGATAGGCGTGGCGATAATTCATTCAGTTCCGTCGCATTTTAGGCATCCGGTTTGCGAATGCGCAGCAGCTTGCTGCTATCACAGGAGATGCTGCTGACATAAGCAGGAATGAAGCTGAGGGAGTAAGCAAATGGCGCTTCGTATGGAACACGGGATCGTGGCGTTGATGACGATGGCTTATGCAGTCGGCGCGCCTGATATTGCGCCGATGCTGCCGCGCCCCGCAGAAGTCGCGTTCTCGAAGCTTCACAGTGATTTCAACGACGTGGGGATGAAGATTTATGTCTCCGGCAGTGGCTTGGCCAATCAGTTCGGCTTGACATCGCCTTCAATGCAATATCAGGCCGCGTCCGCCGTCAGCGTACCGGCGGTACGGTAATCTCGCGCGTGCGGCAGCCGCTGCGGTCGACCTCCTCGCAGGTCTTGAAGCTTCGCAGATCCTTCGTCAGACAGATACGCACCTCGTTCAGCACGCTTTTCTTGCAGGAAATCGCGACCATGTCGGCGCGCAGGCCGGGATTGACCGCGATGAAGGCGCGCTCGATATCGACGGGGCTCCAGCGGCTTTCCTTGTCCGGCTTCAGGAACTCCTTCGGCACGACAACCTTGTCTTTCGCGGCTTTCGCATCGCGGAAGTAGTCGGTGGGACTGGAGCCCGAGCAGGTCCCGTGCTTGCGCCACTCGTAACGTGCCAGCGGTTCGCTGGGGAAAATGTCCTTCGCGATGTCCATGGCGGCGCGTGAGGGGGTACGGCCAGCCGGACCACAATCGGCAGGGTAGCCACGCTCGTTCTGGGGCCAGAGACCGTGCAGCACAAAGCCGAGCGCCTTGCCGACCGCGCATTGGTCACGGCCCTTGCTGTCGCCCTCGACCTCGCAGAAGCCTGATGACCAGCTAAGGGCCAGAACGTAGAAATCAAACTCGCCCGCTGTGCCGCTGTTGCGCTGGGCTGCGGCGGGTAGGGAGGTGAAGGCAAGGACGAAGAAGGCAAACAACCAGCGCTTCATGTGCTGAATCTTCACGGGCGCGCCATCCGGCAGTCCGGGGCGTAAGTGTTGTGCCGGTCAAGTCCCGAGACACACCACTCCACATTGTAGGATGCCGACGTGGGAAAGCGGACCAGGCCGAAGAACAGGCTGCCATGCCAGCCAGTGATGCCTGCATCCTCGACTAGATTGTAATCCAGCCTGTGATATTTGCCGTCCGACAACAGGGCGCGGGCGGTGCAATACCTGCGCGGGATCAAATCCTGTCCGTTGGGGCGGAAATGCGTCTCGCGAATGCGGTCCACGCCAGTCAGCTGGAGGTTCGAGTTCCAGTAGCGCGGTTCACGTCCGTCAAAACGGCTCTGGATACGCCCGACTACGCCGGGATCATCGCAGGCAGGCAACTGGGCATCATAGGCGAATACGCGCTCTTCGGCCCTGCCGCGCGGAGAGTTGGCGCTGGCGGGCAAAAAAGTAGCTGCGAGAACAGCAGCTGAAATCAGGGCAGTAACAAGGCGCATGTCGAAAACCTCAGTTGCATTGTGCAAGCATTGCGCCAAGAGCGCGCTCTGATCAAGCCGCTTTGGTGCGGGAATCGCACGAACCGTATTGCCAAGCGTCTCGGAACTGTGCGCTATTCGCTAAAATGAAATCCTATGTCATCCAGAGACTGTTCTCCACGCTGATCGTCATGGCGATGGTTGGCGTTTTCGTGTTCCTGCTGCTGCATCTGTCGCCGGGTGATCCTGCGGCAATCATCGCGGGTGACAACGCTACCTCTGAGCAGATCGATGGGATTCGGCAGAAACTCGGGCTGGACGATCCACTGCCTGTGCAATTCCTGCGCTGGGTCAGCCATGTCGTGCAGGGTGATCTGGGTATTTCCATCTTCTCCAATGAGCCCGTGCTGAAGCTTGTGGGGCAGCGGCTTGAGCCGACCATTTCGCTGGCGCTGACAACATTGCTGGTCGCGGTGGTGATTGCCGTCACTTTCGGTGTCATCGCGGCGTGGAAGGCGGGTACTCTGATCGACCGGCTGCTGATGGTGATCTCGGTCGTGGGTTTCTCGGTGCCGGTCTTCGTGGTGGGGTACATCCTGATTTACGTTTTTGCGATCTGGCTGAGGTGGCTACCAGTCCAGGGCTACACACCCATTGCCGAGGGTTTGTGGCCATGGATGCGGAATCTGATCCTGCCCGCGACAGCGCTGGGCCTTGCCTATGTCGCGCTGATCGCACGGATTACGCGGGCGACGATGCTGGAGGTTCTGGAAGAGGATTATATCCGGACGGCTGTCGCCAAGGGTGTCAGCAACCGCACGATGCTGCTCAAACATGCGCTGCGAAATGCGGGCGTACCCATCGTCACAATCATCGGCATCGGCGTTGCGCTGCTGATCAGCGGTGTTGTCATCACTGAGACGGTATTCAACATTCCCGGCGTCGGGCGTCTGGTGGTGGATGCCATCGCCAAGCGGGATTATCCGATCATTCAGGGTGTGATCCTGATCTTTTCAGGCGTCTACGTGATTATCAACCTGATCGTTGATCTCACCTACATGCTGCTTGACCCAAGGATCCGCTACAAATGAGCGATGGGGTTCTTGATCCGGCAATGCCTGAGGCGCGCCGCAGTCGCTGGCTCACTTTCGTGCGACGCAATCCAACGCTGGTCGCGGGCTGCGTCATTCTGGGCTTCATGGCGATCATTGCGCTGATCGCACCCTGGATATCTGGCGATCCTCTCCTGATGCAGCCCATTGAGCGGTTGAAGCCGCCGTCGGACCGTTTTCTGTTCGGTACTGACAATCTGGGCCGCGATGTCTTTGCACGCACAGCCTACGGCGCCAGGGTGTCGCTGCTGGTCGGGCTGGTGGTCGCGGTGCTGTCCGTCGGCATCGGCCTCGTCATCGGACTTCTGTCCGGTTATTTCCGGCGTGTGGACGCCATTGTCAGCCGGATGCTGGACGGGCTTATGGCAATCCCGGCCATCCTTCTGGCCATCGCGCTGGTGTCGCTGACCAAGGGCGGCGTGTCCATCGTAATCCTGGCGATTACCATCCCCGAGATACCCCGTGTTGTCCGCCTAGTGCGCGGCGTGGTGCTGACGACGCGGGAGGAGCCATTTGTAGAAGCCGCCATCGCAACCGGAACCCGCGTGCCGCTGTTGCTGATCCGGCATATCCTGCCATCAACACTGCCGCCGCTGATCGTGCAGGCCAGCTACATCTGCGCCTCGGCAATCCTGATCGAGGCGTCGCTGTCGTTTCTGGGTGCCGGCATTCCGCCCGAGATTCCGACCTGGGGCAACATGATCGCAGGATCGCGGTTGTTCCTGGGTCGCGCGCCCTGGACGATCTTCTGTCCTGGCCTTGCGCTGGCGCTGGTGGTGCTCGCAGTCAATCTGGTGGGTGACGGGCTCAGGGACCGGCTTGATCCGAAGCTGCAGAAGAAGATGCGGTAAAGAAAAACGCTCCGGATCAGCTGATACGGAGCGCTTTTTTAAAATTTCAGCAAATTGCTGGCTTGATGCGTTATTTCTTGAACACACCAACGACAGCTTCACCCGTCGCACCGGCCTTCTTCGACCAGTCCGCAGTCAGCGTCTCGCCGACCTTGGCGAGTTCGGCTTTGAAGGACGCTGATGGCGGCTGTACCTTCATGCCCTTGGCGGCGAGTTCCTTGAAGTACCATGCGGTCTTCTCCTCGGAGATCTTGCGGCCGCGCGTTTCGGCTTCGGCGGCAGCCTTGAGAACGGCATCCTGCGTCGGCTTGTCCAGGGCAGCAAAAGCTGCCTTGTTCACGAAAGTGATGTTGTTGGGCATCCAGGCTTGCGTATCGTAAAAGTGTGTCAGGCTCTCCCAGACCTTGCTGTCATAGCCCGTGGCACCCGAGGACATGAAGCTGTCGGCTACGCCGGTCGCGAGCGCCTGCGGAAGTTCCGCCGCCTGAATGGTGAGCGGCTGAGCCCCCACGATTTCAGCAATACGTGCGGTTCCGACATTGTAGGCGCGCCATTTGAGGCCCTTCATGTCGGCGACCGAGTTTAATTCCTTCTTGGCGTAGATGCCCTGGGGCGGCCATGGCACCGCGAACAGCACCATCAACCCTTGCGCGTCCAGTGCCTTGCTGATTTCTGGTTTGGCGGCATTCCAGAGTTTCAGGGAGTCTGCGAAGGATGTCGCAAGGAAGGGCACCACATCGATGCCAAACAGCGGGTTCTCGTTCTCGTGAATCGAGATCAGGACCTCACCAACCTGCGCCTGGCCGGTGGCAACGGCTCGCTTGATCTCGGGGGCCTTGAACAGGGATGCATTGCCGTGGACCGTGATAGAGAGCTTTCCTGCTGTCAGCTTCTCAACATCCTTCGCAAATTCCATGAGATTCTCGGTATGGAAGTTGCTGGTGGAATACGCCGAGGGCAGGTTCCATTTGGTCTGTGCCATGGCCGATGTGCCGAGCAGTGCAAAGCATGCGCTCGCGGCTGTTGTAACAAGGATGTTCCGACGGTTCATAGTTTGCTCCTCCTTGAGCAGGTGATGGGACATTCAGCCCGGAAAAACCAGTTTTGGCAACCACATGACCAGTCCCGGGAAAATCGTGACGATGGCGACGGCGACAACAAGCAGGAAGAAGAACGGCAGGGAAGCCAGCGCCACGAAATTCGAGTCTCGTCCTGACATGGTTTGCAGGACGAAGAGATTGAAGCCGACGGGCGGAGATACCTCCGCCATTTCAACCACCAGAACCATGAATATGCCGAACCAGACCAGGTCGAACCCGGCACGCTCGATCATCGGCAACACGACGGCCGTTGTCAGCACGATCATGGAAATACCATCTAGAGCCGTGCCAAGGATGATATACATGATGGTGAGTACGGCAATGAGCGAGTAAGGGTTCAGGCCAAGGCCATCGACCCATGCCGCCAGCGCTCCGGGGATGCCAGTGTAGCCCATGGATTGCTTCATGAAGCCAGCGCCAGCGAGGATCAGCATGATCATGCAGGTCACTTTCACCGTTCCCATGACGCTTTGCCAGAAAGCGTAGCGATTGAGGAATCCCTGCCACCAGGCGATTACGAAGGAGGCGACCACGCCCCATGCCGCGCATTCCGTTGCGGTCGCCCAGCCGAGCCCTAGTGCTGCGAAGACGAAGATGATCAGGAGCGAGATGGGAATCAGGTTTTTGGATTCATGCAGTTTCTCGCGGAATGTCATTTTCGGTTCGGGCGGGGGTGCCTGGTCCTTGTAGATCATGTGCCAGATGATGATGTATCCGGAATACAGCACCATCACGATGGCACCGGGGACGAAGCCTGCCAGAAAGATCTGGATGATCGATACATTGGCGGCTACGGCATATACCACCATGGTGATTGACGGCGGAATGAGGATGCCCAGCGTTCCAGCCCCGGCGAGAGACCCGAGCGCCATCTTCTCGTTGTATCCGCGCTTCAGGAGTTCAGGCAGCGCGATCTTTGCGACCGTCGCCGTTGTTGCCGCCGATGAGCCCGAGACCGAGCCGAACAGTCCGCAGGCGAGCACGTTGACGTGCATCAGGCGTCCGGGGATGCGGTTGAGCCAGGGTGCCAGCCCACGGAACATTTCTTCCGAGAGTTTGGTGCGAAACAGGATTTCGCCCATCCAGATGAACAACGGCAGTGCCGCCAGTTCCCATGAGGCGGAATTACCCCAGATCGACGTGGCAAGCACCGATCCCGCCGGAATGTTGCCAGCCACGAACTGCATGCCGACGAAACCCGTGGCGAGCAATGCAATGCCGATCCAGACGCCCATGACCAGCAGGATCATCAGGAAAATGAGCAGAAGCAGCGATATCGATACGAGATCCATGATTACACCGCGCTCTGAAGGGCTTGTTCGATCACCTCTTCGGCGGTCGTCGGTTTTGGCTTTTCATAGCGCGGAAGGCCACCCATCAGCACGTGGATCAACTCATCAAGAAGCGCGATCCCCAGCAGGATCAGGCCCCCGCAATAGCTTAGCTGTGGAATCCAAAGCGGCACTGGCACCACACCGGTGGCGCGGTCATTCAGCAGCCATGAGTAATAGGTAAAGCTCGTAGCGTACCAGGAGAAATAAGCGATGAAGCCCAAGCCGATCAGCAAGGCGACGATCTCGATCATCTGTTTCTTGCGCCCCTCGAATTTGTCGATGACCAGACCCACCCGGATCATGTCGCCCGATTTGAAAGTGTAGGCGAGGCCAAGAAAAGACATGGCCGCCATCGACCATGCGGCAAATTCATCACCAGCCGGGATGTTAAGGCCCAGCGGACGCCCGAGCGACAGCGCCATCATCAGAACCAGAATGATCACCAGGAATATGCCAGCGAGAATACCGCCCGCAAGATAAAGCGCATCAAGCGTTCGGCGGATCATGGCTGATTCCTCCGCCGGATATCTTGCGCGGCCGCGCTCCCCGTCGATCGGTATGTCATGTCAACCCTCCCGGACGGGCCACGATCTATCCGATGTGATCCGTTGTCAAAACCAAACTGACGCATCAAAAAAATCTTGTCAACACTTTATCGACGAAATATATATGTTAAGACATGGAATGTTGCGGAGAGGCTAATCGGATGCGTTGGGATTTCTGGATCGATCGCGGCGGCACATTTACCGATGTCATTGCTCGCACGCCGGATGGCACGTTGTCCGCTCGCAAACTGCTGTCGGAAAATCCCCGGGCCTACAGGGACGCCGCCGTGCAGGGCATCCGGGAGCATCTCGATCTCAAGACGGGAGAGCCCATTCCCGCGGGTATCATTGGCGAAGTGCGCATGGGCACGACGGTCGCCACCAACGCTTTGCTGGAACGCAAGGGTGATCCCACAGGGCTGGTGATTACGCGCGGTTTCCGCGATGCGCTGGAGATCGGCTATCAGGCGCGCCCCAAGATTTTTGCCAAGGCCATCATCAAGCCAGAGTTGCTTTACTCGGACGTGGTCGAGATCGATGAGCGCGTTTTGGCTGATGGCGTACTCGAGAAGCCGCTGGACGAGGCGCAGCTTCGCCAGCAACTCGAAGGTCTGAAGGCTAAAGGCCTCAATGCCATCGCCATCGTCTTCATGCATGCGTGGCGTTACCCCGAACACGAGAAGCGCGCGGCGGAAATCGCGCGGAGCATGGGCTTTGCGCAGGTTTCGGTCAGCCATGAGGTCTCGCCGCTGATCAAACTGGTGGGACGTGGTGATACAGCGGTTGTCGATGCCTATCTCTCGCCCATCTTGCGACGTTATGTCGAGCAGGTCGCGGGTGAACTGGATATTGATCGCACAGGCGCACGCCTGATGTTCATGATGTCATCTGGGGGCTTGACGGCGGCGGAGCTGTTCCAGGGCAAGGATGCGATCCTCTCCGGGCCTGCAGGTGGCGTTGTCGGAATGGCCGAAACCGGGCTTGCGGCGGGATTTCCGAAAGTTATCGGCTTCGACATGGGCGGAACATCCACTGACGTCGCTCATTTCGACGGCGTCTATGAGCGCGCCTTCGAGACGGAGGTGGCCGGAGTGCGCATGCGCGCGCCGATGATGTTGATCCATACAGTGGCGGCGGGCGGCGGCTCCATCCTGCATTTTGACGGCCAGCGCTTCCGCTGCGGACCGAATTCTGCCGGTGCCAATCCTGGTCCCAAGGCTTACCGCAACGGCGGGCCGCTGGCGGTGACCGATGCGAATGTCATGGTGGGCAAGCTTGCGCCCGATCTGTTCCCGCCGATCTTTGGCCCCGGGCGTAATGAGCCATTGGACGCTGAGGCTGTGCGCAAGGCGTTTGTTGCCATGGCCAAAGAGGTCGGTGGCGGCAAGACGCCGGAGCAGGTGGCGGATGGTTTCATCACCATCGCGGTCGAGAACATGGCCAATGCGATCAAGAAAATCTCGGTGCAGCGGGGATATGATGTGACACGTTATGCACTCAACTGCTTCGGCGGTGCAGGCGGGCAGCATGCGTGTCTCGTCGCCGATGCGTTGGGGATGACGACCATCCTCGTGCATCCGTTCTCGGGATTGCTGTCAGCCTATGGCATGGGGTTGGCCGATATCCGGGCCTCGCGGCAGCAGGCACTGGAAGGCGCGTTTGATGAAACGGGACGTGCTGATCTGCTCGAAAAAGGTGCAAGGCTTGGCGCTGATGCCGCTGCGGAGGTGGCGGGGCAGGGTGTTCCTGCGGGAGATATCACGGTGTTTGTCCGGGCGCATATTCGCTATGCCGGAACGGATACGGCGCTTGAGGTCGAGGCTGGAAATCCTGAGGCCGTCGCTGATCTCGCGACATTGAAGGCATTCTTCCAGTCCGCCCATCGCCAGCGGTTCGGCTTTATCGATGAAACCAAGCCTCTTGTCATCGAAGCTGTCTCTGTCGAAGCAATCGGCGGCGGGGCTAAGTTCTTGGAACCCGAGCATGAGGTGCTCAAACGCCCGCTGCCCGCACCCGCCAAGCGCACGCGGTTTTATTCCGGCGGCGCCTTCCACGATGCGTCTGTCTACACCCGAGACCAGCTGTTTCCGGGCGCGGCGGTGGCCGGGCCGGCCCTGATCATCGAGCCCAACCAGACCATCGTGGTGGAATCGGGCTGGCGCGCCGAGGTGACGGCAAGGGACTACCTTGTGCTGGCTCGCGTCGTGCCGCTTAACCGCATGATGGCGGTCGGCACGAAGGCGGACCCGGTGATGCTGGAGGTGTTCAACAACCTGTTCATGTCAATCGCGGAGCAGATGGGGCTGACGCTGCAGAACACGGCCTATTCCGTCAACATCAAGGAGAGGCTGGATTTCTCCTGCGCGGTCTTTGGCGCGGACGGCGCGCTGTGCGCCAATGCTCCCCACATGCCGGTGCATCTGGGTTCCATGGACGAAAGCGTCAAGGCGATTATCCGCCAGAATCCGGTCGTGAATCCCGGCGATGTCTTCGTGCTGAATGCGCCCTACAACGGCGGCACACATCTGCCGGATATCACGGTCTGCACGCCGGTGTTCGACAAGGCCGGGCAAGAGCTTCTCTTCTGGGTGGCGTCGCGTGGACACCACGCAGATGTCGGCGGCGTGGCACCAGGTTCGATGAGTCCGCTCGCGACCCATATCGAGCAGGAGGGCGTCTATATCGACAACCTCAAGCTCGTGGATCGCGGCAAGTTCCTTGAGGACGATATCGTCCGTGCCTTCACCACGGCGAAGTATCCCGTGCGCAACCTCGTCCAGAACATGAACGACCTGAAGGCGCAGATCGCCTCGAACGCGCGCGGCCAGCAGGAGCTGGAAAAGATGGTCGAGACCTTCGGGCTCGATGTCGTCAAGGCCTACATGGGCCATGTGCAGGACAATGCGGCCGAGATGGTGCGTCGCGTGCTGGATCGGCTGCATGATTGCAGCTTCACTTATCCCATGGATCAGGGTTGCGAAATCAAGGTGAAGATCACCGTGGACAAGGTGGCACGCCGCGCCAAGGTGGATTTCACCGGCACGTCGCCGCAGCGGGCCGACAATTTCAATGCGCCGATGCCCGTGACACGCGCCGCTGTGCTTTATGTCTTCCGTCTGATGGTGGATGACGAAATTCCGATGAACGCGGGTTGTCTCAGGCCCATCGATATCGTTATCCCGAAGCAGTCCATGCTCTCGCCCGAATATCCGGCGGCGGTGGTGGCGGGCAATGTCGAAGTCAGCCAGGCCGTGACAAACTGCCTCTTCGGCGCGCTGGAGGCCATGGCCGCATCGCAGGGCACCATGAACAACCTCACATTCGGCGATGACACCTACCAGTATTACGAGACAATCTGCTCGGGATCACCCGCAGGCCCGGGCTGGCACGGCACATCCGGCGTGCATGTCCACATGACGAACTCACGGCTCACTGACCCGGAGATTCTCGAGTTCCGCTTTCCGGTTGTCCTCGAGGATTTCCACATCCGCCGGGGATCAGGCGGGCGCGGAAAGTGGAACGCGGGCGACGGCACGAAGCGCACCATCCGCTTCCGGCAAACCATGGATTGCGCCATACTCTCGGCGCATCGCAAGGTGCGGCCCTTCGGCATGGCGGGCGGGGAGCCGGGGGAACTGGGGCGCACAGAGGTGCGGCGGCTTTCGGGGGTGGTGGAGGAGTTGGAGGCCTGTGACCAGACGGTGCTGCAGGCGGGCGAGGCGGTGACGGTGGTGACGCCGACCGGCGGGGGGTATGGGAAGGCGGGGTAGGAGTTGCCATCTTTCCGCCCAATCCAGCGCATCAAGTTCACTGGATGAAAACACTTCTCATCCCTATCCTCACCCTCCTGCTCGCATCCTGCCAGGTCTACGCAGGCGGTGGTACGCTCGTCTCTGACGGGCGCACCACGACTGTGCGCACATCTGAGGTCGAGGCAGGCACCGAGGCAGGACCTCGCGCCCGCTCGCGGCGGACGATTGTGCGCGAGGAGCCGCCGCTGTTCTGATCATTCGATAAGGGCTGGCATCTCGCATCTGCTGAGATAAGCTCTCCTTTTGGGAGACCCAGCCGATGCTGCGCGCCATTCTTGCCCTGCTTGCCTTCGCTCTCGTCGCACCCGTCCGCGCCCAGACCGTTTGGACGATGCCCACGGAATACCCCGCGACCGCCATGCCGGGCGAGGGGTTGGCGTTCTTTGTTGCGGAGGTGGAGAAGCGGCTCGCGGGCAAGCTCGCTATCAAGCCCAGCTACAATGCCGAAATCGGCGTCAAATCCGCCGAGATGCCTGCTGCAATAGCGGCAGGAACGATCCAGGCGGCGGATGCTTTTGGCGGGGCGCTCGGCTCCACCAGTCCCGTGTTTGCGCTGGCTTCGCTGCCGTTCCTCGCTACATCGCTGGCCGATGCCCGCCGTCTCGCGGATCTTGGCCGTCCGCTCTATGAGCAGACGCTGGCCCAGAAGGGATTGAAGCTGCTCTACATGACGCCTTGGCCGCCCTCCGGCATCTGGTCCAAAGCGCCCATTGCCTCAGCCGCTGACATCAGGGCGCTGCCGATCCGCACTTATGACGTCACCTCCAGCGAGGTGTTCAACGCCGCCGGCGCAAAGGCTCAGAACCTCTCCTTCGCCGATGTGATGCCGAAACTGACGGATGGTTCCGTGACCGCGGTGCTGTCCTCCGGCGATGGCGGGGCCGGGCGGAGGCTGTGGACTTTCCTGCCGCATTTTGCGCAGGTGAACTATGCCGTGCCGCTGTCCTTCGCCTTCGTCAGCAAGGCAGCCTATGACGCGCTCCCCGAGGACCAGCGCCGAGCTGTCGATGACGCCGCGCGCGAAACGGAAGCCCGCCAGTGGCAGGCAATCGCGGGTCGGCTGGAGGCGAATTACGCTGTCATGCGGGCAAATGGCGTGACGATCACCGATGCTCCGGCGGATGTGGCGGCGCTGCTGCGGGCGGCAGCGGCTCCCGCCGTGGAAGCCTGGGCGCAAGGCGTGGGCGATCCCGGTCGCGCGGTGCTGTCGGCCTTCCGCCGCTGAGGGTTTTCTGCGAGCGGTTACAGGGTTGCATCCGCCGCGAGCAACCCGTATGTGACGGCCTCCCGATAACGCTCCCTTCGTCTATCGGTTAGGACGGCAGCCTCTCACGTTGCAAAGGCGGGTTCGATTCCCGCAGGGAGCGCCATCGGATTTTAAGCCCTTTCTTTTCAATGGTTTACAGCCTGAATTTTGGAAGCAGCCTTCAATCCCTCCGGGCGCATCCCAAATCCGTTCTCATGCTGTCCGGGTAAAAGTGATAAACCCTTCTCCCGGATCAAGTCTTCTTCGCGGATTGCAATCACAGACAATCAGGCTTGGTTGTGCGAGATCATGCATCTGATGGCGACTGTAGAGAAGTGATCCATCCAAGATGACCCCTGATGACGGTAACTCCCAAGCCATCCGCAATCTGCTCACCGCCCGCAGCATCCGGGACTTCGGTGACAGCTTTGTGGCGGTGCTTCTGCCGGTGTATCTGATCCAGCTGGGGTTCTCGCCGTTTCAGGTCGGGCTTCTGGCGACAGCGGCGCTTTTTGGATCGGCCTGCATCACTCTCGCGATCGGGATGTTCGGCGGACGGCATGATCATCGCCGGCTGCTGATGGCTGCGGCTGCCCTGATGGTCCTGACCGGTATCGCCTTTGCAGTGGTGAGTGAATACGCGGTGCTGTTGCTGATCGCACTGGTTGGCACGGCCAATCCGTCGAGCGGATCGGTCAGCATCTTCGCGCCACTGGAGCATACGATCCTGACCCGGCATGCTCTGCCTGAGCGGCGCACCGCGATCTTTGCCCGCTACAGCCTGTTTGGTGCGATGGCCGGTGCTGTTGGGTCGCTGGCTTCGGCTTTGCCGGAATACGTTTCCGCAGGTGAAGCCGGGAAGTTCACGGCGATCAAGGGCATGTTCGTTCTCTACGCATTGCTGGGGCTTGCGGGCGGCTGGTTTTACGCGCGGCTTCCGGCTGAGGAGCCGCTTCCCGCAGAGTCGGCAACCGGGCTCGGGCCGTCAAAAGCTATCGTCTATCGGCTGTCGGCCCTGTTCGCGATTGACTCCTTCGCGGGTGGATTTGTCGTGCAGTCCTTGCTGGCGCTGTGGCTGTTCGAGACCTTCGATCTATCGCTGACGCAGGCCGGGCTGTTTTTCTTCTGGTCTGGGGTTTTGTCCGCATTCTCGTTTCCAGTGGCGGCCTGGCTGTCGCAGCGGATAGGCTTGGTAAACACAATGGTGTTCACCCACATTCCTGCGAGCCTGTGCCTGATCGCCGCTGCCTTCGCGCCTTCGCTCATCGTGGTGCTGATCCTGCTGCTGATCCGCTCGGCCCTGTCGCAGATGGATGTGCCTGCGCGCTCGTCCTACGTTATGGCTGTCGTGACTGCCGCCGAAAGGCCTGCTGCTGCGAGCTTCACGGCAGTGCCGCGCAGCCTTGCCGCAGCGATCAGCCCTGCGTTGGCGGGGGCCATGTTCACGGGATCGTTCAAGGCCTGGCCGCTGATCATCTGTGGTGTGCTGAAGATCATTTATGACGTGCTGCTGCTGGTGCAGTTCCGGCATGTGAAGCCGCCGGAGGAACAGCGAAGGGAAGCATCGAAATAAATATCGCGGACATCAATCTGCCTTCATGCGATAGAGTGGTGAGCGGATCATCAAGTTATGGAGATGAGCATGCGCAGCACACAGGCTTTTTTTGCAAGCATTCTGGTTATGGCGGCTTTCCCGACGCTGGCTGACAGCATCACGTTTGACGAGATGAAGGCTGATGCAGCGCCGGCAGGGTTCACCGTTGCACTGACCGGAAGCGGTGGTGCTGCAACCTGGATCGTGAAATCCGCGCCCGGTGGTGCGTCCGGTAGGGTGGTCGTCCAGACCAGTGCTGTGGCTATCGACAACCGCTTTCCACTGCTGATCCGCGATGGCGTGACCGTTGCTGATCTTGATCTCTCCGTTCGTTTCCAGGCGGTATCCGGCAAGGTCGATCAGGCTGCTGGACTTGTCTGGCGTTATCAGGATGCCAACAATTACTACCTCGTTCGCGCCAATGCGCTTGAGGACAACGTGGTGGCCTACAAGGTGGAAAAAGGTCGGCGGATCGATCTGCCGGTCAAGGGTCAGGGACGCACCTATGGCGCGACAGCCCCGGTCTCCAGGACGGGATGGAATACGCTGTCGGTTGCGGTGCGCGGAGACGGCTTCAACGTCTCGCTCAACGGCGCGAAACTCTATGAGGTCGAGGACAAGACCTTTCCCAAAGCTGGCCGCATTGGTCTTTGGACCAAGGCAGACAGCGTGATGATGTTCGATGACCTGAACTGGACGGTCATACGGTGAGAGGTTTCAACCTTTCTGCATTGATCGTTTCAACTCTTAACCCCAGCTCACACATAACGCTCGCATACCGCAAAGCCGCGTGCTCCGACGACTGATGTGGCTGGACTACCTCAGGTCTTCTCCACATTCCAGAATGGCACGATCTCGGGCATGCCGATGATGCCTTTCACGTTCTTGCGCCAGGCCGACGCCCTGAAGAACTGGCCGAGATAGACGTGGTGGACATAATCATAGGCATTGGCCTGCATGTCGCGGGCAAGCTTCTGCCGCTCGGGCAAAGTCGGGGCCAGTGCCCAGGCGTCGCGCAGTTGTTCCTGTTTCGCATTCTCGGGCCAGCCGAACCAGGCCTTGTCGCCTGTGGCGGCATGGCCGCTGGCTGCGATGGGGTTCGAAAATCCGTAGCCGGTTGCAGCTGTGATGAAGATGTTCCAGCCGCCTTCCGCCGGGGGTTTGCGATTGGACCTGCGGGTGACCGTGCCGCCCCAGTCGCTGGATGCCACCTCGGCATTGACACCGGCCTGCCGCAGCCATTGCGCAATCAACAGCGGTGCCGGATTGGCGAGATAGTGATCCGACGCCTGCAACAGCACCACAGGCTTGCCGTCATAGCCCGACGCCTTGAACAGGTCGCGCGCCTTGGCGATGTTCTGGCCTTCCTTCAGCCAGTCCAGCCCGGCGTCGTTTTCCATATCGGTGCCACAGGCGAAGAAGGCACCGCATTCCTTCCAGCGCTTTTCGCCGAAGACAGCCTTCATGATGTCGGATTGCTTGACAAGGTGCAGCATGGCGCGGCGGGCCTCCACCTTGTCGAACGGTGGGTGCAGATGGTTCAGCCGCATCCAGCCCATGTGACCGGTCTTGTTGAGGCCCTGCACGACGATGTTGGGATCGGCCTCCAGCCCATCCAGCAGATCCTGTGGCGGAACTTCGTAGAAATCGATCTCACCGTTCTGGAGTGCAGCCAGCGCCGTGCCCTGATCCGCGATATTCTCGTAGATCACGCGCTCGAGCTTCACCACCTTGCCGCCCGAAAGGCCGGAAGCCGCCTCGCTGCGTGGTTTGTATGCAGCGTTACGGTCATAGACGTAGCGGTTGCCGGGACGGGTTTCATCCCGATTGATCGTGAACGGGCCGGAGCCCAGTGCGTCGCGCACCTGCGTGTTGGGATCGGTTTCAGCATCCTTCTTTTTCATGATGAAGCACAGTGATGGATCAAGCTTCGCCAGCGCCTGGATCACGAGGCCATAGGGTTCCGAGAGGATAATACGAAAGATCTTGTCATCGACAACAGGCGTATCCGCAACGCGGCGGAACAGATGCTGGCCAAAGCCGTCGCGCGCTGCCCAGCGGCGGATGGAAGCGACGCAATCGGCGGATGTCACCGGCGTTCCATCCGAGAACGCAAGGCCGTCGCGTAGCTCAAATGTGTAGGTCTTCTTGTCGTCCGACACCCCCCATTTCGACACCATCTGCGGCTGCGGAGCAAAACTCTCATCCACTGCAAACAGCGTGTCGTAGATCATCGCACCGTGATAGGCCGTGATATTTGCCGTCGTCCAGATCGGGTCGAAAACGCGCAGATCGGAATGCATGACGGCCCGGATGGTTCGTGCTCGGGATGGTGCGGTCTGCGCGAAGCTGACGTGGGGTGCGGCGATGATGCCTGCCGCGCCGGTGATAAAACGCCTGCGTGTCGTTGCCATGGTCTGTCGCTCCTGTGTCAGATGATCAGATGCCCTTTTGCCGCCTTGTCCAATGGCCATATTGGCCGCTGAATATGCTTGTAGGGCAGTTTCTTCGGATTGCTCGTTAGCGGACCATCACCAACAGCATAGATCACTTTGGCCGCGATGGGAGAGAAAGCGGCGAAGAAATGCTGATTGGATTTTACCACCAGAATTTTCTGCCGGGTCGGGGGCAAGCCGTGGTTGCCGAAAAGATCGATGCCCATGGCCTGCGCGCGCGTCGTGATCAGTACGGCGGAAACACCTTCCGGTGTGCGCACCGTGGCCACGTCGCCTAGCGGCACCGGGCTGCCCGCGAAGCTCTGGAAGCTGTCGCGCTCGGTGGAGATGATCTCCACCATAGCATCCACCGGTCTGCCCGAAGTGCGCGCCACCTTGCCGCCGAAGCGGAAGGGCAGTTTGGTGCCTTTTCCGGCATCGAAGGCGAGCTGCACCGCCACCGGGTCCCATAGTGGAGCAACGGCGGAATCCCTGACCTTACGCGCGATCAGGCGGTGCAGGAACGTCGTGTTGTCCGAGGGCGCGCCGCCGCCCGCGTTATCTGTCGTGTCAGCGATGACAACCGTACCCTTGAGCGAAAGCGCCTCGTCTATGGCGTCATCCGGCTTGAGGAGTTCTGGCTGGATGATCTGGCGCATGGCGACAAGTTCCCGCCCGATCTCTTCGGCCAGTTTATCTCCTATGGCCTTGTTATTGTCCGTGATCACGAGGATGCGCGCGCCTGTTTCCGGCGTATCGCCCTGCGAGAAGCCATGGCCAATGGAGATCGACAGGATGCCGTTTTTGCCTTCCATCGCCATGATGCGATCCACGAGGCCGCGCATGGGCTGGCGATCGGTCGGGAAATACGCCAGCGTCCGGCAATCCCAGACCGATTTCACCGGCCTGATCTCATCCCGGATCATGCGGCCGACCAACGTGACGACTTCATGCCCGCGCGCCACAAAATCGGTGTGCGGATATTCCTTGTACATCACGATGATGTCGGCGAGGCCACAGCGCTTCAGCGTGAGGTGGCAATGTGGATCAAGTTCCACGCCAACCACGACTTTCGGGCCAGCGACTTTGCGGACATGGGCGAGAAAATCACCCTCGCAATCGAGATAACCCTCGGCCACCATCGCGCCGTGGAGCGAGAGTACGACGCCATCCACCGGCATGGCTGCCCTGAGCTGGCCGATAATCTCGTCGCGCATCCGTTCATAGGCGTCGCGCGTGGCGGTGCCGCCGGGCTGGGCGGCGTAGCATGAGCCTTCAATAGCCGTGAATCCGTCCGTCCTGGCCCGCTCCCGCGTCACCCAAAGGGCGGCCGTTTGCAGCGTAGCCAGCGGTGGATGTGTGCCGGGCGGGAAGTAGGTTTTCTCCGTGAAGGCGCGGTAGGCGCTGGGCAGAGGGAAGAAGGTGTTGGCCTCAAGGGCAAGGGCGGCGGTGAAGATTCGCATTTTTTTCTCCCCTTCTCCCCACCCGCGGGGAGAAGGTGCCCGAAGGGCGGATGAGAGGATTAGTCCCTTATACCTTCTCGATGTTCCAGAACGGCAGCAGTTCCGGAATGCCGATCACGCCTCTCACATTCGCGCGATAGGCCGCTGGCTGCACCCATTGCCCAAGATAGGCATGGGGCACGAAATTCCAGGCATTCTCCTGCATGCGCCGCGCCACTGCCTTGCGTGCATCGAGCGTGGGCGCCGCAGCCCACTCGTTGCGCATCACCTCATGGGCCGCATCTTCCGGCCAGCCGAACCAGCCCTTGTCTCCGATGGCGGCATGTCCCGCGAGGCTGATCGGATTGCCGACATTGGCGCCCGACGCCCATGTGATGAAGATGTTCCAGCCGCCAGCATCAGGAGCGCCCTTGTTGGCGCGTCGTTGCACGATTCCGCCCCAATCGGCGGCTGCAAGCTGAACGTTCGCGCCGATCTGGCGCAGCGCCTGTGCGAGGAGCTGTGCCGAGTTGTTCATGAACGGAATGGTCGTGGCCTGCAGGATAACGATCGGCCTGCCATCGTAGCCCGATTCCTTCAGCAGTTCCGCCGCCCGCTTCGGGTTCGGTGCCGATTTGAACCAGTCCATGTTGGCATCGTTTTCCATCGGCGTGCCGCAGGCGAAAAGCGAACCACAAGTCTTGGAATACTTCGGATTGGCGAAGGTCGCCTGCATGAAATCCTTCTGATTGATCAGGTGCAGTATCGCCTGACGCGCCTTGGGATTGTTGAAGGGAGGATGCAGGAAGTTCATGCGCAGCCAGCCCATGTTCCCGGTAGGATTGAGAATCTGCAGCCTCAGATCCTTGTTGCCTTCGAGCTGTTCCAGCAGATCGAACGGCGGGCTTTCCATGAAGTCGATCTCGCCGGACTGGAGAGCAGCTATGGCGGTTTGTTCGTCGCGGATGTTGTCGATGACCACACGATCGACTTTGGCGATCTTGCCGCCGGCGGAACCACTAACGGGCTCTGAGCGCGGCACATAATCCGCGCGGCGATCATAGATATAGGCCACGCCCTGCTTGGTGGCGTCGCGGTTCATCACGAAGGGGCCGGAGCCGACATATTCCTTGATCTGCTGCATCGGATCTGTCTCGGCTTCCGCCTTGCGCATGATGAAGCAGACGTTGGTGCCAAGCTTGGCCAGAGCGTCCTGCACCATGCCGTAGGGCTCTTTCAGCACGATGCGGAAGGTCTTGGCATCGACAACCGGTGTGTCCGCCACGCGCAGGAACATATGCTGGCCGAAGCCGTCACGCGCTGCCCAGCGACGGATCGAAGCGACGCAATCAGCAGAGGTTACGGGCGAGCCGTCGGAGAATTTCAGCCCATCGCGCAGTTCGAATGTGTAGGTCTTCTTGTCGTCGGATACGCCGTGCTTGCCCACCATCTGAGGCTGCGCATTGTTGTCCGCATCAGCCGAGAACAGCGTGTCGTAGATCATGCCAGCGTGATATGACGTGACATTCGCCGTGGTCCAGATCGGATCGAACGAGCCGATATCGCCGTGGATGACGGCCCGCAATGTGCGGGCTTTGGTCGGTGCGGTTTGCGCTGTGCCGATGGATGGCAGCGATAGCGCAGCTGCGGTTGCAAGTCCGCCTTTGAGCGCGGTGCGGCGTGTGGTCGTCATGGCTTTCTCCCAAAGGGCGGCCTGACCTCGACGTCCCCCCGACGTTCTCCCGAGCTGGCAGCACCTGATCGCATTCAGACACAGGGCGGTTTTTCATGCAAGATCAAACCTGTATGCTCTCGAACAAGCGCCGGTTTGCCTCCGGCATCTCCACCGCCTTGCTGCTCGCCCGGTCCGCATAGACATGGGTGTAGCGGCACAAAGCCACGCAAATGGCACCGCCCTCGCGGAAGAGCCCCAGCCGGTAGGTCACGCTCGAACGGCCAAGCTTCACCACCGCCATGCCGACCTCCAGCCTTTCGGGATAGGCCACACTCTCGAAATAGGTGCACCCTGTTTCGACCACGAGGCCGACAGTGGTGGATGCCTTCGGATCCAGCAGCCCGGCATCCATCAGGTGCCGGTTCACGGCAGTGTCGAAATAGGCGTAATAGACGACGTTGTTGACGTGGCCGAAGACGTCGTTGTCATGCCAGCGTGTGTCCAGCTGGATGAAATGCCGGAAGGCGCTGCGGGTGAGGGGTGTGGGGCGGTCGGTCATGTCTGTTTTGTGGCAAGCCGACGTGCGGATGGCAAGGCTGGCTTATTGTTCCCCGAATGGGGTTTGTCGGGAGATGCCTGTTTCTGTATGGCATCCCACATGACAATCGCACATCCCCATTCTGTCACCCTCACGCCGCCGCAGCGCCCGCTGAAAGGTCGCCTCGCACTGCCCGGATCGAAGTCGATCACCAACAGGGCGCTGCTTATTGCCGCGCTGGCCAAAGGGCGCAGTGTGCTCACCGGTGCGCTGAAGAGCGACGACACGGCGCGGATGGCCGAAGCGCTGATTGCCATGGGGGTCAAGGTCGAGGAACCGGATGCGACCACGTTTGTGGTGGAAAGCACCGGCAGGCTGGAGAAGCCCGCCAAGCCGCTTTTCCTTGGCAATGCGGGCACGGCCACGCGCTTTCTGACTGCCGCCGTCTCACTTGTCGATGGCGATGTTGTGGTCGATGGCGATGCCAATATGCGCAAGCGACCGATCAAGCCGCTGGTCGAAGCGTTGGCGCAGCTTGGCGTCAAGGCCGAAACGCCGACGGGTTGCCCGCCGGTGACGGTGCATGGGGCAGGTGCCGTGAACGGCGGACGCGTGACGGTCGATGCGCGCCTGTCCAGCCAGTATGTATCCGCTCTGCTGATGCTGGCGGCGCGGGGTGAGGCCGCAATCGAGGTGGCGCTGACGGGTGATCTGATCGGCGCACGGGGCTATATCGACCTTACGGCAGCGGCCATGCGCCATTTCGGGGCTGAGATTGTTCAGCCCGCTGCCGGAGTCTGGCGTGTCCAGGCCACCGGCTATCGCGCCACCGACTTTGCCATAGAACCCGATGCCTCAGCCGCCACTTACCTCTGGGCGGCGGAGGCCATCACCAGCGGGCGCATCGATCTGGGGCTATCCGCCGAAAACTTTACCCAGCCCGACGCCACCGCCCACACCATGATTGCGGCGTGGCCGGACATGCCCGCACTCATCGAGGGCTCGCAGATACAGGACGCGATCCCGACGCTCGCGGTCATTGCCGCGTTCAACGAGACTCCGGTGCGTTTCACCGGTATTGCGAACCTGCGCGTCAAGGAGTGCGACCGCATCTGTGCGCTGTCTTCGGGGCTAGACCGGATCAAGGCGGGGCTGGCTGTGGAAGAGGGGGATGACCTGATCGTTCGAGGCGATCCCTCGCTGATCGGTCAGAGCCGTCCTTGCACAATCGAAACTTTCGATGACCACCGCATCGCCATGAGCTTTGCGCTGGCGGGACTGCTGATGCGGGATGTGACGATCCTTGATCCGGCGTGTGTGGCCAAGACCTATCCGGCTTTCTGGGATGATCTGGGGACGTTGGGCGTGGAGATGGTCTTCAAGGCCTGACTCACTCCGCCTTCCGTTCCACCACCCCCAGCGCATCCGCCAGCCGCTGCTTGGCACTGCCGGGTTTCAGCGGCTTCTGCTGGCTTTCATGCGGGGCCCATCCCGTCAGCCAGATGATCTCGAACGTGGCGCGTATCTTTCCGTCAGTGTCGCTGAAACGCCGCTGATACACCTCCGCCGCTTTCAGGAACAGGTTGCGGGAGGTGAAGCGACGGCTGCGTTCGGTCAGGACATTGGTGGCGCCCATGGCGCGCAGGTCGGCCATCAGGCTGAAGATATTTGCGTAGCGCACTGTGATTGTTTCACTATCCGCCACTGGCAATGCAAAACCAGCTCGTTGAAGCAGGCCGCCTATATCGCGTACATCGGCGAAGGGGAATATGCGGGGGGATACGCCGCCCGTGATCTCGCTTTCGGCTTCCGCGAGACTCTGGCGCAGTTCCGTAAGCGTCGCGCCACCTGCCAGGCAGCCGATGAACAGCCCGTCCGGGCGCAAGGCGCGACGGATCTGGATCAGTGCGCCGGGCAGGTCGTTTGCGTGCTGGAGCGCGAGGCCTGATGTGGCGAGATCGAAAGCTTCGACCGGGAGATCGAGGGTCTCTCGCTCCGCTGGACTGACAGCAATCCGAGTTATCGCTGAATCTGGCCTGATCACCTTCAATGCTTTGGCGAAAGCATCATGCAGCGTACCGATATCTGCGATTGCCGGAAATGTCCGCAAGACAGGTTGCAACCGATCGGCCAGGTCTTCCGCTGCACGCTGGAACAGGAAATCCGCGCCGACATCCAGGCGCATCCGCCGCGTGGCGCGGGCCTGTATTAACGCGTGATCAAAAAGGAGGGGAGCGGTCATTTCGCTCTCCTATGGGACTCGAAAGCCCCGGCGTAAAGCGCCATACTGCTGCAATGGAACTGTCCAACGCCAACGAAACGGGACTGACTGCCGCCAAACCCTCGCGATTGCGCGGCCTCTGGCGTGCTTCGTCGCGTGCTGTGCTTGACACCGCCTACCCGCCGCAATGCGTCGCCTGCCGCGAGATCACTGCCGAACCTGCGACGCTGTGTGCATCGTGCTGGCGGGAGATGCCGTTCATCACGCGTCCGTTTTGCGAGCGACTGGGTACGCCCTTCGCAGTGGATATTGGCGGACCGCTGCTTTCGCCCGCAGCTATCGCCGATCCGCCGGTGTTCGGTCGCGCCCGCTCCGTGGCCCATCACCGGGCTGCGGCGCAGCAACTGGTGCATAAGCTGAAATACGGCGACCGGCAGGAGCTTGCCATTGCCATGGGTGGAATGATGGCAGCTGCATCCGCTGAGTTGCTGGCAGAAGCTAGCGTGATTGTGCCCGTACCGCTGCACTGGACACGATTGTGGCAACGCCGTTTCAATCAGGCTGCGGCTTTGGCGGCTGTGATCGGCCTGCGCTCCGGTTTGCCGGTAGATCCGTCGCTTCTGAGGCGGCGTAAGCGCACGTTGCGACAGGTTGGATTGACCCGGCCCCAGCGGCAGGAGAACCTGCAAGGTGCGTTCATCGTGCCGGACGAGGTGAAACTGTCATTGAAAGGTCAGCGCGTGCTGCTGGTGGATGATGTGATGACCACAAGTTCCACCGCCAATGCGGCCTCCCGCGTGCTGTTGAAGGCTGGTGCGGCCTCTGTCGATGTTGTGACCTTCGCAAGGGTTGTGACGCTGTCGTGAAGCACTATCTATTGACATCAACCGGAGCCATCCATGCCTGCCGTCACGATCTATACCAAATCCTGGTGTCCCTATTGCAGCGCCGCCAAGGACCTTCTGAAGAAGAAGAACGTCGCCTTCACCGAAATCGCGGTGAAAACCGCCGATGACCAGAATGCCATGGCGAAGAAGGCAGGCGGCAAAAGCACAGTGCCGCAGATCTGGGTGGGTGAGCGCCATGTGGGCGGTTGCGATGATCTCTACGCGCTGGACGACAAGGGCGAGCTCGACCGCCTGCTCGCAGCCTGATCAATGATTAAATACGCGCTCCATTGCGACAAGGGACATAGCTTCGAGAGCTGGTTTCCCTCCAGCGCCTCGTTTGACACGCAGGCGAAGCGCGGACTGGTGGATTGCCCGGTCTGTGGTTCGCGCCGGGTCGAGAAGCAGATCATGGCACCCAGCGTGCGGCTGAAGGGAGCCGTCGTTCCTTCACAGGAGGTTGCCGTTCCTGCAGATGTGACGGACGCGCCTGCCGCACCTGATCAGTCCATGGCCCTGATCGGCGAGCATGCACAGAAGCTGCGCGCGATGATGCGCGATCTGCATGCTCATGTGACGGCCAATACAGAGGATGTCGGTGCTAAATTTGCCGATGAAGCCCGCAAGATCCACTATGGCGAGACGGAAGAGCGCGCCATCCGTGGCCGGGCGACGGCGGATGAGGCCGAAGCGCTGCACGACGAGGGCATAGGGTTTTTGCCGCTGCCGACATTGCCGGACGAGCGCAACTAAATCCCGCCCAGACTGACCCTCCCGCGCTGATCGAGGGCCTTCATCCGGGAATCGTAATTGGCCCAGCTCGCGCGACTGCGCAATTTCTTGCCGCTGGCCAGACGTTTGGCAGCCTGTTGAGTGCCGATGGCGATGCCCATGCGGGTCGTATCGTTCCGGAAACCAAAAGTGGGCTCGGGGAGGGAACCGGTGACGGGATAGCCGACGGAGGCGAGATGCTGGCGCACGCGCTCGCAATAACGCACGGATAGAACGGAAAACCGGGTTTCACCGTGTCCTGCGCGGTATTTCATCATTGTTGTGCAGATATCGCCCTTGGCCAGCCGCCATGCATCGGCCAGATATTTCACGCCGAGCGGAATGTTCACCTCGGGTTCTGCCAGTTGCTCCACCGGACCCTTGTGTCCCAGAAGGCGTGCGGTCGGCGGCATCACCTGCATGATGCCGTATTCGCCATCCTTGCCGCGCGCTGCGGGGTTGTAGTTGCTCTCGACGCGCATCACGGCATCGGCCATCGCGGGCGGCAGGCCCAGCCTTTGGGCTTCCGCACTGGCGATGGCGCGGTAGGCCGAGATGCGGCGGGCGCGCTCTTCGGATGTCGTGGCGGCAGGAGCGGGGCTGCCCGGTGCCTGACTGAACGGTGCGGTGGAAGGCGGAATTGGCGCGCTCAGTTCCGGATCCGCCAAGGCGGATGCCGTCAGAGCAAAACTGATGATGATCGCGGCAATACCCGAGCAGGCGCTTGTCATAAGCGCTGCGCCGTCACTGCAGCTTGCTGAAACCTGCCGCGAGGCTGGAAGGTGTCAGACGCTGGGTCTGGCTGATGATATCCGGCAGTTTTGTCGCGGGAGCTTCAGCCTGTGGACCGGTTGATGGTGCGCTCTGAGCCTGACGGCGCGGCGGCAAGGGGACATTGACGGGGCGAGGTGCTATTTCCTCGACCTTGGAGCTCGCTGCTACCGGTTCATCTGCGGAACCAAGGCCAACGGTGCCGATCATGCGCTGGAAAACCGACTTCTGAGGCGCTTCTACGGGAGCGGCTGCGATGGCGGCAATGGGCTGTGCGGCGGCTGGTGCAGAAGTCGCTGTCAGTGTGCCAGCGCGGGCAGTGGCAGGTTTGGCAGCATCAATCTTGGCGGGCTCGACCTTGGCTGGTTCAACCGGTTTGCGTGCTTCCGACGCAGCCATGGCGGCGTTCACCTGCTCTTGCTGCGCGAGTTCCGCGATCTGCATGGAGCTCTGGCCTTTTGCCTTATGTGTCTTGTACTGCTCAACCGGCAGCTCGATCGGTGTGAAGGCGATGGAGTCTGTGCGGCTGATACCGTTGCGGGTGGGGCCAACGGGGCGGTTGTTGCCGGCCACCAGTGTATCCTTGAACACGGGGTGCATGTCGCCGTCGCGGTAGAGCCGCTTTACGGCGCGCGTACCCTTCGACACGAGTTCGGCAACCCGGATATCATCTTGCCGCTGCTTGGTGGCCACGGCGGATCGCGTATCTGCATCACCTTCGGCACCGCAGGTGTCGCTGCCGAATCCGTAGCGGCCATTGCACGCCGCAGTCTGCACCGGGCGCTGGGTCACTTCGAAATGGTCATTGCCCTGTTTCAGGTTCTTCCAGAACGCCATATGCGGGTCGTTGCGGTATTTCGCCATGTTCTCCGGCGTCATGCGGAAGGGAAGCGACTGCATCTGGATCGCAGTCTGTCCGCCCGCAAAAGCCTCTCGGCTGAGCGCATAGATATCGGCGACCTGGCCGTCCGTCATGGCGAAACAGCCCATGGACGAGCAATCGCCATGCACCATGATATGCGCGCCGGTGCGGCCCAACTGACGGTCGAAATTATTGGGATATCCCACATTAAACGAGAGATAAAAGCTCGAATTCGGGTTCATCGCGCCTTGCGTGACGTTGTAGAAGCCTTCCGGCACCTGCCGGTCGCCTTCACGCACCTTGGGGCCAAGCTGGCCGGACCAGCGGCACATCGGGAAGGTCTTGAGCAGTGCCATCTTGCCGGAAGAATTCTGCTTCCAGACCTCAAGCTCGCTTTCCTGCTTGAAGGCGCGGATGAGGATGGGCGCATGCGTCTTCATGTCCTTCTCGCGCATCGCTTCCTGCGTGGCGAACGAGATCGGAACGTAATGGCGGCCATTGCGGGGAATGGCTCCCTCTTCGTTGCAGCCAGCAAGGGCCAGCGCCGAAAGGGCTGTTGCGACGAGGATTGATCGACGAATAAGGTTCATGCTTCTTCGACTTCAAGGCAAACGCTGACAGATGCCCACCCAGGACAACACGCTATTATCCTTACACAACTCTTATCGCAAGCGCAGCAATGCGATGTGTCAAGGTCAATGACCCGTTAACGGGTCCGTTGTGAACGGAAAATGAGCATCTGGAGGGCTTACTTGCAGCCAATCACGAAAGCGTGCGGTTCACGCGGTGCAGGCTTGCGTTCTGACAGGATTGAGCCCGTCACGTCATCCGGGTTAGCCTTGCGGTAGAATTCGGACAGTTTGAAGCCTTTTGATTCGCAGAAACTGTCCGCGATGATCTTGCCGCAACCGCCCTGCTTTTCAAGGCATTCGCCCGTGCCGTAGCCTTCCTGATCGGTGATGATGAACAGGGTCTGGCGGGTATCGGACAGCGCAGGCTTGCTGTTCTGGGCCAGAGACAGGCCGGATGCGAGCAGGCCTGCGGACAGGGCCGCGGCGAGAATGAGAATGCGGTTCAGCGGCATGAGACAATTCCTCCGGCGATCACGCTGGTTTGCGAAGACGGTGCCGGAACATGGTTAAGGAAGCCTGAAACAGGCGTGAGTGCGCTCCCTTTCGCACGGTATCTTGACGTCTGGCCCTGAAAAGATCACAAGGCTAACATGACGAAGACGCAGATCATTTGCGCCACCATTATTTGCGGCTGAGCTTCGCTCTGGCCGGTTCTGTTTCGTCTGATTTCACCAAATCACACCAGGATCACCCGGCCAGCCGCAAGGCTAGGTTCGTTTTGCAACGGGGATTGTTATGGCTGAAACGCCAAAGCTCAGGCTTTACAACACGCTGACCAAGGCGAAAGAGGACTTTGTGCCTCTCGATGCCGACAATGTCCGCATGTATGTCTGCGGCCCCACGGTCTATGATTTTGCCCATATCGGCAATGCGCGGCCCGTGATCGTGTTCGATGTGCTGTTCCGGCTGTTGCGCCATCTCTATGGCGAAAAGCACGTCACTTATGTGCGCAACATCACCGACATCGACGACAAGATCAACAAGCGCGCCTTCGACCGCTGGACGAAAAAGCGACCGCTGCTGGACGAGGTGAGGGCGCTCACCGAGGTCACGGCAAAGCAATACGAGGATGACGTGGCGGCGCTGGGCAACCTGCCGCCAACGCATACGCCGAGGGCGACGGATTTCGTGTGCGATGGTGCGCAGCCGATGGATATGGTGCGCGTCATCGAGAAGCTGGTGGCCAAGGGCCATGCCTATGCGGCGGAGGGGCATGTGCTGTTCCATGTGCCGTCGATGCCGAACTACGGCAAGCTCTCGCGCCGCACGCTCGACGACATGATCGCCGGGGCGCGGGTGGAGGTCGCACCCTACAAGAAAGACCCGATGGATTTCGTCCTGTGGAAGCCATCCGATCCCGCGACGGAGCCGGGCTGGGAGTCGCCGTGGGGCTTCGGGCGTCCGGGCTGGCATATCGAGTGCTCGGCCATGAGCGGCGCGCTGCTGGGCGAGCAATTCGACATCCACGCCGGCGGCATCGACCTCATCTTTCCCCACCACGAGAACGAGATCGCGCAGACATGCTGCGCCTTTGGCGTCGAGAAAATGGCGAGCGTGTGGATGCACAACGGGTTCCTGCAGGTTGAGGGGCAGAAGATGTCCAAGAGTCTGGGGAATTTTTTCACGATTCAGGACGTGCTGAAGGATTGGCCGGGCGAAGTCGTGCGGCTGAACATGCTCAAGACGCATTATCGGCAGCCGATTGACTGGACGGTTCGGGGGCTGGAGGAGAGTGAGCGAAATCTGCGTAAGTGGAGTGGAGAGATAGGCGCTGGCATAGGGAATGGAGCGGGTCGTGCAGGTCTAAGCTTTGCCGACGGTAGCGGCTTTGGTGGTGGCCTTGGCGAGGCAGGTGATGGTTCAGGCTACGGAGGTCCTGATCCTTCGCTTGTGCATGTCATTGACGTTCTGTCTGACGATTTGAATACGCCTATGGCATTGACGATGTTGCATGCTGTCACAAAACCTATCGTTCTAATTCAAGCGCTTAAGCTCCTCGGTTTCGATCTTGTGGATATTGGTCAAAAATATGAAGAACAGTCTCAAGCAGGGGTCGACAAAGCAGAAATTGCGCAGCTCATCACAACTCGCCTTGCCGCCCGAACCGCCAAAAACTTCGCCGAATCCGACCGCATCCGCGATGAGCTTCTCGCCATGGGCATCCAGCTCAAGGACGGCAAGGACCCTGCCACGGGTGCGCCTGTGACGACGTGGGAGGTCAAGCGGTGAGGGGGGATTGCATCGGCAGCGTGCGTGCTTCGAGACGGCGCGCTGCGCCTCCTCAGCATGTGGGGTTTTGTGGGCTGCAAAGCACAAAACTCCTCATGCTGAGGAGCCCTCTATGGGCGTCTCGAAGCACGCACGATGCCTGTGCCGCTCTTCCGGAGACCACCCCATGACAACACTCCGCCCCTATCTCCCCGCCGATGCCGAACTTCTCGCCATCCTGCTGCAGGCCAGCGTCGAAGAACTCGCGGTTGACGACTATACCGCTGACCAGCGCGATGCCTGGGCTGCCATGGCCGAGACGGACGCCTTCGCCAAGCGTCTGACCGATAGCCTCACCCTCGTGGCGCTGGATGAGGATGGCGAGCCTGTGGGTTTTGCTGTGCTCGTCCAGAACAGTGCGGTGGCGCATGTGCATGTGCATCCGGACCTCATCGGCATGGGCATCGGTCGCATGCTGCTGGAAGCGCTGCAAAAGCTTGGCACGGCGCGCGGGGCCGAGGTGCTGCTGGCGGATGTCACGGACAATGCCAAGGGTTTCTTCGCCAAACTCGGCTATGCCGAAAAGGCGCGCAACACGATCAATTACGGCGATGACTGGCTGGGGACCACGACCATGGAAATGCTGCTGAAAGCGCCCAAGACAGCGGTTGTGCAGTGATGACACGCGAGCGGCTGTATCTGTTCGACACCACCCTGCGGGACGGCGCGCAGACCACGGGCATCGACTTTTCTCTCGCGGACAAACTGGCCGTGGCCAAGATGCTCGACCGGCTTGGCGTCGATTACATTGAGGGTGGTTACCCCGGGGCGAACCCGCTGGATACGGCTTTTTTCGCCGAGGATCGCGGCTTGCGCGCGGCCTTCACGGCGTTCGGCATGACGAAGCGGGCCGGCGTGTCCGTGTCCAACGATCCCGGCGTTGTGGGCCTGCTGGAGGCGAAGGCCGCCGCCATTTGCTTCGTAGTCAAGGCTTGGGATTTTCATGTGCATACGGCTCTGGGCTGCACGCTGGACGAGAACCTCGACGGCTTGCGCGAAAGCGTCAAGGTGGCGCTGGCGCGGGGCCGCGAGGTCATCGTGGATTGCGAGCATTTCTTCGATGGCTACCGGGCCAATCCAGCCTATGCGCTGTCGGTCGCGACGACGGCTTTCGGGAGTGGCGCGCGCTGGGTGGTGCTGTGCGATACAAACGGCGGCACGCTTCCGGATGAAATCGAGCGTGTGGTTGGCGCGATTTCTAAGCACGTGCCGGGCGCGAATCTTGGCATCCATGCGCATGATGACACGGGCAACGCGGTGGCGAATTCACTGGCCGCCGTTCGCGCCGGTGTGCGGCAGATCCAGGGCACGCTGAACGGGTTGGGCGAGCGCTGCGGCAATGCCAATCTCGTCACTCTGATCCCGACGCTGAAGCTGAAACCGCCCTATGCCGAGGCGTTCGAGACGGGCGTCAGCGATGCCGCACTGGCGGGGCTCACGCAGCTCTCACGCGCTTTCGACGAGATGCTGAACCGCCAGCCCCGGCGGCAATCGCCCTATGTCGGTGCGGCCGCCTTTGCCACCAAGGCAGGCATCCATGCTTCCGCCGTGCTGAAGGACCCCCGGACCTACGAGCATATCGAGCCCGAAAAGGTCGGCAACACGCGGCACGTGCTGGTGTCGACACAGGCCGGGCGCTCCAATGTGCTGTCGGAGCTTGAAAGGCTTGGCATCAGCGTCAGCCGCGATGATCCGCGCATCGCCCGGCTGCTGGAAGAGGTGAAGGACCGCGAGGCCGTGGGCTATGCCTACGAAGGTGCCGATGCGTCGTTCTATGTGCTGGCGCAGCGCGTTCTGGGCCACAGCCACGAGTATTTCAGGGTCGAACGCTTCAAGGTGAACATTGAGCGCCGTTACAACGTCAACGGCGAACTCGTGACCTTCTCGGAAGCCACGGTGAAGGTTGTGGTGGACGGCGAGACGATGATTTCGGCAGCCGAGGGCGACGGCCCGGTCAACGCGTTGGACAAGGCGCTGCGCAAGGATCTTGGCAAATACCAGAGCCAGATCGCCGGGCTTGAGCTGTTGGACTTCAAAGTCCGCATTTTCCAGGGCGGTACCGATGCCGTGACGCGCGTGCTGATCGAAAGCCGGGATGAAACGGGAGAGAGCTGGACCACGGTGGGTGTGTCCGCCAACATCATCGATGCATCATTCCAGGCGTTGACGGATTCCATTGTTTACAAGCTGATGCGGGGGGAAGTTCTTTCTGCTTCTCCCTCGGGAGAAGGTGACCCGCACTTGCGGGGCGGATGAGGGCAAATCCCGGAATGCGGGGTTCACCCTCATCCGTCTGCCTCAGGCAGCCACCTTCTCCCAAGGAAGAAGAACAGATTCAGATTTCACTCCCTGAACCGGAGCACCTTTTCCTTGCACAGGTTGAGTGTTTCCTCGACCTCGCCCTCGTCATCGAACTTGGCCTGAACCACCATATCGCAGCCCTTCGCCTTGCCCAGCTTGAGCGCACTTTTCTTGCCCGCTGCCAGTGGTCTGCCGAGGCGTGCGATCACCTTGCCTTCGCTGTCCGATACCAGCAGTTCGGTCATCGTTGCGGCGCGCTGGTTGTCGATACCGACTTGTGCGGGCAGGCGGGTCTGGGCTTGTGCGGCGGTGGCCACAAGGAGAAAGGTTGCTGCGGAAAGGATCAGGTTTCTTGTCATTGCAGGCTTCCTTTTTTCGCTCGAACACGGTTGTGCAGATCAATCCCCCTTACAAAGAGAAAATACGACCGGGGTATGGCGGCTCACATCAAACGGGCTGACCAGTCCGCTTTGGGTTGCCCCTTGCCGTGGCGGGCCACCCAGGTCTCGATCATCGGAATGATATCTTCGGCCTTTTCCGCCGTCATGGTGCGTACCTCGAGGCCGTCCCGGATAAAACCCTCCATCCGCATATGCGCCAGAATGTCCATGAAGGGTCGCCAGAAACCGGCGATGTCTGCGATGACGATGGGTTTGCCGTGGCGGCCAAGCTGCGCCCAGGTCATCTGCTCCACCAGCTCTTCCAGCGTGCCGATGCCGCCGGGCAGCGCCACAAAGGCATCGGCCTTCTCGAACATCTTCATTTTCCGCTCGTGCATGTCATCGACGAGGATGATGTTGTCGGCATCGGCCTTCAGCTTTTCCTTGGTCAGCAGGAAATGTGGGATGATGCCGGTCACGCTACCGCCATTGTCCTTCACGGCTTTCGCCACGGCTCCCATCAGGCCGACATTGCCGCCGCCATACACGAGATTGTGGCCGGATGTTGCGATGTTGCGCCCCAGCGTTTCAGCAGCCGCCAAATAGCGGGGATCGCGGCCAGTGCCGGAGCCGCAATAGACGCAGATCGAGAGAGACATACGGACTCCTGTGGACGGTATGGACACGACTACAAAATGACTCGGCGATTGCGTGAATTGTCTGCTGCATGAATCAGATTGAGAACCTATATGATCAGGAGATCGCAGATTAGAAAGTCTTTCATGTCCGCCTCCCAGTCCGGGAACGATCCGGCGATTGCGCCGGTTGCCGCATCCGGAAAACCGCAGAACGTGTTCAATCCCGATGCCAGCATGCTTGGCACGCTGGTGATGCTGTGGCCCTATCTGTGGCCCTCAGACCGCCGTGATCTGCAAATCCGGGTGATGATCGCCTTCGTGCTGATCCTGATTGCCAAGCTCATCACCATTTCGGTGCCTTTCACCTTCAAGTGGGCGACAGATGCGCTGGTGGCGATTGGCCAGAAGGGCGGGGCGGCCACTGCCTCTGAGATTCTGCCGTGGATTATCGGTGCGCCAGTCGTTGCCACTATCCTCTATGGGCTGGCGCGTGTCGGCATGGCTTTGTTCCAGCAGTTACGCGACGGCGTTTTTGCGGCGGTTTCTATGCATGCGGTGCGCCGTCTTGCGAACCAGACGTTCGAGCACATGCACCGGCTGTCGCTGCGCTTCCACCTTGAGCGCAAGACCGGTGGCCTGACGCGCGTGCTGGAGCGTGGGCGGCGCGGCATTGAGGAGCTTTCGCGGATGGCGCTGCTGACGCTCATCCCTACGATTATCGAATTCGGGCTGGTCTGCGCCGTGTTTTTCTTCGCCTTCGACTGGCGTTACGTGGCGGTCATCACGGTGATGATCGCAGGCTATCTCTGGTTCACGATCAGTGCCACGAACTGGCGTATCGGCATACGCCGCCAGATGAACGACAGCGATACCGACGCCAATACCAAGGCGGTGGACAGTCTGCTGAATTTCGAGACGGTGAAGTATTTCGGTGCGGAAAAGCGCGAGAATGCCCGATATGACCGCTCCATGGCGACCTACGAGCGTGCGAGCACCAAAAGCTACACGTCGCTCGCCATCCTCAACTCCGGGCAGGCCGTCATCTTCACCATCGGCCTCACGGCCTGCATGGCGATGTCGGCGATGGATGTGGCAGCGGGCAAGAATACCGTGGGTGATTTCGTGCTGGTCAACGCCATGCTGATCCAGCTCTACCAGCCGCTGAATTTCATGGGAATGGTCTACCGCGAGATCAAGCAGGCGCTGGTCGATATCGAGAGCATGTTCGCCATCATCTCGACCAATGCCGAGGTGAAGGATTCTCCCGATGCCCGCCCGTTGCAGGTTGTGGCCGGCGCGGTGAAGTTCGACAATGTCGCGTTCCACTACATGCCGGAACGTCCAATTTTAAAGGGCGTCAGCTTCGAGGTGCCTGCGGGCAAGACGGTCGCCATCGTCGGCCCGTCAGGTGCTGGAAAATCCACGATTTCACGGCTTTTGTATCGATTCTATGACATTTCTGCAGGTTCCATCACCATTGATGGACAGGACATCCGCAAGGTGACGCAGGAAAGCCTGCGCGATTCCATCGGCATGGTTCCGCAGGATACGGTGCTGTTCAACGACACGATCCGCTATAATATCGCTTATGGCCGCGATGGTGCCACGAAAGATCAGATCGAGGAGGCCGCCCGTCTGGCCCAGATCGACCGGCTGATCGCGCAATTGCCGGAGGGCTACGAGGCGCAGGTCGGCGAGCGTGGCCTCAAGCTCTCGGGCGGAGAGAAGCAGCGCGTGGCGATTGCCCGCACCATCCTGAAAGCACCGCCCATCCTCGTGCTGGACGAAGCGACCTCGGCGCTGGACAGCCATACCGAGATGGAAATCCAGGAAGCGCTGGACGGCGTTTCGCGCAACCGCACCACCATTGTCATTGCGCACCGGCTGTCCACGGTGGTGAATGCCGACGAGATCATCGTGCTCGACAAGGGATTGATTGCGGAGCGCGGCACGCACCAGATGCTGCTCGATCATGGTGGCATCTATGCCTCGATGTGGAACCGCCAGAGGGAAGCCGATGCAGCCCGCGAGACGCTGAAGCGCCATGCGGAGGCGGAAGGGGAGACGTTGCGGCTGAAGCTGGCCGGGGAGTGATCAGCAAAACCGATCCATCCGATCACCAATCCGCTGGTGTGCCAGGGCGAATCCCTTCCTAGAATATGCGCCTGACAGGGGCGCATGGCTGATATCACCGTAACCGCAAGACCAGGCAGCGCGCTTCGCCGCGCCATTCCCGTGCTGGGCCTGACGCAAATGATTGCGTGGGGGACAACGTATTACCTCCCCGCTGTACTCAGGCACCGGTTCTCGGCTGAACTCGGCCTGTCCGATGCGATGATCTTTGCCGGTGTCGGCGTGACACTTGTTGTCGCGGCATTGCTGGCCTGGCCCGTAGGACGGTTGATGGACCGTCGAGGAGCAGGCAGTTTCATGCCTCTGGGTTCGTCGTTTCTGGCGATTGGCCTGCTGATCCTTGGCAACAGCACGGGCTGGATAGGCTACTTTCTGGCATGGGTCGTCTTCGGTTTTGGCATGTCGTTTGCCATGTCCAACGCGGCTTTCTCGGCACTGACGCAGATGGCGGGGCAGGGTGCGCGGCGCGCCATTGTTATCATCATGCTGTTTGGTGGGCTGGCCGCCACCGTCTTCTGGCCGTTGACCCTGTGGCTCGACGGGCAGATGGGCTGGCGCAACATCTGTTTTGCCTATGCGGGGCTGCATGTGCTGGTCTGCCTGCCGCTGCACATCCTGTTTCTCGCAGGCAGCACCAATCTGGCCGAGCGGCAGGATCTGCGGCAGGACGAGGCGGCGGGTCTGATCCCACCGGAGAAGAGACGTCGGGCTGCGGCACTGATCGGCATTGCACTGGCAGGCAATGGCTTTGTTTCGTGGGGGCTCGACCTCCACCTGATCACGATCTTTGCCGATTACGGCCTGCCCGCTGCGGTCGCGGTCTGGGTTGCGGCGATGAAAGGGCCTGCAACGCTGCTGGCGCGTGGGGCTGACATACTTTCGGCGGGCCGCTTGTCGCCAATGACAAGCGCCTTGGCTGCGGGTGCGCTGATACCTGCAAGCTTGTCGTTGGCCCTGTTGTTCGGCAATGGCCTGCCTGCGGCGCTCCTCTTCATTGTGCTCTTCAGCTTCGGTACGGGTTTGATGACAGTGGCACGCGCTACGCTCGCGCTGGTGCTGCTGGGATCGCAAGGATACGCCACAACCCTCGGGCGTCTGACGCTGCCGACCCAGATCGTCTATGCCGTTTCGCCCATGACATTCAGCCTGATGATCGAGCAAGTGGGGACCAGGGGCGTTATTCTGGTAGCGCTGGTAGCGTCTCTCGCCAGCCTTGTCGCGCTTATCCTGCTGTCCAGGCTTGCCGACAGGCGCACGGGATGAAGCAGAATGGTTCGCTTTTGCCTGACCGTGCGACTGATCAGCGCTGCGGACACATTCTTGCGCAGGCCGTGGCTTCCAAGCTGCGGCCTGTTCGGCTATCAGGCTATCTCACCGATTGAAGAGATCAGCCCAATGTCCGTCGTCACGTCCATCCGCAAGCAGCTCGTGCCTATCCATCCCGAGGGCTATCTGTTTATCGCCCTCTTTGCGCTGGCAGCACTGGCGCTGGGCTGGCTATGGTCTCCGCTCGGCTGGATCGGCTGGATCCTGACGCTATGGTGTGTCTATTTCTTTCGTGATCCGCCCCGTGTCACGGCGGCGCGCGACGGGCTGGTGATCTCACCCGCTGATGGACGCGTGGATATGGTGGGCTATTTCGTGCCTCCGCCGGAGCTGGAACTGGGTGACAAGCCCTTGCCGCGTGTCACCATTTTCATGTCGGTCTTTGATTGCCACGTGAACCGCGCCCCGGTTTCGGGCAAGATCAGCAAAGTGGCTTACAAGCCAGGCCTGTTCCTCAGCGCCGATCTCGACAAGGCGAGCGAGGACAACGAGCGCAACAGCATCGTCATCGACGCCGAAAAGGGCCGTTTCGGCATCGTGCAGATCGCCGGGTTGCTGGCACGGCGTATCGTGCCCTTTGACAATGCGCGCGAAGGCGTTGTCATCCAGTCGGGTGAGCGTTTTGGGCTGATCCGCTTCGGTTCGCGCGTCGATGTCTACATGCCGGAGGGCGTCAAGCCGCTGGTCGGCGTGGGGCAGACATCATTGGCGGGTGAAACCGTGCTGGCTGATGTGAGTTCGAAGGAAGCGGCACGCGCTTTCAAGGTGGGATAAGAGCTTTCAAGGTGGGATAAGAGCTTGCAAGGTGGGATGACGGGCGCGCTGTTGCGGGCTAGACTTGTTTCATGACCGATCCGATCTCAGACCTGTTTCCGCCGTTCCAGCCGGACCCGGACGAACCGAAGAAGCGGCGGTTTCAGCCGATACCCTTGCGCGTGCTGATCCCCAACCTCGTGACGTTGCTGGCACTGTGCCTTGGGCTCACCGCCATTCGCCTCGCGATCGAGGGACGCTTTGATGCAGCGGTCTATGCCATTCTGTTCGCGGCGCTTCTCGATGGCATCGATGGCAATCTCGCGCGGTATCTGAAGGGTACGTCGCGGTTTGGGGCGGAGCTGGATTCGCTCGCGGATTTTGTCAATTTCGGCTGTGTCCCAGCTCTTGTGCTGTATTTCTGGATCCTCAAGGATCTCAAATCCGTGGGCTGGATTGTCTGTCTCGTCTTTGCAATCGCCATGGTCCTGCGCCTGGCGCGCTTCAACGTGATGCTGGATGATCCGAACCGGCCCGATTGGAAGAAGGGTTTCTTCGTTGGTATGCCTGCGCCGATGGGGGCGGCTTGTGTGCTGTTGCCGCTCTATCTCAGCCTTGCGGATTTGTTCCCGACGTTCACAGGAAGGCCAGTGCTGGTGCTTCTGTTCACGCTGCTGATTGCATTTTTTACGATCAGCACCATCCCGACCGTGTCGTCCAAGAGGCTCGGGCAGTCTGTGAATCGCAGCTATGTGATCCCGCTTTTCGTCTTTGCCGTGCTGCTCGCGGGGCTTCTGCTGGCCAATACCTTCGAGACGCTTGCCGGATTGATCATCCTCTATCTGGCCAGCCTGCCTTTTGGCATCGCCCGTTACCGTGCGCTGGATCGGCAATGGAAGATCGATCAGGCCTCTGGCGTTGCCGCGAAGGCGGCTGAACCCGCTGCGCCATGACGCGAGCTGTTGTTGCTGTTGTCGGTTCCATCAATATGGATGTGGCGGTGCGCGTCACTGCTTTGCCGCGACCGGGTGAAACTGTTCTGGGCGCAGACGCCGTACTGTCACTGGGCGGAAAAGGCGCAAATCAGGCCGTCGCGGCGGCGCGGCTTGGCGCGGATGTGGCATTGATCGGCTGTATTGGTGCAGATGCTTTCGGCGAGGCTGCACGACAGGCTCTGCTGGCCCAGAAGGTCGATCTCGGCGGCGTTCAAATCATTCAGTCCGTTGCCACGGGTGTCGCGCTGATCACGATAGGAAGCGATGGCCAGAACATGATTTCAGTCTCACCGGGTGCGAATGCAGCACTTTCCGCCTCTGCCATTCTGAATCATGCAACAATACTAAGTACTTCAAAAGTCTTGCTTTTGCAGAACGAGACACCGGTTGAGGCGGCTCATGCAGCGATTCATATCGTGCGTGCGGGTGGAACACTTGTGATCTGCGATCCCGCCCCTGCGGCAGGCTATGATCCGGCGCTTATCGCAGCTGCGGATATCGTCACACCAAATGAAACCGAGGCTGCTATGCTGACGGGCTTTGCTGTTACAGACCGGGTTTCAGCACTGGCGGCGGCGCGCTGGCTCGTGGCGCGGGGGGCACGCAATGTCATCGTCAAGCTGGGTGCAGATGGTGTTGTCCATGCGGGACTGGAAGGCGAGGGCCATGTAGCCGCACCGCCTGTTGTCGTGATGGATACGGTTGCTGCGGGTGATTGCTTCAATGGCGCGCTGGCGGTGGCGATGGCCGAAGGTATGGCTTTTCGCCATTCCATTGCTTTTGCCTGCCGCGCTGCGTCCATTGCTGTAACACGCGCCGGTGCTTCCGCGTCTATGCCGTATCGTCACGAGTTGAACTGACGCCCATCGCGCAAAGAAAAGGGGCACTCCGCAGAGCGCCCCTGAACTGCCGGAAAGCGGCCTTGCAGCCGCATTCCGGGTTATTTCTTCGGTTTGGCTGCAGGAGACTTGGCTGCAGGAGACTTGGCTACAGGAGACTTGGCAGCCGCAGGGTTGGCGACCTTGGCCGGAGCCTTGCCTGCAACTGCGCGCACCGGCTTCACGACCGCCACATTCTTGTTGCCAAGCGTGCCGTCGTCCTTCGATGTCGCAACCATGCCCTTGGCGACGCGCCGGGAGAACTCGGTATCCTTGCCGGTTGCCAGAACCTTGGCCTGCTTGATCCACTCCTCGCGCTCGATGCGACCCGGGAAGGCAAGATAGCTGCCGACCCAGAGCGATTCCTGCGCATTCCAGCCTGATATCTGATCGAAGTGCCAGATACCGAGGCCATGCAGGCGGCCTTCGTTCTGCTTGCCGATGCCACGGATGCGCTTGAGATCATCCGCCTTGCCACCGCGAGGAGCAGCCAGGCCAGCAGGACGCTTGCCGGGTACCTTGTCCTCGCCTGCGATCTTGGGTGCAGCTTTGGGCTCCGGAGCCTTGACGGCAATCGGTGCAGGAGCAGGCTTTGCCACCGCCACAGGTTTGGCAACCGCAACAGGTTTGGCGACTGCGACAGGCTTTGCCTTAGCAACAGGCTTGGCAACTGCCACAGGCTTGGGTGGCGCTGGCGGGGCGACAATGTCGACCTTGGCCAGCGAATAGCCCATCGGCAGCGTCTTCACGGTGCTCATGACGGCATCGTAGTTCGGCCGCGTGCCAGCCACGCCGGTCAGCGTGTACTTGCTGTCGATCAGGCTGGCGATACCCTTGTCGAGCTTCGACAGGTGTCCAAAGGCCGAAGAGGCCATGCCTTCGAGACCATTGGGAGCGCCGGAGCCCAGCTGTAGCTTGTCCACCACGGACGCAGGCGCCAATGCTGTCTTTGCGGCGGACACGACGCGCGCACGGGCATCAACCGACGGAACATAGCCCGTCAGTGTTACGCTTGCGGCATCCCGTGCAGCTTGCCACTGATAGGGGCGAACCAACGCAGGACCTGCTGCGGCCATTACAGGTGCTGGTACGGCGGATGTCGGCGTCGCATCGGGGAACGTTGTCAGCTTGGCGACGGCGGTTGCCGTAGCCCCCGCCAGTGGAGCCGGATCAAGGAAGTTGCGCAGGACACAACCCACGCAGCAGCCAAGCATATACCAGAAGAACAACATCATGCCGGTTTCGAACCACAGGGCGGTGCGTCCCGAGAACCACATGAGCACGAGAACCATCAGGCCAACGAGGAACGCAACGACGGCCCAGAGAACCCAGCCCAGGCCTTCAAGCCGGGGCAGACGGCGGCAGGAGAGCCAGCCGACGATCAAGCCGAGCACCGCCGCAGCGATAACCCAGAGAAGGAGGGTTTGGTGGAGATACAGCATCGGTCAAATCCCTCTTCTTACTTCACGGTGAATTCGACGCGGCGATTCTTCTGCTTGTTTGCAGGAGTATCGTTGGGCGCGACCGGCTTCGTTTCGCCGTAGCCCACGGACTTTAGGTTGGTGCCTGCCACGCCTTCGCGCACCAGGAACTCGACGACAGACTTGGCGCGACGCTCTGACAGGTCCTGGTTATAGACAGGCGAGCCATCTGTATCCGTGTGAGCGCCGATCTCGATGCTGCGCGTCGGGCAGGTTTTGGCGACGGCTGCGAGACGCCCGAGGAGAAGGTAGGACACGGACTGTATCTCGTCGCTGTTGGTGGCAAACAGGATCGGATCGTTAAGCAGCGTATTGAACTGCAGTTGGCAGGTATCCACCACAGGAGCTGGAGGCGGCGGCGGAGCCACCACCAATGGTGCTGGTGGAGGCGGAGGTGCGACAGCCACCACCGCAGGTGGAGGCGGAGGTGGCGCAACCACGACCGGTGGTGGCGGTGCGACAACAACCGGTGCAGGCACTACGGGGGCAGGAGCAGGTGCAGCCGGAGCCGTGATTTCCTGTCGCGCCAGCGTGTAGCCTGCTGGCAGGCGGGTTGTGGCTGCAATTGTCTCGTCGCGGACAGCAGCGTTGGGTGCAGCGCCCGTGATGGTGTAGGCCGTGTTGGACAGGCTGGCGGTGCCAGAGTTCAGGCGCCCAAGCTGGTTGATGGCATAGGCTGCGATTCCGGCAAGGCCGTTTGGAGCACCTGCACCCAAGCTCTGCTGATCTGTAACCATTGCATTGGGTACAGCGGCACGGGCCGCAGCGGCATTTGCCAGCTTTGTCGCCTCATCCGGCACATAACCGGACAGGGTAATCGCAGGCCCATTGCGAACGGCTGACCAAGTATAGGGTGAGATTGCCGGAGCCGTTACATCTGTTTTGACCGGCGCAAAACCAGCCGGAAGTGCCTTGGCAGCAGCCATGACGCGATTGAAAGCATCAACGGTGGGTGCAACGCCGGTGAGCGAGTAGTTTGCGCCCGTCAAGTTGGCGATGCCTGATGTCAAGCCCGCGAGATGGCTGAATGCGGCAGTTGCCATAGTCTCGAGACCGGTAGGTGCGCCTGCTGCGAGACGCATCTGATCAGTGATCGTTGCGTTGGGCGCAGCAGCTTTTGCAGCTTCCGCAATCTTCGCTTTGACCTCAGCCGAAGGGGCATAGCCTGTCAGTGTAATGGCCTGACCGGCTTTCTGTGCCTGCCAGGTGTAGGGGCTGACAGCGGGCAAGCCGATCTGGACATTCCCGCCAACGCCTTGTGGCAAGCCAGCAGCGGTGGCCATCTGATAGATGTCCGACGACGGTGCGGTACCCGTAATCGTCAGAGCTGCGTCCGACAGGCTGGCCTTGCCATCGGGCAAGCGTGCGAGTTGCGCCAGCGAATAAGCTGTTGCCACGCCGAAGACAGCGGGAACGCCGCGGGCGATCTTCATCTGATCGACAACTTCAGTGTTCGGGAGCGCAGCCTTTGTATCAGCCACGATCTTGGCCTTGGTCGACTCGTCCGGCACGAAGCCGCCGAGAGTAACCTTGTTGCCTTCGCGCGCAACCGTCCAGAGGTAGGGCTTTGCTTCGGCCATAACGGTTGTCTTGTTGTCGACGCGGCGCACACCGAAGACTGAATTGACAGCATCTTCCGCTGATTTCTGAACAGCGGGGCTGGGGGAGACGCCCGTGACGGTCGCATCGCGGCCATTGAATGTCGCGGAAGCCCAGGGGGCCTTCGCCTTCAGCGCTTCGTTGATCGAGCGCGTGGTGAGATCGGTCTGGATCGAATCATTGCGGAGGAAACCCGCAGCGAGCCAGAGTAACGCGAGTGGCAAGAGCCCCCACAACCATCGTCTTGGCTGACACATCTGTTTAGCCCTTCATCAGCGCATAACCCACAGGCAACTGCGCACGGTTCACTCATGAACGTTTCCACACACAGTGTTCTTCCTCCCCCGAGGACGACTTGTGCGAACCTTTGCAAGGCTGACGGCAAACGCTTAATGGAGGTTAATCACAAACCCGTGGGGCAAGCCAAGGGTAAAAACGGCAAAACCGCAAAGTAGGACTGGAAAAATCATAATTTCGCCGAAATTTCTAACACTGAGCACACGAGTTTTCACGTTACGGCGGGGCATCATCTTTGCGCTGCTGCCAATCAGTCGTTGACTCGCGTCACGCTGGAGACGATCGATTTAGCCTTGAGCTCTCCGATCACGGCGCTGAGATGCTTCAGGTCCCAGACCTCCAGATCGATCAGGATTTCGCGAAAATCCGGCGATTTCGAAGTCATGACGATGTTGTCGATATTGCCGTCGCTGTCGCCGATCACCCTGGCGATATCGGCCAAAGCGCCGGGCTCATTGATGACGGACAGGCTGAGTTGGGCGGGGAAACGGCTTTTGCGCGCCTCGTCAATGTCCCAGCGCATATCCAGCCAGCGATCCGGCTGATCATCAAAGGCCGACAGCGCGGCGGACTGGATGGGATAGACCGTGATCCCTTCGCCCGGCGTGAGAATCCCCACGATACGATCTCCTGGTACGGCGCCGCCCCGGGGCGCAAAGGTCACGGGCAGATCACCCTGCAGGCCGCGGATGGGAATCGATGCGCTCTCGTCCTGCTTGCCCGGAACTTTAAATTTTAGGTTCTCGCCTTTTTTCAGTCCGAACCAGCCGCCTTTGCCATCGCTTTCCGGTCCCGCCTTCTGCTCCTCCTTGAAATCGGGATAGAGCGCTTTGACGACATCGCTGGATACCATTTCTCCACGTCCGACAGCAGCAAGGACATCTTCCACGCTGTCGCGTGCCAGGCGGGGCAGGGCGGTCTTCAGCTTCGTATCCGTGAACGGCTTTTCAGCGCGGCTGAACGCCCGTTCGAGGATCTGTCGGCCGAGCCCCGTGTATTGCGCCTTGACAGCGGCGCGGGTGGCGCGGCGGATATCAGCGCGGGCCTTGCCGGTGACAACTGCGGTTTCCCAGGCAGCCGGCGGTGTCTGGCCTGGCGCACGGATGATCTCGACCTCGTCACCATTCTGAAGCTCCGACAGCAAGGGCGAATTGCGCCCGTTGATGCGGCAGCCCACTGCTTCGTTTCCGATGGCTGAGTGTAGAGCATAGGCAAAATCGATGGGGTTCGCGCCGCGTGGAAGTGCGATGAGCGTTCCCTTGGGTGTGAAGCAGAACACCTGATCGTGGAAGAGCTCCAGCTTGGTGTGCTCAAGAAACTCTTCCGGGCTGTCGCCTTCGGACAGTGACTCAATCGTCTTGCGCAGCCACTGATAGGCATTCGATTCCGCCACGCCACCTTCCGGACTGAATTCCATCCCGTCCTTGTAGACAGCGTGGGCCGCGATGCCGAACTCGTCGATCTGGTGCATTTCCCAGGTGCGGATCTGCAGTTCGACACGCTGGCTGCCGGGTCCGATAACGGTGGTGTGGAGCGAACGGTAATCATTCTGCTTGGGTGTAGAGATGTAGTCCTTGAAGCGCCCCGGAACCATTGGCCACACCACATGCACCGCACCGACCACGCGGTAGCAATCCGGGATCGTGTTCACGAGGACGCGAAAGCCGAAGATATCGGACAATTGCTCGAAGCCGATGGATTTGCGCTCCATCTTTTTCCACACGGAATAGGCTGTCTTCTGGCGGCCCTTGATCTCGGCCTTCAGGCCTTGCGCCAACAATTTCGCTGTCAGTTCCTGCTCGATCTTCTCGATCAGCCCCTTGTTCTTTTCAGCCAGTTCCAGCAGCTTCGCCTTCACCATGGCATGGGCGTCCGGCATCAAATGGCGGAAGGAGAGATCCTCCAGTTCGTCGCGCACCTCCTGCATGCCCATGCGGCCGGCGAGCGGCGCATAGATATCGAGCGTTTCCTCGGCGATGCGGGCGCGCTTGGTCGGCGGCACATAATGCAGCGTGCGCATGTTGTGCAGCCGGTCCGCCAGCTTCACCAGCAGCACGCGCACATCGGATGAAATGGCGATGAGCAGCTTGCGCAGGTTTTCGGCCTGCGCCGCCTTCTTCGACACCAGATCGAGCTTCTTGATCTTGGTCAGGCCGTCGACGAGCTGGCCGATCTCGTGGCCGAAAATCTTGTCGATCTCCTCGCGTGTGGCTTCCGTATCCTCGATTGTGTCGTGCAGCACGGCTGCGACGATGGTGGCATCGTCGAGCTTCAGATCGGTGAGGATGGCGGCGACTTCCAGTGGATGCGCGAAATAAGGATCGCCCGAGGCGCGCTTCTGGTTGCCATGCGCTTTCATGGCATAGACATAGGCACGGTTCAGCAGCGCCTCGTCCGTTGCCGGATTGTAGCGTTTCACCCTCTCCACGAGATCATATTGCCGCATCATCGGGAGGCTGCTCTCCCGCGCAGTGGTATTTGCATGAATGCAGGATAGGCGGGGGAGGCGGAGAGGGGCAAGCGGTCAATCACTTTTTGCGTATGATGTGCAGGAGGCATTAGGGATCAACTCAGACACGCGCTTTGCGCGCCTCGCTGCCCCCGTGTATGCGGATGAGGCGGAATCGCCCGCTGGAATCAAACACACTTGTCCACCCCCTCCCGCCTCATCACAGGTGAACGCCGCGACGAAGACCTGATGGAGGCTTCCATCCGGCCGCAAATTCTGGCGGATTTCGTCGGACAGCAGCAAGCGCGCGAGAATCTCTCGGTCTATATCGAAGCTGCCCGCCGTCGGGCTGATGCGCTGGACCATGTGCTCTTCGTCGGTCCGCCCGGCCTTGGCAAGACGACGCTGGCGCAGATCGTGGCGAAGGAGCTTGGTGTCAATTTCCGTTCGACGTCCGGACCCGTGATTGCCAAGGCGGGTGATCTGGCGGCACAGCTCACCAATCTGGAAGAGCGGGATGTGCTGTTCATCGATGAAATCCACCGGCTGAATCCGGCGGTGGAGGAAATCCTCTATCCCGCCATGGAGGATTTCCAGCTTGACCTGATCATCGGCGAAGGTCCCGCTGCGCGCTCCGTCAAGATCGATCTGCCGCGTTTCACGCTGGTGGGCGCCACAACCCGAGCGGGCCTGCTGACGACGCCGTTGCGCGACCGGTTCGGCATCCCGATCCGCCTGCAGTTCTACACCATCGAAGAGCTTGAGTTCATCGTGAAACGCGGGTCGCGCGTCATGGGGCTTGCGATGTCGGAGGAAGGTGCCAATGAGATCGCCAAACGCTCGCGCGGCACACCGCGGATCGCGGGACGTCTGCTGCGCCGCGTGCGCGATGTGGCGCTGGTGGACGGAGCCGACGTTGTTACCCGCAAGGTGGCGGACAAGGCGCTGCGCATGATGGATGTCGATGCGCTTGGCCTCGACCAGATGGACATGAAATATCTGCGGACCATCGCGGAAAAGTTCGGCGGTGGACCGGTCGGTGTCGAGACTATCGCGGCCTCGCTGTCGGAAGGCCGCGACGCCATTGAGGAGATCATCGAGCCCTATCTGATGCAGCAGGGCTTCGTGCAGCGCACCCCGCGCGGGCGATTGCTGACGGGTCATGCGTTCCGGCACATGGGACTGCCCGAGCCGCACAGGGAGCTTGGGCAGTTCGGTTTGTTTGGGGAGGGGGAGGAATGATTATGTCCATGCTGACACTTTGCAAGTCTGCCATCCGATGACCCTCGACGACCTCAACACGTTCTGCGCCAGCCTCCCACATAGCTTCCGCGTGATCCAGTGGGAGGATGCGCATGTCTGGAAGATTGGCGTGGGCGCTCGGGCCAAGGTCTTCGTCATCGCGCGCTCCGGCGAGAATGGCCTGGCGCAGGTCAGTTTCAAATGTTCGCGGATGAGCTTTGACCTGCTGCAGGATCAGCCCGGCCTGCGCCCCGCGCCCTATCTGGCATCGCGCGGCATGAGCTGGATCCAGCGCATGAGCGATGCCTCCATGGACGATTCGGCGCTGAGGGATTACGTCCGCGAGAGCTTCCGGCTGGTGTCGCTGGGGTTGACGAAGGTGGAACAGCAGCGGCTGGGGCTGAACCAGTCGTAAGCGGCACTACCGCTTCTTCACGAACTCCGCCCGCAGCACCAGCCCCCGGATGCTGTCGTGCTTGCAATCGACCTCCTGCGTACCTCCCGTGAGACGTATCGATTTGATCAGAGTGCCACGCCGAAGCGTCTGCCCCGCGCCCTTGACTTCAAGGTCCTTGATCAGCGTTACCTGATCGCCATCGGCCAGGAGATTGCCGACAGAATCGCGCACTTCGATCTTGTCGCCTGCGCTTGCCGCAGCCTGTTTCGCCAGTAGTTCCGACTTCGGAAGCCACTCGCCGCTGTCCTCGTCGAACACGTATTCGTCGTCGCTCATTGCCGGTGGCCTCTGGTGGGATACGAGCTACATAAGCCGTTGTCCGTGCAGGAGATAGCGGAATTGTAGCCACGGTTCCGCTGGACAACCAACGGTGGGCAGATGATATTTGTCGGACAAGTTGACAAGCTGAGCCAATCAGCGGCGTCAGGTGGAGGACAATATCATGATTATCAACCGCAGAACCATTCTCTCGGGTGTCGTAGCTGCTGCGGTGGCATGCCCGTTCGTTCACGGTGCATCGGCGCAGACGCCATGGCCGCAGGACCGGGTTGTCACCGTCGTGGTGCCTTTCGCGGCGGGCGGCACATCCGATATCCTGGGGCGCACCATTGCGGAGCGCCTGTCGCAGCGGCTCGGGCAGCGTTTTATCGTGGAGAACAAGGCGGGGGCAGGCGGCAACATCGGCGTGGCTTCCGTGGCGCGCGCCGCAGGCGATGGCTACACGCTGGCCATGGGTACAGTCTCGACCCATGCGATCAACCCGAATGTCTACAAGAATATGCCGTTTGACCATGTGAAGGATTTCACCCCGGTGTCGCTGGTGGCGATGGTGCCCAACCTGCTGATGGTCAATCCCAGCCTGCCTGCGAAGACTGTGCCGGAGCTGATTGATCTGCTGAAAAAAAACCCCGGCAAATACTCCTACGGATCATCGGGTGCGGGCACCTCGATCCATATGGCGGGCGAGTTGTTCAAGATCATGGCGGGCGTCGATATCGTGCATGTGCCGTATCGCTCCTCGGCGCAGGTGACGCAGGACCTGCTGGGCGGCAACATCCAGCTGACCTTCGACAACATCACGGTGGCCTGGCCGCAGATTCAGGCGGGCAACATCCGCGCGCTGGCGACGGCGACGCCGCAACGCATTACGGCGGATCCCAACCTGCCGACGATGTCAGAATTTCTCCCGGGATTCGCCTCGACGTCATGGCACGGCCTGTTCGCGCCGTCCTCGACGCCGAAAGCGATTACCGACCGGCTGACGCAGGAGGTGATGGCGATCATGAAGGAGCCTGCCGTGATGGACTCCATGGCCAAGGTCGGCGTGACGCCGGTAGGCTCCAATCAAGCGGATTTCGTCAAGATGATCACGGAAGAGACGAAGGTCTGGGGTGAAGTCGCGGCGAAGGCGAATGTCAGGATCGACTGAGCTTCGCCCGTTCCACCCCCGCCTCGGGCGCATACCGGCTCCCGGGATGTCGTGCCAGAAACAGGTCATAGGCAGCGATTGTTCCTGCGCGCCGTGCCGCCTGCAACTCTTCGAACTCCGCGACATGGCCCGGGCGGGCAGGCCGCATAGGACCGCCGCTGCCGGGAGGGTTGTTGCCGGACTGGGCCATGGCTGGGCCTCCTGTTGTCATCAGAATGATGAAGGCGAGGCTGACGAACACGCGTAAACCCAAGTCTCAATCTTCCTTCTTCACCGGCAAACCATGGGCGATCCAGCCCTTGTCCGCACTGTTGCCGATCATGCCGCCCTCAACATTGATCACACGGGAATATCCGCCCTGCTGCATAAGCGCGGCCTGAACGGTGCGGGTACGGTTGGCGGTGCGGCAGATCAGGGCGACGGCTTTCGTTCGGTCGCCCTCGACAATTTTGGACAGTTTGGCCGCGAACATCGGGTCGTTCATGTCCAGCTTGTGCGCCCCTTCGGCCACGCCGGTTTCTTTCCATTCCTCCGGCGTGCGGATGTCGATGAGGATGGCTTTCTTGTCGGAGACGAGTTTGGCCGCTTCTACGGGTGTCATGTGCAGGGGTGTGTCCTGTGCGTTGGCGGTCATGAGGCAGGCCGTGAGGGCGAGGATGGCGAGGGGGGAGCGGCGCATGGATTGCTTCCTGTTTCCCTTCTCCCCTTGCGGGAGAAGGTGCCTGCCGGATGGCAGGCGGATGAGGGGTCACACGGTTCTGAGAGGTTAGCGCGACCCCTCATCCGACCTCGCGAAGGCGAGGCCACCTTCTCCCGCTAGGGGAGAAGGAGAAGCGCGCTACCCCACAGCCGTGGAATGCAACCGCGCACCCCGGGCTGTCAGCTTGTTGAGCGCGGACAGATACGCCTTGCCCGATGCTACGAGCGTATCGGGATCCGACGCGCGGCCTGTGACCGAGCGGCCTTCCGCCGCGAGACGCACCGATACTTCCGCTTGTGCATCGGTGCCTTCAGTCACAGCATGAACCTGATAAAGCTCCAGCTTGGCCACATGCGGCACCAGCTTCTGGATGGCGTGGAAGATTGCGTCCACCGGGCCATTTCCGGTTGATTGCACGGTCTGGTGCGTGCCGTCGATATCGAGCGTCAGGGTGGCGGATTGCGGACCCATCGTGCCGGCGATCACGGTCAGCGCTACGACTTTCATACGGTCGGCGGCGGTGGCGATGCCCTCGTCCACCAGCGCCTCGATATCCTCGTCGTAGACATGCTTCTTGCGATCAGCCAGCGCCTTGAAGCGGTTGAAAGCGTCTTCCACCGCGTTGTCGCCCAGTTCGTAGCCCAGATCCTTCATCTTGCTCTTGAAGGCGGCGCGGCCCGAATGCTTGCCCATGACCAGCGAGGTCTTGGTGACGCCAACGGAGGCTGGCGTCATGATTTCGTAGGTGTTGGCATTTTTCAGCATGCCGTCCTGGTGGATGCCGCTTTCATGGGCGAAGGCGTTCCGACCCACGATGGCCTTGTTGTACTGCACCGGGAAGGAGGCTGCAGCGGAGACCAGCTTAGAGGCGCGGTTGAGCATCGTGGCCTCGATGCCGGTGTGGTAGGGCAGCACATCGCTGCGGGTCTTGATCGCCATCACGATCTCTTCGAGCGCCGCATTGCCCGCCCGCTCTCCGATGCCGTTAATCGTGCATTCGATCTGCCGTGCGCCACCTGCGACGCCCGCCAACGCATTGGCGACGGCAAGGCCGAGATCATTGTGGGTGTGGACGGAAAAGATCACCTTGTCGGCATTCGGAACGCGGTTGCGCACTTGTTCGAACATGGCCCGATATTCATCCGGCGTGGCATAGCCCACGGTATCAGGCAGGTTGATGGTCGTCGCGCCCTGCGCAATCGCCACCTCGACGCAGCGGCAGAGATAATCGATCGGCGTGCGTGTGGCATCCATCGCGGACCACTCGATATCGTCCACGAGGTTGCGGGCGCGGGCGACGGTGGACCTGATGATCTCGATCACCTCGTCCTCGGTCTTTTTCATCTGGAATTGCAGATGGATCGGCGACGTGGACACGAAAGTATGGATGCGGCCGCGCTTCGCATGCCGTACCGCCTCGCCGCAGCGGTCGATATCGGCATTGATGGCGCGGGCGAGACCGGCGATGGTGGCGTTCTTCGTGCGGCCCGCGATGGCGTGAACACTCTCGAAATCACCCTGCGATGCGATGGGGAAACCCGCCTCGATGACATCGACGCCCATAGCATCGAGACATTCGGCGACCATGATCTTTTCCTCGAAGGTCATGGTGGCACCCGGCGATTGTTCGCCGTCGCGCAAGGTGGTGTCGAAAATGATGACGCGGTCGGATTTCGACGCGCTCTTGGTGCTGGAAGTCATTATGAAAATCCTTGTCGCTTATCCCCGAAGCGCAGGACTTATGCCTTACAAGCTTCGGACCCAGGGTAAAGGTCGGGGGTGAACTGTGATTTCCCCTGACAGCCCAGGCTAATGCCCATGCGGCCCTCAGGGGCGGATAAGCAGAAGGAGTGCGAGAATGAACAAGGCGGATGCTGCAGCGAGCGTGTTGCGCGCAAGCTGCATTTTGAGATCGATCACTTTGGCTTTGGTGCGGCTTTTAGCCGGGACGCGTGCCATGCGAACTCTCCGCAAGTTTGTTTTGTGAATCATAAGGTAAGTAAAACAACGGTGTTTCGCAAGGGGTGGGCCGCATCAACGTGGATTATTGATGAAGAGGGTGCTAGCCCTGTGGCTTGTGAGTCACAGATCAGCGCCCAGAGAGATTATGAAACGCTTTGCCATCTTGTCCGCCCTTCTCTTGCTCGCCGCCTGCAATCAGTCCGCACCGCCGCCCGCTGCATCCGTCGCGCAGCCGCAATCGTCCTCGCTGATAACACCCGCCGGTTTCCGCCTGCCGGAAGGCACGGGCTGTGCCGGTGATGTCGCGCGTTTCAGGGCGGTGCAGGACAATGATCTGCAGACCGGCCATGTGAACAAGGCGGTGCATACCCGCATCGGGGCCGAGATCGATCAGGCGGCTGCCTTGTGTTCGGCGGGAAATGATGCAGGCGCGAGGGGCGCTCTGGCGGGAACGAAGCGGCGGTTCGGGTATCCCGCGTGACCGAACTCGACCGTCTTGATCGCCGTATCCTGCGCTTCCTGCAGGAGGATGGCCGTATCTCCAACGTGGAACTCGCCGACAAGGTGGGTCTGTCGCCGACAGCGACGGCGGAGCGCGTGAAGCGCCTGCAGAAGGACAAGGTGATCCGCGGCTATGGTGCGCGGCTTGACCCCACCAAACTTGGCCGGTCTTTCCTTGTCTTCATCGAGGTGACACTCGACAAGACGACCTCTGACGTCTTCGAGAAATTCGGTGCTGCCGTGCAGCGCGCGCCCGATGTGCTGGAATGCCATCTGGTCGCGGGCGGTTTCGACTATCTCGTCAAGACGCGCGTGTCCGACATGGCGGCCTACCGCACGCTGCTGGGCGACACGATCCTGTCGCTGCCGGGCGTGAAGGAGACACGCAGCTATGCCGTGATGGAAGAGGTGAAGACGGAAGCGCCGCTGCCGGTGTGAAGGGGGGGCGGTGCATAAATCAAGATTTTTGCACCATTCATCACTTCTGAGAGGATATCACCTCTCCAAGGTACCGACTGCCTTGTTAAAGACCAGCCAAGGGAGCTGGACTGGCGAGGCGATGAAAGTCAGGCCATCGTCATCTTGTTTCCAAGCCACCATGAACAACGAGGTGTTCCTGATCTCAAATGTCGGCACACCAGCAATAAATGGACCTTCACGGATGTCGCCTTGCCAGCCTAAGTCTCGGGCGATGATCTGAGCTCTGTCTCGAAATGCCTCATAGAGCGCCCATATCGCATCCCGCCGCTCAGGGTAACACCACTTATCGACCGAAGCTCTGAATTGCGCTTCGTCGCTCCAGCCCAACCATGCATCTATAGGTTCGACGCCATAAACGAAGATATCAATAGTGATGGGTTCGGAAGTTGTCGTGGGATTCACAGGCTCGAAGCTCATGACAGCCAATAAAGCATTGGGCAGCGGTCAGGACAAGGTCAGCTCACTGTCAGAAGCGTTCAAGCCAAGCGTTGCACATCTCAAGAATTGTGAAACGACGGCGGGTCCGCCACGGGTGGTTGGCCGAATTATAACTCCATCATTCGCGCCGCCTCCCGCATGGCTTCGACTGATTGCTCGTCTGCGGGAACGTCGGAGAGAGTGAACGCAGACTTCAGCCACTCGAAGGCTAGGCCAAACTCGTTATGGTCGATAAATTTGCGAACCTGCTCAGCATGTTCGACCGCGAGGTGATGCTGTTCGGCTTTCAGAACTTGAGTGAGAAGCGCTTCTAGGCGCGCCCAATGGGCTAGCAGCTGCTCGCGATTCACTTTGCCTCTCCATAACGAACCCGAGCAGAATGGACGAAACTGCATTGGCTGCAATGGCACGGAAACCGACGTTACAGGCAGGCCTGCCATTTCACATATCAAGATTTATGCAACACTCGCCACCCTGTTGAATCTCATCACCTTCCGCGTTGCAAAAATCCGGTGCAGAAAAACCGGCCAATCACTTCGCACCAATTTGCCTTGCGGCTCAAGAAGGTGACCGCCCCGCGTCCGCCTCTTGACATAGACTTAAATTCCTACTAAATCTCATCCCCAACGATCCGCCGCGCTTGAGCTCAGCCGCGATGGATCATCCTGATCCGGTCGCCCCAGCGCCCGGACGGCCGGGGCTTTCGTCACGACAAGCCCGTCATGCGCCATAGACCCTCCCTTCCCGATGCTTCCCCGTGTGATGCGGCGACAGGCAGCGGGGGCCCCGGTCTCTTCTCTCGTGATCTCCCCGGTGGCGCGGCCATGCGGGGCCATAGGTGTTTCACGCCAGCCCTTTCTTCCGGATGATGCCGACCAGTGCCGGGCGCAGGCTTTCGCGGATCATGTCAGGGACATCGACCGTCATCTCGGCGCGCACGGCAGGGGCGATCCGGCGGGCGGCTGCAAGCATTCCGCTGTCGCCATAGGCCTCACGGATGGTGGTCACGAAGCTCTCGCGCGTCAGGCTGTCTCGCGTCACGTAGCGGACGGCGCCAGTACGCGAAGCCCGTTCGGCGTGGAAGAGCTGTTCGAAGTGCTGCGGAAAGGCCATCTGAGGCAGGCCGGCGGCCAGGCCGAGGGTCATTGTCGCGGGCTGCCCGTAGAGAACCATCAGGCGGCTGCGCCGGGCTATGTCGTCGGATTCAAGCGGATTGTCTTCGACGAGAATCCCCTTTGCCCTCAGCCCCGCCGTACGCTCCGCATCCAGCCAGGGGATGTAGGCCCTCACAGGTGCCCCAAGCTCGGTCAGCGCATCCAGCATGAAGGAAGGATCGGCGGCGATATGCGAAAGATAGACGAATATCTCATTGCCCGATCCGGCCATCTCCCGACCATAGGTCGAGGGGCGCGGCAACAGCGGTTCGGTCCTGATGCCCTCGTAGGGATCGAGAGAGTTGAGCCCGCGCGGCAGCTTGACGGCGCAATCATACATGTCAGGAAGGTGGCGCAGCGGTTCCATGCCGCGGATGGTGCAGACCGCGTTGATCGATGCCATCAGCCGCTCTTCATCAGCGAAAGTCGCGGCATCCCGGCTCATCAGTGCGGGAAAGTGTGCAAGGCCATCGGGCGGCACGCTGTAACTCGTCCCGGTCACGGCAACAGGCACGCCAAGAGTTCGTGCGGCCAGCATGGCGCGGGGCGCGTAATCACTCACTACCAGGTCGATCTTCCGGGAAATGATCACAGACCGCCACCAGAGCATAGCCTGCGCAAGCACATCTGGCCGGTCGAGCGCGCAGGACGCAAGGAAGTTCGCCCAGCTCCAGTTGCGTTCGTCCGCCCAGTCCGGCTTCGGCCTCTTGCGCACGATCATGCCGGGGCAACGGAACACTGCATCGCAAACCGGTTCAAGAACCTCGAGCGGCTGTTCCAGATAATAGCAGCCGTCGAACGAGAATGCGGAACCAAGCGCTTCTGCGATGGATCTGAGATTGCCGACATGGCCGAGTCCGGTTCCGCCCTCGCAGGCGAGAAGAATGCGGATCAAGCCCGGCCCAGCCGAGACTGTATCATCAAGTGTAGTTACAATAGGGCTGGGGCTGGCAAAGCGGAGGCGGAGGCGGGGCAGCGCCCGGTACGCCAATCAGCTTCTTGCCTTTGCTGCCGCCCGTACCCGAACCGCCGTTATTAACGCCGCCGCTGAACATGTCGTCCAGCAACCGGTTGGGCGGATCATCCTCGCGGTGGCGGCGGATCAGCGTCTTGTCCTTCTGGCCAAAGTAGAAGGTTAACCCGCCGAATATGGCGCGGTTGTTGCGGTCCCCGATGCGGCCTTCGACAAAGACCGCTGCGGCAGTGCCGCCGCCAAGCGGGAACAGGTATTCTGTCGCAACCGCAGCCATGTGCTGTCCACCGGAGAGACGGTGGCCTACTGAAACCCGCCAGTTATCAATGGGGTAATAGGAGATATCAACAGCATCGAAGAAGCGGTTGGTCGTGGTGCCAACGGCAAAAAAGTTCTGGCCGCCGAAAGTGCCGACAAAGCCGAAGCCGCCGGTCCGGGTCTGCTCCCAGCCAGCGACACCCGAGATCGTGAATCGTCCGAAATAGGCCTCTGCCTCAAGGCCGGCCTTGTAGCGGTTGGCCCCGCCGAAGGCATTGCTGCGGGTGGCCGAGCCGTACAGTCCGATCAGGCCGACAGCCGGATCGCGCGAGAAGAGATGCACCGCACCGCCGCCGAAGAAAGCCCCGCGCGCGCTGGACGCAAGCCCGTCAATTTGAACGCCGAAGCGCTGGCCAAGCGGGGCTGACAGCGATCCTGCGGCCCCGAAGAGAGCCTGCGAGCGGTTCGGCCGCTGGAAACCGAACCCCGGAAGGCCGGGAGGCGCAAAAATCGTGCGGTTGTCATTATCGATCCAGCCGCCGAAGCCGCTGAGCTTGCCATTGATGCCGTCCACGGCCGGGAGTTGCGTGAAGACGGGCAACACAGGGTCGGACTTGCGGGGAAGTGCGTCCGCCGCAAACGCTGGCTTTCCTGCCAGAATGAGGCAGAGGGCTGTACCGCAGAGCAATCGGGCTGAGAGTGTCATGGGATCAATCCAGATTTTAATTTCTGTTTAACTTATTCTATCTGCGTGGCTTTTGGTCAATGGGATGGTGAGTTTCCAAAGCTGATACCGGATGACAGGGTGAATTTTGACACATTTTCGCCTTATTATTTGCACTGCTGCGTTTGAATTGTTAGGCCTGCTCATTCCCGGTTGCAAAAATGCCGCTGAATTGCTTCAGCGGCATTTTCTGAGTTGTACCCGTACTGCCGGAATCAGATCGCAGCGTCCGCTTTCGGGTGCTTGTCTTCTCCCCGCGTCTTCCAGAGCGAGTAGACAATACCGCCCGCGATCAGCGCTACGGTCACGCCAAGCGAGATCGCCGGATCAAGCTTGCCGACAAGCTGGTTCCAGAAGATCTTGAGCCCGATGAACACCAGCACCAGGGCGAGCGCATATTTCAGATAATGGAAGCGATGCACCATCGCGGCCAGTGCGAAATACAGCGCCCGCAAGCCGAGGATCGCCATGATGTTCGCGGTGTAGACAATAAACGTGTCCGTCGTGATCGCGAAGATCGCTGGCACGCTGTCCACTGCGAAGATGATATCCGCAACATTGATCACGGCGAGCGCGAGAAAAAGCGGCGTTGCCCACAGCACCAGTTTGCCTGTGGCAGGATCGGGCTGGCGCACGAAGAACTTCTGGTCATGCAGTTCATCCGTCACGCGCATCCGCTTTTTGAAGAACGTGACGACAGGATTCTTCGACATGTCCGGGTCACCTTCCGGAACAATCATCATCTTGATGCCCGTGCCGATAAGGAACGCACCGAAGATATAAAGGACCCAACTGTAACGCTCGACAAGCTCTGCGCCGATGGCAATCATCAGGCCGCGCAGGATGATGACGGCGAGAATGCCCCATACCAGTGCGCGGTACTGATATTTCCGCGGAATGGCGAAGAAGCCGAAAATCAGCGAAATGACGAAGACATTGTCGATAGACAGCGCCTTCTCAATGAAGAAACCGGTGAAGAAGGCAATGCCGGCATGCACGCCGTCCGAGGTCTTGAGCGCGCCTGAGGTATAGGCCCACCAGACGGCGACACCGTAGGCGCAGGACACAGCGAAATAGAATGCGGAAAGCCACAGGCTTTCGGAAATGCCCATTTCCTTGTCGTCCTTGTGCCAGATGCCAAGGTCAAACGCGAGCAGGGCGATGACGAGAGTGAAGAAGCCGATCCACATCCAGACCGGTTTATCGAGCCATTCAGAGAGAAAATATTCGGGCATGTTGCCATCCTTGAGGACAGCCTGGCATTCGCTCAAAGTGGTGCGCATTGAAAAACGCGCATATGCTTTGAAAGTCAGCCGGGCCTGGTTTCACAACGTCAGTTCCGACATCACGCGCAGGAAAGCGCGTCAGAGGGGCCCGGTAAAGACCAGCTTGAAATAGGGTTGGATTGCATCACTTCAAGGGGCGTGAGAAAATGATTGATCTGATGTCAGTTCAGTCATTATCCTGTTCGTGTGGGTGAGCAGCACTTCTGAAAGATTGCTATGTCCGCAAGCAGCAATGGTTCAATCCCCGAGACTGCCAAGGCGGACATGTTGCCACTCGTCGTGGTGCCGCGCGGAGCGGAAGCTGTCACGACGATCCCGTCCTCGCCAGCCTGGCGCGTGTTCCGTGTTGTCCGCTTCGTGCCCCTGGTCATGGCGCTCGTCGCGCTGGGCGGCTTAATCGGGCTCTATTTTCAGCCGCCCGGCTTGCAGAAGCTGATGGCTCTACTCAACCTTCAGCCCGGCGGTGGCACATCGACGCCGATCGCAGTGGCTGTCGGCACAGGCGCGCGCCCCGACGCAGCGCCAGCGGTTCCCCGGTTTGTGGTCGGCCTGGGGAAGCTCCTGCCAGAGGGTGAAGTGGTCACGGTGGCCCCGCCGTTCGGCGCGGGTGATGCAAGGCTGGCTTCCCTCAAGGTGAATGAAGGCGAACGCGTCGAGAAAGGCGTGGTGCTGGCAGTGCTCGACAACGAGCAGCAACTCCTTGCGACTGCAGATTCCGCCCGAGCAACCATCGCCTCGCGTGAGGCCGCGCTGGCGCAGGTGAAAGCGGCTACCGCCGCCAGCCATGGTGAAGCGCGCGCTGCTCTTTCGCGCGCCGAAGCTTCAGCCCAGAATACCGCCCGGGAATTCGAACGCGCAGATGAGCTGCGACGTCGCGGCTTCGCAGCCGAACAGACCTATGATCAGCGCCGGACCGCGCGTAACGAGGCCGAGCGTGAGGTGCAGCGCCTGACAGCCACTTTGTCCCGTTATAGTGGTGAGATCGAGACCCAGCCAGACGTCGTCGTGGCCGCCCGCAGCCTCGATGCGGCGAAGGTCGATCTCGCCCGCGCCATGGCGGATATGGACAAGGCCTATGTGCGCGCACCGCTCGCCAGCACGGTGCTCACCATCCATGTACAGCCCGGCGAGAAGCCCGGCGCTCAGGGCATCATGAACCTCGGCGACATCGAGCACATGAAGGTTGATGTGGAGGTTTATCAGAGCCTGATCGGTCGTGTCGCTGTCGGCGATCTCGTCGAGGTCGGCGCCGAAGCGCTGCCGCGCCCGCTGAAAGGATCCGTCACACGCATCGGCCTTGAGGTGGGCCGCCAGACTCTGATGGACGCCAGTCCGGCCGCCAATACGGATGCCCGCGTGATCAAGGTGAACGTGGCGCTTGAGCCGGAATCCGCCAAACTGGCCAGGCGCTTCACCAACTTGCAGGTCACGGCGCGCATCATGGTGAGGAACGAACCTTGACGCGACTGCTGGAGCAGTTGCTCGGTCGCCTGCCAATCGGATGGCTGCAACTCATCCATAGCAAGACGCGGCTTGCCGCAGCGCTGGCGGGCGTAGCTTTCGCCAACATGCTGGTCCTCATGCAACTCGGCTTCCTTGGCGCTATGGTCGGCAGCATCAAGCTGCCCTATGACGAGTTTAACGCCGACATCATGATTTCAGCCTCTGACATGAATACGCTGGCTGACGGCAGTCCTCTGCCCCGCCAGCGCATGTTCGAAGCCCTATCGGTGGAGGGAGTGGCCAGCGCGACCCCGCTTTATTACGGCAAGATTGACTGGAAGCAGCCCGATGGCACGATTCGCGGCCTGGACACTTTTGGCATCGATCCCGGCAGCCGTGCTTTCCGCACGCCGGCGATCAACGAGCGGCTGGGCGACATCGCCAACTCCGACGTTGCGCTGATCGACTCGAAGACGCGCAATGTGCCGAAAGAGGTCTTCCGGCAGATCGCCGCAGGCAAACCCTACGTGTTCGAGGTCAAGGGGCGCACGTTGACTGTGGCCGGCACGTTCGTCATCGGCGGCGGATTCTCGGCGGATGGCTATCTCGTCGTCTCGGACCAGACTTTCCTGAAGCTTTTCCCGCAACGCGCCTCGGGGGCGCCGAACCACATTCTGGTGACGCTAGAGCCGGGTGCGAATGCCGCGCGCGTGGTGCAGCAACTGCGGACGATGCTTCCGGCCTATGACACAATTGTCCGGACCGTGGCGGAGACGGTCGCCACGGACCAGAGCTTCCAGACGACGCAGAAGCCGGTGGGGCTTGTCTTCGGTTTCGGCGTGGTGATCGGAGTGCTGGTCGGTATGATTGTTGTTTATCAGGTGTTGTCGACCGACGTCGCCGATCACATCAAGGAATACGCGACCTTCAAGGCCGTCGGCTATGGCCAGCGGTTCTTCCTCGGCATCATCTTTGAAGAGGCACTGATACTGGCCATTCTCGGTTTCATCCCTGGAATGATCATCTCGATCATCCTTTATGCAATGGTCTCCTCTGCGACGGGACTGCCGCTGGTGATGACCCTCGCACGCGGGATCACTGTCCTGGCCGGAACCATCGCGATGTGCGTCGTATCCGGCACCGTCGCTACCCGAAAGCTCGCCCGAGCCAATCCCGCCGATCTTTTCTGAGAGTGCTTGATGACGACCTCGCCAGCCACTTCTGCGCACCCAGATCGCGGCTTGCCCATGCCAATCATGGTGCAGGGTCTGAGCCACTGGTTCGGTGAGGGCGAGGCCAGGAAGCAGGCCCTCTTCGACATTGATCTTGCCATCGAGCGCGGCAAGCTGACCATCCTGCTCGGCGCTTCTGGCTCGGGCAAGACGACGCTGCTCACGCTGATCGGCTGTCTGCGCCGTCTGCAGCACGGCAGCGTTCACCTGCTTGGTACGGAACTTTCCGGTGCGGATGAGGATGTGCTGGTGCAGTGCCGCCGCAGGCTCGGCTTCATCTTCCAGGCGCACAACCTGCATGAGAGTCTGACTGCCATGCAAAATGTCCGTATGGGCCTTGAGGTTCATGGGCCGGTTGCAACGGCGCATTGGCGCGAGGCGGCGACCCATCTCCTCGCCCTGCTTGGCCTTGGCGAGCGGCTCGAGTACCTGCCGGGCAATCTCTCCGGTGGCCAGAAGCAGCGCGTCGCTGTTGCCCGGGCGCTGGTCGGCAATCCTGAAATCATCTTTGCCGACGAGCCGACGGCGGCTCTCGACAAGGAGAGTGCCATCACCGTGGTCAGCTTGCTGAAACGTCTTGGCCGCGAGCGGGGAACAACAACGCTGATGGTGACGCATGATGCCAAGATCATGGATCTCGCCGACCGGATCGTCACTCTTGAGGAGGGGCGGATCGTCAAGGACACGGTGCCGATCACGCTACTGCAGCAGGCCGCCGGTCAAAACCTGTGATCCGCCTCACGATGGCGTGATTTTTGCGTCATTTTCAACAGGCTAGCCATTGCCCGTTCATGCGCTAGATACTATCGCCATTCAGACGTATTGTTTCAGGAGGAACCATCCCGTGTTGCATCTTAACCGCCGCGCCATGCTTGCCGCCACCGCATCCCTGATGCTTGCCGCGCCCGCGCTGGCGCAGGCTCCGACCAAGATCCGCATGACCCTCGACTGGCGCTTTGAGGGGCCGGCCGCGCTCTTCGTCAACGGTATCGACAAGGGGTTTTTCACGGCGGAAGGCATCGACCTGACCATCGATACCGGCAATGGCTCACGCGAGGCAATTCCGCGCGTCGCGTCCAACACCTACGATATCGGCTTTGGCGATGTTAACTCGCTCATTCGTTTTCGCGACGAGAACCCCACGGTTGATGTGAAGGCCGTGATGATGGTCTACGACCGCCCGCCCTTCTCGATTGTGGGCCGCAAGTCGCGCGGCGTGACGACGGATATCAAGAGCCTCGAAGGCAAGAAATTCGGCGCTCCCGCCGCCGATGCCGCCTATGCGCAATGGCCGATCTTTAAGGCCGTCAACAAGCTCGACGACAGCGCCATGAAATTCGAGAATGTCGGCTTCCCCGTGCGCGAGCCGATGCTGGCGTCGGGCGAAGTGGATGCTGTTTTTGGTTTCTCCAACTCGTCCTTCATCAACATCAAGGCGCGCGGCGTGCCGGTGGAGGATATCTCGCTCCTGCTGATGAGTGACTATGGTGTGCAACTCTATGGCAACGTGGTGATGGTTTCGCCGAAGTTCATGGCGGAGAATCCGGAAATCGTGCGCAAGTTCCTCCGTGCGGTCAATCGCTCGGTCAAGGATGTGGTCAAGAATCCGGACGGCGCGATCGACAGCGTGATCAAGCGCAACGATGTGGCCAAGCGCGAGGTCGAGCTTGAGCGCCTCAAGTTGACGCTCGATATGAACGTGACAACGCCGTGGGTGAAGGCCAACGGCTTCGGCGGCATTGATGCGGCACGATGGGCTGCGGCGCTGGACCAGATCGGGCTCACCTTCCAGTACAAGGACAAGGCGAAGTCTGGCGCGGCCTTTGTGGACACGTTCCTGCCGACGGCTGCGGAGCGGAAGCTGGACTAAAGTCTGCACTGGCTTGGTGCGTTTCTCGAGGCTCCGCTTCGCTACGTACCTCGAAATGAGGTGATCTGGGTTTTGCATCGACCAGAAAATGTCATGCCAATCACGACACCCTTCATTTCGAGGTGCGTAGCGAAGCGGAGCCTCGAGAAACGCACCATACTGATGCCAGATATAGAGTAACCGGGATTTCAATGCATGCCCTTCATCGAACTCACCGACGTCACCCATACCTACGGCGGACAGGCCGGAGCCTCCGCCACGCTGGCGGTTGAAGGTCTCACTATCAAGGTCAACGAGGGCGAATTCTCAGCCGTCGTCGGTCCGTCAGGCTGCGGCAAGTCCACGTTGATGAAGCTGGCGACCGGCCTGCAGTTCCCCCAGAAGGGCTCTATCGTCGTTGACGGGGCGAAAGTCTCAAAGCCGGTCAAGATCGCAGGCATGGCCTTCCAGAACCCGGTGATGCTGCCGTGGCGCACAGTGCTCGACAACATCATGCTGCCGCTCGAGATCGTGCAGCCCCACCGTTCGCGCCTGCGCTCCAACAAAGCGGAGTATATCGAGAAAGCGGAAGCACTTCTTACAACCGTCGGCCTCAAGGGCATGGGCCAGAAATTTCCCTGGCAGCTGTCGGGCGGCATGCAGCAGCGGGCTTCGCTGTGCCGTTCGCTGATCCATGAGCCCAAATTGCTGATGCTGGACGAGCCCTTCGGTGCGCTCGATGCCTTTACCCGCGAGGAATTGTGGTGCGTGATCCGCGATCTGCACCAGCTGAAGAAATTTACTGTTGTGCTGGTGACGCACGATCTGCGCGAGGCCGTTTTCCTGGGTGATCGCATCTTCTGCATGAGCGCCCGGCCCGGTCGCATCGTGGCCGAACGGGTGGTGGATTTTCCGCGCCCTCGCGATCTGGAGATCACTTACACGCAGGCCTTCTCCGATGTGGTGCATGACCTGCGCGCACTGATCAAGGACGCGAGAACTCCTCAGGCAAGTGGTACTGCGGCATGATTACGCCTCTTTCGCTCCGCCTAGCGCCGGTTGCATTCACCATCGGCTTCTTCGTCCTTTGGGAGTTGATCGTCATTGCCTTCGGTGTGTCGCAGTTCAAGTTGCCCGCGCCCTCCGCTGTTTTCATGGCCATGAACCAGTATTTCTGGCCACTCATGCGCAACGCTGGGCATACGCTCTGGATGACGATGCTGGGATTTGCGCTCTCCATCGTGTTCGGGCTGTTTCTGGGCCTGCTCGTGGGTTCGTCGCGGTTTCTGTATGCCGGGCTCAATCCGCTGCTGGTCGGGTTCAACTCCATTCCCAAGGTGGCGGTCGTTCCCATTCTCGTGTTCTGGTTCGGCGTGGGCTGGCAACCTCCTGTTATCACTGCGTTTGTCATCTCGTTCTTTCCCATCGTGGTGAACGTGGCGACGGGTTTGGCCACCATCGAGCCCGAGACAGAGGACGTGATGAAGGCGCTCGGCGCGTCGCGCTTCGACATCATGTGGAAGGTCGGCATTCCGCGTTCGATGCCGTATTTCTTCGGCGCGCTGAAGGTGGCGATCACGCTGGCATATGTGGGATGCGTCATTGGCGAGCAGAACGCCTCCAATCTGGGCATCGGCAACCTGATCACGCGGGCGTCCGCCGATTTCAACGTGCCGCTGATCTTCGCGGCGCTGATCGTGCTGGCGGTGCTGGGTGTGTTTCTCGTGGTGATCGTTGATTTCGTCGAGGCACGCACGACTGGCTGGTCGAAGCGGAGCGGCTTCGGGGGGTAGGGCGCTTAAGCGACTTCGGGAATGCTCCTTAGATAGGTATATTGGGCAGAAATTTGCGCACCAAACGATGTCTTCAGCTCTAAATCACCGACTTCCTTCTTGGGATCAATTTTTGCTGTTACGTCAAATGACCATTCATACGGGTGGTGAATTCCTATGACTGATCGTACGTTCGGCGGGAACGTAACTTTGACCATAAGGTTTGCAAGTCCACTTTCATCATTGAAATCATATGTTCCATCAAAGCGGACGGCTAGCGCATCGACACCTGTTACGCGCCCGTCCTGAAGAACAATCATACCCATTCCTGAGCTTTCTTGGCCTGTAAAAGTTATCCCGTACATTCCTTCACGCATGGCATTTCCTTTCCTGTTGGCTCGCATCAGCTCAAGCCTACGCAGTTCTATGGGAGTTGAACTGAACAATCGCAGATAAGATACAACTGGCCCTGGAACTGCTCGCTCACCTGACAGCCACATGGTCACAGCACGCGTTGTGACTGAGATGAGATTGGCTAATTCTGACTGACTCAGTTCTAATTGAGTCAGAGATGATCGAAGTTCGAGCGGGCTCATACACGATGTTCTATATTTAATAGAACATCGTGTAAATAGAGATAAAAATCGTATATATATGAATATATTCGTATATAGCAAATGCTCAACGACTGCGCGAGAAGCTTCTTAGTTGTTTTGCTCAAACTAGTCGATTTGAGCTAACACAACGACTCAATGCTCAAGCCCGCCGCCACCTATGAAGAGCTCCTCGCCCGCTTCCGCTGGGTGATCCCGGAGCGCTACAACATCGCCACCACGTGCTGCGACAACTGGGCCATGGCCGCGCCGGATCGTGTCGCCGTGATCGATGTGCAGCCGTCGGGTGCTGTCGAGATGCTGACCTTCGGCGCAATGCAGGATCAGGCCAACCGGTTGGCCAATGCGCTGGTAGCGCGCGGCATCCAGCCGGGCGAGCGCGTGGCGATCATGCTGCCGCAGGGCAGGGCGGTGCCGGTGGCGCATATGGCGGTGTACAAGCTGGGCGCGATTGCGGTGCCGCTGGCCAATCTCTTCGGGGTTGATGCAATCCGCTACCGGTTGAAGGATTCGGGCGCCGTTGTGCTGATCACCAATGCAGCGGGGTTGGAGAAGGTGCGGCGCTCCGATGCCCCTCCACTGTCGCTCCTCATCTCCACCGATGGCACTGATGGCGCGGCGCTGGGCTTCCACGACGTCATCGCCGCCGCTTCCCCCGATTTCACGACCGCCGACACGCTGGCTGATGATCCCGCCATGATGATCTACACCTCTGGCACCACGGGCAATCCCAAAGGCGCGCTGCATGGTCACCGCGTGCTGCTGGGTCATCTGCCGGGTGTGCAGATGCCGCATGAATTCCTGCCGCAGGAGGATGACCGGCTGTGGACTCCGGCGGACTGGGCCTGGGCCGGTGGCCTGCTGAATATCCTGCTGCCGGGCCTGCATTTCGGCGTGCCTGTGGTGGCGCGCAAGGTCGAGAAGTTCGATCCGGAAGAGGCGCTGGACCTGATCGCGCGGTACAATGTCCGCAACACCTTCGTACCGCCCACGGCACTTCGCATGCTGCGCACGGTAGCGCGTCCGCGCGAGCGATTTGCGCTGGGCCTGCGCACGCTGGCCTCGGGCGGCGAGGCTTTGGGCGAGGAAACTTTTGCCTGGGGCCGCGAGGCGCTGGGCATGCGTATCAACGAGTTCTACGGCCAGACCGAATGCAATCTCGTGGTGGCCTCGGCGGCCTCCATCGGTGTTTCCCGCCCCGGCAGCATGGGCAAGCCGGTGCCGGGACACGCCGTGCGCGTGATCCGCGAGGATGGTTCGTTCTGTGAGCCGGGTGAACTGGGGCAGGTAGCGGTCAAGCGGCCCGATCCGGTGATGTTCCTCACCTACTGGAACAATCCGGAAGCGACGGAGAGGAAGTTTTTGGGCGACTGGATGACGACGGGTGATCAGGGCCAGATCGATACGGATGGCTATATCCATTTCGTCGGGCGCGATGATGATGTGATCACGTCATCAGGCTATCGCATCGGTCCGGGCGAGATCGAGGATTGCCTGATCCAGCACGAGGCCGTGCTGCTGGCCGCTGCGGTGGGCAAGCCGGATGCGCTCCGCACCGAGATCGTCAAGGCGTTCGTGGTGCTGAAGCCGGGATATGCCGAGAGCGAGGAGTTGAAGGCCAACATTCGTGATTTCGTCAAAACACGGCTGTCGGCGCATGAATATCCGCGCGAGATTGCCTTCATAGGCGAGTTGCCGCTGACAACGACGGGTAAGGTGATCCGGCGGTTGCTGCGCGAACAGGGCTAATGTTGCTTTCCTTCTCCCTCCGGGAGAAGGTGTCCGCCTCTTGGCGGGCGGATGAGGGCGAATCCCTGAATGCGGGGATTCACCCTCATCCGTCAGGCTACGCCTGCCACCTTCCCCCAAGGGGGAAGGAATAAGCAACCGGAATGATGTGACGTGCCCACAAAAACCCTCCTGCGCCCCAATCTCGAAGAAGCGCTCCACCTTCGGCAGCGCCGTGGCAAGCCTGTGCGCATTGGCCTGATCGGCTGCGGGCAGATGGGGACGGATATCCTGGTGCAGACCAGCCTGATGCAAGGCATCATCGTTGTGGCGGTTGCGGCAACGCGGCCCGAGAATGTTGCGGCCTCCGTGAAGATGGGTGGTACGCATCACAAGCCGTGCATTGTCTCAACTGTTGGCGAGGCAAGGGCTGCCATCCGGCGCGGTGATCTCGCGGCCATGATCAGCATCGACATGGTCTGCCAGATTCCAGAAGTGGATGTGATCATCGACGCCACTGGTCGCCCCAATGCGGGTGCAGAGGTGGCGACAGCGGCGATTGCGGCTGGCAAGCATATGGTGATGATGAATGTCGAGGCCGACATCACCATCGGCGCGTGGCTAGCGGCGCAGGCCCGGCGCAAGGGCGTGGTCTACACATTGGGTGCGGGCGATGAGCCGAGTTCCACCATGGAGCTCATTCGCTTTGCCCGCACGCTGGGCTACGGCATCGTTGCGGCGGGCAAGGGCAAGAACAACGCCTTCAAGACCGATGCTATGCCGGATGACTACCGTGCAGAGGCAGCTGCGCGGAACATGAACCCTCGCATGCTGGTGGAATTTGTCGACGGCTCGAAGACGGCGGTGGAGATGACCTGCATCGGCAATGCCGCCGGGCTCTCGCCCGATGTACCGGGCATGCACGGGCCCGCTGCACCGCTGCATGAATTGCAGAATTATTTCAAACCAAAGGGGGAGGGTGGCATTCTTTCGCGTAAAGGCGTGGTGGATTTTTCCATCGCCAAGGGTGTGGCGCCGGGCGTGTTCGTGGTGGTGGAAGCGCCGCATCCCCGCATCATCGAGCGTTTCGATGATCTCCATGTGGGGAAGGGGCCGTACTATGCGCTGACGCGGCCGTTTCACCTGACGTCGCTTGAAGTGCCGCTGACAGCGGCTGCGGCTGTCATCTTCGGCACGACGGAGATGGTGTCGCTTCCGGTGCCGTCCGGTGAGGTGGGGTGCATGACCAAGCGCGACATCGAGCCGGGCGAAAGCTTGGATGCCATCGGCGAGACCTGCTACCGCGGTTATGCGCTGGAGCGCCTGGACGCCGTGGCGAAGAACGCTTTGCCCATCGGATTGGCGCATGGCGCATTGGTGACGCAGCGTATTCTCAAGGGGACGTTGGTGACGCGCGATGCGGCGGTGCCGGACAGGCGGCTGAAGATCGTCGCGGTGCGCAAATTGCAGGATGCTATGGTGGTGAGACTCACTTCGAAATGACCCGCATCCTTATCACCGGTTTCGGCCCCTTTCCCGGTGCGCCGTCCAACCCGACCATGGCTATTGTCCGGCATCTGCTGCGTTCGCGGCACCCGCGCTTCGTGGGCATCGAGCGTGTCGGGCGGTTTCTGCCGACGGAATGGGGTATGCTGCCGGGCTTCGTCCAGACGATACGGCAATGCCAGCCAGACGCCATTCTCATGTTCGGACTCGCCGGGCGCAGGCGGAAGATCACGCCGGAGGCCCGCGCGATCAACCATGCCAGCCTGTTGCGAACTGATGCTGATGGCCTTGCACCCAAGATTCGACATTTGACGCAGGGTGATCCGGGATTCCGCAAAAGCACGATCAATCCCGTTTTACTGACGGCCCGGATGCGTGCGGATGGCCTTTCGGCCAAACTCTCGCGCGATGCCGGTGATTATCTCTGCAACGCACTGCTGTGGACCGCGCTGGAGACGGGTGTGCCCGCGATCTTCGTGCATGTGCCGAGATCAAGGCGGATGATGCGGCGCAAGGGCTCGCAGAAGCTTGCGCGGCCAACGCCGGAAGACCTGAAGCGGGCGGGAGAGGTGGCGCTGGCGGCGGTGCTGGCGGGTTTGCGACGATAGGTCTTCTGGCCCCCGCCTTGCACCTCGATCCCCATGAACCCCACACGCCGTGCCATATTGGGCCTGATCAGTGCTGGAATGGCACTGCCTGCCCACGTCGTTTATGCACAGCAGGAAACGCGGCGCATTCAGCGCGAGATTGAGGACGCAACCGCGCGCGGGCGGCCATGGCAGGTTCCTGCTGGTCTGACCCTTTCCAGCCAGATTCGCCTGCCAGATGGTGCTCATCTCACGGGATCACGCGGACGTTCACGAATCACGTTGATCGGAGAGGGGCCTCTGGTTGTTGCCGAAAGAATCCAGCGGCTCACATTGGAAGGCGTGGTGTTCGATGGCGGAGCGAAAGCAGGAGGCCGGGATCGCGGCTTGTTGCAGTTCAGCGATGTGGCTGATCTGCGCATTGATGGCTGCACCGTGGAGCGCTTCGGTGGCAACGGTTTGGCGCTGGAGCGTTGCGGCGGGCGCATCACTGGCAATGCGCTGCGCGACAACGGGCGTGGCGCGCTGTTTGCGCTGGACAGCCGGGGCCTCGTGATCGACGGCAATATCGTGGAGCGTTCGGGCGAAAACGGCATCATGGTCTGGCGCTCGGCCAAGGGCGACGACGGCACCATCATCAGGGCCAACCGCATTCTCGACACGCGGGCCAACGCGCCGGGTACAGGCGAGTATGGCAATGCCATTGGGCTTTATCGTGCGGGTGGTGTGATCGCGGAAGGTAACATCATCCGCCGCGCGGCGTTCACGGCCATCCGCAACAATGGGGGCAGCAATGTCACGGTGGCGAACAACAACGTGATGGGCTGCGGCGAGACCGCGCTCTATTCGGAATTCGGTTTCGACGGCACATCGATCACCGGCAACATCGTGGATGGTGCCTGGGTGGGCATCGAGGTGACGAACTTTGCCGATCACGGCGGAAGGCTTGCGGCGGTCAGCGGCAATGTCATCCGCAACATCCGGATGGGCAAGCATCCGGGCAAGGGCGAGGCGGGCGGCGGACGCGGCATCTTTGTCGAGGGCGATGCGGCCATAACCGGCAACATAATTGATCAGGCGGAGAAAGTCGGCATGCAACTGGGCTGGGGGCCATCGCTCAGGGATGTCACGGCATTAGGCAACACGATCCGTGATTGCGGCGTCGGCATCGAGATTTCGGTTGCGCCAAATGCGGGTAACGCAACGGTCGTGGGCAACACGATTTCAGGCGCGAAGAAGCAGGCGATTGTCGGCATGCAGTGGCAGAAGCAGGCGACGGGCGATCTGGCGGTGACAGGCGCGAAGGACTGGCCGAAGATCAGGCTGGCGGAAAATGTGGTGCGCTGAGCGCCCCGCTGGTCCTGATATCCCCCACATGAATGCCGTTCCAATTTGTCAGCGCGGGTTGAAGCAGTGGTTGAAGCGCTTCACGTTCTGAATCCGCCAGAGCCAGAAACCGCATCAGCACCGCTGCCATCATCACCTCGGCTGCGCGCGTGGTGCCATCGTCGCATTTGAGCGCGACGCCGAAGCCAAGCTCCGGCAGCGCTGCGCAATAGACACCTTCCGCGCCCACTTTCATGAACGCCCGCTCGCGCAGGGCTTCCATGGCGATGGTGTCGAAACGACCAGTGCCTGCCACGTGGAACGGCGATGCCGCGACTGCCTTGCGGATGCGCGCGACTGCAGCTGCACGTTTGGAGCTAAGACCTTGCCCCGTGCCAAAACGGGCGAAGCCATGCGCCATCGCGCGGAGCGGTACGGCGAAGGTCGGAATAGAGCAGCCATCCGTGCCACAGGCAGCATCGCCCAGTTTGTACCCGGTGATGTCAGCGACGGCGGCTGTGACCTCCCGCATGACGGGGTGGTCCGGCTTCACATAACCCGCAGGTTCCTCGCCGCTGGCGCAGGCCACGCAGATAAACCCGGCGTGCTTGCCCGAGCAGTTGTTGTGGAGTGCAGTGGCGCTGATCCCTGCCTTGACCAGCGGCACATAGGCGTTGGCGCGCATTGGTGTCTGTGCCCCGCATTCTAGCGCGGAGAGATCGCGGCCTGCCTTGCGCAGAATGCTTTCGGTCGTCGCGACATGGCGCTCCTCGCCGTTGTGGGAGGCGCAGGCCAGCGCGATTTCGGCATCGGTCAACGCATATTTATCCGCCGCGCCGCTCTCGATGAGCGGGATCGCCTGCAGGCCCTTGATGGCGGAGCGCGGGAAGATCGGCCGATCGATATCGCCCAGTGCCAGAACCACTTTTCCCGAAGCGTCCATAACGGCAACCGCGCCGCGATGTTCCGACTCGGCGATACCGCCGCGCATGACTTCGACGAGCACGGGATTGGTCATGTCAGGAGGCCTCCGCAGCCTTGATGCGCCCACGGGCGAAAACACCGAAAACGCCGAGCAGCGTCAGTGCAAAGGCAAACCATGTGACAGCATATTGCAAGTGATTGTTGGGAATGCGTGCGATCATTTCCCGTGCGTCGATGCCGACGGGCGGCGTGACATTGTCGCCGATGCGTTCCGCGTCGATGAAGAAATCGGTTGGTTTGCCGAGGCCAACTGCTTTCGCCATTACGGCGGGATCGCGGATGAAATACTCGCCTTTGGCCGGATTGTCCGGCGGGGTGAAGGTCTGCGCCTTTTCGGGCAGGCGGATGATGCCGGTGATGGTCTGCGGACCTTCGGGCGTAAGGATGGCAGGCGCTTTCCAGTCACCGCCGGAAGGCACGAAGCCGCGGTTGATGAAAACGATGGCGCCGCTTTCGGTGCGCAGCGGCGTCATCCAGAAAAAGCCGATACCGCCTGCAATGCCGCCCTTCGCAGATGTCGGCAAGGTGGCGCGCACGGGGACGCTGCGGGTGGGAATGTAAGTGCCGCTGATGGTGACGCGGGTGAGTTCGCGGAAGGCTTTGGCTGGCAGTTCGCGCGCGGCGACCGGGACAACCTCGATGGCATTGATGTCGATGCCATCCGCAACAAGCGATCTCGGAGCCGCTGTGATGGCGCTGTCGAGCGCCGACAGCATCGCCTCTTTCTCGTGCATGCGTCTGAGCTGCCAGTTGCCCAGCGACAGCAGGATGCCCAGCGCCACAAGCGTGGTCAGGCCGGGCCAGAGGATGACGCGCCAGCGGCTCATGGTTCAGAACCGGCCCTGTTCGGCCTTGGTGGCGTATTGACGGTGGATCATAAGGGCTTTCAGCGGGCGCAACATGCCGAGGCAGACAACGAGGGTGAGCGGCATGAAGATGGCAAAATGCACCCAGATCGGCGGGGCATAGTTGATCTCGGTCCACAGCGTCAGGCCGACGATGAGCGCGCCTGCGCCCATAATGATGAACACGGCGGGGCCGTCGCCCGCATCAGCAAAATCATAGCTGAGGCCACAGGAGGAGCAGGATGGTTTCAGCGAGACGAACCCGTCAAAGAGTTTGCCATTGCCGCAGCGGGGACAGGAGTTTCCGGAAGCCATTGTGATCCCTTACGCCCTGAGAGAGAGCGTGGGAATGGTGCATAGTGTCATCTTGCAATTCTACCTTTCGCTTCTCCCTTGGGAGAAGCTGGCAGGCCGCAGCAAATTTTTGCAGACTGCATAAATTTGTCTGCACGGCCTGACTGATGAGGGTGAATCCCAATGTCCGGGATTCGCCCTCATCCGGTTGCCAAGGGGCAACCACCTTCTCCCGAAGGGAGAAGGACAGGAGCGTATCACTCCGCCGCTTCGGCTACGGGCGCAGGTGGCGACCATTTGAGGATCGGCGCTCTGGCCGCGCGGGTTTCATCCAGCCGCTTGCGCGGGGCGAAATAGGGCGCTCCGGTGAAGCGTTCGGTGTCGCCCTTTTTCGCGCTGATCGCCAGATCGCGCAGTGTCGCGATGAAGAGATCGAGCGAGGCCTTGCTCTCGCTTTCCGTCGGCTCCACCAGCATCGCCCCGTGGACGACGAGCGGGAAATACATCGTCATGGGGTGATAACCTTCGTCGATCATCGCCTTGGCGAAATCGAGAGTGGTGATGCCGGTGTCCTTGAGCCAGGAATCGTCGAACAAAGCCTCGTGCATGCAGGGCTGGTCGCCGAAGGGCAGCGACAGCAGATCCTTCAGGCCCGCCTTGATGTAGTTGGCGTTGAGCACGGCATCTTCCGACGCTTGCCGGATGCCATCCGCGCCGTGGCTGAGCATATAGGCCAGCGCACGCACGAACATGCCCATCTGGCCCTGGAACGCCGTCATGCGGCCGAAGGGTTTGAGGCCTTTACCCGCTTTGCGCGCGTCTTCGATCAGGACGGCTTTCTTGCCCACCATGCGCACGAAGGGCACCGGCGCATAAGGCGCCAGCCGCTCCGACAGCACCACCGGACCCGAACCCGGACCGCCGCCGCCGTGGGGCGTGGAGAAGGTCTTGTGCAAATTGATGTGCATGGCATCGATGCCCAGATCACCCGGGCGGACCTTACCCGCGATGGCGTTGTAGTTCGCGCCGTCGCAATAGAAATACGCGCCCGCGTCATGCATCGCTTTGGCGATCTCGATGATCTGCTTCTCGAAGATGCCGCAGGTGTTGGGGTTGGTCAGCATGATTGCCGCCACGTCAGGACCGAGCAGCTTCTTCACCTCGTCGACATGCACGGTGCCGTCATCATCCGCCGGAATTTCCTTCACGCTGAAGCCGATCAGCGCGGCGGTTGCCGGGTTGGTGCCATGGGCCGAGATTGGCACCAGCACGACGTTACGCGTTGCGCCTTCGCCCTTGGCCGCAATCGCCGCCTTGATCGCCATCATGCCGCAGAGTTCGCCGTGCGCGCCTGCCTTGGGTGACATGGCGACCGCGCCCATGCCGGTCAGCGTCTTCAGCCAATGCGCGAGAAGATCGATCAGCTCCAGCGCGCCGGGAACCGTGGAGGTCGGCTGCAGCGGGTGGATATCCGCGAAGCCGGGCAGGCGGGCCATGCGCTCGTTGAGCCGCGGGTTGTGCTTCATGGTGCAGGAGCCCAGCGAGAACAGCCCGGTGTCGATGCCGAAGTTCTTCTGGCTGAGCCGCACGAAATGCCGCATCGTCTCGGGTTCCGACAGCGCCGGGATGCCGATTTCGGATTTGCGCTTCAATTTGCCGAGGCGGGATTTCACCTTCTTCGGTGCGGGGAGATCGACGCCGGTGAGGTCATAGCGGCCTGTCTCGAAAGACAGGGCCTCCTCGATCATCAGCGCCTTGTTGCCGGTGAAGGTGTGCCGCGCATTGGTGTTGGCGGCGTTGGGGGTGGTGGGACGGCCTTGATTGTTCAGCATGGTTCTCTCCACTCTCTCAGACCGACGCCTTCAGCGCCTTCACGAACGCGGCGCGATCCGCGTCCGTGTTCACTTCCGTATTCGCGACGATCAGCAGGTTCGCGACCGACTTGTCGCCCGGCAGTAGCCGCGACACCGGCACGCCCGCGAGCACGCCCTTTTTCGCCATCCTTTCCACGACAGAAGCCGCATCGCTCTTCAACCTGAGGGTAAATTCGTTGAAGAACGTCTCGTTCAGCACCTCCACGCCCTTCACGCCGTCCAGCATGTCGGCCAGCGTCACCGCGTTGGCATGGTTGATCTCGGCGAGGTGCTTCAGGCCCTTCTGGCCCAGCAGGGTCATGTGGATGGTGAAGGCGAGGCAGCACAGGCCCGAGTTGGTGCAGATGTTGCTCGTCGCCTTGTCGCGGCGGATGTGCTGCTCGCGGGTGGACAATGTCAGGACGAAGCCGCGCCGTCCTTCCGCATCCACTGTTTCGCCCGAAAGCCGCCCCGGCATCTGGCGGACGTATTTCTGCTTGCAGGCGAAGAGGCCGATGTAGGGCCCGCCGTAGTTGAGGCTGTTGCCGATGCTCTGGCCTTCGCCCACCACGATATCCGCGCCCATCGCGCCGGGCGACTCGACAAGGCCAAGCGAGACGACTTCGGTGAACACCGCGATCAGCAATGCGCCGTGCTTCTGGCATGCCTTCGATGTCGGCATGAGATCGCGCAGGTTGCCGAAGACATCGGGGTTCTGCACGACGACGCAGGACGTCGTATCGTCGATCTGCGCGATGATGTCCTCATTGGCCATCACATCGGCAGGCATGGTCGTCACCACGTCGCTCGCCATGGCGGAAAGGCCGCGGATCACTTCGGCATAATGGGGATGCAGTCCGCCGGAGAGAACTGCGGATTTCCGCCGGGTGATGCGGTGCGCCATCAGAACGGCTTCGCCCGCGCCGGTGGAGCCGTCATACATCGAGGCGTTGGCGACATCCATGCCGGTGAGGTTCGCCACCTGCGTCTGGAACTCGAAGAGATACTGTGTCGTCCCCTGAGCGATCTCGGGCTGATACGGCGTGTAGGACGTGAGGAATTCCGAGCGCTGGATCAGGTGATCGACGGTCGCTGGCACGTGGTGCTTGTAGGCGCCGGCACCGACGAAGAACGGCCCGCTGCCGGCCGTGCGGTTCTTTGCGGCGAGTGCGCCAAGCGTGGTCTCCACCGACATTTCACCCGCATGCATGGGGAGATCGACCGGTTTTTTCAGGAGAGCCTTGGCTGGCACATTGGCGAAGAGATCGTCGATGGATTTGACACCGATCGTCGCGAGCATGGACCGGCGATCTTCTGTGGAGAGGGGGAGATAGCGCATGGTGGTTCGGGTCCTTACGAAATCGTCTTGAGATAGGCCTGATACTCGCTCTCGTTCATCAGCCCATCGAGTTCCGCCTTGTTGGAGAGCTTGAGCTTGAGGAACCAGCCCTTGCCAGTTGAATCCTCGTTGACCGTCGCCGGTGCACCTTCGAGTGCGGCATTCACCTCGACCACTTCGCCCGACACCGGAGCGTAGATCTCGGATGCGGCCTTGACGCTCTCGACCACGGCGGCCTCGGCCCCCTTGGCGACGGTCTTTCCCTTGGCGGGAAGCTCGACAAACACCACGTCACCAAGCTGCTGCTGGGCGTAATCCGTGATGCCGACCACGCCGAGATCACCTTCGATGCGGATGTATTCGTGGTCCTTGGTGTATTTCGTGGTCATGGGTGACTCCGTAGCGAGGAATTTCAGATTTTCGGGGTGCGATAAAAGCGGTTGGGGACGAACGGCAGTTTGACGACATGCGCGGGCAGTTCCTTGCCTCGCACCATCAAGGTCACCACCGTTCCGGGTTTGGAGAAGGCGGTCTCGACGTAGCCCATGCCGACCGGGCCGTTGATGGTTGGGCCGAAGCCGCCGGAGGTCACAACGCCGATCTGGCGACCGCCCAACATGATCTCCGCGCCTTCGCGCGCTGGCTGGCGGCCTTCGGGCTGAATGCCGATTCTGACGCGTGATGTGCCTTCGCGCAGTTCTTTCTGGATGCGATCGGCACCGGGAAATCCGCCTTCCTCGCGCCGCCGCTTCTGGATCGACCAGGTCAGTGCGCCTTCCACCGGCGAAGTCGTGGTGTCGATGTCGTGGCCATAAAGGCAGAGCCCGGCTTCAAGGCGCAGCGAATCGCGCGCGCCAAGGCCGATGGCCTTCACGCGGTCATCCGCGAGCAATGCGCCCCAGACGCGGCCAGCATCATCCGCCTTGACCGAAACTTCGTAACCGTCCTCGCCTGTATAGCCCGAGCGCGAAATATAGGCATGGACGCCGTCGATCATGCCATCGCGCGCCGCCATGAAGGGCATGGTTGCGGCTTCGGGGATGAAGGCGCTGAGGACCGCTGCCGCTTTCGGGCCCTGCAAGGCGAGCAGCGCCTGATCGTCCCGGCGTTTCAGTACGACGCCTTTGGGCAGATGCGCGATCATGTGCGCGTAATCCTGCTCCTTGCAGCCTGCATTGACCACGAGGATCAGCGCGCCTGCATTGGCGGGGTCGGCATGGCGCGTCACCATCAGGTCGTCGAGAATGCCGCCCTCGGTGTTCAGAAGCTGCGAATAGCGCTGCTGTCCAGGGGCAAGATTGAGAATGTCGGCGGGAATCAGCGTTTCCAGCGTTTTCGCGACTGTTTCGTGCTTGCCGTCACCCGCCACGAGATAGGCCTGGCCCATATGCGACACATCGAACAGCCCGGCATTTTCGCGGGTCCAGTTGTGTTCGCCCAGGATACCCAGCGGATATTGCACCGGCATGTCATAGCCCGCGAAACCCACCATCTTGCCACCTGCCGCGACATGCGCATGGTGCAGGGGTGTTTTCAGGAGAGGCTGGTCAGACGCCGTTTCGGCCATGGGTCACACCCGGGAACAGAGGTCACGACGCCGCACAGGCAAAAAGCCTGCCGACGCCCCCTCTGTCCTTTGACCTGAGAGATTTCGAGCAGCGGTGAAACAATCCGCTGTTCTTAGCTCCTTCGGTGAGCGGCCCCTTGCGAGACAGCTGCTTTCCAGAGTGACAAGGATGCCTCGACTTGAAGCATCAACCCTGCGGTCCGTGGGCCTGAGCGTTTCCGGGGCGGTTGCGCCTTCGGCGTTTGGAAATGGACGTACATCGCCAAACTCTCCCGCAGGGGACTGTCTATGCATCAACCCATAAACAAGGTCGGGAATGAGTCAATTGGAGGGCGGTGGGAAAGTGCGTAATTACGGGGAAAGATTTGGGCTGCACTGCAATCGTGCGTGTCTCGAGGCTCGCTACCGCTCGCACCTCGACATGAGGGGATTTGTGGCTGGCATAGAGGGCAATGCATTATGCAGGATACCGTTATCCCTCATGTCGAGGTGCTCGCTCCTTCGCGCGCCTCGAGACAAGCACGATGCTACCGCCGCTTCCTCGTCTGCCGCTGTGCCTGCTGACCAGTCGCATCAAGCCCGACATATACGTCATATTCATCGCCGGGATTATTCTCGGTGATCGGAACCGAGATGTTTTCCTCGACATGAGCGAAATCAGCCTGTGTGTCGGAGCCTGGTATCGTGACGCTGAGGCGGGTGAAGCGCTGGGTCACGATATCGTTGCGGCGCTTGACGACGACGCGGACGGGAACAGAATACGTCCCTGGCTTGCCGGCCTGTCCCAGAAGCACGCGCCCCTCGACGCCGACGCGGATCAGCAGCTGGTTGCCCTGGAAGACACATTCGCGCGCTGTGTTTGCAATCGAGGCCTGATAGGAAACGCCCGACGCCTGCTGCGCCGCTGTGCCACCGCGATAACCTGCCGTATTTTCAAGAATGCCGAGTTCGGGGCAGGTGTATTCATTCTGGGTGAGGTTAAAGCCGGGTTGCTGCGCCTGTGGTACTGTTGGGCCACCATAAAGCAGCAGGTTGCGTGCTGACGCTCCAGCACCGGTCTGTTGTTCGGGAGGCGCTGAGGTCTGCGATCCGCCGCCCAGACCGGGAATGCCACCACCGCATCCCGCCACGCCAAGCGCCAGAGCCGCCGCCAACACAAAAGTCAAACGCATCGTCACACACCGCATCTCGTCAAAACAGGATTGTCTTCTGCCATGGATTCAGAAGGAAGGCTACTTCCGGAACAGTCACTTGAGCGATAGCATGCCCTTTTCATAGCCCACCAGCGTCAGCGGCAAGCCGCGACCCTCATTAGGCTTGTCGAAGATGATGAAGGTGGCGGTCTGGCCGTTCTTCAGTTCCTTGTCGAGTTTTTCGTCGATCTCGACCTCGGCAACACAGCCCGATGGCACGCATTTGACGAATCCGGTGGAGCCGATGTCCTTGACCGTGGGTTTGCCCTGTGCGTCCTTTTCGGTCGCGCTCTCGATCCTGAGACCCAGACCGCGCGGCAGCAGCACGCCGAGTGGTGCGATCACGCGCAGTACCGGGCGGCGCGATGCCGGTTTACCATCGGTGCCGGTTCCCTCCGCCACGCGCAGGACCACGACCACGACATTGATATTGGAATCCTTGTCGTCCGCTACGTTCTGATAAAGGATGCATTGCTCATCCTTGCCCTGCTGCTGCTCACAGCGCAGCTCCCAGTCGCTGAAATTACCCCGGACAATGCCCTGGGCCTGTGAGCCCTGTGCCGAAACAAGGGCCACAAGTGCGGGAAGACTCGTTGCCATAAGTCGTTTTGTGAAGCCGGACCACATGCTTTCGTCACTCATCTCTTGATTCAGTCACTGATTCTGTATGAGTCGTTATACAACGAACATACGCTGATCGAAGCGCTCATCTTATGATGCAACAGGCTCTACTCGTTGAGAAGTCGGCATTTTTAGGGCCTTGGCCCCGTCTTAGCGCTTTTATGACGCACGAATTTCAACCGATGGATGGTTGAAAGACTGGCCGTGCTGTGGTGAAAGCAGCGTTGGTTGAGATAGATCAGTTTCAGACTGTTTTATCGACGGTCGAAGGATATGTTTTTCAGGGCCGCTAAACTGGAAAAAAGGACAGGATATCATGCAGCATGCATGGCGTTGCCTCATGGCGCTTTCAGCCGTTTCGATGATGCCTTTTGCAGCGTTGGCGCAGCAGGGCAGCGGACAGCCTGTGCCATGGCAGATGGGACTGCAGGATTCAGCCTCCATCATCATGGAGGATATAACCACGCTTAATACCTGGTTGTTCTGGTTGATCACGGTGATTTCAGTGTTTGTGCTGGGCCTGCTTGTTTATTGCGCCTGGAAATTTAACGAGAAGGCCAACCCAGTTCCGTCGAAGACGACGCATAACACGACTATCGAAGTGGTCTGGACCGTTGTGCCTGTGCTTATCCTGATTGCAATCGTGATCCCGTCCTTCCGCCTGCTCAAGTTGCAGGATGATATTCCGAAGACCGACATCACCATCAAGGTCACGGGAAAACAGTGGTACTGGTCGGTTGAATACGCCAAGGACGCTGGAGGCATCGCGTTTGATGCTATTATGTTGGACGACAAACAGCGGGCAGATGCAGTTGCCAAGGGTGCCAAGCCAACTGACGTTCCGCGTCTGCTCGCGGTTGATAACGAGATTGTCCTTCCGATCAACAAGAACATCCGCGTGCAGATCACCGCTGCCGATGTGCTGCATGCCTTCACCATTCCCGCTTTCGGCATCAAGCGCGATGCGGTCCCGGGCCGTCTGAACGAAACATGGTTCCGGGCGACGAAGGAAGGCATCTATTACGGCCAGTGTTCGGAGCTTTGTGGCACCAATCACGCCTTCATGCCTGCCGCCGTCCGCATTGTGTCCGAGGCAAAGTATGCCGAGTGGCTCGAGGGCGCGAAGAAGAAATACGCTTCCACCACGGGTGAAGGCGCGATCAGAACCGCTGCGGGCGATGCGCCTGCGGTCAAGCAGTAATTCGAGAAGAGGAGCAGTACCATGGCAACAGCCGCCGCTCATCACGACGACCACGATCATGCCCATGCCAATCCCACGGGCTGGCGTCGCTACGTGTATTCGACGAACCACAAGGACATCGGCACGATGTACCTGATCTTCGCGCTGATCTCGGGGATCATCGGCGGCGGACTCTCGATTGCCATGCGCCTTGAGCTTCAGGAGCCGGGCCTGCAGTATTTTACCAATCCGCACACCTACAATTCCTTCGTCACGGCGCATGCTCTTGTGATGATCTTCTTCATGGTCATGCCCGCCCTGATCGGTGGCTTCGCCAACTGGTTCGTGCCCATCATGATTGGTGCGCCTGACATGGCGTTTCCGCGCATGAACAACATTTCGTTCTGGCTGCTACCTTCGGCTCTGGGGCTGCTGCTGATCTCGCTGTTCATGCCAGGCGGTGCTGGGCCTGATGATCTTGGTGTTGGTGGTGGCTGGACGATGTATCCGCCTCTGTCATCTTCCACGGGTTCTCCCGGACCTGCCGTCGATTTTGCAATCCTTGCGCTTCACCTCGCTGGTGCCTCGTCGATCCTTGGTGCGATCAACTTCATCACCACGATCTTCAACATGCGCGCTCCGGGCATGACGATCCACAAAATGCCGCTGTTCGTCTGGTCAGTGCTCGTTACGGCGTTCCTGCTGCTGCTGTCGCTGCCGGTTCTGGCCGGTGCCATCACCATGCTGCTGACGGACCGCAATTTTGGCACGACCTTCTTCGATCCGGCCGGTGGCGGTGATCCGATCCTGTTTCAGCACCTTTTCTGGTTCTTCGGTCACCCCGAGGTCTACATCCTGATCTTGCCTGCCTTCGGCATCGTCAGCCACATCATCTCGACCTTCTCGAAGAAGCCCGTTTTCGGCTATCTCGGTATGGCCTACGCCATGGTCGCCATCGGCGTCGTGGGCTTCGTCGTGTGGGCGCACCATATGTACACGTCAGGCATATCGCTTGCGGCGCAGCAGTATTTCATGGCTGCTACCATGGTGATTGCGGTGCCGACCGGCGTGAAGATATTCTCCTGGATCGCGACGATGTGGGGTGGTTCGATCCGCTTCACCGCGCCGATGCTCTGGGCTGTCGGCTTCATCTTCCTGTTCACCGTCGGTGGTGTCACAGGCGTGGTGCTGGCCAATGCCGGCGTCGACCGCGTTTTGCATGACACGTATTACGTCGTGGCGCATTTCCACTACGTTCTGTCGCTGGGTGCCGTGTTCGCGATCTTCGCGGGCTTCTACTACTGGTTCCCGAAAATGACGGGTTATGTTATTCCGGACATCATTGGTCGCGTCCATTTCTGGATTTCGTTCGTCGGCGCGAACGTGCTGTTTTTCCCGCAACACTTCCTGGGCCTGGCCGGCATGCCGCGCCGCTACGTGGACTATCCGGATGCCTATGCCGGATGGAACGCGATTTCGTCCTATGGTTCCTACATGTTCGCAGCTGGCCTGCTCGTGTTCTTCTACGGTGTCGCCAAGGCTTTCATGGACAAGGTGCCAGCGGGTGAGAACCCATGGGGCGAGGGTGCAACGACACTGGAGTGGACGCTGCCATCACCGCCGCCGTTCCACCAGTTTTCGACTCTGCCGCGCATCACGGATGATGGCAGCCACTGATACCAGACGGGCCGGTGAACAACCGGCCCTCTCGGCCAAGCGGCTCCGGATTGTTCCGGGGCCATTTGCCTGAGAGGGTATGAAAAGAGCCTCAGATGTTGGAAAAACCTGCCAGGGAAAAGCGCGATCCGGAACAAGCGAAAAAGCTTCGCCTGTTGCATGATCGCGTCAATGCCTATGGCGAGAACGATAAGGCGTCCCGCAAAGTGATTCCGCGGTTCAAGGCTCAGTCTAACCGGTCACACAGGCATGCGGTTGCAGCAGAATTGAAGCGGCTGCCGGAGCAATCTGCTAACGAGATTTCAGATGATGCGGACGCCCGTATTGCGAATGCGACATTTCATGGTTTGCATCCAGCCAAGCGCAAGGTGTCTGATATCCCGAACGCAATCGGTGTTGCGGGCAAGCTGGGCATTGATCCGCCATTGGACGAGTGGGGCCACCTTCAATCCGGAGCGTGGGCAAGGAAGGCAGTCAAACTGCTTCAAGGCAAAGACGGGAAGGCGAAATGAGCAACGTCTCCTACACTTCGGCTGATGCGTCGGCCTCCAACGCTTCCGTGCATGACTTCATTACGCTGCTGAAACCGCGCGTGATGTCGCTTGTGGTGTTCACGGCGCTGGTCGGGCTTGTCGCCGCTCCCGGTCATCTGCATCCCGGCCTTGCCACCATCGCGATCCTCTGCATCGCGGTCGGCGGCGGCGCATCTGGCGCGCTTAACATGTGGTATGATGCCGATATCGATGCCATCATGCAGCGCACAGCCAACCGGCCAATCCCTTCAGGCAAGGTTTTGCCGGGCGAGGCTCTGGGCTTCGGCCTTTTTCTCTCCGGTATCTCCGTTTTTACTCTCGGCATGGCGACCAACTGGGTTGCGGCTGGGCTGCTGGCGTTCACCATTTTTTTCTACGTCGTGATCTACACGATGTGGCTGAAGCGCCGTACGCCGCAGAACATCGTAATTGGCGGTGCTGCTGGCGCCTTTCCGCCCATGATCGGCTGGGCCGCTGTCACCGGCGGATTCTCGTTCGAAAGCTTCGTGATGTTCGCGATCATCTTCATCTGGACGCCGCCGCACTTCTGGGCGCTGGCTCTGATGAAGAAGGAAGATTACGGCAATGCGGGCGTGCCGATGCTGCCGAATGTCGTGGGTGATGACGCCACGCGTCGCCAGATTCTGTATTACACCATCGCTACTGCATTCACGGGCTGTGCGCCTGCGCTTCTGGGCTACAACAGCGGGATTTATCTCGCAGTCGCAGCTGCGGCTGGCCTGTGGCTGATCAAGCTTTCAGTGGATATCCTGCGCCATACCGAGGGTCAGCCATCGGTGCGTGCGGGCTGGCGCATGTTCGGCCATTCCATGTTCTATCTCTTCGGCCTCTTCCTTGTGCTTCTCCTCGACAAACTCGCGATGCGTGCGGGCTGGATCGGGGGGCTGTGGTGAGCGCCGAGGTCCCTGTTACCGCAATCAAGCCTGAGCCTGATGCACTCACGCCGAATGCGAAAAATCGCCTGCGCTCGCGCAATATTGCAGTAGGCTGCGGCCTCGTGTTCCTCATCGTGCTGTTTTACCTCATCACCATCTTCAAGATGGGTGGCCACGTCGTGTCGAGGGCAGTCTGATGGATCGGCGGCACTCCGATCTGAGGGTGGCCGGTCTTGCGGGCGGTTTTGCGCTTCTGATGCTGGGTGCTTCGTTCGCCTCCGTGCCGTTCTATGACTGGTTCTGCCGCACGACAGGCTTCGGCGGAACAACGATGGTAGCCAAGGAAGCGCCGCCTGTGCTGGGCAGCAAGGCCATCACCGTGCGCTTCGACGCCAATGTGAACGGCCTGCCCTGGCGCTTCGATGCCGAGACAGCGTCCATCACGCTGGTGCCTGGCGAGGTGAAAACGGTCTATTACAAGATCACGAATACCTCCGACCGCGACACTATGGGAATCGCCAGTTATGGCGTCTCGCCAGATTTTGCGGGCGGCTATTTCAGCAAGATTCAATGCTTCTGCTTCACAGACCAGACGTTGAAAGCTGGCGAAAGCCGCGAGGAAGCCGTGGTGTTCTTCATCGATCCGCTGATCGAGAAGAGTCCGGACGGTCGCATCATCACCACCATCACCTTGTCATACACGTTCTTTCCGTCCAAAACGCCGCCAAAGCCACTGGCGTCGGTTTCCGGATCGAACATTTTGGCGCGATAAAGAATTGTCGGAAAGACGATAGAGGACACCATGGCTGACGCAGACGCCAAGAACCACGATTATCACCTGGTCAATCCGTCACCGTGGCCGTTTGTCGGCTCACTCTCGGCTTTCGTCATGGCAATTGGTGCCGTGATGACCATGAAAGCCATGACGATGCTTGGCCTGAAGCTCGGGCCGCTGCTGCTGGGCATGGGTTTCCTGGGCGTGCTGCTGACTATGGCGGGCTGGTGGATCGATGTCGTGAGAGAAGCCAATTCCGGCGATCATACCCGCGTGGTGCAGATCCATCATCGCTACGGCATGATCATGTTCATTGCGTCCGAAATCATGTTCTTCGTGGCATGGTTCTGGGCCTATTTTGATGCCTCGATCTATTCGAACGAAGCCATCCAGTACGCCCGTGTGGAAAAGCTTGGTGGAACCTGGCCTCCCAAGGGCATCGAGGTGTTTAATCCCTGGCACCTGCCGCTGCTCAACACGCTGATCCTTCTAACCTCCGGAACGACGGTAACATGGGCGCATCATGCCCTGCTGAATGGCGACCGCGATGGCCTCAAGAAAGGCCTGTGGCTCACGGTGATCCTTGGCGCGCTGTTCACGGCGGTGCAGGCCTATGAGTATGGCCATGCGGCTTTCAGCTTTTCCGGCCACATCTATGGCGCGACCTTCTTCATGGCGACGGGGTTCCATGGCGCGCATGTGCTGATCGGCACCATCTTCCTCGCGGTCTGCCTGTATCGTGCCTATGTGGGTCACTTCACGACGGATCGTCATCTCGGCTTCGAATTCGCAGCCTGGTACTGGCATTTCGTCGACGTGGTCTGGCTGTTCCTGTTCGCTGCGATCTACCTCTGGGGTTCGCACTGGGGCATGGCTGCCGCTCACTGAGACGGGTGCGATAAGAGACTGAAGGGGCGGCTTTCGAGCCGCCCTTTTTCGTTGGTTGCACTGCGACGACTCAGCAATTTGACATATCCCCAGAATTTTGATCATCTGGTCAAATCTTGAACAGTTCCAATGTTTGCTCCGGGAGATGCTGGCATGGGAGATATCGCAGCGGGCAGGTTGAGCGCGGCACAATGTGCTGCAAACTTCAGGGACCTGACGGAAGCCTTTGATCCGAACGAGGCGCGGGTGGCCGCAGAGCGTTGCCTGTTCTGCTATGATGCGCCCTGCGTCACGGCGTGCCCGACATCGATCGATATTCCGCTGTTCATCCGGCAGATCGCCAATGGCCAGCCGGTGCCTGCAGCCAGGACCATTCTCGACGCCAACATCATGGGTGCCATGTGCGCACGGGTGTGTCCGACCGAGAATCTCTGCGAGGGTGCTTGCGTAAAGGAAACGTCTGAGAGCCGCGCGGTCGAGATCGGGCGGTTGCAGCGTTTTGCGACGGATGCGGCTTTTGCGGCGAAGAAGCAGTTTTACAAGAAAGGTGCTTCGACTGGCAAGAAAGTGGCGGTTGTCGGCGCTGGTCCAGCGGGGCTCACCTGTGCGCATGCGCTGGCACGTGCGGGCCATGCTGTTACGGTTTTCGAGGCACACAAAAAGGGTGGCGGACTGAACGAATTCGGCATCGCGGCTTACAAGGCCAACGAGGATATCGCGCAGCGAGAAGTGGATTATATTCTGGCGGTCGGTGGAATTTCGGTGACACACGGCAAGGCGCTCGGTCGGGATTTCAGCGTGGCTGATCTGCAGGCGAAGCACGATGCCGTTTTCCTCGGCATGGGTCTGGGCGACACCAATCATCTTGGCTTTGGCGAGGGAGTGGCGGGTGTGAGCGATGCCGTCGCCTTCATTGCTGATCTGCGGCAAGCGAAGAACAAGGCTAAGATCGCGGTAGGCCGAAGCGTGGTTGTCATCGGCGGTGGCATGACCGCAATCGATGCGGCGACACAGGCGAAACTGCTTGGCGCGGAGACAGTCACCATCGTCTACCGGCGTGGCAAGGACGCGATGTCGGCCTCGCCCTACGAGCAGGATGTGGCACAGACGCGCGGCGTGCTGATCCGCCACAATCTCATGCCGGTGAAGCTGAAGACGGATGGCAAGGGACAGGACAAGGCGGTTGCGGGTGTGACGTTTGAATACACCTCTGTGAAGGGCGGCAAGCATTCTGGCACCGGCGAGACAGTGCTGATCCCCTGTGATCAGGTGCTGGTTGCGATTGGCCAGACGCTGGTGACGGCTGATCTCGACAAGTCCGGCATCACGCTGGAAAAGGGCCGGATCAAGGTGGACAAGCAGCGTCGCACTTCGGTAGCCGGAATCTGGGCCGGGGGCGACTGCGTGGCGGGCGGTGAGGATCTCACGGTTGCAGCGGTTGAGGACGGCAAGCGGGCGGCAGTGTCGATAGGTGCGTTTCTGGGTGCTGCGGCACACCAGATCGCCAGAAGGAGCAAGTGATGGCAGACCTTCGCAGCAACTTCGTCGGCATCAAATCGCCCAATCCGTTCTGGCTGGCCTCGGCGCCACCCACGGACAAGGCCTATAACGTCATTCGCGCATTCAAGGCGGGTTGGGGTGGCGTGGTGTGGAAGACGCTGGGGGAGGAAGGCCCACCTATCGTCAATGTCAGTGGGCCACGTTACGGCGCGATGCACTCGCAGGACAGGCGCGTCATCGGCTTCAACAACATTGAACTGATCACGGACCGGCCGTTGCAGGTTAACCTGGATGAAATCAAGCAGGTCAAGCGCGACTGGCCGGATCGGGCCATGGTCGTGTCGCTGATGGTGCCCTGCACGGAGGAGGCCTGGAAGGCAATCCTCGCGCGCGTCGAGGAAACCGAGTGCGACGGCGTCGAGCTGAATTTCGGCTGCCCGCATGGCATGAGCGAACGCGGCATGGGGGCTGCCGTCGGGCAGGTGCCGGAATACATCGAGATGGTGACTCGCTGGTGCAAGCAGCACACGCGCATGCCGGTAATCGTCAAGCTGACGCCGAACGTTTCCAGCGTCCTGCGCCCGGCGGAAGCGGCGAAGCGTGGCGGGGCGGACGCGGTATCGCTGATCAATACGGTGAACTCGATGATGGGTGTCGATATCGACGCGATGACGCCATGGCCTCCGGTGGGTGGCATGGGTACGCATGGCGGCATGTGCGGCCCTATGGTGAAGCCCATCGCGCTGAACATGGTGGCCGATATCGCACGCAATACCGAGACCGCCGGTCTGCCGATCTCGGCCATCGGCGGCATCGAGAAATGGCGCGATGCCGTGGAATACATGGCGCTTGGCGCGGGCAATGTGCAGGTCTGCACGGCGGCGATGATCTACGGTTTCAAGGTCGTGCAGGAGATGATCGCGGGGCTGGATGCGTGGATGGACGAGAAGGGCCATCGCAGCGTCGAGGATTTTCGGGGCAAAGCTGCGTCGAAAGTGACGGACTGGCAGCATCTCAACCTCGATTACGTCGTGAAGGCGAAGATCGATCAGGACCTCTGCATCAGCTGCGGGCGCTGCCACATCGCCTGCGAGGACACATCACATCAGGCGATCACGTCAATGGTCAAGGGCAAGCGCCGGTTCGAGGTGATCGAGGAGGAATGCGTCGGCTGCAACCTCTGCGCCGTGGTATGCCCGGTGGAGGATTGCATCACCATGGTGCCGCTGAAGGACGGGCAGATGGACAAGCGAACCGGCATCAAGGTTGGTGGTCACCGGACCTGGATGGAGCATCCGAATAACCCGATGGCAAAAACACCGAGGCGGGCGAAATACGAGCGGGTGTAGGGGGCGGTTCGGTCGTGCGTTTCTCGAGGCTCCGCTTCGCTCCGCACCTCGAAATGAGGAGAATGTGGGTGACGCACAGCTTTTTGGGAGTAACAACCACCAAAGCCCCTCACTTCGAGGCGCGAGCACCTTGGCGAGCCTCGAGAAACGCACGATAAACGTGCAATCCAACCACTATCCTGGACAAAGCGCTGACAGCAAGCTCTGCCGCGTCTCCGCAAAGAACGCCTGATCCGCCAGCGTCTTGCCCGTCAGAGTCTGCACCTGTGTGGCGAAATCGGCATAGTGCTGCGTGCTTGCCCAGATCATGAACAGGGCGTGATGCGCACCGCGCCTTGGCAGATGCCCCTCATCCATCCAGCGGCTCAGCAGCATAACCTTCTCGTCCACGAGAGTCTTGAGGTCGCTCGCCAGAATCTGGTTGAGGATCGGCGCGCCGCGCATCACCTCCATGGCGAACAGGCGGGAGGCCTCGGGGTAGTCGCGGGCGTGCTCCAGCTTGCGCGTGATATAGGCCGCAACTGCCGCTTTCGGGTCGTCATCGGCATGCATCAGCTTCAGCGGCTCCAGCCACATATCGAGCGTGCGGCGCAGTACGGCGAGATAGAGATCTGCCTTCGTGCGAAAGTAATAGAGCAGGTTCGGCTTCGAGAGATCGGCCATCTCCGCGATGGCATCGATTCGCGCACCTGCGAAGCCGTCGACCGCAAAAACCGTGAGTGCCGCATCCAGAATGCGCTCGACATTGGCCTCGCCGCCGCGCGTCTTGCCATAGGCAGGCGTGCTGGCCATCGCGACTGGTCCGGGCAGGGCCCTCATCATGCTGATTTTCCCCGCGCTGTCGTTTTTTCTTGGCTTGGCGCACAATTGGTATTGCACGAATTCTGACCAGATGGTCAACTTCTGAAATGGACAGCCGACAGGTGACAATGGGCCCGGACAGCGTGATCGGCCCGGGCATCGCGGGGTTGGACTCGACGATGACCGGCGGGCTGTTGAGCCCGCCGTCCGAGTTATCGACCTCCGCTGGCACTGGAATCACGCAAGCTCCCATCCCGCACATCAAGACGACCAGGGCACGCAGGCCCATCTGCTGGGGATGAAGCAAGGTCCGCGCCCGACGTAAAAAAGCATGTAGTTGCAGGTACATAGGCGTACCGGCTCCCCGTCGACCCCCGCAAGATCGCGACTTTTCCGTCATATCCACCCGGTCAGGACAGGTCCCCGACCTCGTCGTCGTTGTCGTTGCCGCCATCGCCCATCGGGACGCCGCCCTCTTCCTTCTCCAGATGGCGAAACACCGTGCGCGGGTCCACGCCCAGGTCGCGCGCGGTCTTGGTGCGGTTGCCGCCGTTCCGCTCGAGGACCTGGTTGATGTAGCGCGTCTGGAAGCGCTCCTTCGCCGCCGCGAGGGGGAGGACCTCCTCGATGTCCTCGGGCTGGAGGTCCATGT
>JANPDL010000008.1:0-82276 GCA_031431475.1 Hyphomicrobiales bacterium
GGGGTGGTTTCCATCCCCAGTCGAGCAACTATCTGCACCATCTCTCCATCCATCCGCTCAACCGGAGGCTGGAGCCCCCCCGGCGATTGCTGACTGACCCTGAAACTCCGGTCCGGAAGGATGCGGAGGTTTTGGTGCGAGCTTATTCCTTCTCTTAAGGTAGAAGGAAAAGCTCAGTCCCCAACAACCTCCACATTCCCCCTGATCCAAGTGGCTAGCTGCTCTTCGTTCACTTCGCCTGCCGCCAGCCCGAGAAACGTCACCACAGCGTCGCCATCCTCCGCAACCAGCACCAGGCCATGCTCGAGCAGGAACAGTTCCATCGCCACATAGGCCGTGCGCTTGTTGCCATCGATGAACGGATGATTCTTGGCGATGCCGTAGGCATAGGCCGCCGCCAGATCACACAGATCGGCCTCGGGATTGTACACCGCAATATTCTGTGGCCGTCCAAGGGCTGAATCGATCAGGCCTTCGTCACGGATGCCCACGCCGCCGCCGTGCTGCGCCAGTTGCTCCTCGTGGACCGCGAGATTGATCTCGCGGTCCAGCCAGCGATACTCGGTCATGGCAGCACCCGCTATTTCGCGAGTTCGCGCAGCACATTGTGCCGCCGCCGCATGATCTCGCGGGCGAGTCCCATGCGGCGCTCGAACTCCGGATCATTGCGGGTGAAGCGATAGCCCTCGGGCGAGCGTGTGATGAAGAGCTTGTCGCCCTTCTCCACGTTGAGTTCGTCAAGCACATCGCGCGGCAGCACGACGCCCAGCGAATTGCCGATCTGTACGATCTTGAGGGTTGTGAAGTCCTGATCCTTCGGTGGTTCCGCTCGCTTGTTCATGACACTCTCCGTAATAACAAAAGTTATTACGTTATAACGAGCGTTATGACAAGCAACTTTCTACCGTCGCCCGCCGAACTGCTGAAAGATCTGCTGCAAGCCGTCCATCTGCGTCTGCTGCACCTGCTGGCCCGTCTGGAACATCCCCTTGAGCATATCGAGGCCTGCCATCATCGGGTCCTGTGGGGGCGGGGGAGCGGGAGCGGGCTTTGCGCCGCCCAGCAATCCGCCGAAAAGGTTGCCCAGCATGCCGTTCATCATGTTGCCCATCGGATTTTGTGGCTGTTGTTGGGGTTGGCCACCGCCCATCATCTGGCCCATCATGTTGCCCAATCCACCTTGCATGGCCTGACCCATCAGGCCGCCCAGGCCATTGTTCGTCGCGCCCTTGAACATGCCGCCCATCAGCATGCTGGCGATCACCGGCATCATCTGCTTCAGGATGGCGGAGCTGACGCCGCTGGTGGCTTCGGCATGGTTTGCCACGGCGCGGGATACTTCCTTGTTGCCGAAAAGCTGGCCCAGCACATCGTTGCCTTGCTGGACAGCATTGTCCGGGATGCCGTCGCCATCGGCATCGAAATTGTCGGCATGCTGCCCGCCTCCGAACATCTGGATCATCTTCTGCAAGCCGTCGATGCTGTCTGCCTGGTTCTGCATGCCGACCTGAAAGGCCGGAAGCAGCGATTCCACCGCGCTTTGTGCCTGCTGCGGCTGCAAACCGAACTGGCGTGCCATGTTCTGCATGGCGTTGCCGCCCTGCGCCTGCATCATCATCTCGATCAGATTGTTCATGCCGCGATCCTTCCCTGCGTTAAGGGAAGGTTAGGCCGCGCTGTCGGCTTGCGCAACTGGCGCGGTAGCAGGCTTCGGCACATGCCGTTGCTTCTGCTCCAACTGGCCAACCACCCGCACAGCGAGAAGCGCTCCGACAATGCCGAACAGCACTGAGCCCAGCGCCATGCCGCCCAGAGCGCCCTCATAGCCATAGAGCTGTGCGCCACCCCACGCGAAGGGAATGGTGCCGATGGTGGCACGGCCCCAGTTGAGGGCGGTCGAATAAAGTGGAAATCCCAGATTGTTGAACGCAGCATTGGCCGTGAACAGCAGGCCGATGAAGAACCACATCGGGCCGCTAATCCAGCAGAAGAAGATCACGCCTTCCGCTGCTGGTCCCTTGAGCTGGAAGATATCGACGATCAGATGGCGGCACAGGATCAGGATAATCCAGCTTACGAGAACATAGATGGCGGCAAAGATGAAGCTATCACGCATCGCCGCCCGCATGCGGTGGAACATGCCTGCACCCCAGTTCTGCGCCATAATCGGCCCTACAGCTCCCGACAGCGCGAACAATGCACCGAAGGAAATGGGGATCAGCCGGTCGATCACGGCGTTGGCTGCAATCGCCCAGGAGCCGTAATCCGAGACGATGCGAGCCACTACGGCAGTGGCGAAGGGCGTTGCGATATTGGTGAGGATCGCTGGCCCCGCAATCGCCGAGATCGCCTTGCCGTCCGCCAACATCAGCGTCGGTGACGGTTTCGCGACCATGGCATGGATTTTCACCGCGCCATGCCAGCCCACAAGCGCGAAAACGATGCGTGAAATCACCACGCAGATCGCGGCACCATAGATCCCAAGGCCCAGCCCGAAAATCAGGATCGGATCCACGATGGCCGTAACGATGCCGCCGGCGAGCGTTACATACATCGAGCGGTTGGCGTCACCGACGGCACGCAGAATGCCGGAATAGCCCATGCCAAGCGCCATGAGCAGGTTGGATGGCAGCGTGATCAGAAGATAGCTGTGAGCGATATCCGCCACTGGCCCACTGGCACCCAGCAGGCCCAGAATGGGTTTCAGAAGCGGTATGGCAATCGCAACGATTACGGCAGACGTCACCAGCATCCAGCCCATGGACGAGCCCGCAATCTCCCGCGCGCCTTGCCGGTCACCCATGCCCAGCCGCCGTGCGGTCAGCGCCGTCGCCGCAATCATGAAGCCGATGTTCACCGAGGTCATGAAGAACAGCACGACGGAGGCGTAACCCACCGCAGCTGTCAGCACCTCTTGCTTGAGCCACGAGACATAGAGCAGGCTGAGGAAATCCACGACGAAGATCGCCATCAGCCCGATGGAGCTTGTCACCGTCATGCGCACGACATGGCCCATGGTGGAGCCTTGCGTGAAAACAGCATCCAGTTTTTTCGGCACAGCCTGTTCGGCGGACGCGATCTGCGCCCCGGAGGACGAAACATTCGCCTCGGAGGACGCGACGGTATCGGGCATCAGTTGACTTTCTCGGCAGCTTTTGCGGCCTGGTCGAGTACCTCTTGCGTTTCAGGCGTCAGCCCGCGCGAGGGTTTAGTGGGTTCATCCAGTGGCGTGGGCTTCACGGCCTGGCGCACTGCCTGTTTGTGGGTGAGATGCGAGCCGGACTTGATGTCCTCGCTGTCAAACTGCATCTCAAGGCGCTTCTGGTCGCGCTTGCGCACATCTTCCAGCGCATCCGCCGCCTCGCCGTCGCTGCGTCCCAGCGCCAGCAAGGTCTTGCGCCCCATTTCCAGCGCGGAATGGAAGGTCTCGCGCACGATCACATTTGGGTCATGCCGCATCAGTTCCAGCGCGTGACGGCGGTCATAGGCCCGCACCAGCAGCTTTGCGGTCGGGAAATTGGCACTGACGATCTCCGTGATGATGGTCGCGGCATCCTGATTGTCGATGCAGACACAGATAACTTCCGCGCTATCCGCGCCTGCTGCCCGCAACACATCAAGCCGCTGGCCATCACCATAATAGACCTTGAAGCCGAACGAGCCCGCCGTCTGGACCATCTCGATATTGTTGTCGATGACAGTCACATCCGTTCCCGAGGTCAGCAGCATCTGGCTTACCATCTGGCCAACGCGGCCGGAGCCGATCAACAGGGCGCGACCTCCCGCCCCGGCAAAGTCCTCCTCGATGTCCGGACCGGCAAGACTTTTCTGTTTTTCCAGATATTGCGCCCAGCTATCCACCACCTTGGAGACCAGTGGCCCCAGCATCATGGAAAACGCCGCGACAGCCATGAACAGCTTCTGGTCGTTGCTGGACAGAATGCCGAGTGTCGCTGCAAGCGGCAGGATGACAAAGGAGAATTCACCCGCTGGCGTCAGGATGCTGGCGGCACGCAGGTAGGAATTCGCCGGTGCCTTCTCCAGAATCCCGATGGCGCAATTGATGGCAAACTTCACGAGAATCAGGCCAGCGGTCAGCACCAACACATAGCCCAAGTTCTGCCAGACATAGCGCAGGTCGATCAGCATGCCGACCGACATGAAGAACAGGCCGAGCAGAAGCCCGCGAAAAGGCTCGATATCGGCTTCCAGCTCATGCCGGAAATTCGATTCCGCCAGCAGAATTCCCGCCAGAAACGCGCCCAGCGCCATCGACATGCCGACCATGCTCATCAGCGCAGCAGCACCCAGCACGACCAACAGCGCGGTGATGGTCATGATCTCGTGGCTGTGCAGTTTCGCCAGAAACCGGAACATCGGGTTCAGCACATAGCGACCGGCCAGGATGATCAGGGCAATTGCCGTCACTGCCTTGGCGATGGAGAGCATGACCTCAGTCGTGTCATTGGGCGCAGATGCACCTATGGCGAGCAACGGCACCAGCGCCAGGATGGGCACCACGGAAAGGTCCTGAAACAGCAGGATCGCAAAGCTCTTCTTGCCGTAAATATGCTGCATGTGCCCGCGCTCCTGCAGGATCTGCAGTGCGATGGAGGTCGCGGACAGCGCCACGGCGACACCGATGACAAGGCCCGCCTTCCAGCTCAGGCCGATCAGCATCAACAGTCCCATCAGTACCAGCGTTGTGGGGATCATCTGCAGCGACCCCAGCCAGGCGATATCGCGGCGCATCGCGATGAGCTGCGACACTTTCAGCTCCAGCCCGATGACGAACAGGAACATCACCACGCCGATCTCGGCGATGCCAAACAGCGTATTGGGGTCGGTGAAATAGGCGAAGCCCGATGGTCCGATGGCCATTCCCGCCACGAGATAGCCCAGAATTGCTGAAAGCCCTGCGAAGCGAAAGGCAGGCACGGCAATCGCAGCCGCGCCCAGAAAGACAACGGCTTGCTGAATGAGATCGGAACTATGGGCGGCGTCGGCCATGCAGGAGATTGCTCGTTATAAGGGATGGCCGAGCTTAGCCGCCGGAATGGGTCTGAGATAGTAGGGATAGTACGCGATTGCGAGGGGGAAAGTGAGTAGACGCTCTCCCCAGCTTGACGTTCTGTCCTTCACCCGCCAAACCCAGACCCATGACAGCCGCCGCCAAACCGCCGCTCCATATCAAGCTCTGCGCTCCGCGCGGCTTTTGCGCCGGTGTGGTGCGCGCCATTGATGCCGTGGAGCAGGCACTGAAACTCTACGGTGCGCCGGTCTATGTGCGCCACGAGATCGTTCATAACAAATATGTTGTGGAAGACCTGAAAGCCAAAGGCGCGATTTTCGTGAAGGAATTGCAGGAGATTCCCGATACCACGGCCCCGGTGATCTTCTCCGCCCATGGCGTACCCAAGGCGATCCCGGCCGAGGCCAAACGCCGCAATCTTTTCGCCATCGACGCGACCTGCCCGCTGGTGACGAAGGTGCATCGCGAAGCGGAAATTCATCACAAGCGTGGCCGTGACCTGATCATGATCGGCCACAAGGGCCACCCCGAGGTGGAAGGCACCATGGGGCAATTGCCCGCCGGTGCCGTGACCCTCGTGGAGACCGTGGAGGACGTAGCGGCGCTGAAGGTCCGCGATCCCGCCAAACTCGCCTTTGTCACGCAGACCACGCTGTCAGTGGATGATACGGCTGCGGTTGTCGACGCCCTCAAGGCGACATTCCCTGGCATCGCGGGACCGCACAAGGAAGACATCTGCTACGCCACGACCAACCGTCAAGAATCGGTCAAGCGTGTCGCGCCCGAGGTCGATGCGCTGCTCGTCGTGGGTTCGCCCAATTCCTCCAACTCGCAACGTTTGCGCGAAGTAGCGGAACGTGCCGGTTGCCCCGTGGCGCGGCTGGTGTTGCGCGCGCAGGACATCGATTGGTCCGTCTTCAGCGGATTGAAAACGCTGGGCATCACGGCAGGAGCATCGGCACCCGAAGTGCTGGTGGAAGAGATCATTGATGCCTTCGCCGAGCGCTACACAGTGAAGGTGGAAATGATCTCAACTGCGGATGAAAGCATGTTCTTCCCGCTGCCGCGCAATCTGCGCGAGGCGATGGCCTGATGGCTGTCTACACTGAAGTCCCCGACGACGAACTTGCCGAGTTTATCGCGCATTACGACATAGGCGGCCTCGTCTCCTGTAAAGGCATCGCGGAAGGCGTCGAGAACTCGAACTATCTTGTCCAGACCGACGGTGGCCGCTTCATCCTCACACTCTATGAGAAGCGCGTGAACGAGGCTGATCTGCCGTTCTTTCTCGCCCTCATGACCCATCTCGCCGGGAACGGTATCACCACGCCTCTGCCGGTGAAAGCGCGGGACGGGGAGGCCTTGCGCAGGCTCGCCGGACGGCCTGCCGTGCTGGTGACATTCCTCGACGGCATGTCGGCCAGGCGTCCCGATGTGGAGCAATGCAGACAGCTGGGCGAGGCGCTGGCCAAGCTGCATGCGGCGGGTCAGAGCTTCACAAGCCATTCCCGCGTCAATGCGCTTGGACCGCATGGTTGGCGACCGCTGTTGGAGCGCTCCGGCCCCGCCGCCAATTCCGTGCAAGCCGGCCTCTATGGTCTTGCCGATGAAGAGCTGATCCATCTGGAAAGCCACTGGCCGAAAGACCTGCCCGCTGGCGTGATCCATGCGGATCTCTTTCCCGACAATGTGTTTTTTCTCAGAGGTCATCTGTCAGGAATTATAGATCCCTATTTCGCCTGCAACGATCTGCTGGCCTATGATCTCGCGATCTGCCTCAACGCCTGGTGTTTCGAGCCGGATTACGCCTTCAACCAGACCAAAGGCCGTGCGCTGATAGCGGGCTATGAGCGTGTGCGGCGACTGATCGATGCCGAGGTGGCGGCGCTCCCAGTGCTGTGCCGGGGATCGGCGCTGCGTTTCATGCTGACGCGGCTCTATGACTGGCTGAACGTGCCCCCCGGCGCGCTGGTGAAGCCGCATGATCCGATGGCCTATTACCGCCGCCTGCGCATCCACCAGAAGGTGGCGAACGCCGCCGAGTACGGTGTTTCGCGATGAGGCAAATCTTCCAATGAGCACAGTCGCTATCTGGACGGACGGGGCTTGCTCCGGCAATCCCGGCCCCGGCGGCTGGGGCGTGATCCTTGTCGCTGGCGGTCATCGCAAGGAGTTATTCGGTGGCGAGCCTGACACCACGAACAACCGTATGGAACTGATGGCGGCGATTTCCGCGCTTGAGGCGCTGAAGAAGCCCTGCGAAATCACGCTCCATATCGACAGCCAGTATGTTCGCCAGGGCATCACCCAATGGATTCACGGCTGGAAAAAGAATGGCTGGAAAACGGCGGACAAGAAGCCGGTGAAGAATGCTGAACTCTGGCAGCGGCTGGAAGAAGCAACGAAGAGCCACCGCATCGACTGGCAATGGGTCAAGGGACATGCCGGTGACGAGATGAACGAACGTGCGGATGAGCTGGCGCGGGAAGGCGTGAAGGCGGTCAGGGGCGGGTGATACCAAATCCCTTCTCCCTCGCGAGAAGAAAAAAAATTACTCCGCCGGATAGACCTTCACCTGCTCGACCGCCGCAGCCGCACCGCGCGATGTCATCTCGGCATACATCTGCTTGATGAGGTTCGAGGCTGTCTTTTCAAACAGGAACGGGAAAATCGCGTGTGTCAGGGCGCAGAACCCCGCTGCAAACATGCGCCCCGCATAGCTCATGGCATGGCCGAGATGCTGGAAGTAGGTTTCCCCCAGCGCGTCGGGGTGGGCAATGAACAGGCTCTTGATGCGTGTCAGCATGGTGTGCTCCTTGGATGCAGCATCATGTCCCAGAGTGCCTGAACGATCATCACCAGAAAACTGGCGTATCGTCTATATATCGATTATAATATTCGATCTTTAATCCTTATCGCGGGATAAAATATTAATGCTGGATATGATCGACAAACGCCTGCTCACTGAATTGCAGCGCGACGCCAGCCAGAGCCTTGATTCTCTCGCCGACAGCACCGGCATTTCCCGTAACACCTGCTGGCGGCGCGTGCAGCGGCTGGAGGAGGATGGCGTCATCACGCGCAGGGTCGCACTGGTGGACCCCGCGAAGATCAATCTGGCGCTGACTGTCTTCATCGTGGTGCGCACATCGCGCCATGCGGTCGATGCAACGGAGCAATTGCGCAAGGCGGTGCTGGAAATTCCCGAGATTATCGGGGCGTATCGCACGGCGGGCGAGATCGACTACATCCTGCAGGCCCGCGTGCCCGATGTCGCGGCCTATGACCGGCTCTACAAGAAGCTGATCGCGCGCCTCGAGATGAGCGATGTTTCCGCGAGTTTCGTGATGGAGGAGATCAAGGCGGTGACGGAACTGCCGCTGGATTTTGTGTGAGGCAAGCCCGGCTACCCCCGCGCTTTCACGAACGCCTCATGTTCAGCCATCAATTCACCTGACAGCGCCTTCTCGATCAGCGCCCTGGTATTCGCAGCCCCGTAGATCGCAGCGAAAGACCCGAACCGTGGCCCCTTCTCCTCGCCCAGCAGCACCTGATACAGCATCGCGAACCACGACCCGCCAACGTTAAACCCACCATCCTTGTTGGGCGTGCGCCAGGGATCGCGGCGGCCGATGTCGAGCACGGCGTCCTGCAGCAGGGCGGGATCGGTGATGCCTGACTTCGCTGCTTCTCCGAGCCTGGCAGCCAGATCAATCAGCGCCAGACGCTCGTCATCCGTCGGCAGGCGGTACTTTTTCGCCGGCTTCACGAAATCCTTGAAGTAGCGGATGGCATAGTCCGCCATGCGGCCCAGCCCTGGATGTGTCGCCGGATCGGTTCCCGGCGCATAGCGGCGGATGAAGCCCCAGAGCACATTCTTGTCCTCCGCATTGGCAACCGCCACGAGATTTAGCATCAGTGCGAACGAGACAGCCGCGCGCGGCGTGTTTGAACCGTCACCGGATGGCATCGCCTCCGGCGCGGGCGGCTCGCCCTGATGGATATGCCAGACCGGGTTGCCCAGTCGGTTCTTCCAGTCCTGTCGGCCATAAGCATCCAGAAACTGGAGATACTCATCCATGGCGCGCGGGATGACATCGAAGTGCAGCTTCTTGGCCTCGCGCGGCTTCTGGAACATGAAGAGCGACAGGCTTTCGGGTGAAGCATAGGTCAGCCAGTCGTCGATGGTCAGGCCATTGCCCTTCGACTTCGAGATTTTCTGGCCCTGCTCGTCCAGGAACAGCTCATAATTGAAGCCGTCGGGCGGCGGCGCATCGAGCGCGCGGGTGATCTGTCCCGAGAGTTTCACCGAGTCGATCAGGTCCTTGCCCGCCATCTCGTAATCGACGCCCAGCGCCACCCAGCGCATGGCCCAGTCCGGCTTCCATTGCAGCTTGCACTGCCCGCCGGTGACGGGCGTCTCGAAGCGCTCGTCCGTATCAGGGTCCTTCCAGACGATGGTTCCCGCATCGACCTTCCATTCATCCACGGGCACCTGCATCACCACGCGCGTCTTCGGATGGATCGGCAGGAATGGCGAATACGTCGAGGCACGCTCCTCACGCAGGCTGGCCAGCATGATCTTCATGATGGACTCATGCCTGGACAGCATCAGCAGCAATGTCTTGTCGAACACGCCCGCCTTGTAGCTATCGGTCGAGGACTGGAAGTCATATTGGAAACCGAACTGATCCAGAAACTGCCGCAGCATGGCGTTGTTGTGATGCGCGAAGCTCTCGAACTTCCCGAACGGATCAGGCACTTCAGTGAGCGGTCGGCCCAGATGCTGCGCCAGCATCTCTTTGTTCGGCACATTGTCCGGCACCTTGCGCAATCCATCCATGTCATCGGAAAACGCGATGAGCCGCGTCTTGATAGTACCACCCGTGAGCACCTCGAAGGCGCGGCGCACCATTGTCGTGCGCGCGACTTCGCCAAATGTGCCGATATGCGGCAGGCCCGAGGGACCATAGCCCGTCTCGAACAGAATTTCGGATTTGCCGGATTTTTTCTGGCGCTCCACCAGTTTGCGGGCTTCTTCGAAAGGCCATGCTTGCGAAGTGAGAGCGGCGGCATCGAGCGTCAGGGGAGGGGCATCTGTCATGGTGGGGAGGTGTAAGCAGGCGCAGGCAGGAGGTCAACTTGCGAAGATTTTCACGCCCTCCGGCACCGGCCCGCCCGTGGCCCAGTCCAGCAATTCCACCGTATGCACGATGGGAATTCCGGTCCCCTTGCCGATCTGCGTCATGCAGCCGATGTTGCCGGTCGCAATGAGATCGGGCTTGGTGCGTTCGATGTTCTTCACCTTGCGCGCCCTCAGTTGTCCCGCGATCTCGGGTTGGAGGATATTGTAGACACCTGCCGAACCGCAGCAGATATGCCCTTCCGGAACGTCCTTTACGGTGAAACCGGCGGCCTTCAGCAGCTTCTTCGGCGCATCCGTGATCTTCTGGCCGTGCTGCATGGAACAGGCCGAATGATAGGCGATTGTCAGGTTTTTTGGTTCGACGGCGGGCAGTTCAAGCTCCGCAAGAAACTCGGTGATATCCTTGGCAAGCGCTGACACCCGCGCCGCCTTCGCCGCATAGGCCGCGTCATCGCGCAGCATATGGCCGTAATCCTTGATCGTGGTGCCGCAGCCCGATGCCGTGATGATGATGGCGTCAAGACCATCACCCTCGATCTCGGCCATCCATGCATCGATGTTCATCTTTGCGAAGACATGCCCTTCATGCTCGCGGCCCATATGATGCACCAGTGCGCCGCAACAGCCCTCCCCCTTCGGCAGCACAACCTCGACGCCGAAGCGGGTGAGGAGGCGGATTGTGGCATCGTTGATCGATGGCTTCAGCACGGGCTGGGCGCATCCCGTGAGGATTGCGACGCGCTTTTTGCGCTGCCCCGTCGGGCTGAAGACATCACCCGCACTTGCTTGCGACCGTGGCGGCACGCTGGCAGGCGCGAGCGACAGCATCGCGCCAAGACGTCCGCCGATCACAGGCAGCCTCTCCAGAATGGGTTTCGCGAGTCGCCCGTAAAATGCCCCGGCCAGCGCCAGCCGGAATCGCCCCGGATATGGCAGCACCCATGACAGCACGGCGCGCATCAGCCGGTCATGCCAGGGGCGGTTGTAGGTCTCCTCGATGTGCGCTCGCGCATGATCGATCAGGTGCATGTAGTGCACGCCCGAGGGACACGTCGTCATGCAGGACAGGCACGAGAGGCAGCGATCGACATGCTTCACCACCTCGGCATTGGCGGGCTTGCCCTGCTCCAGCATGTCCTTGACGAGGTAGATGCGCCCGCGCGGGCTGTCGAGTTCATCGCCAAGCAGCAGATAGGTCGGGCAGGTCGCGGTGCAGAAGCCGCAATGCACGCAGGTCCGCAGGATCTTTTCAGAGGCCGCGATCTGTGGATCGGCAAGTTGGGCGGGGGTAAAACTGGTTTGCATCGCTCACAGCCCCGCGTACATGCGGCCGGGATTGAGAATCCCGTCCGGATCAAAACTCGCCTTGAGGCCGACTTGCAGTTTCTGGATCGCTGGATCGAGCGGCTGGAAAACATTGACGCGGGCGCGAAATTCATCCGGCGCTTTCACGAGGATGGCATAGCCGCCGTGGCGGGCGGCAGCAGTGTTGATGCTGGCAGCCAGCACCTCATCCGCCTGTTTGAACCCAAGCCACACAAGCCCGCCGCCCCAGTCGAAATACGCGGCACCGCCGGTATCTTGCGCCAGCAATGCGCCCTTGTCCGGCGCGACTGAACAGCGCCAGACATAAGGCAGGCCATGCTCGACCAGTTGGCCGCCATCGCGCAAGTGCGGCCAGATCTTTGCAGGCCAGTCACCACCAAGTGGCTCAAGCGGACCAAACGCCGCCAGTACCTTGCGCAGCTCTCCCGTCCTGTAGGCGATCTGCTCGGCAAAGCCCTCAATGCGGAAATAAGTCATGCTGTCACCCGGCAGGATACTGCCCGGCTCATGTGCTGCGCCAGTAATCTCGAACGGCGATTGCAGTGCGGCGGCCATGGCGCGGATTGCCTGTACATTGTCCAACCCTTCGAGAACCAGCGTTGCCACCTTTTCCGGCTTCGGAATCACCTTGAAAATCACCTCGGTCAGCACGCCCAGCGTCCCGTAAGCCCCTGCTTGCAATTTCACCAGATCAAGTCCGGTGACGTTCTTCATCACGCGGCCACCGTTCTTGATGATCTCGCCCCGCCCGTTGACGAAGCGCACGCCGATCAGGCTGTCGCGCGCGCCTCCCGCCATGATGCGGCGCGACCCAGCGATGCCGCAGGCCGCGACAGCACCAATGCTCGGTTCGCCCGTGGAGCCCAGCAGCGGACGGTAATCCATCGGCTCGAACGCCAGCATTTGGCCACGGTCGTCCAGTGTCTTCTGTACCTCGGCCAGAGGTGTGCCCGCCCATGCGCCGATCACCATTTCCGACGGTTCATACAGTGTGATGCCGGAAAGCCCTTTCAGAGACAGCGTGCGCTCGGTCTGGCTGGGCCGACCAAGTCCGCGCTTGGTGCCGCCACCCTCGATTGACAGCGGAGCCTTCGCGGCGCGTGCATCCAGCACGGCAGTGGCCACCTCGGCTTCGGTTATGGACTGAATGAGCATTGCGTCAGGTTTCCATCGTCGGCTTTGTCCTTAGCGGACAACACGTCAGCAGGGGAGGGGGTGAAAGATGCAAGGCATCTATTTCCTTGGTGGAAAGAATGCCGCCTCATCATTGCCACATCCATTGGTGCATTAGGGTTCCATTCATCCCTGAAACGCTATTGAAGCGCATTCCCCAACCTGGATTTCTGTCGCGCCATGACATTTTGCGCCTCTCGCCGCGCTTTTCTCTCCGCCACCGCCTGCACAGCGGCGCTGGGTGTGAGCGGCTGCGTCCCCGATCTGCTTGCGTCGGGCAATATCGGCGCTTCGGCCGTTGCGCCACCGCCCGGTTACAACCCGACCCTGCTGGCCCTCACCAACCGGCAGCCGGTGAAGGGCGCACTGAAAACGCCGTGGTACGGCCACGAACGCAGCAGCAGCACAGCACTCACGCGCGTGGTCTTCAACCGGCCGGATACGACCATCATGGGTCGCGCCCGCTCCACTTTCAGCGGCACATGGAACATCGACCGTGTCGCGCCCGACAGCCGCCCGGCTTCCCAGGGGCTTATCGAGGCTGTGGCCGGACGCGAGGTGCTGCTATTCACCCATGGTTACAAGGAGAGCTTCGAGAGCGCCTCGATCAGCGCTATCGAGCTGACTGAAGGCATCGGCTTCACCGGACCCTCTGTGCTGTTTTCATGGCCGTCTCGCGCAGCCCTGTTCGATTACGGCTATGATCGCGAAAGCGCGCTTTATTCCCGTGATGCATTCGAGGAAACGCTGGTGGCGCTGCTGTCTGAAGGCGGAGCTTCCCGCGTCCACATCGTTGCACACAGCATGGGTACCTTGCTGACCGTGGAGGCATTGCGCCAGATATGGGCGCGACACGGCGACGCCATGGCCAGCCGTCTCGGTGCCATCGTTCTGGCATCGCCCGATATTGATTTCGATCTCTTTGACAACGCCCTCAAGCGCCTGCGCACACTGGTGCCGCGCATCACGGTGATTTCATCCACTGGTGACCGGGCGCTGGAAGTCTCGCGCCGTCTTGCCGGCGGTGTGGCCCGCACCGGAGCCGCCACGCGCGAGCAACTGGAAGGGCTGGGCGTTCGCGTCGTCGATGCCACCGATTACGGTGGCTGGGTGGCGCTGCGGCATGATCTGTTCCTGAGCGATCCTGAAGTGCGTCAGGTCGTGCAAAGGTCGATCGAGCGGGGACGGGCGTAAGGCCTACTCCGCCGCAGCGACGGGCGGCTGAGCATAACCCAGCTTGAGATTGAGCTTGTCCAGCAACCGCGCCGCTGCCTCAGGGATATTCGTTCCGGGCGGAAACACCGCAGCCGCGCCCATATCAAGGAGTGTCTGCACATCCTCCGGCGGGATGACTCCGCCGACGACCACCATGATATCCGGGCGACCCTGATCTTTCAGCGCGCTCTTCAATTCCGGCACCAGCGTCAGATGCCCCGCTGCCAGCGACGACACGCCGATGACATGCACATTGCCCTGCACCGCCTCCGCCGCCGCTTCTTCCGGCGTGGCAAAGAGATGCCCGATCTCGACCTCGAAACCCAGATCAGCAAAGGCCGAGGCGATCACCTTCTGGCCCCGGTCATGGCCGTCCTGCCCCATCTTGGCCACGAGGATCTTGGGGGCACGGTTGTCATTATCGCGGAAAGCCCGTGTCATGCCACGCACGCGGTCGATGACCGGGTTGTCGTTGCCGAAACTCTTGGCATACACCCCCGAGATCACCTTGATCTCCGCCTTGTGGCGGCCCCAGGCCTTTTCCAGCGCCAGCGAGATTTCGCCCACCGTTGCCTTGGCGCGCGCCGCATCCACCGCAAGTTTCAACAGGTTGCTCTCAATATCCGAGCCGCCCTTGAGGTTGGTAGCATTCGTGAGCGCCGCAAGCTTTGCTTCCACCTCTGCCGGGTTCCGCTCCGCCCGCAACTGAGCCAGCTTGGCGAGTTGCGCCGCGCGCACAGCGGCGTTGTCCACCTTCAGCACGGGGATCGTCGGTTCCGACAGCGGCTGGTATTTATTGACACCCACAATCACGTCTGCCCCACTGTCGATGCGGCCCTGCCGCTCAGCAGCCGCCTCCTCGATTCGCAGCTTGGGAATGCCGGCCTCGATGGCTTTCGCCATGCCACCCAGCTTCTCCACCTCCTGGATATGCCCCCATGCCCGGTTGGCCAGATCCGCCGTCAGCCGCTCAACATAATAGCTGCCACCCCAGGGATCGATGATGCGCGTGGTGCCGCTCTCTTGCTGTAGCAGGAGCTGCGTGTTGCGGGCGATGCGGGCTGAAAAGTCCGTGGGCAGGGCCAGCGCTTCGTCCAGCGAATTGGTGTGCAGCGACTGCGTGCCGCCCTGCGTCGCCGCCATGGCTTCCACCATGGTGCGCACGGCGTTATTCATCACGTCCTGTGCCGTCAGCGACCAGCCCGAGGTCTGGCAATGCGTGCGCAAGGGCAGGCTTTTCTCGTTCTTCGGGTTTAAATCCTTCACCAGCTTCGCCCACAGCAGCCGTGCCGCACGCAGCTTCGCCACCTCCATGAAAAAGTTCATGCCGATGGCCCAGAAGAAGGAGAGGCGCGGTGCGAACACATCCACATCCAGCCCCGCTGCGAGCCCGGCGCGTAGATATTCCATGCCGTCCGCCAGCGTGTAGGCGAGCTCAAGGTCCTGCGTCGCACCGGCTTCCTGCATGTGATAGCCGGAGATGGAAATGCTGTTGAATTTCGGCATCTCTTTCGCGGTGAAAGCGAAGATATCCGCGATGATCCGCATCGATCCAGCGGGCGGATAGATATAGGTGTTGCGGACCATGAACTCCTTGAGAATGTCGTTCTGGATGGTGCCCGACAGTTTGGCCGCAGGCACGCCCTGCTCCTCGGCGGCAACGATGAACAGGGCGAGAATGGGCAGTACCGCGCCGTTCATGGTCATCGACACCGACATCTGGTCCAGCGGGATCTTGTCGAACAAGGTCCGCATGTCGAGGATGGAATCAATCGCCACACCCGCCATGCCGACATCACCCGCTACCCTCGGATGATCGGAATCATAGCCCCGGTGCGTCGCCAGATCGAAGGCGACGGACAGTCCTTTCTGACCCGCAGCGAGATTGCGCCGATAGAAAGCGTTCGAGTCCTCGGCCGTTGAGAAACCCGCGTATTGCCGGATGGTCCAGGGCTGGTTGACGTACATCGTTGGGTAGGGGCCGCGCAGATAGGGCGCGATGCCGGGGTAGGAGTCGACATGGGCGAGGCCAGCGATGTCAGCGGGGGAATAGGCGGATTTCACCGCGATGCCTTCGGGGGTGTGCCAGACTGCTCCTCCCCACGCAATGGGAGGGGAAGGGGTGGTTGTCCAGTTGATCTCGGCGAAGTTTGGGATAGTGGTCATCTGGTTAACTCCAGAGCTTCAATCAGACACTCTACCACATCACAACCCGCGAAAACGAACCGGCTGATGCCTGCCGCAACCAGCGCCGCCTCCATCTCACCCGGTTTTCCTGCGAGCCAGACAATGTGGCCCAATGCCACAAGCGACCGCGCCATATCCACCGCACCCTCGGCATAAGCCGTGTCCGATCCGACGAGGCAGGCGAGTTTGCCCGCATTGCCCGCCTCGATCCCGCCAACCTCGAAGGCATTCTGCACAAACGCCAGCCGCGCCGCGTGATCCGCCAATAGCCCCAGCGTCACCAGCCGCACCTTCGGCCGCGCGCCCGTTGTCGCCAGCACTGCATCCGCCCGGTCGCGCAAGGCCTCGAAAGGCTCCGCGATCCGCCTCGACACCAAGCCGGACGGTTGCAGCACCTCACCCAGCGGTGCAACATCCAGCACCAGCGGTGCCGTCTCGCGCAGATTGGCAAACTCGCTCGTCCCGGTGAGCGGCTCCCGGCGCGTCGCAACCGCCCGGTCACGCGCCTTGGCCGCCTCCGCGATCCGTGCCTGCAAGGCTCCGGCCTTCAGGCTCGTGACGATGCCGCTCTCGCCCTCGATCTGCTGGAACAATGCCCATGCCTTGGCGCAAAGATCGTCTGTCAGCGCCTCGTATCCGCCCGCACCCGCTACCGGATCGATGACACGCCACAGATGCGCTTCTTCCATCAGCACGATCGACGTGTTGCGGGCGAGCCGCCGGGCCTGCGCCTCGGGCAAGCCAAGCGCCTGCGTGAACGGCAGCACCGTCACGGTATCCGCGCCACCCACACCTGCCGCAAAAGCCGCGATTGTTGTGCGCAGAATGTTCACATGCGGATCGCGCCGCGTCAGCATCCGCCACGAAGTTTCAGCGTGTATGGTTACAGGCATCGGCGTCACAGCGCAGGCCGTCTCGACCTTCGCCCAGAGCTTGCGCAGGGCGCGCAGCTTCGCCACGCCCATGAACTGGTCGCCGTCTACCGGGACAATGAACGAGATCGCCCGGAAGGCGTCGGCCAGGGTGATTCCCACGGCTTCAAGTGCGCGCAGATACAGCACGCCCTGCGCCAGTGCTGCAGCGAGTTCCTGTCCTTCACTGGCCCCGGCCTCGTGATACGGGCGCATATCGACCGTCAGGAACGGTCCCCGGAAGCCGCGCGCGAGCAGCGCCAGCACCGTCTTGCCGGTCAACGCGTCATCCTGCATCGGGCTCATGCCGAAATCGATGTTGACCTGCGCCGGATTCAGCTTCCGCTTTTCAACAAGCGCAGCCACGGTCTTGGCATGAATGTGGCCGTCAGGCACGGAATCGAGCCTGAGCCGGATGAGATCGAGATGAACGCCGGCCAGCGCTGCGTCCAGATCAGCCGCTGTTTCGCAAGTCAGGCCATATCCCCGCGCCGCGCGATTGCCAGCAAACACCAGAGCAAGCGCATCGGCCCCGCCCTCCAGATCCTCGCGGGCCTGCGCGGCGGCAATATCGGCATCGGGGTGATCGACACGTGCTGCGACATGCCATGGCTTCCCGGCATTTGCGCCTGCGACAAGTGCTGCATCAGCACGGCGGGCATAAAGTGGCTGGATTGCAATTCCATCGTGTGTGCGCTCCACCAGTCTCTTTTCGAAATCCGCACCTTTCAGCACGGCTTCAACGCGCTTCAGCCACTCTGCCTCGGTGGCGGGGGGGAACGGGTTGGTGAAAGAGGCATCGGCATCACTCATGGGGCGCAGTCATAGTCCCGCCAAAGCAATTTTCCAATCAACCGATAGTTTGAGATTGACTTGGCTTCGCATCCAGCGACAAGCGAACGCACTTTCCCAAGGAGCCGTCCCCATGTCCATCGCATCACTCGCCGCCACCATCGAAAAGGCCTGGGATATCCGCACCGAGATCAGCAGCGCGACAAAGGGCGAGGTACGCGATGCCGTGAACGAGGCGCTGAACGGCCTCGACAATGGCACGATGCGCGTGGCGGAGAAGATTCCGGGGAAGCCGCTCAAGGACAGCTGGGCCGTGCATCAGTGGTTGAAGAAGGCCGTGCTGCTGTCCTTCCGGCTCAATGACAACAGCGTCTTGCCGTTTGCCGTTGATGGCGGCGCGGCAAGCCAGAATGCTGTCTATGGCTACGACAAGGTGCCATTGAAAATGCATGGCTGGCCTGACCACAAATTTCAGTCCGCTGGCTTCCGCATGGTGCCTGGCGCGATTGTCCGCCATTCCGCCTTCATCGACAAGAACGTGATCCTCATGCCGTCCTTCGTCAATGTCGGGGCGCGCGTGGGCGAAGGCACCATGGTCGATACCTGGGTCACGGTCGGCTCCTGCGCCCAGATCGGCAAGAATATCCACCTCTCAGGCGGCGTCGGCATCGGCGGCGTTCTGGAACCGTTGCAGGCCAATCCCACGATCATCGAGGACAATTGCTTCGTCGGCGCGCGCTCCGAGGTGGTGGAAGGCGTCATCGTCGGGGAAGGTTCCGTGATCTCCATGGGCGTCTTCATCTCGGCCTCCACCAAGATCATCGACCGGGCCACGGGCGAAGTGCACGTCGGCTATGTGCCGCCGTATTCTGTGGTGGTATCCGGATCGCTGCCGGGCAAGCCCTACGCCGACGGAAGCCCGTCGCCGTCGCTCTATTGCGCCGTCATCGTCAAGACGGTGGATGCACAGACCCGGTCGAAGACGGCAATCAATGATCTGCTGAGGGATTGATCCTCATTTTGCCGCAAATCAGCTATTGATTCCACGTTTCCCCTGGGGATCAATGCGCGAGCAGCTTCATCTTTATGTTCCATCCATAGTCGGCGCGGTCATAGCCCTCGCTCTCTTGGTTGTCCTCACGCGCGCCATGGCGGCGCGTGGCAGGAGCCGCTGGCGGCCTGTGCTGCTGTGCCTGCCTCTTCTGCTGGTTGCTGTCGGCTATGGCCTGTTCTGGTTCGGGTTCTTCTCGTCCCCTGCGACGGCGGTGCAACTGCATGCTCTGCGCCTGACCATCCAGCATTTTGCCGGACCTTTCCTGCCATGGATCGGCGCGGTCTGGCTTGCCTCGAGCGTCGGGCTGCTGGCACCGCTGTTGCGCAAGGGGGACTGAGGCGTTTCGCCCCCCTTCTTCCCTTGCCGCGCCCCGCCTTCCCCGTTATATCAATAACATCTCGTCGGGGTGCCCGGAGGCTTTCGAGCCAGGCTGAGAGATGTTGAGGCGCAAGCCTTACCGTTAACCCGCCGAACCTGATCCGGGTCATGCCGGCGGAGGAATCGAGATGAGTCTGGCTCTTGAGGGCCGCAGCGCGAGCCGCTCGCAATTTCCTGTTCTGTCGGCCCAATCGCTGGCGGCTTTCACCGTATCAGCCGTTCGAACCGTGTTCAAACCGCAGGTCGTGGCACTTCTGGGCGCAGGGTTGCTGTGGGAGGGCGCGGTGCGCTTCTTCCAGTTACCCCTTTGGTACCTGCCAGCCCCTAGCCATATTGCGGTGACGGTGGTGAAGAACCTTCATCTGATCCTGCCGAACGCAGGCGTGACGGCGCTGGAAACGATTCTTGGCCTGATCATCGGCGTTGCCATCGGCATGGCCCTGGCGCTGGGCATGGGGGCCTCGCGCTGGCTGGCGCAGGCGCTTTCACCTCTCGCCGTGGTCAGCCAGGCCATTCCGTTCATTGCGCTGGCCCCCCTGATGATGATCTGGTTCGGATTTGGCATCACGTCCAAGATCGCCATGGCCGCGATCACCATTTTCTTCTCGGTCACCGCCGCTTTCTACGAGGGACTGCGCCGTGCCGACGAAAATCTGATCGATCTGGCAAAACTTTACGGCGCGTCGCCGTGGCAGATCCTGTTCAACATCCGGGTTCCCGCCGCGCTGCCGCATCTGTGTGCCGGGCTGAAGCTGGCGGCCGCCTATGCGCCGCTCGGTGCCATCGCGGGCGAATGGGTGGGCTCGGATGGCGGCCTTGGCATCATGATGACCTATCACAACGCCCGCATGCAGACCGATATGGTCTTTGCAGCCATGGTGGTGCTGATCGTGTTCTGCCTCGCAACATGGCTGCTGATGTCGCTACTGACGCGCCATCTCCTGCGCAACTTTCCAGACACGCTGAACCAGCCCAGGTCCTGAACCAGCCCAGGTCCTGAACCAGCAGCTTTTCTGAGTTTTCTCCCTAACCGCCAAACCACAAGGAGGTCTGATGACCCGCCGTTTCTTCACCGCTCTGCTGACCGCATTCGCTTTGCTCGCTGCGCACCCCGCCACCGCGCAGCAACCGGACAAGCTGGTGCTGCTGCTCGACTGGTTCGTGAACCCGGACCATGCGCCGATCATCATCGCCAAGGAGCGCGGGCTCTTCGCCAAGCGTGGCCTCGATGTGCAGATCGTGGAGCCTTCCGATCCCTCCGCTCCGCCACGCCTCATCGCCGCCGGGCAAGGCGATATCGCGATCAGTTATCAGCCAAGCTTCACCCGCGCCGTGAAACAGGGGATACCGGTGATCCGCAACGGCACGCTGATCGCCACGCCGCTCAACACGCTCACCGTGTTGGCCGATGGCCCAATCAAGACGCTGGCCGATCTCCGGGGCAAGACCATCGGCTACTCCGGCTCTGGTATTCATGACATGATGCTCAAGACCATGCTGAAAAGCGTGGGCATGACCGAAGCCGACGTGAAGCTGGTGAATGTCAATTTTGCACTGACCATTGCTCTCATTTCTGGCCGGGCCGATGCCATCATCGGTGGGTTCCGCAATTTCGAGGGCACCGAGATCGAACTCGCGGGCAAGAAGCCCAAGATGTTCTTCCCCGAGGACCACGGCGTCCCAGCCTATGATGAACTGATCTACATCGTGAAGCAGGACCGTTTCGGTGATGCGAAATTCGACCGTTTCTTCGCGGCCATCGAGGAAGCAACGATGGCGATGCTGAACGATCCGCAAGGCACATGGGCGACTTTCGTGAAGGCTCATCCCAAGGTGGATGATGCCCTTAACAGGCGGGCCTGGACCGACACTTTGCCGCGTTTCCAGGCCTCGCCGAAGGCTGTCGATCCAGATCGCTATCTTGCGGTGGCCGAGTTCATGCGGCAGGCTGGTGTCATCGACAAGGTCGAGCCTATCGAGCGCTACATCGGCAAGCGTTGAGGGGCTGCGGCTTTCTCTCCGGAGGCCGCATGCATCTCTTTTTCGACACAACCCAGCTCCGTCACCAGCCGAAACAGTTCATGGTGGCGGGGCAGGTGGCAGCCCCGCTGGAAAACCCCGACCGGGTGACAGTGCTGTTGGCGAAGCTCAAGGCGGCAGATCTCAGCCTTGTTGCCCCCGGCGATCACGGCATGGCAGCGATCCGCGCCGTGCATGATGCGGATTATCTGAGCTTCCTGCAGACGGCCTATGCGGAATGGCGCAAGTTCCCCAATGCCGGACCCGAGGTCTGGCCCAATATCCATCCGTATCGCGGAACCGGCGCTGATCTAGACCGCAAGGGACCGCCGAAGGGCGGTATCATCGGGCAGGTCGGCTGGTACATCGGCGACATGGCGGTGGCGATGGGGGAGGGCAGCTGGGACGCAGCGTATGCTTCGGCGCAGTCCGCGATTGCAGCGGCAACCGCTGTTCTCACGGGACATGATGCAGCCTTTGGCCTCTGCCGCCCGCCCGGCCATCATGCCTACAGGGACCGCGCCTGCGGCTTCTGTTTCCTCAACAATGCAGCCATAGCGGCAGAAGTCTTGCGCCAGAAATTCGCCAAGGTGGCGATCCTCGATTTCGACACGCATCACGGCGATGGCACGCAGGCAATCTTCTATGACCGGGCCGATGTGCTGGTGGCCTCAACGCATACCGACCCCACCAGCTATTATCCTTATTACTCCGGCTTTGCGGATGAAACAGGACGGGGCGCGGGCGAAGGTGCCAACCTGAATCTGCCGCTCCCGCCTGGCGCGGATGATGCGGCCTATGCTGCGGCCTGCCAGAAACTTGCCGATACCGCCCGCGCTTTCGGGGCTGAGGCTATCGTGCTCTCCGCTGGCTGGGATGCCCATCATAAGGATCCGCTGTCGAAGCTGGCGGTGACAACAGTCGCTTTCAAGACAATCGGCGCCATTTTCGGCCAGTTGAAGCTGCCAACTGTAATCTTGCAGGAAGGTGGCTACTCGCTTGAGGCTGCGGGAGAAGCAGCTCCCGCCTTCATCAGCGCTTTCCGTCAGGAGCGCTGAAACAGCCCGATTGGTCGCATCCCGGCATACGCTCTCTTTCGGGCTTTACCGGTATGGTTAACAAGTCGTAAACAGGACGGATGAGCACAAGGACGATCCGAATCCGGACCGCCGCCGCCGCCGACGCAGCGGGCGTGGCTGGCGTGCATGATGCGGCCTGGATGGAGGCTTATCGCGGCATCATCCCCGGTGCGCATCTCGAGCGCATGGTGCAGCGACGCGGCACAAGCTGGTGGGCCCATGCCATCGCCAAAGGCAGCCGCATCGCGGTGCTGGATTTCAACGATACCATAGCGGGTTATGCCAGCTATGGCCGCAACCGGGCAGTGTCGCTGCCCTATCGGGGCGAAATCTTCGAGATTTACCTGCTGCCCGAATTTCAGGGCGTTGGTTTTGGGCACCGGTTGTTTTCTGCCGCGCAACGCGAACTGGCAAGCCACGGTCTGGCATCGTTGGTGGTGTGGTCGCTGGCGGAGAATGAGCGCGCTATCCAGTTTTACGAGAAACTGGGTGGCCTGATGGTGGGTCGCGCGCATGAGAATTTCGGAGATGTCTCGCGCGAGAGACTGGCTTTCGGCTGGCGATAAGGGCCTTGGCCCATCATTGCGACAAGCCGGTGTGATGGTCCTGGTGTTTGCATGAGAGCAATTTGATAGCCGCAATAACCAATCCTTCAAGGGTTTGCGGCAAAGTTCAGAGTAGCCGCAGTGGCAACCCTCCGTTACGGCAACAGGTCAGGCCATCATGTGGAAACTCGTCGGGCTTTCGCATCTCAGTACGAATGAACAGCTTCTCATTGCTCTGGTAACGATTTGCGCAGCGCTGATCGTCGGCTGGATCATGGACATGATCATGGGTCCGACTGGTTTCGGGCTTTTCGGCAATGCGATTGTCGCCTTCGTCGGGATCGTGGTCGGTGTCTGGGTTTACCATAATTATGTAGGCAGCATGAAATCACCCGACACCACCAGGATGATGGGCACAATCATCGCCTCGGTGATGCTGCATCTGGTGATGTGTTCAGTGCTGCGGCGTGTGCTGAGGCTGTAACCCTCAGTTCAGCTTCCCCAGTGCCTTCACCACGGCATCGCCCATATCGGTCGTGCTGACCGCGTTCTGACCCTTGGCCGCGATATCAGCCGTACGGATGCCATCGGCCAGCACATTGGCCATGGCCTTGTCCAGCAGGTCAGCGGCTTCGATGAGGCCGAAGGAATAGCGCAAAGCCATGCCAAACGAGCCGATCATCGCCAGTGGATTGGCCATGCCCTTGCCCGCGATATCGGGCGCGGAGCCATGCACGGGCTCATACAGCGCCTTGCGCTTGCCGGTCTTCGCGTCGGGAGCGCCAAGCGAAGCGGATGGAAGCATGCCCAGCGACCCCGTCAGCATCGCCGCGATATCGGACAGCATGTCGCCGAAGAGATTATCGCAGACGATGACATCATATTGCTTGGGCCAGCGCACGAGCTGCATGCCGCAGGAATCCGCTAGGTGATGGTCGAGTTCCACGTCCCTGTATTCGCGCTGGTGGACATCGGTGACCACCTTCTTCCACAGCACACCGGACTTCATCACATTGTGCTTCTCCGATGATGTCACCTTGTTGCGGCGCACCTTCGCCAGATCAAATGCAACGCGAGCGATGCGCTCGATCTCGTGGGTCGTATAGACCTGCGTGTCGACCGCGCGCTGCTCGCCGTTCTCAAGCGTTACGATCTCCTTCGGCTCGCCGAAATAGACGCCGCCCGTCAGTTCGCGCACGATCATGATGTCGAGACCCTCGATGACCTCGGGCTTGAGTGACGAGGCGGAGGCGAGCGCGGGATAGCACACGGCAGGGCGCAGGTTGGCGAAAAGCTGCATCTCCTTGCGCAGCCGCAGCAGGCCGGCCTCGGGCCGCGCGTTGTAAGGCACATCCGCCCATTTCGGCCCACCCACAGCTCCGAACAGCACGGCATCCGCCGCCTGTGCACGGGCCATGGCGGCATCGCTGATCGCCACCTTGTGCGCATCATAGGCCGCACCGCCCACCAGATCTGTCTCGGAGTTGAAGGAGGCGATACCGGCTTTGCCAAACCACGCCGCGACTTTCTCGACTTCCCTCGCCACCTCGGGCCCAATGCCATCGCCGGGCAGGAGAAGGATGTTATGCGTCGCCATGGTGTATTATCCATCGGTTAACCACGTTTCGCCGTGGCCGCGTCTGGCGGCTTGCCTAAAGCCTCGGAATCACTCGCGCAAGTGCGGAGGCTGATTCGTATGCTGTTCGTTCGGGGTTTGGGTTCGCAAGGTGGGCGAGCCGGTCAGGATGGGACAGGGCGGGGAGGGGGATGTTAGGATTGTCGCAACCATGTCACGGTGCAGCGCATAAGCACCCTACCGCTGAATCCAGAGTTTCACGCTGTCCGATGTCAACGGCCGACAGGTTTTCAGGAGATGTGAAATGTCAAAGCTCGTTCGCGGTATTCTCGGCTTGATCGGCGGCTATGGTGTCGCTGCGACCCTTGGATGGATGGCGATAGTGGCTTTCTCCTCGAACAACCATGACCGAAGTCTTGAAGCCGCCATGACTGCAATTTTCTTCGCCGGTCCGCTGGGTGCAATCCTGGGCCTCGTCGCAGCGCTCATATGGAAGGGGCCGTCATCCCGTCAGGGTAAAGGTGCAACGCCTCCGTAATGGGAAACCCGGAAAGACTAGTGCGGATAGCCGGGAAAGGCTGATTCGTTGGTGCTTCGTTCGGGGTTTGGGTTCGCGAGGTGGGGGCGCGGGTCAGGATGGCACAGGGTGATGAGGGCGATGTTAGGGAGTTGGTAGGGGGATGCGGCAATTAAAGCCGCTTGGCCACGAAAAACGGGCGGGTGTCCTTGCCCTTCGACGCATGGCGGCCGCGTTCGATGATCGCGAATCCGGCATCGACGATCTCGGCCTCCAGCTGGACCGCGGAAAAGAACTCTACATAAGGTGCCTTTTCCACAAGCTGCATGAGTGGCAGCGCAAGGCGGGTGACCGGGTTCATGTCGGACAGGCAAGGCGTTTTGGAGATGAACAGGCCACCGGGCTTCAGCATCTGGCGGATTTTGTACAGGATCGTTGATCTGCCAGCGGCGAGATGCAGGACACTGAAGCCGAGCACAGCATCGAAGCTGTGATCTGCCGATGGGTCGTCGGCCAGTGTTGATGTCCGGAATTCAACATTGCGGCACGCACCGGCGATGCCTTTCTCCTGCGCAATAGTGATCATATTCTCGGAAAAGTCCGTCGCCACGAGGCGTGCGACATGTGGCGCGATCCGCAGCGCGGTTGTGCCTGTGCCGCAGCCGAACTCGAACACCTCGTCGCTGCTCCTCAGGTGGCTGATCGTGCGCTCCAGTGTTTTCTCGTAGCCCGCCTGATCGGAGATTTTATCGGCTGCATATTTCAGGGCGATCCGATCCCAGAAGCTGGCATCATTGACAATACGGAACATTGTGAACTCCTTCGGGCGGCGATCTAGCATATGCGCAGAAATTGGAAATTGCGGAATTATGCAGTATATATATACAAATATGCATGACAAATTTTGACTGGAATCTGGCACGCGCCTTCCATGCCACAGCAAAAGCAGGCTCGCTTTCCGCTGCGGCCCGAACTGTGGGCCTCACTCAGCCCACGTTGTCACGTCAGGTTGCTATGCTGGAGGCCGAGCTGGGCGTGACCCTGTTCGAGCGGATCGGCAAACGGCTTGTCCTGACGGAAACCGGACAAAGTCTGGTTGCCCACGGCCAGGCCATGGGGGAGGCCGCTGATGCGATGGCGCTGGCTGCCACAGGAAGGGCGCAGGCGGTCGAAGGGCGGGTGAGCATCTCCGCGACCGATGCCTACAGCGCCTATATCCTGCCCGACATCTGTGCGCGCATCCGGAAGGAAGCTCCACATGTCACGCTGGTTATCATTTCTTCGAATGCCCTCAGCGACCTGCGCCGCCGTGAGGCGGATATTGCCATACGCCACGTCCGCCCGGACGAGCCTGATCTGATCGGCCAGCTGGTCCGGGAGAGCACGGCCTGTTTCTACGCGTCCGAATCATGGCTCGCCCGCAACGGCGCACCGCAACGGGCAGAGGACATCAACCCCCATGACTTGATCGGCTATGACGATACAGCGGTGTTTGCCCAATACATGTGCAAGCTGGGAATGGCGGTCACGGCTGACAGCTTTCGGCTGGTCTCGGAAAATACCGTCGTGGCCTGGGAGATGGTCAAGCTGGGGCTCGGCATCGGCGTCATGATGCCCGAGATCGCCGAGCGGACGCCCGGCGTGGTGAAACTCCTGCCGCACCTGCAGTTGCCGCGCGTTCCCGTGTGGCTCGTGACGCATCGCGAAATGCGCACGAGTCAACGGATACGGCTGGTGTTTGATGTGCTGGCGGAGGAGTTGCGGGGCGGGTAGGGGCGAGTAAGGAGCTTGCAAAGAGTTGTCAAATATGACTACATAGCCAGTCAATGATCCTGATCCGTCCCATTTCATGACTGAAGGAGGCTCTGAAATGAGTGATGATGACATGGAACTGGTCCACGGCAGCGGCAATGTCTTCCGTGATCTTGGCCACCCCAACCCTGAAGTGTCGCAGCTGAAAGCCATCCTCGCGGCCAAGATCATTGGCGTGCTTGATGCTGGCGCAATCAGCGTTCGCCGGGCGCAGGAGATGACGGGCTTCGCGGCGGCGGATTTCTCCCGCATCCGCAACGCAAGGCTGTCGCGGTTCACGATTGATCGTCTCATGGCGATGCTGGACAAGTTCGATCAGGATGTGGAGGTGACGGTGACGGTGCAGCCAAAGCGGGCGCGGGGGCAGAGGTCTGCGATATTGGTGGGGTGAGCGGTTGACCATGCCATCGCCAAGGCCGTCGGCGCCCCGCGCAGCCGGATCAACGAGATCGCCCATGGACGGCAAGGCATCACCGCCGCCATTGCTCTCAGGCTAGGCGCGTTCTTCGATGTGGACCCGCAGTGGTTCATGAACATGCAGAGCACGTATGATCTCAGGCTCGCACGGGAGATAGTGGATGTGTCGGGGATTGTGGCGAGGCGGGCGGCGTAGGGGTTTCAAAATGGAAGCATTATCCTTCAAAGCACGTTATCTAACGGCCACTAGTTGCCGAGAACATGCATGGCTATTGTTGAGTTGGAACGGCTTCACAGAGTTGTGTAGCCAAGCTGAGACTACAAAGGACGCGCAATGCTGATATTACCGCACAACCCGCCTGAATTGTTTCCTCCATATCGCGGATATGCCCACGCGACAGAAATTACTGGCGGAACTCGCTTATTGACCATTAGCGGTCTCAATGGCTTTGAACGTGACGGCAAGACGATGCCGGAGTCTTTTGAAGCTCAAGCCGAGCTGATCTGGAATCACATCCGAGCGATTCTTGCGTCGGCCAAAATGGACATTCCCAATCTGGTTTCATTGCGCACCTATTTGGCCGACCCGAGATACGATGAGGCCAACGCGCAGATGCGGGTAAGACAACTGGGAGCACATCTCGTCGCTTCAACTGTCGTCTGCTGTCAACTTCTTGAGCCCCGTTGGAAGCTCGAAGTCGAAGCTATGGCTGCAGGTTAGTGCGGAATCGTTCGGTGTCTCGTGTGGGGAATTAGCAGACCTGACCCGAAACTGAAACTTATGCACCGCGATCCGACCATTGCCGGATCAAGACCTTCGTAGATGCAAATCCCTTCTGCCAACCTCACTTCCCCCCATACCCATGCAACCCCCCACGCCAATCCTCCACCACCAACTCCCCATCGCCCCCCGCCAGATACCCCCGCCCCACCGGAACCTTCCCATACCCCCCCGGAATATCCAGCACATACTCCGGCTGGCACAGCCCCGACAGACGCCCGCGCAGCGCGGCCACAATCTTCTGCCCCTGCGCAATCGATAGCCGGAAATGCCCCGTGCCGGGCGCGAGGTCCGGGTGGTTCAGCCGATACGGCATCACCCGGTTGTCGACGAAGGCGCGCATCAGGTCGGCGAGCGTGTCCGGATCGTCGTTGACGCCGCGCAGCAGCACGCTTTGCGAGACCAGCACGATGCCTGCATCGGCCAGTCGCGCCAGTGCGGCCCGCGCCTCCGGGCTGAACTCCCGCGCGTGGTTGGCGTGGATCGCCACATAAGTCGCCACGCCCCTGGCCCGCAGCGCCCGCGCGAAAGCCGGTGTCACCCGCGCGGGATCGACCACCGGCACGCGGGTGTGCCAGCGGATCACCTTCACATGGTCGATGGCGGCCAGCCGCTTCGTGATCTCGCCCGCGCGGCGCGCCGTGAGGATGAACGGGTCACCGCCGGTGAGGATCACCTCGCGCACCTCCGGATGCGCCGCGACATAGGCCAGTGCTGCGTCCAGTTTCGCGCCGATCAGGCTTTTGCCGCCGGGGCCGACCATTTCGCGGCGAAAACAGAAACGGCAATAGACCGGGCAGGCATGCACGATTTTCAGCAGCAGCCGGTCGGGGTAGCGGTGAACGACGCCCTCCACCGGCGAATGCACCTCGTCGCCGATGGGATCGGCCAGTTCGCTGGGAAGCGTGGTCAGCTCAGCCGGGGTAGGGATGAACTGGCGGGCGATGGGGTCGTGTGGATCATCGGGATCAATCAGGGTCGCCATGTCGGGCGTGACCGCGATGGCATAGCGAGCGGCCACTGGCCTGATCGCCTTTACATCCGCCACGAAACCCGCCGCCGCGAGATCGTCAGGCGTACGCAGTGTTTTTTCAGATGTGGCGACCTTGTCCAGCATCACCCTGCCTTGAACGGATCAACCACCGGAGTCCAGATCACATCATCGATGCCGGCCGCACCCGTCGCCAGCATGACGAGCCGGTCGAAGCCCAGCGCCGCTCCGGACGCCTCGGGCATCAGCGCCAAAGCTGCCAGAAAATCCTCATCGATGGGATAGCGCTCGCCGTAGATAGTCTGCTTCAACGCCATATCCGCCTCAAAGCGCTGGCGCTGCTCGGTGGCGTCTGTGAGCTCGCCGAAGGCGTTCACCAGCTCTACGCCGCAGGCATAAAGCTCGAAGCGCTCGCCGACTTTGGATGACCCCGGCTTGCGCCGCGCCAGCGCCGCTTCCGGGATCGGGTACTCGAACAGGATGGTGGCGCAGCCATTGCCGATGTTGGGCTCGACCTTCTCGACGAGGATGCGCGAGAAGATATCGGACCAGCTGTCGTCCGGGGCGATGCGGATGGATGTCGCCTTGGCCTGAGCCGCCAGCGCTGCGCCGTCCGTCCGGTCGCCATCGACTGTCGCCAGCAGGTCAATGCCTGCGAAGCGCTGGAAAGCCTCCGCAACCGTGATCCGCTCCGGTTCCAGTCGGGGATCAATCATCCGCCCGCGAAAGTTCCATTGCTGCAAGCCGCTCACATCCGCCGCAATGCGCAGGATATCCGCGCAATCCTGCATCAACCGTTCGTATGTTTCGCCTGATCGATACCACTCCAGCATTGTGAACTCCGGGCTGTGCAACGCTCCCCGCTCCCTGTTCCGAAACACCCGTGCGAAATCGAAAATCTTCGTCTCGCCCGCCGCAAGCAGTTTCTTGCAGGCAAACTCCGGCGATGTGTGGAGGTGCAGCGTGGCTTCCCTTCCGTCGATGGAGCGCATGGTAGTGGCGAACCCATGCAGATGCGTCTCGTTGCCGGGCGACACTTGCAGTTGCGCCGCCTCCACCTCGGTGAAGCCATCCGCCTCGAAATGCTGGCGCAGTGCAGTCTTGATATGTCCGCGCGAACGCAGCCACCCGCGCCGCGCGGCGTGCCTCTCCGGGTGCCAGAAGGGAGGAACTCCGCTCATTTCGCTTTCAAACTCCAGACGGGGGCTTTTCTTCGGCTTGCGAACCTGTCACAGCAACGCCAGCCGAATTTCAGCGCCTGCCATAGGCTGTCAGCGCCATCAATCCAAGGGTTTCACATGGTCAAGGTCATCGCCAGCTCGCTGCGCAGGGGCAACGTCGTCGAAATGGATGGCAAGCTGCACACCATCCTCACGGCGGAAAACATCCACCCCGGCAAGGGCACGCCCGTGACCCAGCTTGACATGCGCCGCATGGGTGACGGCAACAAGGTCTCGGTGCGCTTCCGCACCACCGAGAGCGTCGAAAAGGCCGAACTCGACACGCGCGATTACCAGTTTCTCTATCAGGACGGCGACGGCTTCCATTTCATGAATCAGGAGAACTTCGACCAGATTCAGGTGCAGGCTGATGTCATCGGCAATGCCGCGCCTTACCTGCAGGAAAACATGATCGTGCAGCTCGCGATCTTCGGCGAGAACGCAGTGTCCATCGATATCCCGCAGAAGGTGATTCTGGAAATCGTCGATACCGAACCGACAACCAAGGGCCAGACAGCGTCGTCGTCCTACAAGCCCGCCATGCTCTCGAACGGCGTGCGCACCACGGTTCCTCCGCACATTTCATCCGGCACGCGTATCTGGGTGCTGACCGAGGATGCTTCCTACGTCGAGCGCGCCAAGGACTGATATTTTCTTCGCAGCGAAAATTTTTGAGGGTTCGGCTTCAGCGCCGGGCCCTTTTTTGTGATCACTGCCTTTTGATGCCCGCAACCATGCAAAATACGCCGATGCGCCCTGCAATGGTTAACATATGATTAATTTCGATTGCACGCGCTTGTGGACTGCCGCATAGCACCGCTTGAAATATGACGCCCGCATACGGGCGGTATGACGCTTGCAAACCTGTCATCCGAGGCCGGGGGGTCGTTTCAAAACGATCCGATCCTGTCTCTGAAAGAAACAGGCTGGCGGCACATGACACAGAAACAACGGGCGATGCAGGCGGTTGGGGCGAGAAGCGCAGCGTTGGAAGGGGCCGTGCGACAGTCGCGCGGTGCGCGCTCACGCGCCTCCTTCTCGCTGTTCGCGGGACTGGCGGATACAGCAGCAATCATCGTCAGCGCGCTGCTCATCGGCTGGGGCTACCATCTGGTGGCGCTGGGTGAATTGCCGATCAACGATAACCTGCTGCAGATCGGCGCGGTGATTTCGCTCTTGGCGCTCATCCCAAACGCCCTGCGGCATGAATACAAGATCGGCAATTTCCTCGAATTCCGGGGGCATATGGGGCGCTCGTTCCAGCTCTGGAATGTGGCCTTCGTCGCGGCCATTGTGCTGGGCTTTTTGACCAAGACCAGCATGATCTTCTCGCGCGGTACTGTCGTGCTGTTCTACGCTGGCGGTTATCTCTCGATCATCGCGACGCGGTATCTTCTGGTCCGCCTTGTCCAGATCGCCAGCAAGACCGGCACGGTCACAGCGCGGCGCATCTACCTCGTGGGTTTCGAGGATGAGGTGATGTCTTTCGCCACCAATCACCAGCCCTGGAATCTCGGCATGGAGATCGCAGGCGTCACAGTGATTCCAAGACCCGAAGGCAAGGACAATCATGGCGTGGCTGAAGCGCTGGACGAAGCAGTGGTGCGTGCGCGCTCCTCCGCGCCCGATGATGTCTTTGTGTTGATGTCGTGGGACCAGAAGGCCATGATCGACCAGACCATCGTCCGCTTTCTGACAATCCCGGCTTCAATCCATCTGGGAGCAGATCCGATCCTGGAGCGTTTCCACGACGTGCGCATCTCGCACATCGGTACCGTGTCGAGCGTGCAGCTTGTGCGCCGCCCGATGTCGATGGGCGATATTGCACTCAAGCGCGTCTTTGATACCCTGGCGGCATTGGCAGCAATGATCCTTCTCGCGCCGGTTCTGGCGTTGGTAGCGCTGGCCATCAAGCTGGACAGCAAGGGGCCTGTTTTCTTCATGCAGCGGCGCTATGGCTTCAACCAGCAGCCGTTCCGTATCTACAAGTTCCGCACCATGTCCACGATGGACGATGGCGATATGGTGCAGCAGGCTGCCGCCAATGATCCGCGCATCACCCGCGTGGGCCGTTTCCTGCGCCGCTGGAATCTGGATGAATTGCCGCAGTTGCTCAACGTCGTGCAGGGCGAGATGTCACTGGTGGGTCCGCGCCCACATGCGCTCGCCCATGATCATGCCTACGAGCGCCGCATTGCGCTTTATGCCCGCCGCCACAACGTCAAGCCGGGTATCACCGGCTGGGCACAGGTCAACGGCCTTAGGGGCGAGACGTCCACCGATGACAAGATGGCGGCCCGCGTCGAGCATGATCTCTATTACATCGACAACTGGTCGATCATGCTCGATATCAGGATCATCGCGCAGACCGTGTTTTCGCCCAAGGCCTATCGCAACGCGGCGTGACGGTTGCCCTCAGGCTGCCATCGCGGTTTCGGCCACCTTCACCCAGTATGACACGCCGACCGGGATCGCCTTGTCGTCGAAATCATAGGCCGGATGGTGGACTCCCGCCGTGTCGCCGTTGCCCATGAAGATATAGGCACCGGGCCGCTTCTCCAGCATGTAGGAGAAATCCTCCGCACCCATCAGCGGCTCGATCGTGCGGTCCACGAGGTTTGCGCCCGAAATTCCGGCTGCAACCTTCGCTGCAAAATCCGTCTGTTCCGGATGGTTCACCGTCACGGGATAACCAATGTGGTATTCGACTGTGATCTTGGCACCCGCCGCCATGGCGATGCCCGCTGCGATCTCCTTGATGCGCCGTTCCGCCATCAGCCGTGTCTCGGCCTTCAGCGTCCGCACCGTGCCGCGCAGATGCGCCGTCTGCGGAATAACATTGTAGGCATCGCCGGATTTCACATCGCAGATCGACACCACGACTGAGTCCAGCGGGTCTGCCGTCCGTGATGCAATGGTCTGGATCGCGAGGATCAGCTGGGCCGAAGTCACCACGGGGTCGATGCAGTCATGGGGCCGCGCCGCATGGCCGCCCTTGCCCTCGACATGGATATCGAACCGGTCTGCGGCCGCCATGGCCGGGCCTGTGCGGATCGCGAAATTTCCCAGCGGAATGCCTGGCATGTTGTGCATGCCGTAAACCTCCTGAATGCCGAAGCGCTCCATCAGTCCCTCCTCGCACATCGCGAGACCACCGCCGCCACCTTCTTCCGCCGGCTGGAAGATCATCACGGCGGTGCCATCGAAATTGCGCGTCTCGGCCAGATACTTGGCCGCACCCAGCAGCATGGCGGTGTGGCCATCGTGGCCGCAGGCGTGCATCTTACCCGGGTTCTTGGATTTGTAGGCAACGCTTGTGGCCTCATGGATCGGCAGAGCGTCCATGTCGGCGCGCAGGCCCACAACCTTGCCGGATGTATTTTTGCGGCCCTTGATCACGGCGACGACACCGGTCTTGCCCATTCCGGTCACGAGTTCATCCACGCCGAAAGATTTCAGCTTCTCCGCCACGAAGGCTGAGGTCAGGACCTCTTCGTAGCCAAGCTCCGGGTTCTCGTGGAGATAGCGACGCCATCCTGCGATTTCATCGGAAAACTCTGCGACGCGGTTGATGATCGGCATGGTTTGGCCTCATGGTTTGGAATGGTATCGAGAAGACGCCAATGAGGCTCTTCGGTCAACCGTCCTGATTGTCACGTTTCTAGGAACTGCTGCCATCTTGCATCCGCGCCGCGCAAGGCGCATGAGCGGAAAAAACCAGAGACGACGCCTTGAACCTGCGTACCAAACCACCAGAGAGACGCACCAGTGCCGATGGCCGGACACCAGTCGAGACGGCACTGGCCGCGCTGGACCAGCAGCTTTCGACCGATGACATCAAGAAACAGGCGAGCAAGCTCTGCAAGACCTATCTGCTGGAGGAGCGGATTCTGGCCCAGACAGCGCTGGAAGCGGGCGGAGGGGGCTTCGCCTGCGCTGAATCGCTATCTCTGGCGCAAGATGCCGTCATTCGCGCTCTTTACGATCTGGCCGTCAACAAGCTATATCCCGCTGAAAACAGATCCTCTGGCGAGCGCCTCGCGATCTGCGCCACTGGCGGCTACGGTCGCAGCACCATGGCGCCCGGCTCGGATGTGGATGTGCTGTTTCTCTTCCCGTCCAAGCAGACAGCGTGGAACGAGAGCATCGCGGAAACCCTGTTGTATTTTCTCTGGGATCTCGGCCTCAAGGTGGGCCATGCCACACGCTCGGTCGATGAATGTATTCGTGAGGCCGCGAAAGACCTGACGATTCGCACCTCCCTGCTGGAATCACGCATCATCGCGGGCGATATCGGGCTGTATCAGGAACTGGTCAGTCGCTTCGACCGCGACATCGTCAAGGGCTCTGGTGCCGAATTCGCCCATGCCAAGCTCGAAGAGCGGGATATTCGCCTCAAGAAACAAGGGACATCGCGTTATCTCGTCGAGCCCAATGTCAAAGAAGGCAAAGGCGGACTGCGGGACCTGAACACGCTGTTCTGGATCGCGAAATATGTCTACCGCGTGCAGGAGCCGTCCGAGCTTGTAGAGCAGGGTGTTTTCACCCCGGCGGAAGCTGCACTTTTCAGGCGCTGCGAGGATTTTCTCTGGCGTGTGCGCTGCATGATGCATTTCATTGCGGGCCGCGCCGAGGAGCGCCTGTCCTTCGACATGCAACGGCAGGTGACGGCCAGATTCCATTACCGTGCGCATGGCGGGCTTTCGGCGGTCGAACGCTTCATGAAGCACTATTTCATGGTGGCGAAGGACGTGGGCGACCTGACCGCCATCGTCTGTGCCGCGCTGGAGGCCCGGGAGCAAAAACCCCGCGCCATGCTTGACCGTGTGCTGGGTACTTTCAGGCGGCGTCGCCGGGCGCTGTCAGGCACGTTGGATTTTCTCATCGATCACGACCGCATCACGGTGGCGAGCGACGACGTGTTTTCCAAGGACCCGGTCAACCTTCTGCGCCTGTTCTGGTTTGCGGCGCAAAACCAGCTGGAATTGCATCCCGATGCCAAGCGTCTGGTGACATTGTCGCTGCGCTACATTGATGCGAAACTGCGCCACAACCCGGAAGCCAACCGGCTATTTCTGGAAATCCTGACCTCACGCAGCGTGACAGAGCTTGTCTTGCGCCGCATGCATGAAACCGGCGTTCTTGGCCGTTTCATCCCGGATTTCGGTCGCATTCAGGCAATGATGCAATTCTCGTCTTATCACCATTATACGGTTGATGAGCACACCTTGCGCGCTGTCGGTGTGCTGTCGGAAATCGATGCCGGGCGGTTGAAGGACGAGCATCCCGTCGCCAATGAGATTTTCCCCAAGCTGCAAAACCGCCGGGCGCTCTATGTCGCGCTGTTCCTGCACGATATCGGCAAGGGTCGCAACGAAGAGCACAGTGTCGTTGGTGCCCGGATCGCACAGGAACTCTGCCCGCGCCTTGGGCTGACCGAGGCCGAAACCGAGACCGTGAGCTGGCTGATTGAGAATCACCTCCTGATGTCGAACGTGGCGCAGCATCGCGATATCTTCGACCCGAAGACGATCGAGAGCTTTACAGGCACTGTCCAATCACTGGAGCGGCTGAAGCTGCTGCTGGTGCTCACGGTCTGCGATATCAAGGCGGTGGGACCGGGCGTGTGGAACGGCTGGAAGGGCCAGCTTCTGCGCTCGCTCTACTGGGAGGCCGAGGTGATCCTCGCGGGCGGGCATTCAGCGCTCAACCGCAAGGAGCGGGTTTTCGCCGCGCAGGCCGAGCTGCGGGACATGCTGCCGAAACTGTCCGATGCCGATTTTCTGGCCTATGCCCAGCGCCATTTCCCGGCCTACTGGTTAAAGGTCGATCCGGGACGCAAGCTCAAGCACGCGGAGCTGTTGTTCAAAGCCGCGCAATCCGGCGAGATGCTGCTGACCGACACCGAGACCAATGCCTTCCGCGGCGTCACGGAACTCACGGTACTGGCGATAGATCATCCCCGTTTGCTGGCCATTGTCACCGGGGCCTGTGCGGCGGCGGGTGCCAATATTGTCGAGGCCCAGATATTCACCACAACCGATGGCCTGGCGCTCGATACGATCTTCATCTCCCGCGCCTTCACCGAAGACAGCGATGAACTCAGGCGCGCCGAGCGCGTGGCGCGTCATATCGTGCAGACGCTTAAGGGCGAGATCCGCCTGCCCGACGAGATTGCGCTTCGTGAGGCGTCGCGCGACAAGATGCTGGCGTTCAGCATTGCGCCCGATGTCGTGATCGACAATTCCCTTTCGGACAAGAACACGGTGATCGAGGTCACCGGGCTCGACCGGCCTGGCCTGCTCTATGATCTGACGACTGTGATCGGAAAACTGAATCTCAATATCAATTCCGCCCGCATCGTCACCTTCGGCGAAAAGGCTGTGGACGTTTTCTACGTGACGGACCTGACAGGCGGAAAGTTGATCCAACCGCAGCGTCAGCAAGTGTTGAAGCAGGATCTGCTCTCGGTGTTTGTGAATACCGATTCTGACAGCACTCAAACCGCTGCAAAGGCTTGATTTTTGCCTCCTTCGCCCTGATATCCGGCTCACGCATGATTTCAACCGCATCGGATATCCGAAAATGACTAACCCGACGAACGGCAAGGCCCCCGAGAGTACACCGAATCCGGACATCGAAACGCCCGTTACACCCGAGGCCGAAGCCGCACCGGTTGATCCGGTCGCGGTGCTTGAAGCCGAGAAATTTGAGCTGAAGGACAAGCTCCTGCGTGCACTGGCCGAGATGGAAAACCTCCGTCGTCGCACCGAGAAAGATCTTGCCGACGCACGTACCTATGGCGTGACGCGCTTTGCCCGCGACATGCTGGATGTGGGCGACAACCTCCGCCGCGCGCTGGAAAGCGTGCCCGAAGAAGCCCGTGAAAGCGCTGATGGTGTCTTCAAAGGCCTGCTGGAAGGCATGGACCTGACGGAGCGCGATTTCCTGAAGAAAATGGAAAGCCACGGCGTCCGCAAGATCGTGCCGGAGGGCCAGAAGTTCGATCCCAACCTGCATCAGGCCATGTTCGAGATTCCGGATGAGATCAAGCCTAACGGCACGGTGGTGAATGTCGTTCAGGCCGGCTACGTCATCGGCGATCGCGTGCTGCGCCCTGCCATGGTTGGCGTGTCCAAGGGCGGGCCGAGGGTTGTTCCGGGCGAGACGGTGAACAAGTCCGCCTGAACCAAGCCTAACGGGTCACGGAGTAAACCAGCAGCTTCTTGTGCTTGCTTGTCCGGGTAAACAGGCCTTCCCTCGCCAGTTTCGTGACGATGGGCTTGGTCCGGCCCCAGCCGTCCGAGCCCTCGTAGAACACGATGCGGCCATTCTTCTTCATCTGCCGGATGACCTTGCGCAGCACCTCTTCGTCGGTCACGCCGCCGTAGCTTGCGGTCTTCTCGCTCCAGAACTCGCCGAGATGGAACATTGTCGCGATATCGAATTTTGGCAGCAGCTTGCCGTTGAAGAGATAGATATCGCCGAAATGCATGGTGTAGTTGCGCGAGAGCCGGGGCTCCTCGATCGCCATCTTTGTGAACGCTTCGGTCTCGCCCGGTGAGGCCGTAACGCCGATGAAATAATTGGGCTCGCCCATCTTCAGGTTCTCGACGCCAACGAGGTGATGGCTGCCGGTGCCGAAGTGGTAGATCACCTTGCCCTTGACCTGATCCGCCTTGATCCATTCCATGAAATGGAGATCGCAGGGGCACAGATCGAGGTTCAGGTCCCAGCTGGCGTCCCAGAAATGCATGGCCATGGATGGTGTCTCCTATGTGTTCTCGCTTTTCTAGGCCGATAAACCTGACCGTGCGTTGAACGAAATCACGTTTAGTTATGCGCCCGCTTCAGCGCCTGATCCAGATCGGTGAACAGATCATCCGCACTCTCGATGCCTGCCGATAGGCGCAACAGATCAACTGGACACGGCGATCCCGCGCCTTCGATTGAAGCCCGGTGCTCGATCAGGCTCTCCACCCCGCCCAGCGATGTTGCACGCTTCCACAGCTGCACCTCTTTCGCGGTGCGCACCGCACCAGCCTCGCCCCCTGTCACACGGATCGACAGCATGCCGCCGAAGCCGCCGCTCATCTGCCTCTTTGCGATAGCATGGCCTGCATCGGTGGCTAAACCGGGGTAGAGTACAGCGGTCACATGCGGATGCTTTGAAAATTTTTCCGCCAGTTCCATCGCATTGTTGCAGGCCGCCCGCACGCGCAGATCAAGCGTGCGCATGCCACGGATCAGCAGGAAAGCCTCGAACGGTCCGAGAATCGCACCCACGTTCTTGCGCACCATCTTGATGCGGTCCCAGTAGGCATCCGGCTGGCGGCAGGCCAGAGCTCCGGCCAGCACATCGGAATGGCCGTTGAGATACTTCGTGGCAGCGTGCATCACGATATCCGCTCCCAGTGCCAGCGGCTGAGACAGGATTGGTGTGGCGCAGGTGGAGTCAACGGCTAGCCGAGCACCCGCCGCATGGGCGATTTCGGCGACCGCAGCGATATCTGTGACGCACCAGAGCGGATTGGCGGGCGTCTCGGCCCAGATCAGTTTTGTTTTTGGCGTAACGGCGGCCCTGGTGGCTTTCAGATCCGTCATGTCGACGAAGCTGACGACGAGACCCCAGTGCCTGCCCTCGGTCAGCAGCCAGTTGCGCAAGGCCCAGTACATGACATTGGGTGCGATGATATGATCGCCCGGTGCCAGCGCCAGAAAACAGGCGATAGCTGATGCCATGCCCGAGCCGAAGACCAGCGCCTCGGGCGCGCCTTCCAGCATGGCGATGATATGTTCCGCCTCGCGGATCGTGGCATTGTCCGGACGGCCATAGATGTTGCCAGTGCGGTACTGGTTGTCATCGTCGCGGATGAACGTCGTGGTGATGTGAATGGGCGGCACGATACCCATCGTGCCTGCATCGATCTTGCCCATGGCCTGTGCGGCGAGGGTGCGTTTGGTCCAGTTCGGCTTTGTCATGCCGGAGGGTATGTCACGCCCGGCACTCGTCAATCAAGCGCCGGATGAAGCTGTTGCACTTGTCGAGGTCCGACACGAGAATCCACTCGTCCGGCTTGTGCGCCTGATCGATATCGCCTGGGCCGACGACGACGGAAGGGATGCCCGCCATGTTCTGGAACAGGCTGGCTTCCGTGCCATAGGCCACTTTCGCATGGTCGTTGCGCCCGGCAAGCCTCTTGGCCATGGTCACCGCCATATGATCCGGCGCGGTTTCAAGCGCGGGCAGGTTGGGCCTCAATTCGAAGCTGAAGCCCGCCGTCGGCTCGATGCGCTTCATGCGTGGTGTCAGTTCCTCATGGGCGTACCGCACGATTTCATTGATGTAGGTCATCGGATCATCCGCGCTGATATTGCGGCATTCAAACGAGATTTCTGCGTGATGCGGAACGATGTTGGGCGAGGTGCCGCCGGTGAACAGTCCGGTGTGCATGGTCGAATGCGGCACGTCATAGAGCGCATCGCGCTTGCCGCTGGCTTCCTGCGCCTCGGCCATGTCCTTGATCCTTGCCACAAGACGCGCGCCATACTCCACCGCATTGACACCGTGCGGGGCAAGCGAAGAATGGGCTGCTTTGCCCGAAACCGTGCAGATCACGCGCTGTCCGCCCTTGTGACCGATGATGACCTGCATCGAGGAAGGTTCTCCGATGAACGCAGCGACGGGCTTCGGCTCACGCGGAGCCAGATGCACCAGCATGTCGCGCACGCCGGTGCAGCCGACTTCCTCGTCATAACTGTATGCCAGATGGATCGGTGTCTTGAGATTGGCCTTCACCATGGCGGGGACCATGGCCAATGTGCAGGCCAGAAAGCCCTTCATGTCGCAGGCTCCGCGACCGTAAGCCTTGCCGTCCTGCACCGTGAGCTTGAAGGGGTCGGTGCTCCAGTTCTGACCGTCCACCGGGACAACATCGGTATGGGCCGACAGCACATAGCCCGGCACATCCTTCGGCCCGATGATGGCATAGAGGTTATGCTTGTCACCCTCGGCATTCACGAACACCTCCGTCGCGACGCCGTGTTTTGAAAGATATGCCACGATCCAGTCCGCGCAGGGGATGTTGCTGTTGCGGCTGGTGGTGTCGAAGGCAACGAGCCTTTTGAGGATATCGAGGGTCGTGGCGAGATCGGTCATGGTGCCTCAGCGGATGGGGAAAGAGTAGCCGTCTTCGGTCTGGTTCAGACGGACGAAATCAATAAAGCGGCGTGCGGCGCGAGTAGCCGGGGCTGCCGTCGAGAGCACGAAGGACGTCTCGAACGGCACCTTGGGCGTGAAAGGCCGCATCACGACATCGGTATCGCCCCTGAAGGCAACCGGAAACGGATTGATCAGCGTGATGCCCGTGCCGCGCCGGACAAGTTCATAGGCAATCGCCGATGTTGCGGCCTCGATCACGATACGGGGCTCGGACCCTGCATCCTGAAAAATGCGTTCGTGAATGCTGCGCACCGATATGCGCCGGGACAAAGCGATGAACGGTTGAAGATGCAGATCCGTCGGGATGATTTCCTGCTTTGCCGCCAGCGGATGATTCGCCGCCATGACGGCATGGGAGGTCGAGCGCCGGAATGGTTCGAAGAAAACGCTGGGGTGATGAGGCTGTGAATCTGTTATGCCGATGTCGAAATTGCCATCAGCCATCTTGGCGATGATATCGGCTGTAATTCCGATTTCGAGATGCAGTCTCGTTCCCGGTTCAGCCCGGTTGAAATCAGCGACCATCTGCGGAAGGAAGCGGTGCGCAATGGTGGGCGGTGCAATCAGACGGATGGTTTCGCCATCGGCCAGTGCGCCCGGCATTTGACCCAGCCGGTCCAGTGCCTGAAAAACCGGCTGGCTGTCGTGATAGAGCTGGATGCCGTCCTGTGTGGCAACCAGCCGACCGCCCTCGCGGCGAAACAGGATCTTGCCAAGCCGGTGCTCAAGGTCCTGTATGGCCCGTGAGATGGCAGGTTGGGAAACGCCGAGCTTGTGCGCTGCCGAGGTGGTTTTGCGGGCCTCGACCAGCGCATGCAGCGCCTCGAGTTCCCGGAAGCTGGGTCGTCGATCACGCAGTTCGTGTCCGTTGCGCATATTTCTATGTGTTTCAGTTATATAAATCTAACTTACAAATGCTATTTCCGCATATATGCTGTTGTCAATGGGGTGCTGTTGACAAGACGCGACCTTCAAGCCGGATATCCTCTTGCATCCGGTGAAAGGGAGTGCAGAGTTGAAGGCATCGCGCCAGACGCTGCTTGGGACAGTGGCGGGTATTGAGGGGAGTTCAAAAATGACGAAGACCAGATCGATTTTGGCCATTGCTGCGGGTCTGCTGTTTGCGCAGGCCGCAGTCGCGCAGGAGCTGCGCATCGGCATCTCAGCCGAGCCAAGCTCCGCCGACCCGCACTATCATAACCTCACGCCCAACAACATGTTGGCCCGGCAGGTGTATGAGCCGCTTGTCGGGCAGGACAAGAACCAGGCGCTCACGCCACTGCTGGCCGAAAGCTGGAAGGCGATTGACGACACGACATGGGAGTTCAAGCTTCGCAAGGGCGTGAAGTTTCACGACGGCTCAGAGTTCACGGCTGACGATGTGATCGCGACCTTCGAGCGTGCGCCCAACGTGCCAAGGAGCCCATCGTCCTTTGCGGCCTATGTAAAGGGCAAGACACTGGAGAAGGTGGACAGCCACACGATCCGCATCAAGACGCCTATGCCTGCACCGCTGGTGCCGACAGACCTCTCCACCTTTGGCGTCATCCCCAAGGCCTGCAAGGACACGACGACCGAGGATTTCAACGCTGGAAAATGCGCAGCGGGCGGTACTGGTCCTTACAAATACACCGAATACAAGCCGGGCGACCGCGTCACGCTTTCACGCAATGACAGCTACTGGGGCCCGAAGTCTGTCTGGGAGAAGGCCACGTTCCGCTTCATGACCTCGGCACCCACCCGCGTGGCGGCTTTGCTCGCCGGCGACGTTGATCTGATCGAGAATGTGCCGACGGCGGATGTCGAGCGTCTCAAGGCCAACGCCAATCTCACTGTGGCCAGCACTGCCTCGAACCGGGTGATCTATTTCCACATGGATCACTTCCGGGAGATATCGCCTTTCATCAAGGCGAAGGACGGCTCCGAGATCAAGAACCCGTTGCGCGACAAGCGCGTGCGGCAGGCTCTTTCCATGGCGATCAACCGCCCTGCCATCGTCGACCGCATCATGGAGAAGGAAGCGATTCCCGCCGGCCAGCTCCTGCCGGAACAGTTCTTCGGAACCTCGAAGAAGCTGAAGCCATTGGCCTTCAACCTCGATGGAGCCAAGAAGCTGCTGGCGGATGCCGGTTTCCCCAATGGTTTCAAGATCAAGATGCATGGCCCTAACGGGCGCTATCTCAATGACACCAAGATCATCGAGGCGGTTGCCCAGATGTGGACGCGTCTTGGTCTTGAGGTCGAGGTCGAGACCATTCCACCCGCCAACTTCTTCTCCCGCGCTTCGCAAGGCGCGCCGGGCAACCTGCCGGAGTTCTCCATGATCCTCGTGGGCTGGTCTGCGGGTACGGGCGAAAGCTCGGATTCACTGAAGGCACTGCTCGCCACATTCAACCGCGACAAGGGCATGGGCGCGACCAACCGCGGCCGCTATTCCAACCTGGCATTCGACACCAAGCTGGAAGAAGGCCTGCGCACCGTTGACGACAAGAAGCGTGATGCGCTGTTTGGCGAAGCCATGGAAATCGGTATGGAGGATGTGGGGCTTATCCCAACGCACTACCAGCTGAACACCTGGGCCATGCGCAAGGGCTTCACCTACGAGGCGCGCTCTGATGAGTACACGCTGGCGACCAGCGCGGCGAAGTAGTGCTGTCGCCGTGCTTCTCCCTTGGGAGAAGCTGCCCGCCGGATGGCGGGCTGATGAGGGAGCAACCCCGACCTTTGTGGTTCTCCCTCATCCGTCATCCTCCGCATGACACCTTCTCCCAAGGGAGAAGGACTTTACCCGCGCCCTATCGAAGAAGCCCATGACCGCATTCATCCTCCGAAGACTGGCGCAATCCGCGGGTGTGATCCTCGCGATGATCGTCATTGTCTTTTTCGGCGTGAACGTCGTGGGTGATCCCACCTATATCCTCGTTTCCCCTGATATGACGCAGGACCAGATCGAGGAAACCCGCCGTGGTCTCGGTCTGGACCGTCCTATCTATGAGCAGTTCTGGATTTTCCTGAAAGGCGCGCTTTCTGGCGACATGGGGCGCTCTTTCGTCCACGGCGAGCCTGCGATCCAGCTCATCCTCTCGCGCATGCCCGCCACACTGGAGCTTGCCTTCGTGGCACTGGTGTTGGCCGTCGTCATTGGTATCCCTCTTGGGCTTTATGCCGGATTGAAACCGGACTCCCGGCTGTCACGCGGCATCATGGCGGTGTCGATCCTCGGTTTCTCACTGCCCACCTTCTGGGTTGGCCTGATGATGATCCTTATCTTCGCCGTAGTGCTGGGCTGGCTGCCCGCCACGGGACGCGGCGAGACAGCGAGCCTGCTGGGCTGGCAAACCTCGCTGCTGACGCTGAATGGCTGGAGCCATATCCTTCTGCCAGCCCTCAATCTGGCGCTGCTCAAAATCAGCCTTGTGATCCGTTTGGCCCGCGCCGGAGCCCGCGAGGCCGCGTTGATGGATTATGTGAAATTCGCCCGCGCCAAAGGTCTTTCGCAAGGCCGCATCATTGGCGTGCATATCCTGAAGAATATCCTCATTCCCATCGTCACCGTGCTTGGCCTCGAGTTCGGCTCTCTCGTCGCGTTTTCGGTGGTGACGGAGACAATCTTCGCCTGGCCCGGCATGGGCAAGCTGCTGCTGGAGGCGATCCAGCGGCTGGATCGGCCGGTGATCGTCGCTTACGTGATCGTGGTTGTTGTACTCTTCGTCACCATCAATCTGCTGGTCGATATCCTCTATTCGCTGCTCGATCCGCGCGTGCGGCTGTCGGAGGCCAAGGCATGACCGATGTCGCACAAAAAATAGCGTTGCCGCCGACTGTGGTGATACGCGAGGAAACACCCTTCCGCCGCTTCGTTTCGCAATTTCTTGAAGACAAGGTCGCGGTCTTCGGACTCGTGCTCCTTGCCACTGTCGTCTTGCTGGCACTGCTGGCACCCTGGATTTCGCCGCAGAATCCCTATGATCTCGGCAAGGTCGATCTGATGGATTCGAAGCAGCCGCCGGGCGAGATGGCAGGTGACGGTTTCCGCATGTGGCTGGGATCGGATGGCGTGGGGCGCGATCTCCTCTCCGGCATTCTCTACGGCCTGCGCATCTCACTGATGGTCGGTGTCATCTCCGGTGTCATCGCGGCAAGTGTCGGCATGTCGGTGGGTCTTGTCGCGGCCTATGCGGGTGGGCGGGTCGAGAGCATCATCATGCGCATTGTCGATCTGCAGCTGTCGCTGCCCACGGTGCTCGTGGCACTCATCCTGGTCGCCATGCTGGGCAAGGGCGTCGACAAGATCATCTTTGCCCTCGTCATCGTGCAATGGGCTTATTACGCCCGCACCGTGCGTGGCTCGGCGCTGGTGGAGCGGAGAAAGGAATATGTCGAGGCGGCACAGTCACTTGGGCTTTCCAACGCGCGTATCATCTTCCGGCATATCCTGCCCAACGTCACTGCGCCCGTGATCGTCATCGCCACGGTGCAGACCGCGCATGCCATAGCGCTGGAAGCCACGCTGTCGTTTCTGGGCGTCGGCTTGCCGCAGACAGAGCCATCGCTGGGCGTTCTGATCGCCAACGGATTCCAGTATCTGCTGTCGGGCAAATACTGGATATCGACCTTCCCCGGCATCGCGCTGCTGGTGACGATCGTGGCGATCAATCTGGTGGGTGATCGCTTGCGGGATGTGTTGAACCCCCGTCTGGAGAAGTGATGCTCCCCGTTCTCTCCGTCTCCAACCTGAAGACCCATTTCTTCACCCGCGCGGGTGTGGTGAAATCCGTCGATGGCATCTCTTTTGATGTCAACCGTGGCGAGGTCATGGGCCTCGTTGGAGAATCCGGCTCGGGCAAGACTGTTACCGGGTTCTCGATCATGGGCCTTGTCGATGCGCCGGGCCGCATCGTCGAAGGCTCGATCAAGCTCAATGGCCGCGAACTTGTCGGTCTGCCCGAGAACGAGATGCGGGGTTTCCGGGGCCGGGAGGTTGCCATGATCTTCCAGGACCCGATGATGACTCTGAACCCGGTGTTGCGCATCGATACGCAGATGATGGAAGCGGTGCTCGCCCACGAGTCTGTGTCGAAGCAGGAAGCCCGCACCCGCGCCCGCGATGCGCTGGGCAAGGTCGGCATTCCCTCGCCAGAGGAACGCCTGTCGGCCTATCCGCACCAGTTTTCAGGTGGCATGCGCCAGCGCGTCGCCATCGCCATCGCGCTGCTCAACAAGCCGTCGCTGATCGTCTGCGACGAGCCGACGACGGCGCTTGATGTGACGATCCAAAGCCAGATTCTGGCCGAGATGCAGAAACTGTGCGCTGAAACGGGCACGGCGCTGATCTGGGTGACCCATGATCTCACGGTGGTGGCCGGTCTCGCGGACCGTCTCGCCGTGATGTATGCCGGTCGGATCGTCGAGAGCGGCGGCATCGATGATGTGCTGGATCATCCGATCCATCCCTACACGTTCGGCCTTCTCGGTTCCGTGCCATCGCGTGGCAAGCGTGGCGAACCGTTGCGACAGATTCCCGGTTCTGCACCGTCGTTGGCAAGATTACCCGAGGGCTGTGCTTTTCGCCCGCGCTGCACCTTCCAGACCGATGCCTGCTGTGAGGCGCCCGCCGCGAAGGATTATCCCGGCGGACGCATGGCCCGCTGCTGCCATCCGCTGAATGCAACGGAGAAGGCTGCGTGAGTACCCCTATCCTCTCCCTAACCAACATCTCGAAACGCTTCACCAAGCCGCTCGATGCCGCTGCCAAACTCGCCAACCTGGTCGGCGCGACCAACCGCGAAATCACGGTGCATGCGGTGGATGGCGTTGATCTCGCCATCGCACGCGGCGAGGTGGTAGGCCTTGTGGGTGAATCCGGTTGCGGCAAGTCCACTTTGGGCCGCGTTGTTGCTGGCATTCATGCGCCTTCCAACGGCGCGATGCGCTGGAAGGACAAGGACGTCGCCACGCTCACCACTACCGAGAGGAAGGCGCAGACGCTGGCAATCCAGATGATCTTTCAGGACCCGATGTCATCGCTCAACCCGCGCTTGCGCGTGGCCGATATCGTGGGTGAGGCGCCGGTTGTGCATGGCCTGACGACGAAGGCGGAGAAGGAAGACTACGTTGATCAGATGCTGACTCAGGTCGGCCTCGATCCGACGTACAAGCGGCGCTATGCACACCAGTTCTCGGGCGGTCAGCGCGCCCGCATCGGCATCGCACGGGCTTTGGCAGTGAAGCCGGAATTTCTGGTTTGCGATGAAAGCGTGGCGGCGCTTGATGTCTCGATCCAGGCGCAGGTTCTGAACCTGTTCATGGAGCTGCGTGAGCGGCTGAACCTCACATATCTGTTTATCAGCCATGACCTCGGGGTGGTGCAGCATATCTCTGATCGCGTCGTGATCATGTATCTGGGCCGCGTGGTTGAGACGGCAAAAACAGAAGAGCTTTTTGCGCGACCGAACCACCCTTACACGCAGGCGCTGCTCGCCAATGTGCCGACACTCGAGTCGCGCAAGAAGACCTTCGCGCTCATCAAGGGCGAAATACCGTCGCCCATTAATCCGCCAACGGGCTGCCATTTTCATCCGCGCTGTCCGAGCGCCACGGCGCGCTGCAAGGCGGAGCGGCCTGCGCTGAAGGAGATGGCACCGGGGCATCTGTCGGCGTGCCATCTCAACGGGTGAGGTTACGGCTTGCAGCATGAGGCGGGCTGGGCCAGTCTGTCGGCTCCCCTCACGATAAGATTGAACCCATGTCCGCACAGCTCCCCGCAGTTCTCGCTCAGGTCGACAAGCAGCTCGATGCCAGCCTCGCCCGTCTGTTCGAGTTCCTGAAAATCCCGTCGATTTCGACAGATTCGAAGTGGAAAGCCGATTGCGCCAAAGCGGCGGATTGGCTGAAAAAAGACCTTACCTCGCTGGGCTTTGATACCTCTGTTCGCCCGACACCGGGCCATCCCGTGGTTGTTGGCCATGCGAAGGGCGCAAAGGGGAAGCGGCATGTGCTGTTCTACGGGCATTACGATGTGCAGCCTGTCGATCCGCTGGACCTTTGGGAAACGCCACCTTTCGAGCCGCGCCTTGTCGAGATCAGCAAGGGCCGCAAGGTGATCATGGCGCGCGGTGCCTGCGACGACAAGGGACAGGTCATGACCTTCCTTGAGGCTTGCCGCGCCTGGAAGGCCGTAACCGGATCATTGCCCGTCGGCATCACTGCCATGATCGAGGGCGAGGAGGAAAATGGTTCCGTCAATCTACCCGCTTTCGTCAAGGCGAATGCCAAAGAGCTTAAGGCCGATCTGGCGCTGGTCTGCGACACCGGCATGTGGGACCGCAGGACGCCGGCGATCACAACGTCGTTGCGCGGTTTGCTCTATGAGGAAATCATCATCCGCTGCGCCGATCGCGATCTGCATTCCGGCCTGTTCGGCGGTACTGCGGCGAACCCGATCCACGTGCTGTCGCGCATCATTGCGTCACTGCACAAGCCCAACGGAAAGATCGCCATTCCCAGCTTCTATGATGGCGTCAAGAATCTACCACCGAAGGTGAAGGCCACTCTCGCTGGACTTGGCCTGACCGAGAAGAATTTTCTGGGCACGGTCGGCCTCAAGCATTCGGTTGGCGAGAAAGGCCGCATGATCATCGAACAGACCTCGACCCGCCCGACCTGCGACGTCAACGGCATCTGGAGTGGCTATACCGGCGAAGGCACCAAGACCGTGATCGCAGGCGAAGCGCGCTGCAAGGTCTCGTTCCGTCTGGTGGGCGAGCAGGACCCTGTGGCGATCCAGAAGGCCTTTCGCGCCTACGTGAAGGCGCAGCTGCCGAAGGATTGCTCGGTGGATTTCATCGGCTACAAGGGCAGCCGCGCCATCCAGCTGCCGTGGGATAGTCCCGCTCTGAAAGCTGCCGAAGCCGCGCTGAAGCAGGAATGGGGCAAATCACCCGCCATGATCGGCTCCGGTGGTTCCATCCCCATCGTGGGTGATTTCAAGCGGACTCTGGGGATGGATTCGCTGCTCGTCGGCTTTGGGCTGGATGACGACCGTGTGCATTCGCCCAATGAGAAGTACGATCTGTCCTCGTTCCACAAGGGGACAAGGAGCTGGGCGCGGATTTTGGCGGCGCTGGCGGAGTAACCTGAGTGTTCACCCTATCTCCGCCAGACTCTTCACATCCTGATCCGGCTGCGCATCGAAATACTCGTCCGGCATCCCGGTGCGATTAACCCATATTGTCCGCAGCCCAAACGCCGCTCCGCCCGCAATGTCCCAGCGGTTGGACGAGACGAGGCAGATGTCTTTTGGTTTCATGTCCAGCCGCTCGCACAGATTTTGATAGACCGCAGGCGTGGTCTTGAACTGCTTCACCCGCTCGACCGAAACAACCATGTCGACAAAGGGCAGGACAGCGGACGCACTGGCGGCAGCCTCTGCCATTTCCTGCGTGCCATTGGTGAAAATGGCGATCTGGTGGCCCATGCGCCGCAGTTTTGTCAGTGCGGGCAGCACATCGGGATAGGCATCGAGACGCCAGTAGGCATCGAGCAGCTTTGGCCGGACCGACTTGTCGACAGCCGGAAAGCGGGCGAGTGCAAAATCCAGCGCGTCCTGCGTGAGTTGCCAGAAATCCAGATATCGTCCCATCAGCGTGCGGGTCCAGGAGTATTCAAGCTGCTTGGCTCGCCACAGCGCGGACAACGCATCCGCATCATCGCCGATGGCGGCGCGATGCCTGCCGATGGCGGCATGAACATCGAAGAGTGTTCCATAGGCGTCGAAAGCATAGGCGCGGATCGGCATCGGTGGATTCCTTGTGGCGTGCACGCTGCCTCAAGCCGGAAGAATGGTCCATCCATCAATCGGCAAAAGTGATGGACCGGATGAGAAAGCATCATCGTCAGCGGTGTTGACCTTTTTCGTCACTGGCCTTCGTATGGTCCGTGAGAAACCGGGAGCAGGAAAATGGCCAAGTGGTCTGAGACATGGACCTTTTTCGAGGGCCAGTGGCGCGAAGGCAATGCGCCCATCATGGGTGCGCGCTCGCATGGCGCATGGCTTGCGTCGACGGTGTTCGACGGTGCGCGCATCTTTGAGGGTACGGCACCTGATCTCGCTCTTCATTGCGCTCGGGTCAACCGGTCGGCCTCGACCATCGGGCTGAACCCGACCATGACGCTGGATGGCATTATCGATCTGGTGAAGCAGGGCCAGAAGAAATTCGGGTCGGACAAGGCGCTCTACGTCAAGCCAATGTACTGGGGCGAGGGGGAGGGTGGTTCTACCATTATTCCGGATCCTGATGACATTGGCTTTGCACTGTGCCTGTTCGAGGCACCCATGCCTGTGCCGGGAGGCGGATCCGTGACCTCTACAAAGTTCCGCCGACCGACGCTGGAATCGATGCCGACCGACGCGAAGGCTGGTGCCCTCTATCCCAACAATGCCCGCGTGCTGCGAGAAGCTCGTGCGCGTGGTTTCGACAATGCGCTGGTTTGTGATGCGCTCGGCAATGTAGCTGAGACTGCAACGGCCAATATCTTCATGGCGAAGGACGGCGTAGTGAAGACACCTTTCCCCAATGGCACGTTCCTCAACGGCATCACGCGTCAGCGCGTCATCAAGCTGCTGCGCGACGACGGGGTGGAGGTGCATGAGGCAACGCTGAGCTATGCCGATTTCGAGCAGGCCGACGAGATTTTCACCTCGGGCAATTACTCCAAGGTCATGCCGGTGCTGAAGATCGATGACCGCGTGCTGCAGCCCGGACCGATGGCTGCAAAGGCGCGCACGCTCTATTGGGCCTTCGCGCATGAAACCGGGCGCGTCAGCTGATGTATGCGCGCACCGAGGCGAAAGAAGGCCGCATCGACATCCTGCACAAGGCGATGCGCGATATCCGGCTTGGCACCTTCATTGTGGCCGATAATACGGGCGCACCGCAGGCTGCGCATATCCCCTTCGTGCTGAAGACCGGTGATGAAACCGTGCTCGAATGTCATGTCGCCCGCGCCAACCCGATCTGGAAGCTGATGGCTCAACCGCGACAGGTACTGGTGGTCTTTCAGGGACCGCAGGCCTATGTGCGGCCTGGCTGGTATCCTGCCAAGAAGGAGCATGGCAAGGTTGTGCCGACCTGGAGCTATGTCTCGATCCATGCGCGGGGCCTGGCCGCGCAGATGGATATGCCGACCTTGCTGGCCCATGTGCGCGAGCTTTCGGACGAGCAGGAGCATGGCCAGCCCATGCCGTGGTCCGTGGATGATGCGCCGGAAGGCTTCATCGCGGCTCTGGCGCGCGGCATTGTCGGCCTGCGCATTCCTGTCACATCGCTGGACGGGGTGTGGAAACTGAACCAGCACCGCAGCGAAGCGGACAGGTTGGGCATGATCGACGGGCTGGATGAGCAGGCTGTGGATGATGCGCGTGACCTGGCCGCGATCATGCGTCAGATCGAGATGGCGAAGGCAGCATCGCAGGAGGCTGGCTGATCAGCCCAGCGTCTTCATCCAGCCCAATCCATCCTCGGTCTTGCCGCGCGGTTTATATTCGCAGCCCACATAGCCTTTGTATCCCAGCCGCTGCAGCGTGGCGAAGATGTGGGTGTAACTGACTTCGCCTTCGTCCGGCTCGTTGCGCGATGGTACGGCGGCGATCTGGACATGGCCGATGACGTCGAAATGCTGTTCAAGCCGCTTCGTCACGTCACCTTCCATGATCTGCACGTGGTAGACATCGAACATCAGCTTGAGGTTGGGATGGCCGATCTCGCGGATCATGCTGACGACATCATCCGTGCGGCTGATGAAATAGCCCGGCTTGTCCCGCGTGTTCAGCGGCTCGCTGACGATGGTTTTGCCAGCCGCAGCAGCTTGTTCACCCGCCCAGGCCATGTTCGCCATATAGGCCCGCCGCGCCTTCTTGCGGTCTGCATCCGCGACCATGCCCGCCATCACATGGATCGTGGGGATATCGAGTGCTTTGGCATAGCGCAGCGCCTGCTTAACGCCAGTGCGAAAGGCTGTGCGCTTTTTGGGATCACAGGCCAGCCCCCAGTCGCCTGCCGTCAGATCACCCGGGGCAGTGTTAATGCCGGTTAGGCGGATGCCCGCCTTTTTCAACGCGCTTCGAATCGCCGGAATGGGATGATCATAGGGGAAGTGGCATTCTACAGCAGGAAAACCCGCTTTTGCCGCAGCGCCGATACGCTCCAGGAACGGGCGCTCCATGAACATGAAAGATATATTAGCCGACAAAATAAGCATGGTCTTATCCTCTCAGAGTGACAACGCAACGGCTTTGCCGGTCCGGACGGATTGCTCCGCCGCCAACCCGATCTTGACCGATTTCAGGCCATCCTCCAGCGTGACCTCGACAGGAGTGCCTTTGAGCACCGCTCGATTGAAGCCGAGGTGCTGATAATAGGTCGAACCGTGGTGATCTCCAGCCCGAAGTATCTTTTCATCCACCGGGATCGCGCGTCGCTTCGGTCCTTTGGGCTTGCGTGGGCTAATTTCGATCTCGGAATGGCGTTCTTCACCGCCCGGCCAAAATCGCGCCGGGCCGGGAATGAAGATTTCCGCCCGTCCTGCGCTACCCGTGGCGCTGATCGTCTCCTGCCAGTAGGACCCCTCTGCGAACATGCACAGATCAAGCGAAGCGCGCTTGCCGGATTTGAAGTCCACAATCACATAGGCATTGTCCAGAATATCGGGCTTCTGTCCCTCGTAGCGTTCATCCTGATGGTTCACATCCATCCCGCCCGAGGCGAAGACGCGAATGGGCTCATCCTGCATGATCAGGCGCATCAGATCGAAGAAATGGCAGCACTTTTCTACCAGCGTGCCGCCAGTCCGGTTGGAAAAGCGGTTCCAGTCACCCACCTTGGGCAGGAACGGAAAGCGATGCTCGCGAATCGCCAGCATCTGCAAGGCACCGACCTTGCCTTTGCGGATCGCGCCGAGCAATTCTTGCACAGGTGGCATGTAGCGATACTCCATCGCCACCCATATCGGAGCCTTGTGTGCCGCCCCGGCCTTGCCAAGCCACGCACAATCTTTAGCCGACGTACAAATTGGCTTCTCAACCAGTACAGCCAATGCATTCCTGGCTGCAAAAATGTCCTTCAGAACCTCTTTGTGCGTGTCATTTGGGCTGGCGATGACCAGTGCATCGATCTCGCCCTTGTCCAGCAAGTCACGGTGGTTCTTGAAGATAGCCGGTGGTTTTCCCATCACGCTTTGAATTGCTTTGGCACTCTCGTTGCGTGAGCCAACATCAGGATCGGAAATCGCGGTGACGACCGCGCCCTTCACCAGCGCCAGATTGCGCACGTGCTCGCGGCCCATCATTCCGGCCCCTATCAGGCCATAGCGCAGCTTTGTCATCGTATCCTCTTTAACCCAATATTCGGACGGGCAAGCCAAGTTCCTTGCCCAGCGCAACCATTTCACCGGTGTGATCGCCGTAGACGATAGCGACATGGTGTTCGTAAGCGCCGCCAATCAGGCCGTTCATGGCCTCACTCGCTTCGGCATCCAGTCTCACGACCCCGCTTGTACCAGTGAAGCTGATGTCCCTACGGATCACCTCTCCGCCCGCAACCATCAGATGCGGATCATTGTTGGCCTGGCTCAGGCGAGCGATGGTGATGCGTCCCGGTTTCATGGGAAACTGATACAGCAGCGGCATTTTCCGGTTGGAATGGATTTGTGCTTCGGCTTCATAGGCCGGATCACGCATGGAGAGCGGTGCGGAACCGCAATGCCAGAACACCGATGTGTTGTCCTTCGCATCCATATCCACGATATCGACGAGCCATGATGGCTCGCCTGCAACTTCCTGCATCATCAGAGCGGTCACCGCACCATAGACGTCCGCCTCGCAAGCCGCGGGAACACCAGCGCCGTTCATCATTCCCATGGGACCGCAGATGGCGCAGCCGTACTCCGTGAACATCTCGGGCCAGCAGCGAACAGCGAAGGCCGAGAGTCCTTTTTCCGTCTTGAGAGATGCGAGGCCTTCAAACAACATGAGCGACTTTGAGAGCTGTGTCTGATCAACCGCATCGATGCCCCTGAGGTCTTCCACATCCTCGCGACGCGCCACCGTGGCATCGACCGAAGTGGCCGCCGCCCGCGCAAACAGATCGCCAAGGGCGATGCGGTCAATGCTGATGCCTGTGAGCGTACCGAGATCGCTGTCATCAAAGCGGCATGTGTCGAATCCAGCCGGATGCTCGCCGATCAGGCCTATCCTGCGGCCTTTGAGATCCGCAATGACCCGCTTGGCGTTCGCGGTGTCAATCTCCGAAGACTCAATAATTTTGCCGTCTATGGACTTCAGCTTCTTTGCCCAGTCCTTCAACAATACAGAAGGTAGTTTCTTGTCAGGCGACTGATAGAGATAGGCATAATCCAGTCCGGCGCGCCCAAGTGCATGGCCCGCGAGATTGAGTCCGCAGAACGAATTCAACCGTAGCCGCCCGCCGCTGCGAGGCTCGGGGAAAGCCCAGATCGCGAGGGGAACGGGAATGGAGCGTGCCAGTTCCAGCGTCATCGATGCATCAGTGAATGTCACCTGCAGCAGCAGCAAACCGTCGAGCTTTTCACCCCGCAACGCCGAGGCGGCTTGCCGCGCCGCATCGGCATCGAACAGAAGCGTACGAGGGCCGACGGTGGTGACGCCACTCTCGTCCAGACGCGCGAAAGCCTTCGCGGCCATTTCCTCGGCATAGGGCACATCGAAGGTGGGACGTGCCAGCGCCAGAACACCCAACCTCACGCCAGTCATTTGCCGAAACCTTTGTAATGATTGCGGAATGTCGTATTTTCATGCGGTATCGTCACATGGCCGCCAAAAAGAGAATGCTTGTGCCATGGCGTCGCATGGGCATCCGTCAGCGCATTCAGATCGCGCATGTAAGGCACGCTTTCCTTTCGCAGCCCGGTGCGAATCGCATCCCAGTCCGGGAAATGCTGGAATGGCTTCAACCAGATAGCGCGGCCCGCAAGATAGCCGCTGGCTCCGGCCGCATAGGCGTGCTCCATCACATTTCGGAACTCCGCCATGCCAGCGCCTGCCGAAAGCATGACCCATGGTCGTCCGGCGAGCTTGCCCATTTCCTTGAATATCTTCTGCACCTTGTCGGCGCCTTCACCCTTGAGGCCTGGGACGGCTTTTGCAGGCAAGGGGCTCTCAAGTTTGAAGATGTCGATACCAAAGTTAGCCGGCGAAAAAGCGCGAACGCTCTCCAGCACGTGATCCGAGTGCTTGGCGCTCATCTCGATATAATCCTTGGTCTGGTTCGCTTCGCCCGCCAGCGGATAGACCAGCAGTTCAAACAGATAGGGAATATCGTATTTGACACAGGCCGCACCGATACGTTCGGCAAAATCTTTCTGCTTCATCCGCACGGACGGACTGGCATCGGGGCGATACCAGGCCAGCACCTTCACGGCATCTCCGCCTGAGCGCTTGATCTTCTCGACCGACCAGTTGTCGATCTCGGCGGAAAGCCTGCCGCCCTTGTTCTCGGTGAAGATCGAATCCTCCAGCGTGACGATCAGGCCCTTCGTGGGCGAGAGCACGCTCAGGCCCCTGGGAAGCGCGAAATGCGGGTCCAGAAGCATGGCGGAGCTTTCCTTCTGCAACTCCTCCACCAGCATCAGCTTGAATCCTGCGACATCCTCATAGGGCGCTTCTGCTGTGCCGCGCTTCTCCCGGATGGGGTTCTTGATCGGCGGGCGCTGGTCCACCGCCGTCATCTTGAACAGACCTTTTTCATCCGCCATGCGGCGCATGCCCCAGAGCTTTCCCGGAGAGAGCTTTCCCGGAGAGAGCTTGCCAGTTAAAAGTCCGGCGGTTGGTTCGCTTGCGCTGGTTTTGCTTGCGACAGATTTGGCCATCAGGTTTTTCCCTCAAGAAAACGTTCAACTTCGTTCCGGTCCGGAATGCCGGATCGTCCGCCGAAGCGGGTGCATTTCAAAGCGGCTACAGCGCAAGCATAGCGGACAGCCGCTGCTTCGCCCATGCCTTCGGCAAGACCCAGTGCAAAGGCACCATGCCATGTATCGCCAGCGCCCAGCGTGTCCACGACATTGACCTTGAATGCAGGTGTGTGGCGGATGGCATCGCCATCGGTCCAGAACACGCCGTGTTCACCATCCGTGACCGCCAGCCAGTTGCCAAAGCGCTGGCGCAGTGCGGCCAGGCCTTTTGCAGAATCCGTTTCGCCCGTGATTTCCAGACAGGCTTGTGCAGACAGGGCAGCGTGGGTGCAGGCTCCGATGATTCCGTCGTCTGCGGGTTTGCGGTCTGCATCCAGCACCGCAATAGCGCCTGCCTTGCGCGCCAATCCGAACACATGGCGAGAGCCTGCTTCCCAGCGCGTGTCGCCGAGCACGGTATTTACCCCGGCGGGCAACACTTCGGGCAGCCATTCGGTCGCTTCGGAAATGCCGGTGTCGCTATAGCTCACGATCATCCGTTCTCCGCGCTTGTCTACGAGAATGCAGGACAATGGTGACTTCTTGCCCTCGAAGCGCTTGGAGAGGCTGACATCCACGCCCTCCGCTGCAATCTCGTCCAGAATGGTGCGGCCAAGGGCGTCATCACCCAGGCGTGTTATCAGGAAGCTTTTGCCGCCCTGGCGCGCCACCGCGACCGATGCATTTGCCGCAATGCCGCCGCCGACCGTCGCCATGCGTTGCGAGCGATACTTTTCCGCGCGCTCAGGCATGCTCTCGACCTGAAACACGTAGTCCAGAACTGCGATACCGATTGAAAGGACCGTTGCCATGAAATCTGGATGAGCCTGCTTAGCGGGCAGCCAAAGGGTTGGAATGAAGCCTCTTAGCCCAAGTCTTATGTCTTATACAAGACTCAATGAGAAAGGAAATCTCGCGGCGGGCGATACTGTTTCACCGAAGCCTTAGTGCAGGTGCTTCCACGCCCGAAGGTCGGCCACCGTCTCTGCCATGGTGGCGCGGATATCCCGATATTGCAGGCCGAGACCCTCCTGGATTTTGCCAGTATCGAACTGCACACTGCGCCCCAGATGTGTCTTCATGTAGCTCGCGGCACCCGGAGGTTGCGTGAAGGCGAAAAAACGCCCGATGAACGAGCCCAGCCAGAAGTCGATGGCTCGCGTCGGCAATTTGTCGCCAGGTTTGGCCATCGGCTTCAGCATGTCGATCAATTGTCGCATCGTGATGTTTTCGGCAGCGCAGAGATAACGCCCTTCTGCGGAAGGAGCTTCTGCGGCAAGGATATGTGCCAGCGCCACATCGCGTACATCCACCATGCCCCAGTTCAGCTGCATGATGGCCGGAAAGACGCCGGTCAGGGCCTCCACGATGATCTGGTTCGAGGTGTTGAGGGCAGGCGTCAGGCTGGGGCCGATGACGAGGAAAGGATTGATCACCACGAGATCAAAATGCGGCTTTTCCTTCTCCATAAAGGCCCAGGCCGTGCGCTCACCTTCGCTCTTCGAAAAGTAATAGGGATTGCGAACAAGCGAGCTTCTGGCGTTCCAGTCCTTCTCAGTCAGCACGCGACCATCCGGCTCGTCCGTCACGGCCGCCATGGATGACGTGAGCACCACGCGCTTGACAGATGGTGATTTCGCGCAGGCTCGCAGCACATTGAGCGTGCCCTTGACGGCGGGGTCGACGAGATCTCTTTGCGCATCCTTGAATTCAAGTACATAGGGGCTCGCCATGTGAAACACGGTTTCCGCACCCCTCACCGCCGCATCATATGCGCCCTCGGTCAGAAGATTTGCCTCGACGAGCTCCATCCGCTCCGCAGCACCGGGCAGGGCCATGATCTTGGGATTTTCCGTGGCTTTGGCGGTGTAACGCACTGTTCCCCGCACGGTGTAGCCGCGAGACAGCAGCTGCGCCGCCGTATGCGCCGCGATGAAACCCGTGAGGCCGGTGATGGTGACGAGGCGGTTGGCCATTCTGCTATCCCTTTTATGCCGCGAGATCGGCCACGATGGCATCCAGGACCGGGAACCCTGCGGATGTCACGCGCAGCTTGCCATTGGCCAGAACCTCGACAAGGCCGTCCTCTGTCAGAAATGCGACCTGTTTGGGACTGATGCTTCTCCCTGAAAGCGTCTGGTAGCGCGCAAGGTCAATACCTTCGCGCAACCGCAAGCCCATCACCAGCATTTCATCGCCCTGTTCTTCGGCGTTGAGCGCATCGTCCTCGATCAGGCCGTGGCCATTGGCCTCGACAGCCTTCAGCCACGCTTCAGGGGATTTTTCGGTGGACTGCGCCCGGCGTTGTCCGTTAATTACCAGCCGCCCATGCGCGCCGGGACCGACGCCTGCGTATTCCTGATAACGCCAGTAAACGAGATTGTGCCTGCTCTCGGCACCTGCCCTGGCGTGGTTGGAAATCTCATAGGCTGGCATGCCGTGCTTCTCCGTCACCTCTTGAGTGACATCCCACAGTGCGCGACCCAGAGCCTCATCCGGGATTGGTAGCTTGCCTGCCCGGTGCAGCGCCGCGAAAGCCGTATCGGGCTCGATAGTCAGTTGATAGAGCGAAAGATGCTCCGCCGCATGGCTAATGGCGGTTTCGAGCTCTGCCCGCCACATCGCCGGGGACTGTTGAGGTGAGCGGGCATAGATCAGATCAAAGGAATAGCGATCGAAGATGCTCGCCGCTGTCTTCACGGCCTTGAGGGCTTCTTCTACACTGTGCATTCGGCCCAACGCCTTCAGGTCACCATCATGCAGTGCCTGCACGCCGATGGAGAGCCGGTTGATACCTGCCGAGCGGTAGCCGCGAAAGCGTTCGGCCTCGACACTGGTGGGATTAGCTTCAAGCGTGATTTCGGCATCGGGTGCAACACCCCAAGCGCCAGCGATGGCATCGAGAATGCCAGCAACTGTCTCGGGTTGCATAAGTGACGGTGTGCCTCCGCCGAAGAAGATGCTCGAAACTGTTCGATTCGGGGCGGATATCGCACGGTGTGCGATATCCGCCCGAAATGCATCGAGATATCGCCTCTGATCTGGTTTCTGGTGCCTGACATGGCTGTTGAAATCGCAATACGGGCATTTGGCCAGACAGAACGGCCAATGCACATAGACGCCGAAAGCGTCGCTCATGCCGTGCTCGTCAGGCACGCCGCTGCCAGAGCCATGAAAGCCCTTGCCCGGTGTGAAAGCCCGGTGCCCAGCGGCGGAACACCGTGCTTTTCTTCGGGCGAAAGCTCCGAGAATGTACGGGTATGGCCGACTGGGACGAACATAGGATCATATCCGAACCCTGCCTTGCCGCGAGGCGGCCATGTCAGCGTTCCAGGGCAACGACCCTCGAATAACTCCTCGTGTCCGTCAGGCCACGCAATGACGAGCGCCGAGACGAACTTGCCCGTAGCCCCTTCTACCGCATGGCCACGCTTTTCCAGTTCATCATGCAGCCGCTGCATGGCGCGATCCCAGCTGCGGGGATGGCCCGCCCAGTCCGCGGTAAACAGCCCCGGCGCACCGTCCAATAGATCGACAGAAAGTCCAGAGTCATCCGAGAATGCGGGAAGTCTCGTCGCAGCCGCAGCTGCACGCGCCTTGATCGCCGCGTTCTCGGCATACATTGTGCCATTCTCCACAGGTTCCGGCAGGCCAAGCTCTGCTGCCGACACAAGCTCGATGCCATATGGCGCCATCAACTCGCGCATTTCCTTGAGTTTGCCAGCGTTGTGCGTGGCAAGCACCACCTTGCCAGTGAGTGCGCGGTGCATGCTCACATCACCGCCATCTTCTGCAGTTCGACCAGCTTCGTCGTGGCCTTCTTGGCGAGTCCAAGCAGCTCAATCAACTGTTCCTCGCTGAACGGCTCGCCCTCCGCAGTGCCCTGCACCTCCACGATGCCGCCCTTGCCCGTGATGACGAAATTGGCATCGGTGGCGCAGTTTGAATCCTCGGCGTAATCGAGGTCCATCACAGCCACGCCCTGATAGATGCCACAGGAGACGCCAGCCACGTGATCCTTCAGCGGATTGGCCGCGAGCATCTTGCGGGCATTCATCCATTGCAGCGCATCATGCAGCGCCACCCAAGCCCCGGTGATCGACGCCGTGCGTGTGCCACCATCAGCCTGCAGCACGTCGCAGTCGATGGTGATCTGCCGCTCGCCAAGCGCTTGGAGATCAACCACCGCGCGCAGCGACCTGCCGATCAACCGCTGGATTTCCTGCGTGCGCCCGGATTGCTTTCCGGAAGTCGATTCGCGCCGGGTACGCTCATGTGTTGCACGCGGCAGCATCGAATATTCCGCCGTCACCCAGCCCGATCCTTTGCCGCGCAGCCAGGCCGGAGGCTTCTCCTCGATCGAGGCCGTGCACAGCACATGTGTTTCACCGAATTTTACGAGACAGGAGCCCTCGGCGTAGCGCGCAACGCTGCGTTCGAGACTGACTTTGCGCATTTCATCAGGATTGCGCTTGGATGGACGCATGGTGACTCCGGTGTTGGGATGGCGCGTTCTAGGGGTTGTTTGGGTGGTTGTCATCCCCGCTGGTTGCGAACTTCCGCCCAACCCGCCACATTACCCTCATGTCGAAACCGACCGACCTCAAAACCTTCGATTCGGGCCTGCTTTCGCAGCTTGATGACCGCTCGCGCGAGATTTTCCGGCGTATTGTCGATGGCTATCTGTCGAGCGGCGAGCCTCTGGGTTCGCGCAATCTGTCGAAGATCATCCCCATGGCGTTGTCTCCGGCATCTGTGCGCAATGTCATGGCTGATCTGGAGGGGCTTGGCCTGATTTATTCACCCCACACCAGCGCCGGCCGCCTGCCAACCGAAGTAGGCCTGCGGTTCTTCGTGGATGCGATGCTGCAAGTGGGTGATCTTACACCGCAGGAACAAGCCGCCATCGAGGGGCAGGTATCCAACGCAGCCAACGGTGCTCAAAGTGTCGATGACGTGCTGGCGCAGGCCTCCCAGATGCTCTCCGGGCTGTCGCGCGGCGCGGCTGTGGTGACGACCAGCAAAGGTGCGCGGCAGCTGAAGCACATCGAATTCGTGCGCCTTGAACCGACACGCGCCTTGGTGGTTTTGGTCAGCGAGGACGGCGCGGTGGAAAACCGCGTCCTGCCCCTGCCGCCGGGGCTTCCGGCGAGTGCACTTTCCGAGGCGTCCAATTATCTCAATGCCCGCATCCGGGGCCGGACACTGGGCGAGGTTCGCACCGAAATCGAGGCGGCGGAGAAACTGGCGCGGCTGGAACTGGACGAACTGACACAGCGGCTCGTGCAGGCGGGTCTGGCCTCATGGGCCGGTCTTGAGGGGGACAACCAGCAGCTGATCGTGCGCGGTCAGGCGAACCTGCTGGACGATCTCCGGGCAGTCGATGATCTGGAGCGGATTCGCCTGCTTTTCGCCGATCTAGAAACCAAGAAGGACGTGATCGATCTGCTGGGCCGCGCCGAAACAGGGGAGGGCGTGCGCATCTTCATAGGCTCGGAGAACAAGCTGTTTTCGCTCTCCGGCTCCTCCATGATCGCTGCGCCGTTCCGCGACGGCAATCGCAAGATAGTCGGCGTGCTGGGCGTGATCGGCCCAACACGGCTGAACTATGCGCGCATTGTGCCGATGGTGGATTACACCGCAAAGGTGGTGGGGCGGTTGCTGGGGTGACATCTCCACCTTGACCCCGCGTATAGGTCAACTAACTTGACCCAAACAATCAAGGCGGGGCGCTGACCCTGCCATCGGAGGAACCATGCTGAACCGTCGTGCGCTGCTCGCTGGCGCATCTGCCGCCCTGCTTCCTGCTTCCGCCTTCGCCCAGTCCATTTGGCCGGACGGAAAGACGATCAAGGGCATCGTTCCCTTCGCGGCTGGTAGTGCCACGGATACCATCGCGCGGGTCTATGCGGATCAGATGTCGAAGACGCTGGGGGCCTCGATCATCATCGAAAACCGGGCCGGGGCCAACGGCATGCTGGGGGCGGATGCCGCTGCGAAATCTGCGCCCGACGGTCTCACCATTCTTTTCGGCACCAATTCAACCAATGCCGCCGCGCCCGCGCTGTTCAAGACGGTGCCCTTCGACCACGAGAAGGATTTTGCGCCGATCGCCTACATGGGTTCTGTGCCGCTGCTGGTGTGCGTCGCCAACAAGGTGGAGGCTAAAACGCTGAAAGAGCTGATTGCGCTTGCCAAGGCCAGTCCCGGCAAGCTGAACTTCGGTTCGGCTTCATCCTCGCAGCGGGTGTCAACAGAGATGATGATGAGCATGGCGGGCATCAAGATGAATCTCGTGACCTACCGCGCCTCACCACAGGCCGTGACGGATCTCATCAGCGGGCAGATCGATGTTTTCGTGGCCGATCTCGCCGTGATGCTGCCGCAGGTACAATCCGGCACCGTTCGCGCCCTCGCTGCCACATCGGCCAAGCGTGTGCCGCAATTGCCGGATCTGCCGACAGTGGAGGAGGCAGCCGGCCTCACGGGTTACGAACTCATCGCGTGGTTCGGCGCTTTTGCGCCAACCGGAACGCCACCCGCCGTAATCGCCCGGCTCAATGACGCCATCGTCAAGGCATCGGCCAGTACCGAGGTGCAGGACAAGCTGGGCAAGGGTTTGGGGATTGCGGTTTCCTCATCGACGCCAGAGCAGCTTGCTGCAAACGTGCGCACTGAGGGGGCGAAATGGCAAAAAGCCGTTACTGACGCGGGCATCGAGAAGCAGTAGCATCCTGTGAAGTCGATCCGCATCGGTTCCGGCGCGGGTTATGCGGCGGATCGCTGGGAGCCTGCTCTTGAGCTGATCGAAACGGCTGATCTCGATTACATCGCCTTTGAATGTCTGGCGGAGCGCACCATCGCCATGGGGCAGCTGGAAAAGCTGCGCGATCCTGACAGGGGTTACAATCCGTATCTTGAGGACCGCTGGCGCATGGTGCTGGGTCCGGCAAAAGCGCGTGGCGTCAGGATCATCACCAACATGGGCGCTGCGAACCCAAAGGCAGCCGCGCGGCGCACTCTGGCGTTGGCGAAGGAAATGGGCTTGCCGCCGCTGAAAGTGGCAGTGATCACCGGCGATGATGTCTCCGCGTTGGTGCAGGCGCATCCTGACATGCCGATGATGGAAACGGGAGAACCCGTCGGCAGTCTCGGCAACAGCATGATTTCAGCCAATGCCTATCTCGGCGCTGAGCCGATCCGCGATGCCTTGGCGATGGGCGCTGACGTGGTGATCACGGGACGTGTCGCCGACCCCTCGCTGTTTCTCGGCCCCATGATGCATGCTTTCGGCTGGAAATCTGATGATTGGCCAAGGATCGCGGCAGGCACTGCGCTGGGCCATCTGCTGGAATGCGCGGGACAGGTCACCGGCGGCTACTTCGCCGATCCCGGTGTGAAGGATGTGGCTGGGCTGGACCGGCTGGGATTTCCCTTCGCCGAGGTTTCCGTCGATGCATCCGCCTGGATCAGCAAGGCGTCCGGTTCCGGCGGCGCGGTAACACCCGCGACCTGCACTGAGCAGATCCTCTACGAATGCGGCGATCCCGCGCGCTACATCACACCGGATTGCGTGGCAGATTTCACTGGCTTGCGATTTGATCAGCTAAAGCCTGATCACGTCTCGGTTTCGGGTGCGAGAGCTTTGCCCCGTACGGAAACGCTGAAAACGACGGTGTGCTACCACGCCGGGCATATCGGCGAGGGCCATGTCGGCTACGTCGGTCCGAATGCGCTTGCGCGGGCGGAATTGGCAGCGGGCATCGTGCGTTCGCGGCTGGCCCAACGCCATCTTGATCTCGAAGCACTTCGAATCGACCTCATAGGAGTAAATTCTCTGCATGGCTCAGCTTCGCCCGCAGAAAGCGAACCTTATGAAGTGCGGCTACGCGTTGCTGCCCGCAGCATGAACCGTCGTCACGCGGAGTACGTCGCACAGGAAACGCAGTCGCTTCTCACCAATGGCCCCTATGGTGGCGGCGGTGATTTCATGCAGGTCCGCGATCTCGTGGGCGTGCGCTCCGTGCTGATGCCGCGCGGCTGGATCACGCCGCGGGTCGAGGTGCTGACCTCATGAGGCTCCACGAAATCGCCACGGCCCGTGCGGGTGACAAGGGCAACACTTCTCAGATCGCGGTGATCGCCAAGGATGAGGCGGCCTATGAGTTGATCCGCGAAAACCTGACCACGGATGTCGTGGCTGATGTTTTCGCAGGCATCGCCAAAGGCCTGGTGACACGCCACGAAGCGCCCGGATTGCGGGCATTCGTGTTCATTCTGGAAGGGGCGCTGGGAGGAGGCGTTTCGATCTCGCTCGCCAGCGATCCGCATGGCAAGAGCCTGTCGAGCCTGATGCTGGGGATTGAGCTGGGCTGAGCTATTTCCGCTTCGCCAGCCAGATCACATGCCGCGTGCCGGATCTGCCACGATGGGCGCGCACGCCGATTTCCTCGACGCTGAAGCCCGCCTTGCGCAGGCGCTGGGTAAATCCGGCATCCGGCCCCATCGACCACACCGCGAGGATGCCGCCGGGCTTGAGCGCCGCGAGGGACAGCGCGAGCCCCTGCATGTCGTAGAGCCTGTCGTTGGATTTGCGCGTCATGGCCTCGGGGCCGTTGTCGACATCCAGCAGGATGGCGTCGTATCCGCCTTTGCAAGCCGCGATCAGGTCGCGGACATCGGCCTCCGCGATTGTCACTCTCGGATCAGCAAGGCTGTCACCGAACAGCTCAGCCATCGGACCACGAGCCCAGGCGATGACTGCGGGCACCAGTTCCGCCACGGTGATCCTGGCCTGCGAGTCGAACGCGCCGAGCGCTGCCTTGAGGGTGAACCCCATGCCAAGCCCACCAATCAGAACCTGCGTCGCCTTGCGATCCTTGAGCCGTTCCGCCGTGAGCGTCGCCAACGCCTCTTCCGAGCCGCTGAGGCGCGAGTTCATCAGCTCATTGTTATCCAGCCGAATCGAGAATTCCGCACCGCGCCGCTTGAGGCGCAGTTCACCGCCGCTGGGAATTTGGCCTGTGCCGAGATTAAGCCAGGGAATCATGAGTTTTGCCGCATGTGTGAGCGAGAGTTGTCGCTCCACCTTGCAGCCTCCTTCTGCCGACGGTAAAGCCCTGTAAGACAAGGAATTTTCCGGATGACTGTTTCTACCGCCCGCCAGGATGCCCCGCGCAAGGATCACATGGATCCAACGCGCTCCTTTCAGGGCCTGATTCTGACCCTGCAGAATTTCTGGGCGGAGAAGGGCTGCGTCATCCTCCAGCCCTATGACATGGAGGTGGGTGCTGGCACCTTTCACCCCGCGACGACGCTGCGAGCGCTGGGGCCGAAGCCATGGAAAGCAGCCTATGTGCAGCCCTCGCGTCGCCCCAAGGACGGGCGCTACGGCGAGAACCCCAACCGGTTGCAGCATTATTACCAGTATCAGGTGATTCTGAAGCCATCACCGCCTGATATTCAAGACCTTTACCTGCAATCGCTCTTCGCCATCGGGCTCGATCCGAAGGTGCATGATTTCCGCTTTGTCGAGGACGACTGGGAGAGCCCGACGCTGGGTGCCTGGGGCCTTGGCTGGGAATGCTGGTGCGACGGCATGGAGGTCAGCCAGTTCACGTATTTCCAGCAGGTCGCGGGGTTTGAATGCGCACCTGTTGCGGGTGAGTTGACCTATGGTCTCGAGCGCATCGCGATGTATGTGCAGGGTGTGGAGAATGTCTACGATCTCAACTTCAATGGTCGCGAAGGTGCCGAAAAGGTGACCTACGGTGATGTCTTCCTGCAGGCCGAGAAGGAATACAGCCGCCACAATTTCGAGCATTCCGATGCCGAAACTCTGTTCCGCCATTTCGATGATGCCGAACGGCTGTGTCAGAAATATCTGGAAGCAGGCTGGGACCCCAAGTCAGATGGCAACCACAAGAAGCATCTCATGGCGCTGCCCGCTTATGACCAGTGCATCAAGGCGAGCCATGCTTTTAACCTGCTGGATGCCCGCGGCGTGATCTCGGTCACGGACCGGCAGGGTTATATCCTGCGTGTGCGGGAACTCGCCAAAGCCTGTGGTGGCGCGTGGCTGGCGACGGAAGCTGGCGGGGCGGTGTGAGCTGCATTTTCCTTCTCCCCGAAGGGAGAAAGAAAAGATCACAAATGAAACGCCCGCTTCGGTCGCAGTTCCCCGTTCTCGCCCTCAACCAGCGCGATCAGCTTGCCGTGCAGCGTCGCATAGGCTTGCCCCAGAACAATCGGCGCATCGCGCCCGCGCGGGATCACGCTCTGGCCGTTCTTCAGCCTTTGCGCATCGTTGTTGCCGATGGCAACAGCAGGAAGCGATGACAGGCCGCGCTCCACGGGTTGCAGCATGGCGATCAGATCAGGGGCTTGCGCGCCATCCTCGCCCGCCGCGCGCAGATCATCCAGCGTCGCTGCTTCCATCGTGTTGAACGGGCCAACCCTCGTGCGCCTGAGCGCCGTGATATGCCCGAAACAGCCGAGCAACCGCCCGAAATCCCGCGCCAGTGCGCGCACATAGGTGCCCTTTCCGCACTCCGCCTCGAAGGTCGCGGTATCTTCTGTCTGCTCCATCAGCCGGAGCGCGGTGATTTCCACCTCGCGCGGCTCCAGCTTTACCACCTCGCCGTCGCGCGCCAGATCATAGGCGCGCTCGCCCTGGACCTTGAGCGCCGAGAACTGCGGCGGCGTTTGCAGTATCACACCCATGAAACGCGGCAGGATAGCCTCGATCTGCGCTGTTGTCGGGCGCTCGGCGGCGGAATTCACCATCTCGCCCTCGCTGTCATCCGTGTTGGTTTCCACACCCCAGGTCACGGTGAAGCGGTAGGCCTTCTCGCCATCCATTACATAAGGCACGGTCTTGGTCGCCTCGCCGAAAGCCAGCGGCAGGATGCCCGAGGCCAGCGGATCGAGCGTACCTGCATGGCCCGCCTTGTCAGCCTTGTAGAGGCGCTTCACGATGGAGAGCGCATGGGTGGAGGTGACGCCGATCGGCTTGTCGAGCACGATCCAGCCGTCAACCTTCAGCCGTTCGCGGCGGGGCTTGCTCATGCTTCGTCTTCGTCAGGTGCTTTGACCGTGTCCCGCTTGACGCGCGGATCATGCAAGAGCCGGTCGATGCGGGCGGCTTCGTCGAACTGCTCGTCAAATCGGAAGCGCAGATCGGGCATGAAACGCATGTCGCGCATCTGCTTGCCCAGCATGCCCTTGATATAGCGGACGTTGCGGGCGAGCGCCTTGACAATGATCGGCCCGCCTGAACCACCCAGAGGCATCACATAGACCGTTGCGATTTTCAGATCAGGCGACAGCCGCACTTCTGGCACGGTAATGATCTTGCCCTCGAGTTCCGGATCATTCACCTGCCCACGCGACAGGATATCCGCCAGAGCATGCCGGATGACTTCGCCGACACGGAGCTGGCGCTGGGAGGGACCGTTGGTATTGGATTTGGGCGCTGGCATGGGGCTGCTTTACCGTATTCCTTCGAAATTGCAGCAATCTTCTCAGGCTGCGGGTTTGGTCGAGATCCGCGCCGCGATGAATTCGGCTGCTTCGTCGAAGGCTTGTTGTGTCTCGAAAGCCCTGCGTGGGAGACAGAGGCCAATTGCCCGGTTCTCGTAAAGGACGACATGAGCGTTGGCGTCGCTGACGATCTTCCGGACGGCGCTCCAGGGCACGATTCCCGTTCCGGTAGGCCCTTCTGACGTTATGCTCTTCTTGTCGTCGAAACTGATTGAAATCATGGCTCCATCGATCCGCTGGCGCCGATAGTACAGCCGCAGCTCGATCCGGTTGATAATCCAGACCAGCACGGGGGATGCCGCGATGATTGCCCAGAACTCCCAGCTCACCAAAACCTGATTGAAAGCTCCAGCGATACTCTGGCCTCTGTACGCCGACTGTGCGACGACAAAGCCAGCAACTGCAAGGAAGGCCGCCAACGGGACCCTGATGAATTGTGTTCGCTTCCAGAGGTTGTCCCGCCGCATCAACCGGTTCAGCGCCAGATAATCAGGATAGCTGTAGGCAAACGTAATCGATCCCGGCTTGTCCATGACCGATACGCTTCCCCAACAGCCTTACAGCGACCGCTTGATCTCCTCGACGCGGTAGCACTCGATAACGTCGCCCGCGCGCATGTCTTCGTACTTCTCGAAGGCCATGCCGCATTCCTGGCCGACATTAACCTCCTTGACCTCGTCCTTGAAGCGCTTGAGGGTCTTGAGAGTGCCTTCGTGGATGACGACGTTGTCGCGGATGAGACGCACGCCCGCGCCGCGTTCCACCTTGCCGTCGGTGATGATGCAGCCCGCCACCTTGCCGACCTTGGTGATGTTGAACACCTCCTGGATGCGGGCGTTGCCCAGCGTGGTCTCGCGCAAGGTTGGCGCGAGCAGGCCGGACATCGCGAGTTTGATGTCGTCCACCAGATCATAGATGATGTTGTAGTAGCGGATTTCGACGCCCGCCCGATCAGCAGCCTCGCGGCCTTCCTTGTGGGCGCGGACATTGAAGCCCAGAATCACGGCACCGGTGGCGTTCGCCAGCGTCACATCGGATTCTGTAATACCACCAACGCCCGAATGGATGATGCGTGCAGCCACTTCCTCTGTGCCAAGCTTGTCCAGCGAACCCGCGATGGCTTCCACCGAACCCTGCACGTCTCCCTTGATGAGCAGCGGGAATTCCTTTTTCCCCGCCACCTTGATCTGGCTCATCATGTCGGCGAGCGAGCGGGTCGCACCGGCAGTGCGGGCCACAATCTTGTCGCGCTTCTGGCGGACACGATACGCCGTGATCTCGCGGGCGCGGGCTTCTGTCTCCACGACAGCCACGCGATCACCTGCTTCGGGTGCCGCCTGGAAACCGAGGATTTCGACCGGTGCCGATGGACCAGCGAATTCTACATTCGTGCCCTTGTCATTGACGAGAGCGCGGATGCGGCCCCATTCCGAGCCCGCCACGACGATATCACCGTGGATCAGCGTGCCGCGCTGCACAAGCACGGTTGCCACTGGACCACGACCGCGATCCAGCTTGGCTTCGATCACGCTGCCTTCGGCCAGACGATCCGGGTTGGCCTTGAGATCCAGCACTTCGGCCTGCAACTGGATCAGTTCCAGCAGCTTGTCGAGATTCTGGCCTGTTTTGGCCGATAGCTCCACCTCGATGGTGTCGCCACCCATGCTCTCCACCTGTACATCATATTGCAGGAGATCGGTCTTGACCTTCTCAGGCTTTGAATCCGGCAGGTCGATCTTGTTGATCGCCACGATCATCGGCACCTTGGCAGCTTTGGCGTGGTTGATCGCCTCGATAGTCTGCGGCATGACCGAATCGTTGGCCGCAACCACCAGAACCACGATATCCGTCACCTTGGCGCCACGGGCACGCATGGCCGTGAAGGCTGCATGGCCCGGCGTATCGATGAAGGTGAGCAGGCCGCCCAGCGGCGATGTCACCTGATAGGCACCGATATGCTGCGTGATGCCGCCTGCTTCGCCGGACACAACATTGGTCTTGCGGATGGCGTCCAGCAGCGAGGTCTTGCCGTGGTCGACGTGACCCATGATGGTAATGACCGGCGGGCGATAGCGCAGGGTCTCTTCGGGATCAGGCACATCGAAGAGGCCTTCCTCGACATCGGACTCTGAAACGCGCTTGACCGTATGGCCCATTTCCTCGGCGATCAGCTGGGCCGTATCTGCATCGACCATATCGGTGATCTTGTGCATCTGGCCCTGCTTCATCAGCATGCGGATGATATCGACACCGCGCTCCGACATGCGGTTCGCGAGTTCCTGGATGGTGATCGTCTCCGGCAGAATGACCTCGCGGAAGACCTTTTCCTTCTGCTCTTCCTGTCCGCCCTTCATGCGCTGTACGCGGCGGCGATAGGCCGCAACGGAGCGTGTGCGCTCTTCCCCGGTAGCGAAGGCGTTGCCGACAGTCAGGCGACCACGGTCACGGCTCTCTGCCCCTTTGGTCGGACGCTCGGTTTTGACGACGCCGCCCAGCTTGTTGCCACGCTTTGCCGCCAGACCTTCGAGGTCCATGATGGCGTCACGTGACGAACGGCTGGCACCACTGCCCGGAGGGGCGGTACGCCGATTTTCCTGAATAAGCGGCTCTTCGGGCGCGGATGGCGCACGGCCGAAGCCGAAACGGGCCGGACCAGCGCTACCGCCACCGGGAGGACGCGGCCCACGGTCACCAAACCCGCCGCTGCCAAATCCGCCCGGTCTTGCGCTACTACTGCGATCACCGCCGGGTCCACCAGCAGGGCGTGGGCCACGGTCTGGAAAGCCACCAGCGGGACGCGGTCCACGGTCAGCGAAGCCACTTGGTCGCGGGCCGCGGTCACCTTCCGGGCGCGGGCCACGATCACCAAAGCCACTTGCTCCGGCAGGACGTGGCCTGTCGCCAAATCCACCTGGAGGACGCGGTGCGCGATCACCAAAACCACCGGTTCTGGGCGGACCACGATCACTATCCGTACGGGGAGCGCGATCGGCATATCCTTCTGTGCTGCGCTGGGGACGATCACCGGCAGGTGGCCTCGGGCTGTCCAGCCGTGGCGGCCGGTCACCATAGGCGCGCGGTGCATCGAAGCGCGGGCCGTCAGCGGGGCGTGCAGCACGTGGCTCTTCGCCCAGACGGCGCACGGCTTCCTGCTGACCACGCCGTTTCAGTTCATCCTCGCGGTAGCGGCGATCTTCTTCGTCGCGCTTGCGCGCTTCTGCGGCATCACGTTCACGCTGCTCGGTGTCCTGCCGCGCATCGCGCTGGCGGGCATCTTGCTCGGCATTCTTGCGCGCATCTTCCTCACCCCGTGCCGCATCCATCAATACGGCCTGACGCGCGTTCTGCTCGCTCTCGGACAAGGTGCGCAGCACCATGCCACCGGATGCGGGGCGCTGTTGCAGTGCTGGCTTCAGCGAAACCGGTGCTCCTGCCTTGGCCTCAGGACCGCCAAAGACCTGCTGCTGCTCACGGCCCTGATTGCCCATGGGCATCGGCGCGCGGCGCTTGACGACTTCCACGGCAACCGTCTTTGATCGGCCGTGCGAGAAGCTCTGGCGCACGGTTCCTGCGCCGCCATCGGTCGGCCGCGGCTTCAGAGACAGCGTTGCCTTGCCAGGTACGCTCAGTGTCTTGTCGCCGGGGGTGTTGGGATCGCTCATCCAGTTCGCCGTCCTAAATCTTGTCTGTCATGTGAACTTGCCGGTGCTGTCAGACCTGTCGGCCGTCCAGCACCAAAGGGCCGGTCGATGCGGAGTGTGTGTCCGCATCCGGCCCAGTTTCAGTCAAGGCGCCATGCCGGTAATTTTCCAGCCTCTGGCACCTTTTCATGAAGGCATCGCAGGCGGAACCCGCCAGCAACGCGGCGTGTATGGCATTTTCCCGGCCCAATGCCAAATCCAATTCGTAGCTCGCAAAGGATGAAAAGACCGGAATCGCTGTCTCTCCATGGTTGTTTCGCTTTACGGCCTGCAAAATCTTCCGCCGACCATCTTCGCCACCGTCATGGGCTGCGACAATGGCGCTGACATTGCCCTTGCCGATGGCCGCTTCAACCTTGGCGAATCCGGTGATGACCACCCCTGCCTTGTTCGCCATCGCGAGGGACTGACGCGCATCTGCAGTCAGTAATGTATCAACCTGATCCAGCAGATCGGGCGGCGTGACAACGGGCTGCTTCAGGCTGCGCGCAAAACTCTTCCTGCGGATGGCCTCGGCCAGTGCGACGCGCGTCCCGGTAACCCAGACGCCACGCCCCGGCAATTTGGCGCGAATATCCGGTGTGAGTCTTGTCTCAGCATCCAGCACAAACCGGATGAGTGCCGCAACAGGCAGAACCAGCCGCGTTGCCACGCAGGTCCGGTTAGGTCCCTTTTCCTCGTCGCCGTCGCGCACGCTGGTTCTGCTCCCGCCTTACATCGGGTTACTCGGCAGCCGCGTCAGCCGACGCTTCTTCTGCCACAGGAGCCTCGATCCAGCCTGCCTTGACGCGTGCTGACATGATCATCGACTCGCAATCGTCGCGTCCAAGATCGAATCCGTCGAGGAATCCGGCCATGCGCACATTCTGGTTATCCTTGCGCTCGGTCCAGCCCGCCAGATCATCGGTCGCACAGCCCGCGAGATCCTCGATGCTCTTCACATCGTTCTCGCCAAGCTTGACCATGATGGCACTTGTGACGCCTTCGACGTCACGCAGTTCATCGAGCACGCCAAGTGTCTTTCGCTTGCCGTCGAATTCTGCCTCGATGGCATCGAGATATTCCTGCGCACGCCGCTTGATCTCGATTGCTGTATCATCATCGAACCCGTCGATGGAGTTGAGCTCTGAATCATCCGAGTATGCCAGTTCTTCGACCGTGCGGAAGCCTTCTGAGGCGAGCAGCTGCCCCACGACTTCATCAACGTTCAGCGCTTCCATGAAGATCTGAGTGCGGCTCAGGAATTCCTTCTGGCGGCGCTCACTCTCTTCGGCTTCCGTCAGGATGTCGATATCCCAGCCCGTAAGCTGCGATGCCAGACGCACGTTCTGGCCACGGCGACCGATGGCGAGCGACAGCTGCTCGTCGGGCACAACCACCTCGATGCGCTCGGAATCCTCATCCAGAACAACCTTGGCCACTTCGGCAGGTTGCAGCGCATTGACGATGAAAGTCGCCACATCCTCGGACCAGGGGATGATATCGATCTTCTCGCCCTGCAATTCACCGACCACGGCCTGCACGCGAGAGCCGCGCATGCCGACACAGGCACCGACGGGATCGATCGAGGAATCGCGGCTGATCACGGCGATCTTGGCGCGTGAACCCGGATCGCGGGCAACGGCTTTCACGGTGATGATGCCGTCATAGATCTCGGGCACTTCCTGGCCGAAGAGCTTGGCCATGAACTGCGGATGGGTGCGCGACAGGAACACCTGGGGTCCGCGCTGTTCGCGGCGGACATCATAGAGATAGCAGCGGATGCGATCACCCGGACGGAACATCTCGCGCGGGATCAATTCATCGCGCCGAACAACGGCTTCCGACTTGCCAAGATCGACGATGACATTGCCGTATTCGACGCGCTTGACCGTGCCGTTGACGATATCACCGATGCGATCCTTGTATTCGTCGTACTGGCGCTCGCGCTCGGCATCGCGGACCTTCTGAACGATGACCTGTTTGGCTGACTGGGCCGCGATACGGCCGAAATCGAAGGGGGGCAATGTTTCCGCGATGGCATCGCCGACCTGAGCCGCCGGATTGCGGCGGCGCGCGTCCACAAGGGTGATCTCGCGGGAATCGTTGTCGATCTGCTCAACCACATGCAGGTGGCGCGACAGGCGCAATTCGCCTGTTTTGGCGTCGATCTGGGCATGCACGTCGGTTTCCGCGCCGTAGCGCGACCGTGCTGCCTTGGCGATGGCGTCTTCCATCGCCTCGATCACGACGGATCGTTCGATCTGCTTTTCGCGGGCGACCGCATCGGCGATCTGCAGAAGTTCCAGTCTGTTGGCGCTGATTGCCATCGTCTCGTCTCCTCAGTTCAATCCAGAATTGTAAGTTGATTACAAGAAGGTCAGTTCATGCCGTGATTGTCTTGCCTGCGCTTGTCCGGCTTGCGGGCAGGTTTCTTGTCTTTTGGGGCCATCTTGGGCGCACTGCCCTTGTTGGTTCCTGCTTTTGATCCGGCAGCTGGCTTGGGCTGACGTCCCAGCGCGGCATCGACCAGTGCATCGGTCAGCACCAGCCGCGCCTCGGACATATCGGCAATGGGCAAGGGACAATCCACGAGCTCGCCTGCTTTCGCATCGGGGCGGCGGACAGTGGCTGTTGCTGCATCTGAAGCCACCAATTCCCCGCGATAGCGCTTCCGGCCATGGGCCGGGACTGCCATCTCGACGCGGATTTCGTGGCCGATCCAGCGGGCGAAATCCACGGCGCGCACCAGCGGGCGGTCAATGCCGGGTGACGAGATTTCGAGATGATAGGGCCGGTCCATGGGGTCTTCGACATCCATAACCGGCGAAATCGCGCGACTTACAGCCTCGCAATCATCGACGCCCATCGTACCATCGGCCTTTTCGGCCATGATCTGCAAGGTGCAGCCGTTCTGGCCGGAAATTTTCACCCGCACCAGACGATAGCCGACGTCTGCGATGGCAGGCGCGACAATGGTCGCGACGCGCGCGGCAATTCCTGTTTCGAGGATGAGCCTTGGCTCGTCCATGGTGTCTCCTGGAGCTTCAGGACAATTGGCCAATAAAAAAGAGCGGGTCCCGAAGGGCCCACTCTCATCAAGCGATCAATCGCGCAATAAGGTCTGTAATCATTCAATGCCCCAATGCGGGACTTTTTTCAAGTCTTTTTCGCTGATCCACGCAAACTGCATGCCCTAAGGTAACTTGCTGGTGAGAGTTATAAAGTAAGTTGGTAATGTAATGATCGATAAAGGCATCGGACAGCGGCGATAAGGGGCTGGCCGGAGAATGCTCTTTTGAGAGAGCGATACGTCAGGTGCGCGGGGCCCCAGACGGATTGCACAGTGGTTGGAGTTGCGTCTTGTCTCAGTCTGCCCATGCCCTGAACGATCTGAGGACGGCCTTTGCTGCAAAGGACGAGGCAGCGCGTGAATCTGCGGTCGACAAGATCACGGATCTCTTCGTCGCTGGTGCCCCCCAATTTTCCGAAAGCCATGTTGCGCTCTTTGATCAGGTGATCGGCCTTCTGGCCGAGGCCATAGAGATCCGGGCCCGTGCAAGATTGTCTGAAAGGCTGGCGGATGTTGAAAATTCACCACCTATTCTGGTGCGCAAGCTGTCACGGGACGAGATCGTCGTGGCGCGTCCCGTGCTTGCCCGATCGGCCCGGCTGACGGACAAGGACCTCGTCGACGCGGCCCGGTTCGGTGGCCGGGATCATATGCTGGCAATATCCGAGCGACGCGATCTGGCGGAGCCGGTGACGGATGTCCTCGTGGAGGAGGGTGACCGCGTGGTCGTCAACGCCGTCGCCAGCAATCCCACGGCGCGCTTTTCTGCCAAGGGCTATGACGCACTGATCACCAGATCGCGGGCGGATGATCTCCTGCAGGCTGCCCTCGGGCGTCGCAACGATATTCCCCAGCGGCACATGGCCGTCCTGTTCGAGCTTGCCAAAAAGGCGGCTCGCGAGCGCTTGCAGAATGATCATGGCGGCATTGCCCGCAAGACAGTCTCCGAAGCGGTGAATGCAAGCGCGCGTGATCTTGCGGCGGAAACAAGAGCACGATCAGAAGCCTACAAGCTGGCGGTTCAGCAGGTTTCTGCCTTGATGCAGGAGAACGCGCTGAGCGAGCCTGTATTGCTTGATTATGCCCGGCAGGGCATGGTGGATCACGCGGTGGTCGGGTTGTCCTACCTCAGCAAACTGCCTCTCGCGATGGCGGAGCGCGCTGTCGTATCGGCGGATACTGATGCACTGCTGATCATCAGTCGATCCATCAACATGGCCTGGACCACCGTGCGCGCGCTCTTTGCGATGCGGCAGCAACACAAGCCATCGTCCCGACAGCTTGAACAGTTGGCGGAGAGCTACGGCAAGCTCACACCCGCCACGGCCCAACGCGTTCTGCGCTTCCTGCATGCGCGTGAGAGCGCTGTTGCCGCGCGGACCTGATGGCGCTCAGTCCATCGACCTGCGAAATGTCAGATAACTCGGGACGCGGCCTTCGTTGATGGCCTTGGCCTCGTACCGGGTGCCTGGCCAACCGTTATATGGCGTTGTCCAGTCCGGCGCAGCCGCGGCTTCCCATCGGAATTGGACCATTGGAATAATGCGCGCCAGCGTCCAACCCACATAGTCATCGATATCGCTGGCGAAGCGGAATATTCCGCCCGTCACCAGCGCCCGCGCAATCAAACCGAGCGATTCCTCCGAAACAAAGCGCCGCTTGCGCTGTCGCCGCTTGGGCCACGGATCGGCATAGAGCAGATCGATCTCGGCGATGGAGCCTGGAGACAGTTTCCGGAGCAGGCGTGTCGCATCCTCATCAAAAACGCGGATGTTGCCGATCCGGTGCTTGTCCACCTCCATCAAGAGCTTCGCCATGCCGTTGACGAAAGGCTCGACGCCGATGAAGCCAATATCCAGATTTTCCGTCGCACGGTGAACCAGATGTTCCCCACCACCAAAGCCGATTTCGAGGCGGATGGTTTCTGGCGACGAAGGGAAAAGCGCGACCGGATCGAGCGTTTGCGGTCCAAGGTTGATCTTCAGCCGGGATAGCCCGTCCGCCCAAACAATTGCCTGCGCCTTGCGCAGGGTTTTGCCCTTGGAACGACCAAAGAAGCGGCCGCGTTCAGGTGTTTCGGACGTGTCCATGCCGCTGTCACTATCAAGAAAAAGGGCTGGCGCGAAAGCCAGCCCTTTGGTTCTTTTTGACCATTCTGCAGAGAATATCAGGCAATGGCCTTCTTCAGGGCATCGACGAGATCCGTGCGCTCCCAGGAGAAGCCACCGTCGCGCGTCGATTTGCGACCGAAGTGGCCATAAGCCGACGTGCGGGCGTAGATCGCCTTGTTGAGATCGAGATGCGTGCGAATACCGCGCGGTGAAAGATCCATCACCTTGGCAATCGCTTTCTCAAGCACGGCTGCATCCACTTTGCCCGTATCATGCAGGTCCACGTAGATCGACAGCGGCTGCGCGACTCCGATGGCATAGGACAGCTGGATCGTGCAACGCTCTGCTAGCTTGGCCGCAACCACGTTCTTCGCGAGGTAGCGCGCGGCATAGGCCGCAGAACGGTCAACCTTGGTCGGGTCCTTGCCGGAGAATGCGCCGCCGCCATGGGGAGCAGCACCGCCGTAGGTGTCAACGATGATCTTGCGTCCAGTAAGGCCACAATCGCCATCCGGTCCGCCAATTACGAACTTGCCGGTCGGGTTGACATGCCACACCGTATCCTTGGTGATCCAACCCTCAGGCAGCGTCTCGCGAATGACAGGCTCGACGATCTTCTGCACATCTTTCGATGACAGCTTGGCATCGAGATGCTGGGTGGACAGCACGATCTGTGTCGCGCCGACGGGCTTGCCATCCTTGTACTTGATCGTGACCTGGCTTTTTGCATCCGGGCCAAGCACGCCGCAGCCACGCTCGCCGGACTTACGGTACTTCGTCAGGACCTCAAGGATCTTGTGGGAATAGTAAATTGGTGCAGGCATCAATTCCGGCGTCTCGCGGCAGGCATAACCGAACATGATGCCCTGATCGCCAGCACCTTCGTCCTTGTTGCCCGCGGCATCCACGCCCACGGCGATATCCACGGACTGCGGGTGCAGGAGAACGTCGATCTTGGCAGTCTTCCAGTGAAATCCACTCTGCTCATAGCCGATGGCCTTGATCGCCTTGCGTGCAGCAGACTTCACTTTGCTCTTCATGGTTTTTTCGTCGAGCGAAGTGCGAACTTCGCCGGCGATCACAACGCGGTTGGTAGTGGCCAGTGTCTCACATGCCACGCGCACATCCCAAGGGCTCATGTTTGATTTGGCGGCTTCCTTGAAGAAAAGGTCCACGACTTCATCGGAGATGCGATCACAAACCTTGTCGGGATGGCCTTCGGATACGGATTCGCTGGTAAAAAGATAGTCAGAACGGATCACGTGGCTGCCTCCGGAATATCGATTAAATTGAGTCTATAGCAATCAGATGGCTTAAAAAGCCCACCATGACGGCGGGGCTCATAAGCCAGATGCGTTCGTCAGGTCAATCAAAATCGGCCATTTCGTTCGGATGAAAGAACGATCAGTCGTTGCTGGCAATCGACATTGCCGCAATGAGGTCGATGATCTTCTTGCGCAGCTTCGGCTCTTTGATCTTGAGAAACGCGTTGATGAGTTGCGCTCCTTCCGCACTGCTGGCGAAATCTGCGACATAGCCATTCGTCTCTGCTTCGGCGAAACCCGACAGCATTTTCGCCTCAGATTGCTCACCTTCAAAGAAAAAATTCACGGGCACGCCAAGGATCTTGGACGTTTCCTGCAACCGGCTAGCACCGATGCGGTTAGTGCCTTTCTCGTACTTCTGGATCTGCTGGAAGGTAATTCCCAGCGCATCACCCAGCTTTTCCTGGCTCAGGCCGACAAGAACGCGGCGCATGCGCACGCGCGCACCAACATGCTTGTCGATAGGATTCGGAATTCTTGCCATGCAAAAGTGCTCTTTTGAGAGTTCTCATTGACGCTCTGTCAAACAGAACTTACCAATCAGATGATCCCCTCTCCGGTAAGGTTCCGGCACACACACACAGGGGAGACTTGAATAATTTAAATCCAGCTAGCGTGATTTTCTCAAAAAGCAAAGCCCATAGCTTAGTATCAACAATATAATTGCGATAATGTCACCGTATGATCCGTAAATCGTGCCTGAAAGTGCTTTTGCCAGAGAGCCATCAATCACGCCAACTGTTCCCAACGGCTGACTGCCTGTTACTCTGCCCATAGGGTCTATGATAGCCGATATGCCTGTGTTCGCCGCACGAAGTTGTGGCAGACCTTGCTCCACACTGCGCAACCTGGCCTGCGCCAAATGCTGATAAGGACCGGCTGTGTTGCCAAACCAGCCATCGTTCGTGACATTGAGCAGCAATCCGGAACGCGGACCATCGGGCACAAGCCCTGATGGAAAAATCGCTTCATAGCAGATTAGCGGAATAGCCAATGGCAATCCACTGATCTGCAACGGTTTTCTGCGCACCCCGGCTTCAAAGCCGCCTGGAATCTCGACGAATTGCCGCAGGCCGAATGCAGCAAATGCAGTTTTGAACGGCAAGTACTCGCCAAACGGGACAAGACGCACCTTGTCATAGCTGTCCGCAATGATTCCATCGGGCCCAACGACATGGATGGAATTGAAATAGCGCGTCTGGCGTGCGTCACCGCTCGCATCCTCGGCGCGGGCCGCTCCCGTGATCAGTGTCGTGCGAGGGCGTATGAGCCCGGCGATCTGGCTCAAAGCCTGTGGCTCACGCGCCAGCAGAAAGGGAAAGGGTGATTCCGGCCAGACCAGATGAGTGATATCAGAGATGCCGTTGGTACCAGGTGTTGTTGCCCTGTTACTCAGCGTGAGATAGCGGGCCAGCACTTCCTGTCCTGAAAGGCGATGCTTCTCGCGTTGGCCCAGATTCGGCTGAAGAATGCGCACTTTCACATCTGGAAGCATTGTCAGCGCAGTTGATTGCAGCCGCCAGAGCCCGAAACCTGTGATTCCTGCCATGAGTGCAGCTGCGATGGCGGGCAATGCGATCCGTTGCAGTGTGCTGTTACCCGTTGCCAGAACGGCGGGAGCAGCAAAGACAAACAGCGCCAGAATGGTCATCCCGTTCAACCCGGTTACAGAGGCGATCTGCGCTGTCGCGTCGCTGAAACCCAGCGCTTGACCCAGGCTGTTCCAGGGAAAGCCGCTCAGGATGATGCCGCGCAGCCATTCGACGCTTGCCATCGCGGCTACGAACGCAAAGATACGGCGGCTTCCGTCTGACCAGAGCAATCTCGCCAGCATGAAGCCGAAACCGTGGAACAGCGCCAGAGCGGCTGGAAAGCCGATAACCCCGAAGGGCAGCGCCCACGCAAATGTATCATCTTCCACCAGAAAAGCGGCACCCAGCCACCAGAATCCGGCAACAAAATAGCCGAACCCAAACGCCCATCCCGCCGTGAATGCCGAGCGCAATGCCTGCCATGACCAGCGACCGGGCCCGGCTGTTGCCCCGTCAATCAGCCATACTGCGACGGGCAGGGACAGCAGCAAGGCAGGTAGCAGGTCGAAAGGTGGCATAGACAACGCAGCGATCGCACCTGCCAGCGCGGCGATTCCCGACCGCCGCCATCCCCCCAGAAGCAATATGCTATGCGCCAGCCTTTGCAGCACGGATCTGCCCTCTTAGCGCCGCGGCGGCTGGAACGGCATACCGTCCTCGATCGTCGGATCTATCGCCGAGACCTGAGCCACCGAGCCGGGAGCCCGCTTGTGGATACGGACGCGCTTGATCCGGCGCGGGTCTGCATCCAGTACCTCGAATTCAAGCCCCAGTGAGCTGCGGATCAACTCTCCGCGCGACGGAACGCGCTGTGCCAGCGTCACGATCAGGCCGCCAATCGTCTCGACCTCCGCCGCTTCTGGCTCGGCCGAGAAATCCATGTTCAGTGCCTTGCCCACCTCTGCAAGCCCGGCCTTTGCCTCCGCCACAAAGCTCAGGCCACCCTCTTCCGCCTCGATCAGCGGACGACCCTCGTCGTCATGCTCGTCCTCGATATCGCCGACGATAACCTCCACCAGGTCCTCAATGGAAACAAGCCCGTCTGTGCCGCCATATTCATCAACGACGAGCGCCATGTGCGTGCGCGTAGCCTGCATGCGCACCAGCAGATCCATGGCAGGCATGGAGGGCGGCACATAAAGCACGGGCCGCAGCAGCTTGGCCGAAATCAGCGATGCCGACATATCGACAAGGCCCAGATCGATGGAGGTTTCAGCTTTCCTGCGGCGGCTTTTCGGCAAGCCTGTTTCCGCCTTGTTCGAGATCAGATCGAGAAAGTCGCGGATATGGACCATGCCCTTGGGATCATCCAGCGTTTCTCCATAGGTTGGCAGTCGCGAATGGCCCTGTGTGCGAAACACCCGCAGCAAATCACTGAGCGTAATTTCCGCTGTCACCGCGATAATATCGGCACGCGGGATCATCACATCGGCAACGCGCACGGTGCGGATGCTGAGGATATTGCGCAGCATCACACGTTCCTGCGGCGTGAACTCGGCACCTGGTCCTCTGGCTTCCAGTGCATCCTCGATATTGTCGCGGATTGAAACCGTGCTCTTGAAGCCAAGGGCGGATCGGAGTCTTCCGAACCAGCCTTCCGAGCCGGGCAGGCCGTCTGATCGGGACGATTCCATCTGTTCGGCCTTGTCGGCGGTCGAACTCATTCTGTCATGGTCTCCAGTGGGTCCGATCCTGCATAGGGGTCAGGAATATCTAGCGATGCAAGGATGGCTGATTCGAGGCTCTCCATACGCTGTGCTTCGTACGGCGTCATGTGATCATAGCCCAGCAAATGCAAAACGCCATGCACCACGAGATGCGTCATGTGGTGTTCTAGCGGCTTCTCTTCAGTCGCAGCTTCCGATGCCATCGTCTCGAAGGCCAGGATGATATCACCGAGGAAGGGCGCTTGTGAAATGCTTCCGGGCGCAGCACCGGGAAAGGATAGCACGTTGGTCGAGCTGTCCTTGGCGCGCCATTGCCGGTTCACCCCTTGCATGCGGGCATCATCGGCCAGCAGAACGGCGATTTCCGCACCGGCCATGACTGGAACCCCGACCATCGCAACGGCCCGCCGAGCCGCACGGCGCACCTTCGCCGCCGCACCTGTAACGGCTTTCCAGCCCGGTGCCGCCTTCTGGATGTTGACCTGAACGACCGGAGCCCGTGCGCGCTTCACATCTCGCGCCGCTGATGGGTGCCGCCAGCGTCCTCGTAGGCCTTGACGATGCGCCGCACCAGATCATGCCGCACAACATCGGCATGGCCGAAGGTGATGTGGCCGACGCCTTCCACCGTTGACAGCAACGAAACGGCCTCGATCAGTCCGGATTTCTGCCCCGGCGGCAGGTCGATCTGCGTGGGATCGCCCGTGATGATCATGCGCGAGCCTTCGCCAAGGCGGGTCAGGAACATCTTCATCTGCATCGATGTGGTGTTCTGCGCCTCATCCAGCAGGATCACGGCATTGGAGAGCGTGCGCCCGCGCATGAAGGCCAGCGGGGCCACCTCGATCTGGCCAGTCTGGAGCCCGCGCTCGACGATGCGGGCCTCCATGAAATCATGCAGCGCATCGTAGATCGGGCGCAAATACGGATCGACCTTGTCCTTCATGTCGCCGGGCAGAAAGCCCAGCCGCTCACCCGCTTCCACTGCGGGACGCGACAGGACCAGCCGCTCCACCAGCCCCTGCTCCATCAGATGCACGGCATGGCCGACCGCGAGCCAGGTCTTGCCCGTACCCGCCGGGCCCTCCGCGAAGACCAGTTCGTTGCGCTTCAATGCGCGCAGATACGCGTCCTGCGCCTCATTGCGGGCCTTCACCGGCCCGCGCTTGCGCGTCGCGACATGCTCGAAGCTGGTCTTGGCGCTGGCGTCTTTGGAGGGGAACAGCGTGCCCTGCAGGGCGGCTTCCTGCAACGCGCCATCGACATCGCCCGTGGAGAAGGCGCGGCCTGCTTTCGCCTGCTCGTACAGCATCTCCAGCGTGCGCCGGGCGCGGTCCGTGCCTTCTTTCGAGCCCTTGAGCGTCAGCAGATTGCCGTTGACCGTGGCGATGACCGACAGCCGCCGCTCGATATGGGCGAGGTTCTGGTCATATTGCCCCAGGACGAGGCTGGCGCGTTTGTTGTCATCAAAGGACAGCGTCATCTCATGCGGCGCGTTGGGCCCGGCAATCGCCGACGCAGGGGTGGAAGAAGCCGTCGCGCGCTGATTTGATGTCAAGCCAATCTCTCCAATGCGTTCGAATCCGTTAAATTCCTCGCATCAATGTCGGCGTGAACCAGAATTCCCGCAAGTGAGTTCGATGCCACACCCGTGATTTTTACAGGGACGATTTGCCCCACGAGTGACAGCGGCCCGTCCACATGCACGGCTTGCATATAGGGCGACTTTCCGCCGATCTGGCCAGCATTGCGCCCCGGCTTCTCGAACAGCACATCGACCGTCTGGCCCACGGTCGCCAGATTGAATGCCGTCTGCTGCTCCAGAACCAGCGCCTGCAAGGCCGCCAGCCGCGCCGTCTTCACGCTCTCAGGCACCTGATCCTTGCGATCCGCCGCAGGAGTGCCGGGCCGC
>JANPDL010000009.1:0-59967 GCA_031431475.1 Hyphomicrobiales bacterium
GGTGATGGCTTTGAATGCGACCTCGCCCTTGCTGACATCAAGCACCTTCGCGCCGTGCTTCTCCTGCACGGCGGGCTTCTCGTCGATCACCGCGAAATAGCGTGTCAGTGCCGCCAGCGCCTCCTGCACGATGGCATTGAGGTTGCCGAGCGTGCGCACGGGCTGCGCTGCCATGATCAGCGCGCCGCTGTAGGCCGCAAAATCCCCCAGCGTCGTCGCGCCAGACTGTAGGCGCCAGCCGACGAAGATGATGACCAGCGCGATGGCGAAACCCGCACCGATTTCGAGGATGGGGTCCATGCGCGCCCGGGCATTCGCCGCCTTCATCTTGAGTTCCCGGATTTCATCAAAGGTGTTGATCGCACGATCCTTCAGGTAGCCCTCAAGCTGATAGGTCTTGGCAACGCGCGCACCCGCCAGACTTTCCGAGACATTGGCCGCCATGATGCCGACCTGCTCCTGCGTCGCCGTCGCCACGCGGCGCAATTTCTTGCCGATGCGCGCGATGGGCGGCACCACGAAAGGAGCCACCACGGCGGCCACCAGCGTGCTGCGCCAGTCGATATAAAGCAGCACCGCAACCAGCGCGATCAGCATGGCAATATCGCGGAAAAGCACCGTGAACAGCCGGGTCAGCGCCTCCTTGATGAAGGAAAAATCGGTGGTGAAGCGCTGCGTCAGCGAGGCCGGGCTTTCGCGTGACAGCCGGGCGAGATCGGCATCGATCAGATGGCCATAAAGCGCCGCCTGCATATCGGCTTCGACGCGCGTCACGAAGCGATTGGTGAGATGCGTCTGCGCCCACAGCGAGAGACCCTTGACCGAGGTCACGAGGATCACGATCACCGGAGCCCACTTCAGCGTGTCGAAATCCTTCTTCTCCAGCAGGTCGAATGCCCCTTTGACCAGCAAAGGATAGGCCGCGCTCGCCATGGCCGCGACGGCTATCAGCGCCAGCACAAGCACAATCGTGCCGCGATGCGGTCGCACCCAGTCGCGCCACAGGCGCTTCAGCAAGGGGGAGGTGTCGGAAGGAAGGGATTTGGCCATGGTTTTATGGGGAACCCATAGCGGGGCTGGTGGCCGATGCCAATTGTTGATGCAAATTCAGCAGGGCAATAGCGCAGGTTGAGTTGTCATCCCCGGCGAGGGCTCTTGCCCTCGGGAAGGGGATCCAGAACGATGGTCAAGCGAACCGGAAACGTCGCAAGTCTGGATTCCCTTCTCCTTCGCTACGCTTCGGCCGGGAATGACAACAAAGCGGGCGCAAAACCAAACCGAAGCGTTTGCCCTGCAATTCCCCGTGAGGGGCTTCCATGCAGCCCGAAAGCGGGTATGTCAGGGACAGTCATATCAGGATATCGCTCATGCTCCATTATGCCATCGCTGCCGCCATCATGGGTGCGGCTGCCTTCCTCACAGGAATTGTTGCACAGGACAAGGTTAGCATGGGGCTGGGCCTAGTTGGTGTCCTGCTCGCATATGTTGCGTGGCAGTCCGTGCGAATATCGGCGTTTCTCCGACTCTTCGTTGTGATTTTTGCCGTCGAATATGCAGTCACAGGTGCGGCGCATCTTGCGGGCAAATACGGCTATTGGCCGGAAGTTTATCAGGCGCTCAAGATTCCGTATGAACTGCCACTAACGGTGGGGCTCTTCGGAATTCTGGTTTATGCGCTTTCATTTATTCCAGTGATACGGACAATTGCAGGCCTCGCAGACCCCTATTTTGCGGCCAGCAACACCAAGATGGCGAACCTGCCCTTGCTCGGCCAAACCAGCGAGCGCCGGATCGCATGGGGCCTGACGATCGCGCTGATCGTGATCAACCAGCTTCAGGTCGGCATCAGCGTCCGGCTGAGCTTCTTCAACCGGGACTTCTTCAATGCGATCCAGAACAAGGATCAGGCCGCATTCTGGAATCTGCTTTTGACCGTGTTTCTGGTCTGGGCGATGATCTCGGTGGTGTCAAACTTGATCGAGTATTTTCTCGAAAGTGCTCTCAAGATTCGCTGGAGGGAATATCTTACCGAGGTCTACACGAGCCGCTGGCTTGGCAATGGAATACATTATCTCATGGGTTTCAGCGGCGGCGCTGACAACCCGGATCAGCGCATTGCTGAAGATGTAAAAAACTACATCAACAACTCTTATGCCTTCTCCATCAGCTTGATCTCTACACTCAGCAACCTAGTCTCTTTTTCCATAATTCTGTGGTCGATACCAGCCCAGATTGCCATTCCAGGAACAGATATTATCATTCCGGGACTACCCTTCTGGGTGGCTATTATTTACTCCATGCTCGGAACTTGGATCACTCACCTTGTTGGCCGAGCGCTGATCAAGCTCGACTTCAAGCAAGAAAAATATGAGGCCGACTTCCGTTATTCACTGGCTAGGCTTCGGGAGTATGGCGAACAGATCTCATTGCTGAAAGGAGGCAATGCAGAGCGCCAGCACATCGGTAGACGCTTTGCTGCCATCGTGACAAACTTCTTTGCTTTGGTTCGTCGGAATCTGAAATTGCGAACCTTCATTTTTTCCTACCAACAGATCAGTGTCGTTTTTCCATATATATTAGCTGCACCATCGTATTTCGCAGGCAAACTCGCTCTTGGTCAAATGACGCAAATGGCACAAGCTTTTGGCCGCGTTGAAGGCAGCATGCAGTGGTTCATTGATCGGTACAGCTCGCTTGCCTCCTACAAAGCAGTTATCGACCGCCTAACCACCTTCGGCGATGCCATGCGGAAAGCCGAGGACCTGCAAACTAACAGCGGCATCTCCCTCCCCTCCACGCCCGGCTCCGATGTCTCCGTCCCCGCCCTCTCCCTCGCCATTCCATCAGGGGAAACCATCGTCACGATCAAAGCCCTCACCTTCAAATCCGGCCAGAGCACGCTTGTCACCGGCCCTTCCGGTTCGGGAAAGTCCACACTCTTCCGGGCCATCGCGGGCATCTGGCCTTTTGGCAACGGCGAAATCCGCGTTCCCGATGGCAAATCCGTGATGCTGCTGCCGCAGCGGCCCTATATCCCGATGGGGACCCTGCGCGAGGCGGTGCAATATCCCGGCCTGTCCGGCGATCACCCGGACAGCGCCATCAACGCAGCACTGCTGGCCGCACGCCTGCCCAAGCTGGTGGACCGGCTCGACGAGGAGCAGATGTGGGCGCAGGTGCTGTCGCTGGGCGAGCAGCAGCGGCTCGCTATCGCCCGCGCGCTGCTGTCGAAGCCGGACTGGCTGTTCCTCGACGAGGCGACGGCGGCGCTGGACGAAACCACCGAGGCCGCGATCTACGGCGTGATGAAGGACAAGCTGCCCGCCACCACCATCGTTTCCATCGGCCACCGCTCGACGCTGATTGCCATGCATGACCGGCAGGTAGAACTGACGGCGGGCGATGACGGCGTATTCACCCTGCAGGACGCGAAGAAGAAGGTGAAGGTTCGGGCTGGAAAGTAGGCGGGAGGCGATCCAATGCGTACGTCTTCCCTTCTCCCCTTGCGGGAGAAGGTGGACTTGGCGTTTGCGAAGGCCGGATGAGGGGTCACGCAGAGCCATCCGGCCAGTAAAATGGCGCTATTCTGAAAGCTCAGTGCGACCCCTCAACCGTCATCGCTGACGCAACGACACCTTCTCCCGCAAGGGGAGAAGGAAGGTCAGAGATGGAACTGGCATTCGCGGTTATTCCAGCCCGACCGCCAGCACCTTCCGGAACAATGTCGGGAAGGCCTCGCCCGCGATTGCGTTGGCGGATATCCAGCGCATGCCGGGCGGCGCTGGCGTACTGGCCGGGACAGTCGCGCGGAAGACGGTGAGTTCCAGCGGGAAATGCGTGAAGACATGGCGGACAATCTCTGGCTGTCTTGTCCATGATGCCCTGAGCGGTGCGCCCGAAGCATCGAAAATGGTTGCCTGAGGCAACCAATCGCTGCCCGGAACTTCCGTCATGCCACCGAGCAAGCCTTTCGGTGGGCGAGTCCGTACCAGAAGCGCCCCATCCGTCCGGACCGCCACGAAGGCTGCGCCGTAGCGCGTTGTCTTTGCGCTTTTCGCAGCCTTGCGCGGCCATGTCTCAGGCGTTCCCTGCTTTTGCGCCTTACAACTCCCGAGAAACGGGCAGATCGCACAGGCCGGGTTGCGCGGCGTGCAGATCGTAGCGCCCAGATCCATCATGGCCTGCGCAAAATCCCCCGGTCTTTTGTCGGGCGTGATGCTGTCCGCGTGACGCCTGATCACAGGCCTGGCTCCGGGCAACACCTCGTCCACCACGAAAAGCCGCGCGATCACACGCTCGACATTGCCATCCACCACCACTGCACGGCGCTCAAAGGCGATGCTGCTGATCGCGGCTGCGGTGTAGGCACCGATGCCGGGAAGCGACAGCAGATCAGCTTCATCCGCCGGGAACTGTCCGCCAAACCGCTCCACCACCGCCTGTGCACAGACATGCAGGTTGCGGGCGCGGCTGTAGTAGCCAAGACCAGCCCACATTTTCATGATCTCCTCGACCGGCGCGACCGCCAGTTGCGCCACATCAGTCCAGCGCAATGTAAATGCCTCGAAATACGGTTTCACGGCCTGCACCGTCGTCTGCTGCAACATGATCTCGGACAGCCAGACGCGGTAGGGGTCCGCCGTCTCGCCCGGCAGCACCCGCCAGGGCAGAACACGACGATGCCGGTCATACCAGCCGAGAAGTGCGGCGGCAGTCGGTTTGTGTTGAGTGATCGGGCTGCTTTGCGATACCATGGCGTTTCTCAACCACGCTCATGAGGCGGAGGAAAGCAGACAAAACGTGTCAGAGCCGCAAACCACAGAAACCCTTGGGCGAAAAGCCGCACCCCGCGCCCGCAGAAAAGGCGCGCAGCCGCTGCAATCGCTGCTGGAGGAGTGTCTGGAGCCAACGCTCCGGGCCAAGGGTTTCGCCAGTTCCGCCATCCATCTGCACTGGGGCGAGATCGTCGGCGCGCAGCTGGCACCCTGGTCGGAGCCGGTTTCGCTGCGCTGGCCGCCGCGCGCGCCCGGCGCTGATCCTGCGAAAGCCAAGGACGGCGCCACGCTGACCATCAAGATCGAAGGGGCGTTTGCACTCGATCTCCAGCACCAGACACCGCAGATCATCAACCGGGTCAACGGTTTCTTCGGCTGGCGCTGCGTGGAAAAACTGGTGCTGAAACAGGGACCGGTCCGCAAGGGCGCACCGCCCAGCCACCGTTCGAAGCCTGTACTGAGCGTGGAGGATAGCCGCGCGCTTGATCACCTGCTGACGGATGTCGAAAGCCCTGAACTGAAGGCCGCGCTGGCGCGGCTGGGCGTCGGCGTCATGGGGAAACGCTAGACCATGAACGATTTCGCTGATCGCCCCAACACCATCCACTGGCCGCCGTATCTGTATATCGTGGCCCTGTTCCTGCCGTGGCTGCTGCAAGACCAGCTTCCCCTGCCAATCATTGAGCCTGGAAAAATCTGGGATGATGTGATGGTCGGTGTCGGCCTTGCATTGCTGGCGACCGGTCTCACTATCGACTGGCTGGCTCTCCGGAGCTTCTCTGCCGTCGGCACACCTTTCAATCCCACTGCGCGGGCCGAGAAACTCGTCAGCTTCGGACTCTACAATCGCACACGCAACCCGATGTATCTGGGTGGGTTGATCGGGTTTCTTGGGCTGGCGCTGGCCACCGGCAATATCTGGCGGTTTATGGTTCTTCCGCCGCTGGGCGTGGGCCTGCACGCCCTTGCCGTGCTGCGGGAGGAGCAACACCTCGAGGCGCGGTTTGGCCAGAGCTGGCGGGATTATGCGGCGAAGGTGAACCGCTGGTGGTGAGCGCACGCGCTTGCAGACACACGATGCATTGTCCCGCAGCGCAAAGCTGAAACAAAGACGGTCGATATGTCGCCTTACGACCGGGCAGCCGTCCGGAACCACAGGAGTTCCAGATGACGCCATTCAGACTTGCAGATCTTACAGGACGTGCAGGCCTCGCTCTCGCCGCAGCTCTATTCCAACCCGCCGCAACCCTGGCCCAACCTGTCCAGGACAAGCGTCTGCGCGAACTGGGTGTGATCATTCGCAATGATCGGGCTGTCTCTGAATTTGGGCGATACCCCGTTTTCATGCGCCAGCTCGCAAAAGCCCGCCGCACCTGCAAACTTGCCTATACGTGGGACTGGGGCGCATCTGTCCAGTGCGACGCGGAGAGTGGCGTTGCAGAGGACCGGGTGCTGATCTCCATGGACTTCGCGCCGAGCCGAAGCCCTGAATTTCTGGAGATCGGCACGATCCAGCCCAAGGGGCGCAACGGTGGCGAAATCAAGAACCAGGCGGAGATCGAGGTCTTCATGCGGGATTATCTCAGACTGCCGCCAAAACCTGCGCGCTGAAACTACCGGCGAACTGACCCTGTCACATCCGGCACGACGCCCGGCGGCACTGGCCGGTTCGGATCGAAGCGGCGCGGCGTTGCCGCCCGGACGGGTCGTGGACGCGGAAGAGGCGCAATGAAGGGCTTCTCCTCTTCATCATCCTCACGGAAGGCCAGGGGACGCTGGGGCGACATCGGGATGGCGGCGGCTTGTGGCAGGATCGGACCGGTTGCCTTCGCAACGGGGACTGTCGTAGTAGCCAGCTTTGTGTCCTGCCTCAGCATCTGGCGCGTGCCGATATCGAAGCGCCCCTCGGTCCAGTCGCGAAACTGCTTGTCGCTGCCAAAGAAGGCATTGCGATCGACATCGCCCTTGATGCCCGGCACGCGACCTGTCGCCGTGAACTGCCAGAATTCCCACTGGCGGTTTTCATAGCGCTCATGCGGTTTGGCTGCGACGGAGCGTATCCAGAAGGGGTAATCGTCGAATTCCTTCGTTCCTTCCAGCACGTCCTCATGGAAGGTGATATCGGTGTAGATGATGGGCTTCTTGCCGTAATGGGCGTGGAAGGCCTGCAGCATCTCGCGCATCTTGGCGCGGGCCTTTTCGGGCGAAGGCTTCCGGCAACTCGACTTGTGATTCCATTCCACATCGAGCACCGGCGGCAGGGCATCAGGGTCCTTCGGCACATTGCGGATGAACCAGCGGATCTGATCCTTGGCCGGGCGGCACCAGAAGACGAAATGATAGGCACCGCGCAGGACGCCCGCTTCCCTCGCTCCATCCCAGTTGTCACGGAAGTTGCTGTCGAGGTGATCGCCGCCCTCGGTGGCCTTGATGAAGGCAAAGCGCGTTCCCGCCTTCTTGACCTCGGCCCAGTCGATATCGAACTGGTATTTCGAGACATCAATGCCCTGCACAACGTGCTGGCGGGCAGCGGCGACACCATCATGTGGGGCTGAATCACCCTTGCGCGGATAGGGGTTGCGGGCATCGGCGGAGGGCGCAAACAAGGCGCAAACAAGCGCGATCACCATCGCCCCGCATCGCATGAATGCGCACATCTTCCCCAACATGACGCAACCCTTGTTGTTGCATCGATGTATCGCGCAAATCGGGTTAACGCGGCTTTACCTTTGCCGGTTAACCCTGCGTGATGATGAATGAAAGGTTACTGGATGGTGACGTCGAAATTCACGGTCACGCAGCCCTTGCCCAGCCGTGTCGTACCGCAGGCGCGCATGGCGTAGCTGTCCTTGCCGCGATAGCCGCCCCGAACCTTGATGGAATAGCCAAAGCCGTTGCTGGTAGGCTCTATCACAAGGTTCTGGGCGCGTTTCAGCACCGTGATAGACTCGTAGCGGGTCTCCAGCGATCCGCCGACATTGCCTGCAGCACCTGCCCCGAATCCGGTCTCGCAGCCCGATTGATCGACTGTCTGGAACGTATTGACCGTCTGGTTTTCGTGGAGATTGAACCGGTAGAATTGCGTGGTGCAGGCCGCTTCAGCAAGGCCGGTTGCGCCGAGCAGGAGCGCACCGACGAACAGTGTCTTTGTACAGAAACGCTTTTTACCCACAGAATCGCACTCCATTGATCACGCGGCAACCAGCGGTCGGCTCTGCAGCAGGTGCTGCACGCTGCCTTTGCGGTGCAGCGGCCCGCTCGGGCTCCGGCTCCGGTCTTGGACGAACCTGACGCTTGCGCGGGGCCGGACGCACCTCCTCCTCGTCATCGTCATCCGCGACCACCGGTGCTTTGCGCGGCGGTGGTTTGGCGGCTTGTGGTGGCGGGGCAGGCAACGCTGGTCTAACGCGCTCCACAGGCTTCGGCTCGACCTCGGGGCGAGCCGCGACAGCAGGAACTGGCGGCGGGACAGGACGGGCGGGAGGAGCAGCAACCACTGGTGGTGCAACGACCGGGCGTGGCGCAGCAATGACAGGCGCGACCAGAGGCACAATCGCAGCAGGCACAGCCGCCGCCAGCGTCCAGCGGAACCGGTCGAGCGCCTCAAGCGTCGGGCGCTGCGAACGCTGATGCCGGTTGCGCGCTTCCGCCGGGAGGCGTTCTTCCAGGTAACGCGTCAGTTCATCGCCATCCACGACCTTGTCGCCATTGCCGAATTCCGAACCGTCGGCTTCGCCGTTGACGGCCTTGAGAAACAGCGAGGTGAACAACCCCAGCTTGGCCTTCTCATCCCAGTAGGCCACCTGATCGCCCGTAGCAGCCACCAGGCGCACCAGACCGGCCTGTGGTTGGCCAAGCCGCGCCGAGAAAGAACCGCGCGAGAAGCGGAAAATGCTGGCATCGCCTTCCGCCACCTTGGGATTGGGCGTGCGCCCGCTGAAGCAGGCATCAAGCATCAGCACGACATTGCGGCCTTCCGGCAGGCTGCCGCGCACGACATCGAGTTTCTTCTGCAGCCGCTCGATCGGATAGGCAGCCGCTGCAATGCGGTCCTGCCGCACATCGACCGGAAGCAGGAAGGCGCGCCGGTCATCGTCGCGGATCGCATCGGGATCGGGGACGCCGTGGCCGGAATAGAAAACGAACACATCGCCCCGGTTCTCGGTGCGCCGGTCCATGAGACGATCCATCAATTCGCCATCAGGCCGGTCTGGCTCGCCAAACAGCGTTTCCATGCGCTCGCGGCCCAGATCGAGCCGCAGGAGAACATTGTCGCGGCGAAAGCCGAGCTTCTTGACGAGATAATCCTGAATCGCGCGGGCATCATTATGCGCATAGGGCACCGGCGTCGTGTGCTCGTATTTCGCGTTGCCGATGATCACGGCGATGCTGTTGCGATGATCGACGGTGGGTGCAGGCGTCTGCGCGAGGGCCGGAAACATAAGGACCATCAGGCTCAGGACGAAACAGACGACCCAGAGCACCGCAGCATCACGCTCCGGCAGCCCATCGCTTGTAATATTTTCTCCCGGCATGACGCCCCACAACACATTGCACCTGCCTGTCTTGCTGCGGCTTGAAGCCTTTTCGCACACTAGGAGCGCATTGTTGCCGGTACAAGCGATTCAACAAGTACCGTTCAGCGCGGAAGCGGGGCACCACAGGCACTCAGGCCTGCTGAAGGGCCGCGTCGCACCTGATAGCGTTGGAAGGCTGGTACTGCACCCGGTGCGGCCAACGCCTCGCCCACAAGTTCCACCGCAGCCTCGACGGACAGTTCTTTTGGCTCATCCGAGCCCTCGGGCCAGGCCTCGCGCCAGCGCTTGCGCAGGCCCGACGGCAGATCGGTCGCGAAACCGAAACAAGCGAGAGCATCAGCCTGCTCGCGGTCAAAGCAGAGAGGACCAGCGGGTCCACCCGATGCCGCAAAATCGCGCGGCCATGTCAGCAGGCCGCGCTGCGGCAGGCCGGGCGTGCCGTTGCGTAGCGGTGTCAGCACCTGCGCGGTCCCGGAAGCCGCAATATTGAGGCAAAGCACCTGCCTGGCGTCCGGTCCGACGTTCTGGAGGGTGATCGATACGAGGTCTCCAACCCGCGGGTCGGGACGCGTCAGACCGACGGACAAGCCGGATTCACGCCCGCGCATGGCGAAGTCCACGGTATCAGCCAGCGTGCGACGCAGGCCCTTGCAGACGAGTCCGCTGACAGTGGTTCTGGGTAAGGTCGCAATCACCAGCTGATCCCGGCTGAGAACCTGAACCTCGGTCCAGACATTGCCCTGCTGGTCCGCGCCGTAGCGACCGGATATGCGTGCAGTCGCATCGCTCGATTCCAGCTGTGCCAAAGGCAGGCGCACATCGATGCGGCGATCCACGATGGCGTTGTTGGCATCGGATTGCTCAATCCGCAAGGCTTCGATGAGGCGGTCCCGCAGCTCATCGTCGCAGTCGCCAAGGCCGTTGTCGAAGCTGCGGAACGGGGTGAGGTCAAGCTTTAACGGCACAGGGCGCAGATCGAACAGCTGCTTCGCGACCTGTCCCATGGCCTGCGACACGGGCTGCCGCTCCTGTGCGTGAGCCGATGACGTAACTAGCAGGAGCATCGTCAAAGCGATCTTCATCTGTGATATCAACTTCATATCTGTGCGCCGAACCCATTGCCTGCAAGCCGGTTGAATCCGGCACGCTTCCATCCTTGGGTTGGTTAGAGCCTATTCCGAGGGCGGCGGTTCTTCAATCGGCTCGGGAGCGCGAGCGATGCCAGCGGGTTGCACGGCTGCCTGTGGGGCCTGTTGCAGGGCGATTGCAGGTGCAGACGGTTGTGGCGCTGTTTGAGGCGCTTTTGCGAAACGCGATGTCGGCTGGCGCATCGCGATATCATATTGACCTGTCACCCAGGCTTGGAATTCCTGCTCGGAACCATAAAACGCATTGCGGTCCACATCGCCGCGAATGCCTGGAACCCGGCCCGTCGTTGTGAATTGCCAGAATTCCCAGCGGCGGTTGGCGTAGCGCTCTTCAGGTTTTGCCGCAGTGGAGCGAATCCAGAACGGATAGCCCTCGAACTCGGATGTGCCTTCAATCACGTCCTTGTAGAACGGAATGTCGGTGTAGATAATCGGGCGGCGCCCAGTGTGCTGCTCTAGCTCGCGCAGCATCAGCTGCATTTTTTCGATGGCCAGTTCACGCGAGACCTTGCGCGGGCAGGTGCGTGAATGGCCGTTCCATTCCACATCCAGAATGGGCGGAAGCGCCAGCGCATCATTGGTTTGCGGGATGTGCTGAACGAACCATTGCGCCTGTTCATGGGCCGGGCGGCACCAGTAAACGAAGTGATAGGCTCCGGCGGGAATGCCTGCGGCTCGCGCGCCATTCCAGTTCTGCAGGAAGCGCGGATCAATATGATCGCCGCCTTCGGTGGATTTGATGAAAACAAAGCGCGTACCAGCGTCCCTGACGGCGCGCCAGTCAATGTCACCCTGCCAGCGCGAGATATCGATACCGTGAACGGGATAGCGCATCGCACTGGCGACACCCTGATGCGGCTTCCGGTCTGACTTGGCCCCGTAGCGCCCTGAATAATCTTCGGCGATGCAGGCGGACAGCAGCAACGCTGCGCCAGCAACCAGTGCCTTGCGCAATCCCGCTCCCAGCCCGAATCCTGACACGTTCACCTTCGCCATCATGCCCAATCTATCACGCAGGCGAGGTTAACACAGGGTTTACCGTGCGCTTCTGGAGCTTTCCCCCGATGAAATCTGTTCTGCTTCGGGAAAGCGTCGCAGTAATTGCGCGGCCTTTGCGGCAGAAAGACGGACGCTGAGCGTAACATCACCCTCGTCATCTGAACTGCGCTCTCTCACTTCGCCCAGACCGTAAACGGCGCTGAGGCCCTCACCATCGGCAGCCGCGATCTTCAATCGCCAAATCTGCCGGTCCATGGTCATGCGCTGCTCGATGGCCGTCAGCAAGCCATCAAGCCCGATGCCCGTAACTGCGGACACCAGAACAGGTCGCGTCTCGGCGGGGCGGCCCGCAACCATGTTGTCCAGTTGGTCATAACGCTCCGGCGACAGCAGATCAGCCTTGTTCCAGACCTCGATCAATCGCCGGTGATCATCGGGGTTGATGCCGAGCTCTTTCAGAATGCCGAGCACATCCTCGCCCTGCGCCTCCGCGTCCTCATGCGCCATATCGCGGACATGCAGGATGATATCCGCCACCAGCACATCCTCAAGGGTGGCCCGGAAAGCAGCGATCAGCGTTGTCGGCAATTCCGAAATGAAGCCCACCGTGTCGGACAGAATCACATCCAGTCCCGGCTTCAGCTTCACCACGCGGGCCGTGGGATCCAGCGTGGCGAAGAGCATGTCCTTGGCCAGCACCTCGGCGCGCGTCAGCCGGTTGAACAGTGTCGATTTGCCTGCGTTGGTGTAGCCCACCAGTGCCACGGTCGGATATGGCACGCGTTCGCGTCCCGCACGATGCAGACCGCGGGTGCGCTTGACCTGCTCCAGTTCGCGCTCCAGCCGCGTCATCCGGTCCTGGATCAGTCGACGATCGATCTCGATCTGGGTTTCGCCAGGGCCGCCCATGAAGCCGACGCCACCGCGCTGGCGTTCAAGGTGGGTCCAGGATCGGACGAGGCGGCTTTTCTGGTATCCAAGATGGGCGAGTTCTACCTGCAAGGTGCCTTCACGCGTGCGAGCACGGCGGCCGAAGATTTCGAGAATCAGGCCTGTGCGGTCGATCACCTTCGCCCCGAAGGCCTTTTCGAGATTGCGCTGCTGGACAGGGGTCAGGGCGGCATCAATCACGACGAGACTGATCTCCTCGTCCGCAGCCATCGTGGCGATTTCCTCGACCTTGCCTTTGCCAAGATAGGTGGCGGGTCGCGGAGCATCCGTCGCGACAACGAATGCCTTCACAATGGCGAGATCAATCGCTCCGGCAAGGCCCACGGCCTCGTCGAGACGGGCGGTGACTGCACGCGATGGGACAGGATCACCGATACCTTTGCGGAATCGCAGACGATAGGGCCCGACGACAAGCGTGCGTGTGCTGGCAGCGATGGCTTTCTCGGTATCGGCCTTGGCGCGCAGGTCAGTGATCCTGCCATCCTGCTGGTCAGCACTCATAGACACCCCGCCGCGGGGATGATGGGATGATGATAAATGTCAGGCTTCTTCGTTGGGCTCGAACAACTGCACGGGCGCGCCAGGCATGATGGTCGATATCGCGTGCTTGTAAACAAGCTGGCTATGGCCGTCGCGGCGCAGCAGAACACAGAAATTGTCAAACCACGTTACGACACCCTGCAATTTCACACCGTTCACGAGAAAAATTGTCAGGGGGATTTTTTGCTTTCGGACATAATTCAGGAATGTGTCCTGAAGGTTTTGATTTTTATCCGCCGCCATTCCCAACCTCGTCGCCGCAGTTCATATATGAACCGAATTTTGTAAATGTGACCAAAATACTGGTATACAAGTTAAACACAAGATTGCAGGCACGCAACGCATTTCGTTCGCAACCGCAGCAAATCGGCTTGCCAGTACTCAGCAACGCGCCATCTATTCGCTGCCAACTCCAAGCGTTTTCAACTTCCGGTGGAGTGCGGACCGTTCCATCCCGATGAATTCAGCTGTTCTAGAAATATTTCCGCCAAAGCGGTTGATCTGCGCAATCAGATACTCACGCTCGAAAACCTCGCGTGCATCGCGCAGGGGCAAAGCCAGCAATTTCTCACCGCCCGTACCGCCTGGTGTTGGGGGTGCCATAGAACCAAGCTCTTGCGGCAGCATATCGGCTGTGACATCGCTGTCGTTTTCACCCGATGTCAGGATCATAAGCCGTTCGACATTGTTGCGGAGCTGGCGGATATTACCCGGCCAGTCATGCGATTGCAGCACGGCCATGGCGTCATCGGCAATCTTGCGTTTGGGAATACCGGACGAAACCGAGATCTGCTCCATGAAGAAGGCGATCAGCTCTGGAATGTCGTCCCGACGCTCGGCCAGTTCAGGAACCCGGACCGGAACGACGTTCAAACGGTGGAAAAGGTCCTCGCGGAAGCGCCCGGCTGCAATGTCGGCAAGCAGATCCTGGCTCGTTGATGAAATAATCCGCACATCCACCGAGACCCTGCCGCCACCACCGACGCGCTGGAAATTCTGATCAACAAGAACCCGCAGGATCTTGCTCTGGGTCTCGCGCGGCATATCGCCGACCTCATCGAGATAAAGCGTGCCGCCATGGGCCTCTTCCAGTGCGCCGATGCGCAGGTGGCGCCCTTCAGATGCCTCGATCCCGAAGAGATATTCCTCCATCGTCTCTGGCGCGATGGTCGCAGCACTCAGTACGACGAAGGGCCCGCTCGAACGCGCCGAAAGGCCATGGATTGTCCGGGCTACCAGCTCTTTTCCCGTACCGGCCGAGCCCGTGACGAAAACACGCGCATTGGTTGGGGCCACGCGCTCAAGCTGCTGCCGGAGCTGGCTTACAACCGTCGATTTGCCTATCATGCGCTGGGTATCGCCAGTCTTGACCTTCAGCTCACGCACCTCGCGCTTGAGCTGCGAGGTTTCCAGCGCACGGTTGGCGACAAGAATCAGCCGGTCTGCCTTGAAAGGCTTCTCGATGAAATCATAGGCACCCTTCTGGATAGCAGAGACGGCCGTTTCGATATTGCCGTGACCGGAAATCATCACCACCGGCAAATCAGGATGCGTTGCCTTCACTGCTTCCAGCACCTGCAATCCGTCAAGTCGGCTACCCTGCAGCCAGATGTCAAGAAACACGAGGCTGGGCCTACGGCTCTGGATGGCTGCCAGCGCCTCATCCGAGTTGCGCGCGGTGCGGGTCTGGAAACCCTCGTCCTCGAGGATACCAGCGACCAGTTCGCGGATGTCGGCTTCATCATCAACAACGAGTATTTCCGCACTCATGAGGTAACTTTCCTGTCATCGTGTATTCTTGCGTCATGCATTTTCATGTCTTGCTTTTCCGTGCTTTGCACCACCGCATCTTGTGTGTGTCTGGCGGGATCCTGCGCAACGTTCTGAGGGGTTTCGCCCCGCATGATCGTCATGCGGACACGCGCGCCATGATCGGCTTTGGGATTGTCGAGAAGTTCGACGCCCCCGCCATGTTCCTCGAATATCTTGGCGACGATGGCGAGCCCAAGACCGGTACCGCCTTCGCGTGTCGTCATGTAGGGCTCCAGCAGGCGCTGGCGGTTCTCTTTCGGAAAGCCAATGCCGTTATCGACAATGTCAATCGCCAGCGTGTCATCAGGCCCCTCGGTCAGGACAAGGAAGATGGCTCCCTTGAACGTTTCATTCTTGAAATCCGGGCTTCCGGCAAATGCTGTGATACCCTCGGTACCGTTCTTGAGGATGTTCTGGACGGCCTGGCCAATCAGCCTGCGATCAAACTTTGCCAGCACAGGTGTCGCCGGAAGATTGTCACGAAACTCGATCTCGGGATGGGCGACCCGCATCATGAACAGTGTCTGCCGCAACACATCCGCGAGATTGTCCTGCTCCAGCGTGGGCTTGGGCATGCGGGCGAAGGACGAGAACTCATCCACCATCCGGCGGATATCATCGACCTGCCGGATGATCGTTTCCGTGCACTGGTCGAAGATAGCGCGGTCTTCAATGATGACCTTGCCGTATTTGCGCTTGATGCGCTCGGCTGACAGCTGGATTGGCGTGAGCGGATTCTTGATCTCGTGCGCAATCCGCCGCGCCACATCGGCCCACGCCGAAGTCCGCTGCGCGGTGACCAGATCGGTAATGTCGTCCAGCGTGATCACATAACCCCTGTCGCCCGCCGTTGCCTGCTCGCTGGTGACACGCACGAAGAGGCTGATATCCCGCCCCTTGCTGTGCATTTCCACCTGCCGCTGGATGATGCGGGTGCGGCTCGCCCTTGCTTCCTCGAAAAGGGCTTCGATTTCGGGAGCCACATCGGCAATCGATTTTCCCGACAACGGTCCTCCGAGAATACGCTCGGAGACGGGATTGGCGATGGCGATAATGCCTTCATCGTTTAATCCGATGACGCCGACAGAAACACCGGAAAGAACCGCTTCCGTGAACTGGCGCCGACGATCCAGAGCATCGCTCGCGGAGACCAAGCGGTTCTGCTGGGTCCGGATCTCGGCGATCATGGCGTTGAATGTCTGGCCGAGACGACCGATATCACCCTCGGAGCGCTGGGTGGGCACCTGCACATAAAGGTTGCCTGCCGAAACGGCATCGGTCGCATTGATCAGACGGCGAATCGGATTGACCAGTCGGTTGGCGAAAGCCAGGCCCATCCAGATCGCGCTCAACAGCAGCATCAGCGTGATGATCGCATACATGATCGTGAAAGCCCGCTGCACGTTGACACGCTGCTGATCAAGCAGCCGGTACTGGTCAATCGCCTGCTCGGCCACCTGTCCAAAGGATATGGCCTGCGGATCGGCGCGGCGCGCCACAAAGAGGAACTGGTTGTCGAAAGAAGGCAGCTTGATCAATGCGCCCACAAAACGCGTGGTCAGCATGCAAGGTGGCTCGGGCGTGGCGGCATCGCGGAAATCCTGCTCGCGTGGCGGCAAGGGCTCGTCCAAGGAGCGTGTTTCGGCCCTGTCAATGATCGTGCCGTCCTGCGTCATGATGACGGCGAAAGGGAACCCCAGCATCACCGCCCGAGTGGTCAGGAACGTTTTGAAAACGCTGCGGTTCTGGTCGTAGAGCCGCGTCCGTTTGGCATTCTCGATATCCTCCGCCATCAGCTTCATCTCGCGCCCTACATTCTGGCAAAGCTGCTGCTGGTAACCTTGCGCGATCGTGCCCGAACTCGTTACAAGTTCGCGCAGTGAACCGGAGAACCATGGGTTCAGACCCCGTTCCAGTGTAACGCTGGCGACAATGGCGATCAGAATGGCGGGTACTGCTGCGATCAGTGTGAACAGGCCGACGATACGGACATGGAGCCGCGCGCCGGCAAGACCGCGCCGCCACTGGTTGAACAGCTGCGCCAGATCAAAGACGACGATGATCAGGAGAATGGCGGCAACAACCGACGTTCCGACAACGAGGAAGAAAATGCGCTGCTCATTCAGCGCAACATTCAGGAGGCCCGTGACAAGCAGAAATGTCGTGGCGATGCTGGCCACTGCCAGGGCGAAGGCGGAAAAGCGCACGACCGAGATGACCCGTGAAAGGATCGTCTCGTTTCCCGTCGGTTCGGCTGTGAGCTGCGGCTCAGTCATTCCACCCGCTATTGTTGCCTCCGGCGACGGAGGATTGTCCCCGTGACCGATTCAGTGCGGCTTCAATACAACACTGTTGCATGAATTAGACAATTGCTGGGCAGTGTCAAAAAATGGCTGGCAAAGAGCCGCTCCGTGCTGCTCAGCGCAGGGAGCGGATAACCCGGATATCCAGATCCTTGATCTTTTTGCGCAAGGTATTGCGGTTCAGGCCCAGAAGGTCTGCTGCCTTGATTTGGTTGCCGCGCGTCGCTGCCAGCACGGCGTTGACCAGCGGGGCCTCGACCTCATGCAGAATTCGGTCATAGAGCCCTTCAGGGGGTAATTTATCGCCGTAGGCTGCAAAATACTCCGAAAGGTAGCCTTCCATGAACGATGTGATTGTGCTGGCACCATTGACGCTCATTGCAGGTTGCGCCGGAGCATCCCGGCTTGGGTGAATTTCCAGCTCCGCGTCAATGGCGGGGCCGGTAACCACATCATGGGGGTATAGTGCCGCCAAACGGCGGATCAGATTCTCAAGCTCGCGGATGTTGCCTGGCCAGTTGTATGCCTTCAGCCGCTCAAGCGCGCCGGCATCAAGCTGCTTGCGTTGCATACCTTCCTTTTCCGCAATGTTGAAGAAATGGCGGGCTAGATCGGGAACATCCCCTGACCGCTCCCGCAGCGGCGGCAGACGAAGCGGAACGACGTTGAGACGGAAATAAAGATCCTCACGGAACAGCCCGGTCTGGATCAGGCCCCTGAGGTCCTTGTTCGTGGCGGCGACGATGCGAACATTGGTCTTGATCGGCGTGCGACCGCCGACGGTTGTGTACTCGCCCTGCTGCAGCACCCGCAGCAACCGCGTCTGCGCCTCCATAGGCATGTCGCCAATCTCGTCGAGAAACAGCGTGCCACCCTCGGCCTGTTCGAAGCGGCCGATACTGCGCTGGTTGGCCCCCGTGAAAGCGCCCTTCTCATGGCCGAAAAGCTCGCTCTCGATCAACTCGCGTGGAATAGCAGCCATATTGATGGCGACAAAAGGACCGTTCTTGCGCTTGCCAAAGTCGTGCAGGGCGCGCGCCACAAGCTCCTTGCCCGTACCGGATTCACCGTTGATCAGAACCGTCAAATCGATGTGCATCAGGCGCGCGAGTGTCCGGTAGATTTCCTGCATGGCAGGCGACCGCCCTACAAGCGGTATATCGTCACCCGCATCATGCGGGGCGGGTTCAGCGATTCCCGTCGGATCCGACAGGGCGCGACCGACGATGCTGACGAGTTCACTCAGATCGAAGGGTTTGGGGAGGTATTCATAGGCACCTTTTTCGGAAGCCTTGATGGCCGTCATGAAGGTGTTTTGCGCACTCATCACCACAATGGGAATCTGGGGGCGCAATTTGCGGATGCGCGGAATCAGGTCGAACGCATTCTCGTCCGGCATCATGACGTCCGTGACAATCAGGTCACCTTCGCCGTTCTGCACGAATTTCCACAGTGCAGCAGCATTGCCTGCCGTGCGCACTTCATAGCCCGCGCGTGTCAGCGCCTGGCCCACAACCGTTCTGATGGCTGAATCATCATCAGCAACGAGGATTGTTCCGGTTTTTTGTATCACGCTTCTTCTGTCCCTGCGGTGGCTTCACGCGTGGTCTGGAGTGGGAGCAACAAACGAAACACCGTGCGCCTGGACACCGAGTCACATTCGACAATGCCACCGTGCTCTCCGATCACTTTAGCAACCAAAGCAAGACCAAGGCCATTTCCGGATACCTTGGTCGTCACGAAGGGATCAAAGAGATGGGAGCGGATATCCTCGGGGACGCCCGGGCCGTTGTCGCGGACGCAAACCTCGAGCGGCAGCCGCACGCTGTCTTTCGTTCCGGCGATGGCCATACGCACGCCCGGACGATAGGCAGTGCTCAACAGGATCTCGCCATCCGGCTCATGGCTGCCGATGGCTTCGGCTGCATTCTTGACCAGATTGATCAGAACCTGGACCATCTGGTCGCGGTTGCCCAGCATCATCGGGAGCGAGGGATCATACTCCTCTGTAATGCGGATGTTCCGGGCAAATCCCGACCGCGCCAGATTGCGCACATGATCCAGCACGGCATGGATGTTGAACGGCTCCATCTGCGGTGTGCGGCCATCTGAGAACATCTCGAACCGGTCGACCAGCTTGACGATGCGGTCCGTCTCGTCGCGGATCAGCTGGGTCAGGATGCGGTCCTCGTCGCCAACCGCACTGTCCAGCAATTGCGCCGCGCCCCGGATTCCCGACAGTGGATTTTTGATCTCATGGGCCAGCATGGCGGCGAGCGCTGATACGGAGCGTACAGCTCCGCGATGGTTGAGCTGCCTGCTGAATTTGTCGGCAATTGTCCGTTCCTGCAGCATCACGATTGTAATGTCCTGCTCATCCGGCATCGGGCTGGCATGGATATCAACCAGCCGCTCGCCGGTCTGGCGGGGGGAACCCAGATCGACGCGGTAGATGTTGAACGAGGTTCCCTCGGCGCGGCTTTGCGCCACAAGATTGGAAAGAGACGAATTGGGTCCGCAAAGACGCTCGACAGTCATGCGCTGCAGGAACGGCAGGCCGATGTCGAAAAAAGCCTCTGCTGCAGGATTGGCATCAGCGATCCGACCGCTCTCGCCGACCAGAAGAATGGAATGCGGCAGAGCCAGAGCAACGCGGTCCAATTGCGGCAATCCCCTTGCTGAATCAAGTGTTTGGTCCATCACGCAACTCTCCGTACCGGAATATCCGCAAAGGCTGTTGCCAGCCCTCGCTCCACTTCGCCCGCATTCTCCGATTGACATAGCGTGGCCCGCAGCGCGAGAGCCTGACCCGAGCCGAGGCGGGCCGCTTCTTCGAGATAGGCAACCACATGCTTACGTGCATGGCGAAGCCCGTGGAGCACACCGAAGGCCGACAGGAGAAACTGATAATGCTCGATGGCAGCCCCGGCCATGTCGTCATTGGCAGGGGCAAGCCAAGGCCTGCCCGCTAGCCCTGCCGCTATCTCTCCGATCAGCCACGGCTTGCCCATGGCTCCCCGCCCGATCATCACCGCAGCGGCCCCGGACTGGGTCAGCGCCTCGCGGGCATCGGCCAATCCCAGAATATCGCCGTTGACAACGACGGGCAGCCTTGTCGCGGCCACGGTTTCGCGCACGAGGTTCCAGCGTGCCTGCCCCTTGTAGAACTGGCAGCGCGTGCGACCGTGCACGGTTATCATGCGGATGCCGAGGCTTTCCGCGCGCCGTGCCAGTTCCGGTGCATTGAGGCTGGCATCATCCCAGCCCAGCCGCATCTTGAGCGTGACAGGACGTGATGTGGCGGTGACCGTGGCCTCGATCAGCCGCGCCGCATGATCGAGATCGCGCGTCAGGGCCGAGCCGGACCAGCCGTTGGTGACGCGCTTGGCCGGGCAGCCCATGTTGATGTCAATGATATCGGCCCCGCCTTCTTCAGCGACCTTCGCCCCCTCCGACATCCAGTGCGCTTCGCACCCCGCGAGCTGGACGACATGCGTGCCGATACCTTCACCCTCGGCGCGCAGCAAGGCTTCCGCTGACCCCTTGGCGAGTTCATCGGACGCCACCATTTCAGATACGACGAGGGACGCGCCGAAGCGGTCCGCCACGCGCCGGAAGCCTGCGTCGGTCACTCCGGACATTGGGGCCAGCACTGCTCCCCGAACATGATCCAGGAAGGGCGCAGGCAGATAAGGGGTCTTTGTTTCGAGCATATTGCCTATTTTTTATGCAGTTTTGTGCTTGCCCAAAAACTATACCGAATTGTGCAGTGCGGCAAGTCAGGGGCTTTGCAGATGGGCTGGCACAAAAACGCATAGTGGCTTACAAAAAATCCATGTTTTCCCCTGATCACACTCAACTTGCTATCGAGACGCTGAATCATCTGCGCACCACCACGCGGCGTTGTGTTACTGCGGAAAGCTGCACGGGCGGTCTGGTCGCGGCTCTGCTCACCTCCGTTCCGGGATCATCGGATGTCGTAGAGCGCGGGTTCGTCACATATTCCAATGAGGCGAAGATCGAATTGCTGGGTATTCCGGCCGAGACCATCGCCAAGCATGGCGCAGTCAGCGCGCAGACTGCAGAAGCCATGGCGCACGGAGCGCTCGCCAATTCTCGTGCGGATGTGGCGGTCTCGATCACAGGCGTGGCAGGACCGGGTGGTGGATCGGTGGAAAAGCCAGTGGGGCTGGTGTTTTTTGCTGTGGCGACGAAGGCGGGTGTTAATGTTGTCGAGATGGGCTTCGGGCCGTTGTCGCGCGATGAGATCAGGACACGCTCGGTGATAAAGGCGCTGGAGATGATACTGAGCGTCTAGGTCCGGTAAACCACATCCGCCCTTTTCTCGAACGCCTCCACCATCCGGCGCACCACCGTGTCGAACACCGCGCCTGCCAGCATCTGGAAGGTGCGGGAGCGGAAGGCGTAGTCGATATCGAACGTGACCTCGCAACCAGCGGGCGCCGCCGCGAAGGTCCAGCGGTTCTCGAGATGGCTGAAGGGGCCGTCGACATATTCCACCAGAATTTTCTGCGCAGCCCGGTCGAGTGCCACGCGGGTCGTGAAACTCTCGCGAATCATCTTGTAGCCGATGGCCATATCCGCGAGCAGCACCTCGGATCCGTTCACACCCGTCGTGCGGCGGCGCACCATAAGCGTGCTGCACATCGGCACGAATTCCGGATAGCGCTCGATATCCGCCACCAGATCGAACATCTGTTCCGGTGAATGGCGGAGCGTGCGGGTGGTGACATAGCGGGGCATGTTACCCGAACACACCCACGCCGATCAGATAACGGTGCAATCCGCCGATCATCACGCCATAGGCGATCAATCCGCCAAGGATCGCGGCGGCGTCCTGTCCGGGGTTGGGCACGAAGACTGCCGCCTCGTCCACCGGCCTGCGGCGCATGCTGATGAAGGCGATCACGGCATAGGCCAGGAACGCGCCGAAAAGGATGACCGAGCCCAGATCGCCGTTGGACAGCAGATGCGCCAGCGCCCAGGTCTTAATGGCCAGAATCATCGGATGCTTCAGCCGCGCTTTCACGAAACCCTTGGCATATGCCGAGAACAGCAGCGGCAGCACCGGCAGCATGATCAGTACGGCCAGATGCCGCGTCCATGTCGGCGGGTCCCACAGTGGGATCATGCCATTCGAGCGGTAAATGGCGAAACCCCATACGATGAGGCTGAAGCCCAGGAGAGACACAATATTGTACATCGCTCGGTAACCCAGCGGTCCCAGCTTTCCCAGCAGCGCAGCGCGGCCCGTGCGGTTCATGCTGAACCCATGCATGCCGAGGAAGAGGATTAGGCCGAGGATGAGAAGTGTCATGACCAGTATGGGCTTTCCGCAGTATTACCCGGTGCTGTAGCAACGCCGGAGCGCCCTGTCACTGTTGCTCCCGTCACTGCGTCTTCGGCACCATTGTCAGAAACTCCCGCAGCGGCTCGGCATAAAGCTTCGCCATGCCGCCCGTGGTGCCGTGGCCCGCGGTATCGGGGCTGCCGGGGATCACCAGCAGCTTGCCATTCCTGACGCTCTTCATCGCCTCTACCATCAGACCGGTCGCGACAGGGTTGCGCTCGTCATCAGCGGAATTGATCGCGAGCAGATGCGCCTTGATCGCCCCCAGCTTGGGCGCGGGATTGTAATCGGCGGATGAGGCCCATTGATAGATGAAATCATTGGCATCGGCAGGCACGGGAGCCGCAAGGCGAGCCGTCACCAGCTTGTCCGCTGCGTCCCGCGTCGGAGCCTGCTTCTGATAGGCCAGATCACCGCCGTTGGTACCCGTCGCGTAGAACACATTGGCGATACGGACAGACTTGGGCTGCACGGTATAATTCCCGTCCTGATAGTCCGGATCAGCCTTGATCGTCTCGATCATCAGGCGGCGCATCATCCAGTTGCGGCTCGACATTTCCGTGGGCTGCGAGGCCATGGGCACCAGCGCATCCATCATGTCAGGATAGCGCACGCCCCAGACCCAGGTGTGCATGCCGCCCATGGAATTGCCCATGACCAGCCGGAGCCGCTTGATGCCGAGCCCTTCCGTCACCAGCCGGTGCTGCGCATCGACCATGTCGTCGTAATTGTATTTCGGAAATTTCGCCTTCAGCCCGTTGGACGGCTTCGCCGTTCCGCCTGCGCCCAGTGCATCGGGAAGGATGATGAAATGCTTCGTCGCATCCAGCGGCTGGCCCTCGCCGAACATCGCGCCGCCGAAGCCAGGTGTCAGCATGTTGGCTGAGGAGCCCGCCGTTCCGTGCAGGATGAGTACGGGCGGATTGGCGGGATCGCCGATGGTCTTGTAGGCGATATTCAATTCAGGGAGCGTTTCGCCCGTGGAAAACTTGAAATCCTTCGCGGTGAAGGTGCCGTCTTTGGGCGCGGGAAAATTAAGAGCCTGCTGGGCGAAAGCGACTGTCGTGGTCATGACGAGCCCCACAGCAAACGCCGTCATTCTGGACATAAACATGATCCCCTCCCAAAGATAGCTCCGTCTTGATGCGAAGCGATGGGTAAGAGAGTATTCGCTTGGCGATGGATCGCAAGGCTCGTGTTGCGCCTTACGCCTGCGCGTCCAGAAACGTCTCGACCTCGTCGATATCGGCGGAAAAGAGATAATCCTTGTCACCCAGCACAATCTTCATCGTCTTGCCGTCGCGCAGCATGTAGCCGCCATGGGCCAGCACCTGCTTGTCCGGCTTCTGAGCCGTCATGAAATGCAGGCCGAGGCGCGCGCAGATGCGCTTCACGCGGCGCTCGCGGGAGGGGGTGGCGGCTTTGCGGCTCATGGGGACATCGGGGTCATGTAGAGGGTTGGCACTTTCATTTGGTCATCCCGGCGGCTTGTCGCCACGTCATAGATCACTTGCCGTGAGTTGCAATTCCTGAAAATTCTGACTAGTCAGATAACCAGTCAGAACAATGGAGCAAAGCATGAAGGCCTGGCCGGTGCAGGATGCCAAGGCGCGGTTCAGCGAATTGCTGGAGACGTGCCTGAAGGATGGACCGCAACTCGTGACGAAGCGCGGCGCGGATGCAGCTGTGCTGGTGCCGGTCGGCGAATGGACACGCCTGCAGAGATCGGCCCAGCCCACGCTGAAGATGCTGCTGCGGGCAGATTCTCCCAGAGGAGACCTCGCCCTTCCGCCACGCGGCAATCTGCGCCGCCGGTCTCCATCAGCGCTCTGACCCATGTATCTGCTCGACACGAATGTCGTCTCCGAGTTGCGCCGCGCTAGACCGCATGGCGCCGTGCTGGCGTGGCTCGATTCCGTGGATGACGCCGATCTCCACCTCTCGGCGGTGACCATTGGCGAGATTCAGGCCTGCATCGAAATCACGCGGCAGCAAGATGCAGCGAAGGCGGCCGAGATCGAGGTGTGGCTGGAGCAGGTGGCGGGGACGTTCAATATTCTGGCTATGGATGCGCGGGCATTTCGGACGTGGGCGCGGATGATGCACGGGCGGTCGGATGATCTGATCGAGGACGCGATGATCGCGGCCACGGCTGATGTTCACAATCTGACGGTTGTGACAAGGAATGCGCGGGATTTCGAGGGGATGGGCGTGGAGGTGCTGGACCCGTTTGGCTATGTGGGAAAATCTTCAAGGTAAAGTTCAACCGCCTCGCGCAGATTGCTCAGCGCACTTTCCACGGTTTCGCCCTCTGTTGTCGTGCCCGTTTCAGGGTTGAGGGCGATGTAGCCGCCCTCGTCGAATGGTGTTAGGACCGCTGTCATTTGCATTGCAGGATGAGCCATGTGGATAGGTTAGCAGTTTGGAGCGGGTGGCTCAAGGATTGGCTACTTCCACACTACATTTGCAGAGATTGAGAATGAACGGTTTTTTTCAATATCCTCCAAAAACTCCTGCCAAACATTTTGGGACAAGCGCTTGGAACAAAAAGCACCAGCCATACTCAAGAAAGCAGCTAAAACAGTGTAGAGGTCATCTACATATCCAGTGAGTTGCGTCTCAGTGTTCTCCCCGTATCCAAGAAACAACGCCTCACGATAATTTGCTTTTCCTCGGTATCGGAACGCTTGGTGAAGGAAGCAGCAACCTCTGGTTACAAGCCTTTGATCTCGAAGCATCCTTGCGGGGTTGGTTCGGAAGTTACCCACATTCAGTGCTTTGAATTCTTTCGATCTTTTTACATCATTCTCAACTCGTTCTGCATACCATCTTGCAGTTCCAGATAAGTAGGCGCAGCACGCGCCGTGCGCATCAATTTTGTTCTCAGGCTTATGCAGGAGATCGAATGAATTTCCGTTTCGAAGCGATTTTATTTCATCTTCAATACTGGTCCCTACCAAAGAGGAAACGCGGTATCTGAAAGCCGACATAGACAAATGATTCTCTACTATTTGCCTACCCCATGAAGTGGCTGTTCCGGCATGATCTCCTTGTGTTGTGCCGTCTTGAGCTGCAATCATTGCACTAGCCGCGTAATAAACTCCGTAATACCAAGTTACGATACCCATGCGCGAAATGTCTGATTTGCAAGGACATGATCGAAATGCTGACAACGTAGACAACTGGTGGAGCGCGAAATAAAGTTGCTCAAGTACGGTGTTTTCTTCTTGCTGCTTTTGAAAAGTCCGTCGTGAGACTGATTGGTAAAATTCAAGCGCAGAAGAAAAACTCAACTCTTCATTTTGAACCATTAAGCGCAGCGATGTCATCCAATTGATCGTCGATGGCAACGCAAATTGCGGTTTGGGAACACCTTCAGGCTCATCCAAGGTGCCTGTTCCAACTATTCTTTGAAAAAGCACGGCCCCCTCACTCCCACTCAATCGTCCCAGGTGGCTTGCTCGTCACATCATAAACCACCCGGTTGACCCCCTTCACCTCGTTGATGATCCGCGTGGCGCACCTCCCCAAAAACGCCATGTCATAGGGGTAGAAATCCGCCGTCATGCCATCCACCGAGGTCACAGCACGCAGGCCCAGCACGTGGTCGTAGGTCCGCCCGTCGCCCATCACGCCCACGGTGCGCACGGGCAGCAGCACGGCGAAGGCCTGCCAGATCGTATCGTAGAGGCCCGCCTTGCGGATCTCGTCGAGATAGATCGCGTCGGCCTTGCGCAGGATGTCGCATTTCTCCTTCGTCACCTCACCGGGGATGCGGATGGCGAGGCCGGGGCCGGGGAATGGGTGGCGGCCGACGAAGGCGGCGGGCAGGCCAAGCTCGCGGCCAAGTGCCCGCACCTCGTCCTTGAACAGCTCGCGCAAAGGCTCCACCAGCTTCATGTTCATGCGTGCCGGTAGACCACCCACATTGTGGTGGGACTTGATGGTGACGGAGGGACCGCCGGAGAAGCTGACGCTCTCGATGACATCAGGATAGAGCGTACCCTGCGCCAGAAACTCGGCACCCCCTATTTTCCTGGCCTCAGCCTCGAACACATCGATGAAAAGCTTGCCGATGGTCTTGCGCTTGGTCTCGGGGTCGGAGACGCCAGCCAGCGCGCCGAGGAACGTGGCGCTCGCGTCCACCGCCACCAGCGGGATGTTGTAATGGCCGCGGAAGAGGCTGACGACCTCGTCGGTTTCGCCCTGCCGCATCAGACCGTGGTCGACATAGACGCAGGTCAGCTGTTCACCCACGGCCTCGTGGATCAGCACGGCGGCCACCGCCGAATCGACGCCGCCGGAGAGGCCACAGATGACGCGGCCCTTGCCGACCTGCGTGCGGATTTTCTGGATCATTTCGGCGCGATAGGCCGTCATCGACCAGTCCGGCGTGATGCCCGCGATCTTGGTGACAAAGTTGGCGATCAGCTTGCCGCCGTCGGGCGTGTGCACGACCTCGGGGTGGAACATCGTGGTGTAGATTTTCCGGGCCTCATCCGTGGCGATGGCGAAGGGCGCGTTTTCCGAGGTCGCCTTGACGGTGATTCCCTTCGGCATTTCCGTGACACGGTCGCCGTGGCTCATCCATACGGGATATGATTTTCCCACCTCCCAAACGCTTTCGAACAAAGCGGATTTTTCCTTGATGATCACATCGGCGCGACCAAACTCCGCTGCATGCCCACCCTCGACCACGCCGCCCAGCTGCACGGCTGTGCTCTGCTGGCCGTAGCAGATCGCCAGAATCGGCAGGCCTGAATCGAACACGGCCTGCGGCGCGCGCGGGCTGCCTTTCTCGGTGACGGAAGCCGGACCACCGGAAAGAATCACGGCTTGCGGCTTCAGACTGTCGAAGGCGGCTTCTGCCGACTGGAACGGGTGAATCTCGCAATACACCCCCGTCTCGCGGACCCGCCGCGCGATAAGCTGCGTTACCTGCGAGCCAAAATCGATAATGAGGACGGAGTTGTGATGGGGTGCGCTCATGGAAGCCGTTTAGTGCGGATGGCGGGAGTGGGCAATGGTTTGCTATGGCAACCTTGTACGTGCTTCGAAACGCGCTTCGCCGCTCCTCAGCATGAGGAGCCCGGGAGTGATATCAGTCGTGGCGCAACACTTCGCGATCCTCATGCTGAGGAGCCGCGTTGGCGGCGTCTCGAAGCACGCACAATGCTGATGCAATCGCTATCGCGACGGCATAAAGAAAATCGTCCATGCACAAAGAGCCTCCCATGTTCGATCCCTCCTCCGCCCCCTATCCCCGTGATCTCACCGGCTATGGCCGCACCACGCCCGACCCGAAATGGCCGGGCAAGGCGCGGATCGCCGTACAATTCGTGATTAACTATGAGGAAGGCGGCGAGAATTGCCTGCTGCACGGCGACAAGGCGTCAGAGGCATTCCTGTCGGAGATCGTCGGTGCGATACCATGGCCCGGCCAGCGCAACATGAACATGGAATCGATCTATGAATATGGCGCGCGACAGGGTTTCTGGCGTCTCTGGCGGATGTTCACGGAGCGCAAGATGCCGGTGACGGTATTTGGCGTCGCCACCGCTATGCTGCGCTCGCCTGAGCAGGTCGCAGCCATGAAGGAAGCAAATTGGGAGATAGCGACCCATGGCCTGAAATGGATCGACTACAAGGATTTCACCTATGAGGACGAGAAGAAGCACATCCTCGAGGCCGTGCGCTTGCACACCGAAGTGACGGGGTCGCGCCCGCTGGGCTTTTATCAGGGCCGCTGTTCCGATCACACGCTTAGGATCGTGCTGGAGGAAGGCGGCTTCGAGTATTCCGCCGACAGTTACGCCGATGATCTGCCGTATTACATCAAGGGGCAAAAAGGGCCGCACATGATCGTGCCCTATACGCTGGATGCCAACGACATGCGTTTCGCCACGCCGCAGGGCTTCAACGCGGGTGACCAGTTCTACAATTACCTCAAGGACTCGTTCGATGTGCTCTATGCCGAGGGCAAGGAAGGGCAGGCGAAAATGCTGTCTGTCGGCCTGCATTGCCGCCTTGTCGGGCGACCGGGAAGGGCGAAGGCGCTGGCGAGGTTCATGGATCATGTGCTGAAACACGACAGGGTTTGGGTCGCGACGCGTCTCGATATCGCGCGGCACTGGCAAAAGACGCATCCGCCGAAAGCCTGACGATGCTCCCTCTTTCTCCTCTCGCCCTCACCATGGGCGAACCCGCCGGTATCGGCGGCGAGATCACGCTGAAGGCCTGGCAAGCGCTGCGGGCAACAGGCCCGGCCTTCGTGGCTCTGGATGATCCGGCGCGGCTGGACGCCATCGCGGCGAGTCTGAAATGGCGCATCCCCATTCATCCCGTACGGGACATGGCGGAGGGCGCTGCCGTGTTTCATCAGGCGCTGCCGGTGTTGCCGATGCATCTCGGCAAGCCTGCGGTTCCGGGCAAACCGGATCCAGCCCATGCGAGTGCCGTGATTGCGTCAATCGAACGTGCCGTGTCCCTGGCCCACGCGGGTGACGCCTCTGGCATCGTCACCAATCCCATCCAGAAATCGAACCTGACCGCTGCTGGGTTTGCATTTCCGGGCCATACCGAATTTCTGGAGCATCTCGCGGGTGATGGCTCAAAAGCACAGATGATGCTGGCCGGACGTGGCTTGCGGGTTGTGCTGGTGACAATCCATGAACCACTGATCAAAGCGATCTCGCGGCTCACTGCTGAGATGATTCTTGATGCGGGCTTGCGCGCCGCCGCATCGTTGAAAAGCGATCTGGGTATCAGGAACCCGCGCATCGCGGTGGCGGGCCTCAATCCCCATGCGGGCGAGGATGGCACCATCGGCAGCGAGGATATCAGGATCGTCGCACCCGCTGTGGCCGCCTTGCAGCAGGCCGGCATCCGCGCTTTCGGCCCATTGCCGCCCGATACGATGTTCACGAGCCGCGCCCGCCGGAGCTACGACGTGGCGCTTTGCCTCTATCACGATCAGGGGCTGATCCCCCTGAAGACGCTCGACATGATGGGTGGCGTGAATGTGACGCTGGGGCTGCGTTTCGTGCGCACATCGCCTGATCATGGCACAGCCCTTGGTATCGCGGGCAAGGGTCTGGCTGAAGCCTCCAGTCTGGTGGCAGCGATCCGCATGGCGGCGAAGCTGGCGGAGCGGCGGTTGGCTGGCGTTCAGGTTGTTTCCCTGTAAGGTAGCAGCAGGGGTGCTGGGAGCGCGGCAACGATGATGGGTCGAAGGGAACTGCTGGCCATGGTGGGTGCCCTTGCGCTCACGCCGAAAGCTTTCGCTCAATCGAGTCAGCCGCCAGTCCAGAACCTGGCGATATTGCAACCAGCGACGGTAGACGCGAACATTCTCGCAAAGCTTCCCGCCATGCTGCAAGAGCAATTTCCAGCGACCCTCAGCGCCCGTATTGCGCAAAGGGACCGCATCCTCCTCGACTATCGCAGGGAGGGTGTCGCAAAGGACGAATTGTTTCGTATCTATTCCCTCACCAAGAGCATACTTGCGGTGCTTGTCGGCATCGCACATGACCGTCAACTCATCCCGTCTCTTGACCGCACTCTCGCCTCCTATTTCCCCGAGATTGATCTCACCGCTGCCGATCCGCGGGCGCTTGAAGTGACGATCCGTCACGTTCTGACAATGACCGCTGGCTGGAGCACATCAGGCCATACAGGCATCCAGCCTCCTCTGGTGACGACGTCCGGTTTCTTCAGGCCCTTTCAAGCCAGCCCGGGCGAAACTTTCATCTATGACAACAATGCGTCGAATATCCTTGGAATCCTGCTCGCCAGAGCTGTCGGTCAACCGCTTGACGCTTTCACCGAAGAGGCGTTGTTCAAGCCGCTGGGCATCACGGACTATGGTTGGCGGCGGACGCCGGATGGCCATCTGGCAACGTCCGGAGGGCTAAGCCTGTCGATCGACTCGATCGTCCGGATCGGGCGGCTCGCAATGCACCGGGGCGACTGGAACGGTCAAAGGATCCTGAACAGGGCATTTGCCGACGAGATGCTCAGCCGGCGGACGGCGGTGAACTCTCAGGACGGCCTGGACTACGGCTATATGTGGTTCGCCCAGCGGACGCCGGATAACAATCAGGAAAGCTATATCGCGCAAGGATTCGGTGGACAGGTGCTGAATATCGTGCCGGGGCTCGACCTTATCGTAGCAACCACGACGGAACCCGGCGAAAAAGCGAACACGCGTTTCATCCGCGGCGTGATACTGCCTGCCGCACGCGGCTGACGGGAAGAAGGCTTGCCTCTTCGCGTCCGCCTTTGTAGTCGGACAACAGGAGTTCCAACCATGAACAAGCTACGCCTTGGTATCAATGTCGATCATGTGGGAACCGTTCGCAACGCGCGTGGCGGGACGCATCCTGATCCGGTGCTGGCAGCACTTGCGGCCATTGAAGCCGGAGCGGACGGCATCACCGTGCATCTGCGTGAGGACCGCCGCCACATCATCGACAGCGATCTCACCCGGCTGAAAAAGCTGCTGAAGGCTCCGATCAACCTCGAAATGGCGGCAACGGAGGAGATGCTTGCCATCGCGCTGAAGCTGAAACCGCATGCGGTCTGTCTGGTGCCGGAAAAGCGCACCGAGGTCACGACCGAAGGCGGGCTGGATGTGGCTTCGAGAGTGAAGAAGCTGACGCCTTATGTCGGCCAGCTTGCCAAGAAGGGCATGCGTGTCTCGATGTTCATCGACGCCGACATCAAACAGCTTGAGGCGTCCAAAGCTGTTGGCGCGGCGGTGGTGGAATTGCACACCGGTGCCTATGCCCATGCCAAAGGCGCTGTGCGCAAGGCCGAGCTGAAGCGTTTGCAGCAAGCCGCAACAGCAGCCGTTGCACTGGGCCTCGAGTGTCACGCTGGTCATGGCTTGACCTACGATAATGTCGGACCCGTCGCCGCTATCCCCGAGGTGATGGAGCTGAACATCGGACACTTTCTAATGGGCGAAGCGCTGTTTGTCGGCATGGCTGCAAGCATCCGCGAGATGCGCCGCCGGATGGATGCGGCGCGGGCGGGTTGATGTCGGCAACAACTCCCCCGACCCGCCTGCCGGGAATCGATGTTCTGCGCGGCGTTGCCATCGGCGCGATGATCATCTTCCATTTCGCCTGGGACTTGCGCTTCTTCGGCTTCATCGAGACCAACATCAGCCAGCATCCGTTCTGGGCGAATTTCGCGCGCGCTATTGCAGGCTCGTTCCTGATCCTGTCGGGTATCAGCCTCGTGCTGCTGACCCGCGATGGCTTCGACAGGGAGAAGTTTCTCAAGCGCCTCGGCATCATTGGCGGTGCGGCGCTGCTGGTGACAGTCGTCACTTTCTTCTCGATGCCGGGGGCTTTCATCTTCTTCGGCATTCTGCATTGCATCGCATTGTCGAGCGTACTCGCACTGCCATTCCTGCGATTGCCGGTTGTGGTGACGGCGGGCGTTGCGGTCGCTGTGTTTGTGCTGCCGCTTGTTTTCACGCATCCCGTTTTTGATATGTCGTGGCTGCAATGGATGGGACTGGGTACGATTTTGCCGGTCACCAATGATTATGTGCCGGTATTTCCGTGGTTAGCACTGGCGTTGGCAGGCGTTGTGATGGGCAAATGGATTGTCGCATCGCCGCCGGTCTGGATGCAGGACAAGCCGAAGGGCGCGCTGGCGTTCACTGCCAGAGCCGGACGCCTGAGCCTGCCGATCTATCTTTTGCACCAGCCCGTGCTCATGGCTCTCATCGGCGCGGCGTCGCTGGCGATGCCGTCTTCAGGACCGGACAAGATCACGCTCGAATTCCGCGAGGCCTGCCAGACAAGTTGCATCAAGGCGGGCGAAACAGCCGAAGTCTGCGCGCGTTACTGCACTTGCTCGGAAGGTGATATCCGCAAGGCAGAATTGTGGACGCCGTTGCTGCGCAACAATCTCACGGCAAGGCAGCAGCAGCAGGTGACGGCGATCACCGAGCAGTGTCAGGTGAAGGCGCGATAGCTTTAGCAGGGCGACGTTGGATGGACTACCGCGCTCGCACCGGCCCACCATCGGAATAGAGAATGTCCAGTGACAATTGCCGGTTGCCGAGCGCCTCCGAATGGAGCTTCCTGACGCCGTGCTCAAGAACCGAAACCGCTGTGGGTTCACTCGCTCTGGCAAAAAGCAACATGCCGCGCTCGGGCACGCCGATCAGAATTGGACCGCGCGCGGTCGCTGTAGCGCGCGCGAGAAATGCCTGGGAGAGTATGAGGCTCGACTCGGTTTCCTCATCGGTTCTTGTGTACCAAACGAGAAGATCGCGTATCTGTTCAATTTTGGCTTCCGCAGCAAGGCGGTCCAGATTGGTGAGAGCAGTAGACTCTGCCTGATCTCGATTGAGATTCGCCTTTGCCAAAGTTTCGCTGCCGACAGTTGCAATGAAACCGTCTATCTTCTCGGCTATTAAAACATTTAGAGAAGGCGTTATTGCAGCAAATCTAGAGCCTTCGGGTACTGCATCCTTGCCAATTGTCGGCTTGAGAAAGTCTTGATTTCTTACGATCAGAATAAGCCGATTTGGATCAGGGGCGCTAGCCTCTCGGCCCATACGGGTAATAGAGCGCTGATAGACATTGATGAAATGGTGATAAATTGCTTCCTTGTCCGCTGTTTTGGCGTCAGCCATTTCGGCAATCAAATTACCCAGATTGAGCTGGCCCTGAAGACCATGGGCTGAATATCGTATCGTTTTGTCATCATGCGCCTTCAAATCCGAGATGCCCGGGGTGTTGCGCATATCGCGGAGAACTCGCTGCACCAATTGCATATCCGCATTCGCGCTCCCAAAGCAAAGAAGCGCAAACATTGCGCCAAAAACATAAGGTTTTAGAAAAACAGGTCGCATCGTCGACAATCCCGCGATCAGAAGGCTGAGATTACCTCGCCCTTTGCCAACGTCAATCATCTCCTGCCTTTGCATCCCCGGCAAAAGCGCCTATCTCACCCCCATGAAATTCCTCGATCAAGCCAAAATCTTCGTTCAGTCCGGTGCGGGCGGCAACGGCTGCATCTCGTTCCGGCGCGAGAAGTTCATTGAATACGGCGGCCCCGACGGCGGTGACGGCGGGCGCGGCGGTGACGTCTGGGCGGTCTGTGTCAACGGGCTCAATACCCTGATCGATTTTCGCTATCAGCAGCACATCAAGGCCAAGATCGGCGGGCAGGGTGCCGGACGTCAGCGCGCGGGCGGCAAGGGTGACGACGCCATCGTGAAAGTGCCGGTGGGGACACAGATCTTCGACGAGGATGGCGAGACCTTGCTGGCCGACATGACAGAAGAGGGCCAGAGAGTGCGGCTGGCCAAAGGCGGCAACGGCGGTTTCGGCAATCTGTATTTTGTCTCCTCCACCAACCGCGCGCCGCGCCGCGCCAATCCGGGCCAGCCTGTCGAACAGCGCACGCTCTGGCTGCGCCTCAAGCTCATCGCTGATGCCGGGCTCGTAGGCTTGCCAAACGCGGGCAAATCGACGTTCCTGGCTTCCACCACGGCGGCCAAGCCCAAGATTGCGAATTATCCCTTCACGACGTTGCATCCCGGTCTTGGCGTGGTGCGTCTTGCGGATCGCGAGTTCGTGCTCGCCGATATCCCCGGTCTGATCGAGGGTGCGCATGAGGGCATTGGCCTTGGTGATCGTTTCCTTGGCCATGTCGAGCGGTGTCGCGTGTTGCTGCATCTTGTGGACGGGACGGGCGAAGACGCGGGCAAGGATTACAAGGTCGTCCGCAAGGAGATCGAGGCTTATGGCGGGGGTCTGGCCGAGAAGCCCGAAATCGTGGCGCTGTCCAAGGTCGATGCGCTCGATCCGGAGACACGCAAGAAGCAGATGCAGCGGCTGAAGCGTGCGTGCGGGCAGGCACCGCTGGCGCTCTCGGCGGTGGCGCGGCAAGGCGTGCCGGAGGCATTGGCCTCGCTGATCAGGATCATTGACGAGGCGCGTGAAAGCGACGAAGCGCTGGTGCCGACCAAGGGCATTTCGCTGCTGGGCGGCAAGCGCAAGGCGGCTGAGGAAGACGAGGACGGTGATAACTGGGAATATGCGCCGTAGGGCCTGACATCATAGTCTAGGTCCCCTTTTTCTTGAGTGCTGTCCGCCTGGCCCGGAGCTTCGCCACGGGATCGCGGTCGCCCCGGCTGATGCGCTGGAACGATGCGCGGTACTGATCACGTCGTTCATGAATGGAAGCGATCACCAGGCCCAGCGGTAGGCCTGCGCCAATCAGCGCGGCCTCGGAAATGTGGAGGCTGGCTTCAACAGCCTCCGGGACGGCTTCGGTAACCCCGGCAGCATAAAGCGCCGCAGCATGAGCCTGATCGCGCGCGCGCGCCACGATCGTCAGATCAGGACGTCCGGCGCGGGCGGCTTTCGTTACCTCCTCGACAGCTTTTCTGGAATCCATGGTGATGACCAGCACTTTTGCACCATCCAGGCCCACACGCTTCAGCATGTCGACATCGGCAGCGTTCCCGAAATAGACCGGAAGACCAGCCTTGTGGCCAAGGGCGACAAGATCCGGGTTGGTGTCGAGTGCCACGAAGCTGAGTTTATGTTCCTTCAGCATGTTGCCCACCAGCTCTCCGACACGGCCATAGCCCGCCAGAATCACATGCGGCGCTTCGTCCGGCATCGGTGGCGGCGGTCTGGATTCCGCCGGAGAGGCAACTGCTGGCTGCACCCATTGTCTTAGCCGTTGGCCCAGCACCGCCAGCGCTGGATTGAGCAGCATGCTGAGCGATGCAACCGCGATTCCTGCTGTAACCGTTGCGTCCGGAACAAGCTTGCTTGCCCCGGCAAGCGCCAGAATCACGAATGCGAATTCACCGGCGGGCGCGGTCAGGATTGAGGTTTCAAGTGCCGTGCCAATTCCTGCCCGGAACAGGCGTGCAAGAACGTAGATAATGCTAGCCTTCAGGAGAAGGAGCAGTGTCAGCGATGCGAGAATTGCAACAGGATTTGCGAGCACTGACGTCGAATCCAGCGACATCCCGACCGAAAAGAAGAAGACGCCAACCAGAAGTCCCTTGAATGGTTCGATGGTCGCCTCGATTTCGCGGCGGAATTCTGTTTCTGCGAGAATCAGGCCCGCGACAAAGGCACCAAGCGCCATGGACAGCCCGCTGGCAGCGGTAATCAGGCCAGTGCCGATCACCACCAGCAGACTCGCGGCCATGAACAGATCACCGCTCTTTGTATGCGCGACGGCACGAAACAGCGGGCGAAGGATATAGCGACCCAGCAGCAGGATGCCGCTGATGGCTCCTATGGCCTTGAGCCCGGCGAGGCCAAGCCCTTCCCAGAGGCTGACCCCGCCTGACTGCCCGAGGACGCCGACAAGGACTAGCAGCGGAACCACCGCGAGATCCTGAAACAGCAGGATAGCGAAAGATGTGCGGCCGGTGAGAGAACCGAGGCGTTTCTGATCGGCCAGCAACTGCACCACGAGTGCCGTGGACGAAAGCGAAAAGGCAAAACCAAGCACCAGCGCCGCATCCGTGCTCATGCCGGCGTATCTGAGAACTGCGGTCAGAACTGCGCCGGTGATCAGCACCTGCAGTGCACCAAGCCCGAAGACGAGCCGCCGCATCGTCCAGAGCCGCTCGAACGATAGCTCCAGTCCGATCATGAAGAGCAGGAATACCACCCCAGCTTCGGCGAGATAGGCGATCTGTGTCCGGTCCGACACGGTGATCCAGGACAGAAACGGGATGTGGCCTACGAGTAGACCAAGCCCGTCTGGCCCAAGGATTGCACCTGCTGCAAGGAAGCCGAAGATCGGATTCAGCCCATACCGCACCACGGCCGGAACGATGATGGCGGCTGTTCCCAGCACCAGCACCAGTTCCTTGTAAGCAGAAAGATCAATCCCAGCAGCCATGGTTATGCTTAGCGTTCACGCACTTCGCTTGTCACCCCAAATGGCGTTGCATGGAGCAGAACGCTTGCCGCACGCCATTCGGGCATGTAGCGAAAGCTCATCTGATCACACATTCCTTGTATCGCAATGTCATTGGCCACCCCGCATCTCTCCTCCTTCAAGCGCATTGTCGTCAAAGTCGGCTCGTCGCTGCTGGTCGATCCTGACAATGGACCAAAATCCGACTGGCTCTCGGCGCTGGCTGATGATTTGGCCGAACTGCACAAGCGTGGTTGCGACGTGCTTGTCGTCTCGTCCGGGGCCATCGCATTGGGGCGCTCAGTTCTGAAATATCCCAAGGGCGCGCTCACCCTGGAGCGTTCGCAGGCCGCCGCCGCCGTGGGACAGATTGCCTTGGCGCGCGTCTGGTCGCAGGCTCTGGGGCGTCACGGCATCACGGCGGGGCAGGTGCTGATCACGCCGCAGGACACCGAGGAACGCCGCCGCTATCTCAATGCGCGTGCGACGCTGGCCGAACTGCTGGTACAGCGCGCGATTCCCGTCATCAACGAGAATGATACGGTGGCAACGATCGAGATCCGCTACGGCGACAATGACCGGCTTGCGGCCCGCGTGGCCACCATGGCGGGAGCCGATCTGCTGATCCTGCTCTCTGATATAGATGGACTCTACACGGCCCCGCCGCACAACAATCCTTCGGCAAAACTCCTTCCCGTGGTGCCGCGAATCACGGCGGAGATAGAGGCCATGGCAGGCGGCGCGGCATCTGAGCTGTCACGGGGTGGCATGACAACCAAGATCGAGGCGGCGAAAATCGCAGTGTCGGGCGGTGCGGCCATGATCATCGCCAATGGCAAACGGCTCAACCCAGTGCAGGCGGTGGCGGACGGTGCAAACTGCACCTGGTTTCTCACGCCATCCGATCCGGTCAGCGCCCGCAAGCGCTGGATCGGCGGCAGTCTGGATGTGCAGGGCGCTGTAATAGTGGATGACGGCGCGGTGAAGGCGCTGCATGCGGGCAAGAGCCTGCTGCCCGCCGGCGTGCGGCAGGTCGATGGTCAGTTCGAGCGGGGCGATGCCATTCTGGTGCGTGGTCCCGATGGCGGCGAGGTGGGGCGCGGTCTCGCGGGGTATGACGCGGCAGAAGCGCGCGCGATTCTGGGTGCCAACACCCGCGACATCGGGCGGATTCTGGGTTATTCAGGCCGCTCGGCCATGATCCACCGGGATGATCTAGTGCTGATCGGCGAGGCAGGCGAAACATGAACCGGCAAGCGAAAGCATCCGATTTCATCGGCGACGGCGCGAAGCTTGCGGCTGAAATGCTGGCGCTTGGCCAGAAGGCGCGGATTGCAGCGCGCGTGCTGGCGCTGGCCAGCGCTGACCAGAAGAACATGGCCTTGCGGGAAGCGGCGAAAGCACTACGCGCCAATGCCGTCGAGATCATCAAAGTCAATGCCATCGATGTTGCCGAGGCCCAGCGTGGCGGCATGAGTGCGGCTTTCGTTGACCGGCTGGTGCTGGACGACAAGCGCATTGGTGCCATCGCGGAAGGGCTGGAGACAGTCGCTGCCCTGGCCGATCCCGTCGGCAGGATTCTGGAACGCTGGCAGCGCCCGAACGGCCTATGGATTGAACGTGTGGCGACGCCTCTGGGTGTCATCGGCGTGATCTTCGAGAGCCGCCCCAATGTGACGGCAGATGCCGGTGCGCTGTGTCTCAAGGCGGGCAATGCTGCTGTTTTGCGCGGCGGGTCGGACAGCTTTCATTCGTCCGCAGCGATCCATGCCTGTCTTGTGGAGGGCCTCAAGGCGGCTGGTCTGCCGGAGGATTGCATCCAACGTGTTCCCACGAAAGACCGCGCTGCCGTGGGCGAAATGCTGAAAGGCCTTGGCGGCAATCTCGATGTGATCGTGCCGCGCGGCGGCAAGTCTCTCGTTGCCCGTGTGCAGGCGGAGGCGCGCGTGCCGGTTTTCGCGCATCTCGACGGCATCGTGCATGTCTATATCCATGCAGCGGCTGATCTGGAGAAGACCAAGACACTTGTGCTGAATTCCAAGTTGCGGCGCACGGGCGTCTGTGGCTCAGCCGAGACGCTGCTTTTCGACAAGGCGGTTGCGGCAACGCATATCAAACCTGTCATCGAGATGCTGATCGCGGCTGGATGCGAGGTGCGCGGTGACGAGACTGTGCAAAGCTTGGCAGAAGGCGTTGTCGCGGCGCAACCACAAGACTTTGGCCACGAGTTTCTCGACAGCATCATTGCGGCCAAGTTGGTGGACGGGCTGGATGCAGCTATCGAGCATATCGAGCGTTTCGGCTCTCACCATACCGACATGATCATCACCGAGGACCAGGCCGCCGCCGAGCGCTTTCTGGCCGAAGTCGACAGCGCCATCACGATCCACAACGCCTCGACGCAATTCGCCGATGGCGGTGAATTCGGCTTCGGGGCGGAGATCGGCATCGCTACGGGGCGCATGCATGCGCGGGGGCCTGTTGGGGTCGATCAGTTGTGTACGTTCAAATATCGCGTCAGGGGAACGGGGCAAACGCGTCCGTGAGGGTTGTGCTCCCCCGCCACGCAACCGGCCTGCGCATCGGCCTTTTCGGCGGCTCGTTCAATCCACCGCACGCAGGGCATCGGCTGGTCACGCTCACTGCCCTTCGCCGATTGAAACTCGACCGCGTCTGGTGGATCGTCACACCGGGTAATCCATTGAAGGATACGCGCCATTTGCCACCGCTCGTCGCGCGCATGGCGGTGGCCCGCAGGCTGATGCCAGAGCCCTTGGTGGATATCACCGGGTTCGAGGCCGGAATCGGCACGCGCTATACACTCGATACGCTGCGCTATCTGAAGCGCCGCTGTCCGACTGTGCGCTTTGTCTGGATCATGGGTGCGGATAACCTGATCCAGTTTCACCGCTGGCAGGGGTGGCGGGATATCGCCCGTCTGATGCCGATTGCCGTGGTGGACCGGCCGGGTGCCACATTAAGAGCAATGGCGAGCCAGGCGGCGCACGCATTGTCGCAAGCCCGTGTTGCTGAACGCTGCTTGTTGAGCCGAACTGTTTCAAAACAGGCAAAAAGACCTCGCTGGACCTTCATCCACGGCCCTCGATCCGCGCTCTCCTCGACAATTCTGCGGAAAATGCACTGATCCTGCGGGAATGCGCCGCAGTTTGTTGGCGGCTATCAGCACTTATGTCCCTTGCAAACCTACGTATCGCCGCTCTCGCCCGGTGGTGTTATCAATGCTGGCCAGAACGCCCGAAAGGCAAAGCCGATGTCCAAGACGCCCCTGCTTGACCGGGTTCATGTTCCTGCGGACACGCGCGATCTCAGCATCGAGCAGTTGAAGCAGCTGGCCGATGAACTGAGGCATGAGACGATCAGCGCCGTTTCGGTCACGGGCGGACATCTGGGAGCCGGGCTCGGTGTCGTGGAGCTGACAGTCGCGCTGCACCATGTGTTCAATACACCGGATGACAAGCTGGTCTGGGATGTGGGCCACCAGTGCTATCCTCACAAGATTTTGACGGGACGTCGCAACCATATCCGCACCCTCCGCCAGCCCGGCGGCCTTTCCGGCTTCACCAAGCGGGCCGAAAGCGAATATGATCCCTTCGGAGCCGCCCATGCCTCGACCTCGATCTCGGCAGCGGCGGGTTTTGCAGCTGCGCGCGATCTCAAGGGCGAGAAGCGCAATGTCATCGCGGTGATCGGTGACGGCTCGCTCACCGGCGGCATGGCCTATGAGGCGATGAACAACGCGGGCGCGTCCAACAGCCGCCTGATCGTCATTCTCAACGACAACGAGATGTCGATTTCACCACCGGTCGGCGCATTGTCGAACTATCTGACGCGCCTTTTCACCGGCAAGACCTTCATGTCGTTGCGCGACGTGGGCAAGCGGATGTCGAAGAAATTCGGCAAGACTATCGACGAGGCCGTGACGCGTGCCGTGGAGCATACCCGCGGTTACATCACCAACGGCACATTGTTCGAGGAACTGGGCTTCATCCACATCGGTCCGGTGGATGGCCATAACCTCGACTACCTTGTGCCGATCCTCGAGAATGTGAAGGCGATTCAAGATGGCCCTGTCTTGATCCATGTGATCACGCAGAAGGGCAAGGGCTACAAACCTGCGGAAATTGCGCCCGACAATTACCACGGCGTGGCGCGTTTCGATATCGAGACGGGCCTGCAGGTGAAGCCTGCGGCCAATGCGCCGAGCTATACCAAGATATTCGCCAACAGCCTGATCAAGGAAGCCCGCAAGGACGACAGAATTGTCGGTGTCACGGCGGCGATGCCGACCGGCACCGGCATGGACGCTTTCGGCAAGGAATTCCCGCACCGCATGTTCGATGTGGGTATTGCCGAGCAGCATGCCGTCACTTTTTCGGCTGCCATGGCTGCGGACGGGATCAAGCCGTTCGTAGCGATCTATTCGACCTTCCTGCAGCGGGGTTATGACCAGATCGTGCATGATGTGGCGTTGCAGAAGCTGCCCGTGCGCTTTGCCCTGGACCGTGCTGGACATGTCGGACCAGACGGACCGACCCATTGTGGTGCCTTCGATATCGCCTATCTCTGCTGCCTGCCCAACATGGTGGTCATGGCGCCTGCGGACGAGGGCGAGCTGGTGCACATGGTGGCAACGGCGGCGGCCTATGACGATGGCCCAATCGCTTTCCGCTTCCCCCGCGCCGATGGCATCGGCGTTGATATCCCGGACGAGGGTCAAGTACTGGAAATCGGCAAGGGCCGTATGATCCGGAAGGGAGAGCGCGTAGCGCTGCTCTCCTACGGCACGCGCTTGCAGGAATGTCTTCGCGCGGCGGACGAGCTCGAATCGCGCGGACTTTCAACCTCCGTGGCCGATGCGCGCTTTGCGAAGCCGCTGGATTTGGCGTTGCTGCGCCAGCTCGCCACAGAACACGAGGTGCTGATCACAGCCGAAGAAGGCTCATCCGGCGGTTTCGGCGCTCAGGTCCTGCATGCGCTGGCAGACATGGGGCTGCTCGACAACGGTCTCAAAGTCCGCACGCTGACACTGCCGGACCGGTTCCAGGATCACGGCAGCGTAGACGCGCTCTACCGCGATGCCGGGCTTGATGCGGATGGCATTGTTTCTGCCGTGGTCGGTATTCCCGGCGTTGCGGTTGTGAAGGCCAGACCGCTCAAGGGCTGATGGTTGCAGCCGTTAGCTCACCTTGGCGGGAAGTTTGATACCCTTCTCGACCATATGGGTCTGCAATTCGCCGGATTGGAACATCTCGCGCACGATGTCGCAACCACCAACGAATTCGCCCTTGACGTAGAGCTGCGGAATCGTCGGCCAGTTGGTGTAGGTCTTGATGCCATCGCGCAATTCAGCATTTTCCAGCACGTTGTGGCCCTTGTAGGGAACGCCGATGAAATCGAGCATCTGCACGACCTGCCCGGAGAATCCGCACATCGGGAACTGCGGCGTGCCCTTCATGAAGAGCACCACGTCATTGGACTTCAGCTCGGTATCGATCCAGGTGTTGATATCAGCCATTGGTGTCTCCGTGGGGGCGGCGGTTCAGGATCGCCGCTAATACGATATGTTTTGCACCAGATGGTGTCGATTGTCGATTGGTACAAGCACCACTGACAGGAATGACAGCCGCAACCAATCAATGCTAATGGGCCATCCATGCGCTATATATCGACCCGCGGCGAAGCTCCCGCGCTTTCATTTTCCGATGCTGTTCTGGCGGGACTGGCCCGCGACGGCGGACTTTACCTGCCCGAATCTTGGCCAAAGCTATCGAGGGAAACCATCGCCTCCTTCGCGGGCCGTCCCTTTCATGAGGTTGCCGTAGAGGTGCTGAAGCCCTTCGTGGATGGTGAGATCGCGGAGGCTGACCTCCTGGCCATGGCGAAGGAGGCCTATGCGACGTTCAGCCATCCCGCCGTGACGCCGCTGCAGCAGATCGGGCGCAACACCTTCGTCCTCGAGCTTTTCCACGGCCCGACGCTCGCCTTCAAGGATGTGGCGATGCAGATGCTGGCGCGCCTGATGGACCATATCCTGACAAAGCGCGGCCAGCACGCCACCATTGTAGGCGCAACATCCGGTGATACCGGCGGCGCTGCGGTCGAGGCCTTTCGCTCGTCGAAGCGCGTCGATGTGATCATTCTTTATCCTGAAGGTCGCGTTTCGGATGTGCAGCGTCGCATGATGACGACGCCGACCGAGGCGAATATCCATGCTGTCGCGATCGAGGGCACGTTCGATGACTGTCAGGCGCTGGTGAAGGCAATGTTCAACCATCACGCTTTCCGCGATCGGGTGAAGCTGTCGGGCGTCAATTCCATCAACTGGGGCCGCATCATCGCGCAGGTGACCTACTACTTCGTAGCGGCGGCGGCATTGGGGTCTCCCGAAAGGCCTGTGACATTCGCGGTGCCGACTGGTAACTTTGGCGACATTTTTGCGGGGCATGTGGCGAAAAAGATGGGATTGCCCATCGAGAGGCTCGTTATTGCCACTAACAGCAACGACATTCTGGCCCGCACGCTGGAAACCGGCAGCTATGTGATGAAGCGGGTCATCGCCACCACATCGCCGTCCATGGATATCCAGATATCGTCCAATTTCGAGCGCTGGCTCTTCGAGGCCAGCGGCCGCGATAGCATTGTGATCCGCAACCAGATGGCCTCACTGGCGCAGGGTCGACGCTTTGATCTCTCGGCCAAGCAACTCAACGCCCTGGTCGCCGAATTCGGTGCAGAGCGCGGCAGCGAAGATGAGATTGCAGCTGCTATCCGCCGGGTGAAGGCTGACAGCGGCTATCTGATGGAAACACATACGGCCTGCGCCGAGATCGCCAGCAACCGAATCGGACCCGAAACGACCAGCCCCCATATTATCCTCGCGACAGCGCATCCCGCCAAATTCCCCGATGCGATGGAAGCCATCACCGGCGAGCGGCCCGGCTTGCCTCCACGTCTTGCCACCCTGCTGAGCGATCCCGAACGCACAACGTTGTTGCCGAATGATGTGGCGGCGGTTGAACGTTTCGTCGAGACCAATGCCCGTGCGATCCATGGAGTTGCTGCGTGACGCAGGATAATCCGGTGCCTGAAATCACCACGCTGCCCTCGGGTCTGCGCGTCGTGACCCTTGCAATGCCGCATGTCGAGACGGCATCTCTGGCTATCGTCACGGGGGCAGGCTCACGGGATGAGCAGCCTGGTGAGCACGGTCTGGCACATTTTCTGGAACACATGGCCTTCAAGGGTACCCGCCGTCGCTCGGCCCGGGGCATTGCCGAGGAAATTGAGGCTGTGGGAGGCGACATCAACGCTGCAACCAGCACGGAAACCACGGCCTATACTGCACGACTTCTGGGTACCGACGTGCCGCTGGGGCTCGATGTGCTGTCGGATATCCTGACCGAGTCCCTGTTCGATCCGAAAGAGATCAAACGGGAAAAAGGTGTCGTGCTGCAGGAGATCGCGGCGGTGGATGATACGCCGGATGATCTCGTGTTCGACATGTTCTCGGAGACGGCCTTCGGTGGCCAGCAGATCGGATTGCCGATTCTGGGTACACCCAAGACGGTGCGAGCTCTGGATGGTAATCTGCTGCACGGATTTCTCAACCGCGAGTATGCTGCGGACCGGATCATCGTGGCTGCTGCGGGTGCGGTGAACCACGATCAGGTCGTGCAGGAAGCCGAGGCACGTCTCTCACGCTTTGCCAGCGGCAACGGCCAGACACGCCCTGCCGCGCTTTATGTCGGCGGTGAGCGACGTATCAACCGCAAGCTGGAGCAGGCACATGTGCTGCTCGGGATGTCTGCCCCCTCCCACAACGATGCAGATTTCTATCCGGCCCAGGTCTTCGTCAATGTCATGGGCGGCGGCATGTCGTCCCGGCTGTTCCAGGAGGTGCGGGAAAAGCGCGGCCTCGCCTATTCCGTCTACAGTTTCCTCTGGGGTTACTCGGATGCCGGCATCTTCGGGGTGTATTTCGGCGCTGGCGAGAAGACCGTGGGCGATGCGATGAACGTCACTCTGGATTGCCTGATGAACGGCATCGACGATATCAGCGAAGCCGAGGTCGCGCGGGCGCGAGCCCAGCTCAAGGTGTCGTTGTTGATGGCGCTTGAAAGCTCCGGCGCGCGTGCCGACCAGATGGCGCGTCATCTCATCGCCTATGGCCGGTTGATACCTTCGGCTGAAATCATCGCCCGGGTGGATGCAATCACCGTTGATGAAGTCCGGGCTGTTGGGCGCCGCATCCTGTCGAGTGCGCCGACGCTCACCACCATCGGGCCAACCAGGCCATTGCCATCGCTGGAACGCATTACGGGCCGCATCGGGCTGCCGCAAACATCCTGAACTCATGCTGATCTTTGGCAAGCGCAGTCTAGACCGGCCCGATCTTGTGATCGCTGGGCCAAGGGTTTTGCTACGTCCCCCCCAGCGGGAGGATTTCAAGGCCTGGGCAGCCCTTCGAGATGCCAGCCGTGCGTTTTTACAGCCCTGGGAACCGCTCTGGCCGGAGGATGACCTGACGGCACGAGCCTTTCGCAGGCGCATCACCCGCTATCATACCGAAATCGGCAAGGACGAGGCCTATCCCTTCTTTGTCTTTTCGACGGATGGCCAGACCCTGCTGGGGGGATTGAACCTCACCAATGTGCGGCGCGGCGCGGCCTCCATGGCCTCGCTCGGCTACTGGATGGGCCAGCCCCATGCTGGGCAGGGCCTTATGACGGAGGCCGTCAACCTGATCATTCCTTTCGCAGCCGGTCGGCTGCGCCTGCGGCGGATTGAGGCAGCCTGTGTGCCTGAAAACCGGGTTTCCATAAAGCTTCTTGAAAAAACCGCCTTTATCCAAGAGGGCTATGCGCGCCAGTATCTGGCGATCAATGGTGCATGGCGGGATCATTTTCTTTTCGCCAGACAGACCGCTTCCACTGAAAATAAGGTGATCTGAAACCGGACTGACTTGCCCCTCTGCAAGCCAGCGGCTACCAGTCCATCAACATGCGGTTTAGCCGCGCGGGAATCCGGGTTGTCAAAGCGTTTCATTCTTCTGCTGGCGATCATGACAGCATGGCTAGGGGTCTTCATGCCTCACGCCATGGCTCTGGATGCCGTGCGTATCCGCACTGACCAGACTGCCATCAATCTTTTGCCCGCGATCGAGCGTTATCAATCACAGGGTGATCGCATCACGATTTCCACTGCGCCCGGTGCGGATGGCATTGTCAGACGCATTGAGGTGCGCGCGGGCGATATCGGAACACGTCCCGAGTGGATTGCATTTGCCTTGTCCAATGATACGGACGAGCAGATCGACCGCCTGCTTGTCGCACCGCACTATCGTTTCGTCGGATCCGGCGTTCTGTGGCCTGATCTGGGCAGCGCACGCATCAAGGCGATCACGGCCAGTCAGGGTTTGCGGCCGGAGCGTGAAGAAACAATCGGTGTCGATGCCTTCCTGATCACGCTTGATCCGGGAACAACTGTTACCTTCGTGGTGGAACTTGCCGCCAATACCCTGCCGCAGCTAACATTGTGGGAGCCAGACGCCTATACCGAGAGGGTGAACAGCCTGACACTCTACAGGGGTGTTGTGCTGGGCATTGCGGCGCTGCTCGCGCTGTTTCTCTCCATCGTCTTCGTCGTGAAGGGCGCTGTCATCTTTCCGGCTGCGGCGGCTTTGGCCTGGGCGGTACTGGCCTATCTCGGCATCGATTTCGGTTTCATGGGCAAGCTATTCGGCCTCTCGACCGAAGCAGAACGCGTCTTTCGGGCAGCGACAGAAGCAGTGTTGGCCGCAACACTGGTTATTTTCCTTTTTGCGTATCTCAATCTCAACCGCTGGCATGTCCGCTATGTGCATTTCACCACGCTCTGGGTGCTGTTCATTGCGGCGCTGGTTGGCATGGCGTTGTTCAATGCGCCGGTGGCGGCCGGTGTCGCCCGAATCGCGATTGGCGTGGCTGCAGCCATTGGCTTGGTGCTGATCGCCTATCTGGCCACACTGGGCTATGACCGGGCGATCATGCTGGTGCCGACATGGGTGCTGTTGCTGGCCTGGGTGGGTGCCGCTGCCATCGCGATTTATGGTCGGCTTGCCAATGACATAACCGCTCCGGCTCTGCTGGGAGGCTTGGTGCTGATCGTGATGCTGATCGGATTCACCGTGGTGCAGCATGCTTTCGCGGGGGGCGCCATCGCGCAGGGGCTTGTCTCGGATTCTGAACGGAAGTCGCTGGCCCTCACAGGGTCCGGTGACATTGTTTTCGACTGGGATGTGCAGTCTGATCGTATCTATCTCAGTCCGGAGCTGGAACAGCAGCTGCACCTGAAGCGGGGCTCACTGGATGGTCGCCCCGGCCCGTGGATGGAGGCCATGCATCCGCTGGACCGTGATCGCTACCGCGCCAATCTCGATGCCATCCTTGATCAGCGGCGCGGACGCATTTCGCTGGATTTCCGGCTGCGCTCTGCCGAAGGCGAGTTCCTGTGGTACGGCCTCAAGGCGCGCCCCGTGGTGGGAGATGACAGCGAGGTCGTGCGCGTTGTCGGTACCTTGTGCGATATTACAGGCATCAAGACCTCGGAGGAGCGCCTTCTGCACGACGCCGTGCATGATAACCTGACGGGCCTTCCCAATCGAGAGCTGTTCCTCGACCGGCTTGAGGCTGCACTGGTGTTTTCGCGCACAGACGACGTGATGCGCCCGACTGTGCTGATGCTCAATCTCGACCGGTTCAAGCAGGTTAACGAGAGTGTCGGTTTCGCGGTGGGCGATTCCATTCTGCTCAATATCGCGCGGCGGCTGGGACGCTTGCTGCGCCCGCAGGACACGCTGGCGCGGCTGAATGGCGATAATTTCTCGATCATCCTGATGTCCGAAAAGGAGCCCGAACGGATCACGGCCTTCGCCGATCTGGTGCGCCGCGCCGTGACCGCGCCGATGACGTTTTCGGAGCGCGAGATCATTGTCACGGCATCGGTCGGCATCGCGTTGTTCGACAAGCAGGGCGACACACGCCGCGATGATGTGCTGAAGAATGCCGAACTGGCACTGGCCCATGCACGGCGTCTGGGCGGTGACCGGATCGAGGTGTTCCGGCCATCCATGCGCACCATGAAGCCAGATCGGCTGGCGCTGGAGAGCGACCTGCGCCGCGCGCTCGAACGCAACGAGATGAAAGTCTATTATCAACCCATCGTGCGCCTGGAAGACAGAACCATTGCGGGTTTTGAGGCGCTGCTGCGCTGGGATCACCCGAAACTGGGACGCATCTCGCCCAAGGAATTCATCGGTATCGCCGAGGAAACCGGCCTGATCGTCGATCTCGGGGTGTTCGTCCTCGAGAAAACTGCCCGCGAGCTTGGCGTTTGGCAGCAGGCGCTGGATGTGCAGCCACCGATCTTCGCCAGCGTCAATGTTTCCAGCCGTCAGGTCCTGCGGCATGACCTGTTGCATGACCTGAAGGCGGTGCTGAGCCGTGCACCCGTGAGGCGCGGCACGCTGAAGCTGGAGCTGACCGAAAGCCTTGTGATGGAAAACCCGGAATATGCAGCGCAGATGCTGCAGAAGATGAAGGACCTCGGCGCCGGCCTGTCGCTCGATGATTTCGGTACGGGCTATTCCTCGCTTGCCTACCTCCAGCGGTTTCCGTTCGATACGATCAAGATCGACCAGTCCTTCGTGCGTCCCTCCAACAAGGGCTCACGACCCGTCATCCTGCGCTCCATCATCACCATGGCGCATGATCTGGGCATGCAGATTGTGGCCGAGGGCGCAGAAACAGAATCCGACGCGGTTGAGCTTTACCAGCTGGGCTGCGAATATGGTCAGGGCTACGCTTTTGGCGAGCCGATGAGCTCTGCCGAAGCGCGGCGCCTCGTGGGTGCACCACAAAGCCAAGCTGCCTGAAACCAGTAACGGCAAGAAAAGGGAGGCAAACATGCCAAAGGGATATGTCATCGGACGCGCCAGCGTCACCAATGCCACGCAATGGGCGGTTTATGCGGCGGAAGCCTCCAAGGCCATCGCGCAATACGGCGGCAAGCCGCTGATCCGGGGTGGCCAGTGCTCGGTGGGTGAGGGCGAGGCGCGGTCCCGCAATGTCGTGCTGGAGTTCGAGAGCTACGAGAAGGCGAAGGCCTATCTGTTCTCCAGCGAATACAATGCTGCCCGCAAGTTACGCGAGGGGGCGGGCGTGATCGATCTCGTCGCGGTCGAGGGCGTCTGATGGCGAAGGGATACTGGCTGGCCCGCGTTGATGTCGACAACACCGGGGCCTATGACCGCTACCGCGCTCTGAACGGTAAAGCCTTTGCCAAGTTCGGCGCAAAGTTCATAGTCTGTGGCCCTGCTGGCAAAGTCGTCAAAGGCACGCCGCGCAAGCACAACGTGGTCATCGAGTTCGAGAGCTACGAGCAGGCGCTGGCCTGCTACGATTCACCGGAGTATCAGGCGGCGCTGGAGCATCTGAAGGATGTGGGGCCGACGGATCTGGTGATCGTGGGCGGCTATGAAGGGCCGCAGCCTTCGTAACTACTGGCTGACAAGGAACCAGGAATGTCAGATATGCGCCTCGTTGTCGTGGGAGCCGCTGGCCGCATGGGTCAAGCTCTGGTGCGCGCCGTGAATAGCGCGCCGGGTGTGACGCTGGCTGCTGCCATCGAGCGTGAAGGTTCTCCCGTCCTTGGTCAGGATGCCGCATTGGTCGCAGGCGCGGGCATGACAGGTGTCATGATCACGGATGATCCGCTGACGGCGTTTGCGAAGGCGGATGGCGTGCTGGACTTCACCATTCCTGCCGCATCAGTGGCTTTTGCAGGACTGGCTGCGCAGGCGCGCATTGTTCACGTTATTGGCACAACAGGTTTCAGCGAGGATGATTTTGCAAGATTGAAGGCCGCGTCCCGGCACGCAACCATGATCCAGTCCGGCAATTTCGGCCTTGGCGTCAATGTGCTGGCCCAGCTGGTGAAGCGTGCCGCAAAGGCTCTTGATCTCGACTACGATATCGAGATCGTCGAGATGCACCACAGGATGAAGATCGATGCGCCATCCGGCACCGCGCTGCTGCTGGGTGAAGCGGCGGCGGCGGGACGTGGTGTTGCGCTTGACGACCACATGGACAAGGCCCGCGATGGCCATCACGGTGTACGCAAGCCGGGTAACATCGGCTTCGCCTCTCTTAGGGGTGGCACGGTAGCGGGCGAGCATAGCGTTATTTTTGCCGGGCCGGGCGAGCGCATCACGCTGTCGCATTCCGCTGAAAGCCGCGATAATTTTGCCAATGGCGCGGTGAAAGCAGCACTCTGGGGCAAGGGCCGCAAGCCAGGTTATTTCTCTATGACGGATGTTTTAGGCCTCGCGGATTGATGCCTGGTATCAACGCGCGCATCAAGCCCGGCATCTATGTCTTCGCGGCACTGTTGCTGGCGGTTCTGGCCGGGCTCAGGGTTCTGGACATAGACCGCAGCCTCCTGAAGATACTGGCCGTCGCCTCAGGCCTGCTTGTCCTGCTTCTTCTGATCACCTACAGGGCCTTCGCTGGCGTGGCAGAATCTGCAAGGAACGGAACGCTTGGGCCTGCGCCCGATGACGACGAGGACGACGAATGACGCATCTTCTGGTGCTCTGCCGCCACGGCCAGAGCGAATGGAACCTCAAGAACCTGTTCACTGGCTGGAAAGACCCTGATCTCACCCCGCTGGGCGTGGATGAGGCGAAAGCTGCCGGCCGCCGTCTCAAGGCGAAGGGGATCGGTTTCGATATCGCCTTCACATCGGACCTGGTGAGGGCGCAGAACACCTGCCAGCTGATGCTCGACGAACTCGGCCAGTCATCGCTGCAAACAATCCGCGATCAGGCGCTGAATGAGCGCGATTATGGCGAACTGTCCGGCCTGAACAAGGATGATGCCCGCAAGAAATGGGGCGAGGAGCAGGTGCATGTCTGGCGCCGCTCCTACGACATTCCACCGCCCGGCGGGGAAAGCCTGAAAGATACTGCTGCGCGGGTACTGCCGTATTATGTGCATGACATTCTGCCCGTCGTGCTGTCGGGCAAGCGCACGCTGGTGGCCGCCCACGGCAATTCCTTGCGCGCTCTGATCATGGCGATGGAGGGCATGACCGGCGAGCAGATCATCGCCCGTGAGCTCGCGACCGGCGTGCCGATCGTCTACCGGCTCAACGCGGATTCAACCATTGCGAGCCGTGAAGAGCTGGCGTGAGCCTGCTTCCCGCCGCAGCACCCGAAGAACTCGCCCCCGGTCTGGTCCTTCATCGCGGCTGGTTTGGCCGGGCAGCGCAGGATGCTCTGGTGAATGACATGCGCGGCGTCATTCGCATCGCACCGCTGTTCACGCCTCTTATGCCGAAATCCGGCACGCCCTTCTCGGTGCGGATGACGAACTGTGGTCCACTGGGCTGGGTGTCGGATATCAGAGAATACCGCTACCAGCCGCTGCATCCCGAGTCGGGCGCGCCTTGGCCTGCGATGCCGGAAGCTTTGCTCAGGACATGGGACAAGCTTTCAGGCTTTCCCGACCTGCCTGAAGCCTGCCTTGTGAACTGGTATGAGGCCACGGCGAAGATGGGGCTGCATCAGGACCGGGACGAGCAGGAGTTTTCCGCGCCCGTTCTCTCGGTGTCACTCGGTGATACCTGCCTGTTTCGCTATGGCGGATTGAAGCGAAATGACCCGACTAAATCCGTGAAGCTCGAATCGGGTGATGTGTTGCTGCTCGGTGGCGCGTCACGCCTGTGTTTTCACGGCGTGGATCGCGTCATGGCCGGGTCGAGCGATCTTCTGCCCAAAGGCGGACGGATCAACCTGACGATGAGAAGGGTCACTCCTTCTCCACATTCCAGAACGCCATCACACCCGGAACAATCGGCAGGCCCTTGAGCTTGGGCGAGTGTGCCACGGGCTGGAACCACTGGCCGAACGGCACATACGGCACGAATTTGTAGGCACTCTCCTGCACCGCAATCGCCGCCTTCATGCGCTCGTCGTTGGTCTTGGTCGCTGCAAAGGCGTCGATCAGCGCCTGGTGCGCCGCATCACAGGGCCAGCCCGGCCAAGCCTTGTCGCACGATGCCTGCATCGGCACATTTCCGACCGGGTCCATCGAACCCGCACCGTTCCACCACGTCAGGCCCAGATGCCAGCCGCCCTGCCCCGGAGCGGACTTGTTGGCGCGCCGCTGGGCCATGGTGGCGAAATCCATGGCAACCATTTCCACGTTCACGCCGATGGACTTGAGATCCTGCGCCAGAAGCTGCGTCGCAGCTGAGAGAAAGCTGATGTCGGTTGGATGCAGCAGCACAATGGGCTCGCCCTTGTAGCCTGATTCCGCCAGCAGCGCCTTGGCCTTGTCCTTGTTCTTGCCGAAATCAGGCAATGCGCCTGCATCCGTGGCGAAAGGCCCACCGCAGTTGAAGAAAGCACGGCAGACCCGCCAGTTCTCTACACCCTCAGATTTTGGCTCGCCGAACATGGCGCGCAGATAATTCTCCTGATTGATGAGATAAAGCAGCGCCTGCCGCGCCTTCACGTCGTTGAAGGGCGGATGCAGGTGGTTCATCCGGATCATGCCCTGAAAGCCCAGCGCATTCGTGGTGGTGAAGGCCGCACCACGTGCTTTCAGCTCAGGGATCAAATCGGTCGGTGGGTTTTCGAGATAATCCACCTCACCGTTGATGAGCGCAAAAACGGCAGATTGCGGGTCAGAGATGATCTTCCACTCGATGCGATCCACCTTCGCCGCCTTGCTGCCGGCGGAGCCAGAGGAGGGTTCGTTGCGCGCGACGTAATCCGGGTTGCGGCGATAGACGACCTTGGCACCCGGAATCCACTCTTCACGCGCAAAGATGAACGGGCCGGACCCAATGGTTTCCGTGATATTTTTCGAAGGATCCGTCTCCGCGATGCGCTTGGGCATGATGGCCGGGACATTGCTGGTGGACTTAGACAGCGCCTCCAGCATCAGTGAAAAGGGTTTTGTCAGGGTCCAGGTGAAGGTTTTGGTATCCTTTGCCGTCATGTCCTTGGTCAGCACGATCAACTGGCGGCCATAGGGATCGCGCGCACCCCAGCGCTTGAGCGACTGGATCACGTCATCAGTCGTCACCGGCGCGCCGTCATGGAACTTCAGGCCATCCCGCAGTGTGAAAGTCCAGGTCAGGCCGTCATCGCTCACAGTCCATGTCTCGACCATTTGCGGTCGGGGTATCTGGTTCACATCCCTGCCGAAGAGGAAATCGTAGACATGCATGGCATGGCTCTGCACGTTGCCCGCCGTCGTGTTGATTGGATCGATCACCTGCAGATCAGCGAAGGGAACAATGCGCAGCGTTTTTTGCGCGGGCGTCTGTGCGAAAACAGTCGTGGTCGCTGCCAGACCAAATGCGGCTGCGGCTATGAGCCTGCGGATATGCTGCTGCATCGTGTATCCTTCCGGTATTTTCGCGGCGATTGATCCGGTTTACGCCAATGCGCGCTCCGCGTCTTACAGAATCCCGTGATTATCGCGATTGCTTTTGCGGATGGGTCAGGGTGCGAATCGTTGGAAGCCGATTCGGGCATGCTTTGTTCAGGGCTGGTTCGATTCGTAAATGGCGGGGGCATCGCCCAGAGGCCGTCGCTTTACAAAGATGAAAGGAATTGAGCCTACCACAATTTCAGCATCGGTTAATGCGCGGCATAGGTATCGTGAGATCACAGGCTCATATGGTGCGCAGATACAGGCGGGATGCAGAACTTCAGCCCGACGATTCTATGAATCGAATCACTAAAGCCTGATTCGTAGCCCTTCCGTTCCTGCTTCGGGCGAAACATGAACGTCGCAATATCGCGCTTCCTGTTTCTGTCCCGCAACGGGAGTGCGACCTCCGCGCCATAAATCTCGGGTGTTCCTGCTTGCCTTTCCGCGATAGAGAGCCTGTGCCAACGGGGGACGCCTGTCGCCATCCCGTACCGCTGAAAGTTATGATGCCATCCCTATCGCTTGCTCCGCAGGTGCGCGCCCGAGGCGTTACCGCTGTTCTGGGGCCCACCAACACCGGCAAGACCCACCTCGCGATCGAGCGCATGGTGGCGCATTCCTCCGGCCTCATAGGCTTGCCGCTGCGGTTGCTGGCGCGCGAGGTCTATAACCGCGTTGTGGAGAAGGTCGGCGTCGAATCCGTCGCTCTCATCACGGGCGAGGAGAAGATCAAGCCCGCTAATCCACGCTACTGGGTGGCTACAGCGGAAGCCATGCCGCGCGATCTGGACGTGGCGTTCGTGGCCATCGACGAAATCCAGCTCGCAGCGGATTTCGACCGAGGGCATGTGTTCACGGATCATCTGCTGAACCGGCGCGGACGCGAGGAGACGCTGGTCATCGGTTCCGCCACCATGAAACCACTGGTAGAACGGCTGATGCCCGGTGCGAATATCGTCGCACGGCCCCGGCTGTCGAAGCTCATCTATGCGGGCGAGAAAAAGCTGACGCGCCTGCCGTCGCGCTCCGCCATCGTGGCGTTCTCGCAGGACGAGGTTTATGCCATCGCAGAACTGATCCGGCGTCAGCGCGGTGGTGCGGCTGTCGTGCTGGGTGCGCTCAGCCCGCGCACCCGCAATGCGCAGGTCGAGCTATTCCAGTCCGGTGATGTCGATCATATCATCGCCACTGATGCCATCGGGATGGGCCTCAATCTCGATATCCACCATGTAGCCTTCGCCGGAGACAGCAAATTCGACGGGCATTACCACCGCCGCCTGATGACGGCGGAGTTCGGCCAGATCGCGGGACGCGCCGGGCGGCATCTGCGCGACGGGACCTTCGGTACATCCGGGCGCTGCCGTCCGTTCGATCCGCAACTGATCGAGGATCTGGAAAACCACGTTTTTGACCCGGTGCGGATGATTCACTGGCGCAATCCCGATATCGATCTGCGCTCTGCCGATCTGCTCAGGCAAAGCCTTGCGGTTTCACCCAATGAAGATGGGTTGGTGCGTGCGCCGCGTGCTGATGATGAAATTGTCTTCGATCTTGCTGCTGCGGACCCGGATGTGCGCGCCTTGATGCAATCGCGGGACGGCGTGGCCCGGCTCTGGGAGCTTTGTGCCCTGCCGGACTATCGCAAGGTCGCGCCCAATGCCCATGCCGAGCTTGTGGGCCAGATTTTCGGCTTCGTGCAGGAGAAAGGCGCTATCCCTGAAGACTGGTTCCAGAAGCAGGTGAACCTCTGCGACCGCATCGATGGCGACATGGATACGCTGTCAGCGCGCATTGCGCAGGTCAGAACATGGACTTTTTGCGCCAATCGCGACTGGTTAGCGCATCCCCTCCATTGGCAGGGCGTCACGCGCGCGATAGAGGACAAGCTGTCGGACGCACTGCACGAGAAATTGACAGCGCGTTTCGTCGACAGACGCACCAGCGTTCTGATGCGCCGCCTGAGAGAGAATACGATGCTTGAAGCTGAAGTGACCGCAACAGGTGAAGTCACCGTCGAAGGCCAGCCCGTGGGGCGGTTGCAGGGATTCCGCTTCACGCCGGAAGCAGGCGCGACAGGTGCGGAAGCCAAGGCGCTGTCAGCTGCCGCACTGAAGGCTCTGGCCAGCGAGATTGAATCGCGCGCCACAAAGCTGGCGGCGGCACCCGATGAGGCCTTCGCCCTGGCGCTGGATGGCGCGATTCGCTGGATCGGTGAACCCGTCGCCAAGTTGCAGGCCGGCGAAAAAGTGCTGGAGCCCCGTTTTCTGCTGCTGGCGGACGAGCAACTGAGCGGCGCGACGCGGGACGGCGTTGATGCACGCCTGACTCTCTGGGTGAAAGCCCATGTGCACAAGCTGCTCGGGCCTTTGCTGACGCTGGAAAGCGGCGTTGGCCTCGAAGGGATCAGCCGGGGTATCGCCTATCAGCTGGCCGAACATCTGGGCGTGCTGGACCGTACCGTTGTGCAGGCCGAAATGAAAACACTGGAGCAGGATGCCCGCGCCAACCTGCGCAAGCTGGGCGTCCGATTCGGGGCCTATCACATCACGACGCCAATGCTGTTGAAGCCTGCACCGCGCGCTCTTGCAGCGCAGCTCTGGGCGCTCAAGCACGGTGGCATCGAGGTGAAGGGGCTGGATGATATCGCGCATCTCGCGTCATCCGGGCGCACCTCGATTCCGGTGGATGAAACGATCCAGAAAGCGCTCTACCGCGCCGCAGGTTACCGGGTTTGCGGACCGCGTGCCATCCGCGTCGATATTCTGGAGCGACTGGCGGATCTAATTCGTCCAGCCATCGCCTTCCGTCCGGGTCTGACGCCCGGAACCGCTCCCGCCGGTGCTTTCATGGGTGACGGTTTCACCGTGACAGGCGCAATGACATCGCTTGCGGGCTGTGCAGGCGAAGATTTCGCGGCTGTTCTCAAGGGCCTCGGCTACCGCATGGAAAAGCGGCCCGCGATGAAGGATGTGCCGATTATTCCGCTGGTGATTTCTGTTGCTGCGCCGCTGGTGGTTGTGGCCGCATCCGAAGGCGTCGGAAGCGTGATGGAAGTGCCGCCAGCCGACATTGCTGCTGTTGCGGTTGAAATGCCCGAAACAGCCGAGGCCGAGACCCAGACCGTTACAGTGGAAACCGAAGCCGAAGTGGCCGCGCTATCGGTTAAGGAAACACCAACGGTTGAGGAACCTGCGCCGGAGATGCCTGCGGAAGAAGCGCCGGAGACTGTCGAGGCGGCAACTGTTGAAGCTGATACGACCGCAGAGATCTTGCCACTCGCCGAGGCGGAACTGGTGGAGGTCTGGCGTCCGGCCCGGTTTGACCGCGAGCAGCGCCCGGCGCGAGACAGAAACCGTGGCGGACATCGCCGTGATGCCCGCAAGCCCGAGGGACAGGCGGCTGTTGCCGGTGATCCGGCAGCGCCGCGTCCCGATCAGCGTGATTCACGCCGCAACAGGCAGCGGAGTGATGGCCAGAGCGGTGAGAGACCTGCGGGTGCTGGCGATTCTGGTGGCGGCAGTTCTGGCGGTGGAAGAAAGCCGTGGCAGAACCGCGACAAGCAGGAAGGCGGGGATGCCAAAAGATCAGAAGGCGGGCGTCCTTTTGCTGGCAAGCGCCCCTTCGATGGCAAACGCGACGAAAACCGCCCGCCACGCGACCGTCAGGACGGACCGCGCCGTGATCGTGACCAGCGCCCCGCCATGTATTCCAGTGAGAAGCCGCGTGATCGTCAGCCCGATCCCAACTCGCCCTTCGCCCAGCTTGCGGCATTGAAAGCTCAGCTTGAAGGCAAGACCTGATTCAGGACAAGACCTGATTCATGGGAAATCCTGATTCATGGCCTTTTTGCTGTTCCGCTCAACGGATTGGCGGGGTCCCATGCGTAGGTGACTGTTTCGAAGCGCAAATACATTGCGTCGATCAGGAGAACCCGGCCAACAAGCCCCTCGCCGAAACCGGTGATCTCGCGGATGACTTCCATGGCCTGCATCGCGCCCACAAGTCCTGTTAGTGCACCCAGAACGCCTGCTTCGGCACAGGTCGGGATGATTCCTACTGACGGTTTATCCGGAAAGAGGCAGCGATAGGTGGGGTTGGGCTTGCCGTCAGCTCCCGTTTCATGGGCGCGGATCGTGGTGATGGAACCATCGAATTCGTTGACACTGGCCGTCACCAGCGGCTTTCCTGCATGAAAGCAAGCATCCGAAACCGCATAGCGCGTGTCGAAATTGTCTGAGCCATCTGCAACAATGTCATAACAGCTGACCAGATCGACGGCGTTGACTTCTGAAAGGCGCAGCGCATGCGCCTCGACCGTGACATGGGGATTGAGCCGGGCAACCGCCGCCTTCGCACTGTCCGTTTTCATCTGCCCGACATCGGGCGTGCCGTGCAGGACCTGCCGCTGCAGGTTCGACAGCGACACCGTGTCGTCATCGACAATGCCGATCGTGCCGACGCCCGCTGCGGCAAGGTACTGGATGACCGGAGAGCCAAGGCCTCCTGCACCGATCACCAGTACGCGGGCAGACCCGAGCCGGGCCTGTCCTGGGCCACCCACGCCACGCAGCACGATGTGGCGGGCGTAGCGCTCGATTTCATCTGGTCCGGGCATTTCCTGGGGACTTGGCATGGGTGAGGACTGGCACGGCGTTAACCAATCATCAAGGCAATTCCAGCCAAGCGATTGGAATCGTTGGATCACGGTTTTCAGCACGGGACGGAACATATCGGGACATCTCCGCAACTGGCGGGAACGCTGAAAACCGCCCACCCCACCACACCATGACCGGAGCAGACGTTCCCGGATGGGAGAACGATGCGCGGCCTGTCGCACAGGCGAAGCCCACGGCATCCGCCTGGTTCTGGTCCGTCTTTGGCATCGCATGTATAATCGCCTTCATCGTCAACATTCTGATTGGAGTTTGAGATGGCTGACATTCCCTACTCCGGCGCAACATCAGGCGATGCAGCTCGCGGCGAGATCACCAAGCTCTTGCGCCGCATGGGCTGCGATAAGGTCGGGTTCATGGATGAATTCGACACGCACTCTCTGTTGCTGGCGTTTGAGCATCGTGGTCGCGCAGTGCAACTTCGCGCATCAGCAAAGGGATGGGCAACGTGGTTTCTAAAAGAGAAACCCTACTCACTCCGGATGCGATGCACATCGGCTCAATACAACGCACGAGCGCTGTCGCAAGGCATGATCGCTGTGAACAGCATCATCCGGGATTGGGTCAAGGGCAGCGTCACAGCGGTTGAGTGCGGACTGATGCCGGTCGAGGCCATGTTCATGGCCCACATGATCACGAACGACGGGCAGACGCTATTGGAACACGTCAACAGGCAGAACCTTCTTCCGCCGCCAAAGTAACCCCTCGCGGCAATGCCCGCTGAATGGAGAATGATGATGACTGAATGCTGGATCAACGTCTACGCAGACGGGGTGTTAGGGGCGCGGTTCCACATAAAGTCGCACGCAATTGCAGTGGCATCTCTGACAAGCGCCCGCCCCGTCTACCGCCTCCACGTCCGCATGAAGCCCACAACAGGAGAGAGGTCATGGCCGAGGCATCCGCAATCATCGCCGCGCTGATATTCAGCTTTTTGCTGGTAGCCCCGATATGGCATGACGCCCGCCGCGTTGCTGACATGGATCTGAAACGCAAGGAAATGAACGATGACTGACGAGCCAATTCCCGTCCGCCTTCGATTGTCCCGCGCCAAGGGGTTCAAGCTGCAATCTCACAGCCGCGCCGTGAACGGACTGGATGCTGTCGTCGTCACGCGCGGGCCGGGAAAGAAATGGGGGAACCCGTGGCGGATAGGGGACACGTTTCTTGTTCAAAGATCAGACGGGAGTGTTTTCGCACGCAAGGAAGGAATGACCGCCGAAGAAGTCGTGGAGAAGTTTCGACGACGGGAATGCACACCATCAAAGAGCGCGATGATCGCACGAGAACTTCGCGGCAAGAACTTGGCCTGCACGTGCGCTCTTGACGCTCTATGCCACGCCGATGCGCTTCTCGAAATTGCCAACCGCCCGATATGTGAAAGGATAGAGCTATGACCGCGATCAGATCGAAGCCATCATCAAGGGATGCGCGGACATAAGCGACGACCCAAATGGGCTGATCCATTTTTTTCGTGACCCCGATTTGCAAAACCGGTGGATGGCGGCAGCCACTCCCGCCGCCGTCACAGCCCTCGCCACGCTTGCACTGGAGGCTGGACAATGACGAGAGATGAGAAAATGACGCTTGTGAACCTCGCAGCAGAGGCTACTTATTCAGCCTTCGCGAAACGCAACAAGCACTGGGATATGCTCGAAATGGAGAAGCGGGCAGACTGGCGGCGCTGGCAGGCCTATGCGCCATCCCAGGCCTATCCGACGTTCTCGACGGGAAGGCTGTGATTGTTCAGAGACAAGCACTGCAATCCGTCTATGATGCCCTGCTGGCCTCGTGTGAGGATGGGATGACTGGCGAGGCGGATTGTATGCGGTATATTGCGCTTCTTCATGATGTTCTGGAGGATACCGACGTGACCGCTGGGATGCTCCTTGAGCGCGGCTATTCGGAAAGGGTAGTTCGCATAGTGCAGATGCTTTCTCGCCCCGTTGGCATCACCTACATGGACTGGATCGCACGGCTGAAAGCGACCGGAGATGATGAGGTGATTGCCATCAAGCTTGCTGACAATGCCGATAACTTCGATCCATCCCGCATTGCTTGCTTGCCTGAAACCGAACGCGGGATCGCCCGGCGCTATGAGCAGGCGCGGGCGATACTCACAGCATAAAAAGAAAAACCCGCCACAGCCGAAGCTATGGCGGGTAAGGTGGCGTGGGCTATGGTCAGGGCCGCATCAGGCCCCGTGGGATTTCAGGGCAGCGAAGCGGGAGGCGGAGTGATGGGAACCCGAGATGAACAGGAGCCCAACTTAGTTGGTCAACAGACCCATGTGACAATTCCCCTCCACCTCATAGAGCCAATCATTTCGGCCTTCAGGCTATGGTATGATCGAGCAGCAGAAGACAGGGCCTTTGGTGACCATCAACACCTCGAAGGCTACATTGATGAACCCGTCTATGAGCCGGTGA
>JANPDL010000010.1:0-31783 GCA_031431475.1 Hyphomicrobiales bacterium
ACGGTTTAAAAACGTTTTTAAGTTGATTGGAAGTAAAACCGGGGCCGTTATCTTCAATTGCTATTGCAATTGAAGATGTACCGCGTACAGCGTACCGCGTAAATCGTTGGGCTTCAATTTCGGACCTGTGACCTACTACGACGGACAGGGTTTCATGGTAAAAAAGAGCGCTGGAACGAAATCCGCCCGGGACCTTTCGGGCGCAACGGTCTGCGTCAACCAGGGCTCGACGACGGAACTCAATCTTGCGGATTATTTCCGCACCAACAATATGCAGCTCAAGGTCGTATCCTTTCCGACGGGCGAGGAATCCGTGAAAGCCTACGAGGCAGGTCGCTGTGACAGCTTCACTACCGATGTGTCCGGGCTTTACGCCGAACGGTTGAAGATGACCAATGTTGGCGATCACGTCATATTGCCCGAGATCATTTCCAAGGAGCCGCTAGCTCCCGCTGTGCGCCATGGTGATGACCAATGGTATGATATCGTGAAATGGGTTCAGTACGCGATGATCACGGCAGAAGAGCTCGGGGTGACCAAAGCCAATGTCGATGAGCAGCTGAAGTCGACCAACCCCGACGTTCGGCGTCTTCTGGGCACCGAAGGCAAGCATGGCGAAGCGCTCGGCCTATCGAACGCCTGGGCTTACCAGATTATCAAGCATATCGGGAACTATGGTGAGGGATTCGAGCGCAACATCGGATCGGGATCGCAGTTGAAGATCGAACGCGGGCTTAATCAACTCTGGAACAAGGGCGGTTTGCAGTACGCGCCGCCCATCCGGTAATGTGTCCTCTGGGATGGAGACACCCATGAAAGCTTTCTGCGTCGGGCTGACTCTGGCCCTTCTGGCATTTTGTCTGCCCAAAGAGAGTCTGGCGCAATCCAGAGTCTCGACCCTTCAGACGGTGAAGGCGCGCGGCCTGCTGCATTGTGGGGCAGATGGCGGGCAGATGGGGTTCAGCATCCCGATGTCCGGCGGCAACTGGATCGGCTTCGACGTCGATTTCTGCCGCGCGCTTGCGGCGGCGATCTTCGACGATCCGGCCCGGGTCAAATTCTTTCCGCTATCGACGGTGCAGCGGTTTCAGGTGCTCCAATCAGGCGAAATCGATGTTCTGGCCCGCAACACGACCTGGACATCCTCACGCGATACGACGATGGGGCTGAATTTTGCGGGCATCAATTATTACGATGGCCAGGGCTTCATGGTGCATCGCAAGGCGAAGATCACCTCGGCGCTGGAATTATCGGGTGCGACGATCTGCGTCGAGCGCGGGACCACATCCGAACTCAACCTCATGGATTATTTTCGCGTCAACAAGATGCAGCTGACAGCGATTTCCGCCTCCAGCAACCGCGAGATGGTGAAGGCCTACGAGGAGGGCAAATGCGCTGTGATGACGACAGACGCTTCGGCACTTTACGCCGAGCGCCTGCGCCTTCTCGCCGCAGAACAGCATGTTATTCTGCCGGAAGTCATCTCGAAGGAGCCTCTTGGTCCTGTCGTTCGTCACGGCGACGACCAGTGGCTGGACATCGTCAAATGGACGCATTTCGCCATGGTGACTGCGGAAGAGTTGGGTGTCGACCGCAAGGGTGTCGATATTGCCCTGAAATCCTCCAGTCCCGAGATTCAGCGCCTGCTCGGCTTGGACGGCAAGCATGGCGAGTCCCTGGGCCTGACCAATGACTGGGCCTATCGTATCATCCGCAAGGTCGGAAACTACGGCGAGATCTTCGAGAAGAATCTGGGCCGCTCATCACCTTTGGGCATGAATCGCAAGCTCAACAACCTGTGGACGGAAGGCGGACTGCAATACGCGCCTCCGATCCGCTGAGCCTGATTCGTCCGGCACAGACGAAAACAGCTTGACCGTGCCACGGCTTGCGGCTTGTTATGCAAACGTTCAATACGCAGGATCAATGGCGTGAATGGCTTGCCGATTGACGTCATGCGGTTTTGGGAACGTGAAACAATAGATTCCGGAGAGTTCCGCTCCGAGAATCATGATCGGGAGATGTTCGGACCATGAAATCCATCCTCAAGAGCCTGGCTCTGGGTGCCCTTGGCGTTTTTGTCGCCACCGGTGCCATGGCGCAGGCAAAAACCTCGACACTGGATCAGGTGAAGGCACGTGGTGTGCTCAATTGTGGCTCGGGTACTGGCCTTGCAGGTTTCGGCCTGCCGGATGCGCAGGGCAACTGGACCGGGCTCGACGTTGATATGTGCCGCGCCATTTCGGCCGCGCTCTTCAATGATCCGACCAAGATCAAGTTCGTATCATTGTCGGCCAAGGATCGCTTCACCGCGCTCCAGTCCGGCGAAATCGATGTGCTCTCGCGCAACACGACATGGACTTCGTCGCGCGACACGTCACTCGGCATGAACTTTGCCGGCGTGAACTATTATGACGGACAGGGTTTCATCGTCAAAAAGGGCGCAAAAATCGCTTCTGCGCTCGAACTAAACGGCGCGTCGGTTTGCGTGCAGCAGGGTACCACGACGGAGCTTAACCTGGCTGACTATTTCCGCGCCAGCAAGATCCAGCTTAAAGCTGTCACCTTCGCTACCAATGACGAAACGGTGAAGGCCTATGAGGGCGGGCGCTGCGACGCCTTCACGACAGACGCCTCCGGCCTCTATTCCGAGCGCCTGCGCATGGCTAAGCCTGAGGATCACATGGTTCTTCCCGAGATTATATCGAAGGAGCCGCTTGGCCCGTCGGTTCGCCATGGTGATGACCAGTGGTTGGATATCGTTAAATGGACCCATTATGCCATGATCACGGCGGAAGAACTGGGCGTCACCAAGGCCAATGTCGACGAACAGATGAAGTCCACCAATCCTGACGTGAAACGTCTTCTGGGCACCGAAGGCAAGCACGGCGAGGCTCTCGGCCTCTCAAATGACTGGGCCTATCGGGTCATCAAGCTCGTGGGCAACTACGGCGAGGTCTTCGAGAAGAACGTTGGCGCTGGCTCGCAGCTCAAGATTGCGCGCGGTCTGAACAATCTGTGGTCGAAGGGTGGCCTGCAATACGCGCCTCCTATTCGCTGACACCATGAAGGCCGGGTTCTGGCCCGGCGTTTGCTCGTCAATTGAAAATTATCTCCCCGCATCGCGGGACAAACTCAGGGTAACACCATGAAAAAACTTATCGTATCACTCGCAGGCGTAGCTTTTGGCGCGCTCGCCATGGCCACTGCCGTACAGGCGCAGGGCGGCAACACGTTGACAGCCATCAAGGCGCGCGGCGCTCTCAACTGTGGCTCGAACACCGGTCTGGCTGGCTTTGGCCAGCCAGACGCCCAGGGCAACTGGACTGGTCTTGACGTGGAGTTCTGCCGCGCTTTGGCTGCTGCAATTTTCAACGATCCAGCCAAGGTCAAGTTCGTGCCGCTTTCAGCCAAGGACCGGTTCACGGCGCTCCAGTCCGGTGAAGTAGACGTGCTCGCCCGTAACACGACCTGGACCTCATCGCGCGATACCTCGCTGGGTCTCAACTTCGCGGCTGTGAACTACTATGACGGGCAGGGCTTCCTTGTGAAGAAGTCAATCAAGGTTGCATCCGCCAAGGAGCTTTCCGGCGCTTCGATCTGCGTGCAGCAGGGCACCACGACCGAGCTGAACCTTGCCGATTACTTCCGTGCCAACAAGCTGGAGCTCAAGTCGGTCACGTTCGCCACCAACGACGAAACGATCAAGGCCTATGATTCCGGTCGCTGCGATGCCTTCACGACTGATGCCTCGGGCCTGTATGCCGAGCGTCTGCGCCTCGCGAAATCAGATGATCACATGGTGCTGCCCGAGATCATCTCGAAAGAGCCACTTGGGCCAGGCGTGCGTCACGGTGATGACCAATGGTACGACATCGTGATGTGGACGCATTATGCCATGGTGACGGCAGAAGAACTGGGCGTAACCAAGGCCAACGTCGATGAGCGTCTGAAGTCCGACACACCGGACATCAAGCGTCTGCTGGGTACCGAAGGCAAGCATGGCGAGGCGCTCGGCCTAACCAATGCCTGGGCTTATCAGATCATCAAGCACGTGGGCAATTACGGCGAGAGCTTCGAGCGCACGGTTGGCGCAGGCTCACCACTGAAGATTGGCCGAGGGCTCAACAACCTGTGGAACAAGGGCGGCCTGCAGTACGCGCCTCCGATCCGCTGATATCATCAAGGGCGACGGGGAAATCTCCGTCGCCCTCTTTTTATCCGGAAGCGCCCCAAGGGCCGCCGGTTGTGCCTGACGCGTCAAACTCTGCGAGGGGGATACAGTCGTGACTGATGCCGTTATGTCCATCGCTGCCGAAGCGAAGCCGAAGGTTTCTCCCTTCTATGATCCGAAGGTGCGCAGCTTCGTTTTTCAGGCACTGCTGTGCCTCTTCCTGGTCTGGCTGGTTTATTCCGGCATCAGCAATGTGCGCGAAAACCTCGCACGCGCCAAGATTGCTGCGGGCTTTGGTTTCTGGGACAACAATGCCGGGTTTCCGATCAGCCAGTCTCTGATCTTCTATTCCGAAGCATCATCGAGCTACGGCCGTGCCTTCTGGGTGGGCCTGATCAACACGCTGCTCGTGGCTTCCATCGGCATCGTTTTCGCGACCATTCTGGGCTTCATCGTCGGCATCGCCAGATTGTCTAAGAACTTTCTCGTCGCAAAGCTGGCCTATTGGTATGTCGAGGTTATCCGCAACTTGCCGCTGCTGTTGCAGTTGCTGTTCTGGTATAACGCCGTCGTCAAGGCGCTTCCTGAAGTGCGCGACAGCATCAAATTTCCCGGCAGTGTCTATCTCAACAACCGCGGCCTGATTTTTCCCAACCCGGTGCCCGGTGATTATTTCTGGCTCACCGGTGTCGTATTCTGGCTTGGCATTCTGGGTGCGGCCTTCTTCTACATGTATGCGAAAAAGAAGCAGGAGAAGACGGGCATCCAGTCACCGATAGCGCTTGTGACGCTGGGTCTTCTTTTTGGCCTGCCGCTGCTGATTTTCCTGATTTCGGGCATGCCGATGTCCTTTGAATATCCCTCCGCCAGCCGCTTCAATATCAGTGGCGGCATATCGGTTTTGCCGGAGTTTCTGGCGCTGCTCTTTGGTCTCGTGATCTACACGGCAGCTTTCATCGCGGAAGCTGTCCGCGCTGGTATCCTCGCCGTGTCAAAGGGCCAGACCGAGGCGTCTTATGCGCTGGGTATCAAGCCGAAGAATACGCTAAACCTTGTGGTGATCCCGCAGGCGATGCGCGTCATCATCCCGCCGCTGACAAGTCACTATCTGAACCTCACCAAGAACTCGTCGCTCGCCGTTTTCGTGGGCTATCCCGATCTCGTGAATATCTTTACCGGCACGGTCCTCAACCAGACCGGACAGGCGATCGAGGTGGTGGCTATCACCATGCTCGTCTATCTCACGATCTCGCTGTCAACGTCGCTGGTTATGAACTGGTACAACGCCCGCAAGGCGTTGGTGGAACGGTAAGGGGAGGGCAGGACCATGACCGATATGTCTGTTATTCCTCCCAAGAGTGTCGTGAACTACGTGCGGCACGAAGCGGCACAAGCGCTGCCTCCCCCCGCCAATATGGCTGGCTGGCAGGGCTGGGTTCGCGAGAACCTCATTTCCAGCCCTTTCAACATCGCGATGACCATCTTCTGCGCGCTGTTGCTCTATTGGATTTTCATGCCGTTGCTGAACTTCACTGTCTTTCAGGCCGTGTGGAGCGGGGCCGACCGCGAGGCCTGCATCATCACCGACGCGCGCCCTGTCGTGGGGGCCTGCTGGCCCTTCGTGCAGGAGCGCTTCCAGTATTTTGTCTATGGATCCTACCCTCTGGACGAACGCTGGCGTCCAACGATCTTCTTCGTGCTGCTGATCATTTCGGCTGTATGGGTGCTGTGGCTCAACGCCCCGCGCCGCGACCTGGGCATCCTCTTTGCCTTCGTCTTTACCCCGCTGATTTCCTATTGGCTGCTGACCGGTGGAACACCTGCTTTCGCCCTGATTGGTATCGTGACAGCCCTCATCAAGGCGATCAGCAGTGTCTTTGGAACGATTGGCAGCATTATCAGCGCCATTCCATTTGTGGGACCGATACTGGCCTTGCCGTTCTCCGGTGTCGACTGGTTGCTGGACCAGTTTACCGATGGTGGCATCGGCGGGTTGCGAAGAGCCATGGGTGGACGCGGCTTCTTCTGGTTCGACCTGCTGGTGTCGGCTGGTGTCGGCGCGGTGCTCCTCTTCCGCAACCGAATCCGCTACACCGCAGGAGACTTCCAGACCGCGCTGATCAGCGTTCTGGGTGTTGCCGCTGCTTTCGGCGTCTTCGCTGGTCTCACCGGCATCGACGCGGGTCTCAAGCCTGTTCCCACGAACCTGTGGGGCGGCGTGCTGATCTCGCTGATCGTGGCCTCCGTCGGAATCGTCTTTTCACTGCCCTGCGGCATCCTGCTGGCGCTGGGCCGCCGTTCGAAGATGCCGATGGTCAAGCTGTTCTCGGTGATCCTCATCGAGTTCGTGCGTGGCGTGCCGTTCATCACCGTGTTGTTCATGGCGTCCAACATGCTGCCGCTGTTCGTGCCGGAGCAATATGCGCCGGACAAGCTGCTGCGCGCTTTGATCGCAGCCGCGATCTTCGCCTCTGCGTATATGGCCGAGGTGGTGCGCGCCGGTCTGCAGGCCCTGCCCAAAGGCCAGTATGAAGGCGCGATGGCCATGGGCCTGGGCTACTGGCAGATGATGCGGCTCATCGTGTTGCCCCAGGCGCTGAAGGTGACGATCCCCAACATCGTCAACACGTATATTGGCCTGTTCAAGGATACGACGCTGGTTGTTGTCGTCGGCCTGTTTGACTTCCTCAAGACGATCGAAGCTGCGCGCATCGATCCGAAATGGGCTGCGCCTACCACATCTGCCACGGGCTACATGTTCGCGGCAATGTTCTACTTCATCTGCTGCTACGCCATGTCCCGTTATGCGAAAGCGACGGAAGAGCGTCTCGGCCTGGCTGATAAGCGTTAAGGGGAAATATCCATGTCCGCAGCCATCAATTTCAAGCCCGGCGCTCTGAAGAACGCGGTCGCCGTTGACCTCAAGCATGTCCACAAATGGTATGGAGATTTCCATGTTCTGAAGGACGTGAATCTCTCCGTGGCCAAGGGCGAGCGCCTCGTGATCTGCGGTCCATCGGGCTCCGGCAAGTCCACGATGATTCGCTGCATCAACCGGCTGGAAGAACATCAGAAGGGCTCGATCATCGTTGATGGCATCGAACTCACCAACGACCTGAAGAAGATCGACGAAATTCGCCGGGACGTCGGCATGGTGTTCCAGCATTTCAACCTGTTCCCGCATCTGACCATCCTGGAGAACCTGACGCTGGCTCCGATCTGGGTGAAGAAGATGCCCAAGAAGGACGCCGAGGAAATCGCCATGCATTTCCTCAAGAAGGTAAAAATTCCCGAGCAGGCGATGAAATATCCCGGCCAGCTGTCGGGCGGCCAGCAGCAACGCGTGGCCATCGCCCGCTCGCTGTGCATGTTCCCCAAGATCATGCTGTTCGATGAACCGACCTCGGCGCTTGACCCGGAAATGGTCAAGGAAGTGCTCGAAACCATGGTGAGCCTCGCGGAAGAGGGCATGACCATGCTCTGCGTCACCCACGAGATGGGCTTTGCCCGTCAGGTGGCCAACCGCGTGATTTTCATGGACTTCGGCTCGGTGGTGGAGATCAATACGCCGGACGAGTTCTTCAAGAACCCGCAGCATGAGCGGACCCGGCTGTTCCTGAGCCAGATCCTGCACTAGCCGCCTGTTGGCAACCTGACCCGGACAGGTGAAACGCCGCAGGATCTCGGCTAAAGCCTCCTGATGCTCGATCCAGCGCGACAGGAACACTCCGAAGCCGACGGCAAGATCACGCCGTCCATGGCGCAATACATCGAGATCAAGGCGGCGAACCCGGATTCGCTGCTGTTCTATCGCATGGGCGATTTCTACGAGCTGTTCTTCGAGGATGCAGAACACGCCTCGCGCACGCTCGGCATTGTGCTCACCAAGCGCGGCAAGCACGGCGGGCATGATATCCCGATGTGCGGCGTGCCTGTCATCAAGGCCGATGACTATCTGCAACGGCTGATTGCGGCAGGGCATCGCGTTGCCGTGTGTGAGCAGCTGGAAGACCCGGCGGAGGCCCGCAAGCGCGGCTCCAAAGCCGTTGTGCGGCGCGATGTGGTCCGGCTCGTTACGGCCGGAACCATCACCGAGGATGCGCTGCTCGACCCCTCCCGCGCTTCCATCCTGCTTGGCATTGGCCGCATCCGGCTGGATGACGCCCGCCATGTCTACGGTCTGGCCGAGGTGGATATTTCTACCGGGCGCTTTGTGTTGACGGAATGCGACGGTGAAGCGCTGGCCACAGAGATCGCCCGCATCGACCCCAGAGAGATCGTGCTGCCCGATGCGATCCGTGATGATGCGGCGCTGGCCTCGCTCTGGCGCGAGGTGCGTGCGGCTGTCGCTCGTGTCGCCCGTGACGGCATCGACAGCGCCAGTGCCGCAAGGCGCGTGGCGGATTACTTCGGTGTGGCCGGACTCGACGGTTTCGGTCAGTTCTCGAAGCCGGAACTGATCGCGGCAGCCACCGTGCTGGCCTATGTCGAGCGCACACAGCTGGGCGCGCGCCCGCCGCTCACTCCACCGGTTCCGGCTGGCAGCGGCCACACGATGCAGATCGACGCGGCGACACGCGCCAATCTGGAGCTGACGCGGACGCTGGGGGGAGACCGCGCCGGATCGCTGCTGCATTGCATCGACATGACAGTGACGCCAGCGGGCGGGCGCTTGCTGGCAGAGCGGCTGGCCGGACCGCTGACGAACGTCAGCGCCATCCGCGCGCGGCTGGATGCGGTGGAAACCTTCAGCGCCGATCCGCTGTTGCGTGAACGGCTGCGGGCCGCGCTGAAAGGCGCGCCGGATATGCCGCGTTCGCTGTCCCGCCTTGCCATGGACCGGGGCGGCCCGCGCGATCTGGCTGCCATCCGCGATGGTGTTTCGGTGGCTTCAGCTCTTGCATTACTGCTGCCATCGGAGCTTCCGGCGGAGCTGGCGAAAGCCGCACAGGCGCTTCTGGCACTCGATCCTGCCATCGCCGCCACATTGTCCGCCACACTGGCGGATGATCTGCCGTTGCAGAAGCGCGACGGCGGCTTCGTCCGCTCCGGCCATGTGGCAGATCTTGAGGAGATGCGGACGCTGCGCGATGATTCCCGCCGGGTGATCGCCGGTTTGCAGATGCGCTATGCGGATGAATCCGATTCCCGCACCTTGCGCATCAAGCACAACAACTTCCTGGGCTATTTCGTCGAGGTGCCGCAGAAGGACGGCGAGCGCTTCGTGCAGCCTCCGCTCAATGCGCTCTTTATCCACCGCCAGACCATGCAGGGCGCGATGCGGTTCTCGACCGCCGAGCTTGGCTCGCTGGAGGCGAAGATTGCCAGTGCCGCCGACCGCGCCATTGCTATCGAGCTCGGCATCTTCGATGAGCTGAAAGCGCTGGTTCTGGCCCATCAATCCGCCATCCAGACAGCGGCGGAGGCGCTGGCCGTGATGGATGTGTCGGCAAGCCTGGCGGAACTGGCTGACAGGCGCGGCTGGGTGCGCCCGCAGATCGACGACAGTCTGGCCTTTGCGATCACAGCAGGGCGGCATCCCGTGGTCGAGGAAGCCGTGCGCCGCGATGGCCACAGCTTCATCGCCAACGGGGCCGACCTCTCGCCGCCGGGGACCGAAAGTTCAGGCCGCATCCTGCTCGTCACCGGCCCCAACATGGCGGGCAAATCGACCTTCCTGCGCCAGAACGCGGTGATTGCCGTGCTGGCGCAGATGGGGGCCTATGTCCCGGCGGATACGGCGCATATTGGCGTGGTGGACCGGTTGTTCTCGCGCGTCGGTGCGGCGGATGATCTGGCGCGCGGACGGTCGACCTTCATGGTCGAAATGGTGGAGACAGCTGCCATCCTCAATCAGGCGACAGGCAAAAGCTTCGTCATTCTGGACGAGATCGGGCGCGGCACGGCCACCTTCGACGGCCTCTCCATCGCCTGGGCGGCCATCGAGCATCTGCACGCCACAAACCGCTCGCGGGCGCTGTTCGCCACGCACTACCACGAACTGACCGCGCTGGCACAGAAGCTGCCGCGCCTCGCCAACGTGACGATGCGCGTGACGGATCACGACGGCGACGTGGTGTTCCTGCACGAGGTGACGCCGGGTGCAGCCGACCGCAGCTATGGCATCCAGGTGGCGAAACTGGCGGGCCTGCCGATGGCGGTGGTGGAGCGGGCCAAATCCATTCTCGCCGAGCTGGAGAAGGGCGAACGACAGGCGCCGGTGGACCGGTTGCTTGGGGAACTGCCGCTGTTCGCCGCGCTGCCCGTGGCGCGACAGGAGGCGTATTCTGCGAAGACATCGAAGACGGACGCACTGCGCGAGGCGCTGGCAGAGGTTCAGCCGGACGAGATGACGCCGAGGGAGGCACTGGCGGCGCTGTACCGGCTGAAGGGGCTGGGGTGAGGTTGAGTTGCGCAAGCCAGGCAGGAGGCGTATAGGTCATTCAGATAGTCATCTGGAGATTTCCTGTGAAGACATGGCAGGTGCATGATGCCAAGGCGCGGTTCAGCGAATTGTTGAACGCGGCACAATCCGAAGGTCCTCAGATGGTCCTGCGCAGAGGTGAGGAGACCGCTGTTGTTGTCTCCAGGCAGGAATGGCAGCGTATGAAGGCGAAAGCTCCGATCACAATCAGGGAATGGCTCATGAGCGACAAAGCCCGTGGCGATCTCATCCTTCCTGACAGAAAGGCCTATCGCCGTCGCCCGCCGGTCGCGTTCGAGTGACTGGTTTCCTGCTCGATACAAATGTCGTTTCGGAATTCCGGCGGCAGCGACCCCACGGCGCAGTCGTTGCATGGCTTGGAAGCATCCGTGACGTCGATCTGAACATCTCGGTCGCGACTGTACATGAATTGCAGGCCGGTATCGAACTCACGCGATCATCGAACGCGGCGCGCGCTGATGAACTTGAGGACTGGCTCGACGATGTGCTGGGGGCCTACAACGTCATCCCGGCGGACGCGGAGGTGTTTCGAAAGGTCGCCCGCATCATGCACCGAAAGCCGGAGCATCTGTTCATGGATGCGGTGATCGCCGCCACGGCGATGACACACGGTCTTGTCGTCGCGACTAGGAACGTGAAGGATTTTGAGGTGTTTGGAGCGCCGGTGATGAACCCGTTTGAGTTTCGGTGAAGCACGCGATGCCCACAAAGACCCCTCCGCATCCCGGGCGCGGTCTGCGCGATGACCTTGAGGCGCTTGGCCTGTCGGTGGCTGACGCCGCACGCGGGCTGGGTGTCACGCGCCAGCAGCTCTACAAGGTGATCAACGGCCAGAGCGCCATCAGCTCGGAGATGGCCATCCGACTTGAGAAGGGTATCGGCACGAGCGCCGAGACGTGGCTGCGCATGCAGGCAGCGTATGATCTGGCAGCGGCGCGGCGGAACGAGGTGGCGACGGGGGTTGTGCGGTTGGAGAAGAGGGCGGCGTGACCACGAAGGGGTTCTGACTGATCAGTCCTGAACATTCCATTTCTGCCGATTTTTTTCGTTACCCTTCTGATCCCATTTGCTTTCAACCGCACCAAAGAATTTATGCCAAGGCTCTGGCGACTCTTGTCCAAATGACCACCCCATATGGTAGGCGAAACGAGACGAGCGGTTTCCAACAAACCCGCGGGCCAGAATACACTCTTCTGTCCCTTTCATGCCTCTCACCAACGCCGATTTGAGCGGAATACGAGGACCGGAGAGGCTGATTGCAATGGCATAATATAAGCCATCTTTCGTTTCTTCGATTCCGAACGTCTCTCGAACAATCGGATAGAAAATACAATCCGGCGTCACCATCTCCTTGTCGCCTTTCAGGACAACGACGGGCCACTCGGGTTTGTACTCTTCAATTATCCCAGACGCGCCAAAGATGGCCATTCCACCCAGGACGACCGCAGCGAAAGCGAATGATATGACATCGTCATTGTTGCGAGAGCTGGGTTGGGCTGACTTATGCAAGGCCGGTTGGACAGTTACCGGTAATTGTATCCGTCGCCTGCGATAAACCAAAAATGCAAAAGCCGCCCACATCGAATTTACAACGAAACCAATCGCGAGGGGGATTGGCTTGAACCAATAAGATGACCTTATGACTGATATCAGCATTTCCCCAAACAACGAGGTGAATAGCCCCACCGCAAGAACATGGAGCCAGCGACGCGACTTGATGCCGCCCAAAAGCGCTATCGCAATAATGGGTAGATCAACTGCTTTCACGATGACAAGTGCTAGTAACGATGAAAACATACTCTAACCCCCGACCAAGCATGCATCTTGTCGGCACTCCCAGTCGGTTTGCAAGAGCGCCAATGTCACGAACGGTGTTCGATATCCTAATTTACGGACATACTGATATGAGGAGGACGGATTGTCTGATGGAGTCTCGAAGACGGCGGGTTCAAGCGCACACCTACACCCCAATGTGAACATCTGCATTTTCGCCCCTCCCCTCCCGGCACACCCTCTGCTAAAGCCCCCCCATGTCAGCCGCATCACCACTCCCCGAACCCGCCATCACCCCCGCCCTCGTCGCGTCCCACGGCCTCAAACCGGACGAGTACGCCCGCTTCCTCGCGCTCGTGGGGCGCACGCCGACCTTCACCGAACTCGGCATCGTGTCCGCCATGTGGAACGAGCATTGCTCCTACAAATCCTCGAAAATCCACCTCAAGACCCTGCCCACCAAAGGCCCGCGCGTGGTCTATGGCCCGGGCGAGAACGCGGGCGTGGTCGATATCGGTGATGGCGATGTCGTGGTGTTCAAGATGGAGAGCCACAACCACCCGTCCTATATCGAGCCCTATCAGGGTGCGACGACGGGTGTGGGCGGCATTCTGCGCGATGTCTTCACCATGGGCGCGCGGCCCATCGCGGCGCTGAATTTCCTGCGCTTTGGTGCACCGGAGCATCCTCGGACGAAGCAACTGGTCTCTGGTGTCGTGGCGGGCATTGGCGGCTATGGCAACAGCTTCGGCGTGCCCACCGTAGGCGGCTCGGTCGGGTTCCATGCGCGCTACAACGGCAATTGCCTCGTGAACGCCATGGCGGTGGGATTGGCAAAACGCGACGGCATCTTCACCTCGCAGGCGACCGGCGTGGGCTTGCCCATCGTCTACCTCGGCTCCAAGACCGGACGCGACGGAATCCACGGCGCGACGATGGCATCGGCCGAGTTCGACGATGCATCGGAGGAAAAGCGCCCCACCGTGCAGGTCGGCGATCCGTTCGCGGAGAAGCTGCTGCTGGAGGCCTGCCTCGAAATCATGGCGAAGGGCTGCGTCGTCGCCATCCAGGACATGGGCGCGGCAGGCCTCACCTGCTCCGCCGTCGAAATGGGCGCCAAGGGTGATCTGGGCGTCGAAATGGACCTCGACATGCTGCCCTGCCGCGAGGAGGGCATGAGCGCTTACGAGATGATGCTGTCGGAAAGCCAGGAGCGCATGCTCATGGTGCTGAAGCCGGAGAAGGAGGCGGAGGCCCGCGCCATCTTCACGAAGTGGGGGCTGGATTTCGCCGTCGTCGGCCATACCACGGATACCCTGCGCTTTGTCATCAAGCATGGCGGTGAGACGAAGGCCGACCTGCCCATCAAGGATCTGGGCGATCAGGCTCCGGAATACGACAGGCCATGGGTGGAGCCGAAGAAGCGGCCGGTGCTGAACGTCGCGGATATTGCCCCTGTGATGGACAACCGCGCCGCCCTGCTGAAGCTCATCGGCAGCCCTGACTTTTGCTCCAAACGCTGGGTCTGGGAGCAGTATGATTCGATCATCGGCGGCAACACCTTGCAGCGCCCGGGCGGCGACGCGGCTGTCGTGCGCATCCACGATGGTCCCAAGGGGCTGGCGCTGACTGTCGATTGCACGCCGCGCTATATCGAGGCCGATCCGTTCGAAGGCGGCAAGCAGGCTGTGGCCGAGACATGGCGCAACATCACGGCATCGGGCGGGCTGCCCATCGCCATCACGGACAATCTCAATTTCGGCAACCCTGAAAGACCCGAGATCATGGGCCAGCTGGTGTTCGCCATCCGTGGCATTGGCGAGGCGTGCCGCGTGCTGGACTATCCGGTCGTTTCGGGGAACGTCTCGCTCTACAACGAGACCAACGGGCAGGCGATCCTGCCGACGCCGTCTATTGGCGGTGTGGGATTGCTGGCGGATGTCAGCAAGCATATGACTGTTGGCTTCAAGGCCGAGGGCGAGCATGTGCTGCTGGTCGGCACGACAGCGGGATGGCTGGGTGCCTCGGCGTATCTTGAGACGCTCGCGGGCCGTGAAGAAGGCGCACCGCCGCCGGTCGATCTTCTTGATGAAAAGCGCAACGGCGATTTCGTGCGTGGGCTCATTCTCGCGGGGCGCGTCACAGCCGTGCATGATTGCTCTGATGGCGGCCTTGCTGTCACGCTTGCGGAAATGGCGATGGCGGGTGGCGTGGGCTGCATTGTGCAGGAATCGGATCAGGCGCTGCCGGCACATGCCTTCCTCTACGGCGAGGATCAGGCGCGTTATGTGATCACGGCCAGCGAAGCGGAAGCGGCACGGATCATGGCGGAAGCCACACAGGCAGGCGTGCCGGTGATGGCCCTCGGCATTACTGCAGGCCAATCGTTGACGCTGCCCGGCGAGACGCCCATATCTCTGGATGAGCTGCGCACCGCCCATGAGGGCTGGTTGCCGAAGTTCATGGCTTAAGGACCACAATCACCATGCCCATGGCCGCCGCCGATATCGAGCGCATGATCAAGGATGGCATCCCCGATGCTGTCGTCGAGATCAAGGATCTGGCGGGTGATGGCGACCATTACGCCGCCACAGTAATTTCTGCGGCCTTCAAGGGCATGCCGAAGGTGCGCCAGCATCAGATGGTCTATGCCGCGCTGAAGGGCAACATGGGCGGCGTGCTGCATGCGCTGGCTTTGACGACCGGTGCACCTTCGGAGTAAGATGCGGCATGAGCGATCATGATTTCATGACTGACGAGAATGTCGTCAACGTCACGGCCCGGCATCTTCGTGAGTTGCGGCGGGGGCAGGACCTGATGCTTGATCTGGTCAAACGCCAGAACGAACTGATGGCCCGCTTTGAGCGCAGCATCAGTGAGCTCAAGAGCGATGTTGTTTTGCTGGAAAACCGGTCCATCACTGCGGCTGAGAATGATGAATTTTTCCGTCGCAAGCTGGGTGAGTTGAGCGAGGACTCTTCCAGACTTGAGACAAAGATTGATTCCCTGATGTCTGGCGCTGAAACGCACCCGCAATCATAGTCACGCCCGAGGATGCGCCGCCCGATAGCTCGCCATCAGCCGGTTCATGTCCACAGCTGTATAAATCTGCGTGCTCGACAGCGACGCATGGCCCAGCAATTCTTGAATAGTCCGTAAATCTCCGCCCCGCGCCAGCAGATGCGTGGCGAAGGAATGGCGGAGCGCGTGCGGCGTGGCGCTCTCCGGCAGGCCCAGAGCGCCACGCAGCGAAGCCATCGCGAGCTGGATGATGCGCGGACTGAGCGGCCCGCCCTTTGCGCCTACGAATAGCGGACCCTCCGGCGGCATAAGATAGGGGCAGATGGCTATGTAATCCCCGATCAGCTTCGAGACCTGCGGCAGAACCGGCACGCCGCGCGTCTTGTTGCCCTTGCCGGTGACAGTGAGGCTATCGCGCCCATCTGGCGCATCCCTGCGGCGAAGCGAGAGCGCCTCGGCGATGCGCAACCCTGATCCATAGAGCAGCGACAGCACGGCGGCATCGCGTGCCAGCACCCATTGCGGACGGTCCTCTCCCGCGCGTAGATCGGCATCGGACAGCGCGCGCGCAGCCAGGGGCGGCAGCGGCTTGGGCAGACCTCTGGAGATGCGCGGGCTGCGCACGGCGGAAAACGGCGAGGCGATGGCCTGCCCCTCCCGTTCGAGATAGCGAAACAGCGAACGTAGCGCCGCAAGCTGGCGCATGAGCGTGCGGCTCTCGATGCCATCGCGGCGGCGTTCCGCCATGAAGGCGCGGATATCGGCGGGTTTCAGTGTTTTCAGGTCTGCAAGCTTGGGCGCACCGCCAAAATATCCGGCCAGGAACGTGAAAAACTGGCGCGTATCGCGGCTATAGGCTTCCAGTGTGCCTGCCGCCAGGCGCCGCTCGTTGGCGAGATGACCGAGCCATTGGCTGGTTGCGGTGATGATGTCTTGTGAGATGAGCATAGATGCAGTCTAGCGTGGAGGGTTTAACGGGATGCTGCATGAGATTTGTGCGTTTCTCGAGGCTCCGCTGCGCTCCGCACCTCGAAATGAGGGAATCTGTGTTGGGCATCAACAACCATAGATATGCCGACCACCATCTCGTCATTTCGAGGTGCGCAGCGCAGCGGAGCCTCGAGAAACGCAAGACGCCTCTGCCTCATCCTGATAACCCCTGAATCTCATGCCCGACTCACCCAGCATAGAAGCCCTTTTCGAAACGCCAACCAGTGTGGTGGACGTCCTGTTGCCGCTCGCCCTGGACAAGGCCTACAGCTACCGCGCTCCCCAAGGACTCACGCTGAACGCAGGCGATCTGGTCACGGTGCCGCTCGGCACGCGCGAAACCATCGGCGTGGTCTGGGACCGCGATCCTGACGCACCAGCGGGCAGCGGTGGCAACCTCAAGGCCGTGATCGCCCGTCATGACTGGCCGCCCATGTCAGCCAATCTTCGGCGGTTCGTGGACTGGATCGCGAGCTACACCCTTGCTCCCAAGGGCATGGTGGCGCGGATGGCGATCCGTGATCCGGAAGCCGCCAGTGCTGAAAAGCCGCGTTACGGTGTGCGTCTCACGGGCAATCATCCGGCCAAGTTGACGGATGCGCGCAGCCGCGTGATTTTGGTCGCGCAAGGCGGGTTTGCATTCCCCAAGAGCGATCTCGCCAGACTGGCCGGCGTATCCACCGGCGTGATCGATGCGCTGGTCGATGCCGAGGTGATGGAAGCGGTACCCTTGCCGCTCGAAAGTGTCGCACCTGCGCCCGACCCCGATCATGCGGTGACGGACCTGAGCGCCATGCAGATAGAGGCTGCAACAGCACTGGTTACTGCCGTTACCAATGCTAAATTTGCGGTCAGCCTGCTGGAAGGCATCACGGGATCAGGCAAGACCGAGGTGTATTTCGAGGCCGTGGCCGCAGCCGTGCGCGCCGGGCGGCAGGTGCTGATCTTGATGCCCGAAATCGCGCTTACCGCGCAGTTCCTCGCCCGTTTCGAGAAGCGCTTTGGCGTCAAACCTGCCGAATGGCATTCCGGCGTCGGCAGCAGCAAAAAGGACCGGCTCTGGCGTGCCATCGCAGCGGGTGAGGCCAAGGTGGTGGTCGGTGCCCGCTCGGCCCTGTTCCTGCCCTTCGCACAACTCGGCCTCGTCATTATCGATGAGGAGCACGAGCAAGCATACAAGCAGGAAGACGGCGTGCATTACCATGCCCGTGACATGGCCGTGGTGCGCGGACGTATCGAGGGCTGTGCGGTGATCCTGGCATCGGCCACGCCATCGGTGGAAAGCCGGGTGAATGCCACGAGCGGCCGCTACGCCCATGTGCGGCTGCCGGAACGCTTTGGCGGGCGTAAGCTGCCGACACTCGCGGCCATCGACCTCAAGGCCCATCCCATGCGGCCCGGCAGCTGGATCTCTGGCCCGTTGAAAGACGCTGTCGCCAAGACACTGGAGACAGGTGATCAGGCGCTCTTGTTTCTCAACCGCCGGGGATATGCGCCGCTGACGCTCTGTCGCCATTGTGGCCACCGCTGGCAATGCCCGGATTGCAGCGCCTGGCTGGTGGAACACCGCTTTCGCCGCTCGCTCGTGTGCCATCATTGCGGCCATATCGAGCGCACGCCGCAGCGCTGCGAAGCCTGTGGCACGGAAAACAGCCTCACGGTATGCGGCCCCGGCGTTGAGCGGCTGGCAGAAGAGGTCGCCGTCACCTTCCCCGGCGTGCGAACCATCGTGCTCTCCTCGGATTTTCCGGGTGGCACCGAACGGCTGAAGCGTGAGCTGGATGCGGTGGCCGCAGGTGAATTCCAGCTGATCGTCGGCACGCAACTCGTGGCCAAGGGCCACAATTTTCCCGGCCTCGCTCTCGTCGGCGTGGTCGATGCGGATGTCGGCCTGACCAGCGGTGATCCCCGAGCCGCCGAGCGCACGTTCCAGTTGTTGCAACAAGTGACGGGCAGGGCCGGGCGCGGCGACGTCGCGGGGCGCGGACTGATCCAGACCCATGATCCGGATCACCCGGTGATCAAGGCTATTCTCTCCGGTGATGCAGAGCGCTTCTATGCCGAGGAGATTGCCATGCGCCGGGCGGCGAAACTGCCGCCGTTCGGACGTCTTGCAGGCATCGTCATCTCAGGTCCGGACAAGAATGCAGCAGAACTGCACGCGCGCAGTCTGGCGCGTGCAGGCTTGCAACTTCTGAACGCGTACGATGAGCCACGCTGGCACGGCTTGTCGCTGCTGGGTCCGGCCGAAGCTCCCATCGCGCTGATCCGGGGGAAGTATCGCTTCCGCCTGCTGGTGCGCAGCCCGCGCGAAGGCGATCTTCAGGGCTTCCTGCGCTCGATGCTGGCCAATGGCCCAAAGAAGCGCGGGGGCATCCGCGTCGGTGTTGATGTCGATCCGATGAGTTTTGTCTAGAGACGCGCCCCGGCCAGAACGCGGCACATGCTGGTGCGAACCGTATTGGCATCCGCTACCTGACCGACCTGTATCATGAACACTGCATCGACACGCGTGGCATTGCCTGCCCTGCGGGCCGTGATGCGCAAGGTCTGGGGACGACCCGACCCCGATGTTTCCTGTACGGCGGTCAGCGACCCCGAGGCGTTATCGACCGCGATATTGCTGAAACCTTCGGCGAGCATGGCCGAACGCAGGTTGCTGACTGCCTTTCGCTGATCAAGACCGGAGAAGTTCTGCGAGGTGCGGAAATTCAGGGCGGTGATCAAGACTGTCCCCTCGACCTGAAAATTCTCCTGGCAGCTTTGCGCCAATGCAGGAGTGGTTCCCAGAAGTGCGGTCAGGGTACCGATAGCAAAACGGATTCTCATGTGTTTCTTCTCCCGGAACAGCCGCCCAACTGTCCGAAGTGATTGCGGAAATCAGCCCGTGTCGGGAGTAGCATATCAATCAAGGCTGTCGATCCGGGCAAGCTCATGGTTGCGAGAAAACAAGGCTGAAAGGCCCCGGCGCCTGAATCGCAGCAAGAATCTGCGGTCAAAGCTGGTCAAAATCCAGCGCCAGCGCCAGCGTGGTCGGACGGGCCTGACAGCCAAGGATGAACCCAGCCTTCATTTCCCAGTCTTCCAGCGAGTAGTTCAGCACCATCTTCGCCGCACCTGATTCGACCTTGCAGCGACAGGTGCAGCACATGCCACCCTTGCAGGAATAGGGCAGTTCGATGCCGTTGCGCTCCGCCGCATCGATCAGGTTTTCGTCCCCCTCGAGCAGATCAAATGCATAGCGCTTGCCGTCGAGAGTAACCGTGATGCGCGAGACAATTTCCGTAGCGGTGTTTGAGATGGCGGGCGCTACATATCGCTTGCGCGGCGCGGATGTCGTGAAGAGTTCGACCATGATCCGCTCAGGCACCATGCCAAGCGCCAGAAGCGCGGCCTTCGCTTCGCGAACCATGCCTTCGGGACCGCACAGGAAAGCTTCATCCACGCTTGCGAGATTCACGATGCCTCTGGCCAGAGCCTCCAGCTTTTCAGCAGTGATCCTGCCAGCAAGAACTGCCACGTCCTGCGCCTCACGGGAGAGGACATGCGCGACGGCAAACCGCCCGAGATGGCGGTTTTTCAGATCCTCGATCTCTTCCGCAAACATCACGGATTGCGAAGTCTGGTTGCCGTAGATCAGGGTGACGCGCGAGGCGGGCTCGCGGCACAGGATGCTGCGGATAATGGAAAGAACCGGTGTGATGCCTGAGCCTGCTGCTATGCCGAGCACATGTCGCCCAGCGCTTGCCGGTTTTGGCGTGAACCGTCCTTGTGGCGGCATGACATCGATGGTGTCGCCGACCTTCAGGTTCTCGTTGGCAAAGGTGGAGAATGCACCGCCAACGACCTGCTTGATGCCGATGCGCAGTTCTCCGTCATCTGGCCCTGAACAGATGGAATAGGAGCGGCGTATGTCCTCGCCGTCGATGCTGGCGCGCAATGTCAGGTATTGCCCCGGAACAAAGGCAAAAGCAGATTGCAGATTTTCCGGCACAGCAAAGCTGATCGATGCGCTGTCGCGGGTCTCGCGACGGATATTGGCAACAGTGAGGGAATGAAAACGGCTCATGCGATGATCAGATACATTTGAATGTGTCAAAGGGCTCGAGGCAGCTCTCGCAGCGCCAGAGGGATTTGCAGGCGGTTGACCCGAATTCGCTGATCTTGGTAGTCCGGCCAGACTGACAGCGTGGACAGGCCAGCGCATCATCCTCACCAAAAAGCGCCCGACGTGAGGCCTTGGCTGCTGGCGGCGCAATGCCGTATTCCGTCAGCTTGGTCCTGCCCTCGGCGCTTATCCAGTCCGTGGTCCAGGCCGGTGACAGCACGGTGCGGATGCGGGCGTTCGCGAACCCTGCTTCAGCCAGCGCTGTCTGAAGGTCCAGCGCCATGACAGCCATCGCCGGACAGCCCGAGTAGGTCGGCGTGATGTCAACCTCGATCACGCCATCATCGGCCAGTGCGACACGGCGGATGACGCCCAGATCGTCGAGCGTGAGCACGGGGATTTCGGGGTCGCAGACGGTGGCGATGGCGGCGCGGGCGCGATCTTCCATCACCACACGGCTCCCGGATGAGCCCGGTGAACAGACTGCATCTCGGCCAGCATGCGCGACAGATGCTCGCTATGAATACCGCCTCGCCCGCCGGTCTGGGCATGGTCTTGTCTCGGCAGCGCCAGCGTTGCTTCGGCAAAGATATCAGCGATTGTGGCATCGAAAACAGCGCGTAAGGGTGCGGGATCAGGCGCGATGCCAGCCTCGATCAGCACGCGGTCCATGTCATCCGTCTCGAACAGTTCGCCCGCATAGATCATGAGCTCATCGGCGGCGGTCTGCGTCCGCCCATGGCTCTCTTCCGTGCCGTCGCCAAGGCGGATCACCCATTCCGCCGCATGGCGGACGTGGTAGGCCATCTCTTTTTCAGCCTTTGCGGCAATACCAGCCAGTGTCTCATCCGCCGACTGAATAAGCGCCTGCAGGAAAGGATGCGCGAAAGCTGCATAGATCAGCTGGCGCATCATCGTCGTGGCAAAATCGCCGTTCGGCTGCTCCACCAGCAGGACATTGCGATAATCCCGGTCATCGCGGAGATATGCCAGTACGTCCTCATCGCGGCCCTGCGCTTCTACTTTGCCCGCATAATCATACAGCATCCGCGCCTGGCCAATGAGGTCGAGGCCAAGATTGGAGAGGGCAATATCTTCCTCCAGAGTCGGACCGCGTCCGGTCCATTCGGACAGTCGGTGGCCGAGCACCAGTGCGTTGTCCGCGAGTCGAAGCGTGTATGTGAAGAGATGCTGATCCATCACATATGCCCCACCTCATCCGGCACGTCATAGAACGTGGGATGGCGGTAGACCTTGGACACCGTGGGCTCGAACAGCATGTCCTTGTCCGCAGGATCGGAAGCCGCGATCAGCTTTGACGGAACCACCCATATCGAGACACCCTCGCCGCGCCGCGTATAGACATCGCGCGCCATCTGCAGCGCCATCGTGTCGTCAGGGGCGTGCAGGCTGCCGACATGTTTATGGGAGAGGCCCGCCTTGGGACGGATGAAAACTTCATAGAGCGGCATGGCTTGTTCGGTCATCGCCCTCACTCCGCCGCCATCATCATCGTCGCGGCCTTGCGCAACCGTCGCTTTTCCGCATGTGCCAGCGCAGCCTCACGCACCCAGGCACCTGCTTCATGTGCTTCGTTGCGTGCCTTGAGGCGCTGGCGGTTGCAGGGTCCGTCGCCTGACAGCACGCGTTTGAATTCGGACCAGTCTATGGTGCCGAATGTATAATGTCCGCTCGCCTCATCCAGCTTGAGGTCACGATCAGGGATCATAAGGCCCATGAACTCGGCCTGCGGAACCATGGCATCCACGAATTTCTGGCGAAGTTCATCGTTGGAAAAGCGCTTGATCTTCCAGCGCGTGGACTGGTCGGAGTGCTGGGACTCGCCATCGGGTGGGCCGAACATCATCAGACAAGGCCACCACCATCGGTTCAGCGCATCCTGCGCCATGGCTTTTTGTGCGGGTGTGCCTTTTGAGAGCGTGTGCGTGATCTCGAAGCCCTGCCGCTGGTGGAAGCTCTCTTCCTTGCAGATACGGATCATGGCGCGCGCATAGGGTCCGTAGCTGCAGCGGCAAAGCGGGATCTGGTTCATGATAGCTGCGCCATCAACGAGCCAGCCGATGGCTCCCATATCCGCCCATGTCAGCGTCGGATAATTGAAGATGGAGGAGTATTTCGCCTTGCCGCTGAGCAGTTGTTCGTTCAGCTCCTCGCGGCTGACTCCCAGCGTCTCGGCCGCAGAGTAGAGGTAATGGCCATGCCCTGCCTCGTCCTGCACCTTGGACAGCAGCACCGCCTTGCGCTTGAGCGATGGCGCGCGCGTGATCCAGTTGCCCTCGGGCTGCATGCCGATGATCTCAGAATGGGCATGCTGCGAAATCTGGCGGATGAGCGTGCGGCGATAAGCCTCCGGCATCCAGTCCTTCGCTTCTATCTTTTCCTCGGCGGCGCAGCGCGCTTCGAAGCGAGCAAGCTGTTCGGCATCCTCGACAACGGATGGCGCACGGTCTTTCTGGTCCAGAGCCTGAGCGTACATGGAAGACCCTCCTGAAGCTTTATATCACAAAAAACTCATACATCAAATTTTTCTGTAACAGATTGTATCTTGCCGCTGCGAAAGCCTGTTTCAGACACCCAGCGTTCCGATGGTTCGTCCAGCGCATCCAGGCATCGGGAAAGCATCTCACGCGCCGCTTCCCCCGCCCAATCCGCGGGCAAGGCAGTCACAGGCAGGATCGGATCGCGCAGCAGCAGTCTGCGCATTCCGTGAACGAGCACGACGCGTGCGATAATCGCCACATCCGGTGAAAGTTCGGGTGCTATGGTCTCAAAGCGCCGGATAAATTCGGCATAAGACAGATTGAGAGCGTCGATGCGCCAGAGCTCGCGGGCAGCGACTGCACTTTCTCCTGTGGCAGGAGTTTCGGCCAGAATGCAATCAACCGGCAGGTCTGACAGCGACTTCTGACGATGCACGGGCTTGAGCGCCGTGGTTGCGGAAAGAAACCGGAAGCCGTCGCGCTCAAGCCGGGTTCGGGCACTGGCGCGGTCCGGCATACGATCAATCGCGGCCAGATAGAGCGCCCCGGTCGGGACGGGAAGCTTGCGTCCGTAAATCAGGTCCGAGGCCTTTGCGAAGTCAGCAGCACTGTTGCGGCTAAGCCGGTAAAAGGTATTTCGTCCGCTCTTCTCGCGCACCAATACTCCATTGGCGACGAGGCGCGACAGGCTGGTGCGGACAATACCCGCATCCAGGCCGAGGCGCTCAAGCAGATCGAGCAGATGACCCGTCCAGATCGGCCCGGGATCAACATCCCTGCCTTGCCGCATGACGATATCGCCGAAGATTGTGACGATCAGCGACCAGACGCGAAGTGGCTTGTCCGCATGCAGCGCATCAAGGAAAGGGGCGGCAGTCATGGGTTGAGCCATACGCGGAAAAGTGCCGGGAGCAAGAGTTCTTCAGGTTACAGCACGGATGCCGGTTGAGAACATTTGCGCGGCCATGACAGCATAGTCTTCGCGGCTGACACTGCCACCCTCGCGGAACCACATGTATTTCCAGTTCAGTGTGCCGAAGATCGACATGGTGAGTGGCTTGATGGTGGATCGTGAAAGCCTGGGGTTCAACGCGGATACCACACCCGCCATGACATCCACGAGCCGCCGCTCCAGCTCCTTGAGTTCGCCCTGCTGTTCCGCCGCAAGCTGGCCCAGATGGTTGATCTGGATCTTGTGCTCGGCGTCAGCATCCCGGTAGCAATCGAGGATGGCGCTGATCACACGATGCAGCCGCTGTTCCGGCGCAAGCGCAGGATCATCCGCAGCTTCGGTCGCCTCGACCAGTTCCACCAGATGACTCTGGATGATATCAAACAGCAGATCATCCTTGGCGCGGTAATAGTGATAGAAAAGCGCTTTCGAGACGCCGAGCGCTAAAGCGATTTCGCTCATCGAAGTGCGGTCGAAGCCTTGCTCGGCAAAGAGCTGCGCACTCTTGCGCAGAATGGCCAGACGCTTGTCGTCATAATCGGCAGCACGGGGGCGGGCCATTCCGGATCAGGCCTTTGGACGCAGATCGATGACACGCTTCGCCTTGCCTTGCGAACGCTCGATAGCCTCGGGCGACAGCACTGTGACCTTGGCCGAAATGCCGATGGTTGCCTTGATGCGGTTGGCCAGCAAGCGCCCTGCTTCAGCCGCAGCCCGCTCCTGCGAGGGCCGCATCTCGACCTTCACCTCCATCTCGTCCATGCGGCCCTCGCGGGTCAGCACGATCTGGTAGTGGGCAGAGAGCGCATCAAGCTGAAGCAGCTTCTCCTCGATCTGCGTGGGAAAGATATTGACGCCACGCACGATCATCATGTCGTCGGTGCGGCCCGTCACCTTTTCCATGCGCCGCATGCTGCGCGCGGTTCCTGGCAGCAGCCGGGTCAGATCACGCGTGCGGTAGCGGATGATCGGCATCGCTTCCTTGGTCAGCGAGGTGAAGACCAGTTCACCCTTTTGGCCATCAGGCAATACGGCTCCCGTGTCTGGATCGATGATCTCGGGATAGAAATGGTCTTCCCAGATGTGCAGCCCGTCTTTCGTCTCCACGCACTCATTGGCGACGCCGGGGCCGATGACTTCAGAAAGCCCGTAGATATCAACCGCATGCATATCGAAGGCTTCTTCGATTTCGCCTCGCATGGCATTGGTCCAGGGCTCTGCACCGAAGATACCAAGTTTGAGCGAGGTCTTGCGCGGATCGACGCCCTGCTTCTTGAACTCGTCAAGGATCGCCAGTGAGTAGCTCGGCGTCACCATGATGATATCGGGCCGGAAATCCTGGATCAGCTGCACCTGCCGTTCCGTCATGCCGCCTGAAATCGGGATGACTGTGCAGCCCAGCTGCTCCGCGCCGTAATGCGCACCCAGACCTCCGGTGAAGAGTCCATAGCCATAGGAAATATGGCAGATCATGCCGGCCCGTGCGCCCGAGGCCCGCATGGAGCGAGCCATCACATCGGCCCACATAGACACGTCATTCGCGGTGTATCCAACCACGGTCGGTTTGCCGGTGGTGCCGGATGAGGCATGCACGCGCGTGACCTGTTCGCGTGGTACAGCGAACATCCCGAAGGGGTAATTGTCACGCAGGTCAGCCTTTGTCGTGAACGGGAACCTCGCCAGATCGCCCAGTGTCTTGCAATCATCAGGATGTATGCCCACCGCGTCAAAGCTGAGGCGATAATGCGGGACGTTGTCATAGGCGCGCTTCAGGCTGGTCTTGAGGCGTGAGAGCTGCAGCGCCGCAATTTCGTCGCGCGAGGCGATCTCAATGGGATCGAGCGAGGAGCGGGGAGGGGTCAGGTCAAGCATGGCGGTTCACGCAGTTGGCAAGAGGGACCCGGGAACCATGCGCGAATGGCCACGGAACTCGGCAATGATGTTTCCGGCCTCATCCTTGACCGTGACATCAGTGATGCCGGCGCGCTCACCGCGCTGGCGTTCAACCGCTTCGGCGATCAGGCGCATGCCGAGCCTGCCCGGCGCGATGTAAGCGACGGAACATTGCTGCGCTACGCTGCGCGGGCCATGACTGTTGCAGGCAAAGGCAAAAGCGCTGTCAGCCAGCGTGAAGATGAAGCCGCCGTGGCATGTGCCATGACCGTTGGTCATTCCTTCCGTTACTGTCATCGCAATGGTGGCTCGTCCGGGCGCAACGGAGACCAGTTCCATGCCAAGGCTCTGTGTGGTCTTGTCTTCTGCCCAAAGAGACTTGGCACAGATCTGTGCGATGTCTTCCTTCGAGAGTTTGCTCATGCTCACCCCTGCCCCGTGAATTTCGGCGGACGCTTCTTCATGAACGCAGCGACACCTTCAGCATAATCATCAGTGAAGCCGAGAGCCCGCTGACCATCGCGCTCAAGATCGAGCTGCGCATCAAGCGTATTGGTGGCAGCCGCATGAACCGCACGCTTGATCATGGCGAGCGCCTGCGTGGGCTGCGCCGCAAGTTGCTGCGCCAGAGCACGCGCGTCTGTCATCAGCTGTTCGTCATCCACTGCTTTCCAGATCAGTCCCCACTGCGCCGCCTGCTCGGCTGACAGAGGCTCAGCCAGCATGGCCAGCGCCTTGGCGCGGGCCTCACCCAGCAGATGCGTCAGCGTCCAGGTGCCGCCTGAATCCGGCATGAGGCCAATCTTTGCGAAGGATTGGATGAACTTTGCAGATTTCGCAGCAAGCACGATGTCACCATGCAGGGCGAGATTAGCGCCCGCGCCGGCAGCAACGCCATTGACCGCGACGATAATCGGCTTGGGCATGGCGCGCATCTGCCGCACGAGCGGGTTGTAGCGATCTTCAAGGCTTTCACCGAGATCGCGTCGTTCAGTGCTTGGTGCAACAGCCCGATCCGAGAGGTCCTGACCGGCGCAGAACCCCCGGCCTGCACCGGTCAGAAGGATCGCACGGCAGGCAGGTTCCTTATCTGCTTTGTTCAGCGCATCCCGCAGCGCACCATGCATCTCGACAGTGAAGCTGTTCAGCCTGTCAGGCCGGTTGAGCGTGATTATCATCACCCCGCCGCCGCGTTCCACGAGCACGGTATCGCTCATGCTCTCGTCTCCCTGACAGGGTGCAACTGGTTGCGCCCGCAACTTTTTTCTTCATCAAGACTTGCATTCCTTGACCGTGTGGTCAATGAATATCTCAACATCCGTTCAAACGGGTTTTGTCCTGAGGAGGACAGCCATGGCCGATTTTGCAGTCAAGCATGCAGCACTTCTGGAGCGCGCCCTTCAGGCTATCACCGAGCGCACCTACTGGAGCGCATATCCCGAGAATCCCTCTCCCAAGATCTACGGCGAAACCGCAAAAGACGAACAGGAGGTGGCCTTCAAGACTCTGCTAGGCAAGCCTTTCCTGATGCAGGGTCATCCGTCAGATCTCCCCCCAGTTGGCGACGAGGTCTCGCCCTTCGGCCCTAAACTCGCCGTTACTTATCCCTCGGCAAAGCTGAAAACGCTGGTCGAGGCGTCGATTAACGCAGGTGACAGGTGGGATGAAGCTACTCCCGAGACCCGCGCAGGCGTGCTGCTGGAAATCATCGAGCGCCTGAACAAGAATTCCTTTCTCATCGCCAGTGCTGTTTCGTTGACATCGGGACAGGCCTTCATGATGGCCTTTCAGGCCGGTGGACCCCATGCACAGGATCGCGCTCTGGAAGCCGTGGCCTATGCCGTGTGCGAACAACGCCGCGTGCCTGCTCCAGCGCGATGGGAAAAGCCGCAGGGCAAGGGTGATCCCATCCGCCTCGACAAGGCATGGAAGACCATCCCGCGAGGCGTTGGCCTTGTCATCGGCTGTGCGACCTTCCCGACGTGGAACACCTATCCCGGTCTCTTCGCTTCGCTGGCGACAGGCAACAGCGTCATCGTCAAGCCGCACCCGGCAGCGATCCTGCCTGCCGCGATCACCGTCAGCATCGCGCGTGATGTCATGAGGGAAGCGGGCTTCGATCCTAATCTCGTTCTGCTGGCTCCTGATACGGCAGCCAAGCCGATCACCATGAAGCTCGCCACAATGCCCGAGATCGAGATCATCGATTACACCGGGTCCTCGCAATTCGGCCAATGGCTGCGCGACAACGTGGGTGAAAAGCAGCTTTATTCCGAAGAGGCCGGTGTCAATGCCATCGCCATCACGGCAGCGCCAGACTTCCGCGCGATGTGTGACAACATTGCATTCTCGCTGTCGCTCTATTCCGGCCAGATGTGCACGGCGCCGCAGAATATCTTCGTTCCAAAAAAAGGCATCAACTCCGATGAAGGCCGCAAGACTTTCGATGAAGTAGGCACAGGCATCGCTGCCGCCATCGACCGGCTTCTGGGCGATCCCGGACGTGCACAGGCGATCCTGGGCGCGATCCAGAGCCCGGCGACGCTGCGACGCATCAAGGATGCCCGCAAGCTCGGCAAGGTGGTGCGCGATTCAGGCTCTATTGATGGTACGGGTGAAGCGCGGATCGCAACGCCGCTGCTGGTCGCAGTGGATGGCAAGGACGAGGCCGCTTATGGCGAAGAGCGTTTCGGCCCCATCGCTTTCCTCGTGGCCTGCAAGGATGAGCAGGACGCAGTTCTGCGCGCGTCGCTTACCATCTTCACCTTCGGTGCCATCACTGCAGCGCTCTATGCGATGGACGAAAAGATCATTGCCTTTGCAGAGAAGGCCTTTGGCCGCGCGGGGGTCAATCTCTCGGTCAATCTTGTCGGCAACATCTTCGTCAACCAGTCCGCCGCCTTTTCGGATTTCCACGCGACGGGAGCCAATCCCGCCGCCAATGCTGCGCTGACCGATGCGGCTTTCGTCACCAACCGCTTCCGCGTCGTCGCTGTGCGCAAGATGGTGACGTGATCGACAGAACCAGTTTTAAAAAACGCTCCGCAGAAGTCTGCTGCACAGGATGCACAAGGCTAAGCCGTAAATGTCTGCTTTTGCGCAAGGAATTCGTCAACCATAGCGCATAATGATTGCGTTCTGGCACCAGCTTTAAACCGTTCATTAGCCATATTCAGCCATGCTGCCGTTGCGTCAGGTGATCCGCGTTCCGTGATCGCCGCGCAGCTATGGGTGAGTTGAGTACATGTCCAGAAACGGCGGCGAGCGTTTGGCGTCACTTCTCACGGGAGGCAAAGCCGCAGGTGAGCCGCAGAGCCTGGCGGTTCATTCCTCCACCATTCGCGATCTGGTCGACGGCTCAATCATGCTAGAGCGCGCCTCGGATGATACTGTCATCCTTGTTGCACCTGATGGCACAAGACAGCAGCTTTCACCGGAGCAAACCGCTGACCTCGCGTTGGCATTGCTGCGCGCATCGACAGAGAATGGTGGCGACCATGATCTGCTCATCCGGCTCCATTCCATCACGGCCGCCCGCAATTTCGTCACGGAAGTCGCCGAGCCACAAACGCGTCCCGGACCATCCGTCCTGATCGCGGAGATGCGCGACGGGAATGCCGATCCCGTTACGCCTCAGCGGCTTGACCCGCTGATTGATCCGCAGGGCAATCCCGGTATCGATATTCCCCAGCCTGAGTTTCGTTCGATTCAGGGATTGCAAAACCCCGACAATGCCCAGTTCCGAACGGGTTACACCACGGGCTTCATCGGGCCAGGCCGCGGGCATCTCGATGGTCTTCCAGATGAGGACCTGAAGTTTCGCAACAGTTTCCGCCGTGGTCTCACCATCCTCGACATCAGCGAACAGGCCACGCCTCTGGCCGGCGATATCGGCGACAAACCTGCAGTCGATGGGGCAGATCAGGGGGCTTTTGCCGCGCTGCAAACTGGCTTGCTTTACGAGACTGGCTTTGTAGGGCCCAGCATCAACCATCTGGCACCTCTGCTGAATGAGGATTACCGGTTTGGTGAGATCGCACCGCGTGAGTTAGGTGGCGGGCGAGTAGACGACTTGCTGCGGGGCCAGGAGCCCTCACCGATTCCAGTACCTGTGCAGGTGCTGGCAATCAGCGTTCTGGAAGATCAGCCAATTGGCGGAACGATCTTTCCCGACGGGATTCCATCGGGCGGCACAATTCGCGATCTGGTCATCACAGACCAGCCACCGATCGGGACGGTAACGATCGATATTGATGGCAATTTCACGATTGCCGCGCCGACCCATTTTTCGGGCCTGCTGGTCTTCTCCTACAGCTATTTTGACGGGACAGACACGGAACGCACCACGACGGTTGCGGTCGTCGTCACGCCTGTGGTCGATGCTCCCTCCATCAGCGCAGGCATCGGCGCGTTCATGGCGAATGAGGACAGCACGCTGGTTCTGTCCGGCCTTTCAGCCGAACTCGTGGACCGCGACGGATCCGAAATGCTGACGCGGATCGCAATTGAGGGCGTTCCGCCCGGCGCGCGTTTCGTCGATGGTTCAGGCAACCCGCTGGGAACCGATACCGGCTCGGGTATCTGGACCTTCGCGCCCGGCGAGATCGAACAGGCTCATATTGTTCCAGACACCCATGTCTCGGGCGTGTTCAGCCTGACATTGCGCGTCACATCCACCGAAAACGCCAATAGCCAGTCTGCAACGGTCTCGGCCCCCTTCACCGTGACCATTGTGCCAGTGGCTGATGCCCCGGCGCCGTCCGTTGGTACCGGAGCCTTTGTCGGCACCGAGGATCAGTCCATCGCACTGGCAGGTTTCACGGCTGGCCTTGTGGATCAGGACGGTTCCGAAGTGCTGGTTTCTGTCACCATCACCCAGGTTCCAGCGGGTAGCTCCTTCGTAGACGGGTCAGGCAATCCGGTTGGCATTAACACCGGTGGCGGTATCTGGTCTTTCACACCAGCCGAACTGGCAATCCTGCATTTCATCGCGCCTCTGCATGTGGCGGATATATTCGACATGCAGCTCATCGCAACATCGCGCGAAACCGCCAATGGTGACACTGCGACCAGCACCCTGCCATTCCGCGTGACCACGACGCCCGTTGCCGACGCGCCCGGAGTGACGGTTGGTGCAGGAGCCTTCTCCGGTGAAGAAGACACGCACATTGCCTTGCCTGGCCTGTCCGCAGCCCTCGTGGATCGTGATGGCTCGGAAACCATGGCTTCCGTAAGGATCACTGGCGTTCCGCCCGGCAGTGTCTTCACTGATGCTGGGGGAACCCCGGTTGGTGCTGACAATGGTGACGGCACGTGGTCTTTCACAGCGACGCAGTTGAGCGGTCTGCAGTTTCAGCCTCCCGCGCATCTGCACGGCGTGTTCAACCTGACGCTGGAAGCCATCTCGCGTGAAACCGCCACGGGCGGGACAGCGACAACCAGCATGCCTTTCACGATCACGGTTGACGCACAGGCAGATGCGCCTGTTGTTCCAGCCGGATCGGCAACGGTCAACGAAGACACGTTGACGGTGATTGGCGCGGGCATCAGCTACGGCCTCGTCGACCAGGATGGATCGGAATCCGTTACGGCGGTACGCATTATTGGATTTCCTTCCGGCGCTACGATCAGTATGCCACTGATCGGCGGCGCAATCGTCACCGCTGTTCCCGGCGGCTACGTGATCACAGGACCCGCCACTGATATTCGCGCTACCCTGAACGGGCTGGCGTTTCAGGCTCCGCCCAATAGCGACGGTGATGTCATACTGACGGTCTCGGTCACGACGACGGATGCAGACAGTTCGACCGCCACCGCGAGCAATACCTACACGCTCAATGTCTCTGCCATCGCCGACGCACCGACAGTATCCGGCTCTGCCAGCGGCAATGAAGACACGGTGATCGCTGTTCCGATCACGGTTGCT
>JANPDL010000011.1:0-72414 GCA_031431475.1 Hyphomicrobiales bacterium
CTCAATGCCATCGTGCAGGAGGCGCTGGCGGCACTGACACGCTATTTCGCGGTGATCGACGAGAAGCCCGCCGTGCAGGAGAAGCACGGCGCGAAGGTGCTTGATGTCAGCAAGGGCGAGGTCGCATTCAAAGCCATCACCTTCTCCTATGGCGAGGGAGCAGATGCCCTGTCCGGCGCGACTTTCACGGCGGCTGGCGGCAAGACGACCGCGCTTGTGGGGCGTTCGGGTTCGGGCAAATCGACGCTGCTGTCACTGGTGCCGAGGTTGATGGATGTCGGGCAGGGTGCGGTTAGCATCGACGGGCAGGATGTGCGCGACGTGACGTTGGCCTCTTTGCGCGATCAGGTCGCCGTCGTCAGTCAGGACATCGTGCTTTACGACGACACGATCCGCGCCAACATTGCCTTCGGCAAAGCCGGTGCCACGGATGCCGAGATCGAGTCGGCGGCGAAAGCAGCTGCCGCGCATGATTTCATCATGGCGCAACCCGGGGGCTATAACAGCCGCGTGGGTGATCGTGGCGGCAGGCTTTCGGGCGGTGAGCGACAGCGCGTGGCTCTGGCACGCGCTTTCCTGAAAAACGCGCCGATCCTGCTGCTGGACGAAGCCACATCGGCGCTGGATGCGGAGTCCGAGGCGCTGGTTCAAGCCGCGCTGGGCAAGCTGATGAAGGGCCGCACCTCCATCGTCATCGCCCACCGGCTTTCCACCGTGCGCAATGCCGATCATATCGTGGTGCTGGATCAGGGGCGCGTGGCCGAAGAAGGCAAGCATGCCGCGCTGGTCAAGCAGAAGGGCGGCATCTATGCCGGTCTGCACAAGCGCCAGTTCGCGGACTAGGCCTTCAATGCCTTGGCGATTTCTGCAGCCAGCATCGCATTGTTCTTCACAAGTGCCATGTTGGTGGTCAGGCTGCGACCGCCGGTCAATTCAAGCATACGCCCCAGCAGATAGGGTGTCACGGCCTTGCCAGTGATGCCTCTGGTTACGGCTTCCTTCACGGCCTGATCGATCAATGCTTCGATCTGCGCGCGCGGAATCTCAGCCGCTTCCGGCACAGGATTGGCGATGATCATGCCGCCGTCGAGCCCCAGCGCCTTCCGGGCTGCGATAAAACGGGCGATGTCCTCTGGCGCATCCAGCCGCAGCGGCGCGGGCAAGCCGCTGGTACGGCTCCAGAAGGCGGGAAACTCATCGGACTGATGACAGACGACCGGCACGCCGCGCGTTTCGAGATATTCCAGCGTGCGCGGCAGATCGAGCAGGGCTTTCGCGCCCGCGCAAACCACGGTGACCGGCGTTTTCGTGAATTCATCGAGATCAGCGGACACATCCAGTGTTTGCTCGACGCCGCGATGCACGCCGCCGATGCCGCCGGTCGCAAAGACTGCGATGCCTGCCAGATGCGCGCAGATCATCGTCGCGGCCACGGTGGTCGAGCCAGTGCGTCCCATGGCGACGGCGAAGGCGAGATCGGCACGGCTGAGCTTCATCACGTCCCTGGCCTTGCCCAAACTCTCAAGTTCCTTGTCCTCAAGGCCGATACAGATCTTGCCATTGAGGATCGCGATGGTCGCTGGAACGGCGCCCTTCTCGCGGACCACTGCTTCCACCTCGCGCGCCGTCGCTACATTGGCCGGATAAGGCATGCCATGGGTTATGATGGTGGATTCGAGCGCCACGACTGGCCGACCTGCGCCCAAGGCATTTGCGACTTCCGGCGAAATGTGGAGCATTTGATGATTCATGCCGGTGTTTGCCCATGGCGTGTGAGTGTTTCGGGTGATAGATCATTGCAGACAGTAGCTGCGGAGGACACTGTCTGGGCGGCAATATATGTGCCGGTCTGTGCGGCTTCTGCCAATGTGTCACCAGCAATCAGGCCTGCAAGGACAGCAGCGATCAGGGCATCGCCTGCGCCGGTAACATCCCTGACGACAACACTTTGGGCCGGGACATGAACTGCACCGGTGTGATCCACGGCCAGCAGGCCATTTGCCCCGTTCGTAAGGATGACGGATGCAGCACCACGCTTTCGCAGGGCTTGCGCCGCACGCTCCGGCTCAACATTGTCGCCAAGCATGGCTGCCGCTTCATCCCGGTTCAGAACGAGCAGATCAATGCCTGACAGGTCACGAGGCAAGCGGGCGGCTTTCGCGACTGAGACCGGATCTATCACAAGCTTGAAGGCCGCACCGCGCGCCCTCTGGATCAGCTCAGCGAGAACAGTCGCGGGTAGGTTGCAATCTGCGAAAATCCTGCGAGATTCAGCAAACTCCACTGAAAGTCGCTGCATATCAGCTGGTAGGAAAGCATCAAAGATCGCCATATCGGCCAGACCGAAGGCCAACTCGCCATCAGCATCCAGAACAGCGATGTATTCCGCGGTGCGATGCTCTGCCATTGTCGTGACAAGGCTGATATCCGCACCAGCCGCCGCGAGATCCCGGACCAGTTCCCGCCCGCTCTCGTCGTCACCAACAAGCGTCGCAAGGGCAGTGCGGACACCAAGCCGCGCCAGATTTTCGCAGACATTGCGGGCCACGCCGCCGAACGCCCGTTCTCCCGTCACAGGATTCGACGTGCCTGTCTGGAGGGGATGGAGCGTGCGCAGCTTGCGATCAAGCGTTGCGCCGCCCAGACAGATCACGTCGCGGGAAACCATGCCGCCGGTTGTGTCGGCAAGCGGCATCGCCTGTCAATCCGCTCATTCAGCTGCGGCGAGCTGCGGCCCCTTGTTGCCCTGCAGATAGCTCATCGCCGCCTGCACGCCGCCAGACTTGTGCGGAATACCCGCCGCCGCCAGTCCCATCTCCACGCCCGAAAGCGTTCCGGTGACCATAAGATCATGGAAATCGCCGAGATGGCCAATGCGAAAAACCTTGTCCGCCAGAATGCCGAGGCCGTTGCCGAGCGACATGTTGGAACTCTCAAGGATGATCTTGCGCAGCGCATCCGCCGAATGTCCGGCAGGCAGCATCACGGCGGTGAGCACGCCCGAATGGTCCGAGGGCTTCTGGCACACCGTCTCGAAGCCCCAGTGTTTCACTGCGCGGCGGGTAGCCTCTGCCGCACGGTCGTGGCGTGCGAAGACATTGGCCATGCCCTCCTCTTCCAGCATGTCCAGCGCCACCTTGAGGCCTTGCAGCAGGTTGGTGGCAGGCGTGTAGGGGAAATATCCAGTGGCGTTGATGGTGATCATCTCCTCCCAGTCCCAGAAGGAGCGCGGGGAGCCACCGGCTTTGGCCACAGCAAGCGCCTTGTCCGAAACCGCGTTGAACGACAGGCCGGGCGGCAGCATCAGGCCCTTTTGCGAGCCCGAAACCGTGACATCCACGCCCCATGCATCGTGCTGATAGTCGATGGAGGCGAGTCCGGAGATCGTATCCACCATCAGGAGCGCCGGATGCCCCGCCGCATCGATTGCCTTGCGCACAGCCGCGATATTCGTGACGCAGCCCGTTGAGGTTTCGTTGTGGACGACGCAGACCGCTTTGATCGTATGGCCCTTGTCCTCGCGCAGCTTTGCCTCGATGGCCCCGGCATCTGCACCAGCGCGCCAGTCGCTGTCGATGAACGTGGTCTTGAGGCCGAGCTTCGTCGCCATCTTGTGCCAGAGCGTGGCAAACCAGCCCGTTCGGTACATCAGCACTGTGTCGCCGGGCTTCAGCGTATTGACCAGCGCTGCCTCCCAGGCACCTGTGCCGCTGGCGGGATAGATGATGACGGGGCTCTTGGTCCCGAAGACCGGCTTGATGCGTGAGAGCACGTTCCGACCAAGTGTCTGGAACTCGGGTCCACGGTGATCGATCGTCGGCATCGCCATCGCGGCAAGCACGCGCAGGGGTGTGTTGGATGGGCCGGGCAATTGCAGGAAATGGCGACCGGGTTGAGACATGGCAGGAGTCCTCGAGAGGTGTAGAAAATGATTGTGATCAGTTTTGTATTTTGTATTATAAAAGCTGTTATGTTACAAGCGCGGCCATGACAACCACCCTCATCCGCGATCTGGATCTCGAACGGCGGCTGTCCAAAGCCATGGCGGGCGAGGTGCGGTTCGATGCCTTCACGCGAGGGCGTTATGCCACTGATGCCTCGATCTACCAGATGATTCCGCAGGGTGTAGTCTTTCCGGAAAGCGCCGCAGACATTGCCGCTGTTCTCGAGATCGCCAAGGTGCGCGGCGTGCCTGTGATCATGCGCGGTGGTGGCACGTCACAGAACGGCCAGCCCATCGGCCATGGCATCGTGGTGGATTGCAGTCGGGCCTTTAACCAGACGCTGGCTTACGATCCGGTTGCCGAGACGGTCACAGTGCAACCCGGCGTGGTGCTGGAGACGCTGAATACGCGGTTGCGCGCCGACGGCCTGTTCTTTCCGGTGGAGCCCTCTACCGCAAGCCGCTGCACCATCGGTGGCATGACCGGCAACAATTCCTGCGGCGCGCGCTCCATCCGCTACGGCAAGATGGTGGACAATGTGCTCGCCGTTGGTGCGCTGCTGCCCACGGGCGAGGCCGTGCATTTCGCCACGCACAATGCCACGACAGCGCAAGCACTGGCGCAGGACATGCTGCGGCTGGCCGAGCGGGAGCGCGCCGAGATCATCGCGCGCTATCCCAAAGTGCAAAGGCGCGTCGGCGGTTACAATCTTGACGCCCTCATCCAGCCCGATCCCAACCTCGCGCATCTGCTAGTGGGTTCCGAAGGCACGCTGGCGGCGTTTACATCGGTCACGCTGAAGCTCTCGAAGCTTCCCGCCCACCGCGTCATGGGCGTCTGTCATTTCCCGGACTTTCGCTCCGCCATGATTACCACTCAGCACCTGGTGGCGCTAGGGCCGGTGGCGGTGGAACTGGTGGACAACAATGTGCTGGTGCTGGGCGCAGACATCCCGCTGTTCAAGCGCACTTTGGCCGATATTACCCGGGGGCAGCCGGATTGCCTGCTGCTGGTCGAATTCGCGGGCGAGACGCTGGACGGGTTGAAGCGCGACCTTAAACGACTCGACCAGTGCATGGCCGATCACGGCTTCCGCAATGCCGTGGTGGAGGTGTTGGAGCCGCCGCGCCAGAAGCAGGTCTGGGAGGTGCGCGAGGCCTGCCTCAACATCATGATGTCGATGAAGGGCGACGGCAAGCCGGTGTCGTTCATCGAGGATTGCGCAGTACCGCTGGACAGGCTGGCGGATTACACGGCGGCGGTGACGGACGTCTTCGCGCGGCATGGTACGCGCGGCACCTGGTACGCGCATGCCTCGGTCGGGTGCCTGCATGTGCGGCCCATCCTCAACATGAAGACAGCGGATGGTGTGAAGGCGATGCGTGCCATCGCTGAGGAAACGGCTGATCTGGTGAAGCGCTTCGAGGGGTCATACTCCGGCGAGCATGGTGATGGCATCTCGCGCTCGGAGTTCATCGAGCCGCTGTTTGGCGCAAGGCTGGCCAGAGCTTTTGGCGAGGTGAAGCAGGCGTTTGATCCGGAGAATCGGCTGAACCCGGGGAAGATTGTAGCGCCGCTTAAATTCGACGACCGCAGTCTGATGCGCTTTGGCGAAGGTTACCAAACAGAGCTTCCCGCACCCGCCAGCCTCGACTGGTCGGAGCACGGCAGCTTCGGTGCGGCTGTCGAGATGTGCAACAACAACGGGACGTGCCGGAAGCTCTCGGGCGGTGCGATGTGTCCGTCCTACCGGGTGACGAAAGACGAGACCCATGTGACGCGCGGCCGGGCCAATGCCCTGCGTCTCGCGATCTCCGGGCAGCTCGGGCCAGACGCGTTGACCTCGCCGGATATGAAAGCAGCTATGGACCTTTGCGTGGGCTGCAAGGCCTGCCAGCGCGAATGCCCGACAGGTGTCGACATGGCGAAGATGAAGGTAGAATTCCTCAGCCATTACCATGCCCGCCATGGTCTTCCGCTGAAAGAGTGGCTGGTGGCACATCTGCCGCGCTATGCGGGGCTGGCAGCAAAATTCGCGCCTCTGCTGAACATGCGGGACAAGGTACCTGGACTGGCTGTTCTCTCGGAAAAACTGCTAGGCTTCTCCGCGCGCCGGTCGTTGCCGGTGTGGCGCAAGCCATGGCGTGAAAGTGGCGAACTGGCAACGCACTCTGATGTGGTTGGTGACGGGCTCGATGTGATCCTCTTCGGCGACACATTCAATCGCGCCTTCGAGCGGGAAAATCTTGAGGCCGCCGCGCGTGTCCTGAAAGCGGGGGGATACAGGTTGCATCATGTGCATCCCGGCAGCGGCGGCAGGCCTTTGTGTTGCGGGCGGACCTATCTCTCCTGCGGGCAGGTGGATGAGGCCCGACATGAGGCGACGCGCACGGCAGAGGCACTGCTGCCTTTCATCGCGCGGGGCGCGAAGGTGATCGGGCTGGAGCCCTCCTGCCTGCTCACCCTCCGAGACGAGTTTGGTGCACTCTTGCCGCAAGTAATGGCCGCGCCGATCAAGGCGAATGCGCTGCTGATCGAGGAACTGCTGGCCGCCGATCTGGCCTCGGGAAAAGTGTCGCTTCCGCTCAAGGATCGCACGGGCCGCAAAGTGCATCTGCACGGACATTGTCACCAGAAAGCAGCAGGCGTGATGGGTGCGGTGGAGGCCTGTCTCAAGGCGGTGCCGGGGCTGGAGGTCAGCGTCATCGAATCAAGCTGCTGCGGAATGGCGGGTGCCTTCGGCTATGACGCGAAGCATATCGATATCTCGATGCAGATGGCGGAGCTCTCTCTGCTGCCCGCCGTGCGCAAGGCGGATCCGGATGATCTCATCGTGGCGGACGGCACGTCGTGTCGGCACCAGATCCATGATGGTGCGGCGCGGGACGCTGTGCATGTAATCCGGGTACTGGACGATGCGCTTGATGGCATCCATCAGCAAGTTTCGGGTGTGCGCAGGGGCTGACCGCGCCTACACACGTGGCCTGAAATTGAGGCTGCAATGAACGCAAAAGACTGGAGCCGGATGCTGCTGCTGTCGCTCCTGTGGGGGGGCACCTACATGCTGGCGGCCATCGCGCTGAAGGGCTGGCCGGCGGGTGCAGGCAATGGCGTGACGCCGCTGGTGCTGGTCTGGCTACGCGTCACAATCGCAGCGATCACCCTGCTGATCATCCTGAAAACGCTTGGCGTGGACATCCCGCGTGATCGCAAGGTCTGGGTGGCCTTTTTCGGTATGGGAATCCTCAACAACGTGATCCCGTTCAGCCTGATCTTCTGGGGGCAGAGCCAGATGCCCGCCAGTGTCGCGGCGGGACTGGCCTCCATCCTCAACGCCACGACGCCGCTGTTCACGGTCATCGTGTTGCATGTCTTTACAGGGGACGAGCGCGCTACACCCTTGAAGATCGCTGGCGTTCTCCTTGGTCTCACGGGCGTGGCCATCATGATCGGGCTGGACGTGCTTTCGGGCATTGGCGCTGGAGCAATGGGCCAGACTGCCTGTCTGGCGGCGGCTGTGGTCTATGCTTTTTCAAGCCTCTATGGCCGCCGCTTCAAGAGCATGGGTGTCACGCCAATGCAGACGGCGTTGGGGCAGCTGACGGCCAGCACCATCATGATGTCGGTCATCACAGGCCTCATCAGCCAGCCCTGGAATGGACCGATGCCCGGAACGGTGCCAATGATCAGCATCATCGCCATGGGCATTTTCTCGACGGCGCTGGCCTATATCCTGTTTTTCCAGATCCTCTCGAGCGCCGGTGCCACCAACCTGATGCTGGTGACGTTTCTCATCCCCGTCAGCGCCATCCTGTTGGGGATTGTGGTGCTGGGCGAAGTGCTGAAGGTGCAGCACATCGTCGGGATGGCGTTTATCGGGCTGGGTCTGGCGGCGATTGACGGCAGAGTTTGGCGGAGGATGCGGGCCTAAACCCCGCGCCGCCATTTCTCGCTCGGCGTCCGCATCGTCACCAGCTCTTCCGCGGCACTGGGATGCAGCGCCATCGTGGCATCAAAATCCGCTTTCTTCGCCTTCATCTTGACCGCAATGCCGAGCAACTGTGCCATCTCTCCCGCATCCTCGCCGAGGATGTGGACACCGAGTACCCGGCCTGTGTCGCCATCGACGATGATCTTCATGATCATCCGCTCGTCACGGCCTGATATCGTTGCCTTCATGGGGCGGAACGATGCCTTGTAGATATCGACGGCGGCACAGGTTGCCTTCGCCTGCGCCTCAGTGAGGCCGACTGTGCCAATCTCCGGCGTCGAGAACACCGCCGTGGCAATATCGCTGTGATCCACGCTCCACGGCCTGCCACCGAAGATGCTGTCGGCAAAAGCATGGCCCTCACGGATGGCAACCGGTGTCAGGTTCACGCGGTTGGTCACATCGCCTACGGCATGGATATGCGGGACATTGGTGCGCGAAGATGCATCCACCAGAATTTCATGGTTCTTGCCGAGCTTCACACCGGCCTTCTCAAGGCCAAGACCTTCTACGTTGGGCGAGCGACCAATGGCAAACATCACCTGGTCGGCCTCTAGCGCCAGACCGGCTTTCGTGTGGGCTACAAGGCCTGCGCCCGTCTTCTCGATGGATGAAAACACATCGTTGAAAACAAACCGGATGCCGCGCTTTTCATAGGCAGCGTGCAGGCCGTTTCGCATATCGTCATCGAAGCCGCGCAGGATGTTGTCACCGCGATAGATCAGCGTGACCTCGCTCCCGAGCCCGGCAAACAGACCTGCGAACTCGACCGCGATATAGCCGCCTCCGGCGATGACAAGCCGCTTTGGAAACGTCGGAAGATCGAATGCCTCATTGGAACTGATGGCATGCTCCACGCCAGGCAGATCACCCGGCATGTTGGGCCTGCCACCCGTGGCAACGAGAATGTGCTTCGCGGTGATCTTGCGGCTATCCGACAACAGCCTCACAGTATGCGCGTCCTCAAGAACAGCGCGGGACTTCACCACTGTGACACCCGCCTTGTCCTGCGTCTGGGTATAGATACCTTCCAGCCGCGTGATTTCCTTCTCCTTGGCGCGCACCAGAGTGGGCCAGTCGAAACTTGGTTGCGGCACGGTCCAGCCGAAGCCCGCCGCATCCTCGAAGCTGTCATGAAAGCGCGAGGCATAGACCAGCAGCTTCTTGGGCACGCATCCCCGGATCACGCAGGTACCGCCCATGCGGAACTCTTCCGCCAGCATCACCTTCGCGCCGTGGCCCGCTGCAATGCGCGCTGCACGCACGCCGCCGGAGCCTCCGCCAATCACGAAGAGATCAACATCATGGGCTGTCATGGAAGCGGCTTTCTGAGAGGAACCAAAATTACATAATCAGCACAACAGCGCTTTACAACGGTGCGGATGGTCCGCTTCCAGCCTGGCACTCGTGCGCGATCGCGAGAAATCCAGCGGCAGATGCCGCAATCGCCGCCACCCACCAGGCCTGCCAGGCACCATGGCTGACGAGTGCGATGGCACAGACAACTGCGATCCATGTCAGCATGAATGGTTGCAGGCGAGGATCAGCGCGACCGATGGCCCTGAACAGAAATACAAAGAGAACGGCCACAAGCGCCGCCCCCGTCATGCCCAGTTCGACCCAGAGCTGCAGGAAGGCATTGTGTGGATGGCTTGCGCCCAGCAGCGTCACCCGCTCGGGCGCGATCTGCTTCGCTACTGCTGCATTCTGAAGGTTGAGGCTTGAACCAAACCCGTTGCCAAACCACCAGTTCTTCTGCGCCGCAGCTTCGAAGCTCAGCCATATCTGAACACGGTCATCGGAATGCGCGGCCGCCAGCGCGGTGTGAAATCTCGCGCCCAGCACCTGTCTGGCCAGTGTGCCAAAGAACGGCGAAACGGCCAGAACAGCCAGGACTGTGATGAGTCCAAGCCAGTTTGTCAGGCGAGGCAGAAACCACGCCACAGGCAGCACGGATACACCGACCAGAAAGCCCAGCACTGCCGTCTGGCTTTCGCCAACATAGACCGCCAGCGGAACCGGCACGAGCAGCGCGATGAGATGCCATTGTCTACGCGCCAGAACCAGGGCCAGAAGCGGCCAGACAATCAGTGTGAGCGTCACGATGGAGCGGTTGTAAACATAGTCTGTCGCTCGACCGCCAGTGAGCCGCCTGAGCTGGAGGCCTGTCTTGAGATCAATGATAATGACCAGACCGGCCAACCCCGCCGCGAGGCACCACCAGAATGTGCGTTGCCTGTGAGCGATGCCTGGGAAAGCAATCGCCAGAACGATCCCGCAGGCTACAGGAACAATGAAGCCCGCGAACTGGTTGAAAGAGGCGCTGCGATCATGAGCCCATAAACAGGACAGGCTCATGAGCAAGATCAGCATTATCACAGCCGATGATGCAGGAGAGCGAATGGTGTTGGCGGCCATTGTCCTGATCCGGTCAATCGGGCCGACGTGGAATGCTGCAAACACTGCGAGAAAGGCGGCCAGTCCCAGAAACAGCGGAGACGATTTGCTCGCAGGCACCATCATCAGCGGCAGAGCCACACCCAGTATGATCGTGGAAGCTAAACCGAGACTCGCTGGGCCGAAGACAGGGCTATCGGACATGCCGCAGCCAATGGCTCAGAGCTGGATATTTTTCTTGCGCAGGTCTTCCCGCAATTTGTCCATCATCACGTTGCCGAGTGTCTGGGAGAACACCTGCATGGCCGAGAACAGTTCGTTGAGGATCTGACCTTGCGAATTGACATATTTCTGGCCCGCAGCGGACTTGAAGAATGCGGCGGTTTCCTTGAGCTCCGGTTCCGAAATCTGTGTGGCGTAAAGGCGAGCTGCGACCAGGATCATCTGGTCCGTCCGCGTGTTGAGCTCGGCAATGATCGGCTTCAGCGATTCTTCCATGTCCTTGATGATCTCGGGGCGCGTGCGCGAATAGCCCGAGCGAATCTGGTCAGCGATCTGGGGAACCATGCCCTCGAACGTGCGTGCAAGGCCGGAGCCGATCACGACCTCGCGGGCGGCGGTAAGGTGCGATTCACTGAGCACAGGCGCGGCCTGCGCCGGTGCAGCCAGAGGAGGCTGCTGCGCCATGGCAGGAAAAACAGCAACCATAAGGGCCGAGGCCAGGAACAACTTGCGCAGAATGATCATGAGCAGAAAGCCTTCATATCGGGGATTGGCGAGCGTTACGCCGTCCTGCCAAGAACAGCAACCCCGCTGGGTGATGCCAGGAAAGCCTGTGAGCATAAGCCGATGAACAGCCCATGCTCCACGACGCCCGGAATCCGGTGCAGGGCGGTATCCAGCGCTTCGGGATCGTCAATGCGGCCCAGATGAGCATCAAGGATCAAATGCCCACCATCCGTTATCACCGGCGCGCCCTGAGCAGTCTTGCGCAATCTAACCGCAGCAGAGCCGCAAACACGCTCGACCATCCGCTGTGTTACCACCAGACCGAAGGCATTCACCTCTATTGGCAGGGGATAAGCGCCCAGTACCTCCACTTTTTTGCTGATATCGGCGATCACCACCATGTTCCTGCTTGCTGCAGCGACAATTTTCTCGCGCAAAAGCGCCGCGCCGCCGCCCTTGATCAGCCGGAGATGGGAATCAAGCTCGTCCGCACCGTCGACGGTCAGATCGAGTTCTGGCGTTTCATCCAGCGTTGCTAGCGGAATGGAGAGGCTACGGGCCTGTGCAGCCGTCACTTCCGATGTCGGAACACAAATCACTTTCAGCCCTGCACGGACGCGCTCGCCCAGCAGTTCCACGAAGTGCCTGGCTGTCGAGCCGGTACCGAGGCCAAGCCGCATGCCGTTTTCCACCATTTCAAGGGCTTGAGCAGCGGCGTCCCGCTTGAGTTGTTCAGTGGACATTCATCCTCTTCCCGCGATTCTGTTGGCTTGTACGGTCTGGGAATGTATCTTCAAAGGGGGCAGGGGCTCTGCCCACCGGAATTTCGGGGCGAAGAAGTGCTGGCTGCAATACTGAAAGGGTTGGGTCTTGCGGCGGCGTTCGGCCTTGCAACTGTCACGACCGCTTTGGCCGAACCTCTGGATAATGCCACGTGCAATTCGGCTCGCAGTGCAGCTTTCGCCGATGGTCCGGCTCTTTCACCCCAATCCATGACGATCGTCGCCGTTGGTTCATCGTCAACCGAAGGCATCATCCGCAATGCCCGCAACAAGGTCTATCCCGCCGCCTTGCAGGCTTCGCTGGCGAAACTCTGGCCCAAGGCAGAGTTGACAGTTGTCAACAAAGGCAAGGGCGGCGAGACAATGCGCGATATGATCGCGCGGTTCGAAACCGATGTCATCGCCCTGAAGCCATCGCTGGTGATCTGGCAGCTCGGTGTCAATGATGTGCTGCGCTACAACGGGCTTGAGGGGCGGCACGAGGAAATCCAGTCCGGGCTTAAAATTCTGACTGACAAAGGTATCCCTGTCGTTTTGCTCGATCTTCAATACGCGCCGATGGTGATCAAGGATCCCGATGCCCTGCCCATGCAGGCGATGATTGACAAGGCTGCACGGACAGGCCCCAAAGGCAGGGTTTTCCATTTCAAGCGCTTCGCGGCGATGAAACAGCTTGCCGAAGTCAATCAGGTTGGAATGGCAGAAATGACTGACCGTGATGACCTGCACATGACCGATGCGATGCATGTCTGTGTTGGGCAGCTTCTGGCGGAAATGATTTCAGCCAGGCCACAGGTGATGACAAGCGCCAAGCCCTGATTGTAGCCCCTATTTTGGCGACGTCACGCGGACAAGAGCCCACTGCCCCAGTGTTCGGTGAGTAAACCGAAGCCTATTCCACAGCGTGTTTTCAATGGCCCAGGCCAGCGCGAGCAACGCCATGATGCCCACGGCCGTCACGCCGATATGCCAAAAGGCTTCTCCTTCGCCCTCGTAGAGAACGACCGAGCCAAGCAGCGCCAGGAATGTCCCGGCGATGAAAACCGGCAGCGAGTGACGTCCGGCGCGGCTGATGGCGGAACCGATACCGGACATCATGAACGCAGCGTCCCTCGGGACAATCACGGCGATTAGCCAGACCTTGGCCAGCAGATCGAAAAGCCGATGCCATGACAGGAGTGCCTTGTTGGAATCAATGTCAAAACTGAAGACAAGGAATGGCTCCAGAGCAGGAATCACCCGCCATGGTGCGGCATAGAGGAAGGCAAAGACCACATACGCCGCAGCACTGAGCGTGACCGTCGCAACCAACGGACGCGGCAGTCTTGACCAGACGCCATCAGCCGTGAGCTGCGCGGTTGTCGCTCCGGCCACGAACAGCAGGACCCAGGCAAACGGATTCAGGAACCAGCCATCTGGATTGCCAAGATTGGGCAATGTCCAGCCGAAGGTTTGAGCCAATCCGTAGGATGCGGCAGCGGCGATGACCGGCAACAGGACATGCACGCGCTGGCCGAGGATGATCGCTGGCAGAAGCGCGAGAAGCACCACATAGAGCGGCAGGATATCGAGATAATGCGGCAGATAGACCAGCATCGGCAACCGGATCATGGCCGCGAGCGGATCATCCAGCAGAGGCTGCAGGCCCAGTTTGCGGATGACGTCAAAGCCTGTCCCGTAGAAATGTGCGGCCAGAGCAAAAACAAGCACGCCGGCCACCATGGCGACATGAGCAAGATACAACGTGCGCATGCGCACGAAAACGGCACGGCAACCTTCAGCAAAGCCTTTCGACAGGATCACCTTCCGGTAGGCATAGACACCCGATATGCCCGCGATGAAGACAAAAACCTCGGCCGCATCGGCAAACCCCATGCTCTGCAATGTGACGGCTGCGAATTGGTTGCCAGAAACATGGTCGATGAAGATCAGCAGCAGTGCAATCCCGCGGAAAAAATCGAGGCGAAGATCACGGTTGGCCGCGACAATGCCCTTGCTGCCGACAGCGGGCAAAATCATGGGCGAAGAAGGCGATAACACAGACATGGGGACTCATTCGACGCCCGGATAAAGCGCCGCCCTAGGAGGTGAAACGGATGTAACGGCTGCAGACGCCTCTTGCCTGCCGGTCTTGTTCTGGTCTTTGTCGCCTGATCGAACGATGTCCGCTCAAAACGCTTCATCGTGTCCGGGCCGGGACCCGATCTGATGAACGCCAGATGAACGCTTATATAGGATACACAGGTTCACGAATAGTGAATCGGGTATTACGGTTTCGTAATAAAAGCGCACGTTTCCGTGAAGCGGCTGTTCAGCCCGTCAGCGGCTGATCAATCGCTGCCCGCATTGGCATACGCATTTTCATGACAATTTTCATGGGCTTCACCCATTGTTCAGTCGGCGCAGTGTCATATGTGTGTCATAGATTTGCGGGTGGGGAACCAGAGTGACAGATATCACGGCGCAGAAGCTGGCTTCGACGGGGCCAGCCGGACAAAGTGCCGGATACTTCTCGGCGAGGGTGTCATGGGTGCTGGTCCTTGCGATCTCAGCTGTGATGGCCAGCTTTTTCTGGATAAACGAATGGCCTGCCGCCAACGCTGCCTATTCTGTGGCGGTCACTGCAGCGATCATCGCTTTTTTTGCAGCGCTATCCGGTCGGATGCTGTTCGCGACCGTTCTGGCTGCGGCTCAGGTTGGCATTGTCTGTGTCGCGGCCATCGTAAAGCTCAAGACAATGGACATGCTGGTGCATGCCTATGACCTCTATTTCTACTTTCGGTCCTGGTCGACGGTCGAGTTTCTGGCGACATCCTATCCACTCTATGCCTTTGGATTGTTCGGGGCGCTGGTGGGGAGCCTGGTTCTTGCGATCCTGGTCTACCGGCTGGATGGTGCAAGAGTGGCCCGCTGGAAAGCGGCGCTGGTCTTCCTCGCCCTGGGCGCGGGAAGTGTTGCGATCAACGAAGCTCAGGGCGAACGGCGCCATATGCATCTCTACTATGGTGGCCGTTATCTCTCGACCTATTATGGCTCGGTGCCGGAAACCATCCGCACGGTGTGGAAGGGGCAGATGCTGGATGCCGCTCCGCAGGCCAGTGGCCCGCTGTTTGCCCCGCTGGGTGCCTGCATCACGCCGAACAAGAAACCGCATATCATCCTGATCCATCAGGAATCGGTGGTGCCGCCCTCGCATTTCCCCGGCCTCGAGTATGACCGATCAGCTGATCCGTTTTTCCAGTCCCATGACGGCAAGCTGCACAAGATGCGGGTCGAAACCTATGGCGGCGCATCCTGGCTAACCGAATTTTCTGTGCTGGCTGGCGTTTCCACCCATTCCTTCGGCTCGATGCGGCAGTTCGTGCAGGCCTTCATGGAGGGCAAGGTTCGCGAGACCATTCCGCAGGTGCTGGCGGATTGCGGTTACCGCAATGTCATTTTCTATCCCATGATGAAGAATTTCGTGTCAAACGCCCGGTTCTATGAATCGATCGGGCTGAAGGAAATCTTTGACCAGAAGGACCAGAAAGCGCCCACCACCAACGAGCGCGACCAATTCTATTATAACAGCGCGCTCAATGAGATGGAGCGGCACTTCAAGGCGAGCGACAAGCCGCTGTTCACCTTCATCCAGACCATGTCCGCCCACTGGCCCTATGACTGGAAAATGTTCCCAGACCAGGACGTGAAGGGTGGCGCGCCGGGCATTCACCCCGAGTTGAATGAATATCTGCGTCGGATTTCGCTGGGTGCGAAGGATTATCAGTGGCTGCTTGCTGAACTCAAGCGGCGCTTCCCGGCCGAGAGCTTCGTGATCATGAACTACGGCGACCACCAGCCCAGTGCCACGCGCATGCTGCTTGGACAGAAGGACGAGATCGAGGTGGAGGATATCAAGCTGGCCGCCGAAGGGCCAGGCTTCCTCACCTATTACTCCGTCGTCACCCAGAACTTCAGGGCACCGCAACCCTACAATGTTCAGATCATGGATGTGCCATATCTCGGCCTTGCCCTGCTTGATACTGCGCGTTTGCCGCTGTCCGATGCCTACCGCGAGCGCAAGCGCCTGATGCTGCAGTGCAACGGGCGCTACCATACCTGTGCGGATGAGGGAGCAATTCTCGCCTTCCATCGGCGCCTGATCGATTCCGGCCTGATGGACAGTCGGTAGTACTGAGACCTATTTCCTCCCGCAAAGGGGGAAATAAAGGTGGCCCCCAGACGCGGGCTCTATAACCCCAGCGCTTTGCGCACTGCCGTCACCAGATCGCTTCTCGGCACCGCATACTGCGCTTCGGCGCGCAGGCGCTGGAACGCGTCACGGTCGGTGATCGTTTTGGCGCTGGCGGCGAGGGCCGCGCCCTTCTTGAGGTCCTTGATCTGCACCTCGCCCCGGGCCAGTTCATCCCCGCCCTGGATGATGGCGAGCGGGCTGTTCCTGCGGTCGCAATATTTCAGCTGCGGGCCGAAGCTGGAGGCATCTCCGAGGTAGAGTTCCGCCTTGATTCCCGCGTTGCGCAACTCGCTGACCATCTGCTGGTATTCCGCGATCCGCGCCTTATCCATCACGGTCACCACCACCGGGCCTTCCGGCGGCGTGCTCGTGAGCTTGCCCAGATGCGTCAGCGCCGCCTGCAAGCGCGACACGCCGATGGAAATGCCGGTGGCCGGGACATCCTCCGCGCGGAAGCGCCCGATCAGGCCATCATACCGCCCGCCGCCGCCGACCGAGCCGAAGCGCACCGGCTTGCCGTCATCGCCGGGCACATCGAAGGTGAGTTCGACCTCGTAGACCGGGCCGGTGTAATATTCGAGGCCGCGCACGACGGAGGGATCGATGCGGATGCGGTCGGGGCCGTAGCCGGAGGCAGTTGTAATGCTAACTATTTGTGATAGTTCGTTAATTCCATCCTGCCCAGTTCGTGAATCGCGAACTATCTCAGCCATGTTCGCCAGCTTTATGCCGTTGATTGATGTGCCATTGAGCGCCGTAGTCGAGCTCATCGCTCCAACAATATTTCTAAAATTATCAAACATGAAGATGTCAGCTAACCGAGAGGTTTCAAAATATTTCTTAGCTCCTTCTATCCCATCTTCACCAACGATATTTATGAAGTGCGCTACGAACTGTTTAAATTCATCACTGCTTTCAAAATTCGAACGTGCTTTCTCAGCGACCTCTGGGTCCTCAACTGCATCAAATGCGGCCTTGATTCTCGTGAGAACAAGCTCGCTCTGATCAAGAAGCTGGATTATGCGGTCAGCGTCCGAAACTCCGAGTCCAGCACCCTTCGTAAAGTCTCCACTCGGGTCGAGGCGACCTTCGCGGAGGAGCTTTTTGACATCGCCCAACGGTAACTTGTCCATCTTGTCGATGGCCCGCAGCACCGTCAGCCGCGTCCCCGCATGCTCCGGTCCACCAATCCCGATGGCCTCCATCACCCCATCCAGCACCTTGCGGTTGTTCACTTTCACCACATAGCTGCCGCGCGGGATGCCCAAAGCCTCCATCGCATCGGCAAACATCATGCAGTTCTCGGCATCCGCCGCCACGCTGCTCGCCCCCACCGTATCGGCATCGAACTGCATGAACTGCCGGAACCGCCCCGGCCCCGGCTTCTCGTTGCGAAAGACAGGACCGACGCGGTAGCTGCGATAGGGCTTGGGCAGTTTGTCGAAATTCTCCGCCACATAGCGCGCCAGCGGTGCGGTCAGATCATAGCGCAGCGAGAGCCATTGCTCGTCGTCATCCTGAAACGAGAACACGCCCGCATTGGGCCGGTCCTGATCCGGCAGGAATTTGCCCAGAGCATCGGTGTATTCGATCAGCGGCGTCTCCACCGGCTCGAAGCCGTAGCGCTCGTAAACCTGCCGGATCGTCTCGAGCATGTCGCGCGTGGCGTTGATCGCGGCAGGACCACGGTCCTCAAGGCCGCGCGGGCGGCGCGGATCAGTCAATTTTGGCACGGTCAAATTAGGCTTGGACATGGCGGTCAATCACTTGGCTAAAGGCTTGCTTGGTTGTTAGGGAAGGATACCGGTCAGGACAAGTGCCGGAACTCTCTTCCTTCTCCCCTTGTCGAAGACGGTGGTCAGCGGATGTCGGGCAGGTGAGGAGTTGCACAGGGTCGCGAGATCGGTGAAACCCCTCAAACGTCAGGCTCTGGTTGCCACTCTTTTCCGCAGCGGAAGTGGGAAATAACGAAAGAACGTATCCATGAATCGCTATGACATCGCTGCTCTCAAGACCCGCCTCGGCCATCTCCGGATCGAGGAGAACCCGGCCCTCGTGCAGCAAAAGTCGCGCGATTTCTACTGGTACTCCCCGCCGCTGAAACGCCAGCTCGCCAATGTGACGGCGGATGCGGTTGTCGCCGTCACATCGCAGAAGGACGTGATCGACACGCTTGCGGCCTGCCACGCGCTGGGCATTCCCGTCACGCCGCGTGCGGCAGGCACAGGCAATTACGGCCAGGCCATGCCGCTGTCCGGCGGCGTCGTGCTCGATCTCTCGGGCTTCAACAAGGTGCTGAAGGTCACGGCGGGTCGTCTGGTCTGCGAGCCCGGCGCCATCATGGAGGCGATCGACCATGAGACGCGGGCGATGCCCAACCCTCAGGAAATCCGCCTGCATCCCTCGACCTATGCCACGGCGTCGCTCGGTGGGTTCATCGCGGGTGGTTCCGGAGGAGCGGGCTCGATCAAATGGGGCGGTCTGCGTGACTGGGGCAATGTGATCCGGCTGCGCGTCGTCACCATGGAGGCGACACCGCGCGTGCTGGAACTGACAGGCTCCGACCTGCACAAGGTCTGTCATGCTTACGGCACCAACGGCATCATTACAGAAGTGGAGGTGCCGCTGGCTCCCGCTTACGATTGGGTAGATGTGATCGTGGGCTTCGGCAGCCTGGAGCGTGCGGCAGCCTATGCCAACCAATTGGGCGAGCAGGACGGTTTGCTGCTCAAGGAGCTGGCAGTCGTCGCCGCGCCCGTGCCGCATGACTATTTCCTGCGTCACAAGAAATTCATCCCGCGCGACAAGACGATTACAGTGATCATGGTGGCACGCCATGCGCTGGATGCACTGCTCGCCTTCACCCGCACTGTGAACGACGCAGAGGTTCTGGTGAACACGGCAGTGATGTCGGCGGAAGACAAGAAGGGCCTGCCGCCGGGCTATGAACTGGGGTGGAACCATACAACGCTGCGCGCTTTGCGTATCGACCCCACCATCACCTATCTGCAGGTGCTCTATCCCTTTCCGAACCAGCTGGAAACGCTGTCGAAAATCCACAAGCACTTTGGTGACGAATTGCCCGCACATCTCGAATTCGTGCGTTTCGACGGCAAGGTAACGGCTTTTGGTCTGCCGCTCGTGCGTTTCACCACGGAAGAGCGGCTGGAAGAGATCATGCGCATCCATGAGGAGATGGGCGCGCCGGTCTTCAATCCGCACCGCTATACATTGGAGGAGGGCGGCATGAAGCAGACCAACGATGTGCAACTCGATTTCAAACGCGAAGCCGATCCGCAGGGCCTGCTCAATCCGGGCAAGATGGTAGCCTGGGAAAATCCGACTTTTGATTACAAGGACGGCAAAACGTATATGTTCCCGGCTTTGGGGGGATAGCGAAAGCCACGCATGCTGATCGGAATTCTCGCAGGCCTTGCCGCAGGCGCGCTCTGGGGCCTGACCTTCGTGGCACCTCGCGCTGTTGCGCCCTATAGCGAGATCGATCTCGCCATCCTGCGTTATGCGGCTTTCGGCATGACTTCGCTGGTGCTGATGGCGATTGATAAGCGCTTCCGGCCTGGCCCGATGACGCCAAGGCGTCTGATGCTGGCTCTCTGGCTGGGGCTTTCCGGCTTCGTGATCTACTACATCTGCGTGGCGTTTTCCGTGAGCCTTGCAGGCCCGGCCATCGCGCCGCTGGTGATTGGCGGTTTGCCGCTGGTACTGGCGATCTACGGCAACTGGCAGGACAGGAATGTGCGGTGGAGCGCGCTTGCCGGACCGCTTGTCCTGATTGCGGCGGGTCTTGTTGTTGTAAACATCGCGACGATCCAGACCGCTGGATCCGCCGCGGCGCAAAGGAACATTTTGCTAGGCTTCTTGCTGGCGTTCGCCGGGCTCTTCGTCTGGTTTCTGTATGCGATCACCAATGCACGAGCGATGCGCTCCGCCGATGCTCCATCGATCCTGGGCTGGACAAGCCTGCAAGGCCTTGGGGCTGCGGCAGGTACGATCCCGCTGGTCATTCTCGCGCCGCTCTTGGGCTGGAGCAGGATCCCGGAACTGGGCTTCGCGGGCGATGCCGGGATGCGGCTTATCCTGTGGGCCTTGCTGACAGGTATCATCGCGTCCTGGGTGGCGCAGTATTTCTGGACATTGGCCTCGCACCGGCTGCCGCTGGCGCTCTCCGCCCAGTTGATCGTGTCCGAAACTGTTTTCGCCCTGATCTATGGTTTTGCCTATGAAGGCCGCTGGCCGCATGCGTCGGAATGGGCCGGAGGCGCGCTCCTGATCGCGGGCGTCTTCTGGGGTGTGAAGGTGTTTTCGGCAAAGCCTGTTGGCGATGCCAGACATTCGTGATTAAAAGCAGCCGCTTTTAACCCCAACAGGAGGCTTGGCCGCGCTTCAACACCGTGGCGGAGATTGACCCATGAGCGAACGCTGGACCCCATCGAGCTGGAGAAACAAGCCTGTGGCACAGGTTCCGTTTTATCCCGATGCCGCCGCCCTCGAGGCCGTGGAAGCGCAACTCGCAGGCTTTCCGCCGCTGGTTTTTGCAGGCGAGGCGCGCAAGCTCAAGCGGGCGTTGGGCAAGGTGGCGGCGGGCGAGCAGTTCCTGCTGCAGGGCGGCGATTGTGCCGAGAGCTTCGCCGAGCATTCCGCTGATAACATTCGTGATTTCTTCCGCGTTTTCCTGCAGATGGCGGTGGTGCTGACCTATGCTGCGGCGTCGCCCGTCGTGAAGGTGGGCCGCGTGGCCGGGCAATTTGCCAAGCCGCGCTCCTCCAACACCGAAAAGGTGAACGGGGTGGAGCTTCCGTCCTACCGGGGCGACATCATCAATGACATCGATTTCACGGAAAGCGGCCGCACGCCCGATCCACAGCGCCTGCTGATGGCCTATCGCCAGTCGGCGGCCACGCTGAACCTGATCCGCGCTTTCGCCACCGGCGGCTACGCCAATCTCGACAACGCGCACAAGTGGATGCTGGGTTTCGTGAAAGACTCGCCATCGAGCGGCCGATACCGTGAGCTGGCCGAGAAGATCACCGAGAGCCTCGATTTCCTGCGCGCCATCGGCATCGATCCCGAGACCCATCCTGAGATGCGCATCACGGATTTCTACACCAGCCACGAGGCGCTTCTGCTGGGCTACGAACAGGCGATGACGCGGGTGGATTCGACCTCCGGCGATCATTACGCCACGTCGGGCCACATGATCTGGATAGGCGATCGCACGCGCCAGCCTGACCATGCCCATGTCGAGTACTTTCGCGGCATCCGGAATCCGATTGGCCTGAAATGTGGCCCGACGCTGAAGCCGGACGAGTTGATGAAGCTCATCGACATGCTCAACCCCGAGAACGAGGCGGGGCGGCTGACTCTCATCTGCCGCTTTGGCAACGACAAGGTGTTCGAGAACCTTCCCGGCCTCGTACGTGCGGTGAAAGCCGCCGGCAAGACCGTGGTCTGGTCGTGTGATCCCATGCATGGCAACACCATCACATCGGGCAACGGCTACAAGACGCGACCGTTTGACCGCATCATCGGCGAGGTGAAGAACTTCTTTGCCGTACACGAGGCGGAAGGCACCTATGCAGGTGGCATCCATCTCGAGATGACCGGCAAGAACGTGACGGAATGTACCGGCGGTGCGCGCGCCATATCTGATATCGATCTGGCCGACCGCTACCACACCCATTGCGATCCACGGCTGAATGCCGAACAGGCAATAGAAATGGCGTTTCTGGTGGCCGATCTGCTGAAGCGCCAGCGGGCCGCGCGTGGTCCGGTGAAGCGGGTGGAAGCGGCAGAGTGAGATTGAGACAGGAGTTCAGCCCCGCTGTGATGGCGGGGCTGACGTTCTTCAGAGTCGATCAGTAAGGACCGCAGGAGCCGATGAAGCGCTTCGGGCCGTAACGGCCTTCCGTTGGCTGCGGGCATCCGGCACCGGTTATTCCGGGATTGCGCTTGTATTCGTTGTTCGGAACTGTTGTTGCGGCACGGATGCTCTCGCGACCGCCATCGCCGCCTGCGGCGCTACCACCACCGCTACCTCCGCCATTTCCACCGCCAGCCGTTGCTGCATAGGCGGTTGAGTCAAAACCGGCGAGTGATGTGGCGACCGGAGCTGCAAGCAGGGCGATCGCGATTGTCAGGGATTTCAACATGGGATGTCTCCTCAAGGGTTAATCGGGTTTTGTCGCGCCTTCCACAGCTATATTGGACCAGTCAGAAGTAGTTTCGCTCGGGGTATTCATATTTGGTAACCATGCTGCGAGCCGCTCACATTTTACGAATTCTACTTCCCAAGCCCCCGTGTCACCGTCCAGTATGCTTGCAGCCAACGAACGGGGAATTCTCATCCATGACCTACGATCTCATTCTCAAGGGCGGACACGTGATTGATCCGTCGCAGAAAATTGACGGGATCATGGATGTCGCCTTCACCGGCGGCAAAGTCGCAGCGTGCAAGCCCAACCTGACATCAAACCCGCTGAAAGGGCCTGCCACCGAAGTCCGGGATATCTCGGGATACATCGTAACGCCGGGCCTGATCGACATGCACACCCATGTCTACTGGGGTGGTACATCGCTCGGTATTGATCCCGACAAATTCGCTCGCACCTCGGGTGTCACCACTTCGGTGGACACGGGCAGCGCTGGACCCGGTAATTGGACGGGGTTCCGCAAGCACGTGATCGAGCGCTCGGAAGCACGAATTCTGGCTTATCTGCATGTTTCGTTCGCAGGCATCTACGGTTTCTCCAAAACCGTGATGGTTGGCGAAAGCGAGGACATCCGCATGATGGCGCCGACGGAATGCGCCGAGGTGGCAGAGGCCAACCGCGACCTCATCGTCGGCATCAAGGTGCGCGTTGGTCGCCATTCCTCCGGTGATCAGGGGACCGCACCGCTCAACATGGCGCTACAGGTGGCTGAACAGGTGGGTATGCCGCTGATGGCGCATATCGATCATCCACCGCCGTCCTATGAAGAGGTCATCGGCATGCTGCGCCCCGGCGACGTGCTGACCCATGCCTTCCGTCCCTTCCCGAACGCGCCCTGCACGGCACAGGGTACAGTCAAGCAGGCGGTGCAGGATGCCCGCAAGCGCGGTGTGCTGTTTGATATCGGCCACGGCAAGGGCTCCTTCGCCTTCAAGACCGCGCGCGCCATGCTCGCCAACGGCTTCCACCCCGATACCATTTCGTCCGACGTTCATACGCTGTGCATCGACGGCCCTGCCTTCGATCAGGTCACGACGATGTCGAAATTCCTCTGCATGGGCATGAGCCTCTACGACGTGGTAGCGGCTTCCACGCTGAACGCGGGCATGATGCTGCAACGGACAGAGTATGGCTCGCTTAAGCCGGGATCGCTGGGGGATGCAACGATCCTCACTGTGAAGGAAGGCAAGTTTGACTATGTCGACGTTGTTGGCGAGCATCTGATCGGCGACCGACGGATTGTGTCGGAAGGTGTGGTGCTCAAAGGCAAGTGGTGGCATCCCAAGAGGTCAACAAAGTTCAGGAGAATTTGAAGTATGTCAGCCGAAGCCAATCTCAAGGCACTCAATCTCACCCTGCCGAAAATGCCTGCCCCGATTGCCAATTACGTGCGCTTCAAGCGCGTGGGGGACATGGTCTATTGCTCGGGGCAGGGGCCCAAGCGCCCGGATGGCACGCAGGCGACCGGCAAGGTCGGTGCGGATGTGACCTGGGAACAGGCGTACGAGCATGCCAAGCTGACGGGTCTGGGCCTGCTGGCGGCCATGAAGGAAGCGGCGGGGGGTGATCTCGACAAGGTGGAGGTCGTGAAGGTGCTCGGCATGGTCAATGCCACGCCGGATTTTGCGGATCATCCCAAGGTGATCAACGGCTGCTCGGACCTCTTCGTGGCCGTGCTGGGCGACAAAGGCCGCCACGCGCGCTCCGCCGTCGGCATGGGCTCGCTGCCCGGCAATATCACGGTGGAGATCGAAGTGATTATCAGGATTGTCTGAAGCGGCTTACGGCGCGGGCGTGTAGGGTACTTTTGCACCAAGTGTCTGCGTCAGACCGTCGATTTTCAACACCTGCTCGAAGCCATTCTTGCGGAAGACGACTTCCAGCTTGCCCAGAACTTCGCGATCGACGTGAAGCTTGTCTCCCGTCGTGTTGGGGCCAGTCGGCGTAAGGTCAAGGGTCAGCGCACCCACAACCACGTTGAGGTCGGTGAAATCATAACCTTCAAGGACAACGCTGTTCTTGAGTGTCTTGTTGATGTCGTCGTCGCCGAAGCGTGTCTTCTCGATACTGACGATATCGCTGCCATCACCCTTGTTGAACGTATAGACACCGCCGCCGTTCAGTTCAACGGTGTCATTGCCCTTGCCACCCGTCACCGTGGCGTAGTTTGTCACGACAACCTTGTCGTTTCCTTCTCCGGCGTCGACGTTGCCACCGAGCAGCAATCTGACATCATCATCGCCAGCGCCGCCTTCAACCGTCGCATTGTTCCAGGCCGAGATTCGGTCGTCGCCGTTGCCGCCGCCCGCGAAACCACCGTCACGGAGGATCAGGACATCTTCGCCATCGCCGCCGTCGATGCTGGCCTTGACACTGGCCACGATTTCATCGTTTCCGGCACCGCCGTAAGCGATCTTGGCAATGTCGTCATTTTCAGCATCGAGCGAAAACAGCGTTATGCTGTCGTTACCATCGCCGCCAGACGCAAATCCATCGGAAAAGATGATGTCATCGCCCGCATCACCTGACGCGGTGCGAGCGTATATCAGATCGTTGCCATCGCCACCGTCCACAATGGCATCACCCTCAGCTGCGACGAAATCGTCTCCTGCGCCGGCATTGATCTTCGAGACGTTGTTGCCGGCAATGAAGATGACGTCGCTGCCGTCTCCGGTGTCGAGATCAATTGCGGACAGTCGTGAATCGTCGCCGGTCGGATCACGCGTGTCGAGCACGACAGTATCATTGGCACTGCCCGTGACCGTCCTGATATAGAAGCCTTCGTTGTCGCTTCTGGCAGAACCGTCTGGCACGTAAGTTAGCCCCTGTATGCTGCCAAGGCTGGAATCTGTCTTGTCCAGTGCGATCTCGACGCTTTGCGCGCGCAGTGCACCTTTGGTGATCGTTGTGGTGGCCGCGCCGCCGACGGCAGTGGTGAGCGGAATACCGCGTTCGAACACATCAGGGAGGTCCTGCCGCGCCGCCGAGACTGCGATCTGGCTGGGCTTGGCGCTTGAGCCGCTGTACCGCCTGATCAACGCAGAAAAATCGAAACCATCATTGTCTGACTGGGCACCGCGCAACAATGCAACGATGGCCGCACCGGTTGAATTGCCTGCCGATGATTGTGAACGGCTGCTGTTGCGGCTTTCCGTATAAGCGAAACGATGTTCGGCGACCTTCAGGGCTTCTGCAATCGTCGCCGAAATATCGTTGGATCGGCTCAGGCCACGCGCTGTTTCGAGTTCAGCCACGGGGTTGGCTTCGCCCGAAACCTGATTAACGAATCGCTGAAGATCACCGGATTGACCTTGCAGGCTTGTTCGTGTCGTTGATACGGAATTGCCCGCTGCCTGGGCAAGCTTGCTCAACGCTTCCGCATTCGGCCTCAGGGAGACCGAAGCGATCAGGGCATAGCTGCCAGCGTTGCGTGATATCTCGACCACTTGAAGGGTTGCCTTGCGTAAGCTGGTCAAACGCTACGCTCCGGGGATAAACAAAGCCTTTAAGGGATAGGTTAAAGGCATGTGCTTCTGCTGATTATTACTCCGCTCCCGGCAAAACCCTGTCTGGCGGTCTATGCCCGTCGGTGAAGGTCTTCACATTGATGATGACCTTTTCGCCCATTTCGATGCGGCTTTCCGATGTTGCCGAGCCCATATGCGGCAGCAGCACCGCCTTGCCCTGTTCGGCCAATTTCAGCAGGCGGGGGTTTACCTGCGGCTCATGCTCGAAGACATCGAGGCCAGCGCCGCCCAGTTTGCCCTGCTCCAGCAGTTCCGCCAGCGCCTCCTCATCCACGATCTCGCCACGCGCTGTATTGATCAGGATCGCATGAGGTTGCAGCAGTTTCAGGCGTCGGCCAGACAGAAGGTGGTATGTGGCTGGCGTATGCGGGCAATGGATCGAGATGATGTCCATGCGGCTCATCATGCGGTCGAGACTGTCCCAGTACGTCGCATCCAGCTCCTGCTCGATACGGGCGGCAGCGGGTCGGCGGTTATGGTAATGGATCTGAAGGCCGAATGCTTTCGCGCGCTTGGCGAGGGCGAAACCAATGCGGCCCAGACCGACGATACCCAGTCGTTTGCCCGAAATGCGTTGCCCCAGCATCCAGCTTGGCGACCAGCCTGTGAATTGGCCTGACGTAACGGCGCGCGCGCCATCGACGAAGCGGCGCGACACGGCGACGATCAGCGCCATGGTGAAATCCGCCATGTCGTCAGTCAGCACGCCCGGCGTGTTGGTGACGGTGATGCCGCGCGCATAGGCGGCCTTCACGTCGATGTTGTCGACGCCGTTGCCGAAATTGGCGATCAATTTCAGCCTGGGACCGGCAGCGGCGATGATCTCGGCATCGATCCGGTCGGTGACCGTCGGCACCAGCACATCGGCCTCCGCCACGGCCTGTTTCAGAGCGGCCATATCCATCGGCAGGTCGCTGGCATTCAGCCGCGCATCGAACAGTTCGCCCATGCGAAGCTCCACAAGCCCTGGCAGTTTGCGCGTAATGATAACGGTCGATTTACGATAAGGCATCGTTGCCTGGATCCTTCAGCCTTTTCATGCCCTCGGCGCGCCGTTCCTTCATACACCCTTAACAGGCACCTGCGACAACCGTTCGAACTGTCGATAGCCTGTTCACAACTATATCGGTCCTAGTGTAGCAAGCCGGTTTAGCAAAGACGTGCGTTAGCACAAGGACGGCATCGACTTCTCCGCCTTGCTCGTGTCGAAATTCGATGCGATTCATATCCGGAGGATTACTGCAGAAAGCGGTCAGGGGTAATGGCGTTGCGTGTTTTCAATCTGAAGATTGTGCTGGGTGCTGCTGTCGCACTGGTGATTGTCTCTCCGGCGCAGGCGCAGGAAACCACGGGCTCGGTCAGTGGCCTGCCCATTCCGCGCTTTGTCAGCCTCAAGCCCTCCGATACGCCGATGCGCGAAGGCCCTTCCAAGGATCACCGCATCAAATGGCTTTTCAAGAAGGAAGGCGTTCCCGTCGAGATCATCGCCGAGTTCGAGAACTGGCGGCGCGTGCGGGATTCGGAAGGTGATGATGGCTGGGTCTTCCATTCCCGGTTATCCGGCCGACGCACAGGGCAAATCAACCCAAAGCTCAAGCAGGCCGACATCCCGCTCCATGCTCGTGACAACGAGAGCACGGCAGTGGTGGCGCGACTGCAGCCCGGCGTGATCGGCTCCGTGGAGCAATGCACGGGCAAGTGGTGCCGCCTGATCGGCGACGGCTTCGACGGCTGGTTGCCGCAGGAGCGCCTCTGGGGTGTCTATCCGGGGGAACGCGTGAAATAGCACGCGACTTTGAGCCCGTGTCCACGAGGACCGGGGTTTCACGTCAGTGAGAAATGCCGGGATGGCCCTCAACCGCAACAGGCGGGTCTTGAGGGGCGTGTCAGGGCAGTTCAGGCTTGCTGGGTGAAAACCACCCCGGCGCTTCCGCCAGCAGGGCCGCCAGCCGCCGTGGTGAGGCAACAGACGACCCGCCGACATCATCAAAAGCCCGCTGGCCCGGCCGCCGCCTTCAAACATATGATGATGGGGAAGGGGTATAATAGGAATATATTCATTTGTCAAGATGGTAATTTAAGGCACCACTTACTCTGCATGGCTGGGAGACCGCCCGCACTCCCACTCCTATTGCCGCCGCCCGCGCTCCATGTCCTCGCCTATCAGCAGCGCTGACCGGTTGTCAGTGAACCTTGCGCGATAAACCTGATAGTTTTCCATGATCTTCTGTACGTAGTGGCGGGTCTCGTAGAACGGGATGCGCTCCACCCAGTCCACCACATCCACGCCGGGCTTGCGGGGATCGCCGAAGGTTTCGATCCATTCGCGTACGCGGCCTCCGCCAGCGTTGTAGGAGGCGAAGGTCATGACGATGGAGCCTTTGGTTTCCTCCATCAATTCACCCAGATGCGCTGCACCCAGCATCGCGTTGAAGGCCGGCTCCGCGATCAGCCGTTCGGCACTAAATGGCACCTTGAAGCGGCTGGCGGTGCGTGACGCCGTGGAGGGCAGCATCTGCATCAGGCCGCGCGCATTGGCGTGGGACATCGCCTTGGCATTGAAGGCGCTTTCCTGCCGCGCGATGGCATAGACCATCGCCTTGTCCTGTGACCCCGGCAGCGGTTGGTAGCGGGGAATGCCGAAGGTGGGGAAGGCATGCTGCTCCAGCGCCAGACCCCGCGCGGTCGCCAGCTTGCCAATGGCCAGCACGCTTGGCGCATCGCCCATGGCCATGAACTGTTTCGCGATTACATCGACATGGCTGGCCGAGGGTGCCGTGCGGGCGAAATCGATGGCCAGTGGCGTGGCAAGGTCTTTCAGATCAGCGTCCAGCAATCGCTGGATCAGTTGTCCCGCTGGGCTCGCCAGCACCATGGCCTCATCCATGTCGGATGCTTCCGTCACTGGCAGATGCAGCGCATCACGGCCGAGGCGATCTGCTGCAAGCTGACCGTAATAGGTCGCGGGCAGGGCGGCGGCGACTTCATAGGCCTGAGTGCTGGTTCCCTCGCCGGTTGCACCGGCCTCCAGCGCACGGCCCCGCCAGTACGCGGCACGGGATTTCGCGGCGGTGAGTTCGGCGAGCCTGGCCGATTGATCAAAATGGATCAGCGCGGTCTGCGGATAGTTGAGATAGCGCAGCGCGATCCAGCCCGCGTGGAACTCGGCTTCGGCGCGCCGACCGGTGGAAACGGCACCGTGTTCCGCCGCGACGCGGTAGGCTCCCGCCGGATCATTCGCATCAAGCAGGCGGCGCAGCAGCACCCGGCGCTCGGTCCAGTATTCATCGGGGTCGGCCAGAAGGCTGGCGTCGCGCGGTGATGTCACCATGGCAGTGAGCGCTTCGCCCAGCTTGTCCTGCCGCCGCAGGATCTGCGACTGCGCTAATTTGAACGAGGAATGGCTGCGCAGTGAGAGTGGTACCGCGTCCAGCGGCTGGGAGGATTCACCTTTGGCCTGCGCGGCGGCCAAAGCCTGCGCCAGTTTCAACTGGTCTTCCCCCAGAGTTCCGGCGACGCGAAGTCCTTCCGCGCGCTGGTTGTTCAGGATCAGCCGATGGACGCGCATGGCCTTCTCGGCAGGTGAGAAGATGTCCGGAAAGGTTTTCTCGAGAAGCTCGGCCACATCCCGCGTAATCGTGCGGTCACGGTAAGCCTCCAGCGCCATTCGCCCGGCCTTCCCGGCATCACCCCTGCTGGCCCAGGCCGCCGCAAGCGCCGCGCGGCCATTGGCGCTTTCAGGCTGACGCGTTGCAAAAAACGCCAGCACGCGATCCGCCCTCGTACGCTCAATGATCAGGGCGTCCTCCGCCTTGCGCTGCAACCAGCGCTGCGCAGGTATTGCGGGATTGGCCTGGATGAAGCGGTTCAGCCTGTCGAAGCCTACGGAACGATCAGCCGTGCGTATGGCTATCCATTCCGCCGCGATTTTTGTCTGGGCATCCGTGATCCGCTGGGCCAGTGCATCACCCGCCGCCAGATCGCCTTTGCGGTAGAGATCGGCTGCGGCTTTCAGCATGCTGATCTCGGGAAACCGGTCCGCAACGGCCATTTTCAACGGGCGTTCAACGGGAAGTGCTCCTGTCGTCACGGGGTCGTTGACCTGAACCAGTTGTGCCTGGGCCGCAGTTCCGAACGGTGTCGAAAGGGCGGTTACGACGGAAAGGGAGGCAGCCAGACGTGCAAGAATGCGGATCATTCACAAGCCTCTCATGGCAGTTGCCCGTATTCCTGCACAGGAGGTCTTGACGGATCGTTAACCAAAAACCACAACGCTGCTAAGGCAGTCAAAAAGAGGCAGAATCATGCCCTTCAAGCAACTCATCTATTGCAGTAGACCCAGTGCACCTGTTGGCGGGCAACAGGAAGCGCTTGCGTCCATCATGGATACTGCAGCTCGTATCAACAGCCACAACGAGATCACGGGTTGCCTTGGTCATAGTCGTGACTGGTTCATTCAGGTGATTGAAGGACCGGAAGCTGCCGTTACGGAAACCTACACCCGGATCGGGCGTGATACGCGTCATTCCGATGTGCGCATCCTGTTGACCCGCGAGATCAGGAACAGAAGCTTCCCTGAATGGAGCATGGCGTCGGTTTCCCTTGATGAGGCTGCGCCATTCGGAGTTGTCGATACCGTAATGTCTCCAGAGACAACGCCACCCTTGCAGTTGCTGATGTGGCTGATGAATAAAGCCGACAAGATGCGCATGAAGCGCTGAATGCCCTTTCTCTTTGCATCAGGCTCAAAGCACGGGTAAGCATCCCGCTCGGTTGTCCTCGCGTCTCAAGGGTCTGTGCCATGTCTTCCAGTCGTTCGCTCAAGGGGTCGCTCACCGCGCTTGTCACGCCCTTCCGCAATGGCAAACTGGATGAGGCTGCTTTTCGCGCCCATGTGAGCTGGCAGATCGAGAACGGCACGTCCGGTCTTGTGCCCGTCGGCACCACGGGCGAGAGCCCGACGCTCAGCCATGCCGAACACAAGCTGGTGGTGGAATGGTGCGTCTCGGAATCGAAGGGCCGCGCGCCTGTCGTGGCCGGTGCCGGTTCCAACAACACGGCCGAAGCGATCGATCTGGCGAAGCATGCCGAAAAGGCAGGAGCCGACGCGCTGCTCGTGGTCACGCCCTATTACAACAAGCCGACGCAGGAAGGGCTATACCAGCATTTCGCGGCGATCGATGACGCGGTCGGTATCCCGATCCTGATCTACAACATCCCGCCGCGCTCTGTGGTGGATATGTCGAACGCCACGATGGCGCGGTTGTATGAGCGTGGTCGCAACATCGCTGGTGTCAAGGACGCCACCGCCAACATCGCGCGCGTCTCGCAGCAGCGGCATCTGATGGGGCCGGATTTCATCCAGCTTTCGGGTGAGGACATGACCGCGCTGGCCTATAATGCTGCGGGTGGCCATGGCTGCATTTCCGTTGTCGCCAATATCGCGCCCAAGCTCTGCGCGGAGATGCAGAACCTCTCTCTCAAGGGGGATTATGTGGGTGCGCTCAAGGTTCAGGACCGCCTCGTGCCGCTGCATGATGCCACGTTTCTGGAGCCGGGCCTTGCGGGTGCCAAGGCAGGCCTCAACCTGCTGGGCCGCATGAACGAGGAGGTGCGCCTGCCACTGCTGTCGGTCACGGCTGGCACGAAGGATGCAATCCGCAAGGCGCTGGTGCATGCGGGATTGCTGAATTGATTCAGCTGCTTCATTCATGAGCACCATCCCGACCAAACCGGCAGTTGCCAGGCCGCAGCCTTCGGGCAAGCCGAAAAAGAGCCGCTACAAGCTGATCGCCGACAACCGCAAGGCGCGGTTCAACTACGAGATCGGTGATGTCGTCGAGGCGGGCATCATGCTGACCGGCACGGAGGTGAAAAGCCTGCGGCTTGGCAAGGCCATGATCGCGGAGAGCTATGCCTCCAACGAGAACGGCGAGCTCTATCTGATCAATTCCTACATCCCGGAATATCTGCAGGCCAACCGCTTCAACCACGAGCCGAAACGGCCCCGCAAACTGCTCCTGCACAGGAAGGAAATCGCCAGGCTTTTCCACGCGACATCGCGCGACGGCATGACGATTGTGCCGCTCAAGCTGTTCTTCAACGATCAGGGGCGTGCCAAGGTCGAGATCGCGCTAGGCAAGGGCAAGAAGCTGCACGACAAGCGCGAGACGGAGAAGCAGCGCGACTGGGACCGGGAGAAGGGGCGGCTGCTGCGGGACCGGGGGTAGAGCGTTATCCCCGACCACGTCCGGCGCTGGCTGGAGTGCAAGATCGGAAATCCAGGGCAAATATCTTTCCTGGCCATATTGTTTCTGCCGCCACGTCGAGCAAATCGGGGACTGCTTCCGCTTTCTGGAGAGAAGCGATAGCGCAGCGGAAGAAACCGGAAGCTGTCCTCGCTTTGCGGACAGGATGAGGCAGGGTGGCCGACCGCTTGCACTCAGCCCTTGGATACCGCACACCCATCGAGTTCGAGCAGCATATCGCCCGAAGCCCATTCAACCCCAAACCAGCAACAGAACCCATGTCACCAAATTAAGCGTGTCTCAAGCATGGGGTGCAGTCCAATACCAATTGCAGAAACTATCCACCTGCTTTTTTCCCCTTCGGTCCTCGCTTTTGTGGCGCGACGCTGTAGCCAAGGCGCTGCTCGACATCGGCCACGAATGCGGCGCTGCCCAGCGGACGACCGGTCATGCTCTTGGTTTCAAGGTCAAACAGGGCGGCGGCTTCGTCAAGGGACATCGCGAACAGCTCACGTGGGTTTGCCACACGCTCCAGCAGTGGCCTGACGCTCACCAGCCCATCGTCGCGGCGTTGCAGATGTGCCGTGGCGCTGGACCACGGCCATTCCTCGGCCCGCGTCACCATCCCGGCCCGCACCGGGTTGAACGCCAGATACCGGACAGCTGACAGAAGATGTGCATCATCCATCACTGTCGAGGAAAACCGGCCCTGGAACAGGTGGCCTGTCACCCGCGCCCGTGCATTGACAAAGGCTGTATAGCGCCGGTGCGCCTCGCCAACCGCACGCGAAAGACCCACCGCCGATGACGGCGCCAGAACCAGATGAACGTGGTTGGGCATCAGGCAATAGGCAAGGCAAACCACGCCATTGGCCCTGCACCGCTCCGCCATCAGATCACGGTACAGCGCATAATCCCCCACCTCGGAAAACAGCACCTGACGCCGGTTGCCGCGCTGCGTCACGTGATGGGGAAGATCAGGAACCGTGATGCGGGAAAGCCGGGCCATTCATCGGTGATATCGCATGCGGCCTATTGATGCAATTGGTATCACGTCCCCGTAATTCCGTCCACGAACCCCAGCGGATCCGCCGTCGTATACCTCTGGTCGTGGGATCATAATGCCGGTGCCAGTTGTGCGCCAGTCCGTTCTCCAGCTGGAACCACTGGTCCGGCAGCCCGAGGTTCTGCGTCAGCGTGCCGCCCGTGGCGCGCACCTTGCCGAAGAGCTCGTAGCTCGCCCACCAGACATTCACCTTCGCCGCATCCGTCAGCATGATCGGCCGGTTGAGGTGATCCACGTGGACGGCGTAGGTCTTCTTCGGGCTGGCCGCCACGTCGATGGCCGCCAGCGGCATGGTGTCGAGGTAGATGGTTTCCCTAACGCAGCGCCTCGCCAATCACCTCCAGAAACGCCTCCGCATAGGCTTCCAGCTTGCGCTCTCCCACACCGTTGACCAGCGCGAATTCGCCGCGTGTGGCGGGCTTTTGTTTCACCATATCGATCAGGCTGCGATCCGCGAAGATCATGAAGGCGGCGACGCCTTCCTCCGCCGCCAGCGTCCTGCGCAACTGTTTCAGCGCCTCGAACAGTTGCTGGTCCATGCCCATGTCAGCCATGTTGCGCCTGTCGCGCTCGCGCAGTCGACCGGAGCGTGTGCCGTCGGTCTCGCTTTGCTTGCGATTATCCTGCCGGATCAGGAAGGGCTGGCTGCCTTTCAGCACGGCTTCGCCCGCTTCGGTCAGTTGCAGGCCGGGCCTGTCCCCGTCCGTCTCCTCCAGCAGGCCCGAGGCAAAGCATTTGCGCGTGAAGGTCAGCCACCAGGCCTTCGGCCTGTCCTTGCCGACACCGAAGGTGGGGAGTTCGTTGTGGCGGTTGCGCGTGACGATCTCGGATGTGGTGCCCATCAGCACATCCGCCAGATGATTGGCGCCAAAGCACTGTCGCGTGCGCCATACCGCTGACAAAAGCTTGCGCGCGGCCAGCGTTTCGTCCACCAGAACAGCCGCTCCGCCGCAGAGATCGCAGGCCGCGCAAGGGCCTTTTTCCTCGCCGAAATAGGTCAGCACCGCGCCCCGGCGGCAAAGTGCAGTCTCGCACAGGTCGATCATGGATTGCAGGCGCTTCAGTTCGATGCGGCGCTGCTCCTGCGTCAGGTCCTTCTGGAGAATGCGGCGGCGAGCCAGCGACATGTCCTCGCTGCCGTAGAGGGTGAGCGTGGCGCTGGGCAGGCCATCGCGGCCCGCGCGACCGATCTCCTGATAATAGCTCTCGACCGAACCCGGCATGTCGGCATGCACCACGAAACGCACATCCGGCTTGTTCACCCCCATGCCGAAAGCGATTGTGGCGACCATGATCACCCGGTCGTCCTGGACGAAGCGGTCCTGATGCCGGTTGCGCAGGACCTGATCCATGCCGGCGTGATAATGCAGCGCGTCGAAGCCTTTGGCGCGCAAGTGCTCAGCCAGCCGCTCCGTCCGGTCGCGTCCATTGCAATAGATGATGCCCGAGACCTTGCCCTGCGTCGCCAGAAAATCCGTGATCTGGCGCTTCGGCTGATCTTTGGCGGCGAAGGCCAAAGAGAGATTGGGCCGGTCGAAGGAGTGCACGAAAGTGTCGGGCTCTTCGCGAAACAGCGACTTCACGATATCGGCCCGTGTTGCCTTGTCCGCCGTCGCTGTCAGCGCGATCACCGGGATATGTCCCAGACGCTGGCGGATTTCGGGCAGCATGCGGTATTCCGGCCGGAAATCATGGCCCCATTGCGAGATGCAATGGGCCTCGTCGATGGCGAGCCGCCTGACGCCGCGCCGGGCCAGATTCTCGGCCATGCCATCCATGGCCAGGCGCTCGGGCGAGACAAACAGCAGGCGCAGACTGCCCGCCTCCAGCTCGCGCCAGATATCCTCGGATTCGCTCTGCCCGGTCATGGAATTCAGCGTTGCAGCGGCCACGCCAAGGCGCTTCAGGTCCATCACCTGATCGCGCATCAGGGCGAGCAGTGGTGACACGACGAGTGTCAACCCGCCATCGACGAGGGCAGGCAGCTGGTAGCACATCGACTTGCCGCTGCCAGTCGGCATCACGGCAAAGACATCGCGGCCGGCAAGCACGGCATCGATGATCTCGCGCTGGCCCTCGCGGAAGTCGCGGTAGCCAAAGGTGGTGCGGAGAGATTCGAGCGGGGACATGGTGGAGGGCTTGGCGGCGCGGGGAGGGGCCGTCAAGGGTTGCGTTTTGCCAAAACCACCCCCAGCACCGTCCCCACCACAATCCCGGCGATCAGATCCACGAACACCGTCAGCCCGAACGTCGCCACCAGAACCACCGCCGTCCGCCACCCACCCGTGAGAAAGTGCCAGAACTCGTGCTTTTCCGCCATGTTCCAGCAGACCATGGCCAGCACCGCGCCCAGAGCCGCCAGCGGTACGTGATAGGCCAGTGGCGCAGCAACGAGCATGAACACTAGCAGATAGACCGCGTGCAGCATGCCCGAGACCGGCCCTCTCGCTCCGGCGCGGATGTTGGTGGCTGTGCGGGCGATGGTGCCTGTCACCGGCATGCCGCCGAAGGTGACGGCGGCCATGTTTCCAATGCCCTGTGCCACCAGTTCGCCATCGGAGCGGTGGCGGCGTCCGGTCATGCCGTCGGCGACGACGGCTGACAGCAGGGATTCAATCGCGCCCAGCAGCGTGATTGCCAGCGCATCGGGGAGGATCCGGATCATCCGGTCAAGGCTGAAATCCGGCAGTGCAGGCGCGGGCAGGCTGGAGGGCACACCGCCGAAGCGCGTGCCGATGGTGGCGACATCGAGATGCAGCAGCGCGGTCAGAACAGCCGTCGTGACGACCGCAAAAAGCATGCCCGGCCATGTGGGCCTGTATTTGCGCTGCACCAGAATGATAGCCAGCCCCAGCGCGGCAATGACGATGGTCAGCGGCTTTGCCGTGCTGATGGATCGTCCGATGGCGGCGAGCTTCGGCAACAGTGCTGCGGGCTCCTGCACGATCTCGAGGCCGAGCAGTTCCCTGATCTGGCTGGCAAAAATGATGACTGCGATACCTGCGGTGAAGCCGACCAGCACGGGCTGCGGAATGAGCCGGACGAGCCCGCCCAGGCGCAGCGTCCCGATCAGCATCATCATGACGCCTGCCATGAAGGTTGCGAGCACGAGGCCGTCATAGCCGTGCCGCCCGACAACTGCCGCGATGAGCACGATGAAAGCGCCCGCCGGTCCGCCGATCTGGAAGCGGCTGCCGCCCAGCAGCGAGATGATAAACCCGCCGATGATCGCAGTGTAGAGCCCGCGCTCCGGCGGAAGGCCCGAAGCAATGGCGATGGCCATGGAGAGCGGCAGGGCGACAATGGCGACCGTAAGGCCCGCGATGGCATCGGCGCGCAGGTCAGCCAGACCATATCCCTCACGCAACTGGCTGACGAGCTTGGGCGTGAATTGTTCAAGCAGAGGAGAGTTCATATCTCCTGCCTTCATGCAGGCTCCACCAGCAGCGTGCCGCCATCGATGCCGGTGATCTTCACATGCGTTCCGACAGCAGCATCTGCGCCTGTGACACGCCACACCGAATCACCAATGCGTACCGAGCCTGCGCCCTCCACAATGGCGGCCTCCACTGCATAGACCTTGCCGATCATCGATTTACCGCGATTGTTCAGGAAGGGCGCGTCTGTCACTTCGGTCTTCTGTCCGCTTTGAACCTTGCGCCCGATCAGGATGGAGGCCAGCCCCAGAACGGCGAAGAGGACGAGCGAAGCCGTCACGCCCAGCGGCACAATAAAGGTTATGATTCCTGCGGCGAGCGCCGCCAGCCCGAGCCAGATCAGAAAGACGCCAGGGAGCATGGCTTCCAGAGTCAAGAATACGAGACCAGCGCCAAGCCAGAACCAGTATGAGGACAGGTAGGTCATCGCATCACCCCTTCATGTTACCCCAGGGGCCCGCCGGAGGGTGCACAATGACAGACCCATTCGGTCCATCCTCGAAAGTGATTTTTGAGTCTGACGTTTGTGTTTTCGGTCGCGACGCACCTCGGGGAACGGGAGGTGGGTCCTGAGATTGTGCCGCTCCCGAGCTTGTCGCCGACTTGGCAATCTCCGCGATACCAGCCAGCACGCCACCCAGACCCGCCATTTCGGTCGGCAGCAGCAGCACTTTCTGGTTGGGGCTGCGGGCGAGATTGTCGAGCGCCTTCACGTATTTCTCGGCCACGAGATAGTTGATCGCGCCCATGCTGCCTTTGGCGATGGCTTCCGAGACCATGCGGGTGGCCTCCGCCTCGGCCTGTGCAGAGCGCTCGCGACCCTCGGCGTCACGGAAGGCGGCTTCTCTGCGACCCTCGGCTTCCAGCACCTGCGAGGCTTTAGAGCCTTCCGATTTCAGGATTGCCGCCTGCTTCATGCCTTCGGCTTCCAGAATGGAGGCGCGCCGGTCGCGCTCGGCCTTCATCTGGCGGGCCATGGCGTCTGCCAGGTCACGCGGCGGCACGATGTCCTTGATCTCGATGCGCGTTGTCTTCATGCCCCATGGGGATACGGCAGCGTCCACGACAGACAGCAGCTTCACGTTGATCTCGTCGCGATGCGAGAGCAACTGGTCCAGCTCCATCGAGCCCATGACGGTGCGAATGTTGGTCATCACCAGATTCATCAAAGCCTGCTGCAGATTCGACACCTCGTAGGAAGCGCGCGGTGCATCGAGGATCTGGAAGAACACCACGCCATCCACCGTCACGGCAGCATTGTCCTTGGTGATGACCTCCTGTGTCGGCACATCGATCACCTGTTCCATCATGTTGACCTTGTTGCCCACGGTCTCGATGTAGGGAATCACAAGGCCCAGCCCCGGCGTCAGCGTGCGGTTGTATTTGCGGAAGCGCTCCACCGTGTAATGGTAGCCCTGCGGCACCTGACGGATACTGGCCATCAAGGTGACCACAACGAACAGGACGAAGACGAGAGCGACGATTGTCGAGCCTGAAATCGGCATGGTCCAGTTTCCCCCGGATTGTGCAAATCAGCGATGCAGGCGAGACACTGTGTGTTATCTCGCTGATATGCAAGAGGCTCTTCCTGAGCCGCTCAATCCGGACTTTCTGATGGCGCTGCATTTTTCCGAGGCTGAATTCACGCGCCGACGCACGGCCCTGCTTGCTGCCATGGCGCGGGAGCGGCTCGATGCGCTGCTGCTGTTCCAGCAGGAGAGCATGTACTGGCTGACAGGCTACGACACTTTCGGCTTCTGCTTCTTCCAGTGTCTAGTGGTGCGCGCTGACGGGCGCATGGCGCTGCTGACGCGCTCGGCAGACCTGCGGCAAGCGCAGCGGACCTCGAACATTGCCGATATTCGTGTGTGGAAGGACCGGGCTGAGGCCAATCCCGCGCTCGATCTCAAGGGCATCGCTTCTGAGTTCGACCTTGCGGACCAGCGCATCGGTGCGGAATTCGAAAGTTACGGTCTGGTCCACAGCAACGGGCGCAAACTGGAGGCGGCTTTTGATGGGTTTGCCGATCTGGTCGATGCCTCTCAGGTCGTGAACGGACTGCGCGTCGTTAAATCGGCGGAAGAGCTTGTGTGTGTGAGGGAAGCCGGAAGGCTCTGTGATATCGCGGATCGTGCCGCCATCGATGCGACAGGGGCTGGGGCCGACGAAGGCGAGATTCTGGCGGTCCAACAGGGCGCGATCTTTGCAGCAGGCGGGGATTATCCGGCGAACGAGTTCATCATTGGCTCTGGGCGGGATGCGCTGCTGTGCCGGTACAAGTCCGGACGGCGCGTGCTTGCGGCACGGGACCAGATCACGCTCGAATTCGCGGGAGTCTCGCGCCATTATCACGCTGCTGCCATGCGCACGCATGTTGTGGGTGAGCCGCTACCTCTTCATCTCACGTATCACGAAGCAGCAAAGCAGGCGCTGCTGGCCTGTGAGGCGGAACTGAGGCCTGGCCGCACGGCAGGCGATGTCTTCGCGGCCCATGCACGGATTTTTGCCGGGCATGGCCTGTCAACGCACCGGCTGAACGCCTGCGGCTATTCTCTCGGTGCCAAATTCACGCCGAGCTGGATGGACTGGCCGATGTTCTACGAGGGCAATGACTATGCGCTGCAGCCTGGGATGGTGATGTTCGCCCATATGATCCTGATGGATTCCGCCACCGAAACCGCGATGTGTCTGGGGCGCACCTCCATCATCACGGAAACCATGGCAGAACAGATCAATATTCCTGATCTGGACCTTGTGATCCGCTGACGCTACAACCCGCATATGTTGCGTCATCCATTCACTCGCCGAACCCTGTTCACTGCTCTGGCAGCGCTGTCGCTTGCGGCCTGCACCGAGACGGCCAGCGATTTCAACCCCGCTGCGGCGCCACGCGCCCGCGCGCCAGGTGTTCCCGTGGCGCTGGTGTCTCTCGACGGAGCCCCCGAGAGCGTGATTGCGAAGCTCTCGAGCGCCATGGCGCAGCAGGCGGCGCGGCGTGATATCACTATTGTGGGCATCGACGGCAAGCCACGCTATCAGGTGCGCGGCTATCTCGCGGCCAATGCGCTCTCTGATGGTAAGGCGGAACTGTCCTGGGCCTTTGATGTTTTCGATTCGCAGCGCAAGCGCGCCAAGCGTTTCAGCGGGCAGGAGCCTCTTTCCTCAGGGCAGGACTGGGCGTCTGTCAGCGATGTGCAGTTGCAGGCGGTGGCCTTCAAGGCGCTGGACGAGATTGCTGAATTTCTTGCGGCAACACCCGAAGCGGTGGCTGCCCGTGCAGGTGGCACGCCTGCTGCTACTGCCCGGCGGGCCAGCAGTATCCTTTCCGCACAGTAATGGCCTGTGAATTGCGGGCTCTATCCTGCCATTAGGCGGCTTTCCTATGCTTGTGGCTGATCCGTGCCGTTGCTAAGGGGTACGGGAAAATCAGGCCGTGGTCAGTGGCCGGATTCGTGCTTGCCTCGGGATATGAAGACGCCATGAAACTGGTTTCCGGCAACGCCAACCGTCCGCTCGCTGAAGCCATTGCACTGCACATGCGCCAGCCGCTGGCCAAGGCGCAGGTCCGGCGCTTCGCGGATATGGAGATTTTCGTCGAGATTCAGGAGAATGTGCGTGGCGAGGATGTGTTTATCATCCAGTCCACATCCTTCCCCGCGAATGATCACCTGATGGAGCTTCTGATCATCGCGGATGCGCTGAAACGGTCATCGGCCCGGCGGATCACGGCGGTGTTGCCCTATTTCGGTTATGCACGACAAGATCGGCGCGCTTCAGGACGCACGCCAATTTCCGCCAAGCTTGTCGCCAACATGATCACCAAGGCGGGTGCGGACCGCGTGCTGACGGTGGATCTCCATGCCGGACAGATCCAGGGCTTCTTCGATATACCGACTGATAACCTCTACGGCGCTCCCGTCATGGTCCGCGACATCAAGGAGCGGGTTGACACCCGTAACGCCATGGTTGTTTCGCCTGACGTTGGCGGCGTGGTGCGAGCCCGCGCGCTGGCCAAGCGCATCGATGCGCCGCTCGCCATCGTCGACAAGCGCCGCGAGCGCCCGGGCGAGAGCGAGGTGATGAACATTATCGGCGATGTCGAGGGTAAGAGTTGCATCCTCGTGGATGACATCATCGATTCCGGCGGCACGCTCTGCAACGCCGCCGACGCCCTTATGGCCAAGGGTGCGAAGGATGTTTCGGCCTATATCACCCACGGCGTGCTTTCGGGCGGAGCCGTCTCACGCATCGCCGGTTCGAAGCTGAAAGAGCTGGTGATCACAGACACGATCCAGCCTTCGGAAGCGGTGAAGGTGGCCAGGAATATCCGGGTGATCACGGTGGCTGATCTGCTGGGTGAGGCGATCATGCGGACTGCGACGGAAGAGAGTGTGTCGAGCTTGTTTGATTGAGGGGCGGGGCTGAGGCTCCGGCTCAGTCTGTTACCCTTCATTTCTGAAGAGCAGGCTGCGGATGTGCCTAACTGATATCGTCTGTGTGGACGCCGGATTCCGGATCATGAAACCCGCGTATCCTGTACCGATGGCGGTTCTTCCCTCAAAGCAGATCCTGGGGCGTTTTCTCCCCCATGTTTTTTGGCCGCTCAGCCGGGTTTGATCCCGTGGCCTAACCAGAGCAAAGCTATCTGGTACGATCACAATGCCCTTGTGACCGTGGCGCTGGTTGCATGCGTCAGTTCGCCAGATCAAGGATCTGATCAGCGACTGCTTTGATCACATCTTTTTGGTGGCTGATGAGGACCAGCGACAACCCTGTGTCGGCCACAAGACCGCGCAGGAGCAAGATCGTTTCGCGCTGCACAATTGGGTCGAGGCGCGAGGTCGGCTCGTCAGCCACGATGAGGCTCGGGCTCATCAGCAGAAGGCGGGCCAGCGCCAGCCGCTGGGCCTCGCCGCCTGAGATCGCATCGATGTGCCGGGCGAGCAAGGCGGGTTTGAGTCTGAGACGATCGAGCAGATGCGGCAGGTGCGGTATGACAGCACCGCCAGTGCTGCCTTGCACCACATCGGCCAGTTGTTCGCCAAGGGTCCGATGTGACGTGAACACAGTTGTCGGATCCTGATGCAGCTTCTGGTAGCGGCGGCGCAGACGGCGCGCGCCTGATAGATCGATATAGGGGTCACAGCCAGCCCATGATACATCGCCACGCATTGGTTTCTGCAGACCAAGCAGCACGTTGGCGAGCGTGCTTTTGCCACATCCACTCGGTCCCGTGACTGCCAGCACCTCGCCTCGCCGCACATGAATGTGAAGATCCTGGAACAGCGGCGCGCCCGGATGATAGCCGAAGGCGAGATCATGGGCGGCGAGCACCAGATCGTCGGCGGTCAGGCAGGTTTCGCAAACTGGCCATCGAGATGGATCTGCGGCGAGCCAGGCGCGGGTGTAGGGATGGCTCGGGTGGGTCAGAACGGTATCGGTGGGTCCACTTTCGACAATAGCCGCCTCTTTCATAACTGCTAAATGACCGCCTTCCGCCAAACCGCGTGCCACGGCGAGATCATGTGTGATGACGAGCAGCGTCTTGCCTGCAGCCCTGAGTGACAGCAGGAGATCGATGACCTGCCGGATGCGCGTGGGATCAAGACCCTTCGTCGGTTCGTCGGCAACGATCAGCGACGCATCCGTCAGGCGGGCATTTGCCACCAGTACGCGCTGGGCCATGCCACCGGAGAGCTGGAAGGGAAAGAGCCGCACTGTGTCAGTCGGCAAATCGACCTCCGCAAGGAGAGTCTGCGTGTCCGGCCCGGCATATCTGGAACCCGGCGCGAGCTGGCGGCCAATACGCGTCAACGGATCAAATGCTGCGCCAGGCTCCTGCGGGATGAGGCTTGTGGCTGAGTGCCATAGCATTCGCAAGCTTTTGGCGTCCTTGGCGGGTATCTGGTGTCCGGCCACCATGATGTCGCCTTCGACAGCAAGGCCCTGCGGCAAAAGCCCCATGATCGCCTGCGCAAGCAGGCTCTTGCCGCTTCCCGTCTCGCCAATCACGCACAGGCTACCGCTTTTTGGTATCGAGAGCGAAGCGCGGTCAACCAGCGTTGCACCGCCGGTGACGCGCACCGTCAGACCGCGCAGTTCCAGCATCGGTTCGTTCAATTTTTCGCCCTCATGAGCCGTGCTGCGAAGCCTTCGCCGACCAGCGTGAAGGCGAGCACGCTGGTTACGATCATCAGGCATGGCGCGGCCATCTGGGTTGGCGCTTCGCTGACATAGGGAAGCATCTCACTGATCATTGCGCCCCATTCCGGCGTTGGTGGTTGAAGGCCAAGACCGAGAAATCCGAGCGAAGAGATTGAGAGTATCGCCGCGCCCACGCCGAGCGTGGCCAGCGAGATCGTCTGGCGCAGCACAGGCGGTAATAGATGATAGCGCAGAATGTGGAGCCGGGACAGTCCCGCCAGCCTGGCCGCCTCAACATGGCCCTCTTGCAGCGTGACCCGCGCCGTCGCACGGGCCATACGCGCGAACTGCGGCCAAAGCGTCAGTTTGATGCCGATCATCATCGGGATGATACCGCCACCGAGTAGCCCGGCCAGAAGCAGCGCCAGCAGCAGGCCGGGAAAGGCGAGTACGAGATCAGCAAAACGCATGATCAACCCATCGATAAGCTGTCCGCTGCCAGCTGCGATCAGCCCGAGAAGGAGCCCGACAGAAGTAGCGATCACCACGCAGACCACCGCGATGCCAAGCGAGCGCGGTGCGCCATGCACGACGCGCGACAGGACATCACGGCCCAGATGATCCGTCCCGAACGGATGGTCCGGCGATGGCGCAGCCAGGGTTTTCAACAAATCTTGCGAAATCGGGTCGGACAGTGGCAGCCACGGGCCAAACAGGCATAGCGCCGCAAGCGCGATCAACAAGGCCAGCCCGGTGCGCAAGCCAACCGGCAGAGGGTTCACTTCCATTTCGCAGGTGGTGACAGCGGTCATATGGCGGCCCTCAGCCGCTGGCGCGGATCAAGCCAGAGGCAGGCGATATCCGCCAGAAGGCTGGCGAACGCGAACATCAGCCCGATGATGATGCCTGCCCCCATAATCATCGGCACGTCACGCGCCAGCAGTGACTTGACCAGCAGATCGCCAAGGCCTGGATAGTTGAAGAGTGTTTCAATCACCACAAAGCCATCAATGACATAGCTCATCTGAAGCGCCATGAATGTGACGATCGGGATCGCGGCATTGCGCAGGCCATGGCGGCGGAAAGCCGTGGCTGCATCAAGCCCGCGGATTTGTGCGAATGTCATGAAGAAGGCCGAGCGGACATCGACCACCGCATTGCGGATGATGCGCACCGAATAGGCCGCCAGCCCAAGCGCCAGTGTCAGCGCGGGCAACACCATGTGCCAGCCGGTACGGTAACCAGCGGGGGGTAGCCAACGCAAAGACAAGGCAAAGATCGAAATCAGCACGATGCCGATCAGGAAGCTTGGCGTGGAAGCCAGCAGAATCGCCATGCCTTGGGAGGAGCGATCTACAGCCCCGCCCGGTCTGAGCCCGGCAGTCAGCCCGAGCGGCAGGGCGATCAGATAGGACAGCGCCCAACCCACCAGCCCGAGGCCGAGTGTGAACCGTGCATGATAGGCGAGTTCGTCCAGAACTGGCTTTCTGGTGACCAGCGACTTTCCAAGGTCGCCCTGAGCCAACCGTCCCATCCATTGGGCGTACTGGATCATCAGGGGCCGGTCGAGGCCCCCCTCGCGGCGAATGCGATCAGCCATTTCCAGTGTTAGCCGGTCTTCTCCCACGCGTGCGGCGGCGATGCGAAGGGCGGCATCGCCTGGCAAAGCATGCACAAAGGCGAAGCACAGCGTCGCCAGCACGAAGGCCGTCGCCAGTGCCTGTGTCACGCGTGTCGCGATGATGCGCGAAAGGGGTGAACGCAGCATCATGCCCGACTGCATCCCTACTTCAGCGTGACGGTGTGCAGCATGTAGCGCATCTCGTAGGGGTCGATGGCAAGCCCCTTCACACGGCTGGACACCGCGACTGTGTGCTCGAACCAGGCAACCGCCGTCACCGGCGTTTCTTCGTGGATGATCTTCGTGATCTCCATGCGCAGCGCCTGCTTCCGCGATGCGTCGAAGCTCTGCACGTATTCATCCGTCAGCGCTTTGATGCGGTCGCGGCCCGGCCAATTCAGCGTACCCCAGGTCGAGCGCTCGCGGGTGAAGTCGGGGATCACGGTGGCGATCACGTCCGGCACGTTGACATAGGTGCGGGCGAACATGGTCATCTGCATCGTGCCGTCGCGGATCGCGGCGGGGATATTGGCCGATGGCACGGGATCAACGCTGATCTCGACACCGATCTCCTTGAGATGCGCCTGCATCGCCTGGCCAATCACGGTCAGTTCAGGCCTGTTGGAGATGGTGAGCAGCTTCGCTGAGAGCCTGACGCCGTTCCTGACGCGCACTCCATCCGCACCCTGTACCCAGCCTGCCTGATCGAGCAGCGCGCGCGCACCCGCCACATCGCGACTGTAGTCCGGCAGGGACTTGTTGTGCCAATCGTTGAGGACAGGCGGGATCAACTGCGTCGATGCCGAGCCGGGATGGCGCAGCACTGCAGAGGCAATGCCAGGCCGGTCGATGGCCATCGAGATGGCACGGCGCACGCGGGCGTCCTCGAACTGAGGAATGCCGGAGTTGAACGCCATGACGCGGATGCGCGGAACGGTCACGCTGGCGACCTTCATCTGGCCGCCCGCGTCGATGCGGGGCGTCGCGCTCGGCACGGTGGTGAAGATGAGGTCGGCGTCGCCGGCGATCGCGACATTGGTGCGCGTGTCGCCATTGGGGATCGCCGTATAGCGAGCCTTTGCAACCTTGGCCGGGCCGCCGCGATAGCCGTCAAACCGATCAAGCTCGATCACCGTCTTGCCGTCGATCTTCGTGATCTTGAACGGACCGCTGCCGATCACGTTCACAACCTTGCCGTCCGGTCCGTAGGACTTCGGCGCAAGGATGACGGAGGCGTAGTCCACCAGCACTGCGGGAAGATGGCTGAAGGGGGTCTTGGTGCGGATCACCACCGCATTGCCGTCGGCTTTCAGTTCGTCGACAGGTATCTGCTGCATGCTCTCGCCAGCCAACGCCAGCTTGAGGCTCGCCGCAGCTGCTTCCGCCGTCACAGGGGTGCCATCATGGAAGGCCAGGCCAGAGCGGATCGGAAAGCGCCAGGTCAGCCGATCCTCGGCCACGTTCCAGCTCTCGGCGATGCCACCGACCAGCTTGCCGTCAGGCTCGACCATCACCAGTGTTTCGGCGATCTGCATGCGCGCCATGATGTAGCCGGTGTCGGACGGTTCGTTGGAGGTGTACTCCCAGGGAGCCGCCACGCGAAGGACGCCGGGCTCGGCGGCGGCGGATAACGACATGCTTACAAGTGAGGCGGTGAGGGCAGCGCTCATCCACTGGCGGCGGGACAGCAAGAGAGACATCGGTAGGGTCATCCTTTCAAGTTTCGACATTTGGCCATTCGGCAGTCTGTTTCGGGATCGGCCAGGCGGGCACTGCGGAAACAGTTCGGTGAGCCGGACGCGGCTCGACCTGCCGCACAGAAACACCGAGTGGAGGTACACGGCCCAGAACGCCCTCGCGCATCACTTCCGGTCGCTCGAAACGCTCCATGAAGCCATCAGAACGGCTGGCATAGAGCGCGAACGCATCCAGTACTTCTCCCGCATGACGCTCTGGATCGAGATCGCCAAACAGGTAGGTGAACTTGTCAGGCGCCGAGAAAGCGACAACGCACGCCCGCCTGCATTGGCTCATACAGCGCACATCGCGCAGAACGTCCAGCGAAAGTCCACGCCGTACCGCCTCAATCTCGATGGCATCGGCCAACACGACGCCCGCCCTGTCCTCATCCGCGCCCTTCCAGCCGGCGGATTTGCAACGGAAGCACACCGACAAAGAACAGTTCGCCAAAAACGTCATCAGAACTTCACGTTGATGAAGCCGCGCACGCCGCGACCGGGAGCCACCACCTCATCCTTGCGGAACGAGACATGGTTGCGGATGGTCTCGTTCAGGAGGTTCGTGCCGACAACACCTGCCGTGATCTCGACAGGTCCCATTGGTCCGTTCGCGAGACGCGTGCGGTAGCTCAACTCCGCATTCAGAAGGTTGTAGCCCTTGGTAGGCGTTTCTTCCGGCGCGATGCTATTGACGGCGAAAGCGTGGATGAGGTTCACCTTGGCCAGCCACGCGCTGTCGCCGCGCCAGTAAACGCCACCGCCAATGCGCTGTGGCGGAATGCGCGGCACACGTTCGCCGCCGTCGAATTTCGCCCGCACGATGTCGTACTGTGCCTCGACACCGAAGACATTGGAGCTGACCTCAAGAACGTCATACTGCCCCTTCACCTCTGCGCCGATGAAACGGGCATTGCGCTGGGTGTAGACCACCTGTCGAAGCTCGGTTCCCGTGCCGCAGCTGGCAAAATCGTCGTCGCAGAAATTGCCCGTATCGCGGCGATAGATGAAGTTGTCATAATGCGTGAGATAGCCTGCCGCCTCGAAGCGGAACGGTCCGGCAGCGCGGCGAAGCCCGATCTCTATGGTCTTGGCGACCTCCTTGCGAAGGTTCGGATCACCGATCTCGAAGGTTCCGGGCGCATCATGCGCGCCGCGTGAGTAGAGCTCTGCCGCGCGGGGCGCGCGTTGCACATATTGACCGGTGAGACTGCCGACGAAGCCGAATGGTAACTCCTGCAGCAGGCCAAGGCTGGCGCTTGTCGACATGAACCGCCGCGTCCGTGGATCATCAGTTTCGATACCGGATGCGCCAAGGAAATCCCCAGGGAAGATCGCACCGTTGCCCTTGACGCGAGCGTACTCAATGCGCGCGGCTGCCTGCAGGCGGGTCGTCGGCAGGAGCTGTAACTCGCTGAAGAGATAAGCTGCCGCTGTTTGCGTGTTCGCGGGTTGAATGAGGTTGCCTGCTTCCCCCGACGTGCCGAGCTGCTGGCGACCGACCTGAACGCCGACCGCATTCGTCAATCGACCGAAGGGGGTTTCCCAAGGTGAGAGCTGAGCCTCGACGCGGCCTTCCATCTCCCGGTTCTTGAATACCGCGCCGACCTCGAAGAGGCCCAAGCTGTTCAGCCCTTCCTCCTTGTGCTTGTAGACCGAGCCGCCAGCCCAGTAGCGGATTGTCTCAATGAAGCCGCCATTAACGCGGAACTCGCCTTTGCCATTGAGCTTGAACTGTTCCATGTCGATCCGCGTGCGCGACGCCGGGGCATCGTTGCCGGGAATACCGTAGATACTGGTAAAATGGGTGAATGACAGGCCCATGAAGCCGCCGTTCTCCGGCAGGAAATAGGAGCCGCCGATTGCTTGCCCATTTGAGCGGACGAAGCTGTTGAATTGCTTGCCGCCTGTCAGGGGCGAACGCGGGATGCTGTAATCCTCGGACCGGCGGGAATAGATGTCGCCATGCACCGCAAAGTTGCCATGGCGCACTTCCATGAGCGCTGCGCCCTCGACGCCACGATCCACCGACGAGACTGAGGTGCGCGTCTCCAGCGAAGCGCCGGGCGGAAGCTGGATCAAGGGAATGCGGTTATTGTCGACGCTGACCACCCCGCCGATTGCGGCGGAGCCAAAGCGCAGCGTTGCAGGCCCACGAATTACTTCGACGCGCTGCGCCGCCAGCGGATCGATGGGTACGGCGTGATCTTCGCCGAGATCGGACACATCGCCTGCACCGATGCCGTTCTCCTGGATACGCACCCGGAAATTGTCGAGACCACGGATTACAGGACGTGCTGCAGCACCTGGCGCAAAGCCAGCATTGGTGATGCCAGGTTGATTGCTCAACTGATCGCCCAGCGTCTTGCCGCCATTGCGCAGCAGCTCACCAGCGGTGACGAACGTCACAGTCGCAAAGGACTGATCGACGACGTTGAGGCGATCATCGCGGCGTCCGCGCACTTGCACGAACAATGGCCGCTGGATCGGGCTTGGAGCCGTGACGACGATTTCTGGCAGTTCCGGAGGAGTAACTGGTGCAGCAGCAGGCGGCGTCTGCGCGGATGCGCGATGGCTCGGAATGACTGCAGCCATCGCCACGGATGACAGCAGGATTGATACGACGCGCAATTTCATAATGTCAGGCAACCTTCTTTGCTTCCCAAGACGGGAAAGGATCGACAAGATCGAGGTGGGATTTGGAAAGGCCCGTGGTCACGCTGCCGACCAGGCACTCGTCGAGCGCAGCCCGGATGACCATTTCGTCCATCTCGGGGCCACCGATGAAGACAAGTTCCTGCCGCCGGTCACCCCACGTGGGTGTCCAGTGCCTGCGCATCAGGGACTGGAAGGTCTCGGAGTCGGGCCAGCGCTCTTTGGGTACAGCGGCCCACCAGCGGCCAAGCCCTTCCGTGCGGGTGATTCGGCCAGCGACTGAGAGTTCACCAACCCAGTTGGGCCGTGTCGCCAGCCAGAAGTGACCCTTGGCGCGGATGACGCCCGGCAGCCTCTTGTCCAGAATGGCGTGCAGCTTTTGCGGATGGAACGACCGTCTTGCCCGGTAGACAAAAGAGCGAATGCCGTATTCCTCCGTTTCCGGCACATGGTCCGCAAATCCGAACAGTTCCTTGTGCCAGAGCGGGTGCTCTTGTGCCTTCTCTTCGTTGAACAGCTTCGTGTCCAGCACCTGATCCAGCGCTACCCGGCTCTGGTCAGTTTCGATAATACGGCAATCGGCATTGAGTCCGCGCACAACGTGGCGCACCTTGGTCAGATCCTCCGACGTCACGTCCGACACCTTGTTGATGATGACGACATCGGCAAACTCGATCTGCTCGACCAGCAGATCGACCAGCGTGCGGAGATCCTGTTCACCAGCGGTCTCCCCCCGGTCCTTGAGGAAGTCGCGGCTGTCATAATCCTTCAGGAGATTGATGGCATCGACCACCGTGACCATCGTGTCGAGCCGTGAAACATCATCAAGACTCATGTCGTTCTCGTCTCGAAAAGAGAAGGTCGCGGCAATCGGCAGCGGCTCTGCGATGCCGGTGCCCTCGATCAGGAGGTAGTCAAACTTTTTTTCGGCTGCGAGACGGCGCACTTCAGTCAGCAGGTCATCGCGCAGTGTGCAGCAGATGCAGCCATTGCTCATCTCGACCAGTTTCTCCTCGGTCTGCGAGAGATTGGCTCCGCCCTCGCGCACCAGATCCGCGTCGATGTTCACCTCGCTCATGTCGTTGACGATGACTGCGACGCGCCTGCCCTCGCGGTTGTTGAGGATGTGGTTGAGGAGCGTCGTTTTTCCCGCGCCAAGGAAACCGGAGAGCACAGTTACGGGCAGGCGGCGGTCGATGAAGAGATCGGAGTTCAGAGACATGCGGGCTCATAATATGTTATGTTGTAACGTTCATAACGTTACACTATAACATTACAAAATATGTCAACCCCTGAATTTGGAGGGTGCGATGATAAACGCTGAAATGGTCGCTGCGTTAGAGCAGAATAAGACTGTCCCAAGCTTGGGGCAGACGGTGGCGGCCCAACGGGCTGAGCACGTTCTGGCTGTCTTGAAGCAGTCGGCAAAGCCTCTGGGAGCTTACGAACTGATCGACCGTCTTGCGGCGACAGGCAACCGGATTGCTCCCACGCAAATGTACCGTGTTCTCGGGCAACTGAAAGATGCCGGGCTGATCCTGCGGGTGGAAAGCCAGAACGCCTTCATCGCGGCGCAGCACGTGCACCAGCCTGATGAGCCTCTTGCCTTGCTCGTCTGCGCCTGTTGCGGGCGTGTCGATGAGGCGAAAGCGGACTTCCTTACGCCAGCCCTGACACCAACGGCAAACGCCTTGGGGTTCAAGCCTCAGCGAAGCTCGCTGGAAGTGATCGGCGAGTGCTGCGCCTGCCGCGATTCACCGGATTGACTGTCGGCACTGTCGGCGCTTCTCATCTCCAAACACAGCTTTGCTTCCATTTCTCAGTCACATCTCCCCAGAGGAGCATCAATGCGCACCCCTTTCTGCACTTCCCTTGTCCGTCTCGGCTTCGCAGCAAGGGTGAAGGAAATGTGATCATGTCCAATCGGTCAATCATGAAGGCTGCGAGCATGACTTGTTTCAAATGTTTCCCAGCAAAGCGCATCACAGACACGACCGTTCAATTTACCTCGGAACGCGTCAGTCTTCTGGCCTGAACGAACCAGACTTGCCGGGCGCTGGCCTGTCGGTGCTTGTGAAATCAGCAAGAAAATCAATATTTTGCGTGGTGGCATATGCAGCGAATGCGCTCACCAGCGGCGAATGAACGCCTCCACTTGGCTGCACCAGGACGACATCAGACACAAGCCTCGGCCGAAACGGCAGGATGGCCAGCCGCGTGTCTGCGGCAAGCTGCAGGCCTGGTGACGGCACAATGGTGGCACCACCCAGGGCAGCCGCCAGTTCACAGACGGCCGCCGTTGTTCGCGCTTCAATCCGCAGGTGACGCTGTATGCCTTCGAGCGAAAAAATGCGGTCAACTTCGGTCCGGAAGCCGGAGTCCGGCATGTAGGAAATGAAGATTTCTCCAGTCAGGTCGCGTGCGTGGACTGTCTTGCCAGCCAAAGCCAACCAATGACTGCTTGGCACAACGCAGGCTGCCTCTGTCTGGCCGATAACGCTTGTTTCGATACCTGATCCGGAAATCGCCTCGAATGTGATGCCAATATCTGTCTGGCGAAACGAGGCCCAGTCGAGCGCGTTGAGCGTTGCAACCACCTCCAATGAGATGGAAGCCTGAGGATGCAAGCGCATGAAGGGCGCCACGAGATGGTGGCTGACATGCGACAGGAGGCTCGGTACCACGCCGAGCCGCAACTGGCCTTCGCCCCTGTCGCGCAACATCTGCATGCTGTTCTCGATATGCCCGAGGCCGAGATAGGCCCGTGCTACCTCGGCATGCAGCGCTCTTCCCCGCGTTGTCGGCACCAGATTGCGGGAAGCCCGCGTGAACAATGGAAAGCCTGCGCTTTCCTCGAAATCGGCAATGATGCGGCTGATCGCGGGTTGTGACACGCCAAGTTGCTGTGACGCCCGCGTCACCGAGCCCAAGGACATAACGGCGTGATACGCTTCCAACTGCTTCAGGGTGATCGACATGTTAGGTCAGTTTCAGGAAAAAATGATATAATTTCATAGATCATATTGGCAAAGTCTCATACTTCAATATTATGTATCCGTTGGGATCATTTTGATGCAGCGCTACTCCTTCTTCAGTCTGGCCCGGAACGCGCTCTCGCAACACGAGGGCTGGCAACGGGCATGGCGCAGCCCTCCGCTGAAACCTGAATATGACCTTGTTATCGTGGGTGCAGGGGGACATGGCCTGTCCACCGCCTATCATCTCGCCAAGGAGCACGGCATCACGAATGTGGCCGTCATTGAGAAGGGCTGGCTGGGCGGCGGCAACACGGCGCGCAACACGCACACTATCCGCTCTAACTACCTGCGCGATGTCAGCATCCGCTTCCACGATGTGTCGGTGAAGCTCTACGAGCAGCTCTCGCGTGAGCTCAACTACAACATCCTGTTCAGCCAGCGCAGCATGATCGACCTGATCCAGAGCTGGTCCAAGCTGCGCGATTTGCGCCGCCGGTCCCTCGCGATGGCACTGCACGGCCCGGACTATCAGCTAATCTCGGTGCCAGATGTGCAGAAGCGCATCCCGGCGATGGGTGACCTGTCAGGCGTACGGCTCCCGCCACTCGCAGGCATGCTGCATCCGGCAGGCGCCATGGCGCGGCATGATGCCGTGGCCTGGTCCTATGCCAGAGCGGCGGATTCACGGGGTGTCGAGATTCATCAACACACCGAGGTGACAGGGTTTACCTTCGGCACAAATGGTGCGGTCACGGGCGTTGAAACGAACCGCGGGACCGTCCGCGCCAGGAAAGTTGCCTTGGCGACGGCAGGCAACACGAGCCACGTGATCGCCAAGGCGGGGCTCAATCTGCCGCTGGTGACACGCAACCTGCAGGCCTTCGTTTCCGAGCCGGTCAAGCCCATCATCGATGTCATCGTGAACTGCCCCGATGTCGGGCTCTATGTGATGCAGTCGGACAAGGGCGAGCTTGTGATCGGCGGTGGCACCGATCCCATTCCGTCCTATCGTCAGGGCTGCCACTTCTCGACATTTGAAGATGTGGTTGCTTCGCTGGTCGAGCTGTTCCCGCGCTTCAAAAGCCTGAAGATGCTGAGGCAATGGGGCGGTGCCATCGAGTTTGCCTATGATGCCAGCCCGATCATTTCCAAAACGACGATTGAGGGCCTGCATGTCAGCACAGGCTGGTATGGCGGCTTCAAGTCGATCCCTGTCGGTGGGCTGACCTATGCGCATCTTCTGGCTACCGGCGATCCGCATCCGCTGGCGGAAGCGTTTGGTCTGGATCGTTTCACCGGCCTGCGGTTCCTGCTTGAGGCAGGCACCGTTGCACAACGCTGAGAGCCCAATTCCATGCTGATACTGACATGCCCGTGGTGTGGTGAACGGCCCGAAGGCGAGTTCATGAATCTGGGCGAAGCTGTACCACCGCGCGCTGACGACCCGTCCGCCATGACTGACGCAGAGTGGTCCGCCTCCATCAATGAGCGCAGGAATATTCGCGGGCGGCATACCGAACGCTGGTGGCACATGCGCGGTTGCGGCACTATTTTTGCCGTGGTCCGTGACACGATCACGCATGACCTATTTGAAGCCGCTGACGAGCCCCGGCCATGACCACGTCGCGATTGCTTTCCGGTGGGCGCATTGACCGTTCGCGCCCTCTCCGGTTCTCCTTTGACGGGATGAAGCTTGGCGGCTTCGCGGGTGATACGCTCGCATCGGCCCTGCTTGCCAATGACGCGATGATTGTGGGCCGCAGCTTCAAGCTTCACAGGCCACGCGGTCTGTTTGGTGCGGGCTCGGATGACCCAAGCTCGATGGTCGAACGCCTTGGTCCAAGACCGGCAGCCAATCAGCTTGCGACAACGCTGCCGCTCGAAGATGGTGCCGTCTACCGCAGTGTCAGCACCTGGCCCAATGCACGCCACGATGTCGGCGCGGTGGCGCAGTTGTTCTCACGGCTGCTGCCAGCAGGGTTCTACTACAAGACCTTCATGTGGCCGACCTGGCACCTGTTCGAGCCGTTCATTCGCGGGGCGGCTGGTCTGGGGCGCGTGCCAGGCCACGATGCGTGGGAGCCTGTCAGCGAAAGCCGGTTTGGTGATTGTGACCTGCTGGTGATTGGTGCGGGACCGGCGGGTCTCGGCGCGGCGCTGGCTGCCGGACGTGGCGGCGCGCGGGTCATTCTGGTTGATGACGGGACATCCCCCGGCGGCCGGCTGATCAGCGACGGTGGTGATCCGGATGATTGGGTCGGCACGAGCATCGCTGAACTGAAATCGTTGCCCAACGTCCATATGCTAATTGCATCCACCGCATGGGGGTATCACGAGCATAATCTCATCACTGTCCTTGAGCGCAATCCGGTGGATGCACCGGACCTCGATTTCAGGAACTGGAAGATCCGGGCGCGGCAGGTTGTGGTTGCGGCAGGGGCCTTCGAACGGCCCATTCCATTCGCAGACAACGACCGACCGGGCATCATGCTGGCCTCTGCCGTGCGCACCTGGCTCGGCCGTTTTGGCGTGAGGCCGGGCAAGCAAGCCGTCGTGTTCACCAACAATGATTCCGCCTGCTCGACTGCTCTTGCACTGGCAGCGACCGGAGCCGCCGTGACCGTGGTCGATGTACGCCATGAAACGAGCAATCAAGTCAGAGAGGCGCTGGATCAGGCGGGTGTCACGCTGCTGAATGGTTCAATGGTCTGCAAAGCCTACGGCAGCAAACGGGTTGAGGCCGTCGATGTCATCGACGCGGATGGAAAGACAATCCGGCTACCCTGCGATCTTGTCGCATTGTCCGGTGGCTGGAATCCGGCTTTTCACCTGGCGTCACAGACGCGCGAGACCCGCTCGGTCTGGCATGATGATCTTGCAACCTTCGTCGCTTCACATGGGGACACCCGTTTTCGGCTGGCAGGTGCAGCCCGTGCCGAGTTCGAGCCGATGGCCTGCGTGCGGGATGGTGTGCGCGCCGCGACCGAAGCCTTGCAGGCTCTGGGCATGACGACACCATCAATCTCGATACCAGAATTGCATGAGCCCTTCATTGCACGCACGGTCCAGCCACTCTGGTTCGTGCCACCGCGCAAGAAGGGCGAGAAAGTATTTGTTGATCTCTCCGGCGACGTCACGACGGCTGATCTTGGACTGGCCCTGCGCGAGGGATTCGACTCCATAGAGCTGGTGAAGCGCTACACAACCGCCGGTATGGGCGTGGATCAGGGCAAATCCGGCAATGTCAATGTCATCGGAATCGTCGGAACGCTGACAGGCACGGCCACGCAGAGTGTCGGGACCACCACCTTCCGCCCGCCCTTCGTTCCGGTCGAGTTTGGTTCGATAGCCGGAGCGCGACACAAGGCGCGCCTTTATCCGTGGAGGCACACCCCTCTGACGGACTGGCATATCCAGCAAGGCGCGGTGATGTATGAGGTCGGCCTGCGCTGGCAAAGACCGGGCTTCTATCCGAAGCCTGGCGAAAACGGGCAGACAGCAGCATCCCGCGAAGCAAGCGCGGTGCGAAATTCTGTGGGCGTCTATGATGGAACGCCGCTGGGCAAATTCCAGCTGAAGGGACCAGACGTCCCGGCGCTTCTGGACCTGCTCTACATCAGCGACTTCAGCAAGCTTGCGCCACGGCGCGGCAAGTATGGTGTCATGATGTCGGACGATGGTCTCATCATGGACGACGGTGTTGTCTTCCGGCTGAACGATACCCAGTGGCTGCTGCATTCATCGACGGGCGCGGCGGACCGCGTTCACCTGCATATCGAACAGATACTCCAGATCCATCGTCCGCACTGGCGTGTCAGCATCATCCCGGTGACCTCTCAGTGGGCGAATGCCACTTTGTGCGGCCCGAGAGCGCGCGATGTACTGGCTGCGATGGAGCCAGACTTTGACATCTCAAGGGAAGCACTGCCTTTCATGGGCATGGCGGAAGGTATGATCGGCGATATTCCCGTGCGCGTGTTCAAGGTCAGCTGGACGGGCGAGGCGAGCTTTGAACTCAACACGCCTGCCCGTTATGCCACTGCCTTGTGGGATAAGGTGATGGCGACAGGAGCACGCTTTGGCATCACTCCGGTCGGTTCCGAGGCCAATCATATCCTGCGCGTCGAGGCCGGATATCTGTCGACGGGCCACGAGGTGGACGGCACCTCGGATGCCTATGATCTCGGCTTTGGTCCGCTGGTTTCGAAAACCAAACTGGACTTCATGGGCAAGCGCTCGATGGACCTGCGCCGCAAGGCAGACCCGGAGCGCTTCGAGCTTGTCGGGTATTTGCCGGTCGAGCCATCGCGCATGGTTCCGGAAGGCGCGCCAATCACACCGGGCGGCAACAAGGCTGATCAGGCAGGGTTTGTTTCAGCCTGTGTGATGAGCGTCGCACTCGGCCGGTCTATTGCCTTGGGGCTTCTGCACAAGGGGCGCAGCCGCATGGGGGAAACGGTCCATGCGCGGGTTCGGGACGAAATCATCCCGATGACAGTGGTTGCACCGGTATTCCATGATGCCGATCGTTCGCGGGTGAAATCATGATCGGGACACGTTACGACGCAACGCTTAAACGCCTCACGATGCGGACGCTGTTCGACATTCGTGGCAGTGAAGCAGGTATGGCTGCGGGGCTTGCAAGCGCCGGGATCAGGTTGCCGGTCGTTCGTCACCAACTGCAGCGCGATACATCGGGTATTGAGGTCATGCGTCTGGGACCTGGGCGCGTGGTGATACTTGCGCTGCCTGAAGCAGAAACCGCGCTCGACAGCCGCCTTCAGGCTGCTTTTGCAAGTGTCGCCGATGCTGATTGCGCGCTCGTTTCAGACATGTTCGTCAGCTTCGAACTGTCAGGTCCGGGCAGCGAGGATGTACTCAGACAGGGAGCGCCGCTTGATCTGTCGAGCCAGCGCTTTCCGGCTGATATGGCAAGCGGCACGGAGCTATGGGCTGCCAGCGTTATCCTGATACGGTCATCCGTTGACCTGACCTGTTTCCGCATTGTCGTAGAGCGTTCATTTGCGGGATATATCGAGAATTGGCTGATAACGGCGACCGGTGGCCAATCGAGTTTGCGGCCCGGCGTGATGATGTCTCCACCAGTGTCACTGCACCCATGATGAGCTTGTCTTGATGCTGGCACTCAAGCGAGCCTATGTCATGATCGTTGCCAGTGACGGGATTGCTCGACCATGAAAGCCACCGCATTCGATATGCATTCGCATTATTATGGCGGATTGGTCGATGATCTGCTGCTGCGGCAGGAGCGTCCCAACGTCTCGCGCAACCCGAGCGGGCGGCTGGTTCTCAATGCCATGACAGCCTCCACTGAGATGTCGGATGGCTATACCGATCTGGCCGCCCGGCTGGCCTATATGGACGCCAACCGGATTGCTACGCAGTTGCTGACATTTCCCGGTGCGCTCGGCGTCGATGTCATGCCCGTGGCGGAAGTCGGCTCTGCCATCCGGGCCTACAACAAACATCTTGCCGGAATTTGTCACGGCTCCTCCGGTCGCTTCATCGGGCTGGCAGGTCTGCCGCTGGCCGATATGGCGGAAGCCTGTCGCGAGATGACCCGTGTCCGCCTTGAACTCGGCCTGCTGGGGGCCATTCTGCCGGGTAATTACTTCCTGTCACTGGAGGCCGTAAAAACGCTGGAGCCTGTCTTTCAGGCGGCCAACACGTCTGGCGCGCTGCTGATGATCCATCCCGGTCTGATGCCCGGCGAAAGCCCGCCCGCACCCTACACCGATACTCCGGTCTACAGGGCATCAGTTTTCAACCTGCAGGCTTCCCTGTCGCAGATGGCAATGACGGTTCTCGCGGGTAAACTCAGCGAGGCCTATCCAAATATCACCTTCCAGCTGGTCAATCTCGGCGGCACCCTGCCCTTCGTGCTGGAGCGCCTGGAGGCCGTCGCCCTGTCCCGTCCACCGCATGTGGCGTTTCCCAGAGAGAGCTTGCGCGGGATGGTCTATGATTGCGCCTCGCTTGGGCCGCGAGCGCTGGAACTGGCGGTGAAGGTCTTCGGTGCCGATCGGATCATGATGGGTACGGACTATCCGATCTTTGCCCCCGATCAGGTGCGCAGTACGATCGAAGCGGCGAATTTGAGCGATCAGGACAAGGCGCTGATCCTGCACGGCACGGCGCAGCGTGTTGTGGCCCGCCTGAACCGGTCAGTGTGACAGAATCTGGCTGAGAAAGAGCCTGGTCCGTTCTGATTCCGGGGACGCAAAAAACTGGGCGGGCGGGGCTGTCTCCACGATCCGCCCATGGTCCATGAACACCATCGTGTCGGCAACCTTGCGGGCAAATCCCATCTCGTGCGTCACGCAGATCATGGTCATGCCGGATTGCGCCAGCTCGATCATGACATCAAGCACCTCCTTGATCATCTCTGGATCAAGTGCCGAGGTCGGCTCATCAAACAGCATTACCTTGGGTTCCATGCACAGCGAGCGCGCAATGGCGACGCGTTGCTGCTGACCACCGGAGAGCTGGGCCGGATATTTCGCGGCCTGTTCAGGAATGCGCACTTTTTCGAGATAGCTCATGGCCCGGTCACGGGCCTCGGCTCTTGGTGTGCCGCGCGCGCGGCGCTGCGCCAGAACACAATTGTCGAGCACGGTCAGATGCGGAAACAGATTGAATTGCTGGAAGACCATGCCGACCTCGCGTCTGATGGCAGCGACATTGCGCATGTCTTCGTCGAGCGTGATGCCATCCACGATGATGGTGCCCTCGTCATGCTCTTCGAGCCGGTTGATGCAACGGATCAGGGTTGATTTCCCCGAGCCGGAAGGCCCGCAGATAACCACGCGCTGGCCGCTGTTGACGTCCAGATTCACATCCTTGAGGACATGGAAGGTGCCGAACCATTTGTTGACGCCACGCATCGAGATCATGGGACCATCGGGCATCACGCGTCCCCCAGAAATTCGCCATCAGTAATGGCTTGGCCGGTATGGCATAGGTAATCGCCACGGCGGACCATAGGCATGGTGCGCATGCAGAGCACCTTGCCAGAGGCGGTGAAATGCGACGGGACTGCTTGTCGTGACAGGTCATCCATTGGCCAGATCACACCTGCGAGTTCGCCATCAGCGACAACATCGTTGAGGCTGGTGCGGGCTTCAAACAGGCCATCAACCTGTGCCACCACGAAAGCTGTGGCTGAGGCCGTGTGGTGCAGGGTGGTGCGTGTTGGGCTGACAGCGCCCCGCAATGTGCCGGCGTGACGAAGCAAGTTGAGAGTGCCTTCCCAGCCGATCTCGAAGGCATTGCGGTCAAACATCGCGCCGCCACCAAGTTCTGTGGCCACCATGACCACGCCGTGGCGCTCGCAGGCCGCTGACAATGAGCCACCAGAGGAGGTCGCCATGACGACAGCGGTCAGTGGCGCGCCGAATGCGTGGCAGGCTGCAAGCTTGCGGGCGCGAAACGTGCGATCACCCACGCCATAGACATAGCCGCAAGGGCTGAAGACAGATTTTGTGCCCCCTGAATGAAGATCAATGGCCACACTGGTCTGCGGCAGAATGGCCCGTTCAATGAAGTCAGCGATCATTGCAGTCGGGCCGCTCGTCGCGTGACCCGGAAACGCGCGGTTCATGTTCTGCTGGTCGATAGGCGAGGTCCGGCTGCGTGCTTCGACGGCAGGCCAGTTCACGCCGGGCATGATAATGATGCGACCGGACACGTCTGCTGGCTCCAGCTCGGCCAGCAGCTTGCGGGCAATGACCAGCCCCTCGTATTCATCACCATGCACGCCTGCGGTTACAAACGCTGTCGGTCCGTCGCCGCCATGTATGACGGCAATCGGCACTGGAATCACACCGTAGGCGTGAACATTATCGGACCAGGACAGACGCAGATACCCTATGCGTTTGCCTCGTGCCTCAAGATCAATGCTGGCGGCCAGAGGTGGCGACATCTCAGCTTCGCACGCCTGTCGCATCGCGTTCGAGGCGACCGAAAATCAGGGACAGGCTCCAGCAGATCAGAAAGTAGATCAGCCCGACAAACAGCAGCACCTCGAACACGCGTTGCGTCGAGATCTGGATATCCTGCGCCACGAAAGTGAGTTCCTGTACCGAAACCAGAGAGACCAGCGACGAGTCCTTGATCATCTGGATGAACTGGTTCGACAAGGGTGGAATGACATTGCGCATAGCCTGTGGAAAGACCACGAACCGCATCACGTCGAGGCGGGACATACCCAGACTGTTGCCCGCCTCGATTTGCGAGCGTGGAATGGATTCCAAGCCTGCACGGACAATCTCCGTAACATAGGCTCCGGTGAACACGGAGAGGCAAATCAGGCCGACTATGAAATTCTCGATCCTGCCGGGCGGTCCGAAAAAGACGGATACCCACCATTGCACCTCCTGCGGCCAGCGCGCGACCCGGTCGGCAATGCCCAGCGAGGGCAGGATCTGGCTCGTGATGAAGAACACGAAAACAAAGACAAACACGATGGGCGGGATGTTGCGGATCAGCATGACATAGCTCGTGCTGATCAGGCGTGGCAGCAGGCGGCGGCTGGTCCGCGCCCAGCCCATGATCGCGCCAATGACCGATGCCAGAAGGATACCCCAGACCGCCAGACGCAACGTCGTGGCGAGGCCAAGAAGGATGGCGTTGGGGACCCAGTTTCCGGTCTTGGGATCAATGCGTGCGATCCATGGCCAGACGGTGCTCCAGTCCCAGCGGTAGTACAGGACTACCTGGCTCCGCCAGACAAAGTATCCAAGTGCAGCGCCCAACAGCGCCAGAAGGACAGCATCGATCCAGCTGAACCGCAGCGCCTTCCGGCGCCGCAGCGGTTGTCTGTCAGACGCATGGGTAGTCTGGCTCATAGGGCCGGGCAGCCCTGGCCGTCTATTGCTTGACCTGATCCGCCCAGGCGCGACTGCGGAACCAGTAGTCACGACGCTCTTTCAGCCAGCCGCTGTCGCGATTTGCCGCGATCCAGGCATTAAAGAAGGCAAGCGCATCATGGTCGCCCTTGCGAACGGCAAAGCCTTCGACGCTGGTTGTGATGAAGGTATCCGTCGGCTTGAACAGGCGATCCGGATTCTGAAGGACGGCAAATGTCGGTGCCGGCTCGCTGGTGATTGCAGCATGCGCATTGCCGTTCGCGACCTCTTGGTAGACGATAGCCGTATCATCGAACTGGCGAAGCGTGGCCTTCGGGAAGGTGGTCTCGATGTATTTGCAGGCCACCGTGCCACGACGGCAGACGAAGGTGACATTGGTCGCGTTATAGTCAGCAGGCCATGTCAGCTTTTCCGCCAGTTGCTTGCTGGCGGCTGCACCCGTTCCCGATTGGGAATAGGGAATGGTGAAATTGACCTGAATCGCGCGCGGCGTTGTAATGCTCAAGCCGCCGATGATCGTGTCAAACCGGCTCGCCAGGAGCGCCGGGATGATGCCGTCAAAGGCAGTGGGCACAAGTTCGAGTTCGACCTCAAGATCCGCTGCCAGTTTCTTGGCAACATCGACCTCGAAACCGATCCAGTCATTCTTGGTGTCACGCATGGCCCATGGCACAAAGCTTCCCATACCGACGATCAGCTTGCCGCGCCGCTTGATTGTGTCAATCAAATTGGCCGGAGCCGTCGCTTGAGCAGCAGCCGGTACGGCAGCGACTATGGTCAACAGGCCCGCGGCAACGAGGCCTCCGGCCAGCAGTGTCTTCAGTCTCTTGAACATCGTCATCTCGGTCTCCCCATCGTTGACTCGTTAAGTCCAAAGCAAGCATTGCGCCATCAGGCATGCCGGGCGCTTCCGAACCGTCGCTCCAGTCCCAGCACCAGAAGCGACAAAGACAGTGTGATCAGCAGATAAAGCCCGGCAACCGTCAACCAGATCTCAAACGCCATGAATGTATCGGCAACAATCGTACGGCCTTCCGTGGTCAGGTCGAAAACAGCAATGACGCTGACGATGGCCGAGTGCTTGACCAGATTGACCAGAACACCAGCCAGCGGCGGCAGCATCAGCGGAACAGCCTGCGGCAGGATCACGTCACGGTAGATGTCGAGGGACCGTAGGCCCAGTGAACGCGCCGCTTCCCATTGTCCACGACGAACCGCGATGATGCCGCCACGAATGATCTCGGCTGCGAAGGCGCCTTCATAGAACGCCAGACACAGCACTCCGGCCCAGAAACGCGGGATGCCGAGAATATGGGCGATAATGAAATAGAAGATCAGGACCTGCACCAGCAGCGGGGTGTTGCGGATGATTTCCAGATACACCCTGGCGATTCCACGTCCTACAATGCTTGGTGATAATCGGAGCAGCGCTGTCGCCAGACCGATCACCAGCGAGAGTGCCAGCGCAATGGCGGATATCTGCAGTGTAACGACAAGCCCCTTCATCAGCGGGCCCCAGATGATCTGGCCGTCGATGGTCCGCCACAGGTACCGCTGCACCCGAAACCACTGCCAGTTGTAGCCCATGTTCTGCGCACCGCGCAGAATGACCCAACCAAGCGCTGCCACGAACAGCGTGAACGAGATGACATCGATCACCATGGCCCGGCGCGCCTTTGCTTTCCGGCGGTCACGGGCCGGGACAGCGGATGTGGCGCTGACGGCCTGCATCTCAGGCTGCTGCTGCGGCTGTACCGCCCGCAGCAATCCGGCTGTTCAACAGTTTCCGGAAACGAAGCGCTCCCGCATCCAATGCCAGATCGAGATGCGGTGTCTTCTTGTTCGCCATGCCGATATGGACGGCCTCCAGCACGTCCTTGTCCTCCAGGAAGGCGTTGAGCGCGCCGGCGTTCATTTTCTCCGAAATGGCGCTGTCATCCGGGTCAGTGTTGCGGTGCTGGAACCAGTAGTAGCGGGTGTTGTTCTCATTGATCGGCGTCATGAAATTGTACGAGATATTGACATAGGTCTTCTCGTGCATGGACAAGCCAAGGCCGCCGAAACCGGCAGGCGCAAAGATCGACTTGTTGATGCCGATGGATGGCAGAACACATTCATAATGCTGCTTGCGATCAACATTGCCCGCAAACTTGAGGAGAGGCGCATAATAGGGCGGTGGCGCTGTGTCCTTCATCCAGCGCCATACCGTAACGCCGTTGGCTTCCACGTCAATCGACAGCGGGGTATCGTCGGTTTTGGCCCCAGCGAATGAGCCGACGTGAACCCAGGCGACATGGGCCGGGTCCAGCAGGTTGTCGACGATGTAGAGATAATTGCAGGCAATCGGCATGTCGCCGCCTTTCGTGCGGCCCCAGGTCGGATCATCATACTGTGGAATATCGATGATGGTGCTCTCGTCAGCCATTGCCGGATCGCCCATCCAGATCCAGACAAAGCCGTAACGGTCCTTCGTTGGATAGCGCCTGACTGTAGCGCCTGTCGGGATGCGTCCCTGCGTGGGTGCCGCAACGCAGGTCCCGCCCTGATCGAAGGTGAGGCCATGATAGCCGCAAACAATGCGGTCATTCACCAGCGAGCCCATCGAGAGGGGAAGTTTCCGGTGCGGACACGCATCTTCCAATGCGGCAACGTCGCCATCAGCCGAGCGGTACATGACGATATTCTCACCCAGGATCGTGAGCGCTTTCAGGCTGTGGCCAACCTCGTGTGTCCAGCCCGCAACATACCAGCTGTCCTTCAGATACACGCGTCATCTCCTGTGCCAGTGCCATGCCCAACAGGTTGTGCGCCCGTGGTTGCATCAACACGCATAATTTGATCCAGAGTAAACTTTTGCATGAGCAGCCTTTGTACGTCAAATGGCAAGCAAACAGATTGGAACGAAGGCTACGAACTTCAGATATCGATGCGCAGTGGACCATCAGGAACCGAGCAGCACAGCAGCGCCTTGCCCGGCCCGGGCTCGTCGAGCGGCTCTTCAATGTAGCGTACCTGACCCTCGACGTCGCACATGCAGGTGCCGCATATGCCATTGCGACAGGAGAAGGCCGGACTCAGCCCTTGCGACTCGGCGAAATCGAGCAAGGTGCGATGCCCGCCATCCCAGTTTCTGCTGATCCCCGACTTCGTGAAGCAGATGAGGGGCATTTCCCCGGTATTCAGGGACGGGTCGGGCATTTCCTTCGGGGGCACGAAAGCAGCGGCTGCGGTAGCGGCCAGTTTTCTCGCGGGTCCAAAGAACTCATAGGCTATGCGCTCCTCGCGGATGCCAAGGGACAGCACGATGTCGAACATCGCCTGCATGAATGGCGGCGGACCGCAGAGATAGACATCGTAGTCGTCCAGCGGAAGAAGCGTGCGGAGGTACTCACGGGTGATACGACCGCCTGAATCGGATAAGCACGTCACGCTTGTGATGTGACTGGCACGGCTGGCGAGCGCAGTAATTTCGTCAGTAAAGGGCAACTGCCGCTCGTTCCGCACGGCATGGACCAGCCACGTTGGGCGTGACGGGTCTGCCGCGAGCGCACGCGCCATGGACAGCAGCGGCGTGATGCCAATTCCACCCGCAAGCAACAGGGCAGGGCGGGTTGATGTCCGGTCCAGTGTGAAATGGCCCTTTGGCCCGGTTGCCTTGATCGTTGCGCCCACAGGCATAGCATCATGCATATGCTTGGCACCCAGCCCGCCCGGCTCCTTTCGGACGCTGATGCGGTAATGCGTGAGGTCGGTCGGGTCGGACGACAGGGAGTAGTTGCGGGGCACCGCCTTGCCGTCGGGGGTGATGACACGGAACGTCAGGAATTGACCCGGCATGAAGCCCGCAAGCGCTAATCCATCCTCCGCAGCCAGATGCAGGGAGACAACCGTACTACTCTCCTGCACCCGGCGCGTCACGCGCAGCCGCCGCCAACCTTGTGTCAATGCTGCCATGATGCCGCCTTGTCCGCACAAAGGCACGCCATGAGCTTTTGGTTTTGCGCAAGATACCGGGCTTTCAGGCGCTGCATGTGGGTTTCCCTGGTCATGTTCAATGTTGCGCCAACCTATAGAATTTGATCGACAGTAAATCCTGCCCTGTGTAGCGTGGCAACGTCAAACCCTAAGAATGCTACGGGGACTGGTATGGGCATCGATTCTGCCGCACTCGAGCGCGGCGCGCGGAATCTCCTCCTTAACTGCGCCGGGGCAAAGCCCGGTGAAAGCCTGCTGATCCTTTATGAGGACCCTGCAACTGGCTACTTCGGACCTGGCCTTGCGGAGGATATTGCTGGCCTCGCCAGAGGCGTAGGCCTGCATGTGACCATGCTGAAGACACCGTTCACGCCAGATGTCGATACGCTCACACCGCAGCAGGAAGCCGCAGTGAAAGCAAACGATCACGCGCTGTTCCTTGCGCGGCTTGGTGATCAACTGCGGTTCAAGGCCATGCCAAAAGGAAGTCGTCCTGTGGTCAGTTATGTGCTCGACCAGGAGGCGCTGGCGTCTGACTTCGGCACCGCTGACTATGAGGCTTTTGCAGCACTGAAAACCGCTTTCAACGAGCTGTTTCTCAAAGCCCAACGGATCAGGGTGACTTGCCCTCTTGGTACGGATTTTGAAGGAACTGCGGCCCCCGTCGAAGCCAACGGGGCGGACGACGTCACCATCAAGCGCTATCCGATGTCCGTCTTTGCACCCCTTGATGCGCGAGGCTTTGCCGGCAGAGTGGCTGTGGCGCATCTGCTTGTTGGCACGGGATCGCGCTACTACGACCCGTACGGCATCAGGCTGGAGAGCGTGCTTCTCGCACATATCGCAGATGGCCAGTTGCGGGGCTGGCAGGGTGACGCTGCGGATGTACGGCGTGCCGAGAAGCATTACAGCGATGTTGCGCAGAAATTCGGCATCGACGGCAGCAGCGTGCATTCGTGGCACGCAGGTATTCATCCCGGCTGTGCTTTCACAGGCTGCGCGCATGATCACTACGAGCGCTGGAGCGGCTCTGCCTTCGGGAATCCTCGCCTGCTGCATTTTCACACCTGCGGCACCTATGCGCCGGGCGAAATCTGCTGGAACATCGTTGATCCCACGATTGAAGTGGACGGTATTCGGATCTGGGAAAGCGGTCGTATACAGATCGCATGCCTGCCGGGAGCTGACACAATCCTGCGCGATCACCCTGAGATCCGGGCATTGTTCGACAGGCCCGAGCAGCGTATCGGCCTGGCTGTGGCAGCATGAACGCGCCTGTGCCTGAGGACAATGATGCCGGTGCAGGCTGGAAGCCCGGACAGGTCGGCAACATCAATGTCGCGGTCGGTCGCACGATCCGTGAGCTTCGCGAGTTGCGAAAGATCACAGCGCGCGACCTTGCGAAGCGGGCGGGCGTGTCTGCGGGAATGATTTCCCGGATCGAAAGCGGACAGGTCTCGCCGTCGCTCAGCGTCCTGGAAATGCTGGCCATGGCGCTGGAAGTACCTGTCGCAGGCTTTTTCCGCGACACAGGATCAGCGATCTCGGACTTCACCCATGTGCGGAAGGGGCAAGGGCTCCTCTCGACACGTATCATGGGGCAGCATGCCCACGAATTTGCAGCCCTTGGATTTCATCGGAGAAACGATCTCCAGTTCGAAGCAGTCCTTGTCACGCTTGAGCGCAATGCGGACATCTCGCCGCCGACCTATACCGGTCATGGCTGCGTCTTCGTCTATGTGCTCGAAGGCAAGGCGCGCTATCGCTACGGTCGCAAGGAAGTTCTGCTTGGCGAGGGCGACTCGATCTGTCTTGATGCCGAGGTGCGCTACGGCATTCAGGAGGTCATGACACCGTGTTTGCGCTTCCTCTCGGTACAGGCCGAGAGGCGCTGATGGCTGACGCGGCAAAATCGTATTCCGTGAACCGGGTTGACAGCCTCGGGCGGACGGCTGAACTTCATGCGCTGTCAGCATTGACCTTCGCATTCCTCGCAGAAATTTCTCTCACCTCATCGGAGCATCCATCATGAAAAGACGTGACCTTGCGAAGTCCCTCCTGCTGGCCGGCACGGCAGTGGCTATCAGCCGTGCCGCGCAGGCACAGGCCCCAGCACCCGTACCCACAGGCACTCACCGGCTGGCCGAAGTTCTCAAACGCGGGACCATACGGATCGGGACCACTGGCGACTTCAATCCCATGTCTTTCCGCAATCCCGGCTCCAATGAATACACCGGCTTTGATATCGAGGCGATGACACAGTTCGCTGCTGATCTCGGCGTCAAGATCGAATGGGTGCCGACGGAATGGGCGACACTGGTAGCGGGCATCGCCTCCAACCGCTTCGATATCTTCTCGGGTGCTTCGGTCGCTATGGGCCGCGCCCGCACTGCGGCCTTCAGCGTGCCCTATCTGGAGGCTGGCACCGTGCCGCTGTCATCAAAGGCCAGCGCCGACAAGTTCAAGACATGGGAATCAATCAACGCCGCCGGTGTTCGCGTCGCGGTCAGCATGGGTACTGTGTTCCACGATCAGGCGAAGCAGCATTTCCCGCTGGCCACCATCAATGCCGTCCAGACACCTGCCACTGGCTTCCAGGAGGTTCTGGCCGGTCGTGCCGATGTGACGATCACCAGCAACGTCGAAGCCTCGACACTGGTCAAGCGCTTCGACCAGCTGGCCATCAATGTGCAGGGCGCTGACATGCGCAACAAGCGCCCCTTCGCCTATGTTCTGCCGCAGGATGATGTCACCTGGCTCAATTATGTGAATACGTGGGTCACGCTCAAGCGCATCGAGGGCTATTTTGCCGGGCTGGAGAAGAAGTGGCTGCCGACGGCCTGAGACGTGACGCGGTCCCTGCATTTTCCGGCGGCGGCCTGTCTTGTGGCCGCCGCCTCGCTCACCCTGTCCGGCTGTACCAGCTCCAACTACACTTGGGGCTGGCATGTCGTTTTGCCGTTCGACCAACGGGGCTGGAACAATCTCGTGTTCCTGGCCTCCGGCGTCTGGGCCACCCTGCTGATCTCGGTGGTCTCCATCCTGATCGCGGTCGTGATCGGGCTGCTCGTGGGCATGGCTGCCTTGTCGAAGCACAAGGCCCTCAGGGCCTTTAACCGGGTCTATGTCGAGGTGTTCCGTTCGGTGCCGTTGCTGGTGCTGCTGCTCTGGGTCTATTACGGGCTCCCTGTCGTAGCGGGCATCCAGTTTGGCGTCTTCGCGGCAGGTGTGATTTCGCTTGCGATCTCGGATTCTGCCTTTGAGGCGGAAATTTTCAGGGCTGGTATCCAGTCTGTTCCGAAAGGTCAGTGGGAGGCAGGCCGAAGCATTGGTCTCACGCCCTGGAAGGTGATGCGCCTCGTAGTCCTGCCGCAGGCCATTCGCCGCATCCTGCCCGCACTCGGCAACCAGTTCGTCTACGTGCTCAAGATGTCGTCGCTGATCTCGGTCGTCGGCTACCAGGAACTGACCCGCCGCGCCAACGAGTTGACACTGATCGAGTATCGCCCCCTCGAGATCTACACCGTGCTGGTCGTCGAGTATCTCGTGCTGATCATGATCGTATCGTGGCTGGTGCGGAAGCTGGAGCGTCGGCTTGGTGCTGTAGAGCGATAATCAGACGGTCTTGCAGAAGGCTTCGAAATCGATTGCCAGGTCTTCTGCCGCTAGCGCGACCAAATCTTCTCCCGCCTGTCGGGTGGCAAGAGCCGAGTGGGAAATCACGCGCCCGTCGGGATAGCGGCGGCGGTAGTCAGCCGCATCGTGGTAATTGTCCCCGGCATGGAGAATGACATCATCGCTATTCATGACAGGCGGGGGGCATTCGAAGGGCGCGATGTGATCCGGGTGCGTTGCCATCGTGACCGCAATCTCGGAGGGGGTGGCGTGATAACCCTCCCGTGCGCCGTAGAGCGATTTCCGCAATGCATCAGCGCGCGGCATTTCCCACCAGCTTTTCAGCCGACAATGGACTTTGGCAGGCTCTGAAACGCCTGCAAAAGAGCGCGCTGACTGGTACTCCTGAATGGCGCTGCGAATGGGCGCGACATTGCCGCCATGGCCGTTCAGGACATAAATCCGCGTGAAGCCCGTCGCCGCGAGCGAGATGATCAGATCCTGCATCAGCGCGGACAGGGTGGATGGCCGGAGCGACATCGTGCCTGCAAAAGCAAGGTGGAACTGCGACATGCCGTAGCTCACCGTAGGCGCGACGATGATGCCATGGTCAGCGCCGCAGCGTCGCGCAATGGCTTCGGCGCAGATATGATCGGTGCCGATTAATCCGTCCGGCCCGTGCTGCTCGGTGGCACCCACGGGAATGATAATCCCGTTACGGCGTTCGAGATAGTCAGCCACCATGGGCGATGTCATGAGTTCGAGACGCATTTCGGCGCGTGCTTTCCCCGGTGGATGCGGTTAGCTGGTGGAATCAACTCTACTGGATGCTATGATGCTTATCTACCAGCTTCCTGTTTCACTCTACAGTTTCAAATTGCGTCTTGCGCTTCAGCTCAAGGGCATCGAAATCCCGATGGTACCGCCACCGGGCGGCACCTACCGCTCGCCAGAATTTGCCGAGATCAATCCGGCTGGTACCATTCCAACCCTGGTGCATGGCCTACTCTGGCTCGCTGAGACGGACGCCATTATCGAGTATCTGGACGATCTAGACCTTGGCGTTTTGTTGCGCCCTGCGGATGCGGTGGTGTGTGCGCGCGACCGCATGCTGTCGCGCTGGTGCGATATGCAACTCGAACCGGCCGTGCGGCGGCTTTTTGCGCATGTCAGCCCATCCCGGCGCAATCAGGCTGCGGTGCAGGAGGCGGATGAAATGATCAGCGCGAAACTTGCAGTCATGGAGAAAGGGCTCGATCCGGATGGACCTTTTGCAACAGGTGGTTCACCCGCAACGGCGGATTGCGGGTTTGCGGCCACGATGATCTGGCTTGAGGCGTTGACGGCTCCCCTGTCCCTCAATGCACGTCCCGGCCCCCGGCTGCAAAAAGTGGTGCGAGCGCTGTGCGCTGATGCCAGAACATCCAAAGAAGCGGAGGCCTACCGCGAACTGGTCAGGACGACCATCGCCAAGGCGACCTGAGCTGGCCAGATTACCAGTACGGCCTTGATTGGTTTGCTGATCACAAATGGCATCAGGATCAGATTTGACGGCAAGGATGCCTGGGCGACGAACATCTTCGTCAAGCAGCTCTGGAAAGGCGTCAAATACGAGGAGGCTTACCTTAGAGCCTGCGCCAACGTGCCAGGATCGCGTGCTTCGACCGGAAAGTATCTGGACTTTTACAATGGCCGGAGGCCACATTTACGCCCAGGCAGCAAACGCCGGATTATACCTGCTTCAATGCGCTGCAGCCACTCCCGGTTGCGGCACAATCAGGGCGGAGACCAATTACATAATCAGCCCGAAGACCGTTCAAATAAACCAGATCACCTCTGTTGTGAGGGCCGTTGGTCTAAGGTATTCAGGCTCAAGCGAGCTAAATTTGCAGTGAATGTGATCGAAATAAATTCTCCATCACTCCAAATTCGCGGCAAACCGAGTTCCCGAAAGGTATTTATCGATGATTTTAAAAGACAAAGTTGCCGTCGTGACTGGATCGACAAGCGGCATCGGTCTGCAGATCGCGCGCACCTTCGCTTCTGAAGGTGCCAATATCGTCATCAACGGCCTGGGTGATGCCGCTGCGATCGAGAAACAACGCGCCGCAATCGAGAAGGATTATAGCGTCCGCTGCATCTATTCCTCCGCCAATATGCTGGAGCCCGCGCAGATCCGGCAGATGATCGCCGATGGCGAGACAACGTTCGGCGCGGTCGATGTCCTCGTCAACAATGCGGGCATCCAGCATGTGGCCCCCATTGATGAATTCCCGGATGACAAGTTCGATGCCATTATCCGCATCAACCTGATGGCGGCCTTCTACGCGACCAAGGCCGTGTTGCCCGGCATGAAGAAGCGCGGCTTCGGCCGCATCATCAACATGGCTTCAGCCCATGCGCTGGTCGCCTCCCCGTTCAAATCGGCCTATGTCGCGGCCAAGCACGGCCTTGCCGGCATGACCAAGACGGTGGCGCTTGAAGTAGCCCAGCAGCACATCACGGTGAACGCCATTGCGCCGGGCTATGTCTGGACCCCGCTGGTGGCGGCACAGATTCCCGATACGATGAAGGCGCGCAACATGACCGAGGATCAGGTGAAGAACGATGTCCTGCTGGCTGCCCAGCCCACCAAGGAATTCGTCACGATCGAACAGGTCGCGAGCCTCGCCTTGTATCTTGCTTCCGATGCGGCCAAATCGATCACCGGCACGATCATGTCCATCGACGGCGGCTGGACGGCGCACTGATGTAATACAATCCTAGATCGTTTGCAGGGGTCAGCGCATGAAAACCGGAACTTTAGCCCGACGCATCAGTGGCTATAAGACTATTGCGCTTGTCCTGCAGGGTGGCGGCGCACTTGGCGCTTATCAGGCTGGTGTCTTCGAGGGATTGACCGAGGCTGGCATCGAGCCAGACTGGCTTGTGGGCGTTTCCATCGGTGCCGCCAATGCCGCGATCATCGCGGGCAATCTGCGGTCTCGCCGTATCGAGCGACTGAGGCACTTCTGGGAGACAGTTTCCACTTCAAGTCTTTGGGACAGGCTGTTCTCAATCGATGCAGCGCGCGCCCTGAGCAATCAATCCAGTGCATTGCTTGCCATGACCGCTGGCATTCCGGGCTTCTTCCGGCCAAAGGCTATGAATCCGTTTGCAGGATTTTTCGGGGCCGAAGAACCAACGAGCTATTACGATACGGATGAGCTGAAGGACACGCTGAACCGGCTGATCGACTGGAACATCCTGAACGACCAACACAAGCGCCTCAGCGTCGGCGCGGTTGAGATCAGCAGTGGAAACGGGCGGTATTTCGACACCACGAAGGAAAGGCTGGGGCCCGAGCACATCATGGCCAGTGGCGCACTGCCGCCAGCCTTGCCAGCGGTTACCGTCGGCAAGGAACAATACTGGGACGGCGGCATCGTCTCGAACACGCCGCTGCAATACCTGCTGGACCGCGATGATATGGACGACACCCTGGCGTTCCAGGTCGATCTGTTCAGTGCTCGCGGTGCAATTCCGCGCAATCTCGCCGATGTCATGGCGCGCCAGAAGGACATCACATATTCGAGCCGCACACGCAGCAGCACTGATTCATTCAAGAAAATCCACGATTTGCGGATGCACCTCAAGAATGCCTTGTCGCGCGTGGACAGCGAGCATTTCACTGCCGAAGACAGAGTATTTCTGGCATCCGTCGAGGACGTGCCGCAGGTCAATATCATCCACCTGATCTATCAGCAGAAGAGCTACGAAGGGCAAGCCAAGGACTACGAGTTCTCCGCAAGATCAATGCAGGACCACTGGGCCGCCGGTTTGGCAGACACGCGAAACACACTCAGCCACACGGAGTGGCTGGATGCCCCATCAGAGACTGATGGTGTGATTGTCCACGATATTCACCGTGATAAAACGGTATGATTGCTGATCTGGCTTGCAATCGACGCTTGGATGCTTTGCACGCTAGCATAGGCCATTCCACATAGAGGTTGACCTTGTAGTGATCAACCCAGATTGTCGAGCGTCGTGAAAAGAGCAGCGATCCGCCACCCCTCTGTGGTCTTGCGGTATAGAGAGGTGGCTCGGTTTGTTTGAACAGTCTGGGGCAGCTTTATAAGTGGTTTCTGCTCTTGGTTATGCCGCAACCGGGATTGGCTGCAGCGCGTTGAAGTAGGCCTGATCCGGCGTCTGCCGACCCAGGCTCTGATGTGGTC
>JANPDL010000012.1:0-121551 GCA_031431475.1 Hyphomicrobiales bacterium
CCCCCTCCACCTTGTCCAGAAACCGTCCGCGCTTTGTCTCCCCCGCGCTGTCCATCTGGTGCAGCGCCAGCCAGATCGTCCTGCACCCCGGTGCGCACAGCACGCTGAGGCCCCTGAGCAGCATGCGGCGTCCCGGCTCGCCCATGCCCAGCTTCCACCACCACCACGGCGAACCCAGCGTGGAAACCGCCGCTACGATCCGGATGTTGGTGAGAACCCGCGTGATCGGCTTCATCGGCTGCGGCATCTCGAACGTCGCATAGGGCACCCACACCCGATCCAGCCAGCCCTTCAGCATGGCGGGCGGGCCGTACCACCATGTGGGATAGACGAAGATTAGCGCCTCACACCAGCGAAGCGCCGCCAGATGCTCCGACACGGCCTCCTCGTTTAGTCCCGGCGTGTGATAATCCGTCCGCCCCTGCGCCGAAAGCACGGGATCAAACCCCATGCCGTAGAGATCGAGCACGCGGCTTTCATGCCCTGCCGCCGTAAGCCCGAGGATGACGCGGTCGCGCACGGCAGCGTTGAAGCTGGCCTCCAGCGGATGGCAATAGACGATAAGGGCTTTCATGCGATATGGCTCCGGCAGGGACATAGTGATTCAATCGACCGGATTTCACTGCTTCTCGCAGCCCCTGCCAGCATCGACACATCCATTCGGCCATCAAAATGAAGCGACTGTCAACGCGCGGGCGCTTTTTCACATTCCGCCGTCACGCACCGTTGACATCACCATGCGACGCAGCCAATAGAGGCGCGACACCTGCCCAGGTGGCGGAATTGGTAGACGCACTGCCTTCAGGTGGCAGCGCCGCAAGGCGTGAAGGTTCGAGTCCTTTCCTGGGCACCATTCATTGAATGAACACAGGAAAACCGCCGCATCACGGCGGTTTTCCTGTGCTTTCCGCCATACCGCGTTTGTGATTTGGCTGTCATCGAGAGCTATGATCAGTTCAAGCGATCGGAGGACGCTATGGTTGGATTATTCAAGATTGCTGTATCGGCAGCGTTGCTGACGGGCGTGGTTCTGCCGGTCTTGTCTGTTCCCGCCTCTGCCCAGGCGAAACGGGTCCAGATCAGGGGAGAGCTTGTCGACACGTTCTGCAACGTCTCCGAGATCATGTTCGCGTCCGGCACGGCACATTATCAATGCGCGGTGTGGTGCGCTGTCGGCGGAATCCCGGTCAGCGTGCGGGCGGAGGATGGCGAGATCTACATGATCCTGCGCATCGAGGAGGATGATACATCGGCCGCCAATCCAAGACTTGTCCGCATCCAGGCCCACGAGGCGACAGTTGATGGCGAACTGATCCGGCGTGACGGCGTGAACTACATCCTCGTCACGACAGTGGCCGATGACAAGGGCGTGGTGAAGCTCACCCATGACGAGCACGGCATCGTGCCGTTTGCACAGTGAGCGGGAAAGTAGACATGCTTCGCCTCGCAACCATTGCAACACTCGCCTGTTTCGTTTCAATCCCGGCTGCGCTCGCTGCCGATAGTGTTGGCGGCAAGAACGAAAAGCCGCTTGAGCTCACCGGCAAGGTCGTGGACCTTTTGTGCGAATTGACGAAGCGCTGCACACCCGATTGCGGCGGCGGCAAACGCCAGCTCGGCATCTTGCAGACCGATGGAAAGCTGGTGCCTGTCGTGAAGAACGCCGATCTTTTCGGCGGAGCCCAGGCTGATCTTGCTCCGTTGTGCGGCAAGACCGTCACGCTGGACGGACTGCTGTTCGAGAACGCGAAGATGCCGATCTATATGGTGCAGGGCATCAAGGCCGATCCAGGCACCAAGGAGTTCACGCCGGCGGAGGCCTTCATCAAGGGCTGGACTGTCCGCAATGGCGCGCAGGACGAATGGTTCCGCGCGGATCCGCTGGTGAAAGAGCAGATTGCGAAAAACGGTGTGCTGGGCAAGCCCGGCCTGCAACCGAAGCCGCAATGACGGGCATGAACCCGACGCGGCGGTCAGTTCTGGGTGGTATCGCAGCAACAGCGCTGGTCAACCCGGTCACCGCACAACAACCGAAGTCCGATCCCCTCGCATCCCGCTTCGGCGGGTCATTCACGCTGACCAATCATACAGGCAAGCGCGTCACTGACAGTGACTATCGCGGACAGTTTCTCGTGGTCTATTTCGGCTTCACGCGCTGTACAGATGCCTGCCCCATCGACGTGCCTGCTATCTCTGCCGCCATGGATCGTATCGCGCCGCTCGATGCACGGGTACAACCGCTGTTCATCAGCGTAGATCCGGAGGATACGCCTGAGCTTCTCAAGACCTATGTCGAGGCTTTCCACCCGCGCCTCGTTGGGCTCACAGGATCGGAAGCGGAGCTTGCATCCGTCGCCAAAGCCTACCGCGTGCACCGCTACAGGGTGCAGCGGCAATCATTGATAGGCGGGCCACGCCATCATGTTCAGCGGCCTGAGGAAGTCACGCTGGTTCATGGTGACAAACCCCATTCGCCCGGCCAGAATTTCACCATCGATCATGGCACATTGACATATGTCATGGGGCCGGAGGGCCAGTTCCTGACGCTGATTCCGCGCGGCGCGGGGGCGGACAGGATTGCCGCTGTATTGCGGACTTATGTGAAGGCGTAGCGTTCCTTCACACCCAGCCCTTCACCCGCCGCACCACCTCGCTCGTCGAAATCCCGTAGCGATCATGCAGTGTCGGCAAGGCACCCGCATCCAGGAATTGGTCGGGCAATGCGATCTGCCGGAAGCGTGTGGGCCTTGTATCCGAGCGCATCAGCGCGCCCGCCACCGCCTCGCCCAGACCGCCAACAATCGTGTGGTTCTCCAGCGTAATCACCGGGCGTCCTGTCCGGTTGGCCTCGCGCAGGATTGTCGCCTCATCGAACGGCTTGATCGTCGGCACGTGCAGCACGCCGACCTTGACGCGGTCCTTTTCAAGCTCCTTCGCAGCCTCAAGCGCGCGCATGGTCATCAGACCGGTGGAGATCAGCAGTGCATCTGGTCCGTCGCGCAGCATCTTCGCCTTGCCCAGTTCGAACGTATAGCCGTACTCGTCGAGAACCAGCGGGACATTGCCGCGCAACAGCCGCATGTAAACCGGACCCTTGTGGGCCGCGATGGCCGCCGTCGCCTGCTCGATCTCCAACGCATCGCAGGGATCGATGATCGTCATGTTCGGCAGGCCGCGGAAGATCGCCAGGTCTTCCGTCGCCTGATGGCTGGGTCCGTAGCCGGTGGTGAGGCCGGGCAGCGCACAGACGATCTTCACATCGAGCTTTTCCTCCGCGATGCACATGCAGATGAAATCATAGGCGCGGCGCGAGGCGAAGACAGCATAGGTCGTGGCGAACACCGTAAAACCCTCACGCGCCATACCGGCGGCGGAGCCCATCAGCACCTGTTCGGCCATGCCCATCTGGTAGAACCGGTCCGGATACGCTTTCGCGAAGACGTGGAGGTCGGTATATTTCGACAGATCAGCCGTCATGCCGACAATCTTGGGATTGCTCCGGGCCAGCTTCACCAGCGCATGGCCGAAGGGTGCGGGCGCTGTCCGCTGGTCCGGTCCAGCAATGGATGCGATCATGGCCGAGGTCATCAGACGCTCGCCATTGGGGCCGGTCTTGACCGTGCGCGGCATGTATTTGTCGAGCGGCATCACGCTCTCCCTGCATCGAGAACAGCTATGGCCTTGGCCCATTCATCGGCCTCGACCCGCATGAAATGGTTGCGTTCGCGCTCCTCCAGAAAGCCGACGCCCTTGCCCATCTTCGTGTCGCATATGATGACGCGCGGGCGGGGCTCATCCAGCGCTTTTGCAGCATCAAAAGCCGCAACGAGCGCGTTGATATCATTGCCATTCACACGCTGCGTATGCCAGCCGAAGGCCTCCCATTTCGGCCCGAGTGGTTCGAAGTTGGAAATCTGCGTGGAAGGCCCGTCGGCCTGCATGTTGTTGACATCGACGATGCAAACAAGATTGCCCAGCTTGTGGGATGAAGCTGCCATGGCCGCTTCCCAGGTCGAGCCCTCGTCCAGTTCGCCGTCTGACATGAGATTGTAGACGAATGACTGAGATTTCTTGCGCTTCAGTCCCATCGCCATGCCAAGCGCCACCGTCAGCCCTTGTCCCAGCGATCCACCGGTAATCTCCATGCCCGGTGTGTAGGCTGCCATGCCCGACATCGGCATGCGGCTGTCATCCCCGCCGTAGGTCTCGATCTCGTTTTCGGGAAGGATTCCCGCCTCGATCAACGCGGCGTAAAGCGCGATGGCGTAATGCCCGATGGAGAGACAGAACCGGTCCCGTCCCTCCCATTCCGGCTCATGCGGCTTGTAGGCAAGCGCGTGGAAATAGCTGACAGCGAGCAGATCCGCCGCGCCAAGCGCCTGCGCAATATAGCCCTGACCCTGTACCTCGCCCATGCGCAAGGCATGGCGGCGGATATGATACGCGCGGTCGGCCAGCGTCAGGTTCGGCAGATGCGGTGCGCCGCTGCCCGGTGGGTTGGTCATGGTCTGGCGTTTCCCTAAATTCTTGCCTGTTGGCAGCAAGCTAGAGCATGCTTCGCAACCTTGGAAAGAGCGGCACACAGAAACAACGACGGAAACAACAGGAGAAACGCCCAATCTCCCCATTGCTCCATGCCTTCTTCCACTATAGGGCCGATCAAAGACGTTTTCTCATGTCTGAATCTGGAATTCCCAAGCCCGAACAACCATCTGGCAGGAAGAGCTGATTCAGCGACAGAGACAGGCAAGACAGGGCAATGTCCAAACGCGACTATTATGAGGTTTTGGGCGTGGCCCGGACCGCCACCGACGCCGACCTGAAATCGGCATTCCGCAAGAAGGCGATGGAATGCCATCCCGACCGCCACCCCGGCGATTCTGCGGCTGAAGCGCGGTTCAAGGAACTGAACGAGGCCTATCAGATCCTGTCGGATGCCCAGAAGCGCCCTGCCTATGATCGCATGGGCCATGCCGCCTTCGAACAGGGCGGCGGTGGCTTTGGCGGCGGCGGACAGGGCTTTGGCTCCATGTCCGATATCTTCGAGGATCTTTTCGGCGATGTCTTCGGTGGCGGCAGGCGCAGCGGCGGACAGAACCGCGGTGCGGATCTGCGCTACAACATGGAGATCGGACTGGACGAGGCCTACAAAGGCAAGGCCGCGACTATCAAGGTGCCGACCGCCATCACCTGCGAGACCTGCACCGGCTCAGGTGCCAAGCCCGGCACCAAGCCCAAGACCTGCCCAACCTGCAAAGGCCAGGGACGCGTGCGGGCCAGCCAGGGCTTCTTCGCCATCGAGCGCACCTGCCCGACCTGTCAGGGCCGGGGCGAGATCATCGAGGAAGGCTGCCCGAAATGCGGCGGCGCAGGCCGCACCACCAAGGAGCGCCAGCTTTCGGTCAACATTCCGGCAGGTGTCGAGGATGGCACCCGCATCCGCCTGTCCAATGAAGGCGAGGCCGGTGCGCGCGGCGGGCCGCCGGGCGATCTCTATATCTTCATCAGCCTGAAGCCGCATGGCTTCTATCAGCGCGACGGGGCGGACCTGTTCTGCCGCGTGCCGATTTCGATGGTGCAGGCGGCAATCGGCGGAGAGTTCAAGGTGCCGACGCTGGATGGCGGCGAGGCGCTGGTGAAAATCCCCGAGGGCACGCAAAGCGGCAAGCAGTTCCGCCTGCGCGGCAAGGGCATGCCGGTGCTGCGCTCCCGCGATCTGGGTGATCTCTATATCCAGGCCCAGGTCGAGACGCCGCAGAACCTGACTCGACGGCAGCGCGAGTTGCTGGCCGAATTCGACAAGGAAAGCTCGGCCCAGACCCAGCCGGAAAGCGACGGGTTCTTCAAGAAGATGAAGGGGTTCTTCGGGGCCTGACCAATCCATTCACACTTCATAAAGATTTGCCGCCTCACAATATCTGTCATAGATTCGTCATCGAATCCAAGAAGGTAGCTGGGGTCATGACCGATTCGATTGATCGCCTTTATGAGGCTGTCCTGCTGGCGCGCGCCCATGATCCTGCGTTTTCGCGCACCGCCAAGCTGTTCAAGGGCGGCATCGAAAAAATGGCAAAGAAACTCGGCGAAGAGGCCATTGAGGTCGGCATCGGCGCGTTACAGGGCAAAAAGCGCGAGGTCATCGAAGAATCCGCCGATGTCATGTATCAGCTCTGCGTGCTCTGGGCCGAATGCGGCATCAAACCGGAGGATGTCCGCGGCGAGATGGATCGGCGCGAACAGCTTTATGGAATCGCGGAAAAACTACCAAAACCGTTGAAGATGGTGATGCCTCGATAGGATTTTGACCTTTCTTCATGTCCCGCAGAATGTAAGGTACGGCGTGCCAGGTGGGGCAGGGCGTTTCGCCAGATCGGCGTATTCCGGCAGGTCCGCATAGGGACTTTTGAGTGCCGCGTGCAGGCGCTCGAAATGAGTCATGTCTCCCCCAACGGCAGCAGCCAGTGCCAACTCGACCGCATGATTGCGCGGAATGATGGCTGGATTGGCCAGCCGCATGGCCTGGCCACGGACCTCTGATAAGTTGCTTTCGTGCGATGTCCGCTCGCGCCAGCGCGGAATCCATGAATCAATTCCGCCAGTTGTATCGAAAAGGTGCCGCATAGATTCAAGCGCCTCAGGTGATGATTCAGCCTCGCCAAGATGGCGGAAGGTGAGGGTGTAATCCGCGTTGCCTGCCGCCATCACCTCGAGCAGATCCTGCGCCAGCGCCAGATCGTCTGGCTCCTCCGTCAGCAGCCCCAGTTTGGCGCGCAAGCCTTTTGTCGTTGCCTCCTCAAACAGGGCGGGGAAGCGGTTGATGGCCTGCGTGGCCAGTTCCAGCGCCTTGTCCTGATCGGCATCGAGCAGCGGCAGCAGCGTCTCGGCTAAACGTGCGAGGTTCCAGTGCGCAATCTTCGGCTGGTTGCCGTATGCATAGCGGCTGTAGTGATCGATAGACGAGAAGACCTGGTTCGGATTGTAATTATCCATGAATGCGCACGGGCCATAGTCGATTGTCTCGCCGGATATCGTCATGTTGTCGGTGTTCATGACGCCGTGGATGAAGCCGATGTTCATCCATTTTGCGATCAGCGCGGCCTGCTTTGCTATGACGACCTCCAGCATCGCCAGCGGCGGATTTTCGTGCGTTAGTAAAGCGGGATAGTGCCGCTCGATGACATTGTTACTGAGGATGCGAATGGCATCCGTATCGCCCCGCGCTGCGAAAAACTGGAACGTACCGACCCGAATATGGCTGGCCGCCACCCGTGTCGAGATGCCGCCGGGCTGTATTGTCTCGCGCATCACACGCTCGCCTGTGGCCACGACAGCCAGCGACCGCGTGGTGGGGATGCCCAGGGCGTGCATCGCCTCGCTGATGAGATATTCGCGCAAGGCAGGCGCCAGCGCCGAACGCCCGTCGCCACCACGCGAGAATGGCGTGCGGCCCGAGCCTTTCAGCTGGATATCGCGGCGCTGGCCGTTGCGGTCGATGACCTCGCCGAGTAGCAGCGCGCGACCATCGCCAAGTTGATGCGTGAAATGGCCAAACTGGTGGCCCGCATAAGCCATCGCGATGGGGTTTGCGCTATCCGGGAAGGCGTTGCCCGCGAGCATGGCAATGCCGTCAGGGCTGGCGAGCCAGTCTGGATCGAGGTTGAGATCTTCGGCCAGTTGGCGGTTCAGAACAAGCAGGCGAGGGGAGGTGACAGGCTGGGGAGGCATAGGCGCGTAGAAGCGCTCGGGGAGGGTGGCGGCGGAGTTGGTGAAGGCTGGTGCGGGCATGGTGGAGAAATGCGGGTGAACGGCGGCGTTGGCAAGGGCGCGATTTCAACTGCTTGACACACCGCCCCGTTCTCCCCCATACGCCGCAATAGGACACGCCTCCCTAACGAGGCGCAATCATCTGTAAGGATGGAGATTGCCATGATTGATGCGACAGCTGCGGCTGCGACTCTTGTTCGCCCCAAAGTTCCCAATTTCTCTTCCGGTCCGTGTGCCAAAAGGCCGGGCTGGTCCCTCAAGAACCTTTCGGATGCTGCCCTTGGGCGCTCTCACCGCGCCAAGATCGGCAAGGCAAAGCTCAAGCAGGCCATAGACCTGACCCGCGAGGTTTTGCAGGTTCCTTCTGATTATCTCATCGGCATCGTGCCTGCATCCGACACTGGCGCTTACGAGATGGCGATGTGGACCATGCTCGGCGCGCGCCCTGTTACCATGGTGGCATGGGAGAGCTTCGGCGAAGGCTGGGTGACCGATGCCGTGAAGCAGTTGAAGCTGGCTGATTGCGAAACGGTGATAGCGCCCTACGGCGTACTCCCCAACCTCAAGAAACTCGACACCCGGAACCGCGATATCTGCTTCACCTGGAACGGCACCACATCCGGCGTGCGCGTGCCGGATGCGGACTGGATCGCGGCGGATCGCGAAGGCCTCACCTTCTGCGACGCGACGTCCGCCGCCTTCGCGCAGCCGCTCGACTGGGCCAAGCTCGATGTCACGACCTTCTCCTGGCAGAAGGCGCTGGGCGGGGAAGCCGCGCATGGCATGCTGATCCTCAGCCCGCGCGCGGTGCAGCGTCTTGAAACCTACAAGCCGGCGTGGCCGATCCCGAAGGTTTTTCGCCTCACGTCAGGCGGCAAGCTGCTCAAGGGCATCTTCGAGGGCGAGACGATCAACACGCCGTCGATGTTGTGCGTCGAGGATTATATCGACGCGCTGCTGTGGGCAAAGAAGGTCGGCGGGTTGCAGGGCCTTATCAAGCGGGCGGACAGCAACATGCGCGCGATCACGGGTTTTGTGAAAGCCAATGACTGGATCGATTTTCTCGCGGTCAAGCCCAAGACACGGTCAAACACCAGCGTCTGCCTCAAGTTCACCGATCCTGCCGTGACCAAACTGTCAGCGGACGATCAGGCGAATTTCGCGAAGGGAATTGTGGCGCATCTGGAGAAAGAAGACGTTGGCCTCGATCTCGGGCATTACCGCGATGCACCCCCCGGCCTGCGCATCTGGTGTGGTGCGACGGTACAGGCGCGCGATGTCAAGGCGCTGCTGCCGTGGATTGCGCAGGCGTTTGCGGCTGAAAAAGCGAAGCTGAAATAAAAGTTGGCAGTCGGCAGTCGTAAAAGCGCGACTACCGAAGAGCTGTTTTTCCCGATTGCCCTCTTTCCTTTCCCTGCCCTCAGGAGCCTCCCTATGACCAAACCCCGCGTGCTCATCTCCGACGCTCTCTCCCCCGCCGCCGTGCAGATCTTCAAGGATCGCGGCATTGACGTGACGTTCGATCCCAACCTCGGCAAGGACAAGGACAAGCTCGCCGCCATGATCGGCGATTACGACGGCCTCGCCATCCGTTCCGCCAGCAAGGCGACAGCGAAGCTGCTTGAATCCGCCACCAAGCTGAAGGTGATCGGCCGTGCCGGAATCGGCGTCGATAACGTCGATATTCCGGCCGCCACCGCCAAGGGCATCATCGTTATGAATACGCCTTTCGGCAATTCCATCACCACGGCGGAACATGCCATTTCCATGATGATGGCGCTCGCCCGCCAGATTCCCGAAGCCGATGTCTCAACGCAGGCCGGTAAGTGGGAGAAGAACAGGTTCATGGGCGTCGAGATCACGGGCAAGACGCTCGGTGTGATCGGTTGCGGCAACATCGGCTCCATCGCGGCGGACCGCGCTGTTGGCCTGAAGATGCGCGTCATCGCCTATGATCCGTTCCTGACGCCGGAGCGCGCCGTGAAGATCGGCGTGGAGAAGGTGGAACTGGACGAGCTTTTGGCCCGCGCCGATTTCATCACGCTGCATGTGCCGATGACGGAGAAGACGAAGAACATTCTCTCGCGCGAGGCGCTGGCCAAGACGAAGAAGGGCGTGCGCATCATCAACTGCGCGCGCGGCGGTCTGGTGGACGAGGATGCTCTGGCGGATGCGCTGAAATCCGGCCATGTCGCCGGTGCGGCCTTCGACGTGTTCGCCGAGGAGCCCGCCAGCACCAATGTGCTGTTCGGCCTGCCCAACGTGATCTGCACGCCGCATCTGGGCGCTTCCACCAACGAGGCACAGGAGAATGTGGCGCTGCAGGTGGCCGAGCAGATGTCGGATTATCTCCTTCGCGGCGCGATCACAAACGCTGTCAATTTCCCGTCGATCTCGGCGGAGGAAGCGCCCCGGGTGAAGCCTTTCGTGGCGCTGGCGGAGAAGCTGGGCTCGTTCCTGGGCCAGCTGACGGAGTCCACGGTCAAGGGCATCCGCGTGGTCTATGAGGGCAAGGTCACGGAACTCAACACCAAGCCGATGACGGCGGCTGCCATCGCAGGCGCATTGCGTCCGTTCATGCCGGATATCAACATGGTCAACGCTGCTGCCATCGCCAAGGAGAAGGGGATCAAAGTGGAAGAGACCACGCGCGACGCAGCAGAAGACGGCGACAGCCGCATCAAGATCTATGTCGAGGCCGAGGACATGACACGCCACGCCGCAGGAACTGTGCTGTCCGATGGCATCCCGCGCATCACGGAAATCCGCGACATCAAGGTGGACGCCGCTTTTGCGCCGCATATGATCTATGTACGCAACGCCGACAAGCCGGGCTTTATCGGTGCGTTCGGCTCGCTCATGGGCGATGCGGGCGTGAATATCGCCACGTTCAATCTGGGCCGTGACCGGGCGGGTGGCGATGCGATCTGCTACGTGGCAGTGGATAGCCCGGTGGGGGATGATCTCATTGCCAAGATCGAGGCGATCCCGCAGGTGAAGCGGGCGCGCAAACTAGCGTTTTGAACATTTGCTCGTCCTGCCTTGGGAACTGGCAGGGAAAAATTGCGCTACAAGGAATGACTGGCCAAGCATCTGCTTGGCCACAAAAGCATAAAGTCGGGCTTAGCACCCGACTTTTGCTCAATCCACGAACAACCAGCTTACAGCCGGTAGCGGATTTGATCGGTCCAGAAGCGCTCCAGCCGCAGCAGCGCCGCGTTGAGGCGCTGGAAATCCTCGGCTGGAATGCCGCCGATATTTTCCACCGTCTTCACGTGCTTCTCGTAGAGCACGGCCACGATGTCATGCACCTGCTGGCCTTTGTCAGTCAGGCTGATGCGCACGGAGCGGCGATCAACGCGTGAGCGGGCGTGGTGCAGGTACCCCATCTCGACAAGTTTTTTGACGTTGTAAGAAACGTTCGAGCCCAAGTAATAGCCGCGTGTGCGCAATTCTCCGGCCGTCAGTTCCTTGTCGCCAATATTGTAGAGCAGGAGTGCCTGGACGCTGTTGACGTCGGAACGACCGCGACGGTCGAACTCGTCCTTGATAACGTCGAGCAAGCGGCGGTGCAGGCGCTCCACCAGCTTGAGCGACTCGAGGTAATGGTCCTTGACGGCGGGGGCATCAGCTCCGGCAGTCATTGGTTCTTTGAGAACCGCAGATGTCATGTTCATGGTTTCGCCTATCCCTGTTTGCAGGCAGCTTTTCGCCGTCCTTGATTCACAGAATACCGCAACACAAGTGAAAGGCGGTTTAAGCGACAGGATAAATATTTGATTTACTACTGAGGGTTAACAGTTTTTTATCTGGTGGGTCGCTTATAATGAATGAAGAATTAAGATGAAGACTTGGTCGTTAACGACTGATATCAATGCTCCCGCTCGCGTTCTCGTGCAGAAAGCCAAGTCAACAGCACATAGACCAGAACGAGTCCGAATAGCACGATATCGCTGGATGCCGCATCGCGCACACCCTTTGCCAGCGTCCATGGCAGGAAAACCTCGCATAGCATGACGATCAGCCAGAGTACTGCCCCCCATGCACTGGTCAACCACAGGCCTACAGCGGCTACGCAATTGAGGACGGCAGACAGAACAACGGAGACTTGCCAGATAACCGGTGCTGTCTCGAAGCCATTCTCAGTTCCGATGAATCCCAGGATGCTCGACCAGTCGATCATGCCGCGCACGAGACAGAACAAGGACAAGCCGCGCAGAAAGATGACCAGTAGCCGCGTCCACCTGCGACGCGCGCGCAGGTCGCTGTCATCCGCGAGGATGTCGCGGTTGCGAATCTGGTCATCAGGCTTCGGGGCGTCCGGAGCGGCATGGGAAAAGGGCCACATGGACGGGGGGTTACTCCAGAACCAGATCATCCGCCAGTGGCGCGAAATGCGCGGCGATCGAAGCGGGATTGATGTCCTCTATCCGCTGGGGCTTCCACACAGGCGTTTGGTCCTTGTCCACGATCACGGCGCGTACACCCTCGTAGAAATCATGCCCGTCAGCGATACGGCAGACGATGCGATACTCCATCCGCATCACATCTGCGAAAGTCATGCTGGCCCCGCGCTTCACCTGCTCCAGCGCGATTGCCATGCTTGTGGGTGATTTTACCTGCATCGTCTCCAGCGTCTGGCTGGCGAAAAGTGATCCGCCGAGTGCAGCATATGACAGCTTCGCCATGATGGAGGGCAAGCTGTGTTCAGCAAAAATGTCAGCTATCAGCGCCTTGTGCTCCATGAGCGGGCTAACAGGTGCCGGCATCGCAAAGCGCTGCAGGATGGCATCAACAGGTTCGGCTATCTCCAGTGCCTTAGCCAGTTCCACCATTCGCGCGCTCTCGACCGCATTTGTCGCCAGCCCCAATGCCATCGCATCGCCCAGCCCGATCCGCGCACCGGTCAGTGCCAGATACGTGCCGATGTGATGTGGCAGACGCGGCAAGAACCAGCTCGCGCCCACATCAGGGAAGAAGCCGATACCAACCTCCGGCATGGCAAACATGAGCTTTTCCGACGCCACGCGATGCGAGCCATGGAAGCTCATGCCCACGCCACCGCCCATGACGATGCCGTTAAGGAGCGACACCACAGGCTTGGGATAGGTCTTCAACAGGTGATTAAGCGTGTATTCTTCTTTCCAGAATGGCTTCGCTTCCGCCGCGCGCCCCGCCTTGCCCAGATCATACAGCGCCCGGATATCACCTCCCGCGCAAAAAGCCTTCTCGCCTGCGCCTGAGATGATCAGACGCGAAACAGTGGGATCATCCTTCCATGTCAGCAAATGCGGCAAGATATCCCGCACCATAGCGTGAGTGAGCGCGTTCAGTGCCTTGGGACGGTTCAGGACAATAATGCCAGCCGCACCACGCTGGGTGATCAGGACTTCAGGTTCCGCAATGTCCATGATCAGTTCACGACCTTGAGGCCGGGGCGAATATCGTGTCCGGAAGCAGCATAGAAATCGAGCATCTGCTCGAAGGTAATGCCGTTTGTCTGCGCCTTCGCCAGCGGGTGATCTTCCGCATCGATGAATAGCAGGGGCCGGTCATTGCCTTTCTGCGGTCGTACGGCACACGGCAGATCGAGCGTGTCGGAAAATGACCCGAGCCTGTTGGCCAGCTTGCCCGGAAACGTACCCAGTGTGCTTTGATCTGGTGAATCAAAGCTGTCGCTGTAGCGGTCGAAGTCAACGGCAGTCACTGCAACCCAGGTGCTGAAATCCAGCGAGACCCCGCCACCGCCGATGATCGGCAGCACGACGACACAGCGGATGAAGAACTGCCGATTGTCGATGACGCAGAAATCCTCAAGCAGATAGTTGCGCGGATCAATGTCGGGCGACTGCGCATTCTGCACCTCGCCGCCCTGCCACGCGAACGGCTTTTCCATATTCACGGGGAAAACCCCGCCGTGCTTCTGCCCGCAGGCGCGGCAAACAAAGGAGGGATCATGCAGCCGCTTCCAGCGCGGATCGAAATTCAGGTTGAGGGCGAGCGTCATGGCAGCGCTTTTCGCGGAGCAGGCAAGCCGCGTCAAGCCGATACGCCGCGTCAACCCGGCATCCGCCTGCGACAGCATACCAAGATTCCCGCTCTTTCTTTGATCGATTCCAGTCTGTAGGATGAAAGAAATAAAATACGGGGAAACACCTTGACGCGCATGGAACGGGGAAAAATGGCTGCAGTTGCCACATCTGGCCCGGTCGAAAAGCTCGATCTGGCCACGCGCCTGCGCCGCAACCGCAAGGCAGCCTGGTCGCGCAATCTCGTGCGCGAGAATGATGTCACGGTGAATGACCTGATCTGGCCGCTGTTCCTGATGGACCGGCAAGACAGCCGCTGGCCCGTGGAGCATATGCCCGGCGTCGACCGCATTAACATTGACGAGGCCTGCCGCGAGGCCGAAAGGGCTGCCCGGCTGGGCATCCCCGCCATCGCGCCCTTCCCCTATATCGAGAAGGACCTGCGCGATCCCGTGGGCAGCGAGGCCGTCAACGCCGACAACCTGATGTGCCGCGCCGTGCGCGCCATCAAGAAGGCCGTGCCCGAGATCGGCATCATCACGGATTCCGCGCTGGACCCATACACCAGCCATGGCCATGACGGGTTGCTGACGGAAGACGGGCGCATCCTCAACGATCCCACGGTGGCGCTGCTGTGCCGCCAGTCGCTGGCACTGGCGGAAGCGGGCGCGGATGTGATCGCCCCCTCCGATATGATGGACGGCCGCATCGGCGCCATCCGCCGTACGCTTGATGCCAACAGCCTCGAGGACGTGCAGATCATGTCCTACGCTGCCAAATACGCGAGTGGCTTCTACGGCCCGTTCCGCGACGCCATTGGCACCAACCAGACGCTGGTGGGCGACAAGCGGACGTACCAGATGGATCCCGGCAATGGTGACGAAGCCATCCGCGAGGCCGCGCTCGACATCGAAGAAGGCGCGGACATGATCATGGTCAAGCCCGGCATGCCCTATCTCGACATCGCACGGCGGCTGAAAGACACGTTCCAGATCCCGACCTTCGCCTATCAGGTGAGCGGGGAATACGCGATGCTGGTGGCGGCAGGGAGGAACGGCTGGCTCGATCTGGATCGGGTCATGATGGAGAGCCTGCTAAGCTTCAAGCGGGCGGGGTGTGACGGCGTGCTGACGTATTTCGCGCCGGTTGTGGCGGAGAGGTTGAGGAGGGGGTGAGTTTTCCCTTCTTCCTTGCGAGTGGGACGTACCTACCATTTCGGCCATAGTACGCCGGCTTTTGCTGCCCATTCGTCATATCCCGGCCTTTTCCGGAACTGCTCCTCCAAAAGCGGCACACCTGAAACCTTCACGATCAATCCTGTCATCAGTGCGGATCCCAACAACGCCAGCGGGTTCAGCGTTCCGCCGAACGCGGTCAGACCGATGCCCCATTGCAGGATGATCTCGCCGAGATAATTGGGATGTCGGATGCGGGCATGCAGTCCGGTCATCAGCAGCTTGCCCCGGTTGGCGGTATCAGCCTTGAAGCGCTCGACCTCATTGTCGGCCATGATCTCCAGCGCAAAGCCACCTGCGAAGACCAGCGCTCCGGTCCAGATCAGCCATTCGATAGGTCTGGGTGTGGCAATGGCGGCGACGAGCGCCGGGGAGGCGGCGGCCCATTGAATGGCAGCCTGAAGCCAGAACACCATCCACAGGCTCCTGCGGTTGAAATCCGAACCGTGGCGCTCGCGCATGGCACGATAACGCGCGTCCTCTGTGCCGACGTGGCGTTTAGTCATGTACCAGCCGAGGCGAGCGCCCCAGGTTGTGATGGCGACCAGAAGCAGGGTGTTATGCAATCCATTTGCACTTCCCATCAACCATGCCATCCAGGCGAGAACAGCGAATCCAGGGCCCCAGTAGAAGTCGACGATTCCCGCGTCCTGTCGGGGCAGGCTCGCCACCCAGAATAGCGTGAAGGCGAGCCATGTGGCCAAACCGGTGATCAAAAGAATGGAAATCATGCGTGATTCAGTCCCTTCGCACGCTCACAACGCCGTGACCGCCCCACTTTTGCCCTAGTCCCCCCTGACCAAACGATAGAAATTCGCATATATGTTATGTGCTGATCGCGATTGGGCGTGGGCTCTGGAAACTCCACATTAGGGTTATCAGGTTATAAGCGCATCCATTGCGTTCTATTGAGTTCCGGAAGGATTATATGATGACAATACGGATGATGGAGGGTTCTGGTCTGGACCGGCGTACGGTGCTAGCCGGGCTTGGCGCTTTTGTAGCTGCTCCTGCGGCGTTTGCAGCTCCGCCCAATGCACTGGGTGGCGGGCAGGCCGAATGGAGCCAGGGCTATGATTCCGGCTCCCGCGTGGCCAATGTTCGCTCCAATGCCCCGATCTTGTCACCCCCCACCGTGCAGGCCACAGAGGCCGCAATTCAGCAGTATCAGCAGATCGTGGCGCAGGGCGGGTTTACGGGTATTCCCCGCGCCGAGCGCGTACGGCTTGGTATGCGGTCAGATGCCGTGGTGCCGTTGCGCCGCCGTCTGATTCAGGGTGGTGATCTCGATGCCTCCCTCGGGGCCTCGCCCGTGTTTGATGCCTATGTCGAAGCCGCAGTGAAGCGCTTCCAGGGTCGCCATGGCCTGGGCCAGACCGGTGTTGTGGCCGCGCAGACCTATGCCGCCATGAACATGCCAGCTGACAAGCGCCTAAAGCAGCTCGAGATCAATCTTGTGCGCCTGCGCTCGCTGGCGCTCAGCAATCTCGGTGCTCGCTTCGTGACGATCAATATCCCGGCGGCTTATGTCGAGACTGTCGAGAACGGCCAGGTCGCGACACGCCATACGGCGGGTGTGGGCAAGATCGACCGCCAGTCGCCGATCATGTCGGCCAAGATCACGGAAGTGAATTTTAACCCGTTCTGGACCGTGCCTGCCTCTGTCATCAAGAAGGATCTGATCCCCAAGATGCAGGCGGATCCGACCTACTTGCGCGAAAACAAGATCCGTATTTTTAATGGTACAGGTCAGGAAATCCAGCCGGAGCAGATCAACTGGCGTTCGGACGAGGCCACGAAATATCGCTTCCGCCAGGATCAGGGTGGCGAATTCAATTCGCTCGGCTTCATGCGCATCAACGTAAACTCACCCCATGGCGTCTATATGCATGACTCGCCTGCCAAGGGTATTTTCGGGGATGATTTCCGCTTTGTGTCATCGGGCTGTGTGCGTGTGCAAAACGTGCGTTCCTATGTGGAATGGCTGCTCAAAGATACGCCGGGCTGGGATCGCGACGCCATCGAAAACGCGGTGCGTTCGGGGCAGCGCATTGATGCCAAATTCAAGGAAGCCCTGTTCACGCACTGGGTCTACATCACGGCATGGGCTACGCCCGAAGGCGTGGTGCAGTTCCGCGACGATATCTACAACCGCGACGGCTTCGGTCCGGGGGAACTAAGCCGCGTGCTCCAGAGCAAGAACGAGGACGAGCCAGAGTAAGGGTTGTTCTCTTTATCTGACAGTAAAAAGCCCTCATCCAACAATGAGGGCTTTTTACTGATATGAGTTTGGTTCGGCTTCAGTGCGTCAGTCTCAGTGTAAAGATCGAATCGATCACTGCGCCAAGTGACTCCCGCAGGCGGCTGGCATTGGCGGCATCGTGGAACTGCCCACCCGTCAGACTGGCGCATTGCTGCAGGATCCGCTTGGCCTCAAGCCCGTCCATCTCGAAGGCAATCGTCGATACCTGGATCGGGTTGCTGCGCTCCCGGGAGATGTTGGTACAGGTCTCCCGCGTCAATTGGTCGGCCAGAACGTTGTCTGTCCCCTCATGCATGGGATAGTTCGGAGATCTCGTGTTGCGACCGTCAGTAACGAGGATCATGAATTTGCGTGTACCAGTTCCGGTGGTCGGGGCAGCATTCAGCGGTTCACCCGGAGAAAGCATGCGCCAGCCCCAAATGAGGCCAGCAGGGAGGTATGTCTCACCCATCGTCGTCAGGCTGTTGATGGTGGAGCGCACGGTAGAGATATCTGTAGTCAGGTTCTGGATCGGTGTACCGCAACTGATGCCAAGGATACCGGGGATCCTGACATCATATCGGCTGTCGGATGTCTCCAGTGGATAGGCGCGCGAGCCCACGCAGCCATCCCAGCGCACCATATAGCCGCCGCTCGGTGTGCAGACGTTCTGGAGGTTGGCGGAATAAACCGGATCGCAGACACGGCTGCTGCCGGCCGGATAGCCGGGGCTGCCGGGGCATGTGCGGCTACGGCCATCGCGTACGCAAGTGTAGTCCGGTGTGGAGGGGGAGGCGGGATAGCTTTCCATGCGGCAATTCTGTTCGCCAATGACGACGCGCTGCATGCTGCATGACGTTACGATCGGTTCCTGATAATCAGGACGAACATCCAGCCATGACTGGTTGCGGTTGGACAGCCCAACATTGACATACTGCCCAAACGGGACGATGCCGACTTTGACCATCCCGGGACGTGGGCTTCTGTTGTTAATCTCATCCAGAATGCTGTTGGTTGCGGCCTTCAGATTGATGATGCGGTCACCTTCCATCGAATCCGTCGTATCAAGCACGAAGACGATCTCTGTCGGAGTTTCCGCACCTGTGCCGGCCTGTGCAGCCGTGGCAATTAACTGGGTTGGTTTCCCTGTGAAAGTTCCAAACCAGGAGCGAACACTGCCAGTAGCTTCTACGCGGTAGCCCGTGTTGCTTCCGTTGCTCGTTATATTGCGGAATGATGGAACTGCGTTTCCTGTATAGCCTGCTGCATTGAGGTTCGCTTCGAACGACTGCTGTGCCGCCTCCTGCCGGGCCGTTGCATCGCCACGAGTTCTGGCTCCAGCGAGGGCTGCCGCATCCGCCGCTGATAACAGGCTCGATCGTGCATTGGACGACTTACTGTAGTCCATTGCAGCGCCGGTGGCCGCCATTATGGAGGTCAGCGACAAGGCAAAGAACAGGCTGACATTACCTGAGGTCTGGTGACGGAACTTTCTGAACAGGCTTGCGAGTGACATGGCGGTTTTTCCATATATGCAATCACGCGATGTGTTTTGTTGCTTTTACAACCCTACGTCGCAATCTGGAAAAAATTCGTTACGATTTTCGATGCTTTGTCGAGGATCATAAAATGGAATTTTATGTATGCTGCGACCCCTTCTGACCTTATGGCAGTGCAGTCCGTTCCGCTACACGATCAGGCAGATACTGCTCAGGCGTTGCTACCGGATCAGGAACAGCTGAAGCCATGTTAGGCCATGAACTCATAAACAGAGGGGTATTTGATGGGCTTGAGAGCCAAAAATGACCGGAAGCGTCTCACAGCCTTGACGTCCGTCAAGGCAAGAGGCGGTTTCGAGGCAGTTTTGGCTCTCAAGCCCACCGGAGGCGCGGCGAATTTGGGCCAGCTTTCTCCGCCCTCTTCTCGCAAACCGGACGGTTTGTTTCGAAAAGGCCAAAAAAACCTGATCTCCAAATTCACTCGCGTCAAATATCCCTCTGCTTATGAGTTCACGGCCTAGTCAGATTGGCCTGGGTGTTCAGCTCACTGAGCGCCAGCAGCCCCGGTCCGTGATTGGTCTGGTTAAGGACTATTTCGGGGTGTGGGGAGGCAACAGCCGGTTTCGGCTCGGTTTTTGGCAATGCGCCGCGCCGGGCAGACCTGCCAAGTGTGACAATGTAGATGTGCCTGATCGGTGGAGGCTTTCTCTTTGACAGTTTTCAAATTGCTTGCGAGGGTATCGCCCGAAATGCAATTGGCCTCAAAGAGCTGATGCGATGGAAACGTTTCAACGGAGTGGTCAATTGAAAAAGCTCTCGCTTGCGCTGCTGTGCAGTGCCGCATGGTTCTGCCTGTCTGGCATTGCCCAGGCGCAGGATGCCTGCCCCAACCGGGGGCAGCTCGATACCCTTTATTGTGACGCTGATCGCGATCTGGTTGCCGATGCGCCGAAAGATCCAGCGAAATGGCGTGATCCCTCGGCGCTGGTCTGGGCCTACACGCCGGTGGAAGACCCTGCGGTCTATGCCAATGTGTTCAAGCCGTTCACCGATCATCTGACGAAATGCGTTGGCAAGCGCATGGTCTATTACCCAGTCCAGTCGAACGCAGCCGAGATCGAGGCGATGCGCTCTGGCCGTCTGCATTTCGCCGGGTTCTCGACCGGACCGACCGGTTTCGCGGTCAATCTGGCAGGGGCAGTGCCGTTCGCTGCCAAAGGCTTGGTCGCGGAAGTGCGGGGATACAATCTTGTCGCCGTCGTGAAAGCCTCAAGTCCCTTCCAGAAGCTTGCGGACCTCAAGGGCAAGCGTGTGGCGCATACGGCACCGTCCTCGAATTCAGGCAACCTTGCACCACGCGTGCTGTTTCCGGAGCAGGGCCTCAAGGCGGATGATGACTACAAGCCTGTCATGTCTGGCGGACATGATAAATCCATTCTGGGCGTAGGTACCGGCGATTATGACATGGCTGCAGTGGCGTCGGATGTCTATGAGCGCATGATCACGCGCGGTACGATCAAGCAAGCGGACTTCCGCGTGATCTACCGCTCGCCGATCTTTCCGACATCCTCGTTCGCCTATGCCCATGACCTCAAGCCGGAGCTCGCGGCAAAGCTGAAAGAATGTTTCTACAGCTTCCGCTTCAGTCCTGAAATGACAAAGGAATTCAACGGCGACGACCGCTTCCTGCCCATTACCTACCAGAAGGAATGGGCTGTGGTGCGCGACGTGGCGGAGAGGTCTGGCACGCCCTACAACAAGGCGGCCTATGACGCTGAGTCCAAACGAGAGGCCGAAGCGCTTGCCAAGAAGCAGCAGGCACCGCAAGCTGTAACTCCTGTCGCGGCACCACCTGCCGCTGCACCTGCCCAGCCGAAACCTTGAGGACTACCATGATCATCCGAACGTTTATGGCCGCTGCGGTGGCTTCTTTGCTCTCGAGTACAGCGATGGCCCAGGATGCCTGCCCGAATCGGGGTCAGCTCGACACGATCTATTGCGATGCCAACAATGATCTGGTGGCTGATGTTCCGAGCGATCCGGCCAAGCAAAAAGACCCGTCCACGCTGATCTTCGCATGGTCGCCGACGGAAAACCCGGCGGTCTACAAGAGTATCTACGAGCCGATCATGACCCACATGATGGCCTGCACAGGCAAGCGCGTGGTATTTTTCAATGTCCTTTCCAACTCTGCGCAAATCGAGGCGCAGCGGGCAGGGCGGCTGCATATCGCGCTCTACGCGACCGGCGCGGTGGGCTTTGCGGTCAATATGGCGGGTGGTGTGCCCTTTGTCGGCATGGGCAACGAGCAGGGGATCGGCGGCTATCAGGTATTCGCCATCGTCAAGGCTGACAGTCCTTACAAGACACTGGCTGATCTCAAGGGCAAGAAGGTGGCCCATGTTTCGCCGTCATCGAATTCAGGCAATCTCGCGCCGCGCGTTTTCTTCGCGGAACAGGGCCTGAAGCCAGATGAGGATTACAAGCCGCTGATGTCCGGCGGGCATGACAAGTCGATTCTCGGCGTTAGTCTCGGCGATTACGATGCCGCCGCCGTCGCCTCGGACATTTACGAGCGCATGGTGGCGCGCGGACAGGTGAAGGGCGAGAACATAAGGATCATCTGGAAGAGCGAGGTGTTTCCCACCACCGGCTTCGTCCTCTCGCATGATCTGAAGCCCGAGCTGTCGCAGAAGATCACGCAATGTATGGTCTCCTACAAGTTCTCGGATGACATCAAAAAGGAATATGCCGGCAACGACCGTTTTCTGCCGATCACCTACAAGGACACCTGGAAATCTATCCGCGAAGTCGCCGAGAGGTCCGGTACACCGTATAACCGCGCGGCTTATGATGTTCAGGTGAAGCGCGATGCGGAAGCCGCCGCCAAGAAAGCTGCCGACGAGGCTGCCAAGGCTGCTGCACCGGCGACTGCTCCTAAGCCATGAGCGGAGTGATGGGGGATACGTCCGCTGATGCGCGTTCGCTCGTAATCAAGGGGCTCAACAAGGAATATGTGGCTGGCAAGCCGATCCTACGGGATATCAACCTGACGATCGAAGGGCGCGGCATCACCGCTATCATCGGGCCGTCGGGGACGGGCAAATCCACGCTCGTCCGCTGCATCAACCGGCTGGTGAATCCTACATCAGGCTCTATCCTGTTTCAGGGGCAGGATATGGCCAAGCTGTCTGGTCTTGCGCTGCGGCAGGCGAGGCGGAAGATCGGCATGGTTCATCAGGAATATAACCTGGTGGAGCGGCTTTCAGTGATGGAGAATGTGCTTTCAGGTCGTCTCGGCTACGTGCCCGCGTGGAAGGCATGGCTGCGCAAGTTTGATCCTGCTGACATCAAGAAGGCCTTTGGCCTGCTTGATGCCGTGGGACTCGGTGATTTCGCCACGCGTCGGGCCGATCAGCTTTCAGGCGGTCAGCGGCAGCGCGTCGGCATTGCGCGAGCCCTGATGCAGGACCCCGATCTGATCCTGGCGGATGAGCCTACATCGTCGCTCGATCCCAAGACCTCGGTGGAGGTGATGGAAATCATGGTGCGGCTGGCCGGTGCGCGGAATACGCCCGTTGTCATCAATATCCACAACGTCGATCTGGCCAAGCGCTTCTCCAACCGCATCATTGGCATGGCCCGCGGAACAGTGGTGTTCGACGGTCCGCCGGGTGATCTGAAGGATCATCATCTGGCTGACATTTACGGTGGTGAAAGCTGGATGGAAGCGGCATGAGCACGGCTGCACCGGCTGCTACCAGCACCCGCGAAGCGTTCCTGCCAAACTGGCCGCGGCGCTTCGCCTTTATCGCGCTCGCGCTTTATTGCCTTTACGCGATGTCAACGCTGGACATCACCTGGGATCGCTTCGTGCGCGGGCTGGATCAGGGTGCAAAGTTCCTGGACCGGCTATGGCCGCCAAATTTTGCACCGGACAAGTTGTCGCTGATGAGCGAGGGCCTGCTGGAATCAGTGCAGATCGCCATCCTCGCGACGGCAGTTGGTATTGTGATTTCCATCCCGATTGGCCTGATGTCGGCACGCAATCTGGTGCCGGTCTGGGTGTCATGGATCGGACGGGTGATTATTGCGATTGCCCGGTCGTTTCATCCGATGATCGTGGCCATTCTTTTCGTGAAGGCCGTCGGCTTTGGTGCGCTGGCTGGCATTCTCGCTCTCATCGTCTCGTCCATCGGCTTTATTGCGAAGCTGTTTGCCGAGGCCATCGAGGAGATGAACATGAAGCAGGTAGAGGCCGTGCGCGCCACGGGAGCGTCCTGGCTCAATGTGCTGTTCATGGGGGTGATTCCGCAAGTCGTCGCGCGCTTTGTCGGTTTCTCGGCCTATCAGCTCGATTCGAACCTGCGAAATTCCACCATGGTGGGAATCGTGGGCGGCGGCGGCATCGGTGCCACCCTGTTCACTGCGTATCAGCGCTTTGACTATGATTTCGTCATGACCATCCTGCTCGCGATCATCGCCATCATCATGGTGAGCGAATTGCTCTCGAGCTGGCTGCGGAAGGTGTTCCAATGAGCGCGGGTGCGACAACTCCGGCTGCGCCTATGGCAACGCGAATCTGGGAGCGTTTTACCCCCCAGCAGCGCATGGGCCGTTTTGCCACCTATCTCGTGGTCGTGGCCGCTATCGTCTGGTCGTTCCGGCAGATCGAGATCATCCCTGAGTTCCTCTATGATGCGCCACAGCAGAGCTGGGATCTTTTCCAGCGGATGTGGCCCATCGACTGGGCCTATTATCCCAAGGGCGTGCATGATGCACTGATCGAGACATTTCATATCGCGACGCTAGGCACGCTGCTGGCCCTGATACTAGGCTTTCCCATCGCTTTGATGGCGGCCAAGAACATCACGAAATCGACCACGCTGAACTGGATCGCGCAGTTCCTGCTGGTGGCGTCGCGGTCGGTCAATTCGCTGATCTGGGCGCTGCTCTTTGTGGCGATCTTCGGACCTGGCGCGATTGCTGGTGTTCTCGCCATCGGCTTTCGCTCCATCGGCTTTGTCGGCAAGCTGCTGGCCGAGGCTTTCGAGGAGGCCCGTCCAGGCCCCATCGAGGCACTGACGTCCACAGGAGCACCGCCGCTCTCCATTCTGTCGAAGGGCTACTGGCCGCAGGTGGAGCCGAGCTTCTGGTCGGTTGCACTGTTTCGCTGGGATATCAACATCCGGGAAAGTGCGATTCTGGGTCTGGTAGGTGCGGGCGGTATCGGCGTGGCGCTCGATAGCGCACTCAACAACCTCTACTGGGATCAGGTCGGGCTCATCCTGCTCGTGATCTTCGCCATCGTTATCGTAACGGAATTCGTGACGTCGTATGTGCGAGGGAAGATTATCTGACGGGCGTGGTAATCACATATACTTTGTCCCTTTTAATGTCGTGATCAGGCATATGCGATGAACCTCGTGGAGGTTCAAACCTGACCGATCCAAGAAGTTCGATCTTCTTTCAAGGAGTCGGGAAGCGGACAGTGAGTCCAAAAAGCATCAACCTTTGGCACTATTGCCAGCTGGAATACCCACTTCTGCAACTGCGATACAGGAAAACGCCACCTTGGCGTCCGTTGGCACGCCAAATAGTGCCGTATGGCGAGCGGGTAGTCCGCCCGGAAAATGCTTCACATACTCTGCATTGCACTCCGCGTAGTCCGCTGGATCCGTAATGAGCATCGTCATCTGAACAATATTCTCAAGGCCGCTGCCCTGATCACTTAGAATTTGGGCAATGAAAGCGAGGGAATTGCGAACCTGCTCTGTCGCCGCCTCACCACGATACACCCCATTGCCAGGATCGTGCGGTGCGGCATGGCCTGACACAAAGATCAGCCCGCCAGCCTTTGTCGCGCGGCTGAAGGGTCTTGGGGATCCCGGCTCCGGTTCACCGATAAATTCAATGGCATTCACCAGCAGACTCCTTACCGGATTGGTGGGGCGTACATCGCGCCGCCGTCACTCCACAATTTGTTCAGCCCGCGATCAAGGCCCAGGCGCGTCCTGGGGCCAAGATGCCTGTCGAAGCTCTCGCCGTAATTGCCGACCGTCCTGACGATCCGCACCACCCAGTCGTTGCTCAAGCCGAATTGCTCGCCGAACTTGCCTTCACCGCCGAGCAGCCTCTTGATTTCGGGGTTTGTGCTGGTTTTGGCAAGCTCTTCCACATTGGCCTGTGTGATGCCGAGTTCCTCCGCATTGACCATAGCGAAGAGCGTCCAGCGGACGATGTCGAACCACTGGTCATCGCCTTGGCGGACCCAGGCGCCCAGCGGTTCTTTGGAGATGATATCAGGGAGCACCACGAACTCATCCGGCTTGCCAAACTTGAGCCGGTTGGCGGAAAGCGCCGAGATATCGGTCGTCCAGGCATCGCAGCGGCCGGACTCGAAGGCGCGGGAAGCCTCCACGGTCGAAGCGAAGGCCACGACCTGATTTCTGATGCCGTTCTTGGCGAAATAATCCGCAAGGTTCAACTCGCCGGTTGTCCCCTGCTGAACGCAGATCGACGCGCCGTTCAGTTCCTTCGCGCTCTTCAGGCCTGCTGACTTTCGGACGAGGAAGCCCTGGCCGTCGTGATAGTTGATCGCCGTGAAGTTGAGGCCGAAGGCCGTGTCGCGTGACGAGGTCCATGTCGTGGTGCGCGCCAGCATGTCGATCTCGCCGCCCTGAAGCGCAATCAGTCGGTCGCGGGCGGAGAGCGATTTATAGCGGGCGGCGTTGGGGTCGTTGAAGATCGCGGCGGCGACGGCGCGGCACCAGTCGATGTCGAATCCCACCCAGTTGCCTTTGTCGTCGGGCAGCGAGAACCCTGGAACGCCCTCGCTGGTGCCGCAGCTGAGATAGCCGCGCTGCTTTGTTTTTTCGAGCGTGCTGGTGGTTTGTGCCTCAGCAGCTGCGGTGAGCATCAGCGCAAATGCAGCGGCAGCGATGGCGAGCAATCGGGATGACATGGCGTTTCTCCTCAGGCTGCGGGTTTTGCGACAGTGCTATCATTGGACGATTGGGTCAGATGGCCGAGCGCCTGATCGATATCGGCGATCAGGTCTTGAGGCGCTTCGAGGCCGATGCTGAAGCGGATGAGCTTGCCTTCGGTCCAGCGGGTGGCCGTGCGTCCCGCTGTCGGGTCCTGGGGCGCCACCACGCTGCGGGCTGAACCCCAGCTTGCTCCGATTGCGAAGAGTTTGAGGCGGTCAATGAAGGTGTTCTCGAGGCCCTTGAATGAGGAGTTCAGCAGGATGGAGAAGATACCACTCGCGCCACTAAAATCCCGCGCCCACAGCGCGTTTCCCGGAGTATCCGGTAAAGCTGGGTGCAGAACGCGACTGATCTCGGGCCGTTTCGCCAGATGCTGCGAGATTGCACGCGCCGACGCGGATGACCGCTCGACGCGCAATGGCATCGACTGGAGGCCGCGCAGCACCAGGCTGCAATCATCCGCTGAGACGCCGAGGCCGACGAGGCGGGTCATGTCCTTGAGGCGGCGGTAAAGCACCTCACTGTTGGTGCTGAGGGCACCCATCAGCACATCGCCATGCCCACTGGCGTATTTTGAAAGCGCATCGACCACGATATCCACTCCGAGGTCCAGAGCCCGGCAATGCAGCGGCGTGGCCCAGGTCATATCTCCCAGCACATGCGCTCCCCTGTTGTGAGCGACTTTGGCGATGGCGGGGATATCCTGGATCTCCATCGTATTGGAGCCGGGGGATTCGACGAGTACCAGTTTCGTCAGGTCCGTCATCAAGCGGGCAATATCGACACCGATCAGCGGGTCGTAAAAGGTGACATCAACACCCCATGCACGAAGCCAGGCAGAGGCGAACGAACGGATCGGCCCGTAACAGCTGTCTGTGATCAGCACATGGTCACCGGGCTTCAGCAGTGTCATCAGCACGAGGCTGAGCGCGGCTTGACCGGATGGTGCAAGCAAGGTTCGCGCAGCACCGCTCATGATGGATAGCTGCTCTTCCAGCGCACGCGATGTTGGTGTGCCGAACAATCCATAGGTATAGCCATCGTAGAAATCGGCGTAACGGCCATCGAAGCTTGCTGCGTTCGGGAAGACCACAGTGGAGGCGCGAACAACAGGCTCGGTCAAACCGGTGAAGGCTGCCCCCGGTCGAACTCGCCGCGGCGGCTGAAGAATCGCGGTCTCTGGTGCGAGGGCTTTTGTCAAACGCTTCATAAAACCATTCTACTGGGGCAAAGTACATGATCGCAAATGCCATTCATGGCGGAGTTCATGCGTTCATGTTATGAGTGGTCATGAAGCTCAACGAGATCGAAGCCTTTGACGCCGTGATGCGCAGCGGCTCAACCATGCGAGCGGCGGAGCTGCTTGGCATCTCGCAACCCGCGATCAGCCGGGCACTGGCGCGGCTTGCTTCCTCCACGCGCCTGACACTTTTCAAAACCATCCGCGGGCGTCTGGTGCCGACACCGGAGGCGGAGTTATTCCATGCCGAGGTTAGTGCAGCCTTTGCCGGCATCGACCGGCTAAGATCCAAAGCTGCGTCGATCCGCGAGTTCGGCAGCGGCGCTTTGCGCATCGCGTGTTTTCCGGCGCTCGGATTATCATTTGTTCCCAAAGTGATCCAGCGCTTTCGCGAAGTTGAACCGCAGGCGAGCGTGACACTGAATATCCTTGGCTCCACCGCCGTGCGCGATCAGGTGGCGGATGGACGTTACGATATCGGGCTCTCCGCCGACGAGATCGATACCACCCATGTCGCTGCCCAGCCCTTCATGACGCCCCGCGCGGTCTGCGTGATGCGCCCGGATCATCCGCTGGCCGCGTGCCAAATCATCCGCCCGGTCGATATTGGCACATATCCATTCATCGCGCTGTCACCCGAAGACACGGTGCAGCGCCGCTTGCAACGGCTCTTCGCGGAAGCCGGGATCGAGCCACGCATCGTCGTGGAGACACAGTATTCCGAGACGGTCTGCAATCTGGCGCTCGAAGGCGTTGGCATCGGTATTGCCAATGCCGCCTCGGTCCGGTCCAGCGGCTTCGAGCAGCGCGGTTTGCTAGTAAAGCCGTTCGAGCCGGAACTCGGTTTCCGCGCCTTGCTGCTGACGCATCCGACGCGGCTTAAATCTTCACTGGCCGAAAGCTTCCTGAGTTGCCTCTTTCAGATCAGGAACCAGCTCGGCGCAGGCTAGGCTTGGTTGCGCTCACAATTTCGGCGGTACCTTTTCGATCAGTTCCAGCGCTTTTTTCATGTTCTCGCCAGCGCTCTTGTCGATGACGTCATAGGCGGCCTTCTCGGCCTTGATCCGCACCAGTATCTCCTTTGCCTTGGCGACGCCGGACGAATCCTTCGGACTGGCGATGGCCTCCTCAAGGCGCTTGATCTCGCTGCCAAGAAATGCAGGCTGACCGCCAATCGCCTTGAATGCATCATTTGTCATGGAGCGAATTTTTAGCAGCATTCGGACATCGCCCTGTTCGATTTCGGCATTGGCGCGCTCAAGCGCGACACGAGCCTCCACGCCCGTCGGGCTGTTCATGTCCTTCGTAACTGCAACGCTCTGGAACTTCGCATTCTCCTGCGTGAAGTCATGGGCGAAGGCCGCAGTGGCGGCCGAGGCCATGACGATTGCAATGATGATCTTGCGCATGATCCGATCCTCCTGTGATCCAGAGGACAATTCAGCGCAGGTGAAGACTTGCGGCTAGGCGTGATAAAGCGAGAGGCTCATTCAAAAACGCATAATGTCAAATCCCCTTTCATTTCTGAATTGAACAGTTCGTGCAAAAGCTTTCTTCAAAATCCTCGCGAACCCGGATCAACCATCATGCTCCGAACGCTCCTCGCAACTGCACTCACACTCTCACTCCCATACGCCTTCGCACAGCATCACGGCTGACGTTACGGTTTGACACGGAGCGGACAAAGGGCTGAAACAGAACAGGTTTTCCCTCATAGATTACGAGAGCCCGTTTTGACCTGATGCCACTTACCGTCGCCCACGCCGAAGCGCCCGCCCGCGTTCTGATCGTCGATGATGACGGGCAGATCCGGCAACTGCTCGCTGGATTCCTCAAGGAGAACGGCCTGGACGTGGCGCTTGCCCGCGACGGCGTCGAGATGCGCGCGGCGCTTGGGCAGCAGGCCATCGACCTAATTGTGCTTGATCTCATGTTGCCCGGAACAGGCGGCCTCGATCTCTGCCGTGAGCTGCGCCGCACCAGCAGCCTGCCGGTGATCATGCTGACGGCTAAGGGAGACGAGACTGACCGGATCGTGGGGCTAGAGGTTGGCGCGGATGATTATCTCGCCAAACCGTTCAACCCGCGCGAATTGCTGGCCCGCATCAAGGCCGTGTTACGTCGTAGTCGCGGCGACGCCGGTGCATCCACGCCGAGCCGCAACGGGTACGCCTTCGACGGCTGGCGGCTCGATCTGTTGCGCCGCGAACTGATCAATCCGGAGGGCGCGCTGGTCGAGCTGTCCGGCGCAGAATTCGATCTGCTCATCGCCTTCATGGAAAGCCCCAACCGGGTACTCTCCCGCGACTGGCTTCTGGAGACGACCCGGAATCGCACACCCGATGTGTTCGATCGCTCGGTGGATGTGTTGATAAGCCGACTTCGTCGCAAGATCGAGCAGGGCAGCGATGGGGCTGAAGTCATCAAGACGGTGCGCGGTGCGGGCTATTTGTTCATGCCGAAAGTAGCCCGTGCATGAGGGATTGGCTCAGGAATTTCAAGTTCGACACGCTGACCAACCGCACGATTCTGTTGATGCTGATCGGCATCGGCGTGGTGCATATCGCCAGCCTTTACGCCTACCAGATAGCTCTTGACCGGGAGGCATCTGTTGCCAGCGATACGCGGCTGGCGGATCGGCTCCTGACGATCAAGCGCGCGGTCATGCGCGTTGTGCCAGCCGAGCGCGAACCGGTGGCGCATGAACTGTCGGGCGGGCCAATCGAAGCTCACTGGAGCCGGACCGACCATGCCGTTGCCGGTGGTCCCGGCTCAGCCGAGTGGGAGGGCCTGCGCGCCAAGCTCATCGAGCTCGCACCGGAGCTTGCCACCAACCAGATCATTATCGGTGCCAACCGAAAGCTGGAGAGTGATCCGCATCTGGCGCTGATCTCCTTGCAGCTGCCGGACGAAAGCTGGATCAATGTCAGCGTCTTTTCGCGCCTGACGCCGCCCTCAAGCAATCACGGCACCGTGCTCTCCACCAGCCTCATGGCGCTCGGCGTCATCGGATTGTCGATCCTGCTCGTGCGCTGGATGACGCGACCGCTACAAACTTTTGCCGATGCCGCGCAGCGCCTTTACAAGAGCGCCGACCAGGCCCGCGTGCCGGAGGAAGGCCCGCGTGAGGTGCGCGAGCTGGCGAGCGCCTTCAACGAGATGCAGGCTCGCATCAAGCGCCTGATCGACGATCGGACACAGGCACTGGCTGCGGTATCCCACGATCTCAAGACCCCGCTGACGCGGCTTAGGCTCAAGTCGGAGGGTCTCAAAGACAAGGCACTGGCGGCGTCGATCCGTGCTGATCTTGCTGAAATGGAACAGATGCTGGATCAGACCCTCGCCTACCTCAGCGGGGACAGGACGGACGAGGCCATTCGGTCGCTCGATCTGGCGGCACTTATCCAGACACTTGCCGATGAAGCAAGCGACGCTGGTGCAGATGCTTCGATCGTAGGTGCCGGACGCCTGACGATCGAGGGTCGTTCGCTCGCCTTGAGACGCGCATTCGGCAATCTGATTGCCAATGCCGTGAAATACGGTGCAAGGGCGCGTATTTCGGTCTCCTCCAGCGATAGCACAGTCGTCGTCACTATAGACGATGACGGCCCGGGCATTGCGGCAGGTGATCTCGTACGCGCGTTTGAACCGTTTCAGCGGCTTGAGGAGTCCCGCAACAGGGACACTGGCGGGTTTGGCCTCGGCTTGACGATTGCCCGTACGATCATCCTGGGCCATGGCGGATCATTGATGCTCGCAAATCGTTCCGAAAACGGCCTGCGTGCCACAGTGATCTTGCCGATCAAGGCGACGGCCAGCGCTGCTGTTTGAAACACTTTGATACAAAGCAGACACACGCAGTTTACCCCCTGTCCGCAGAAGTGGGAAGCCGGTGGAATAAACCCGGATTTTGGGTCACCCATGCTTCATCGTCTTCTCGCATTTATCTTGATCGTCTGGCTGGCCGCTCCCTTCACGGTTCAGGCCCATGATGGCCATGACCATGGTGCGCCGCCTACGGCGGTCTCAACCACCATCGCGCCGCGCATCGATGCGTCTTCGGATGTATTCGAGTTAATCGGTGTCTTGCGCAACGGCAAGCTGACGATTTTCATAGATCGCTTCATCACCAACGATCCCGTGACAGAGGCCGATATCGAGGTCGAGACACCAGCCGGAGCTCTCAAGGCCGCCCGAAACCTCGACGGGACTTTCGCGTTGGACGCCGCCTGGGCAAAGCCTGGCGAGGCGCTTGACCTGATATTCACTGTCACGGCTGGCGCGGAAATCGATATCCTGACCGGGCAGTTGAAGGTTCCTGCAGAGGATAAAGTCGCACCAGTGAGCCAGTCGTCATGGCTGGTTGCCAGTGCCGTTGCCAAAGGATTGCAGGAGCGGGTTGCGGCCTATGATCCAACCTTGCCGGTCGTGGCCTTTGGCGCTTTCGTGCTCGGGCTGTTGATTTCCCGCCGCCGGAAGAACGCTGGCGCAATCGGCATCATCGTTCTGGCGGGAAGCTTTGCCTTCGTTCTCGCTGCCACAAAAGCCGCCGATGCCGATACCATACCGGCCAAGGCCGCAAGCCAGTCCGCCGTCGATCTCGCGCAACGCTTTCCCGATGGTGCGGTCTTCGTGCCCAAGGCCACCCAGCGCATCCTCGGCGTCCGCACCATGATGGCGAAGCCGGAAGAGCACCGTCGAGCGGTAGCGCTGCCGGGACGCGTGATCCCCGATCCCTCTGCCAGCGGCGCTGTTCAGACCTCCCTTACCGGTCGGCTGTCACCGCCAATCGGTGGCTTCCCCCGTCTTGGACAGCGTGTGAAAAGCGGAGACGTGCTGGCTCTGGTACAACCCGCGATCAGCTCGGCTGATATCACGACACAGCAGCAGCAGGCCCGCGAGCTGGAGCAGCAGATCACGCTGGTGCAGCGGCGGCTGGAGCGGCTGCGGCCCATCGCCAATGTGGTTGCACGCTCACAGATCGAGGACGCCGAGCTTGAGTTCGCGGGGCTTAAAAATCGCAAGGCAAACCTTGAGCGTGCACAGAAGCGAGAACCGGAACGGCTGACTGCTCCAGTGGACGGTGTAATCGCTTCCGCTGCCGCAACGCCCGGCCAGGTGGTTGAGGTCAACGCGGTCATCTTCCAGATTGTCGATCCGGAACGACTCTGGATCGAAGCGCTGACCTTCGATGCCCTTGCTGGTGCGAAGACCGGCACGGCCCGACTCAACGACGGGCGTTCTTTGAAGCTCGACTATCAGGGCACGGGGTTTGCCGACCGCAACCAGGCGATCCCGATCCACTTTGCTGTGAACGAGAGCACCCGCGGCCTGCGTATGGGGCAATTGCTTACGGTTCTCGCAGAAACCGAAGAAACCAAAACCGGAATCGCTGTGCCACGCACATCCGTGGTCCGCGCGGGTAACGGCCAGATGATCATCTACGAGCATGCCAACGCCGAGCGCTTCATTCCTCGCGAGGTGCGCGTCGAGCCACTCGACGGCGACCGTGTGCTGGTCATCTCGGGTCTGGAAGTGAACAAACGCATCGTGACGCAGGGCGTCGAACTCCTCAACCAGATCCGCTGAGAAGCGACGCGATGTTCAACTTCCTCGTCACGAATTCGCTCAGGAACCGCCTGCTGGTGCTGGCACTCGCGGCGGTGCTGATCGTTTTTGGCGCGTTCACTGTCACGAAGCTGCCAGTCGATGTGTTTCCCGATCTCAACAAGCCAACCGTGACGATCATGAGCGAGGCGGAGGGCCTTGCCCCACCCGAGGTCGAGCAGCTCGTCTCGTTCCCCATCGAGACGCAGATGAACGGGCTGCCCGGCGTCACCCGCGTGCGCTCGGTCTCCGGCGTCGGGCTCTCCATCGTCTATGTCGAGTTTGACTGGGGCACGGATATCTACCGCAATCGCCAGCAGATCGCCGAGCGGCTGTCATTGATCCGCGATCGGCTGCCCGCGACCGTCACTCCGCAGATGGGACCGATCAACTCGATCATGGGCCAGATTGTATTGGCAGCGATGACTGCGCCTGAGAGCGTATCGCCCATGGAGCTGCGCGAGATCGCGGATTTCGTGATCCGCCCGCGCCTGCTCACCATTCCCGGCGTGGCGCAGGTAATCCCGATTGGCGGCGAGGTCCGGCAGTACCGCATCGCGCCCAACCCCGCCGCCATGCGGGCGCTGGGCGTCACGCAGGAACAGGTAGAGCGGGCTCTCACACAATTCGGCGCGAATACCGGCGGTGGCTTCACTGACCAGTACAGCCGCGAGTTTTTGATCCGGAATATCGGACGCACGATGCGGCTTGAGGATCTGGGTTCAATCACCGTTGCAACGGTTGGCAACCGCCCGATTTATCTGCGGCAGGTCGCCGAAGTGGGTTTTGGTGCGCGGCTGAAGCGCGGTGATGCCGGCTACATGGGCCAGTCCTCGGTCATCCTGTCGGTCGAGAAGCAACCCGATGTCGATACGATCACGCTGACGCGGCAGGTGGAGGCGGCTTTGGCCGACATCAGCGCCACGCTTGGGCGGGGCATCAAGGTCGACAACATCCTTTTCCGGCAAGCAAATTTCATCGAGACATCGATCAGGAATGTTCAGACCGTGCTGATTGAGGCGGCAGTCGTCGTCGCTATCATCCTGTTTGCCTTCCTGCTGAACGTCCGGACCACAGTGATCTCGCTCACCGCCATTCCTGTTTCAATTCTGGGGACGGCTGTTGTCTTCTGGTGGATGGGCCTATCCATCAATACAATGACACTGGGCGGCCTTGCTATCGCCATAGGCGAACTGGTCGATGACGCGGTGGTGGACGTCGAGAACATCTTCCGGAGGTTGCGCGAGAACCGCGAGCAAGGCAATCCGCGCTCCGTTTTCGACGTGGTGGTTGGTGCGAGCCAGGAGGTCCGATCCGGCATCGTCTACGCCACGATGATCATCATTCTCGTCTTCGTGCCATTGTTTGCCTTGACGGGTATCGAGGGGCGGTTGTTCGCGCCACTCGGCAAGGCCTATATCATCTCGATCCTGATGAGCCTCGTGGTCTCCATCACGCTGACCCCGGTCATGGCCTATTACATGCTGCCCAGCCTGAAACGGCTTGACCACAGCGAGGGCTGGTTGGTGCGCAAGCTCAAGGCGGGCAACTGCCTGCTGCTGGGATGGAGCTTCAAAAATCCGAAAAAATTGATGGCTGGAGCGCTGGCGGGTATTCTGACGGCGGGCGCTGTTGCAACACAGCTGCCGCGCGCGTTCCTGCCGCCGTTCAATGAGGGCAGCTTCACGATCAACCTGCTGTTCAATCCCGGTATCTCGCTGGCTGAAAGTCACAGGGTGGGGCTGATTGCCGAGCGGCTAATTATGCAGATCCCCGAGGTGCGCCAGGTCGGCCGCCGCACGGGTCGCGCCGAACTCGACGAGCATGCCGAGGGCGTCCATTCCTCAGAAGTCGAGGTGGACCTCAAGTCATCATCCCGCTCCAAAGAGGAGATCGTCCAAGACATCCGCACCAAGCTCGCGGTGTTGCCGGTCGCCACCAATATCGGCCAGCCGATCTCGCACCGGCTGGATCATATGCTATCGGGCGTGCGCGCCCAGATTGCCCTCAAGATTTATGGCGAGGACCTCGACACGCTGCGCCGTGTGGCAGCCGAGTTTCGCGACAAGATGGCGACCGTGCCGGGCGTCGTCGATTTGCAGATCGAGAAACAGGTCCGCATTCCGCAGCTCGATATCACGGTGGATTACGAGCGCGCCGCGCTGTTCGGCCTGCAACCGGCGGCCATCACCGAGGCGCTCGAGCGGCTCTCCAACGGCCGGGTTGTCTCGCGTCTCGTCGATGGCAACAAGCGCTTTGACGTCGTGATGCGGCTCCCCGACAGTCTCCGCACCACGCAGGCTTTGGGCGACATGCTGATCGAGACTCCGCTGGGCTGGGTGCCGGTGCGCCAGCTCGCCGACGTGCAGGAAACAGATGGTCCCAACCAGATCCTGCGCGAGAATGGCAAGCGCCGCATCGTCGTGCTTGCCAACAGCGATGGAAAGACGGACATGGCGCAGATTGTGGCGGACATCCGCAGATCGGTTGCGGCGTCGCAGTTGCCCCAGGGCTATTTCACCAGCTTCGAAGGCACGTTCCAGGCGCAGGAGGAAGCGACCCGCACCATTGGTCTCCTCTCGGCAATCTCGCTCGCCATGGTCTTTGCTATTCTCTACAGCCGCTATCGTTCCACACTCTTTGCGCTCATCATTATGGGCTCGGTGCCACTGGCGCTGATCGGCTCAGTAGCCGCGCTTTGGTGCTCGGGGCAACCGCTCTCCGTCGCCTCGATGATCGGCTTCATCACGCTGACGGGCATCGCGGCACGAAACGGCATTCTCAAGGTCAGTCACTACATCAATCTGGCGATTCATGAAGGAATGCCGTTTGGCCCTGAAATGGTGATGCGCGGCTCACTGGAGCGCCTGACGCCAGTCCTCATGACGGCGCTTTCGGCTGGAGTGGCGCTTGTGCCGCTGATGATCGACGCGGGAGCGCCCGGCAAGGAGATCCTGCATCCGGTCGCTATCACTATCTTCGGCGGCCTCGTCAGCGCCACGCTGCTCGACACATTCCTGACGCCGGTCCTGTTCCTGCGCTACGGTGAGAGGCCGCTGCAGCGCCTCATTGACAGTGTGCGCGCCGAGCAGAGCGCAACCAGTGCTGTCCATCCAATGCAGGCCTCAAAACCCGTCGAAGCCTTTTGATAACTGACAAGGATCAATGACATGAAACTCAATCGACGTAGACTGGCTATTGTCCTTGGAGCGCTGATGGTCCCTGCTGCGGCGCAGGCCCACGAGCCGCGCAAGGGACCGAACGGCGGAACACTTGTCGATGCCGGGAGTTATCATGTGGAGGTATCCGGTAAGGGAACAGCTTTCGAGGTTTACGTGAGTGATTCCCTGGACCGGCCTCTGAAGGTCAGCGATTTCAAAGCACTGGCAATCATGGTGATCGATGGCAAGACGCATCGCATCCCCATGGAGCCTGCGGTGGATGGATCGAAGTTCATGGCCGCCGCGCCCGCTACAATCACCAGCGTGCGTGGCGTCGTGCAACTGACTGACAGTACCGGGAAGACCGCAACGGGCCGGGTCAATTGACCTTTGAGCTCGCCGCAACAGAAAGTAAGACAGCCATGAAACGGATCATCACAGGCCTTGCATTCGCCGTAGCATTAAGCGGAACGGTCATCGCCCAGCAGAACCACAGCGGCCATGGCCAGCCAGCGCAAACGCAACCACCGACACCGCCGGCTGGTCAAGGCATGCAAAACCACCAGATGCACGGCAACATGCCTGCAGACATGAAAAATCGAATGCAAGGCATGCACGGTCAGGCTCTTGCCCCGTCTGATCCCGCCAGCCAGGCCTTCGCGGCAGCCAACGCCAAGATGCACAAGGACATGGCGATCAAATTCACGGGCAATGCAGACGCTGATTTCGTGCGCGGCATGATCGCGCATCACCAGGGCGCGGTGGATGTGGCGGAGATCGTCCTGAAATTCGGCAAGGATGATGAGGTTAAGAAGCTCGCAACGGACATCATCGCTGCGCAGAAAGTGGAAATAGTCCAGATGCAGGCGTGGCTGCAAAAGAATGGAAGTGTCGCGGCTGGCCCGAGAGCTGCAAAAATCGTCGAGGCCTATGAAGATATCAATACTGAAATGCACAAGGAGATGAACGTCAGTCTCACGGGCAAGGCGGATTTGGATTTCATAATCGGCATGATCCCCCATCACGAGGGCGCAGTGGAGATGGCAAAGGTTCTCCTGCGCTACGGGAATGATACTGAGCTGCGCAAGCTAGCCGAGGATGTGGTTCGCAGCCAGAGCGCAGAGATCGTCATGATGATCGGATGGCTGCGCCGCAACGGCGGGTAACTGGCGCTGTTCAACCTCGCAATCGACTGCAAGCCGCGCGGATGCGATCACGACCTGGATGCATGTGCCGATTGCCCGAAACGGCGACTGGCTGTTTTCCAGGCGCAGCAATGCAGAAAGCCATTTGACAACGAGGCAATATGTGCATCTCGTCGATTGCTGGATTACCATAATCGACCTTGATCCGTTAAACTATTGCATCCACAGTTTGCTCAGGACGAAAGTCGCCGTGGTCTATGATCGCACGGGGCAATCTGCGGGCCTGTCAGCTTCTATTCGGTCGCACCAAGCTTGAAAGCACCGTTCGATATCTTGGGATCGAGGTAGATGACGCTTTGGCGTTATGGGCTTAGACCGAGCTTTGAAGCACGGTGCCGACGGTTTCTTTCGTCGCTGTGCACCCTTTCTACGGCAAATTGAATGTCAGCATTCGCTTGTTCCCGACTGTAACGGGAATAGTAGACTAAGGCGAAACAATACCTTTGCCTGGGTACCCGTCAAAGCCATTGTTGCACCAAGAGCGGAGCTTCCGGATTTGAGCTTCAGCGTGAAACATGGGACATCCATTCTTTCGAACTGATTTGCAGCGCACGGCGTTGGTGCCTCTCTTGTACAAGATTGTAAGTGACCCTTTCATTTGGCTTGATATCGCGACCATTGTCGGGGATTACTACCGACAGCAGCCTGAGATTTCCGCTATGTATTTCGGTGGCGGGCGTATCGATTGCTCATCATTCGGTCAGAGCTATGTCTGTTCATTTCACTCCCCCCGCCAGCATCAAATCCCAATACGGTGTTGATCTTCATCTCTGCTCCCACCAGAGTCTCCAGCGCGATTTCGGTTGATAGATCGCCAGAAAATAACCGCCAGTTCTCTATGTTGCGCCAGGGCACGGCGACCAGAACGGGCACTTCAAGATCGATGGCATCAGCAATCAATGGCCTGAAACCGCCGCCTTCGCCCTCGCTCTTGCCGAACTTGTTGATGAGGAGCAAATCGGGCTTTTGAGCCAGCGCCTGTCGGGCCAGTCCCATGCCACGCAGCAACTCGCTGACATCGAGGTGACAGCCGCGCGCCAACGGGCCGCGGTCCTGGGAAATGCTGATGATCTCGCCGCTGGCAAGTTCCTGCAAAACCATGTCGCAGCGACGACGGCCCGAGCGTGGCTGATTGTATTGGATAAAGCCCGCGAGCTGTAGACCTTTGCACACAAGCAAGTCTGCGATGCGACCCATCACTGGATCAACGTCACGCCCTTCGCTGTAAACAATGGCGGTAATCGGGGTCTTTGGATGAAGGCGCGCGATGTGTGAAGCTCTCTGCGCTGCAGATTTCAGACGGCGGGGCTGGAGTGTGAAATCTGTCACTGGTCAGTCCTGTCATTTGTGGGATGGCTCAAATCCAACGTCGGCATGCAGCAGGGTGGCGAGGCCATGTCCGCAAGTTCAAGACCAGCGAAAGCATGCGCCGCCTGGCGCCTTCGGGCACTCTGTGCTTCAACCGGTTCGGCCACCCGCTGATCGATTGACAGGAGTACGTCGCGCTCGCTGGCGGAGGACAGATGCGGCCCCAGATCTCGGATCAGGCCGTCGTGAATAGCGTAGATCCAGCCATGAAGATTGAGCTTCTGGCCACGCGCCCAGGCATTCTCGACGATTGGCGTCGCAGCCAGTCTGCGCACCTGCATCTCAATGTTGATCTCGCAAAGCCTATCCAGGCACGCATCTTCGTCAGCAATCGCGTCGAAGGTGGTCCGATGCTTCCGATAGAGCATTGTTAACGGCTGGAGCCAGTGATCCAGCATTGCCCCACGTTCGCTGACCATCGCGCGCTGCACGCCGCCGCAACCATAGTGACCGCAGACAATCACATGAGCGACCTGAAGGTGATCCACTGCATATTCCAGCACAGAGAGGATATTGAGGTCACTGGTGTGGACGATGTTGGCGATGTTGCGGTGGACGAACACTTCACCAGGATCGAGACCCAATACGTCATTGGCTGTCACACGGCTATCAGAGCACCCGATCCATAGGTAGTTGGGTGTTTGCTGCTCTGCCATGCGCCGGAAAAAGCCAGGATCGTCGCGGGTCTTGGCCTGCACCCAGCCCGCATTCTGGTCAAACAGGTGATCGAGTGAGTGTGACATCAGTGGGTCACTTCACGCCATCGACGACTGAGCCCGCGAGGTTATGGGTTATCATGACACTCTCCTCCGCCACCCCCACAAGAACAGCCGGATGCACCGTCAGCAGGTTTATTCGTCTTTGCATCCCTTGCTATCGACCACGTCAACATCATCGTCAGGCAGGTGACTGCGGGATCGCTCGTGCGTTCCAGCGCCGTCGTCAGCGCCAGCCAGTCTTCGTCGGAAGCCTTGTTGGCAAATCTCTCGGCCGCGCCGGAGACATACTCACCGATGCTTTCACCATGCGGCGCACGGGCAGTGTTGACCTCCGCAACCAGCGCTAGATCGCCAAGGTGCATAAGTGCACCTGCGGCAGTAGTCTCATCGCGCAATTCGTTCATGATCGTGCCAAGCAGCATGTCCGTCTCCTCACTGCATCAGGGGAGAAGAGGAGGCCTCAAGGGTGATCCCCTCGATTGCGGCACGGCCCGCAAGTTGGCTGATGTACTGGCGCTGTGCCGTGCGTTGCACGCGTTCCGCGAGATAACTCTCAATCAATGGCCTCGCGATCTCGAACGGCAACTGCCGCCCCTCGATCTTGCGATCGACCCGGACGATGTGAAGCCCGTAGCGGCTTTCAACCGGTTCAGGGTGAATACGGCCAGCTTCCATTTTGGAGAGAGCCTTTTCGAACTTACGTACTGTCTGGCCAGGCCCTATCTGGCCAAGGCTGCCGCCAACCTGCTTTGATGGGCATGCCGAGTGCTGGCTGGCCAGCGCCTTGAAGCGAGTCGGGTCGTCATGCAAGCTGGCAAGCAACGTGCCGGCGAGCTCTTTTGCCTGAACCGCATCGCCATCATTCTGACCATTGGGCAGAAGAATATGTGAAACTTGGTAGAGTTCCTGCGAGCGAAAGCGCGGCTGGTTCTGCTGATAGTAACGGCGGCAGATTGGCTCATCTGGTTCAGGGGTCAGCACTTCCTGCTCGATGAGGGCCCGCATGCTGGCCTCCTCGTCGGTTTCGCGTCGCCCGTCCTCATCGCTGGCCGGATCAGACGAAATGCCAAGGCGCGCTGCCTCCTGAAGCAGAAGTTCCCGGATGACCAGAGCACGAGCAGAAGCCTGCCACGCCTCGATTGGCTTGGCGGCAGGGTGGTTCTGGGTTTCCCTGGCAATCGCATCGCGGGCAATCTGGACGCCGTTGACACTCACCGTCTTTGGCTTTGCACTGACAGTCGGCTTGACCGCACAGGCCGCAGTCTCATTTGGCGTGGTCATGGTGTGTCACTCCGCAGGATGGGTTGGTGAACGGGAAGCCCCGCCTGGCGTGAGCGAGCGCCGCGTGCGGACAACCTGATAGCCCTTGCGACCGAGATACCAGACCGGAGCCGACCAGATATGGACCAGCCGCGAGAAGGGGAAGATCAGGAAGATGGTCATGCCCAGAACGAGATGGATCAGATAGGGCCAATCCAGCCCTTGAAGCGTCTTGGCGTCGACCGGTTGGACCGTGACAATGCCCTGCGCCCAATGCGCGAGGACCAGCATGACCGACCCGTCTGAATGCTTGAACGACAGGGGCAGCGTGAGCAAGCCAAGGCACAGTTGTACCCAGAGGATGCATAGCACAGCCAGATCCATGTAGGTCGAGGTTTGCCTGATGCGTGCGTCAAAGAGCCGACGGTGCAAGAGCAGCGTCAGCCCAATGAAGCAGACCAAACCGGCGATCCCGCCCGCTGAAATTGCTATCAGCTGCTTCTGCTCTACCGTGATGAAGAGGGTGTAGATGAATTTTGGCGTGAGCAGGCCAGCAGCGTGACCGAAGAACAGGAACAATATACCAAAGTGAAAAAGGTTTGATCCCCATGTGAGCTGCTTCTTGCGCAGAAGTTGGCTGGAGCTGGCCCGCCAAGTGTACTGCTCGCGATCAAAGCGGATCAAGCTGCCGAAGATAAAGGCAGAGAGGCAGACATAAGGGTACCAGACGAAGAGGATGTGGAAAATGACGTCGGTCATGGCTCAATCTCCTCAGCGTGCCGAGTTGCCAGTATGGGTGAAGGTTGTGCGCGGACCTGCGCCCGGAACAGGTTCGAGTCCCGGTGCTGGACGACGCGCCTGACGCAGCTTCGAGGACAATGTATCCTTGCCACAATCAGCGGCCGCAGCGCCCGGTCCGAACAGAACCTCCTCTTCCGCCCAAGACGCATCGAGTGCTTCAAGGTCATCGGGCTCGGGATCCGGCTCGGCCAACAGCCGTGCAATCATGGCAGCATCCGGCTGTGCCTTGCTTAGGCTCGATAGTGCGGCGAATACAGCCTCATATGGCGATTGGCGCTTGCGCAGCCGTTCACGCAGTGCGGCAAAGACATGGGCAGGCTGCCCCACAAGCTCGACCGCTTCCGCTGGCGTGCGTGTCGAGGCGAACTCCAGAAACAGCGGCAGGAAGTCGGGCAGCTCAGAGATAGTGGGCGTGTAGCCGCCGTCCTCATAGACCTTGATCAGATCGACCATGGCCTGTCCGCGGTCACGGCTTTCGCCATGGACATGTTCGAAGAGATGCAGCGACAGGGCGCGAGTGCGGTCGAACAGCAGGATGAAACGCTCCTGCTTGTCTATCAGATCACCATCTGCCAGATCATCGATCAGAATGCTGAGCGCCTTGCGGTCTGCTTTTGGCAGAACCGCTTCATGCTCGATGACAGCGCTGAGTTCATCACGTGCAGCCTGCAATTCGGCTGTTGGATACGACAGTAGGGCAGAGAGAACCTTGAGGGTTTTCATGTCAGTACGTTCCCACTTTTGGCTTGTCGTTCTTGACCTTCACGCCACCAAAGAGATTGGCGCTGCTGTTGGACGGCATGCAGCCATCGCCGAAGGAAAAGCCGCAATTGCCGCGCAGCTCATAGGCATCCTCGGTCACCTCACGATGGGCCGTCGGGATGACGAAACGATCCTCGTAATTGGCGATGGCCATGATGTGATACATGTTCTCGATCTGGGCCGGGGTGAGCCCGACCCTTTTCGCCACGGCCTCGTCGATGACGCCGTCCACGGTCTTGGCGCGCATGTAGGCACGCATGGCCAGCATCCGCTCAAGGCCGCGGGCAACCGGCGCCTCGTCGCCTGCGGTGAGCAGATTGGCGAGATATTTCAGCGGAATGCGCAGAGACTTCACATCGGGCATTCCGCCGTCGATGCCCATCTTGCCAGCCTCCGCAGCAGCGGTGATTGGCGAGAGCGGCGGTACGTACCAGACCATCGGCAGCGTGCGGTATTCGGGATGCAGCGGGAACGCGACCTTCCACTCCATCGCCATCTTGTAGATTGGCGACAGGCGTGCTGCGGCCAGCCATGAGTCCGAGATGCCATCAGCACGGGCCTGCGCGATCACGGCAGGATCCTCAGGATCGAGGAATATCTTCATCTGGGCTTCATAGAGATCCTTCTCATCGGGAACGCTCGCCGCTTCCTCGATGCGGTCGGCGTCATAGAGCATGACGCCGAGATAGCGGATGCGGCCGACACAGGTCTCCGAACACACTGTCGGCTGGCCTGCCTCGATGCGCGGATAGCAGAAGATGCATTTTTCGGATTTGCCGGATGACCAGTTGAAATAGATCTTCTTGTAAGGGCAGCCTGACACGCACATGCGCCAGCCGCGGCACTTGTCCTGATCGATCAGGACGATGCCATCTTCCTCGCGCTTGTAGATCGCACCGGATGGGCAGGCGGCAGCGCAGGTCGGATTGAGGCAGTGCTCGCACAGCCTCGGCAGATACATCATGAAAGTGTTTTCGAACTGGCCGTACATCTCCTTCTGGACGCCTTCGAAGTTGGCGTCCTTCGAGCGCTTGGAGAATTCGCCGCCGAGAATTTCCTCCCAGTTCGGCCCCCACTCGATCTTTTCCATCCGCTCGCCAGTGATCAGTGAGCGCGGGCGGGCCGTGGGAAAAGCCTCCAGTTCAGGTGCTTTCTGCAGATGCTCGTAGTCGAAGGTGAACGGCTCGTAATAGTCGTCAATCTCGGGCATATCCGGATTGGCGAAGATGTTCGCCAGAACGCGCCACTTGCCGCCAATGCGCGGCTCTATTTTGCCGTTGGCTTTCCGCCTCCAGCCGCCTTTCCACTTGTTCTGGTTTTCCCAATCCTTGGGATAACCGATGCCAGGCTTGGTCTCGACGTTGTTGAACCACGCGTATTCCATGCCTTCGCGATTGGTCCAGACGTTCTTGCACGTCACCGAGCAGGTGTGGCAGCCGATGCATTTGTCGAGGTTGAGAACCATCGCAATCTGAGCGCGAATTTTCATCGTTCTGTTCCTTCTCACTCGGCTGCGTGTGCGGGGATGGAGGCGACGGCCTTGTCGGCATAGGGCCGTTCAAGCCAGTCGACGGTCTTGACCTTGCGGATCACCACGAACTCGTCGCGGTTGGTGCCGATTGTGCCGTAATAGTTGAAGTCATAAGCAAGCTGCACGTAGCCGCCGATCATGTGCGTCGGGTTGATGACGATGCGGGTCACCGAGTTATGGATACCGCCACGATTGCCGGTCATCTCTGAGCCTGGCACGTTCACGATCTTCTCCTGCGCGTGGTACATGAACAGTGTGCCGTCCTTCATGCGCTGGGAGACAACCGCTCGGGCCACCAGCGCACCGTTGCTGTTGAAAGCCTCGACCCAGTCATTGTCGATAATGCCAGCGCGCTTGGCGTCGTTCTCGCTCAGCCAGACAATCGGTCCGCCACGCGAGAGCGTCAGCATCATAAGGTTGTCGGTGTAGGTGGAATGGATGCCCCATTTCTGGTGCGGCGTGATGAAGTTCAGAACGATCTGCTTTTCGCCATTCGGCTTGAGGTCCATCACGGGTGCGGTGGTCTTCAAGTCGAGTGGCGAGCGATACACACACAAGCTCGCGCCGAACGCCCGCATCCACAGATGGTCCTGATAGAGCTGCTGACGGCCGGTCAGTGTACGCCAGGGGATCAACTCGTGCACATTGGTGTAGCCGGCGTTGTAGCAGACCTTCTCGCTTTCCAGCCCAGACCATGTTGGGGCCGAGATGATCTTGCGCGGTTGAGCCACGACATCACGAAAGCGGATCTTCTCGTCTTCCTTGGGCAATGCGAGATGGGCGTGCTCGCGTCCGGTTGTCTTGCCCAGCGCTTCCCAGGCCCGGACGGCGACTTCGCCATTGGTTTCCGGCGCAAGCATCAGGATCATCTCGGCAGCGTCGATGTCGGTGACAATCTTCGCCATGCCTTTGGTGGGGCCGTCGAGATGGATACCGTTCAGCTCTTTGAGATGCTGTACCTCATGGCCGGTCTTCCAGGCCATGCCCTTGACGCCATTGCCGATGGAATCCATCAGCGGGCCAAGTGCCGTGAAGCGGGCATAGACATTCGGATAATCACGTTCGACGACCGCCACCACTGGCATGGTCTTGCCGGGGATGGGTTCGCATTCACCCTTCTTCCAGTCCTTTGGCTCGAAGGCCTGCGCGATCTCGTTGGCGGTGTCGTGCTTGATCGGATTGAGCACTACATCCTTTTCGACGCCTAGCACTTCGGGTGCGACGGCCGAGAAAGCCTTGGCAATACCCTTGTAGATTTCCCAGTCAGAACGTGCTTCCCAGGCCGGATCCACCGCGCCGGTCAGCGGGTGAATGAAGGGGTGCATGTCGGAAGTGTTGAGGTCGTTCTTCTCGTACCAGGTAGCCGTTGGCAGAACGATGTCGGAGTAGACGCAGGTCGTCGACATCCGGAAATCTAACGTGACAAGGAGGTCAAGTTTTCCTTCCGGTGCATGGTCATGCCACACCGCCTCGGTCGAGCGCGCCCGGCCTTCCTCGCCCAGATCCTTGCCGAGCACGCCATGGGTCGTACCGAGCAGGTGCTTGAGAAAATACTCGTGCCCCTTGCCCGACGAGCCCAGCAGGTTGGAGCGCCAGACAAACAGGTTGCGGGGCCAGTTTTTCGGATTGTCCGGGTCCCCGCAGGACATTTTCAGCGAGCCATCTTTCAGCGATTTTGCGACATAATCCTTGGCCTCCATTCCGGCGGCAGCAGCATCCTTTGCCACCTGCAACGGGTTGGTCTCAAGCTGAGGCGCCGATGGCAGCCAGCCCATGCGCTCGGCGCGAATATTGTAGTCAATCAGCGCGCCATCCCATGGCCCCTCAGGGGCGGTGGGCGAAAGCAGATCCTTCACCTGAACTGTCTCGTAGCGCCATTGATCGGTATGGGCATAAAAGGCGGAGGTTGAGTTCTGCTGCCGGGGCGGACGGCCCCAGTCCAGCGCGAATGCAAGAGGCAGCCAGCCGGCCTGCGGACGCAGCTTCTCCTGGCCGACGTAGTGCGCCCAGCCGCCGCCGGACTGGCCAACGCAACCGCACATGATGAGCATGTTCATCACGCCGCGATAGTTCATGTCGGCGTGGTACCAGTGGTTCATCGCGGCACCGATGATAACCATCGAGCGGCCCTTGGTTTTCTCGGCATTGGTGGCGAATTCTCGCGCTACCTGAATGATTTTGTCGCGCGAGACTCCTGTGATTTTTTCAGCCCAGGCCGGGGTGTAGGGTACGTCGTCATCCAGCGACTTTGCGACATTCTTGCCGCCATATCCGCAATCGACACCGTAATTGGCCAGGAAGAGATCGTGCACCGAGGCAACCAGCGTCTCGCCATCGACGAGTTTCAGCTTCTTCACCGGTACCTTGCGCTTGAGGACGCTGGCGTGGGTGGTTGAAGCGAAATGCTCGTGCTCGATATTTCCGAAGTAGGGAAAAGCGACCTCCGCCAGATCATCCTTGATATCGGCGAGGCTGAGCTGGAGCTTTGTCTTTTTGCCGCCGGATTCCTGCTCCTCAAGGTTCCACTTGCCGCTTTCGCCCCAGCGAAAGCCGATGGTGCCCTTCGGCGCGACAATCTTGCCGGAGGTCTCGTCATAGGCGACGGTCTTCCAGTCAGGATTGTTGCTCTCACCCAGCGCTTTGCTGAAGTCTGAGGCCCGGATGAAGCGGTCCGGCACCAGATTATCGCCTTGCTTCACCAGCTTCACCAGCATCGGCATGTCGGTGTATTGGCGCACGTAATCGCGGAAATACGTTGCCTGCCTGTCGACGTGGTATTCCTTCAGGATCACATGTCCCATCGCCATAGCGAGGGCGGAATCGGTCCCCTGCTTCACCGAAAGCCAGATATCTCCAAACTTCGCAGCTTCAGAATAGTCCGGGCAGATCACGGCACTCTTCATGCCGCGATAGCGAGCTTCCGTGTAGAAATGCGCGTCCGGCGTGCGCGTTTGCGGGACATTCGATCCCCACAGGATAATGAAGCCGGCATTGTACCAATCAGCCGATTCCGGCACGTCGGTCTGCTCGCCCCATGTCTGCGGCGAAGCTGGTGGAAGGTCACAATACCAGTCGTAAAACGACATGCAGACGCCGCCGATCAGGCTGAGATAGCGCGAACCCGCTGCATAGCTCACCATCGACATGGCCGGTATCGGCGAAAAACCGAACACCCGGTCAGGGCCGTAGGTCTTGGCGGTATAGGCATTGGCGGACGCGATGATCTCGGTGACCTCATCCCAGCTTGCCCGGATGAAGCCGCCATGGCCGCGCATCTTGGTGTAGTTGGCGCGCTTCTCGGGGGTCTCGACGATGCTTTTCCAGGCCGCGACGGAAGTCATCGTCTTGCGGGCTTCACGCCACATCTTGAGCAGGCGCGAGCGGATCAGCGGATATTTCACCCGGTTGCCCGAGTAGAGGTACCAGCTGTAGCTGGCTCCGCGCGAGCAGCCACGCGGTTCATGGTTTGGCAGGTCCGGGCGTGTGCGCGGATAGTCAGTCTGCTGGGTCTCCCATGTGACGATGCCGCCCTTTACATAGATCTTCCACGAGCATGACCCCGTGCAGTTGGCACCGTGGGTCGAGCGCACGATTTTGTCATGCTGCCAGCGCTTGCGATAGCCATCCTCCCAACTGCGATCCTCGCTGGTCGTCATGCCGTGACCATTCGAGAAGGGTTCGGAGACCTTGTTGAAGAAGGTCAGGCGATCAAGAAAATGGCTCATGATGTCGTGCCTCTCGTGAGAGCAGAAGTTATTGTGCAGGTGTCATGGAGGGCGCGGCGGACGGTGCGGCCCGGCGGTGCTCCAGATCATGGAGCAGGCCGCTGCGCCGTGTGTAAAACCACCAGGTCACGCCAATGCTAATCAGGTAAAATCCGAGGAAGGCGTATAGTGCTGCCTGCGCGCCGCCTGTCAGGGCGATAGAGGTGCCAAAGCTCTTTGGGATGAAGAAAGCACCATAGGCCGCGATCGCCGAGGTGAAGCCGATAATGGCGGCACTTTCCTTATCTGACTGCTTGACCAGATCCTGGCCTTTAAGGTGCGGCTCAAGCCGCGCGACTTCCTTGCGCATGATCGCGGGGATCATCTGGAAGGTCGAAGCATTCCCGATACCGGTCATGGCAAACAGGAATATGAAGCTTGTGAAGAACACCGGGAACGAGGTCGGGTCGCCCTTCATGCCGATGGCATAGAGCACGCCCACGACCCCGAAACTCATAGCGATGAATGCCCAGAAGGTGATGCGTCCGCCACCGATCCGGTCGCAGGGCTTGCCGGCCGCTACGCGAGCCAGCGCACCAACCAGTGGTCCAAGGAACGCATATTGCAGCGCGTTGACCTCAGGGTAGAGGATCTTTGAGAGCAGCGGGAAGGCCGCGGAGAAGCCGATGAACGAGCCGAACGTCCCCGTATAGAGCCAGCACATGATCCAGTTATGGGTACGCCTGAAGATAACGGCTTGATCGGCAAAGCTCGCCTTCATGGTCGCAATATCGTTCATGCCGAACCAGGCTGCGAACGCTGACGCGATAATGAAGGGCACGAAGACAAACCCGGCGTTCTGCAGCCAGAGCGTCGTGGTAACCGTTCCCACTGTCGCGGTCTGCGGGCTGCCACCAAGCCATCCGAAAACCCCGGCTGTAATCACCATTGGCACAACAAACTGCACGACGCTGACGCCGAGATTGCCCATACCGGCATTGATGGCCAGCGCATTGCCCTTCTCTGCTTTTGGGAAGAAGAACGAGATATTGGCCATCGATGAGGCGAAGTTGCCACCGCCAAAGCCGCAAAGCAGCGCCAGTCCAAGGAAAATCCAGTAGGGCGTTTCAGGGCTCTGCGCAGCATAGCCCATCCCGAGCGCCGGGATCAGCAGCGACCATGTGGCCAGTGTTGTCCAGAGCCTGCCGCCGAACATGGCGGGCATGAAGCTGTAGAAGATCCGGAGGGTCGCACCAGACAATCCCGGCAACGATGCCAGCCAGAACAGTTGCTCATTGCTGAAGGCAAAGCCCACACTTGGCAGCTTTGCCACCACAACGGACCAGACCATCCAGACCGCGAAGGAAAGCAGCAGGCATGGAACTGAAATCCAGAGATTGCGCCGGGCGATGGCGCGCCCTCCGCTTGTCCAGAAGTTTTTGTCCTCGGGACGCCAGTCTTGAATCGCGCCAGCTGCTGCAAGCTGGCCTTCCTGTGCAGGACCGTGGATCGGCTGCATTTCCGGCAGTTCAGGCAGATTGCGCATCGGCACGCCGGACTCTGCCGCAGTCCGTTCCATCGAACGCACCGCCAGGTGCATCCAGATCAGTGACATCGAAACGATCAGGAACAGCAGCCAGAAGCAACTCTGCCAGACACCCGTGAGATCATTGAGCGCGCCAAAGGCAATCGGCAGGATGAAGCCGCCTAGGCCACCGACCAACCCGACGATGCCGCCAACCGCACCAACCCGATCAGGATAATAGACAGGGATGTGTTTGAAAACCGCCGCTTTGCCAAGGCTCATGAAGAAGCCAAGGACAAAGGCTACGATGATGAAGCCTGTAATGCTCATGCGGGTGGAAAACGTCACGGGGCCGCGAATGCCTTCGACGACATATTGGGTTGGCGGATAGGACAGGATGAACGTGCAAATGACCGAGACCAGGAAGGTCCAGTACATGATGCGCCGTGCGCCGAACTTGTCGGAGAGGTGACCGCCATAGGCGCGGAAAACCGAGGCCGGTATCGAATAGGCCGCGCCGATCATGCCGGCTGTCGCAACATCCAGACCATAGACGCCCATGAGGTAGCGAGGCAGCCAAAGAGCGAGCGCAACAAACGCGCCGAATACAAAGAAATAGTACATCGAGAAGCGCCAGACCTGGATATTGCGAAGTGGCTCCATCATCGCCGAGAGCGGCTCGGGCTTCTGGCCGGTGGCGCGACGACGCGCGAGATCTGGATCGTCCTTCGTCATCAGGAAGAAGATGATCGCCGTGGCGGCGAGAACAGCAGCCCAGACCAGCGCCACCGTCTTCCAGCCATAGGCTACCATAATGACGGGAGCCACGAACTTGGTGACGGCAGCACCAACATTGCCGGCACCAAAGATGCCAAGCGCTGTTCCCTGCTTCTCTTTTGGAAACCATTTCGAGACATATGCCACGCCGACCGAGAACGACCCCCCGGCGATGCCAACGCCAAGCGCTGCGATCAGAAATGTGGGATAGTCATAGGCTTGCGTGAGCAGCACTGTCATGACGGCAGCGCTGAGCATGGTGAAGGTGTAGACGACCCGCCCACCGTATTGGTCAGCCCAGATGCCAAGCATAAGGCGGATCAGTGAACCTGTCAGGATGGGTGTACCGACCAGCAAACCAAACTGCGTATCGCTCAGCCCCAGATCCTTCTTGATCTGGATGCCGATGATCGCAAAGATCGTCCAGACCGCGAAGCAGACGGTGAAGGCAAATGTCGAGAGCCAGAGCGCCCGAGCCTGATCGCCGCGATCAACACTTGTTCCGATTGGCATGGCAGCCCCCGCTCAAACCGGATGCATCTCATCCGAATGCAGGAACGTTGGAGTTTGCGATGCCAGGATGCCTTGATCCACATCAACAGCCTGGCGTAACTCGAAGAATTCCTTGGATTTCGGGTTACCATCCGACGCTGTGTAATCGCGTGCTGCTTTGGTGTGGGATATGAAGTCATGCCGCGGCCCAAGCTCATTTCAATGTTAGCGTCCGATCTGAACATCGTGCAGAGATGGGAATTTGGCGCGGTTTCGGATTTTGATCCGATCTGTTCGATTGCAGATATTTGGCGGTGGCTCTGGCTTTGACCAAGCCACCGATGCCTTCTCTTGGCCCGCTGGGGGGGTGCTCAATGCGCCATCAGCACAGGCGTCTTGAGATCCGCCATCATATCTCGCGTGACGCCACCAAAGACCCACTCGCTCAGGCGAGAATGGCCATAGCCACCCATGACGATCAGGTCAGCCCCGAGATAGCGCGCCTCATCCGCGATGACTGTCTGGGCCGCACGACCGCCGGAAGGGACATGCTTCACCTCTGCCTTGACGTCTTGGCGCGCCAGATGGCGGGCGATATCCGCACCGACATCCTCTTCGCCATTGATGTTACGGCCTTCCGCAACGGTGAGGATGGTCACCAGCTCTGCGGCCTGCAGCAGGGGCAATGCGTCATGCACTGCGCGCGTCGTTTCCCGCTCGGGACTCCAGGCGACGAGAATGCGCCTGGGCGGTTCCTTCGCTTTGTAGGTCTCGGGCACAAGGATGACCGGGCGGCCAGACTCGAATAAAACACCGCGGAAGAGATCGCGTTCGAATTCAGTGCCATCTCGATTCCCGTCTTTCTTGCCACCCTTCCTGGACCAGCCAATGACAACGGCATCGGCATAGCGGCTATGGATTGCAAGAATACGCCCGGCATCACTGCTCATGATATCCTTGCGGCGCAATTCGGTGCCAGATGTTGAGGAAGCAAGCTTTGCCTTGAGACGCTTCTCTATCTCGTCAGCCTCCGCGACAGCGCGTTGCTGAGCAGCAAGCCAGATATCCGGCGTCGCTTCCATATAGATCGTTGCCGGATAGGGTGACGTAAAACCGAACATTAAGCCGACCACATGGCCATCAGCCGCTGCAGCTATGGTTTCCGCATAAGCCAGTGCGTTGGCGGCGGCTGTGGTCTCGTCCTGATAGACCAGCAGATCCTGGAAAAGAGATGGCACCGGAAAGGAGAATGCGGCAGGTGCAGTTTTCTTGGCGTGTTGCTTCAACATGGTGAAGAGCCTCCTGTGAGAACCGGATCGGCTTCATGCAACCGCTGATCGACGGCCACTTGAGCCTTGTGAATCTATCTAGGACGCCCGCCATCCACGGGATTGAGGCAGGTCAATTGGGTGACGGCAGTGCTATGGAGAAACGAAAGACTGACAAACATTGTTCGAACGAGTGAGATGCCACAATGAACGACAGGCCAGACAATGCGGCGCAGAAAGCAAGTCCGACTTACCGGCTTCCGGCGCTGGATGAAGATTTCATCCTTGGTGACAGCACGCGCGGCATCCGCTTTCTTATGGAATACCAGAAAGCGGAGGAAGCGCTTCGGGCTGCGCGCATCACGTCAACGATCGTGGTCTTTGGCAGTGCCCGGATGCGTGAAGACGAGGCCAGCCAGCCAGGGACCTGGTATGCCGACGCGCGGCACTTTGGAAAGATCGCATCCGAGCGCGGCGGCGCGCTGGATCATGTCGGCGAGCGCCACAATGTGATCGCCACCGGCGGCGGACCAGGTCTGATGGAAGCTGCCAATCGCGGTGCCTATGAGGCTGGCGCACCGTCAATCGGCTTCAACATCACTTTGCCGCGCGAACAGGAACCCAATCCCTACACAACGCCTGGCCTGACCTTCCGGTTTCACTATTTTGCCATGCGCAAGATGCATTTCGCCATGCGGGCGAATGCGCTTGTTGTCTTTCCTGGCGGCTTTGGAACCTTCGATGAGTTGTTCGAGATTCTCACACTCCGTCAAACCGCCAAGATGCGGCCCATCCCGATCGTACTCGCTATCGGCAGTTATTGGAGGAAGGCGGTAGATTTCCAGCATATGATCGCGGCAGGAACGATCGAGAGCAAGGATCTCGACTTGTTCGGCTTTGCCGATGATGCAGAGAGCGCATGGGCTGAACTCGTGAAGTGCGGTCTGGTCATTCCCAGATCATAGGGATATTCAATCACCTGCCTCATCAAGCGCCCGTTTCAGCCGACGGATGACGGTCTTCCGGGACCTCTCATCGGCAGCCTTGTCCATGGCATCGTTGATATCGAGCAGGAGACCGGAGAGTTCATTGTGCCAGTCAGGCTGCGCGGCCGCTTCTGGAGCAATTCTGCGCGTCGTCCCATGCGCCAGACGCATCGGTTGCCTGCCAATGATATCGAATACATCATCCATGGCCGGAGCAAAAATCTGCTCTGCCGCAATAATGTTGGCTGCTGTCAATCGTGACCTCAACCCCTCGATGGAGCTTTCCTCGCCATGAACGAGGAAAACAGCCTGTCCAATAGGTTTGCGCTCGCCGAGCCAGCTCACAAGCTCTGGCCCGTCGGCATGGCCGGAGTAGCTGTCGATGGCGCTGATGCGTGCGCGGACGATGACATCATCGCCCTGGATACGGACGGCCTTAGCACCCTCCTGCAGAATGCGGCCAAGAGAGCCCTGCGCCTGAAAGCCGACGAGCAGAACCGTTGCCTGCCGCTCGGGCAGCCAGTTGCGGAGGTGATGCCGGATGCGACCAGCATCGCACATGCCACTGGCCGAGATGATGATGTGGAAGCCCTTGAACCGGGCGAGCGCCTTGGATTCCTCCACACTCTCCGTGACATGGAGATTGGGAGAGGCCAACCCGCGCAACAGCGCATCGCCGTTCTGGAGTTCGCGCGCATGGTGCTTGAAAATTGCGGTCGCCTTGGAGGCCAGCGGCGAGTCGATGAAGATCGGGGCGTCTGGAACTGCCTTGCTGTCCATCAGCCCGATGATGTCGGCCACAAGCTCCTGCGTCCGTTCAACGGCGAAGGATGGAATGAGCAGCGCGCCACCCGCCTGTCTGGCCGCATGAAGCTCTTTGGCCAACAACCCGGTCCGCTCTCCATCCGACACATCGAGACGGTCGCGGTCTCCATAGGTCGACTCGCAGACCACGATATCGAACGTGGTTGGCGCTTCCGGATCGGGTTGCAGCAGTTTTTGATCAGGTCCGATGTCGCCGGAGAAGAGAATGCGCTTTGGCCTGTCGCCCGGCTCTGCCTCGACCTCGACTTCAATCGAGCCTGAACCGAGAAGATGCCCGGCGTTCCACCATTTCGCGCGAATACCCGGAGCGACATCAGCCCAGGTCTGGTAGGTGACCGGCTCCAGCAGATCGAGCGCTTTCTGGGCATCCAGTACCGTATAGATCGGCGTGACCTCCTTGCGCCCGCGTCGCTTGTTCCGCCGGTTGAGAGAGTCGACCTCGCTTTCCTGGATATGGCCTGAGTCTGGCAGCATGCAACCCAGCAGATCAATGGTGGCCTGCGTCGCGTAGATTCTCCGCTCGAAGCCCGCCAGCATGAGCTTCGGAATCAGACCGGAATGGTCGATATGCGCATGCGTCAGAAGCATCGCATCGATCCGCCGAGGATCGAACGGAAATGGTTCGTAGTTCAGTTGCTTCAGGGTCTTCGAGCCCTGGAACATGCCGCAATCGATCAGCACATGGGCGCGGCCAGTCTCAAGCAGGAAGCACGAGCCCGTGACGGTTCCGGCAGCTCCGTGGAAGCTCAGGGAGATGGGCATCGGCTTTCCAATCGGCTCAGTAGGACATGAAGACGGGGATCTCGGATGCGCCAAGCATCGAGTCCGTTACGCCCCCCATGACCATTTGCCGCCAGCGCGAATGTGCGAATGCGCCCATCACGATCATGTCGGCACCGACGAGTGTGGCGCGGGCGCGCAGCGCCTTGCCTGCATCGCCATCAATAGCATCCACATTGGCGACAGTGGCGTTGATACCATGCCGCGAGAGATGGGGTGCGGCCTCAGCGCCCGGCACCAGTTTGGAAAGATCCTTCTCCTTCAGGACTGAAGCGAGCTCGACATATTCGGCACTGGTCAGAAGCGGCATGGCGTCATTCAGCGCGCGTGCAGCCCGCGCCGTACCATCCCACGCCACGATGATGCGCTTGGCCTTGAACGCCGTGATGCCTCCCGGAACCACGATGACCGGGCGTCCAGTGTGAAATAGCAACTCCTCCGCACGGGCGCGCCCGGCAGCGAAATACTCCGTCGGGCTGTCGATGATGGTCAGGTCGTGAAGCCGGCCCTGCGTTGCGGCAAGATCGATCGCATCGGCTTGATTCAACTGAGCCGAGCGAACATCGTAGCCAAGCCCCGATGACGCAAGCTGCGCCTTGAGAGCCGTTTCAGCCTTTTCGATCCGCTTTTTTTCCTCGGCATTCGCTGGGCCGACAAGGGATCCGACGAATTGGGGTGCAAGGCTGTAGGGCGGATCGTAGTGGTGGCCAAGGATACGGAATGTGATGTGCGCATTTGCCTTCTCCGCCAGTGACAGGCCGTAGGAGACAGCCGCAGTCAACGGCCCCTCATGATCAGGCGCGAACGGGACGAAGATGTTCTTGATCTGATTCAGCGGCATGGAAAGCTCCTGCGATTGACCTCCTTATCCTGAAGGTAAAATCCAAGTCTGGTTTGAGGCACCTCAAGAGCGAGCTGCGCCCAATGCTCTCTGGCCGATTGGCTGCAGTTCCCACCGCGTGAAAAGCAATCAACAAGGGTACTATAAGCGCCAGACTGACTTGCGTTGAACCAATCCAAGGGTCGTTTGGCGCATACGACCCTCACATCATCTCAGCCATGAACATATGCTCCGGGTGCAGGGCCTAAACCCGGAGTTTCCCTGCGCGCTTGCGTCGTAGGATCGACGAAGGGACCCGAATGCGCGCCGAGCCATTCAAACCATGCCGGCCACCAGGATCCATCGTGATACTTGGCTTTTCTGAACCAGTGATCAGGGTCGATATGCGGATCATCCGCCGCTGAGGTCGCAATCCGGAAGTGGCGATCTTCCCTGCCGGGGGGCGAGACGATTCCCTGATTGTGTCCGCCGTTGGTCAGCGCGAAAGTGATGGGTGAATCCGTCAGCTGATGCAGCTTGTAGACCGAGCGCCAGGGTGCAACATGGTCCCATTCCGTGCCGACCGCGAAGGTCGGCACATGGATATCCTGAAGACTGACGGTTTCCCCATCCACCTCAAAGCGTCCCTCAGCGAGATCATTCTTCAGGTAGAAAGCCCGGAGATACTCGCTGTGCATGCGTCCGGGCATGCGGGTGGCGTCAGCCGACCAGGCCGCCACATCCGTCATTCTCTCCCGCTCGCCCAGCAGGTAGTGCCGGATCAGACGGGACCAGATCAGATCGTTGGAGCGCAACAGGTGGAAGGTTCCCGCCATCTGCGAGGCTTCGAGAGCGCCTTGCTCCCACATCATGTCATCAAGAATGGCAAGCTGGCTCTCATCCACGAAAATTTTCAGTTCACCGGCTTCCGAGAAGTCGGTCTGCGCTGCAAGAAAGGTCAGCGATTGGAGGCGGTTGTCTGCTTCTCGCGCCATCGCAGCCGCAGTCACTGCCAGCAAGGTGCCGCCGATGCAGTAGCCGACGCCGTGGAGCTTGGCGGCGCCGGTGCAAGCCAGAGCTGTCTCGACCGCCGGCATAACGCCACCGGACCGGTAGTCATCAAAGCCAGTGTTGTGATCCAGCCCCGTAGGATTGCGCCACGACAGAACAAACACCGTGAAGCCCTCGTCCACGAGATGCTTGATCAGCGAGTTCTGCGGCCTGAGATCAAGGATATAGTATTTCATGATCCAGGCTGGAACGATGAGGATCGGTTCGGCCCGGACCTTATCCGTCGTCGGGGTGTATTGAATGACCTCCGCGAGATGATTGCGCAGCACCACTTCTCCAGGTGTCAGGGCGACCGTCTTGCCGGGCTCGAACGCCTCTACGCCAACTGGTTTTTGATGATGCAGTGTGCGCTGAAGATCCTCGAAGAGGTACTGGGTCCCCCGCTGGATGTTGCCGCCTTTCATATCGAGTGTTTTCTTCAGGACTTCCGGATTGCTCAGCGGGAAGTTGGAAGGGGCAGCCATGTCGAACGCCTGCCGTCCAACAAAATGCAGGAGATCGAGATGATGCTTTGTGGCGCCGTGAATGCCGCGCGTCGCCTCATCCCACCAGCGCCCATTCCAAGGAAGCTTTCGGCGTAGATTGCGAACGGAAATTGCTGCCAGCTCTCGTGCCGGAAGCGCTTGTCATGCGGCAATGAGCGAGCACTTGGATTGCACGTGCCGCGTCCGGCGACAGTCTCCAGCACAGTCTCCATGACATGAGCCGCTTCGGTCATACCGGTCTGGGCAATCTCCGCCATGCGGCCGGGCGAAGTGCCGAGATGCACGGCCCAGTCGAACCATGCCTCGGCAATCGCCATGGGAGAAAAGCCGCCTGAGAGCCTTGCCATGGCCGCATGCAGAATCCGGTCTGCGGGCGTCTCCATGGAAAGAGACTGCTCGAAGGTGTGGTCTGAAATTGCAGTAAATTCGGCAAGTGGTGCCATTCCAGCCGCCATTTCAAGCGCCCGCGCATGGCGTGGCGTGTGGGGTTGGGTCCGTATCGTTGTCATTGCGGCACTCCGATCACTGTCGAGATCCACATTGCCTGTTGAGAGCGACGCCCTATTGACCTGCCTCAACACTTGGTCAGCGGATCCTGCAACGATCACCTCGGGCAGGGATCAGGATCTCAACAGGAGACGTCATCATGTCAGCATCGAAAAGTGCAGGAGTGTCGGGCCAATACAGCACCGGAGCAGGGCCAACAGAAAGCTTGACCCGATCCGTTCAGGATGGACTGGCGACAACCATGGAAATTCCCAAGAAGGTCATTGAGGCCAATCTCGACACGGGTGCTGAATTTCTAACGTTCATGAGCCGCCGCATGAAGGCCCAAGCCGATCTCTTCAGCGGTGTCGGCCATTGCCACAACATGGACGAGGCCACCGACATGCAGCGCACATTCTGGGAGAAGGTGACCAGGGACTATTCCGAGGAGATGAACCATCTCGCCGAAATTGCGCGCAAGAATTTCGAGACCGTATCCGGGCTGATATCTCCAAAAGTCAACGGCGGCGGTAACCAGAGGAGCGCTATGTGAGGCATCCATCGAGCTGGGTTCTGGTGGCCGATGGCGGCGCAGCCCGGATTTATCGGACCACGCGCGAGAGCAGTGCTCACCGGACGCGGCTTGAAGCCGTTCCCGGCGGCTCGTTTTCAAGATCAGATCCTGCCCATTTTGGACCGCGCCCCGGCAAGAACTTCGCCAGCGCCCTGCGCAATTCCGGTCACGGCGTCACGACCCACGAAGGTCTGAAACGGCGTGCAGAGGAGGAGTTCGTCGCGACGGTGCTCGCCTGGATCGAAAAACCTGAGCAATTGGCCACGTTCGAGCGCCTGATCGTGGCCGCTCCTGACCGTGCGCTGGGTGAAATAAGGGTTGCCCTGTCTCCTGCCTTGGCTGGGAGAGTCCATCGCGAGATTCATGGAGATTTGTTGAAACTGCCGATCAAGGAGCTTGAAGAGCGGGTGCTGGCCAGCATGCTCGATCTAGGCCCCAGACAGCGGAAGGCATCCTGAGCCGCCCCGGGCGAACAGGATTGATGCGGGTTCCGTTTGCGGCCATGCTAATTCCGCAGTTCAGCGAGATTGACCTATGGCCAGCAACAGCGATCCCTTCGGGCACGCCGACCAGAGATACGCCAAGATCCTTGCTCTGGCCGCTGACGCGATCATATGCATTGATGACGAGCAGCGTATTGTCTTGTTCAACAATGGTGCCGAGACGATTTTCGGCTTTGCTGCGGCAGAGATTCTTGGTCAGTCGATTGATGTTCTGATCCCTCCACGGTTCCGTGGCGGCCATGCCCGTCTCGTAAGCAGCTTTGCAGGCGGACCGCCTGCCGCCAGGCACATGGGCGAACGTCAGGCCATTTTCGCCATCAGGAAATCTGGCCAGGAGTTTCCTGCAGAAGCCACCATCAGCAAGGTCATTCACGCGGATGGCTTCGTCTTAACGGTGGTCCTCCGCGACATTTCCGAGCGTTTCAATGCGGATGCGCGCCGTAGACAGGATGCCGAGAAACTGAGGCAAGCCTTGAGAGCGGGCAAGCTCGGTGGTTTCGAGCAGGATTCCTTCAGCAAGCGAATGCAGTTATTCGGTGATGCCCCGAGCATCCTCGGCCTGAACACGATTGAATGTCATTACGATGATGCTTTCGCCCTCATCATCGAAAGCGACCGCGAACACGTCAGCAAGACATTAGGGCAGATCAAGAAACATGGCTCGTTCGAACTGGAGTATCGTATCCGGAAACCGGACGGCTCCATCGCATGGATCCGGGCTATCGGCACGGTTGTGGATGATGACAGGCGGCACGCCCATATCTTTGGCACCGTGCAGGACGTCACCCATCAAAAGGAGGTCGAGCACGAGCTGGAGCAGCGCGTAGCGGAGCGGACAGAAGCACTTCAGTCCGAAGTCAAGCACCGTGAGGAGACGCAGAAGCAGCTGGTCCACGCTCAGCGCATGGAGGCTTTTGGACAGCTCACGGGCGGGATCGCCCATGACTTCAACAACATGCTGACGGTTATCGGCGGCAATCTCGAATTGCTGCAGGATCAGGTCACTGGCGAGCGGTCCAAACGGCAGCTCAAGCGGGCGCTGGATGCGGTGGGGATGGGCTCACGGCTGACGCAGCGACTGCTGACGTTTGCGCGCCGGGGCAACCTTGAGCCAGAGGTCCTGAATCTCAATGATCAGGTCGTCAGCATGATCGATCTGCTGAGGCGGACGATTGGCGAAGCGATCACGATTTCCTCAGTGCTGGCTCCTGATCTGGGCCGAGTGCAGGCTGATGCCAGCGAGGTCGAGAATGCCATTCTCAATCTCGCCATCAATGGGCGAGACGCCATGCCCGATGGTGGCAAGCTGGTCATTGAGACGGCGAATGCCATAGTTGATGATACTTTCGTGGCATCTATCCAGGGGGATAGAATAGCGCCGGGTCACTACGTGCGCCTGTCCGTGGCGGATACGGGAACCGGGATGACGCCGGAGGTCCTGGCCAAAGCATTCGAGCCGTTTTTCACAACCAAAGAGCATGGCCGTGGCACCGGTCTGGGCCTTGCAACGATCTATGGATTTGCCCGCCAGTCCGGGGGGTATGCAATGATTTACAGTGAGATCGGATATGGGACGACCGTGAATATCTATTTGCCGCAGTCGGATCAGCCTTTTGCGGAGACGGACGACGTGCTGACCCGGTTTTCCGCAACAGCGCACAAACGTATTCTTGTGGTCGAGGACAACTCGGACGTGCGGGATGTCGCGATCCAGCGTCTCGAAAAACTGGGGTATCAAATTCTGGCCAGCGACAGCGGTCCCGCAGCCGTGGAAATGCTGAGGGCCAATCCCGCCATCGATCTTGTTTTCAGTGACATCATGATGGCAGGCGGCATGTCTGGCTACGATCTTGCCGAATGGATGAAAGCCAACCATCCTTCGGTCAAGATACTGCTAACATCCGGTTTTTCGGATGAACTGGCGAAGCGGGCAGCCAAAGAGCCAAGCGTGCTTAAAGTTCTCCAAAAGCCATATGCGATTGCTGATCTCGCCCATGCTCTGCACGAGGCTTTCGATTGCAAGTGAAGGATGCCCAGTGGTTCAGAGCTGCCTGACCTCACAGGCGAAGATATAGCCCACACCGCGCACAGTCTTGAGCAATCGCGGGTTCTCGGGATCGGCTTCGATCTTCTTTCGCAATCGCGACACCAGCGCATCGATGGAACGGTCAAACGGCGTCCAGTCATGGCCTTTCAGGAGGTCCATGATGGTGTCGCGGGAATGAACTCTCTGGGGGCGACGCGCCAGGATCTCCAGCAGATTAAACTCAGCCGTCGTCAACGCCAGAGACGCTTGGCTCTTGGACATCACCTCACGGCGGCTAAGGTCCATGGTCCAATCCTCGAAGGCAAGGCGTTCGGATCTTGGATTTGAAACGGCTTGTCCCGATTCTGCCGGAGCCTTGCGGCGCAGGACGGCGCGAATCCTCGCCACAACCTCCCTTGGGTGGAACGGCTTGGCGATGTAGTCATCCGCGCCGAGCTCGAGCCCGACGACACGATCAATCGTGTCGCCCTTGCCAGTGATCATGATGATGGGAATATCGTGATGGTTGCGGATGTCTCGCGCGAGATTCAGACCATTCTCGCCACCTAGCATCAGATCGAGCGTCACGAGATCGATATGTCCTGCTGACAGCAGAGCCCGCATGGCTGCGCTGTTAGCCGCTTCGCTGACGCGAAAACCTTCCGGTTCAAGACAATCACGCAGGAGCTCGCGGACAGCAGGATCGTCATCAACCACAAGAATATGCTGCGAGTCCGGGTTGGTCATGAGCTTCTCAAGGCGTTCTAAGCTCCCCTGTTACACATCGTTACAGAACGCGACAGGATTATGCAAAGCCGTCGAATGCCTGTGGCTCTGAGGATGTCAATTGATGCCCGTCAACCGACGCACATCCACAGGAGGCCATTGCCATGTTCGATACTATCGCCCAGCAGACAGCCCCCCAGAATGCGATCCAGCTTCGAACCGACGGTCTTTCGACAGCACAAATCTTCGCAACACGTTGCCCGCACCAGACCAGCTTGCGGAAAGTCGCCGCGAATGAAACACTCTGGTGCGAGGGTGAAGAGCGTTCGCATATCTTCATCGTGCGATCCGGCGCTATCAGCTTCTCCCGCATGCTGCCTGACGGGCGGCGCATAGTCCTGGGCTTCGCCTATCCTGGCGATATCATCGGCATCGGTTCAGATTTCCACTATTGCGACGCGCAGACCGTGCAGGCGACCCGGCTGGAGGCGATACCTGCTGCCTCTTTCAAGCGTGCTGTTATTGACGATCCAGGTCTTGGCAAGCAAGCGACAGCGGCAGTGAACCAGGCGCTCGATGCGGCTTACCAGCATGTTGTCGTCATCTCAAAGCTGTCAGCAAATGAGCGTCTTGCCAGCTTTCTGGTTGCGCTTTCCGACCGCAACGAGAAGCATGGCTTGAGCCCGTTGAGCATCGTTCTGCCAATGCGCAGGGTCGATATCGCGGACTTTCTCGGTTTGACCATCGAGACCGTGAGCAGGACCTTCACGATCTTCCGGACCGCTGGTCTGATTGAGATGGATCAAGCCAATATCATTGTCTTCAAGGATATTCGAAAGCTCCGTTCTCTCGCATCCGGTGAGGGACAGGATATCTGACTTCCGCCAAAACGGAGGACGCCAATGGACCCGGAGCCGGACCAACGATTCTTCAGGATTGTGATCGGATGCTACAATCACTGTGAAGGACTTAGGCTGGCCAGAGACGAGCTGCGAGCCAATGGCCTTCAGGACTACCAAATGTGTTCGCTGGGCTCCCGCAGCGCTCTCATTACAGGCGCAAATGGGAGCCTCTCTCATCCTTTGGGTGAGGCGGGGAGAAGTAAACAAATACGCTATGATCTGCGTCAGGTCAGGGAGTTGGTATTTCATGTCTCGTCAGCCTCCCTCTTTGACCGCCTCTGGCCCTTACCCCATGATCATGACGGCAGCCTTACCCGCTGGATGACGCCTGCCCAGTCCCATGTTGTCTGGCGCAAGCTCAGCGAGGATTGCCCGCTATTGATGGTGAGCGCCGATTCAGCCCAACAGCAAATCCAGAGCGTGCAAGTTCAGTTCCGGCATGGCCCAACGGTCGTTCAGGCATTCAACTTCGCGGTCTGAACTGCTCAAGCGGAGATCAGCAGTGGGCACTTATCGGCTGGAAACCCTGTTTCATCCCCGATCGATTGCTGTGGTTGGCGCCAGCAACAAGTCTGATTCCATCGGCGGCGTTGTCATCAGGAAGCTGCTCGAAGGTGGCTTCATGGGTGTGATCAGCCCAATCAATCCGAAATATGAGATTGTGGCCGGGATAAAGTGTTTTTCTGATCTCTCACAATCGGGAATCGCCCATGATCTCGTCATCATTGCGACGCCTGCTTATTCTATTCCGAGAATTGTGGCGGAGGCGGTGTCGTTGGGATGCAAAACTGCCATCATCCTCACAGCCGGGCTCGGGCAAGGCACGGGTTCGCTTGCCGACAATGTTCTGACAACGGCGCGAGCAGCTGGCCTGCGCCTTGTCGGACCGAACTGCATCGGCGTTCTTTCGCCTGCTGCGAATATGAACGCCAGCTTCGCCACTCGATTGCCATCCGCTGGCTCTCTGGCACTCATATCACAATCAGGAGCCATTGCTGCTGGTATCGTTGAGTGGGCTGAAAAACCCCCCGTTGGCTTCTCCGGCATCGTGTCTGTGGGGGAAGCCATTGATGTCGACTTTGCGGATTGCCTCGACCATTTCGCGGAAGACAGCTCAACCCAAGCGATCCTTCTCTACATCGAGTCGATCAGAGATGCGCGAAAGTTCATGTCAGCTGCGCGTCGGGCCGCGCGCGTCAAGCCAGTGATCGTCCTGAAAGCCGGACGGCATGCCGAGGGCGCCAAGGCCGCCGCAACCCATACTGGAGCATTGGCTGGCTCGGATGCCGTCTATGACGCCGCATTCCAACGGGCGGGGTGCATCAGGGTCATGGATCTCGATGAAATGTTCCGGGCCGCCGAGATATTAGCCATGCAAGCCTCCTTTCCTGGAGACCGCATCGCAATCCTGACCAACGGCGGCGGGCTTGGAGTCCTGGCCGTGGACCGGTTGATGGATCTGGGCGGAAATCTAGCGCAGTTGTCGCCCCAAACCCTCGATGCCCTGGATGCTGTCCTGCCTCCAACGTGGTCCCATTCTAACCCTGTCGACATCATCGGCGATGCGACACCTGACCGTTATGCCAAGGCTCTTGCGTGTCTTGCGAATGACAAAGGCTGCGCCGCCATTCTGATCATGAATTGCCCTACGGGCGTCAGCTCATCACACGATGCCGCGGTAGCTGTCATCGAAGCTGTGAAGACCTTGCGCAAAAACCACCTGAAGCCCGTGCCTGTCTTTGCCTGCTGGCTCGGCATGCAGGACGATCAGCAAAAGCTGTTCCGTGAAGCTGGTATCGCCTGTTTTTACACCGAGGCCGAAGCCGTTTCGGGCATCATGCAGCTGGTGCGCGACAGGCGGCAGCGTGAACAACTATCCCAGGCGATACCACCGCTTCCGGCTGCCATCGTCCCGGATCGGGCCACGTCAGCCGACGTAATCCGCCGTGTTACGACGGAAGGCAGAACCTGGCTTTCGCCTGTTGAAGTCTCGGCGCTCCTCAAGGCATACGGCATTGCCACAACCCCGGTGCTTCAAGCGTCCAATCCGGAGGGTGCGGCAAAGGCTGCGGAACAATTTCTCGCGGCCGGTGGCGCCTGCGTCGTAAAGCTTCTGTCCCCGGATATCACCCACAAATCCGATGTCGATGGCGTCAGGCTGAACCTCGCCAGTGCTGAAGCGGTCCGGACTGCCGCTGCGAACATCATCGAACGTGCAAGACGGCTACGGCCCGAAGCCCGGATCAATGGTGTCACGGTCCAGCCCATGATCATCCGGCCCAATGCGCGGGAGCTGATCGCCGGCATTGCCGTGGATCCGACCTTTGGTCCGGTGATCCTGTTCGGCCACGGCGGAACGGCTGTCGAGGTGATCAATGACAAGGCGCTCTCGCTCCTGCCGCTGAACATGGCCCAAGCGCATGAATTGATCGCCAGAACGCGCATCAGCCGCCTCCTCAAGGGCTATCGCAATGTCCCAGCCGCTGCCACTGCTGCTTTGGCGGAAACGCTCGTGCGGTTGTCGCGGCTCGTTGAAGATACCCCGGAGATCGTAGGACTCGATCTAAACCCTCTTCTGGTCGATGAATTAGGCATTATTGCCGTCGATGCTCGCATCGAGATCAACCCGCTACAGGCCAATCAGACAGCCAAGGCGCTCAGGGCGCGGTTTTCTGTCAGGCCCTATCCACGAGAGCTTGAGGTCAACATCCGTGTTCCGAACGGCGCTGAACTGCTCATCCGACCATTGCGACCCGATGACGAAGACGCACTTGCCAACATGCTTAAGCGTGTGACGCCGGATGATGTCCGACTGCGTTTCTTCAATCCGAGGAAAACGATGGATCGCGCCCTGATCGCACGGCTGACCCAACTCGACTATGCCCGTGACATGGCATTTGTAGTCATCGAGCCAGTGAAACATGCGATACTGGGTGTCGTGCGGATCATGGGCGACGCCACCCGCGAAAACGGCGAGTTTGCGATCCTGATACGTTCAGATCATCAGCAACAAGGATTGGGAACAGAGTTGATGCGCCGTCTTCTGTCGTTCGCCGCCTTGGAGGGATACCATCGCATCCACGGCTCCGTTCTGAGCGAGAACCGGAATATGCTCAATTTTTGCAAAGGTCTGGGATTTGAGCTTAGGCAAAGCACAGAGCCTGGCATCACGCTCGCCTAACTGACATTACCCGGCAGAACGGGATAGGGGCGGCCCCAACCTGCGGTCGCCCCTCATGCTACAAAAGCCTCTGACCTATCCGATCGAAATCCGATCCACCACGGCGGTGACACCCGGTGCCGCCCAGGCCGTCCGTTCCGCGAGTTCACGCTCGTACCACGCCTTGACCTTGCCATCGAGCGTCACGCGACCCTCGTCGACAGACACCTTGATGCTGCTGGACTCGATTTCGGCACTGCGTTTCAGCGCCTTCTCGATCCGCGACTTTACGTCGGTAGCCTGCACCCTCGGTTTCATCGTGATCGCGTTGGTGATACCAGTGACGCCGGAAAGCCGCTTGACGGCATTTTCAGCATCTGTGCGCTGATACCACCAATCCACTTGTCCTGTCAGCGCAACCCAGCCGTCCTGCACACGGATCTGGATACGATCCTTCGGCAGCGTGGTGTTCCAGGCGATGACGTCCAGCGCGCGTTTCGCGATCTGGTCATCCGCCGTCTTCTTGTCGCTGGGATAGCGCACCTCGATTTCCTGGGCAACGCCGTGCACGCCGGACACGCGCTTGACCGCCCGTTCCGCCGCGATCTTCTCGGCATAGCTGCCGACATGACCAGTGAGCGTGATGACACCGTCCTCGGCGACCACGCCGATATGTGCGGCATTCACGCTGGGCTCCCATTCCAGTTCATCCAGAACGGCCTGATGCAATGATCTGTCACCCATGACATTCTCCTTCGTTTTGCGCGGTTCACCGCCCAACCATCGACACCGCTGGTAAATGATGGGCGAGCGGAAGGCTGACTGTACTGATCTTGATCAACCAGATGGCACCGCAATGGTGGCATTCTAGATTCTGATTCCAAGGAGAGAAATTGTGCAGACGATCATTGCAGGCCTTGCCTATTTCGGGATCGTTTTCGGTGCAGGTTTTGCCTTTGGCGTATTTCGCGAGATCGCGCTGACGCCGGTCTATGGTAGAACAACAGCAGTCATGATCGAGGCTCCCCTCATGCTTATTGCCATCGTCGCCGGGGCGTGGATCGCTGTGCATCGCGGATCATTGAGCCAGAGCAAGATCGCACTCGCCATGGTCGGGGCCATCGGCTTCCTGCTTGTGCAGCTTGCTGATTTCGGCGTTGGCTTTGGTCTTCGAGGCATGAGCGTTCAGGATCAGCTGGACTATCTGAAGACCGCCGCTGGCCAGATCTATCTTGGACTATTGGCCATTTTTGTTGTGATGCCGCTTTTTCTCGGCCATTTCGCCGTAGGCTGGCCTGAGGCGTCTACCAAAACACGATCGGACAGCAACGAGCGACCGGTGACAGACTGACAATTTAAGTACATTTTCCATCATCATGCCCACGATTCTGACGAACACACCGCTCTCAGCTCTGCAAGCCCTTGTTCTTGATACCGAGACAACTGGCCTTGATGTGAAGCAGGCGAGGATCATCGAGATCGGCATTGCTGGCCATGGTCAACCCGTCGAATGGTCAAGCCTGATCAAGCCCGATGTTCCGATCCCCGCAAAGAGCACGGCTATACATGGCATTGACGATGCAATGGTGCAGTATGCGCCGCGCTTTGACGACGTTTGGCGAGAGGCCGCCCGGATCATCGGCAACCAGGTCGTCATCGGTCATTCGCTCGGCTTCGATCTCGCCATTCTGAAGCGCGAGTGCGGCCGAGCGCAATTGCCATGGCAGGAACCGGTTTGGCTGGACACCCGTTTCCTGGCGATCTTGCTTGATGCTCGGCTACCAGACTTCACTATCAGTGCGCTCTGTGCTTGGCTCGACGTTCCCGTCACGGCAAATCATCGGGCGCTTGCCGATGCAAAGGCAACATCAGCAGTCTTCTCAGCCATGGTACCGCGTCTTCGAAAGAAGGGCATCCATACGTTCGGCGAGGCGCTTTCAGCCTGTCGTCGCATCCAGAGCCTCAATGACGAGTTGGCGCGCGCGGGCTGGGCGGAACCGCCGCAGGCCCGCACCCTTGCCGCCAGTACGCCGGAAGCAGAACGCGCGGGCGAATTCGATGCTTATCCGTTCCTGCACCGTGTCGACGCTCTCATGAATTCTCCGCCCGTTTTCATATCTTCGTCAGAGACGATCAACACGGCTTTGCAGATAATGGCCGAAAAGCAGATCAGCAGCCTGTTCGTTGGTTCAGCGGGCAACACGGCGGAAAACGTTGGAATCATCACGGAAAGGGATATTCTTCGCGCATTGGCCAAAAATAGAGCTGCAGCGCTAGACCAGAAGGTCGACGCTATTGCAACTCGCCCTCTCGTGACGATCCGCAGCGGCGCATATGTCTATCGGGCGATTGGAACGATGGCCCGGCGGGGCATCCGGCATCTGGCGGTCGTGGGTGATGATGCGCAACAGGTTATCGGTGCGCTTTCCCAGCGCGATCTCCTGCGGCTTCGCGCCCAGTCATCGGTCATTCTGGGTGACGAGGTTGATGCTGCATCCAACGTCGCCGATCTGGGCCGAGCGTGGGCGAAATTGCCTGCAATGGCGCGTTCATTGCTCGCCGAGGGCATTGGTGCGCCGGACATCGCCGGGATCATTGCGCGTGAGCTCGGTGCGTTAACACGCAGGTCGGCTGTTCTGGCTGAGCAGGACATGGTTGAGGCTGGCAAGGGTGCAGCGCCGTGCACCTATGCCGTCCTGGTTCTGGGCTCCGCCGGACGTGGTGAAAGCCTGCTGGCGATGGATCAGGACAATGCTGTTGTCTTTGCCGAGGGCGCACCCGGAGGCGCGGAGGACCGGTGGTTCGCCGAATTCGGAGCCCGTTTTGCCAGTATTCTGAACGAAGTCGGCGTCCCCTTCTGCATGGGTGGAGTCATGGCGCGTGAGCCGTCATTCCGCGGATCGGTTTCGACGTGGCTGGAGCGAATGGACACATGGCTTGGCCGATCTAACCCAGCTGATCTTCTGAATGTCGATATCGTTTTTGATGCCAGGACCGTGTTGGGAGATCCGGCCCTTTTTCACGCCCTGCTCGACCGGTTCAGATACGCCGCCAGCGAAAACCCGGTCTTCCTGAAACTGTTGATCGCCTCGCATCCTGACACAAGCCCTCCGCTAGGTTTTTTCGGCAGCCTGAAGGCGGATGATGACGGCCGCCTGAATCTCAAGCGCCATCTCGTCAGTCGTGTTGTTGCGGCTGCGCGGGTTCTGGCGATCCGTCACCGGCAGGAGAGGCGATCAACAAGAGACAGACTCGGGATGATCCAGAGCATGAATATCGGATCGCTTTCCAACCTTGATGATCTGGCGCAGGCGTATGCGCGAGCGCAGGGGCTGATCCTGAAATCGCAGTTGGCGGATATCGCTGAAGGACGCAGGCCTGATAATCGTATTCTGCTTGCAGCCCTTACCCCTCTGGATCGTGCCAAGCTGAAAGCGGATCTGTCAGGTATTTCAGATCTGGGCGAGGTCGTTCGCGCCGCGATGTTCTAGCGTCAAAGAAACGCCGACAGTGGCCTCACCTCTGCCGCCAACCGATCCGCCGTGAGGCCGATCCCGATCCCGGCACCAAGTGCGCCGTGCAACCAGACCGCTGCTGCAGCAGCCTCGAAGGCGGGCATGCGGCACGCAAGATGAGCGCCGATCAGACCGGAGAGCACATCGCCCGAACCGGCTGTGGCAAGCTCCGGACCGGCATTCGTGTTGATGGCAGCGCGCCCATCGGGCGCGGCGATCACGGTGTCCACGCCTTTGTAGACGATCACGCAATGAGCAACGCGGGCCGCTGCCCGCGCCTGCTCGACTTTCGACGCCTGGGTGATCTCCGGAAGCGCTGCAAAACCGGGATCCATCGCAAGCAGCGGAGCAAATAGCCTGGCGAACTCTCCCGCGTGGGGCGTCATGACGCAACAGTGTGACTCTCCGCCCGCTTTTCGGAAAGACTCAACGTGGCCCACAAGGCTTGTGAGCGCGTCCGCATCGAGCACGAGCGGAAGGGATATTCGCCGGGCGGCCTGAATGCGCGCCAATGTTGGCTCACCAACGCCGGCGGACGGGCCAATGATAGCAGCAGCGAACCGGGCCTGCCCAATGAGTTCAGCAAAAGCTTCAGGCGTCGGGGCCTCACGCAGCATGATTGCAGTGACATGCGCGGCATGAATGCGAAGAGCGTCCCTGTCACCGGTGATCGTGACTGCTCCTGCGCCATTGTTCAGCGCGGCCGTCGCGGCCAGGCGGGAGGCGCCGGTCTGAAGCTCCTGGCCGCTGACGACGAGACAGTGACCCCGCGTGTACTTGTGGATGTCACGTGACGGAGCGGGCAGCAAACTCTGCCAGAGGGCCGGTGTATTTCGGAATAGCTGCGATGGAAGCGCCTGCGCCGCATCGTCCGCTTTCAGTCCGATGTCTGCGACAGCCAAATCCCCGCAAAGGCCTCGTCCCGGCCAAAGCAGATGTCCGGGTTTTGTCTTGAAAAACGTGATGGTTCTATGCGCCTGAACACACGGTCCCATGGGCTGGCCTGTATCACCATGGAGACCTGATGGGACGTCGATGGCAAAGATCGTTGCACCCGAATGCTGCAGGCGAGACAGAGCATCAGCCTCCTCTCCCGCTATGGGCCTGGACAATCCAGCGCCATAAAGCGCATCAATTACAACACCATCGGATTGCGGCATGAACGCGGACAACGGTTGGATGGGGCCTTTCCAGAGTGTAGCCGCGCTGGCCGCAACGCCCTCCTTTGGGTGTGCCTTTGCAAAGATATCGACGGCATACCCGCGATCGGAAAGCACAGTGGCAGCCACATAACCGTCGCCACCGTTGTTTCCGGGACCGCAAAGAACCGTGATTGGTGTGGGGGGAGGGGAATGTCCGACCACGGCTTCAGCCACCGCACGGCCTGCAGCCAGCATCAAGCGGTCGATGCTGATCCCATTCCGGATCGCCGCCTGATCAACCGCAGCCATCTCTGCAGTGGTGAGGATTTCCTCTGATGCGTCCTGAGGTGGCTGAACATGAAAAGGCATGGCCTCATTCTGAGGCATAGCCTCGCCCAAAGCCAAGCCCGCAGTGTCAAACAAGTATGTCCTTGCGCATCCTGTCAAAATCATCCTTCGTCAGGTCGCCTCTGGCGTAGCGCTCTTTCAGAACCTCAAGCGCGGGTGGCCGACCAGCACCGAGCCCCAAGTGCTTCATCAAGTAGGAAGCGAACACGAATACCAAGCCAATGAAAACGGCATACCACACCAGGTGCATCACGACATGTATACCAAAATATCCATCGCTCCAGCCAGCGGACCAGTTTGGCCAGTTCATCATGGCACCCTCCGTTGTTGACCAAGTCATATCTGCCACAACTATCCACGAGGACATTGAGGCGGATCAAGCGTCGTGGGCTATCGCCCTTTCAACCTCCGCATGTGGGCCAGCAGATCTTCGATTTCGCGTGGCGTCAGCGTGAACTCAGGCATCGCATTATGACCTGTCACGATGCCTTCTGCGAAGCCCTCCTCCAGATCCTCAAGCTTGTATTTGCGGGCAACGACGCGGAACGGGGGAGCCTTGCCGTTGGGACTGACGCCCGTCCCACCAATTGCATGACAATGGCTGCAGTTCTTGACAGCGAAGACCTCTCCCGCTCGTGGATCGGCGGCGCGACCGCCCGCAGTTGAAGCGATGAACAGAGCGACCGCCGCAAGCATAACAGCCGCAACAATAAGCTTACGATGGCGTGTCATGCCGGCCTCACTGCCGCAATCCTGTAAGTCTCCATCTCTCCGTCGGGATCACGGATGGAAACATACTCGCCAGGCTTGAAGACATGGTCGCCAAAGCGAAATCCGGACTCATCATCGGCATGGGTCGTGCGATCATAATCGAAACCCCATGTGGCCCCCTTGTCTCCGCCGGCACGATGCACGAGATAGCCGCGGCGGATCGGCTCATCGCCCCAGAAGCGATGGACGAGGCAGGCGTTCTTCTTGTCCTTCCACCCTTTGGCATCGATATGACCAACGCTATCGAGCGGAGCGACGAACTCGTAGCCATGACGCACGGATCCCTCCGGGAACGTCTTCGTCCGAGCCAGGTTCAAGGTGATTTTCATAAGGCTGGTTTGCGGCATGGGTTGCGTCCTTTGCTTGGAGAATGGTGCCCCAGCGGCAGCGTGACGCTTTGATCTTCCTCAACACTGGGTCGCCACATCGATGCAATATGGCGTCACCACAGCAAACAGGAGGAATGCAATGACCCCCAATGTTGGAACGATTGATCGCATTGCCCGCATCGCCCTTGGTCTGGCGCTGATCGCATTCGCGCTCGGCTACATCTACCCAGGCACCGGCTGGAACTGGGCCGGATGGATCGGTGCCGTCCCATTGCTCACAGCCGTATTCGGCTATTGCCCGGCGTATTCGCTTGTCGGCATCACGACTTGCAATGCAAGGCATAGCTAAGCCTGATTGAGCGGAACCGGCACCAGCTTGGCCGGGGATCGAGGCGTTCGCGCTTCGATCCTTTCGCTGGCCTGTTTCAGACAACGACTTTGCGATAGAGATGCCAGGTCGAATGCCCGAGGATCGGCAGAACGACCAGCAAGCCCAAAAACAAGGGCGCGGCAGCCAGGATCAGGAGGACCCCCACGATCACTCCCCAGACGAGCATCACCGGCAGGTTCATGATTACGCCTTTCATGGACAGGATGATCGCGGATATGAAATCCTGCTCATGGGCCAGGAGATGGGGGAACGAGAACACGGAAATGGCAAACGCAACAAAGGCAAATCCGGCTCCGATCAACGTGCCGGTCAGGAGGAAAGTGACGGCTGACGACCCAAACATTACATCGAGGCCCATGGTCATGGGGTTCACCGGTTTCAGACCGAAGTTTAGTGCATAAATCAGCAGGGCAACACGCACCCAGAACAGGAGAAGCACCATTAATGTGACTCCGAGCATCATGATTTGCCGACTGGATTGATGCCGGATCGCGCCGAGCACAATCAGGAACGATAGCGGCAGGCCTGCCTCAAGACGGCGGCTCACTTCGTAGAGCCCGACAGCAGCAAACGGACCGATGAGCGCAAAGCCCATGATGAGCGGAAGGACCATCACATACTGCTCGAAATACCAGGCAAGGCCCAGCAAGGCTGCACCGCCAAGCGCATAGAAAAAACCGAAGAACAGTCCGTAGGCTGGGGCGGCCGCAAAGTCAGCGAGACCAGCCTTCAGACTGCTGAAGAGATCCGCGATAACAATGGGGCGGGCCGAAGCCGCCGTAGGCACCGCCTGCGGGCTGTCATATTCGGATTCAGCGTTCATGGGTTTTGTCCTTTCGATTCACGTCCGGCAGGTCATCATCGGCAATGGCGCGCCATCCCGCACCTTGCAGGTCCTCGAACTGCTTGGCGCGCAGCGACCAGACAAAACCCGCAAGCCCAAGGGCTCCGAGAAACAGGGCAAGCGGAAGCAGATAGACCAGAACATTCATATTCCAGCCCCCCTTGCGCTTTGGGCTCGCAGCGCATTCAGCGTGACGATTACCGACGAGCCGGACATGGCGAGGGCCGCCACAAGCGGCGTCGCATAGCCTGCAATCGCAAGCGGCACCGCGACGGCGTTGTAAATCACGGCGAGCCAGAGATTCTGGACCATCAAGCCCTTGGCACGCCGCGAAATCGTCACTGCCGCCAGAACAGGTGACAGTCCTGATCCAAGAAAGACAGCGTCCGCAGCTGCCTGTGTCAGATGAACCGCAGTGACCGGCGATATCGAGACATGCGCTGCAGCCAGAGCGGGCGCATCATTGAGGCCGTCTCCCACCATCATGACCTTGCGGCCTTGCGCCTTGAACGCTTCGATCCGCCGGATTTTATCCGCTGGCGTCAGTCTGGAGGCAAAACGCCTGATCCCCAATGAATGGGCTGCATTGGCAACAGCTGCATCGCGGTCACCCGATAATATCTCGATCTCAAGTCCAAGCGTCTTCAGCTGCTGAACCGTTTCAACCGCATCGGGGCGTAATGATTGCTGGATGGCGAAAATAATGATCCGGTCACCGTTGAGAAAAGCCATCAGCGAGGCATCAGGATACCGGGTTGCTACGGTTGCTGCAGTCGTCTCTGCTCCACAGAAGCTTGGCCTGCCAAGGAAGAGTGGTTTCCCCTCCAGCATCGCTCCGACGCCAAGACCTGGCTCCTCAGTGGCCTCCAAAGGCATGGTCGCCCCGCTTGCCTCGACAATCGCCTGCGACAGCGGATGACGGCTTGAAAGCGCCAGCCTTCCTGCGAGTTCAAGATCACAGAGCTCTATGTCAGCCGCATTCGCGAGTTGCGGCATGGGCATAGTCAGCGTTCCTGTCTTGTCGAAGATCACGGTGTCGATCTCAGCAAAACGCTCAAGCGCACTTCCTTGATTCAGCAGCACCGACCGGCGGAACAACGCGCCCGCAGCCACAACCTGTACGGCAGGAACTGCTAGCCCCAACGCACAGGGGCAGGTGATGATCAGAACGGTTATAGCGATGACGAGGGCCTGCTGCCATGCAAGGCCAAACAGCATCCAGCCAGCAAAGGTCAGCAATGCTGTTGCATGAACCAGCGGGGCATAGAGTTGCGCCGCACGGTCAGCGAGCAACAGATGCTCCGACTTGCTGGCGGTTGCCTTCTCAAGCAGCTGATTCACCTCATCCAGCAAAGTTCCTGTCGCTGCCTTCAGGACGCGGATTTTCAGTGTTCCGGAGATGTTCAACGTACCCGCGTAGACCATCGCGTCTTCACAGATTGAAGCATACTGCGTCTCCCCGGTGATGAGGCTCTGATCAATCTCGGACTTGCCAGAGACGACCCTGCCATCGACCGAAACGCGCTCGCCAGGTCGCACCAACACCATATCGCCCGCCGCAATTGCAGCGATGGGGACCTCACGCACCTCCTTGTCCGAAATGAATTTGACTGCCGTCTCTGCCTTGAGCGCGGCAAGATTACCGGCAACCGTGCGCGTCTTGTGCCGCATCGCCTGGTCGAGATAGCGACCGACCAGCAGGAAGAAGATCAGCATCACAGCACTATCAAAATAGGCATGCTCGCCATGATTCAGTGTTTCGACGACGGACATACCGAGCGCCAGCAGGATCCCGAGCGTGATCGGTACGTCCATGTTGACATGGCGCGCCTTGAGCGCCCGAAGTGCGCTTTCAAAGAAGGGTTGCCCTGCGTAAGCCGCCGCTGGAAGCGCAATCAATGCAGACAGCCAGTGGAAAAAATCGCGCGTTTCGGGGTTTATATCGCTGGCATTGCCAGACCAGACCGACACGGACAGCAGCATGATATTCATGGCCGCAAAGGGGCAACGCCGAGATAGCGCAAGAGACGCTTTTCCTCGTTGGCTTCCTTGGTTTCGGCTTGCTTGGCGACGAATGGGTAAGCCTTGAAGCCAAGTGCTTCGACCGCCGCGATGATCGCATCGGGTGATGTTGCTGCCTCCTGCCAAGTCACACTGAGGCGTTGGCTTGAAAGGTTGACACGCGCGGCCACGACACCGCGAACCTTCATGACGTTTTTTTCGACGGATGCCATACAGCCTGCACAACGCATACCCTCCACGGCCAATTGCAGCGAAGCTGCACCATGGGAGTCGCGATGCACAAAGCTTGAAAGATCACGGGAGATCAAAGGCGCGGCCGAACTCATGGCTTCGGCTCCTTCAGAACAACGCGGTTGCGCGAGGCAAATACACGTTCGCCGTTCCGGTCAGCTTCAAGCACGAGCGTCCACGCTCCGGCCTGAACGGCGGGGATATCTGCTGAGTAATCACCGGGGTGTCGTTCAGTGAGTACGCCTGACTGATCGGCCCGTGTCAAAGCCGGGTGTGCCAAGCGTGCAGTCATCCTGAGTCCTGTCACCGGGCTTCCATCCGGCTCGGCAAGACTGATGCGAACGGCTGCCAACGGGCCAGTCAATTGCACCGAGACGTCAGCCTTCCAGCCGCGCTCCGTCTGCACCCGCATGGCGTCAATCTCGCGATTCATGACCTGACTGGCGACATAACCGTTTTTCACATCGAGACCGGGCATGGTCGTGATCGCAAACGTCATCATCACCCCGTTCACGGCTGTGATGACGCCGAAGAAGGCGATGAATGTGAATAGGACGAAGCGCCCGGTGATCGGGCGCGATTCCTTGGCGGGCTGCACGACCGTTTCAGCAGCGTCATAGGGCATGATGAACACTCCGCAGCAGGACATCGCAAACGGCTCCTTCAAGGGACAAAGAAGTTCTCCCTCGCAGACACATTCTCACCGACAAACAGATCCGCCGCCTTGATTGAGATCAGTGTTGATTTCTCGCTGATGATCCCGCGTGGCATCGTGACGAGCACACGGACCTCGCGGGTCTGATCAGGCCCAACCTCGACCACGGGTCGCCAGTCCGCTGTCGCAGCAACACCGACAGCTTCGATCTGCGTTCCCAGCGGTCCATCCACGGTGAGGGCGAAAGGCCGGGATTCCGGCCGCTTGTTGGCGATCCGGATGGTGTAGGCGTTGCGGATGCTGCCATCGCGCAATGTCACGAACATCGGGTTGCGCTCATGCAACACACTGATGGAGGCGGTGGCGCGCGTCGCCAGTTGGAAAACCATTGCCCCGCCGACGATCGCGATGATCGCGGCATACAAAATAGTGCGAGGCCGGATCAGATGGTAACTGATGGGCGTCCCGGCTTCCCGTGCCTTGATGTGATCATCGGTGTCGTAGCCGATCAACCCTGCGGAGCGCCCGACTTTGGCCATGACGGAATCGCATGCGTCGATGCACAACCCGCACTGGATGCAGCCGAGCTGTGCGCCGTCGCGGATGTCAACGCCGGTCGGGCAAACCGCGACACACTGAAAGCAATCAATGCAATCTCCGGTCTTTTCGCCTGCCAGTTCCTGCTTCCTGGCTTCCTTGACCGACATGCGCGGTTCGCCGCGATCATAACGATAGGCAACATTGAGCGCATGCTCGTCTGTGAGCGCCGCCTGTATGCGGGGCCAGGGGCACATGTAGAGGCAGACCTGCTCACGCAGATGACCGGCAAGAGCATAGGTCGTGAAGGTGAGAATGCCGATCCAGAGATACGCCGTGAAGGGCGCTGTTCCCGTTGCGAGACTGTAAACCAGAGTTGGCGCATCACTGAAGTAAAGCACCCAGGCACCGCCGGTCCACCAGGCGATCATCAGCCACACAAAGTGTTTGGTGATCTTCAGTCGCCAGACGTTGACATCCCACGGCCCGGCGTCGCGCTTGATGCGGTCGCGACGGTCGCCTTCGATCAGCCGCTCGACCTGCAGGAACAGGTCTGACCAGACGGTCTGTGGGCAGGTGTAGCCGCACCAGATGCGGCCCGCGAGCGCGTTCATGAGAAACAAGCCGACCGCGGCGAGGATCAGCAGGCCGGTAAGATAGTAAAATTCCTGCGGCCAGATCTCGATGAAGAAAAAGTAGAACCGCATCCGTTCAAAGTCGAGCAGAACCGCCTGGTTCGGCAGGTTGGGTCCACGGTCCCAGCGTACGAACGGCAGGAAATAATAGATGCCGAGCGTGACAAGCAGCACCGCCCATTTGATACGGCGATAGGTGCCGGAAACCTTCTGAGGATAGACCTTCGGCGAGGGCGCGAAGAACGGAATATCCGATTGGGCTTTCGGTACATTCATTGACCGCCGCCGAGGCTGTGGACGTAAATTGTCAATGCCTTGATCGTGACAGGATCAAGCCTGTCTTTCCAGGCTGGCATGACGCCCGCGCGGCTATACGTTATGGTCTCTGTCACCGACTTGAGATCGGAGCCGTAGAGCCAGATTGGATCTGTCAGGTTGGGAGATCCCAACTCCTGATTACCCTTGCCTGCTTCACCATGACAGGCGGCGCAGTTGGCTGCGAAGAGTTCCTTGCCCTGGTCCAGCTTTGCGGTTGGCTCCGTCGGTAGTCCGGAGAGACTGCGGACGTAATTCGCGACGGCATCAATCTCGGCGGGTTTGAGAACGCCGTCCTTGCCGCCGAACGCTGGCATCTGGGATATCCGCGTATCATTGTTGGCGGTCCAGCGAATGCCATGCAGCAATGTCGTATGAATCTGATCCAGTGTGCCGCCCCAGATCCAGTCATCGTCATTGAGATTGGGATAGCCGCCCTTGGCACCGCCACCGCCTAACCCATGGCATGCCGAGCAATTGTCACCAAAGGCCGCCTTGCCGCGCGCCGTGGCAATACGGAAGAGATCTGGGTTGTTCCTGATCTCCTGAAGGCTCGCTGTTGCAAGGCCTGCCGCACTGGCGGTGCGCTGTTTGTTCAGTGCATCAAGTTCAACAGCGACATCGGCACGGGACGAATAGCCAAGAGCACCGCGCGTATTGTCCGACAACAGCGGCCATGCGGGATAGAGAACCCAATAGCCCACAGCCCAGGCGATGCAGAGATAGAGCGTCCAGAGCCACCAGCGCGGCATGGGCGTTTCTAATTCACGGATACCATCCCACTCATGGCCTGTAGTCGCGGTGCCGCTGATTTCATCGATGTGCTTTTTGGTTTCATTGTCCATTGCCATATCTCAGTCTTCCCGCAGTGGCATGGCTGCGGCCTCATCAAACTTGGCCTTGTTGGAAGGCCAGAACGCATAAATCGCCATGCCGCCAAAGATCGCCATGAAATAAAGAATGCCTGCGGATTGGGCGATATGCGCCAGGAATGCGTAAGTCTCGATCATGTTTCGTCCTCAGCGCAGGTTGGCTTTGTTATCGTAGAGTTTGATATCGACAAGTGTTCCCAACACCTGGAGATAGGCGATTAGAGCGTCAGCCTCAGTGATCGCCTTGGCATTGCCGTCAAAGTTGCGGACCTGGGCTTTGGGATAGCGCTTCAGGAAGTTATCCGCCTCTGGATCATCAGGGTTCACCTGCGCCTTGGTGTCGATGACAGCCTTGTCGATCTGCTCTTGCGTGTAGGGAACACCAACCGCCCGGTTGGCGCGCATGTGATCGGCAATCGCGCCCAGGTTCACATCGCGGGCAGCAAGATGCGCATAGGATGGCATGATGGATTGCGGCACCAGCGCGCGCGGATCATTCAGATGCGCGAGCTGCCACTCATCGGAATATTTGCCGCCGATGCGGGCGAGGTCTGGCCCGGTACGCTTTGAGCCCCACTGGAACGGGTGGTCGTACATACTCTCGGCCGCCAGCGAGTAATGGCCGTAGCGCTCCACCTCATCACGCAGCGGGCGGATCATCTGGCTGTGGCAGTTGTAGCAGCCCTCCCGCACGTAGATGGCGCGTCCCGCGAGTTCCAGCGGTGAATAAGGCCGCATGCCCTCCACTTTCTCGATGGTGCTCTTGAGATAGAAGAGCGGCGCTATTTCCACGAGTCCTCCAATCGACACCACCAGCAGAATGCCGATGACCAGAAAGATTGAATTGGTCTCGAGCAGCTTATGTTTGTTCCACAGGGACATTTGAGTCTCGTCAGGCGTGCGTGAGGAAGAGTTGGGTGATCATTCGGCAGGCACGAGGTTCGGCTGCCGCGTCATTTCAGTCTTCAGCTGCTCGCCGACCGTGATTGTCTTCCAGACGTTGAAGACCATAACGAGTGCGCCTGTGAGGAAGAGAGCACCGCCCGTGGCGCGGATCACATAGAAGGGCTTCATGGCTGCAACGGTCTCGATGAAGGAATATTCGAGGAAGCCAAGCTGGGTATAGGCACGCCACATCAGGCCCTGCAGGATACCCGAAACCCACATCGCGGTGATGTAGAGAACGATGCCCAGGGTGGCCAACCAGAAATGCCAGTTGACCAGACGCAGCGACCACATTTCCTTGCGGTTCCACAGCCAGGGAACCAGGCAGTAGATAGCTCCGAACGACACGAAGGCATTCCATCCCAGAGCACCCGAATGGACATGGCCGATAGTCCAGTCCGTGTAATGTGACAGTGAGTTGACCGCCTTGATCGACATCAACGGACCCTCGAAAGTCGCCATGCCGTAGAAGGCGACCGAGACGACCAGCATCCGCAGCACGGGATCCGTCCTGAGCTTGTCCCAGGCACCAGACAGCGTCATCAACCCGTTGATCATGCCTCCCCATGACGGCATCCACAGCATGATCGAAAAGGTCATGCCAAGCGTCTGCGCCCAATCGGGGAGTGCTGTATAATGAAGGTGATGCGGACCGGCCCAGATGTAGAGAAAGATCACCGACCAAAAGTGCACGATGGAAAGACGGTAGGAATAGACCGGCCGCTCGGCACGCTTTGGGATAAAATAATACATGATGGCTAAAAAGCCCGCAGTGAGGAAGAAACCGACTGCGTTATGGCCGTACCACCACTGGAACATGGCATCCTGCACGCCACCCCAGATGATGTAACTCTTGGAAGAATAGGGTGAGATCGGCACCGAGAGGTTATTGCCTATATGGAGCATTGCCACCGTCACGATGAAGGCAAGGTAGAACCAGTTCGCCACGTATATGTGTGGTTCCTTGCGCTTCCAGAGTGTGCCGAGAAACACCAGCAGATAGGTCACCCAAACGATAGTCAGCCAGATATCGGCGTACCATTCGGGTTCGGCGTATTCCTTGCTCTGGGTGATGCCGAGCAGGTAACCTGTGCCGGCGAGGACGATAAAGAATTGATAGCCCCAGAACACGAACCAGGGCGCAAGATCACCTGCGAGGCGTGCACGGCAGGTGCGCTGCACCACATAGAATGATGTGGCAATCAATACGTTTCCACCGAAAGCGAAAATCACAGCAGAAGTATGAAGCGGGCGCAGCCGCCCGAAGGCCAGCCACGGGATATCGAAATTGAACACTGGAAAGGCAAGTTGCAGAGCCAGGATCACGCCGACAAGAAATCCGGCGACGCCCCAGAACAGGCTGGCGATTACGCCGTAGCGGACAACATCGAAATTGTAGTTCGGCTTGCCATCGATCTCCTGCGGTGTAGCTGCAGCGGGTCGGTCGAAATACCGGTTGAAGATCGTGAAAATAGCCAGGGCGCATGCAGCCACGCCCAGAGCGGCATGGAATGCGAATTCCGGCTCATCCGTGCGCGCCGCCACCAAAAGGCAAGCGAACCCCAGCGTGGCGAAAAACAACGGCAGCAGCAATTCCGGCATTGTCATGGATTTAATGCCAGGCGGACCGGATATTGCTTGCATTTGCGTCTCGTAAGAGTGCCCGCCGGGCGAGCTGACTGCGTTAAGAGACGATAATTATGTAAGTCGGAGATCGGATCCTTGATTTACATCAATTGACTCAATGACCCCTTTGCCGACAGAAATCTCTGACAGAGCGGTCGCTTCGGGCGCACTCCGGAAAAAAAGGGCGATCTCACACATTGCGGTGCGCCGACTTTATCCTGCAACGCGCGTCAGTCGTGTACTGAGCCCCGAGATTGTCAGAAGCTTGCCGGTGAGGCTGGTGTTGCGCCAGCCGCCCACCGTGCGCCGCCTCAGGTAGCCATGGGCAGAATGCTGATCGGCACCACTATCAGGATCGCTCCGCCCTTCGGCCTCAACAGTCTCGACCCCGCCAGCCGCCTGCATCCACCAGAGGTGCCCGTTCTCAAAGGTGATCCATATCCCGGACTCGGGCAGGGTCACGAAGGCATGAAGCTGATTGGCCGAGTGCCGGGCCACGGCGGGAAGCCGCCGAGGCCGACATAGTAGCTGGTCACACGATCCAGATCAGGATCGGACACGCGTTCTTCCAGGATCGCCCGGGGTGAATATTCCAGGACGCCATCGGCGATGCATCGCTTGGCCCAGGCACCGTCGACATGGCCTTTCTCGATCCGCCCCACAATGTCCCGATCAAGGGTCATGCCAATACCAGGCGCCGCCATAGCGAGTTCGCGATGGCTTCAGGCGAAATGAGCGATGCTGCGTTCCGCGCGTTCTTGTCGGAGACCCTTGGCGCCTGTGCTGCGGTATCGCGCGATGAAGCGGTGCACTTTGCCTGTATGGACTGGCGTCATCTCGAGCCTCTCATGGCTGTCGGCAGTGAAGTCTATGGCGACCTCATCAATCTCTGTGTCTGGAACAAATCCAACGCCGGAATGGGTTCGCTCTATCGCTCCAAGCACGAACTTGTGCTGGACTACCGGGTCGGCAAGGCCCCCCATCTGAACATGGTCGAACTCGGCTAGCACGGGCGCAACCGCACCAATGTCTGGGATTATGCATCGGTCAACACTTTTGCGGGGAACCGTTCGGGCGATCTTGATCTGCACCCGACGGTCAAACCGACCGCCATGGTCACTGATGCCATCCAGGATGTGACCCGGCGCGGTGATATCGCCCTCGACATCTTTCTTGGCTCCGGCACGACCTTGATTGCGGCCGAGCGCTGCGGGCGCCGTTTCCGCGGCGTCGAGATCGACCCTGCTTATGTCGATGTCGCGATCGAGCGTTGGGAGCGGATGACCGGCAAGAAGGCGTAGCGCATTGCTGCGGTTGCAGCATGAGTGACGCAGATACCATGGGTACTGATATCAAAAAGCCACAGACCAAGGCGCCCAGGGTCAGAAAACGGCGCAGGCGCACGACACTACCAAGAGTCGAGATGCCATCACCGTTCCGGATTCTCGACGAGCCCATTGCCGTCAATGACAACGGCACCCGCGCCGAGCTATCGCTCGTCGAGGCGCTGCTGCTCAAGGATTACGAGCGGGCGATTGCCGGCGACGCCCGTGCACTCAAACGGCTGATCCCCAAGCTCATCCAGCGGGATATGGCACGGCCAAAGCCGCGACGCCGCCTTGTGAAGGCCGGCCGTATCCTGTTCGAGCACGGCGATCCGCAGAACGCCCGGGCGGCCATGGAGCTTCTCGAGATCATCCGGAACGACCCGTTGGAGAGTGCAAAAGAGCCTCCGATCGAGTTCTTCTGCTTTATCGAGCCCTGGGCCGCGGAAGCATCCCTTGATCGCCACCGCTTCAGCGCCTCGAAGAAGGACGATATCGACTTCCTGAAGGCGTGGACGCGAGACCCGGAATCCATGGTTTGGCCGGAACCTGCAGAGGAATAGACCGATGACGAGCAGCAACGAATGGGGTGAGGGCGATGACAGCGTGGGCTATGGGCGGCCGCCTGCGTCCACGCGCTTTCAAAAGGGCACCACCGGTAACACGAACGGTCGACCGAGGAAGAAGGGACATGAACTCCCCTTTGAGAAGGTGCTCGGGCGCATGGTGACCATCAGGGATGGCGACACGACGCGCGAGGTTACGGCTGAAGAGGCCCTGATCATGTACATCAAGCGAAGGGCCTTCGAGTGGAACAATGCTGCATACGCTGCTCTCGAAGCGATCGAGCGGTTCAGACAGAACGGTACCCGCCCATAGCTGAGGTCGATCAAAGGCCGTTTGTCGTTGATCTCGTGGTGTCAGGGAGCCCCAATGGCGCTACGGCAGCTCAAGATGGCCAGCAAACTCTATCCGTTCCAGGAGCATGCCCGGATGGCAATCGAGCCTTGGCTGGTCACGCGCGCTCTCCAGCGCCTCGGAGACCGGCGTCTGAGCAGGGACGAGCAGGAGATGGTCATGGCGGCCACCCGCACGCCAAAGAAGGTCAAATGCCCGGACTGGTGGGAGGTGAAGGCACAGATTGCGGAATGATATTTTAAAGGTCGGGCGGGCATCATCCCGTTGCGCCAACATCATCGCCGCGGTTGCGCACTCCTCAAGGGGGAGGGGCCGAAGGCCGAGTTTGCTCCTTGTGGATGCTGCGGGTTGTCGGGTCGTCACTACGGACTTCAAGCGATGCAATCTGCTGCCGCCAGCCCGTGGAAAGCTCTGACAGGGTGGTGAGCCCGGCGCTGTTTGGAAAGTGCGGTTGATGGCGGCGTTGACGATCGCTGGCGCGAGGAACGCGAGTGGCAGGGTCATACGCACAGAGCGATCCGAGATACCCTCGCGTGCGGCGCTCTCGGCGGTGCTGGTCGCGTTGCCGCAGGTCAGATCGGCAACCCAACTGCGGGCTCTTGCGATTGCCACTATGAGGCGTGCCCGCGCCTCGGGCCGGATCGGGTCGGTGGCTGGAAGTGAGGTGTCCGCTGGCACGATAATGGCCCTGCGGCGCGTCTTGCTCGTTGGTTTCCACGGAATAGATACAAGCACTGGCGGAGTGCCGTCATCGGGCGCTCGGACCGTTAGCTGCAGGGCACTCTGAGTGACGACGATCTTGTCGAGGTGTACCTCGATTGCTGCTGCATCCGTCAACGCGACAGCGCCATCGATGCCACCAGGGTTGGCAGTACCAGCCTGGGCGGCACCCGCTTGATCTCGCAGCGCCGTGACCACCACTTCCTCAATCTCGTGGGCAGGCACCCGTGCAACCGTTCCCTGCTGCTCGGGCTGGTTCTGGGCCTTGGCGTAGGAGACATAGTAGCGATAGCGCGCGGGGCCCTTCCTGGTGTGGGATGGAACCATCCTGTTGCCGCGATCATCAAAGATGCGGCCGATCAGAATGGTGCCGGAGGCCTGCCAGCGGTTTCGGGTGCCGTTGATATTTGCCGCCAACGTGGCTTGAACGCTGTCGAGCAAGGCGTGATCGATGATTGCGTCGTGCTCACCGGGATAGGCCTTTCCCCTATGGTTGATATTGCCGAGGTAGACCCGGTTCTTGAGGGTTGTTGCCATGGGACCGTGGGTGAGAGGTATGCCGCCGATGATGCGTCCGTTTGAGAGCGGTCGGCTTCGCGTTCTGAAGCCTTGCGCCTTGAGTTCCTCGGCAAGCGCAGGCACCGACCGGATCTCGAGATAGCGCTGAAACATTGCGCGGATATCGCCCGCCTCCTCGGGGACAACGAGCAGCTTCTGGCTTTCAACGCGGTATCCATAGGGCACACTTCCGCCCATCCAGATCCCCTTCTTCTTCGACGCCGCGATCTTGTCCCGGATGCGCTCGCCCGTGACCTCGCGTTCGAACTGGGCGAAGGATAGCAAAACATTGAGCGTCAGCCGCCCCATGCTCATCGTCGTGTTGAAACTCTGGGTCACCGAGACGAACGAAACGCCGTGTTCATCGAAGAGTTCGACCAGCTTGGCAAAATCTGCCAACGACCGCGTCAGACGATCGACCTTGTAGACCACGATGACGTCGATGAGCCCGGCTTGCACATCCGCAAGCAATTGCCGGAGGCCCGGTCGCTCCATCGAGCCACCGGAGAAGCCGCCATCATCATATCGGGCCGGTATCAGTGCCAGCCCTCAAACTGCTGGCTGCGGACATGGGCCTCAGCGGCTTCGCGCTGGTTATCAAGCAAATTGAACTCTTGCTCCAGCCCGGCATCGCTTGAGACGCGGGTATAGATCGCGCAACGGAGCTTTTGGGTGGCTTGGCCTTCTGACCGGCTCGCCTTGCTCACGTTGCAGCCCCGGTCCTGTGCCGGCTCGCTTCTCTCGCTGACGCAGCAACAGTTCGGTGTTTTGCCTCACGAAGGTCGAAGAAGCGTGGTCCGTTCCAGCTGGTGCCAGTGATGGCTCGGGCGACCTCGGACAGACTGCGATAGGACGTTGCCTTCCAGGCGTACCCCGCTTCAAGAACCGTCACCTTGTGCATCTCGCCCGCATGCTCGCGCATCAGCACTGTCCCGGTTTTGAACCGCGCAAGCGCAGGCGGGAGAGGGACCTGAGGGATGCGGCTGCGGTTGCCAGAGTCCGCGCCTGCCTCATCCACGATCAAGGCAGAGTGCGCACGGCCTTGATCCCGTGCGACCTGTTCCAGCAGTTGCATGGCTTCAGGGCCAAGATCACCAAATGCCTTGGCCTGAACGCGGTAAGCGACGATGCGCGGCAGGAGCCACGTCGGAAGATGGGGCGGTGCAGGCTTGCGCATGGGTTGGCGGTAGCGGAGGCGGAGCTCGTCAATATCGAGCCACGCCAGTCTATCGAGCCCCTTGTCGAGGCTGGCCAGGGTTTGCTGCGCCTCGTCCTGTGGGGGGGCTGCCCATCACAGTGGCTTGCGGGCCGAGGTGACCATCTCGTGATCTCTCAAGATGGCTATTTGCTTCTGAAGTCTCGTCCATGGACAGGCCTCCTGTCCCACCGTGGACCCGGCCTCTGCGACGATCCGGTAAACCGTACCCGATCGCCAACATGCTGCTCGCGCAGGGTTATGTGCCACTTCCTGCGAAGTCCGGTCAGTGCAGCACGCGATGAATGGGCGAGCCAGCCCGTGGCCTCTATGATCTCCGCGATCGTGGCACCCTTCCTGCGGGAGAGCAGGCCAAGCAGACGCGTGCCGTTGGTCTCCTTGTTGGTTGCCTTGCCGGGTTCGACGGCGCGCCTTGTCTTCGTCCGGGTGGTTGCGTCTGGGTTGCGCGTCGAAGGCCGCGCTGGCGCGACATGCTTGCGGCCTATATTGTTGCTTGCCCGGGTATGGCTCTTTGCACCAGGCGGACGCTTCGCCTTGGCGCGCCGGTCGCCCCTGCTTCTGGCATCCCGCAGCTGAAGCGGACTTGCCAATGGCCCGTCGCCAGTGACAGCGATGAGCTGCTGATAGTCCTCGGGCAGCTCCGAGGACTCGACCCCGATCACGGCCAGACCAGAAGTGGTCATCCGCCACCAATAGGTCGCCATCTCCGCGAGAATGCCATGCCGCGGTCGGCCTGATGCATCAGATACTGCGATGAGCAATCCTCGCTCCACGAGGTTCTCGACCGCGCGTCGTGTGGCGTCCACATCAGCATGGCCTTCAACTCCGGTGAGGCATTCCGGGTGTTAGGCGGCGCGGGACAGGATAACCTGCTGGAGATCAGAAAGCGGGGCAGGGGCTGAACGGCTGTGACGCGAATCCGAAGAATTGTTGGGCAGCGTGGACTTGCGACTGGCGAAAGATGGTGACATCGAAGGCTCCGTTTGGTTGCAGCGGCACACTTTGCCGCCACGACCTCAACCCCGCCTGTGGCGGGGGATCGGCCTTCTCGATACCGTTGGCGCTCCGCAGCGTTGTCGCTGACCTCAAAAGCCGTCGAAAGCGCCCTGTTTCGCCTTGCGCTGCAGGATGCAGACAGCATTCAGCATCGTCTGCGCCTCGAACAGCAGAGGTTCGACATCCAGAACATGGTCTATCACGATCGCCTCTGCGCCATCATCCAGTGCAACCCCGGCATTCGCCAGCAATGTCGCGCAGGCCATCACATTCTGCCGCGCGGCGCGAACCGAGAGGGAAAGGACATTCAAAATATCTGCTTCCATCCCGATAGCCTTGTCGCCTCTTCGATCGTGGTCTTCCTTTGCCAAGCTGGCCTCCCTTGCATCCGATCCGCTGATGGATTTGCATCTGCCAGGACACACACGCTCTGTTCACGCGGACAGTCCAGTCGGTTGTGCAAGGAATCTGCAAATAGCGATCAGTACGCCGGGAATTCGAACTGGTTAGTCAGCGTGGCCGGGGCTCTTCGATCGCCTCCACCATCGCCGTCATGATCGCCAGCGGCTCGGCACCAATCGCTCTGGAATAACCAACGAGTTCGACAACATCGAGCCGCCGCTCGCCATTCTCGACCTTGGCGACAAAGCTCTGCGGCCTGCCCAAACGCTTTGCGACCTCGGCCTGCGTCACGCCATAGGCCTTGCGCGTTGCCAGCAGCAGCTCCCGAAACGTCAGGTGATGATCGGTCCTGGTGGATCTGCGCATGCCGGTGTTCCATGTGGCAGGAAAGCGGCACTTGATATGATCCCGTAAAAGGTTTATCCCAAATATGGATTTATCTGGAACTCCATGCTTCGGTGCTTCTGGTCGCACAAAACCCAAGGAGGAACCCATGACCCTTTCCAAGACTACCATCCACAAATCCCGCCTTTCTGGTGTGGCATTGGCTCTCGCACTCACCGTATTCACTGCGACTGGCCCGACTGCCACCCAGGAAACTTACCGTCCGGGCGAGCAGGTCATCTCCGTCGGTGGCGGCTTCTTCGGCGGCGGGCGGGTGCTGCTGACCATGCCGCGTGGCAAGCCTTCGGACGTCGTCATCCTGATGCCGGGCGGAGGCGGTGATATCGGCCTTGGTGAGGATGGCTCGGTTGCACGCGATAGCAACTGGATCGTCCGAACCCGACGATCCTATGCCTCGGCCGGAATTGCCAGCCTTCTGATCGATGCCGGTGCTGATCCCTCATCCGCAATCCGGGCGATGCGGAAGGTTGCACCAAAGGTGGTGCTGGTCGCCATGAGCCGGGGCTCGACCCGCATGCTGCCAGCACTCTCGGCAGGACCTGCCGCCGTGATTTTCACATCATCCATGCTTGACCATGTCCGCCAGACTGTTGGATCAGCCAGCGCGCTGCCACCAACGCTGGTCATCCATCACCGCCGCGACGATTGCCATGTCACCCATTTCGAGATGGTGCAGCCCTTCATGGCATAGGCCTAAGGCCGCGCCCGCCTTGTCTGGATCGATGGTGGCATCAGCCAGGGCAACCCCTGCTGCAACCAAGCCTACCACGGCTTAATCGGTCGGAAGGCACCGCTATCTCAGCGGCCAAATCGCCTGTTCCGTGTTACAATTTGCAGCCGCTGTTGACAGCGGGAGATGAATTGACCTCCCCCAAAAACATGGCAGTGATACTCCGTTTCTGACCTGTGGTGCGTTGTGGTGAACGGGGAGTTATGACCCAAGGCGCAAATTCAGTCATCTAGACCGCTTCTTGAAAGCGGACACCCGAGCAACCGTCGACAACGCGCGTGAATCCCGATCTTTCTGTCAACACGGGTTCAGACACCATTCGAATTTTTGAATGTTCCCTCGCAGCATGAAGTATTTTAGTCTGGTCAATTCTATGGTGTCGCCATCAAAATGAGTGCGATTGAAACAACCGCGAACACCATGCTTGCAGCCAAAACAATCAGGACCGGCCTACCAAGAAACCCCTGCCTGGCTTCCACGGTCGTACGCACAACCGCGGGCGTCCTGGTGCCGGAAGCATGAGCGCGGTACCGGATCGATTGAAGCAGTCTTCGGAAGCGCGTTTTCATCTTATGCGCCGTACTTGCTCGCCGAGCGATCGGTCCGTTTCATTCCGTGGCATTACAAATCAACCTTCTTGCTCTCCCCAAGGTTCGGCCGTGTCCCTGTCAGGGCCGCCGCAGCCATCTTGATGCTCGTGACGATAGAACCTGGGCTGTCCCAGTATTCTGCCCGCAATGGCATTACATGCAAAACCCGGATATTGGGATCATCTTTGCTATCCCACCATGCACGCGCCGCGACCGACCAGAGTTCTGCGATTTTGTCCCGGTCATTCGACACAGTGGCAATCCCCGTCACGGAAACATACTGAAGGCTCCCGGTATCGGCGAATGCCAGGCAGACGTTGTGGTCGGCCTTGATTTCATCATCCTTGTGCTGGCGCACGTCGGTGAGGAAATAGATCGCTTCGTCGTCGGAGTTGACATCGGCGCTCATTGGCCGGGCCCGCAATTCCCCCGCTTTTCCGTCGCGAGTGACCAGCATGCATATCCGGATTTTTTCGATGAGATCCCATACGATCTCGCTGTCTGTTTTATGGATCATGCGACGTCTCCAATGTGTTCCGAAACAGTCTTCGAAGGGGGCTGTGGTTCAATCAGTTATCGAGAGCTTCGACAGCGCGACCCAGTTCCGGCTCGGTTATGGCTGCAGTTGTGCTGAACTTCTGGGTGAAGCGCTTCTCAAGGTCTTCCGGCATGGATGTGTAGGTCACTTGCCCGCTGTTGATCGCCAGCGCATGGGCCACCTTGTCTGCCGTCATTTCGGCAGCAAGGACAAAAAGCGTGGCGGCATCCGCATCCAGCTTTTTGCCCATTTCCCGCATAAAGGTATCTGAAATCCCGTAATCAGTCGTGTAGCCGCCGACTGCACCTGCGCTCGCGCCAATGGCGGCTCCTGTCAGTGGCGAGAGGAAGAGCATGCCGATCAGGCTTCCCCAGAATGCTCCCGACAGGGCTCCTGCTGCAGTGATATTCATGGTCTGGTCGAGCTTGACAGATCCGTCTTTTGATCTGGAAACGATGGCGCTGTCGATCATGCTGATGACTGCGCCTCCTTGCAGTTCATTCAGTTTCACCAGAGCTTCACGGCAAAGAGCCGGGGAAGGATAGGTTATGGCAATCAGCGTCGTCATGGGCCGGACTCCTGTCGTTTCAAGTACAACGCATTTTTGGGGTTGATAGTTCTGTGTTTGCCGCGCATCCGGAGCGGCCCGTTCAGGCCATCAAAGTCATCGGCGGCTGTAGTGGGTCGCTCGGTGGGATGATCAGTGGTGTAGGGATACCCTCATCCGGATCAGAGACGGGCCGGGGCTCCGTGTATGGCTCGGGTTCGGGCGGGATTTCGCGTGGAGGAGGCGAAGGCTCTCCCGGATTTTTCGGCTTCGGGGTGCCACTCAGGCTCCACTCTGGCCACGGCTGAAGACGGTCCTGCATAGCATTCCCTTCAGTTGTCTGGTTTTAGACACATATTGTAACCCACCCTAGCGGAAGAGCGCCAGCAGGATGATGATGGGGATAGGAATGCCGAGCATCCACAATAGAATTCCGCGTCCCATGTCTGCTCTCCTTACCAGCGCATCAGATGTGAAAGATCGAGGTTCTCGTCGCGGTGTTTTCCACCAAGGCTTGCGCCCCACCAGGCGCCCGCAGCAGCTACAGCGAGAGATGCAGCCGTCAGGAAGGCGATGAGAATGCCAACGCGACGAGCGCTTTCTGCGGCAGCGCGGGCGCGTTCAAGGGCCAGTTTTGCTTCGGCGGAAAAGGCATCGATACGCTTTTCCACCTCAGCAGGCTCGACACCGGCACGGGCTGCAATGGTCCGTGTCAGATAGTTCCTGTCCTGCGCGCTGAGCTGTCCGTCAGCAGCGGCGCGGACCAGGACACGGCCGATCTGCTCACGCGTATTGTCATCGATTGCCGGTACCTGTGTCTCATTGCGAACAAGAGTATCAATTGCGTATTCAGTGGTGTTGCCAACCACGATGGCTGCGGCTGACATACCGGAGCGTGCAATCTCTGCCCCGGCCCTTGCAGCTCCTGCCACACTCATAGTGGCGATGATTGCGCCAACCAGGGCTGACAATGCCCAGACGACAAGGCCATGTGCTCCGTCTCGGACAGTGACTTCATGTTGAGTGGCATCTCCTGCACGACGGCGCATGCGGCCTGTTACATAGGAACCAGCCATGAGGCTCGTGACAGCGACCCATATGACCCAGAGTCCGATCGCGACGGCAATGGCCATTCCGGAAAAGCCTTTTCCAGAGAATGGCGAGGTCATGGACAACCCGATGGCTGATCCGAAACCTGTCAGGACAAGCGTGATGGCGGTGGCGATCACCGTACCTGCGAGGATCGCAGCCCAATCAACATAGGACCGGTCGTGGGTGATGGCGGATGCGACTGGTACGGCTGCGGTGGGGGTCATGCTCCAGCCCTCAGCGCAAACCGAGGAAAGACAGGATCGCCAGAACGATCACGACAAGTCCGACCAGATAGACAATTCCGTTCATGGCAACCTCCCTGCGTTAACCCGCCAGGTGCGGGTCTCAAAAGTTGAACGCTTGTGCCGGGCGAAAGTTCCCGTCCTTGAGCGGCAATGACGCAGCTGCAGAAATGCAGCTCAAGCCAGCAGCTTATCGATTGTGATGGGCAGCGTGCGGATGCGCTTGCCGGTGGCATGATGCACCGCATTGGCGATAGCTGCGGCCGTCCCGACAATGCCGATCTCGCCAAGACCCTTCACGCCGATGGGGCTGACCTTGGTGTCCACCTCGTCAACGAAGGTCACATCGATGTCGCAGATGTCAGCATTCACCGGCACATGGTATTCGGCCAGGCTGCGGTTCATGATCCGGCCCAGATTGTGATCGGTCATGGCTTCCTCGTGCAACGCCATGCCAATGCCCCAGACCACGCCGCCAATGATCTGGCTGCGTGCGGTTTTGGGGTTGAGGATGCGCCCCGCCGCCACAGCGCTGACGATGCGTGTGACGCGAATGACGCCCAGCTCCTCATCGATGCGCACTTCGGCAAAAACAGCGGAATGCGCGAATGATGAGTATTGCAAGTACTTGAGCAGACTGGGTTTGACCGTCTCTTCCGCTTCGATGGCCGAGCCGCCGCAGCTTGCAATGATGTCGTTAAGGGAGACACCCATCGACGGATCGGCCTTAAGGACCATGCTTCCAGCGATGAAGATGATGTCATCAAGTTTCGCCTTCGCCAACGGGCTGTCCGGAAATCTGGCTGCCGCAGCAAGCAGCTTTTTGCGCAAAGTCTCGCACGCCGCCATGACCGCGCTACCAGCGGAAGCCGCCGTCCATGAGCCGCCCTGAACGGGAGCTGCCGGCAAGGATGTGTCGCCCAGCTTGACTGTCACATCTGCCATGGCAAAGCCAAGCCCGTCCGCACCGATCTGGGCGAGGATCGTGTACGTACCCGTTCCGATATCCGAAGTTGCGCAAGCGATTTCAAGCTTGCCACCCGGCGTTACCGTCACCCGTGCGGACGTCTTGAACATGTAGGCTTCCCAGACGCCGCTGGCCATGCCCCAGCCAATCAGCTCACGCCCTTCGCGCATTGATCCGGGAACAGGATTGCGTTTGCTCCAGCCGAACCGCTCTGAGCCTTGCTGATAGCAGGCCCGTAATTCCTTCGATGTCAGGATTTTTCCGGTGTTCTGATCAGCATCGGCGTAATTTCTGAGCCGCAGTTCAAGCGGATCGAGATCAGCGGCAATGGCTAGCTCGTCCATGGCACTTTCCAGCGCAAACATGCCAAGCGGCGCACCGGGCGCACGCATGTCGCCGGGAGTGTAGATGTCCAGTTTGGCGAGATCCTGCTGAAAAGACGCATTGTCCACCTTGTAGAGCAGGCCCGACCAGTTGACGACGACCTCCTGATGATCCTCGAACTGGGATGTTGCAGCGACTGCATGATGCTGGACGGAATTGAGATGGCCATCCTTGTCAGCGCCAAGCGACAGGACGTTCACCGTCTCCGCCCGGTGCACATGGCTAAACATCTGCTCTCGTGTCAGCTCGACGCGCACTGACTGTTTCAGCTCCAGGCTGGCCATCACCGCCAGAAACAACTGCTGCTGCGGCCGCAAGCCTGAACCAAACCCGCCGCCAACAAACGGCGAAATGACCCGCACGTTCTTTTTTGGGAGGCCGAACACGCTCGCCACATAGGCCTGGCTGTTGAGGACGCCCTGCGTTTTATCGTGCACCGTGATGGTGTCATCCCCGTGCCAGACGACTGTCGTTGCATGCGGCTCCATCGGGTTGTGGTATTCAGCGGCAATCGCATATTCCTGGCTGACGCGCAGAACGGATTTTCCGAAGGCATCGACAGCGTCTCCCCGTGCGGGAGGCGGGGCCATGCCAAAGCGCTTGCTTGGCGGCTCGTAACTTTCGTGGCGTGCAGCCTGTAGATCGGTCTGATGTTTTTGCGGCGCATATTGAATGCGCACCAGCGACGCGGCGTAACGGGCACTCTCGAAAGTCTCGGCCACCACCAGCACGATGGGCTGTCCGCTGTACAGTATGGTTTCGTCATAGAGTGGCCGAAACGGTTTTCCCGGAGGCCCCACCTGATCCTGATAGCTGGAGCTGAACCACGCCGTACGAGGCCGGTTCTCGTGGGTGAATATCTTGAGAACGCCGGCAACCGCTTCTGCGGCAGAAACGTCAATATGAGTGATTGCGCCCTTCGCGATGCTGCTGCCGACGATATAGCCATGGGCAAGATCCGGCGCTGCAAACTCGGCCGCATAGGTCGCCTGTCCGGTGACCTTGGCAGGTCCGTCAATGCGGCTTCTGGGAGAACCGACATGGAGATCATTGGTGAGCATGTGAGGGGTTCCTATGCTATCCGCTTGTCGGTCGAGGATTGCGGTGTTCCTGCTGCGGCCTGCGTCAAGCCGCGTATGATTGCGCGTCGTGCAAGCTCGATCTTGAAGCGGTTGTGCTCGAAGCCTTTTGCTCCCGCGAGCAAGGCATCGGCAGCTTGCGCGTATGTGACTGTGGTCGGCGGCTTTCCGATCAGAAGCGCTTCCGCTTCTTCACGACGCCAGGGCTTGTGGGCAACACCCCCCAGCGCGATGCGGGCCTGGCGGACAATGCCGCCATCCAGGTCAATTGCTGCAGCCACAGACACAAGCGCAAAGGCGTAGGACAATCTGTCTCTCAGCTTCAGGTATGTGAAATGGGAGGCGAACACCTGGGACGCGCCCGGTAGTTCCACACTCGTCACCACTTCGCCGCGCCGGAGCGTGGTATCCAAGTGAGGCGTCTCGCCTGGCAAGCGATGATACTCGCCGACAGGGATCGCTCGATCTCCGCTCGGGCCTGTGACATGCACAATTGCTCCCAGCGCTGCAAGCGCCACGCACATGTCGGACGGGTGCGTGGCGATGCAATGGTCGCTGGTGCCCAGAATGGCATGGATACGGTTGAGCCCCGCGATCGCCGGACAGCCGGTGCCGGGCTCGCGCTTGTTACAGGGCGTGGCCGTGTCGTAAAAATAATAGCAGCGGGTGCGCTGGTTGAGATTGCCGCCGGTGGTAGCGGCATTGCGCAACTGAGGGGTAGCGCCCGCCAGGATTGCAGCCGCCAGAAGCGGAAACCGTGCGATCACGCGCTGATCAATCGCGAGCGCTGCATTTGTCACCATTGCACCAACTCGCAACCCGCCGCCGGGGGTATCCGAAATGTTGGACAGGCCTTTGATCCGCGTGATGTCGATGAGGCTTTCTGGCTTCTCGACATTGTATTTGATGAGATCAATCAGGTTCGATCCGCCAGCGATGATCCGCGCGTGAGAATTGCCAGCAAGCGCCACGACCGCTGCATCGATGCTGGAGGTTTTCTCGTAGGAAAAGCGGTTCATGTGGTGGCACCATGATTTGAAACATTTAAGTGGGTTGCGACGTCGGCGATGGCGTCCACAATGTTCGGATACGCGCCGCAACGACAGATATTTCCGCTCATGAATTCGCGGATTTCCTCACGCGATCCGGCGCGCCCTTCCACGATGAGCGCCACGCCCGAACAAATCTGGCCCGAGGTACAATAGCCGCACTGGAACGCATCATGATCGATGAACGCCTGTTGCAGCGGATGCATCTGACCATCGCGGGCCAAGCCTTCGATTGTGACGATGTCCTTGCCTTCCTGCATGATCGCAAGCTGCAGGCATGAGTTGATGCGGGCACCGTCGATCAGGATTGTGCAGGCTCCACACTGGCCGTGGTCGCAGCCCTTCTTGGTGCCGGTCAGCGCAAGATCATGGCGCAGCAAATCAAGCAGGACTGTCCATGGCTCGACGTCAACGCTGCGATTCACGCCGTTGAGAGTGAAAGCAACCCTGGTGAGGGTGTTTCCGGTTGAAAGCATGAGGTATGGCCCGTTACGCTTTGAGGGAAATGGAGCTGGAAAACTCTCACCGATGCAATTGTGTGCAGCGGTGAGAGTGGGCTTGGTCTTTACAGCATGCCAGGAGGAGGCGTGCGGGGCGCGGTTCCTGTGGGAGGAATATACGGGCCACGTTTCTCGTCAAAGCCATCCCAGCCTTCGTCTTCATAGGTGGAACGACGGTCATCAACAGGCACCGATGTGTGACGATCAAGCACGGCTTCTGCAACACCGCGATTCATTTCGCCCGTCTTGACGATAACCATCGAGCCGCCACGACGGATGGACTCGGCATAGACATGGGCATCACGCTCATCCACCCCACTGTCAGTGAGAGCACCGACCATGCCACCAGCTGCAGCACCGGTGACCGCGCCAGCGACGAGGCCTGTCAAGGTAGCGGCCATCCAACCGGCAGCCACAATCGGACCAACTCCCGGGATCGCCATGACACCGAGCCCTGCCAGAAGCCCCGCTCCGCCGCCAAGGGCAGCTCCAACGCTGGCACCTGCTGTCGTCGATGCGGCTGTTTCCGTCATAGGCTCGAAGCCCGAAGTGCCGTTGGCAATCACGCTGACGTCATCACCTGGAATACCAGCGGTCGTGAGTTCGGTGGTGACGCGTTGCGCCTCTTCATTCGTGTCATAAAGTCGCGAAAGATTGGTTGTCATGTTTCTCTCCTGTTTGTGGATTGGGCGAATGCGGACCGTCACTTCTGGACGACATTGCCCTGGTAATCGACGCTGACATTGGCACTGCGACCGGCCTTGGTCGCCATGCCGCGCCAGATGCCGTCATTGTCCTTCATCAGGCCGGTCACAGCTGTGAAGCCCTGGTTCTCGAGGCGCATCTTGGCCTGCGCTTCCGTGAAGCTGTTCGCGCCGGGCGCAGGTGTCGCAGCAGACGGCATGGCAGGTGTGGACACAGCAGGATTGGACGGGGCATTGGGGTTCGCCGGAGGCTGCTGGGCCACGGCAGCGCCAAGTGTGGCAACACCTATAGCGAGCGAAAGTGCAAATTTTTTCAGCATCGGTTATCTCCTTGAGGCTCTGGTCCTGATTATTGGCGAGAACTATTCATGTCCTTTTGGAGAAACGCTGCTGTACACCCAAAGTTCCGTATCACCGTAACTTTACCTGATCATTTCCCCTTTTACTCGCGCTGAGACTTGCTCGAGTATCGTTGTCGCGCGGGCTCTTTTCGCATGGTGGTCATCGCGGATGCTGCTGGCGAGGCGCTGTCACCGGGAACTGCTGGTGAAGCGTCCGAGTCTGCGTCAGCATTCGCTGCGCCGGGTCCGGAACCGTATTCATTGCCGTAACCTTCGCCGCCATGCGCAATGCCCTGAAGGATGGGCCTTTCCTCTTTCGTCACATCCGCAGCACTGGTTCCCGGTGGCAACTGATCCATGACCCTAGAGATTGTGCCGGTTGGAGATGCCGCTGCTGCAGTCAGCGCATCAGACCGTGACAGGCCAGTTTTTCGCACTGTCCTCGTCTGCTTTATCCGCGTTGTTTCATGCATCTCAGTCGCTCCATCGTGTCAGGAGACAACCGCACCGACGCGGGATTGTTCCTTATGACTCTTCACCCTTGATGCTGCTAAACGTCATGTCGCAGGGCGGGGACGATCAATCGCGAGATCATCGAACCAGGGCTCGCGGTTCCCGGCAATCATCTGGCCAATCAGCCGGGATGCGAGATAGCTGAAGGTGATACCATTGCCGCCGTAGCCGTAGGCCGCATGGATGCGAGGATAGCCCGGCACTTCGCCAATCAAAGGAAGGCCATCTTCGGTCTCGCCAAAGGCCCCGGACCAGACGAAATCCGCAGTCGGGTTGGCCTTCGGGCATAGCGCCTGCAATTTTTTCAGGATGATCGTGGACTTTTCCGGCATCAGCGCATCGCGGGCCTCAGGCTCGATGATCGTATCGTCATCTTCGCCGCCAATGACAATGCGGTTATCTGCCGTCGTGCGCGCATAGAGATAGTCATCGGATGCCTCCCAGATCAGCACACCGTCTCTCCAAAGTGCATCGGGATTTTGTGGCGGCGTGGCGACGGCCCAGCTTGATGCCGTCTTGTGCAGGTCCGTCCTCACAAAATCCGGCATAACGTACCCGGTTGCGAGGATCACACGGCTGGCTTCGATCTCGCAGCCGTTGGCGAGCCCGACGATCACGCGTTTGCCTGTTGCGTGGTAGCTGACGGCATCGGCATCAAACATCGACGCACCATTGGCGACGGCGGAGGCAATCAGCGCGTGCGACAGCCGCAGCGGATCAGCATCGGCTGAGCCAGGCGAGAGGATGGCGGCCTCCCGGTCAAAACCGAACTCGCGCAGCAGCGTCCGGTGATCAAGATAAGCGCCTGGTAACCCGGCACGCTGGCGCAATTCATGCTCGGCCAGAAGCTCGCGCGCACCTGTGCCTTCGCCCGCCATGTAGAGCGAACTGCGATCCCGGAAGGCGCAAGTCAATCCTAGCGACCGCACCAGTGATTTCAGGCCCGTGACCGCCTGCAGGCTGCGTTGATAGATGTTGGCTGCACGCTCAAAGCCGTAAAACTCCGTGAGTTCGGCGAGTGGACAGTCGATCTCCCATTGCAACATGGCGGTGCTTGCCGCTGTGCTGCCGAAGCCGGGGCGCTCGCGGTCGATGATGCATACCTTGTGGCCAAGGCTTGTGACATGCTCCGCCATCAGCGATCCGGTGATGCCTGCTCCAACAACCAGAATGTCGCAACGCATATTCTGATCAAGGGTCTTGTGGGCTGGCCGGACATACCCGGCCAGCCAGGGTGGCGAGCCGCCACGCAACTCGCTCTGCACCGTCGTTTCGGAGTCGAATACGGTATCGGTCATGGCGTTCCACTCAAAAAAAGGCCCCGGACAAAGCTTTTGCCCGGGGTCAGTCAGGGGGAGGACAAGGGAGACGTTCAGGCGGCTTTGGCGAGGGCCTTTTGATTGACAGAGTTCGCCGCCAGCCTGGAAAGGGTCTGATCGGTCTTGGTCTCTTCGGCGAGTGTAGCGCCGAGGAGGGATGCTGCTTCTTTCATGCCGAGTTGAACGGCCCAGGCCCTGAGTGTGCCATAACGCGCCATTTCGTAATGCTCGACGGCCTGCGCCGATGCCACAAGGCCGGCATCAAGGGCAGGGCTGTCGGCATAATCCTCCATCACGGCTTTGCCCTCTTCGAGAATGCCAAGGATGGCATCACAGGTCTTTCCGCGTGGAGGCTTGCCAGCCAGTTCGAAGACCTCCGACAGACGCTCGATCTGGCCTTCCGTCTCTATCTTGTGGGCCATGAAAGCGGCCTTCAGGTCGGGAGAGTGGGCCACCTTCGCCATCTTTGGCAGGGCCTTCACGATCTGCTTCTCGGCGTAATATACGTCCTTAAGCATATCGTGGAACATGTCTTCGAGTGTCTTGGGTTCGGCTGGCATGGGAGGCTCCGGTTGGGTGGAATGTCCAACTGTAACCTTCCTAAGGAAGAAAGGTTCCCTGTCGCAGTGACATCGGATTGAGCGCGCCGTGCCTTTTATTTGGCGGCAGGAATGCCCGCTTGCAGGATCTGCGACACGGGAATGGTCACGGACCATTTGACGCCATCCGGCTCAAACTCCAGAGACGCATCTCCTGACAGAGCCGCCTTCACCAGACGGTTCATGACAGTATGGCCAAAGCCCTTGCGTGTGGGTCTGGTGACGGGCGGACCACCAAGCTCTTTCCAGACGAGCGAGAAGGCCTTCTCATTGCCAATGCCGTCAACAATCCCCCATCCAAGCGCGATATGGCCACCGGGTATGGAGAGTGCGCCATACTTTGCGGCATTGGTTGACAGCTCATGCAATGCAAGCCCAAGATTCTGGGCGGCGTCTGGCAGGAGAGCAACATCGTCTCCCGTGAGCTTTATGCGGTTTCCTTTGTCTCCCATGACGGCTGAGGTCTGGATGCGAACGAGCTCGAGCATAGATGCGCTGCTCCAGTTTTCCTTGATCAGCAGATCAAGCGATCCTGCGATGGCCGTGATGCGCTGGGCGAAAGCCTCACTGAACGTCTCGACCGAGAGTGCATCACGCGCTGTCTGTCGTGCAATGGCCTGGACGACAGCAAGGATATTTTTCGTCCTGTGCGTCAGTTCACCCATTAGAAAGCGGATCTGTTGATCTCGCCTTTTTCGATCCGTGATGTCACGCGTCGTACCTATGAGTGTTTTGACAGGCAGGGTATTTCCCAATGCCCGACCGCGTGCGACAAGCCATCGCTCTTCGTCATCACTGGCACGGATGATGCGAAACTCGGCTTCGAACAGGCCGGAGCTGCCGGGTTGTTGTAGCTGATCAATCTGCGACTTAAAATGATCGCGATCTCTCGCGTCGATCATTCCGGTTATTTTTTCGATTGAGGGCGCATCAGGACCCTTCATCCCCCACAAACCGAATAGCCTGTCGTCCCAGGTGTTTTCACCTGTGAGCAGGTCCTTTTCCCATGTCGCGGTTTCACCGGCGTCGAGAGCCAGGGAAAGCAGTTCAGCAATTCGTGCAAGCCGGAGCTGGACTTCGCGTTCTTCGGTGATGTCGAGATGAACTCCGACCCACTCCAGAATGTTACCCTCTATGTCCAGTACCGGGACGCCATTTATGGAGAACAGCCTCCACGCTCCATCATGACGGCGGAGCCGGTGCTCGAAACGGAATGGTCGTTTTTCTTCAACGGCTTTCTGCCACTCATCGATTGTGGGTTGTACATCGTCTTCGTGGACGGCCTTGGCCCAGCCATAGCCGCTGTATTCTTCAGGTGTCTGGCCGGTCAGAGCACCCCACGCCAACTGCTCCCCAGCCATTTCGCCAGCAGCATTATTTGTCCACATGACACCCTGAATGGCAATCGAGACCGCTTTCAAACGAAGTTCGCTTTGGTGCAGCAACTCTTCGGTCGTCATCGGCATACAACATGGCCTTGGCTGGTGAAGCTCGTTCGTCGCTGACTATCCGCGAGGTAGACCAAACTTAGACTATTTTTCTCAAAACAGAAGTATGAAATGCCTTGCCGTACTATGAACGAATGGCGCTGAAGAATGCCGTATCACAACAAATGAGAAATGAGTGCGAGCTGAGCGAGCAAGCCAATGATCAACGATGATAATGACAATTGGCTATTTTTGCCCGCTGATACGATCTGGCAATTTGTCAATTGCAGCGTCCGCACCCTGATCCTTTCCCAGAACGCCTTCGCGCAGGACTTTGGTCGCCGCATTAACCTTGTCATCCGGATTCGTGGGAATTGCCGCTGTCTTTTTGGTGGCCGTGAGACCGATATCATCCGGCTTTTTACCACCATGGATTGCGGCAGCTGCAAATGTCGCCAGCGCTTCGGGCTGACCTTTGCGAACGAGTTTGTTTTCAGACATGACGTTCTCCTGCTGCTCGCCAACACATTGGCCAGCCAGTTGAACGCGCGGGCTGCAAGTTTGTTCCTGCACAGATTGTCTTCGAGGTCATTTCGCGTTGAGGAAAAAACGCACCATCTCGCGTGAGGCATCCGGCCCCTTGGCGTCGGTATATGATCCGGAGACCTTGCCGCCTGACCAGGCATGACCTGCCCCGTCAATCATCCAGCTCTCGACGACAGGATGGCCATCCTCGCTCGCAATCACGGTCTGTGTAAAGCGTCGGCCATTTCTGGAGCCTGATTCCGTCGTTTGCTTTTCTCGTTTTGCCCTATTGGACGCTGCGTCCAAAATGCGCTTTGCATTCGAGGGGTGCACGGTCCGGTCGGCGCTGCCTTGGAAGATGATGGTGCGCACGCGTTTCGCGTTGGCGTCCGGCTCTTTCGTCCTTCCAAACACCGCAGCCCCTGCGCTGCCGCGCATCACAGCCAGGGCCGACATGACGTTGCCAGCAGACTGATAAGGAAGTCCAGAGTGGACACCGACAGCCGAGAAAAGGTCAGGGTATGTTTCACCTATGATGACAGCCATGGCGGCTCCAGCGGACAAACCCGCCACGTAAACTTGGCCCCTATCGATACCGAATTCCTTGATCAGCTTGCGGGTCAACCCGGCAAGAATAGCTGGTTCACCGCTGTCCCGGAGCTGATGGCCCGCCTCAAACCAGTTCCAGCATGACGAAGCATTGCTGGCGCGCGTCTGCGCTGGATAGGCGATCAGTAACCCGTGGGTTTCTGCAACCGCGTTCATGTTGGTGCCCGATGCGAAATCATCCGGATTTTGTGTGCATCCGTGCAACATGACAATCAGTCCTTGCGGCCTTTCCGGTGCAGATGCTGGCACATAGAGTTTGAACTCCCTGGTTCCAGCGCCGCAGGTAAAGGATCGCGATGTGAAGCGAGCGCCTTCGGGGATAGAAATTTTGGGAGTTATTGTGGTGAAGCCCGATGGCGCCAAGAGACTTCGCGTCAGGGGTGCTGGCAGAGCCGTGGCTTGCCGCAATGTTTCCAGAACCTCACCCAGCGGTCGCCTTAAGCGCTTTGGAACGCGTGCATAGACCTCGACTTTTGTCCGGGCCTCACGAGACCTCGTTTTCTTTTGTTTCCCGCCACCTGCTGGCAGTGCCGGAGTGCTATCCGCAGTCTTCTGCCCGGACGCAGAGCGGACGGATGCCGGTTTTTTGCGCAACTGTCTGCTCAGACCTGCCATAACGCCAGTGGCTAGTGTCCGCTGGATGATCCGCGTTGCTCCCAGGACATTGAAAGCACGCGTAGCCCTGGCGGCCCGACGCATGGCGGCGGCAAACTTGTTGGTCATCTGTGATTCCTTGCTGGCGGGTGGCGTCTGCTGAATGCTGCTGAGGTGTCCGGAATTGATGCGGGGCTGGCACAAAACGCCCAAAATAAGCTCAATTCCGATCGTTGATAGATGCGGATTGTGCTTGCAGACATGAGATCAGGGTCAATGATCGGGCTTTCAACGCTTCTCACGTGAAGTTGTTCCGCCACACCTCTTTAAGTCGAGCGATTGACCACGCCAAGGACGGAACTTCTCTGGAGGACTGATGTAGATCGCAAATGAAGCGACAGCCCATGGATTTGAAACATAGCCTGACGGATTGGGAACAAAACAGCAGAGAAGGCGTTTTGCATTGGTAGAGTGTCGCCAGGCGACCAAGGCTGTCGCTGCGAAGCAAACACGAAAATCCACTGCAGTGGAGATGGTGATCAACATGAGCAAGGCACAAAAACGCGGCAATCGCGAATCCAAGAAGCCTAAGGTCATCAAGAAGGTCGAACAGCCAACGGTATTATCGTCTTTGATCAAGACGGCAGTCTTGTCGTCTGACCAGCCAAAAAAGAAACGCTGAGGACAAGACAATGGCAATCCGCAGGAGCGAAACGACCGTCACATTCCGATACCCGTTCACGATGCCATCGGTCGAGGGTCGCCAGTCGGCGGGTACATACCGGATTGTGACGGATGATGATGAAGTTGCCGTCACTCCATTTGCCATCACCAGGAGGGTCGCAACGCACCTTCAGACGCCCGCCCTTTCCATGAAGGCCACCGTCCGCAACGTTTTCACCATCACCGCCGCAGAACTTGCAATCGCGATTGAAGAGGATCGGCAGCGCGAATCTGTCTCTCTGTTGCACGAATCGGAGACCAGGCCGTGAACCAGCTCAGGCGCATCGCTTTCATCGGAAATTCGCTCCCGCGGCGATGCGGAATTGCGACGTTCACAACGGATCTGCAAACCGCGGTGAAGGGATCAAGCCCGGACATCCTGACGGGTATCGTCGCGATGAATGACAGTGGATCACACTACGCCTACCCTTCATCTGTCCTTTTCACGGTGAACGAAACCATAGTGACGGAATACATCGACGGCGCAGCGTTTTTGAACAGTCAGCGGTTTGACGTCGTGTCGCTTCAGCATGAGTTTGGCATTTTCGGCGGAGAGGCAGGCGAGCATATCCTCGCGCTTCTGTCGCGCCTGAAGATGCCACTCGTCACGACTTTTCACACGGTCCTGGCACGTCCGAAAGTGGCTCAACGCGCCGTCATGAGCCGGATCATCGCTCTGTCCTCGAAGGTTGTCGTGATGGCCGAGAAGGGACGCGAGCTGCTGTTGACGGTTTATGGCGTGCCGCTGGAAAAAATCGAAGTCATTCCGCATGGCATCCCGGACGCGGCCTTTGTCGAGCCGGACAGGGCGAAAGCTGAACTGGGGTTCGCCGGGCAATCCGTCATCCTGACCTTCGGCCTTCTCTCCCCCAACAAGGGGATCGAGGTCATGATCGACGCCATGCCCCGCATTCTGGAGCGCAGCCCGAGTGCGGTCTATGTTGTGCTCGGTGCCACTCACCCCAATCTCGTCCGCGATCAGGGGGAAGAATACCGCGCCAACCTGCAGGACCGCGCGCGACAACTGGGCATCGAAGAGCATATCGTCTTTCTCGATCAGTTCGTGGATCAGGCGACCCTGCTCAAGTTCATCACGATGTGCGATGTCTATGTTACGCCGTATCTAACGGAAGCGCAGATGACATCGGGCACATTGGCCTACAGTTTCGGCCTTGGAAAAGCAGTGGTTTCGACACCTTACTGGCATGCGCAGGAGCTTCTGACCGATGGTCGGGGCGTCATCGTACCCTTCGCCGCAGTCGATGCAATCGGTCATGAGGTGGCGGAGTTGCTCACTGATGACGTGCGGCGCAACGCCATGCGCCAGCGGGCCTATGCTGCGAGCCGGTCCATGACCTGGGCGATGACCGCCAAACGGTATCTCTCCGTTTTTCGGAGTGTCCGGCAAAAGCAGTACCTCAAGCTTGTCGCCAGCCGCGATCCAAAGGATGACTTCATGCCGAATGACAATCCGCCCGAAATCCAGACCGGACACTTCCTATCGATGTGCGATGACACAGGGCTGTTTCAACATGCGATCCATGCAGTGCCGGATCGTTCCCACGGCTATTGCGTGGACGACAATGCACGCGCCTTGCTCGTGGCCTGCACGCTCAACGCTTCACCCGATGCAAGGCTTTCGCAGGCTCTCACATCCCGCTTCGCATCCTTCATTCAGCACGCGTGGAATCCGGACAGAAACCGCTTCCGGAACTTCATGAGTTTTGATCGTCGATGGCTTGAGGAAAGCGGTTCGGAAGACAGCCACGGTCGAACGCTCTGGGCCCTGGGCGTCTGTGCAGTGCGGGATACCGACGCATCGCGGCGGGAATGGGCCAGTGTTCTGTTTTCGAGAGCGCTTCCCATCGTCGAGCGCTTCCGGTCGCCGCGCGCATGGGCCTTTGCCTTGCTGGGGCTGGGAGAGATCACGTCAGTTGGTACGGTGCACGCCGACATGATGCGGATGCAAAGGCTTCTCGCCAATAATCTTCAGGCGATTTTCCTCGGGGTCGAAACTGCTGACTGGGTTTGGTTCGAGGAAGGGCTGTCCTACGACAACGCACGCCTGTGCCAGGCCATGATCGTGACAGGACTCGCTCTCAAGGATGACAAATACATCGACACCGGACTGAGGAGTCTGCGCTGGCTGACAAAAATGCAGACCTCGTCAATCGGGAACTTTCGCCCGGTGGGATCAGAGAGCTTTGGTGATCAAAGGCAGCAGCCCAAGCCGTTTGATCAGCAGCCGCTCGAAGCGGCGGCCATGATCTCGGCCTGTGCAGCTGCATTTCATGCGGATGGCGAACCCGATTGGGATACCGAAGCAATACGCGCCTTCAACTGGTTCATGGGGAAAAATGATCTTGGCCTGGCTCTGATCGATGTTGCAAGCGGGAGTTGTTGCGACGGGCTCCACCCTGATCGAAGAAACGAGAACCGCGGCGGCGAGTCTGTGGTATCTTATCTTCTGGCGCTCTTCGAGATCCGGCAGATTGCGTTGCGGGGAGAGACCAAACTCAAAGAGGTCCGACTGCCAGTCTACAGTATCTAGACGTATGCAAAAAAGATCGTCGAGGCTCAGTGTCCCAAATCCAGTTCTTCAATCGGCAGGCGCTTTATCTGCGCCCTGACTCGGCGCGCGTTGTGGTGCGCCCCTTCAAACCGGCGACGGAACCGCGCGATCTCAATCCAACGGACAAGACCAGGGCAAACCATATCGTTGACCGTGTACTGGCGCTTGATCCTGCGACCGCCGCTAATATTCTGACCGAAGTTCTGGAGAATTTTCAAGGCAGGCATCGCAACCTGTTGCAACGATTTGAAATGCGTGCGGTCGAGATGGAAGAGGCGCTGGCCAGCCATACACCCTTCTCAAAGTTGCAACGCCAGCTCATCGGATCGTACTTTCTCCATGAATATTCGTTTGAGTCAGCCGCGCTGTTCAACCCGAGTATCGTCGCCCATCCCGATCAAACAGGCGCGCCGGAAGGTGGATTGCGGTTTATTATCAGTCTTCGCGCCGTCGGTGAGGGCCATGTGTCCTCCCTGACATTTCGTGCGGGATCCATCGCAGCCGATGGCAATGTGAGCATAGATCCTACTGTGCGTCTGGCCTCGATCCCGATCCGGGAAGTGCGCACCGAAGGCCCTAGGGGCGAAGATGTCGAGGTGAGTTTTGCGCCCAACGAGGACATTAGTGAGCGGGTCATTTTCCCGATTACGGCGTCGCAGTCGAACGGTATCGAGGACGCGAGATTCGTGGAATTCGACGACGGAGATGCAAAGATCTTCTATGCAACGTACACCGCCTACAGCGGGCGGGCGATCCGCTCCGAGCTCATCGAAACGCACGACTTTGTCTCCTTCCGGATGACGCCGCTTTCCGGTTCCGCCGCGCGCAACAAGGGCATGGCATTGTTCCCCCGCAGGATCGATGGCCGCTATGCCATGATCGCCAGGCAGGACAATGAAAACCTCTATCTGATCTATTCGTATGATCTCTACACTTGGGAGGGCGGCGAGCCTGTCCTGAAACCTCACTTCCCTTGGGAGTTTGTCCAGATCGGCAATTGCGGTTCTCCGATTGAGCTGGATGAAGGCTGGTTGCTGCTAACCCACGGTGTAGGGGCCGTCCGGAAATACTCAATTGGTGCAGTGCTGCTCGACAAGAATGATCCGTCAAAGGTGATCGGGCGTTCGCGTGAACCTCTGGTGCGCCCGGATCCTTCCGAGCGTGAAGGCTACGTTCCGAATGTCGTCTACACATGCGGAGGCATTCGCTTCAAAGACCGCATTGTGCTGCCCTACGCGATCTCCGATACGTTCTCGAATTTTGCGACGATCAAGGTCGAGGCGCTGCTGAGCACTCTGGAGAAGCCATAGGGCTTGGCTTGCATATTTCAATTCAGCCAGCTTACCAGACGCCATCCGGCTGCTGCGACTACTGCGGTCAGGAATGTTCCCCATGTCCAGTCCACGATCATGATGGAAACGGGAAAATCCTTCAGTGTGGCGAAATTCGTTGCGTCGTAAGTGCCGTATGCCACCAACCCGAGGGCTGCTCCGTATCCTGCAGCGGTCCAGATTGTGCCTGTGCCTAGATTGGGAATAATCGCGAAGAATGCGATGCCAACAGCATAGACCAGATAGAACAGAACAGCCGCCACAATGCGGGGTTCGGAGAGCATGATTGAGCCCATCTGACTCTCGTAGAACGGGCGCATCGTCCGCAACCAGAGGAAGTCGAGAGGGAACATCACAACCGCAGCGGCCAGTGTTGCAAACACAAATTGGCGGATCATCGGCTGTAGTTCTGCATGGAATGCTCCAAGGGGCTATAACAGAATCGGCGACAGGAAGCACGAGGCACCCAGCCGCCGACTGTCAATTGCAGGGGAAAAATATCGTCAAGCGTTGTCGATGATCTTCTTGACCGCGTCCTTGCCCTTGCCCACGGCCTGCTGGGCTTCACCCTTGCGCTCCTGGACAATGCCTTCGGCCCGCATCCTGTCGTTGCCAACCAGCTTACCGGCGCCCTGCTTAAGGTTGCCAGCAGCCTCATTGGCCATGCCCTTGATCTTGTCACTCGTGCTGCTCATGGGAGGTTCCTTTGTTGATGGTCCCTGAGTGGACCGCAATGACACAACCAACGGCGGGCACAAAGGTTCCAGAGTGATGCTGCCAAAATGAAACGGCCCTCCGCTCGAAAGCGAAAGGCCGAGAATGTAACTCATCAGAATTTGGTGCTGATCAGACTTCGCGCCGGATAAGCCTGAGCGCGAAAAGCAGGATCACCGCGCCGACTGTAGCTCCCAGGATTGCACCCGGAAGTCCGCCGACGCTACCAACGAAATAGCTTCCAAACAGCCATCCGCCGATGATGGATCCAAGGATACCGATAGCGATGTTTCCGAGCAGACCATAACCATAGCCTTTCACAATCACACCGGCGAGCCAGCCGGCCACGCCGCCAATAACAAGCCAGACTACGAGGGACTCAGGTGCCATTTTTCTTCTCCTTTTGAAAACGCATGATGGTCTGCGTCACAAACAGGACGCGATCACACGGGGAGAACACTGTCTGGTGCGATTTGTTCCATCAGCATCTCAAAAAGATGACACGTCAGGGGTGCGATGATGGCCGCAATCAATCAGAGCCGTCCAGGGAACCAACAGCACCCGCAAACGCTTGTGCTGCTAAAAGAGGCACCCATATGTCACTGTCCCCATTCCTGTTCCCGAGACATGCCGAGGCTGCTTCTCCTGCGGAGATGATCGCTGACCCCACAACAAGCCCGGATTACCATGATACGGTAGTGCGGACGATGCTGATTTGCATCCTGACAATCATGGTTGCCGCCGTCTTGTCCGTTGCAAAATTGATCCTGATACCCATCGTTGCAGGTGTCATTCTGGGTATTGTTCTGGGACCGTCTGTTGACCGCTTGGTGCGATGGGGTATGCCGCAAGGTGCTGCCGCCGCACTTATCGTGGGGACAGGAACGGTCAGCCTCAGCGGCATCATAACTGCGTTCGCAGCACCCTTTGCACTCTGGAGTGATCAGCTCCCCCGCATGATCGCCGTCCTCAAGGAAAAGCTCTCGTGGGTCGCAAACTTTGCACAGCGGCTTGAGGGCATGGCAGGTGAACTGAGGCCAGGCACCGGCCCCAAGATCACAGTCGCGGATGGAAGTCCGCTGGTGGACCTAGCGGTTGGTTCCTCCTCGGTGGCGGGAGGCCTGCTGATCTTCGCTGCAACGGTGTATTTCTATCTCGCGACACATCGGCATATGAAAGCGCAAATCCTGCGGCTATGTATGAGCCGGAATGCCAGACAATCCGCTGGTGCTTTCTTCGAGCAGATCGAAATCAAGGTTGCGTCCTATTTCGGCATTGTGACCCTCATCAACGCGGGGCTCGGCATGCTGACCGCCCTCGTCGCGCTCATGGCAGACCTGCCGTTCCCGTTGCTGTGGGGAGCTGCGGCCTTTGTACTGAACTTCATCCTCTTTATCGGTCCGGTGACGTTGGCGGTGCTGCTATTCGCAGCCGGCCTCGTGAACGAGACCAGCCTGTGGATCGCCCTTTGGCCAGCGCTTGCCTTTTATTCCCTGCATTTGCTGGAGAGCAACATCGTCACTCCTGTAGCGGTCGGTCGCCGCCTGACTATTTCGCCGTTTTTGCTCTTCCTGTCATTTGTTTTCTGGTTTTGGCTCTGGGGACCTGTTGGGGCGATCCTTTCGACTCCGATGGTTCTGCTCGGCGTCGTCGCGGTAGACGCCATCTCGGCGTTCAAGGTGGCCGAAGTCCGGGATGAAGCTGTGGCTGCGGAGGTATCATCCGCGCAATGATCGTTTCGCCTGACGGAACCAAATGTGGTGACCAACAGTTCCCTCCCTGAAGCAGCGGGACGTCCAGGACGAACGCTCCCTTGTCTGCCGCTCAAATATACAGGAGAGAACCATGGCCGTTGCGGCAAAAAAGGCGAGCATCGTGGATACCGCTGAAACAATGCGGGACGATGCAGTGAACTATGTCAAGGCAACCGCGAATTCCGCCGAGCACAATGCAGCTGCATTGCAGAACCGGGTTGTGCGTGATGTCACTGAAATGGCCGACACCGTTTCTGGAAAACTGAAAGCGGTCGGCATCGATACTGATGTCATGGCGGATCTCGCCAAAGGTGAAGCGAGCGAACTCCAGCGGCTTGTAACGGAGCAACTCAAGAACCATCCCGCGCGGACATTGGGAATAGTTGCGGCGTTCGGTGTCTTCGTCGGCTTGATGACAAAGCGCTGATCCCGTGTGGAGCAATCTCGCCCTTCTGGCCGCCAATGAAGTCGGCGGTGTATTCCGGCGCAATGTTACGGCTGTTGCCTTCTACGCGGCATCTGGCGTCATTGCGCTGATTGGCGCGATCTTCGGGTTGGTTGCTGTGCATTTCTGGCTCAGCACTCGCATGTCCGAAATCGAGGCAAGCCTCTCAATTGCCGGTGCTCTTCTGGTTCTGGCAATGCTCATTGCAGGCATCGGATACTTCATGAAGAACCGTCGCAGGACCAGGACCGAGGTCACCTCGACAGCCCTGATTGCGCTTCCCATCGCTGCCCGTCTGGTCACCAGTCGGATCAGCTGGGGAACAATGACCGTCGCAGCTATCATGGCTGCGGGCGTACTGCTGGGACGGCAACTCGGCGACAGGGACTGAAGTTCAAATCGAACTATACGTAAGACATTAGGTCAACAAAAACCCCGGCGCAACACGCCGGGGTTTTTGCATTGTAGTCGATGCGATCAGCAGGCGTAGCGAACGGACTGTCCATACTCATCGTAGCCGCGGCAGGAGCGGCGGCTATAGCCACGGCTTGGCGTGGTCGCCACGCCAAGAATGGCACCGCCAGCTCCGCCGATCACGGCACCTGCAACAGCGCCTCCGGGGCTTCGTGTGGCAACGCCGCCGATGACTGCTCCGGTTCCGGCACCGATCAATCCGCCGGCAATCGCTCTGTCCGTGGGGTTATAGGCGTTACAGGCCGTCAGACTTCCGGCGAGAGCGATGGCCGCAAAAACATGCTTCATTGTGTGTCTCCTGAAGAGTTGAAGGCTGCCCCGAAAGGCAGCCTTTGAGGGAATTGATCAGCTGCGCTTCATCAGATCTGTCGGCTTGTACTGGGGGGCATTTTTCAGCGTTGTCTTGTCGATATCGACGACAAGCTTTGCCTTGCCGCTGGTATCACGGGTCATCTGGAATGAGCGGTAGGTGACGGCCACCTTGTGCTCGCCCATGCCGAGAAAGCCGCCGACGCCCACAACAGCCGCAAGTACGCGACCGTCGCCATCGATCAGGATTTCCTCGACATCCCCGATCTTTTCATTCGCGCGGTTGTAGACGTTCTGGCCGATGGCATCGGAAGCCCTCCAGTGCGTCGGCATCCAGCTTCCCGAGTAGAACATGTCCGTCACGGGACCGGGCGCGCTCATCGGTGGATTGGTGGCAAGCGGAGGAGTGGTTGCAGGAGCTGATGGCGGTGTCGGTGTTGTCGGCGAAGGTGTCTGTGACAATGCTGGAAATGCGAAAGCCGCACAGGCAGCTGTAACAAGAAGGAGCTTTCGAGAAACCATGGGATTTTCCTTTCGAGAAAACTGAGATTGACGTGCACGGGTATGCCCACGTCTCATTTCCACCGATGTTGAGGGCGATAACTGCACGTATGAGGCAGCACCATCCGCAACGATTGGGTGTGCTCGGAAAACGCGACAATGGCCGCACTTGTTCCCGTCGATGCTGTCTTAAAATCTTTCCGTTTCGTGGAACCAATTCCGGACAGAAGCGTTTCAGAAACGATGCAAGAGCGCCGAACAGGCGCTCAGCGGTTTGCTTCATCTCTGAATTGAAGACCGCAAAGTCAGGAACTCTAAAATGCACATTCGCTATGGCTACGAGATCGAATTGGTGTGTGAGCAACCGACGCCATTGGTCACCATGCTGGATGTTCATCCGTCCAGACGCAGTGATGTCACTGCACCTGACGACATGCTCGTCACTGCCCTGGATACTGGTGATATCGTGGACAGTTCAGCAATCTATCTCGATCAGTTCGGCAATATCTGCCGCCGTATTCTTGCGCCCGCAGCTGGCATTCTCCTCGCAGGCAGCGGTGTCATCCACGACTCCGGCTTTCCTGACCCGCAAGACCCAAAGGCCGATGTCTTGCCGCCCGAAAAGTTGCCTGCCGAGACGCTGGTCTATCTGCTGGGCAGCCGGTACTGCGACACCGACCTCCTTTCCACCAAAGCCTGGGGTCGATTTGGCGATGTTATTGGCGGCTGGAACAGAGTGCAGGCGGTTTGCGACCATGTGAATAATTTGATCCGGTTCAGCTATGGCCAGGACCCCAATCTGCGCACTGCAACCGAGGCGATCGCCGAAGGATCAGGCGTCTGCCGCGACTTTACGCATATCGCCATTACCCTGTGCCGCTGTCTCAATATCCCGGCGCGGTACTGCACGGGGTATCTCGGCGATATCGGGGTTCCTCTTGATGGATACCCCATGGATTACAGCGCGTGGTTCGAGGTTTATCTCGATGATGCGTGGTGGACATTCGACGCACGCCACAACGCCCCGCGTATCGGGCGCATTCTTGTGGCGCGCGGTCGCGATGCCACCGATGTTGCCATGCTCAATTCGTTCGGCGCGCATACACTCAGACGGTTTGATGTTGTTACCGAAGAGGTCACTGGTGCGCGATATCCACTGAATTCCAATGATCGTCGTGACCACTGGAGCAATGGCGATTCCACACAGGGCTGAACGAACACCATGAAATCCTTTTTGTTGATGGCGTCGGGATACTGGCGTGGGGCATCCGCGCCACGTGCCTGGATGCTCACGATCATTGTGCTGACCTTTCTGTTCGCCCAGATCGCGAGCCAGGTCGTGATCAATTCCTGGAACCGCACGTTCTTCGATGCACTTGAAAACAAGAATCTGGCTGCGGTCACGTCTGCAATAGCTTGGCTTCCGCTGGTGGTAGCAGCGGCGGCGCTTTGTCTTTCTGGCCTTGTGGTGACGCGCATGCTGTTTCAGGCGCGCTGGCGGGAGTGGATGACGAACCGCATCGCGGGATGGTGGATTGCCGATCAGCGCTACTACCGAATGGGCTTCACAGCACCGGACCAGACAGCACCGGAATACCGTATCGCAGAAGATGTCCGGCTGGCCATCGAGCCTTTGGCTGAGTTTACCCTTGGATTGATCAGCGCTTTTATCACGGCAGCAACATTCGCCACGATCCTCTGGCGTGTGGCGGGTTCCGCACAGGTTTCCGTCGGTGGCGTGGCCTTTGAAATTCCGGCATACATGGCCGTTGCCGCAGTCGTCTACGCGATCGTAGCCTCTCTGGCGGCGTATGTCGCCGGAAGCCCTCTCGTGCGGAAAGTCTCGGACAAGAACGAAGCGGAGGCCCAGTTCAGGGCCGAAATGACCCGCCTGCGAGAGAATGCCGAGAGCATCGCACTCATCCGTGGCGACAAGGATGAATTGCTGTCGGTCCGCGAGACGTACACCGTTGTCGTTAAAACCTGGATCGGGATCATCCGGCAGCAGGGTGTCATTGCGCTCGTCATGAACACCAACGGCGCATTGTTCCCGATCATTCCCCTGCTGCTGGTCACACCCAAATATCTGAACGGCGATCTGACATTGGGTGCCGTTATGCAGGTCGTCGCTGCCTTCAGCGCCGTGCAGGGCGCGCTGGTCTGGTTCGTCGATAACTTCGTGCGTCTGGCCGAATGGTACGCCTCGGTTGCGCGGGTGCGTGAATTGACGACAGCTCTTGAGGACCTGGATCGTGGTACACTCATGGAGAACGATACCGGCATCGAGCTTGGATTGAGCGATGACGGTGCCATTCATATCGAGAACCTGTCGGTTGCGGAACAAGGCGGCCGTGTCGTCATCAATGACGCGTCGGTAAAAATTGCGCTGGGCGAGAAAGTGATGATCACGGGCGAGAGTGGCACGGGAAAAAGCGTCCTAATCCGCGCGCTCGCCGGGCTATGGCCCTGGGGTTCGGGCTCGATCCGCGTGCCGCGTGATGTGGCCATCGCCTTTGTCCCACAGCGTCCTTATTTGCCTCTTGGCACGTTGAGGGATGCATTGCTCTATCCATCAGGAGACGCAGCGACGGGCGACGATGTTATTGCCAAAGCCATGAAGCGCTGCGGCCTCAGCTATTTCATCAAACGCCTCGACGAGGAAAGCCGCTGGGACCAGACCCTGTCGGGCGGGGAACGCCAGAGGATAGCGTTCTGCCGGTTGCTGATCCAGAAGCCGCAGATCATCATCATGGATGAGGCGACATCGGCACTGGATGAGGAAAGCCAGACCTCCCTGCTTTCGTTGCTGCGGGAAGATCTCAGCGGCGCAACCGTCATCAGCGTGGCCCACAGGCAGGGCATCGAGGAGTTCCACGATCGCAAGATCACGCTCGAGAAGCGTCATGCCGGTGCAGAGCTCACATCGAAGAAACTTCAACGCAGCCTTTGGCATCTTTTCCCGTCCGCTATGAGGCGCTGATGGAGCCGATTGCGGCTTTATCAAGGAACAAATCGAGCGGGTCCGCGTTCTTGCCTGTGACGCAAAGCGGGAGTGCTAGCCATGTCTTTCAAAACAATCAGAAGCGAGAGTTTTGCCCCTATGCTTCGTGGCCTGTCACTGATGGCAGGCATTGGAGCAATCGCCATCGTGGTTGCAATGCACGCGGCCACAAGTTCTCCAGCAACGACAGTTCCTCGCCCTCCGCTTGCTGCCTCCGATACGGTCAAGTCACCCTTGCGGGCTGCCTCTGCTGCGCACTGGACGGATTGGCGCTGGGGCAGTGAGGATGGCGTCTATTACATCGAGTACAACTGGCAGCCCCGGGATAAGAGGTATGCCGCGCAATAGCCGCCGGTTACAGTTTAAAAGTCCAGCGCAAGATATCTCCCTGACTGCACTCGCCCTCAGTGGCGCCGAGCTGGGCGGCGAGGCCCGTCATGATTTTTGCTGAAGGCGTTTTTACCTGCATTTTTCCAGTTGTTGCAATACTGAATAGCATCTGATTTTCGCCAGCTGTGCTTACGTTGATGCTAACCGAAGCAGCTCTGTCCACGACAAGCGCCGCCACGACAGCTTCCACGAGCCCCAAGCCGAACGGAATGATTCGGTCCACAATGAGCGTTTGATCGCCGGTTACGTCTGCGTTGATCCACTGGCCCGGCTGACGTATTGAGTTAGAGAGAGTGCTGACCAGTTCTTCTGCAAACGCGCGGATAGAAACGGGTACCATGCCGCGCTCGGTCAGCCCCAGCCGATAGGCCGTCGACAACACCTGCACCTTTGCCTCGGTTTCCGCCAGATGCAGGCTCTTCACTCCTGATTGCTGTCTGCGGGACAGCGCAAGATAACTCTGGATCACCTGCAGGCTGTTCTTCACCCGGTGATGAAGCTCACGCACCAGGAACTGGTTGGACGCGACCAGATCGCGCAGATCAAACTCGCGCTTGCGTGCTGATTCAACCATCCCGTTGAAGGCTTCTGCAACGCTGCGGATATCCTGGGGCATTGTCGGGTCCAGCGGAGCCAGAACAGTTCCCTCCGGGTCCTTCTGCCTGCTGATGGCCGCCTGCTCGATGCCGGAAATCCACCCCACGACATTGCTCTGGATCACCCTGGCATATGTTCCGAACAGAATGGTCAATGTCAGCAATGGCGTGAGGGTCAGGATCAGAAGCTGTGTCCTTGCCGCGTTCAGGGCATCCTTGTCAGATCGTGTCAGGACGTAGAGGTCTGGATCAGCCACAATCTGGCTTGCAAAAATATGGCGCGTTCCATCGGTGGAGGTATCTTCCCAGCGGCTGATCGCGTTCAGGGCGCGTTCCTCCGTCGGCAGCCATGAGGCATCCTTTTCGTCAACATTGCGTGCAACCACAATCTTGTTGCCACGGGTCATTAGGGCGACATCTGTCGTGCCTTCCACCGACCCGGCTTCAAATGCCTGATCAAGCAGCGCGGTCTCTGTCAGCAGGATAGCCTCCCACGGGCGGCCCTTGGGGTCAGGATTTTTCGCAAAAATCAGGAGATAAAGGGTGCCCTTGATGCGCACGGCATCGTAGCGCGTCAGAGCAAGGCTGGGTCCGATCCATTGCTGGATATATGGCAGTGTTTTTTGTGATACCGCCAGATCATTCAATTCAGGAGCAGTCACATCCGGCTGGATGCTCGCATGACAGTCAGCGCCTTCCGGATACCTGATGTGAATCGCCAAAAACCCGGGTAGTCCATCCAGCGTCTCGCGCAGGATTGTTTCACACGGGATCGTACCGTTGCGAGTTGCCTCGATGCTGAGGACTGTTGTCAGCAGCGTCCTCAAAGTGCCGCGGTACCAGATACGCGAGCGGACGGCGAAGTTCGAAACAGTCTGTATCTGCGAGAGCTCGATGCTTCGGACTACGGTCTGATAGTTTGCCCAGGCGAGAACGAGGCTCAATGCGCCCAGTGGAATGATGATGAAAGCCATGATGGCGAGCAGTCGCCCACGGACGCTTTTGAAGAAAGACAGGCTGAACAATCCGGTCATGGCGCTCGAAGGACTGGTGAAACGCTCTGATTGACGGTTATGTTGCTGCCGTTCTCCCCCGCATCATCGGAACGGTGAATACCCAGCAGTTCCGCCAGACGGTTCCTGCCCCGGTTCACACGGCTTTTGACCGTGCCGACGGCAACACCGCAGACGACCGCAGCCTCTTCGTAGGAAAGGCCGGTTGCGCCAACCATGATGAGAACTTCGCGCTGCTCCTCCGGCAACTTGCCCAGTGCAATGCGCAGGTCAGCCAGATCCAGAGCCCCGTCCTGATCCGCAGGGACTGCGACACGGCTGGAGTAGATACCATCCGTGTCCTGCACTTCGCGGCCACGCTTGCGATACATCGAATAATAGGTGTTGCGCAAAATCGTGAATAGCCAGGCCCGGATGTTGGTGCCTTCCATGAAGCTGCCGGAATGGCTCCACGCTTTCAGAAGCGTATCCTGCACAAGATCATCGGCCACGTGCATCGAGCCGGAAAGCGACGCTCCGAATGCGCGCAGATTGGGAATCTCGGCAACCAGAAGCTCCCTGAAGGATGCCTTGGGTTCACGCCTTTCAACGGGAGAGGACATCTGGGCCTGCTCAGCTGTCACTGCCCTTCTCCTTCGCTTCGAGCTCGGCAAGAAGAACCAGGAGCCTGTCGGGGACAGGCGCACTCACGAGGTCGTCGTAATGCGCTTTCAGGGAACGACCGATAGCATCCTGTATCCTTTGATCAAGAACCGGCGTATCGATACGGTCAGTATTTGGATTTCCTTCATTCGCTGCAACCTGATTGGCAGCAATGTCATTCCTACTGTTCATATCCATTCCCCGATTGTCCCATCAGTCACAGCTGCATCATTTTCATCGCATCATTCTAGGAGAGACGCGTATGAGGCAGAAAACGCACCTGTTCGGGATTGGTTCCAACAAAAAGAAAAAATAAATTTGTTGTCAAAAGCACAGCAATCGCGATGCTTTAGACAACGCGACGAGAGGCCATAGCATGTCAATAGCAACAGATATTTCCCCGCACCTGCCCTATCTCAGGCGCTTTTCCCGGACCTTGAGCGGCACGCAAAGCAGCGGTGACGTTTATGTCGTGGCGACACTCGAGGCCCTTGTGGCAGACCCTGATGTCTTTCCGCGCAACATGCCAGCCCGTAACGCTCTCTATAAGGTCTTTCTTTCGCTGTGGACATCGACCAACGGGCACAAGCGTCCACTTCCGGCCGATGGTATCCACACGGCGGTCGAGCGGAATCTGGACATGCTGACACCGCTTTCGCGTCAGGCGTTCCTGTTGCGCACGGTCGAAGGCTTCGGTCCCGAAGACGTGGCAATGATCCTCGGTATCAGCCCTCAGGAAGGTCTGTCGCTGATCGACAAGGCTGGTCGCGAGATCGCCGAGCAGGTCGCCACAAGCGTCCTGATCATCGAGGATGAGCCCATCATTGCACTCGATATCGAAGCCATGGTCGAAGAGCTTGGCCACACCGTGACAGGCATCGCCCGGACGCACAAGGAGGCGGTGGAGATGGTGAAATTGCACCGCCCCGGGCTTGTTCTTGCGGATATCCAGCTCGCGGATGGCAGTTCGGGCCTTGATGCGGTGAACGAGATTCTGGGTTCGATGGATCTTCCCGTGATTTTCATCACGGCCTATCCCGAGAGGCTTCTCACGGGCGAAAAGCCGGAACCGGCTTTCCTGATCACCAAACCATTCCAGGCGGATGCCGTGAAGGCAGCGATCAGCCAGGCGCTATTCTTCGATCGCAAGGCATCACTGAAGGCGGCCTGAGCCAATTTGCGAGATCTTCGCACTGTGACTTGGTTGTCAAGTGCTAGGGCAATCTCCTGATTTATCGGTTGTACCCGAGATTTACCAAGCTACGAGTACCGTCAGGTACCTTGTGATCGAACTGATGATGAATCTTGACCCTTTTGTAGCAAATTGAGCCTAAAGCGGCGCGTTGGCGATGTATTCCGCTTTCGTCGAAGCACTTTCTCAGGACCCGGCTAATGTCCGCAATCGCGGCTTTGCTCCCGTAGCCCGAACAGCAGGATTTGGCGCAACATACCTGTTTTCCCGGTGGGCAGCTGTTGGCGTAAATCTACTCAGAAGAGACTTGAGGAGGGAGAAGTGGAACTGTCAGGTTGCTGAAAACAATCCTGGCAACAGCTAAGTACCACCACGGATTGGCATCCGTGCCATAACAATATTGGCTCACCATCAGGCTTTGACTGTTTTCCATGAGAGCTTTTCTCCAAGCCAACGACAGGCCACGTAAAAAACCGGGGTGAATAGCAGGCCAAAGAAGGTCACGCCAATCATCCCGGAGAACACTGCGATCCCCAATGACTGGCGCATCTCTGAGCCTGCTCCGGTTGCCAGAACCAGTGGTACAACACCCAGAATGAAGGCAAGGGATGTCATCAGGATTGGACGCAATCTCGTCTTGGCCGCAGCGATGGCAGCCTGAACGCGGTGCATGCCTTCATCTTCCGCCTGCTTGGCAAATTCAACAATGAGGATAGCGTTCTTTGCGGCGAGGCCCACAAGAACCACAAGCCCGATCTCGACCAGAATATTACGATCAAGACCTTGTAGCCGCACGCCGATCATGGCGGCAAGGATGCACATTGGCACGATAAGAATGACTGCGAAGGGTAATATCCAGCTTTCATAAAGCGCTGCCAGCAGGAGATAGACAAACACAACCGCAAGGCCGAATGCGAGAATAGCCGTGCTGCCCGCTATCTTTTCCTGCAAGGCAATTTCAGTCCACTCAAAGCCGAAGCCATCGGGTAAACGTTCCTTGGCGATTTTTTCAACCGCTGCAATGCCTTGTCCTGAGGAGTAGCCGCGTGAAAGCGCCATCTGCACTTCTGCTGCAGGGTAGAGATTGTAACGCGGCACGCGGTAAGCACCCGTGATGTCGCTGAAATTTGCCACGGCCCCGATGGGTACCATCTCGCCTGATGTGTTGCGGGTCTTCAGGTTGGCCACATCCCTGAGGTCAGTGCGGTACGGATTATCAGCTTGCGCGGTGACACGGTATGTCCGTCCCAACACGTTGAAGTCATTGACGAAGGCTGAACCCATGTAGACGGAGAGGGACTCGAACACACGGCCGATGGGAACACCCAAAAGCTCGGATTTTGTGCGGTCGATGTCAGCGAAAATCTGCGGTGTTCGGGTGTTGTAAAGCGTGAATGCCTGTTGAAAGCCCGGTGTCTGGCCTGCTGATCCTGCTACGACCCATGCGGCACCTTCCAGGGCTTGAAGACCGCGCCCGCCGCGGTCCTGCACATAGCCTTTGAGACCGCCGCCGGTACCAATTCCGGGAACAGCAGGCGGCTCAATAACCAGCGCAAAGGCTTCGCCAATGCCAAACATCTGCTTGCGCAGATCACCCAGAATGCCTTGGGTTGTCAGCCCTTCCTTGGTACGCTCCTTGAAGTCCTTGAGGCTGATGAAAATGACGCCCGTATTGGGTGCATTTGTGAATGTTGCACCGTCAAGCCCCACAAAAGCGATGGAATCTTTCACACCCGGACGCGATTGCAGGATATCCGATGCACGTTTGATGACGGCATCCGTGCGCTCCAGCGATGAGCCCGGCGGCAGCTGGAAGGCTGCGATAAAATAGCCGCGATCAAGCTGCGGGATGAGTCCAGTCGGCACGGCGTTCAGTTGCAGATATGTCAGGCCAATCAAGCCACCGTAGACGGCAAAGACCATCACTGCAAAGCGGATGAGCCGCCGCGTCGCGCTGCCATAGGCGCGGGAGAGCCAATCGAAGACAGCATTGAAGCCGCGGAAGAACAAGCGGAATGGAGCGCCCAAAGCGCCCATGATGCCGCTGGGCTTGTGATGCGGATCATGCGGTTTGAGCAAAATGGCGGCGAGTGCTGGCGACAGGGTGAGCGATACAAAGGCGGAGATCGCGGTTGATGCTGCGATGGTTACGGCGAACTGGCGATAGAACGAACCTTGGAGACCTGTGATGAATGCCGTTGGGATAAAGACTGCGCAAAGCACCAAGGCGATGGCAATCAATGCGCCGCCAACCTCGTCCATTGTCTTGTGGGCAGCCTCCCTGGGCGACATGCCTTCGCGCAGATAGCGCTCGACATTTTCAACAACGACAATCGCATCATCGACGACAATGCCGATGGCCAGAACCAGCCCGAAAAGCGATAGGGTGTTGAACGAAATGCCCGCCAATCCCATGACGAGAAAGGTTCCAACCAACGAAACGGGAATGGCAATAATAGGGATCAGAGCTGCCCGCCATGTCTGCAGGAACACGATCACCACAATCACGACAAGTACAATGGCTTCCAGCAGTGTCTTGATCACCTCGTTGACAGACTCTTGAATGAACTCCGTTGGATTGTAGACAACCGAGTAGCCAACGCCGACTGGAAATGTCTCAGATAAGCGCTTCATTTCTGCTTGCAAAGCAGTTGATGTGGACAGGGCATTGGAACCCGGCCGCTGGAACACACCTATCGCCACAGCGTTCTTGTTGTTGAGGTAGGAATTGATTGTGTAATCCTGAGCACCCAGTTCAACGCGTGCGATGTCCCTGACGCGGACAACACCACCGCCTTGATCAGACCGCACAATCACATCCGAGAACTGCTCAACATCTGTCAACCGTCCCATGGTCTGCACCGACAGCTGGAATGCACCGGTTGATGTGGCTGGCGGTTGGTTGATCGCACCAGCCGCCACTTGCAAATTAGCGGCGCGCAAGGCCTGCACAACTTCACCCGCAGTGAGGTTGCGGGCAGCAACCTTGGCAGGATCAAGCCAGACGCGCATGGAGAAATCGCGCGCACCGAAGACGACAATATTGCCAACGCCTTCAACGCGTGTAAGCGCATCTTTCACGAGCAAGGTTGTGTAATTCGAGATGTATTGCTGATCGCGCGAGCCATCGGGCGAGAGCATATGGATAACCATCATGAGGTCGGGCGAGGCTTTGCGCACCGTCACACCCAAGCGCCGGACATCTTCTGGAAGGCGCGGCTCTGCTCCTGCCACACGGTTCTGCACCAACACCTGTGCCTGATCAATATTGGTGCCGGGTTTGAAGACAACATTGATTGAAACGCGCCCGTCTCCGGTGGACTGGGACACGATGTAGAGCATGTTGTCCACGCCGTTCACCTCTTGCTCAATTGGGGTGGCCACCGTTGCGGCGATGACCTCTGCAGAAGCACCGGGATAGGCCGCTGTGATGCTCACGGTGGGCGGTGCGATTTCTGGATACTCGGAGATCGGCAATTGCTGCTGCACGATGGCGCCCGCAATAGTGATAAGAATGGACAGCACTGTCGCAAAAATTGGACGGTTTATAAAAAAATGTGCAAACTTGAACATCAGGCAGCCTTGGATAAGGTTTTAATGAAAGACTCAGGGAGTCAATCCTGCGTTAGCTGGCGGGTGATTTGATCTCGCCGGGTTGTGGCGTCACGGTTCCGCCCGGTCTCACCATTGGACTGGCAATGCCATTGATGATGACCCGGTCTGTTGGCGCTATGCCGCTGCGGATCACGCGCAAACCGTCAACGATGGGCCCAAGTGTTACGGGCTTGGGAATGACCTTGTTGTCGGGGTCAACAACCATGACCACTTTGCGTGTCTGGTCTGAGACGATCACTGCATCTGGTACTAGCAGCGCCTCTATCTCACCTGCCCAAAGCCGCATGCGCCCAAAGGTGCCGGGGGTCAGGAACTGATCCTTGTTGTCCATCAGGGCGCGGCCACGGATCGTACCTGAACGTGCGTTCAATTGGTTGTCGACGAATGTTAGGCTTCCCTGCCGCTTCCATTCCGTCTCATCGGCGAGGCGGACCTGAACTGGATGTCCCTGTTCGCGGCCGGATTGACGCGTGCCATCCTGTGTCATGCGCGAATACCTGAGGTAGTCGGCTTCCGAGGCTTCGAAGATGAAATCAATCGGGTCAATGCTGACGATGGTTGTGAGCAGCGTTGCACCGGTCTGACCGCCAGAAACCAGATTGCCAGCAGCAATGCGCTTGTCAGAAATGCGCCCGTCAATAGGTGCTTTCACCTGTGTCCATTCCAGATTGAGTGCTGCGATTTTAAGGTTGGCTTCTGCCGCCTGCTGACCAGCTTTTGCAACGGCCAGATTTGATTTGCGCTGATCAAGGTCACGCACCGTGATAGTCTGATTGCGGGTCAGGGCTTCAGCGCGGTCAAGTTCATTGTCGGCCAGCGCGACTTGCGCTTTTGTCCGGGCGATTTCAGCGCGTGCCACCTCTATGCTGAGCTGAAATGGGCGCGGATCAATTGTGAAAAGTAGATCATTCTTCTTGATCAATTGCCCATCCTTGAAATGGATGTTCTCGATAAACCCGGAGACCCGAGCGCGCACATCAACCTGCTCGCGCGCTTCAAAGCGCCCGGTGTATTCATCCCACTGCGTTACTTTCCGCTGAATCGGTGAGGCCACCGTCACAGGAGGCGCGGGCGGCGCACCCTGTGCTAGCGCGGCTTGAATGGAGTAGGCTCCGACTGCCAAAACCAGAGCCAAACCAACATTGTTCCGAAATCGTTTTGTCATGAAATAATGCCTCTTGAGATAATTCTTGCGGATCATTGTTCAAAACAACCATCTGATCAACGCCAGCCGATTGTGTAATGTTTGTGACTGAAAGCCCACATATTTGTTCATGTGTGGGCTTATTCATTGATTGTAGCCGATGTGCATATATGTGTTGCTTCGGTACTCAATCACATCGTTTGCTTACTTCTTTTGAAACCAAAGAGGCTCTATGTCACCCAGATATTCCCTGAACCCGGTCAATTTTCCGTCCAGAACAGTCAGTGCAATCACATTGTAGCCCTTGTAGGGAAACCCACCACCGACCTGACCTTCTGAATTGAACTGGAATAGGCATGTGCTTGCTGCACAATGATGGGCAACATCTGAGAACGTAAGGCTGTTAGAGGTGGCTCGGTTTGTTTGAACAGTCTGGGGCAGCTTTATAAGTGGTTTCTGCTCTTGGTTATGCCGCAACCGGGATTGGCTGCAGCGCGTTGAAGTAGGCCTGATCCGGCGTCTGCCGACCCAGGCTCTGATGTGGTC
>JANPDL010000013.1:0-11825 GCA_031431475.1 Hyphomicrobiales bacterium
CTCAAGACGCATTGGACATCTCCATCGCTTTTGGCGCACGAATGCGGGTGTTCGCACCGCCGCCGATCTCGATCAGCGCCTTGGTCAGCAGCGCCTTCGCCATCTCGCCCCGATACCGCGCGGATGCCCGCATATCGTCGATGGGCTGATAATCTACGGCCAACGCCGTGATGGCTTTGGCCCAGCTCGCACGGTCGGCGAGCAATGCGCCGGTGAGCGCAGCTTCTGTCTGAGGCGCACGTTTTGGCGTGGCCGCCATGCCACCGAAAGCGATGCGGGCAGCGGTGATCGTGCCGCGATCAACTGTCAGTTTGAACGCGCCCATCACGGCGGAGATATCCTCGTCAAAGCGCTTGGAGATTTTCAGGCAGCGAAAATGCTCGCCGGATTTCAGCTTCGGGATTGAAATAGCAGAAACGATCTCACCCGCCTGCCTGTCCTGCTTGCCGTAGGCGATGAAGAAGCTTTCGAGCGGGATGCTCCGCGAGGCCTCACGCGCCGCCAGCGTCACATCCGCCCCCAGCGCGATAAATGCCGGAGCCCAGTCACCAATCGGCGAACCATTGGCGATATTGCCGCCGACCGTGCCTTGTGCCCGCACCTGCTTCGAGCCGAAGCGTCGGCCCAGTTCGCCAAGATCGGGCGATATCGCGGCCAGATGCGGCAACGCCTGCTCGTGTGATGCGCCTGCGCCGATTGTGAGCGCTTCGGGGCCATCCTCAATCTCCTGCAGCTCCGCCACGCGCCCAAGCCAGATCAGCTTCGTCACAGGTCGGAATTGTTTGGTGATCCACAGGCCGACATCGGTCGCACCTGCGAGAATCGTGGCATCGGGATGCGCGGCGTAAAGCGACATGAGGTCCGCTAAAGTGCGTGGTGCGGCGAAGAACTGGTTGCCTGAAGCAACCATCGCACCCGCACCATCATCCAGCGCCAGCAACCGCGCCATCCGCTCATCCGCAGCCCGATCCAGATGATCCCCAGCCCCGTTCAGCCCCGCCATCGCCGCATCCACAATCGGCCTATATCCCGTACAGCGGCACAGATTTCCTGCAAGCTGGTCGTTGATGCGCTCCCGCGTTACCTGCCCCTCGTCCTTTGACATCGCGAACAGCGACATCACGATGCCCGGCGTGCAGAAGCCACATTGCGAGCCGTGATGATCCACCATCGCCTGCTGGATCGGATGCAGCCTCTCGCCCTCGGCCAGATCCTCGATTGTCAGCACCTCCGCGCCATCCGCCATGCCCAGAAAGGTGATACAGGCGTTGACCGGGCGATGCACCAGCCTTCCGTCTTCCAGCCGCGCAAGAACGACCGTGCAGGCCCCGCAATCACCTTCGTTGCAGCCCTCTTTGGTACCTGACGCGCGCTGGTCCTCGCGCAGCCAGTCCAGCAGCGAGCGCGTCGGCGCGAAGGCTTTCAGTTCGACCGGTTTGCCCCGGAAAATGAAACGGATGTGGTCACGCAACGGGATCGACCTCGCGGTTTTGCATTGCACAAAGAATAATCCTCTGTGGATGGCTGGCAAGGCGGCAAAATAGACCGGCTTTCGCTCTCCCCCTTCAAGCCCGATTGCACTATCTCACGGATGATGTTGGGAGTTGATGCCTTGGCCACAGATATCGAGATCGCCCGCGCCGCGACAAAGCTGCCGATCATGGCCATCGGCGCGAAGCTGGGCATTCCGGCGGATAATCTCGTCCCCTATGGCCACGACAAGGCCAAGATCGACGCCGCATTCCTGAAATCCCTGAAATCCCGCCGCGATGGCAAACTCATCCTCGTCACGGCGATCAACCCAACACCGGCGGGAGAGGGCAAGACGACCACCACAGTCGGTCTCGGTGATGCGCTGAACCACATCGGCAAGAAGGCCGTGATATGCCTGCGCGAGCCTTCGCTCGGCCCCTGTTTCGGCATCAAGGGCGGGGCTGCAGGCGGCGGGCATGCGCAGATCGTGCCGATGGAAGACATCAACCTGCATTTCACCGGTGATTTCCACGCCATCACCTCGGCGCATAACCTGCTGGCCGCCCTCATCGACAACCATATCTACTGGGGTAACGCGCTGGGGATCGACAGTCGCCGTGTGACATGGCGGCGCGTGATGGACATGAACGACCGGGCGTTGCGCCAGATCACGGTCAGCCTCGGCGGGGTTTCCAACGGCTATCCCCGTGAAGGCGGCTTCGATATTACCGTGGCCTCCGAAGTGATGGCGATCCTCTGCCTTGCGGAAGATGCGGCTGATCTCGAGAAGCGCCTCGGCGGCATTATTGTGGCTTACCGGCGTGACAAGACGCCGATTTTCGCGCGCGATCTCAAGGCCGACGGTGCGATGGCAGTGCTGTTGCAGAACGCCATCCTGCCCAATCTTGTGCAGACCATCGAAAACAATCCGGCTCTGGTGCACGGCGGACCTTTCGCCAACATCGCGCACGGCTGCAACTCGGTGATCGCCACCAAGGCGGCGCTGAAACTGGGCGATTATGTCGTGACGGAAGCGGGCTTCGGCGCAGACCTTGGCGCGGAAAAGTTCTTCAACATCAAATGCCGCAAGGCCGGGCTGAAACCCGCCGTCGCCGTCGTTGTCGCCACCATCCGCGCATTGAAAATGAACGGCGGAGTGGCCAAGGCCGATCTGGCTGCAGAAAACGTCGCGGCGGTGAAGAAGGGCCTCGTCAACCTGCAGCGTCACATCGAGAATGTGCAAAGCTTCGGCGTACCTGTCGTGGTTGCAATCAACCATTTCACCGGGGATACGCCTGCCGAGGTTAAGGCCGTGCAGACCGGGGTGAAGAAGCTGGGCGTCGAGGCCCATGTCTGCCGTCACTGGGCTGAGGGCGGCAAGGGCGCGGTCGCGCTGGCCGAAGCCGTGGTGAAGCTGGCGGATGGCAACACAGCGCGGTTCAGGCCACTCTACAAGGACGAGGGCAAACTGATCGACAAGATCGAGGCCGTGGCGAAGCGCATCTACCGCGCCGCCCGCGTCGAGCCCGGACTCGGCGTGATGGAACAACTCGCCGCTTTCGAGAAGCTTGGCTATGGAGATCTGCCGGTCTGCATGGCCAAGACGCAATACTCCTTCACCACCAACCCTGATCTGCGTGGCGCACCGGTTGATCACGTGGTGTCGGTGCGCGAGGTGCGGCTTTCGGCGGGCGCGGGCTTTGTGGTGGCGATCTGCGGAGAGATTATGACCATGCCGGGCCTGCCCAGCATGCCGTCCGCAGAAAAGATCAGGCTGAACGACATGGGATTGATCGAAGGTCTGTTTTAGGACGTATATCTTCAACCAGCACTGCAAGAGGCTATCGCCGCATGACCAAACCCGCCTATCTGCCGCTCGACGGGGCCGCGATCGACCTGACCGTGCATCCCCTGCGCGATGCCGCGCTGGACGAGATCCACGCTCGCCCGTTTCACCGGCTGGAATCGCCGCGTCGGCTGCTGCATTTCTCGTTTCAGGTGAACCATGAGCAGGCCATGCGCGACCGCGATGCCATGGCGGCGCTGTGCGAGCGGCATATGTACCTGCCGCCCCCGGTGGAATCAGCCTATCATCGCATCATGCGGCCCGCCTTTAACCTGCGTTGGGAGCAGCACAGCGAGTTCACCTCGCACACCTGGGATTTTCCCCTGGGTGGCACGGCCAATGCCCTGAAGATCGAAGGCCACACGCCATTGCCCTTGGCTGATTTCTGGCAGCCTGGCCCGATGCTGGTGGCACTGGACATTCTTGTGATATCGGCCAAACAGGCCAAGGGAATCGAGGAAACCTTCGATGAAACCAGCCTTGTCCGCTCCCGCAACGATGACGGCACGGCTGAGGCGTTGACCGATTTCAAGCGTGATTCCAAGGGCTTCACCCGCATCGTCGTCATCGATCACGGCATGGGCGCGCTTCGTGCCGGTTCGCTGGTGCAGCGCCTGATCGAGATCGAGACCTACCGCACCTTCGCATTGCTTGGGCTACCCGAGGCCCGCCGCATCGGCCCGGAAGTGAGGCGCATCGAAATCACCCTTGGCAATCTGGTGGCCGAAAGCCGCGAAGTCGAAGGCATCACCAACAACCGGCGTATTTTGCAGGAACTCTCGGGGCTGACCGCCGACCTCGAGGCCACCGCAGCCGAGGTGACCTACCGCTTCAACGCCAGCCGCGCCTATGACAACATCGTCTTCGAGCGTCTGGCCGTTCTGGATGAGAAGAAGACGGGCGTGGAGCCGACGTGGCAGGATTTCCTCTCGCGCCGTATGGCACCCGCAAGACGCACGTTGATCTCGACGCAGGACCGCCTGCAGGACCTCTCCCGCAAGCTGACCCGCGCCACGACGCTGCTGCGCACGCGCGTGGATGTGGAGCAGGAACAGCAGAATCAGGAACTGCTGAAGACCATGAACGAGCGCGCCCGCATGCAACTGCGCCTGCAACAGACAGTGGAAGGCCTCTCCGTCGCCGCCGTCAGCTATTATCTCGTGGGGCTGATCTATTTTATGCTGCAGGGGTTGGTGAAGACCGGCGTGATCAAGGACGCGCAGCTCGGCGCGGCTGTTTCCGTGCCACTGGTGCTTCTGGGCGTCTGGTGGGCAATCCGGCGGATCAAGAAGGGCATTCAGAGCTAGACCATTTTACAGTGAATCAACCTCAATGCGAAATGGTCTAGGGCGTGGCGGGGTAATCCAGCCTGCTATCTTCGTCCTCATCTTGGGGAGATCGAAGGGTGTCCATCACGCTTTCTCCGCATCTATCCCAAAACCCGTCGCCGTCTCGGCGATCTGCCGCCAAGTCTCGCCATCAAGGGGAATGCCGTGGCGCTGGCGCGTAACCCTCAATTCACGCTCGATATCGCCAGGCGCGCGCACGGGATTGGCCGGGTCCTGCGGCTGCGCTGCGCGCAGGAAGCCCGTCACCGAAGCAATCCGGGCCTCGCGCGACTGATTGTCCGGATCAAGCCGTATCGGATCAATGAGAATACCGAACAGGCTGTTGATGATCCAGCTGCGGGCCGGTTTGTCCTGGATCAGCGCACCGCCGGTGAGGCCCGCCGAGAGAATTTCAACCATGAAGGCAAGGCCCGCGCCCTTGTGCTCACCAAAGGGCAACAGCGCACCCAGCGGCCCCGGTGCAAACGCCACGGCGGGGTCGGTCGTTGGATGGCCCTCCGAATCGATGAGATAGCCTTCGGGAACCTGAATGCCCTTGTTCAGCGCGACGCGGACCTTGCCATGGGCCATGCGGCTGGTGGCAAAATCGAGGATCAGGTGGTTGCCATCGGCTGAAGGCACGCCGATGGCATGGGGATTGGTACCCCAGCGGCCTTCCTTCGCGCCATGCGCCGCGACGATGGATGGGCGTCCCGCCACATTGACCCAGAACATCGAGATGAGGCCGCGCTCAGCCGCCTGTTCGGCATAGTCACCGATACGGCCGATGTGGTGTGCGTCGATCAGATTCAGGATCGCGACACCGTGAGATGCTGCGACATTGGTGGCCCGCGCAACGGCTCGCCTTGCAGTTGGCTGACCCAGAGCGATCTGCCCGTCGATCACCAGAAAAGGTGGTGCATCCGTGCGATCCAGGGGCGTATTGGAGGGCTTCAGCAAACCATCCCGGAACGAGCGGATATACAACGGCAGCATGCCGATGCCGTGGCTGTCATGGCCCGAAAGGTTGGCGAGGGTGAAATGCCGCGCCACTTCGGCGGCATCAGCCTCCGGCCATCCTGCCGCACTGAACACGGCTGTGGTCAGGCGGGTAAGCTGGGCAGGGTCGAAGTGGCGCATATGGGCAGTCTATCGTGGTGCCAGACGGATCGCTCCATCCAGGCGGATTGTCTCGCCGTTCAGCATATCATTGTCGATGATTGCCGCGACTAGTTTGGCGTATTCAGTCGGCTCGCCAAGGCGCGAAGGGAATGGGACGCTGGCACCAAGTGATTTCTTGAAAGTGTCATCGAGGCCAGCGAACATAGGGGTCATGAAAATGCCGGGCAGGATGGCGCAGACCCGGATGCCGTATTGAGCGAGATCACGCGCGATGGGTAATGTCATGCCCTTCACGCCAGCCTTCGATGCCGCATAGGCTGCCTGTCCGACCTGGCCATCTTCTGCCGCGACCGACGCGGTATTGATGATCACGCCACGCTGCCCATCCGCATCAACCGGAGCGAGCGAAGCCATGCCTAGGGCTGATTTGGCCGTAACGATAAAGGTGCCGATCAGGTTCACGCTCACACCCTTGATGAAATAGCCGATGTCATGACCGCTCAGGCTGCCCGTTTCGCGGTTCTTGGAGATCATGCGCTTGGCGGGAGCGATACCAGCGCAATTGGCGGCGATGCGCTCCTGACCGTTGACCGCGCGCAGTGCGGCCAAGGCGGCATCCACCGATGCTTCATTGGTGACATCGCAGAGATGAAATGCAGCGCCGATCTCAGCGGCAACAACCTTGCCGCGCTCCTCCTGCATGTCGAGGATGCCGACCTTCACGCCCTTCGCGCGCAACATGCGGGCTGTCGCCTCGCCGAGGCCGGATGCGCCGCCGGTGACAATGGCTGAAATGGAACTGTCGATCTGCATGGATCAGAACCTTTGGTAGGGAATGTTCCCATCGCTTTAGGCAAGTTGGTTTAAGGCGGCAACCCGGCCTCGGCTTGCGTTCTCTCTTTAGCCGGCAAGCGCTGCAGAATGCGCAGCACGGTGACCACAAGCACCGCTGCGTGGATGATGGCCATGAACAGGAAAAGGGCCTGCGGTCCCAGTTGTTCCATCATGGCTACCGCGGTAATGGGACCGGTAATAGCGCCAAGGCAATAGAAGAAGAGGACGCCCGACGCGATGGCGAAGGAGCGCTCCGCCCCTGCCCTGTCGTTGGCGTGCGACAGGGCAATCGGATAGACCGTCATGGCCACCATGCCGACGAGAAAACCGAGCGCGCCCATGGCCCGGCCAAGCGCCGGGCCGTAGACCGTCAGGATCAGTTCGAAAATAACGGAGGCCAGCAGCAGGGCCGCCATGACGATGCGCCGGTCCATCCGGTCGGAAATCCGCCCAATGGGCCAAATGGCCACGGCAGAGCCAAAGACCGTGGCGGAAAGAAAAACGGAAATGTGCCAGTTGCTCAGCCCCGTGGCGACACCAAACACGGGAAAGAGCGACCAGAACGAGCCATTGGCCGCACCCACGCCAAACGCCGCCATCGCGGCGACTGGCGCATTGCGCAGAAGCCAGCCAAGCTCCGGTCGCGCCGTATGCGGCCGCGCTGGAGGTTCTGCCCGCGACAAGGCAAGCGGCAGGACGGAGACGCAGAAGAGTACGGAGGCCAGCACGAACAGCGTGATCGTTTTCGGATCGGCGATGTTCAGCAGCAATTGCCCCATCGCCGAAGCCATGAAATGCACGAACTGATAGGCCGCTCCCATCTGGCCGCGGTTGTCGTTGTCCGCCTTGCCCTGCACCCAGCCGTCAATGATCCCATGAAGGCCCGCCAGCGCGAATCCCATGATGGCTCTCAGCATTATCCACCACACCGGGTCGACAAAAAACGGATAGGACAGGGCTGCTGCGACACCGATCGCCGCAAAGGCGGCATAACCCCTGACATAACCGAAGCGCTTGATCACCAACGGGTTGACCAGCGTGCCGACCAGCATGGCGGCAAAGAACACCGATCCGAGCAGGCCGAGCGTGAGGCTGGGAAACCCTTCCAGCTTGGCGCGAAGCGGCACGAGTGTATTTAGCAGCGCGTTGCCTGAAATCAGGGCAAGCACGGACAACAAAACAGCGGCAATGGAGGCGTAAGGTGTGCGCATGGCGGGATGAATATCTCGCACACTACCCGCTTTTGCCGAAGCATCAATTCTTGATGGCTGCCATCAATCACGTCAGGCCAGCATGAGCGTCTTCACATGGGCCGAGGCGCTTTCAGCCAGACCCACGAGATCATAGCCGCCCTCCAGCACCGAAACGATGCGCGATGCACAGCGCCGGTCAGAAATCGCCATGAGTTGTCGCGTCGCCCAAGCGAAATCCTCTGCCTCAAGTTGCAGATTGGCCAGTGGATCGCGATGGTGCGCGTCAAAACCTGCCGAGATGACGATGAGGTCGGGCCTGTGCGCATCGATCCGGGGAAGGATGACAGACGTCATCGCGGCGCGGAAAGCCTCGCCACCGTCTCCGGCCTGCAGCGGCGCATTAACGATGGTGCCATGCTCGCCGGTTTCGGATTTGGCACCGGTGCCGGGATAAAGCGGCATCTGGTGTGTGGAAGCATAGAGCACTGTCTCATCACCCCAGAAGATATCCTGCGTGCCATTGCCATGGTGGACATCCCAGTCGATGATCGCAACGCGTTCGGCTCCATGCACTTTCTGGGCATGGCGGGCCGCGATGGCTGCCGTGTTGAAGAAGCAGAAGCCCATGGCGCGGTTCATTTCTGCGTGATGACCTGGCGGGCGCGCCGCCAGAAAGGCATTCTTCGCTTGCCCCGCAAAAACAGCATCCACCCCTGCCGCCGCCCCGCCCAGTGCTCGCAAGGTCGCTTCCATCGTACCCGGCGACATCAGCGTATCGGCATCGATGCCAGCGAAGCCTTCCTTCGGGGCAATGCTGTGGATGGTGTCGATATAGCTCACGGGATGGGCCAATTCAGCCATTATGAGGTCCGCAAGCGGCGCCTCGGCGCGAAAAAGACTATCAAAATCGCTCGCAGCGAAGGTTTGCCGCAGTGCACGCAGCCGGTCCGGGCGTTCCGGATGGCCCTCGGGTACCACGTGACGCACAAAGGCATCATGGGTCAGAAACAGCGTTGTCATCAGTTGTTGCCCCGCAGGCTGCGCATCGTGAACGAGCGCCCGCCATTAACCATGTTTCATATCCGAGTATGATGCATTGCAGCAACTTCCGACTGTTGCCGATTTGCACTCGCATCCGACCTCAAAATTTGTTACTGATTGTTTACTATAAAGCTGAATTGAGCGGATTTCACATGCGTAAGACACTTCTCATCTCCGTCATTGGTCTGGCGACACTGGTTGCCGGTTGCCGCACCGAAACCTTTTCGGATCCTGCTCTTTCGGCGAAAGACGTGGAACTTCTGGCCCTGACCCCCGCCTTTGCGCGCAACCAGGATCCGTTCCGCATGCGTCAGCGCATGAAGGACAATACAGGACAGGAGCCGGGCACGATCGTCATCGATTCCGACTCGAAATTCCTGTATTTTGTCGAGGGCAATGGCTCGATGCTGCGCTACGAGATTTCAGTCGGCGCTCAGGAATTTACCTGGCGTGGTGATGCAAAGGTGCTTCGCAAGGCTGAATGGCCACAATGGGTCCCGATGGAAGAAGCCCGCAAGTTGAATCCGGCGCTTCCTAAGGTTGTACTTGGCGGGCCAGATAACCCGCTTGGAGCCCGCGCGCTTTATCTCCATGATGAAAATGGCAAGGACACCTACATTCGCATCCATGGCACAAATGAGCCGGAGTATATCGGCCAGAACGTCTCCCTCGGCTGTATCCGCATGCACAATGTCGATGCGATTGATCTGCACGAACGCGCCAAGATCGGTGCGAAGGTTGTGGTTCGCTGATCAGATTGAGCTGACAGAATTTGAAGAAGCCCCGGAATTCCGGGGCTTTTTTGTTGGCTCAGGCCGCCGCCTTCACCAGTCGCCGGAAACCTGATGCGAGATCAGCCTTCAGATCACGGTTGGACTCAAGCCCTATCTGCAGGCGGATGCAGGGGCCGCCCGGATCGAATTTCGACACCGTCCGGTATTCCGTACAATCGAATGGTACGGCAAGGCTTTCGTAGCCTCCCCATGAAAAGCCCATGCCGAACAGACCGAGGCCGTTCAGCATGGCTTCTACAGCTTTGTGAGGAACAGGCTTCAGCACAATGGAAAACAGGCTCGACGAGCCCTTGAAGTCGCGCTTCCAGATAGCGTGGCCCGGATCATCCGGCAGTGCGGGATGCAGGACGCGCAACACCTCAGGGCGCTTCTGGAGCCAGCGCGCCATTTCAAGAGTCTTCTTCTCCTGCGTCCGCAACCGTAACTCCATGGTGCGCAGACCGCGCAGGCCCAGCCAGACATCCTCGGGACTGGGACAGGCACCGAAGGCAATGAACGTGTCGCGCAACTGCTTGATGCAGCGCTCGTTGGCCGAAATCATGCCGAGCAGGATATCGGAATGTCCGCCCAGATATTTGGTGCCGGCCTCGATGGCGAGATCGACACCGCGCTCATGCGGCGGAAACAGCAGCGGGGTTCCCCATGTGTTGTCGGTCAGCACGACGGCACCATGGGCATGAGCGACTTCGGCAATGGCGGGAATATCCTGCATCTCGAAGGTCTGCGAGCCCGGCGCTTCGGTATGGACCGCTGTCGTGTTCGGTCTGATCAGTTTCTTGATCCCCGCGCCGATCAACGGATCGTAATAGGTCGTCTCGACGCCCATGCGCTTCAGCACGCCATCGCAGAAGTTACGCGCGGGTCGATAAACCGAATCCGGCACAAGGAAATGATCCCCTGACTTGAGGCAGGACATGAAGGCGATGGTGACCGCCGCCAGTCCCGATGGAACCAGCACGGTTCCTGCGGCACCCGAAAGCTCGGTCCAGGCTTTCTCCAGCGCTTCTGTCGTCGGCGTGCCGTGGGTGCCGTAAACGAAGCGGGCGTGATGACGGTCGTTCAGCGCGGCGACGGTGGGCTTCAGAACTGTCGAGCCCCGATAGATCGGCGTGTTGACGAAGCCGAATTGCTCATCAGGATTGCGCCCCCCCAGCATCATCTTTGTGGTCAGGTCGAGCCGCGCATGCCGGGCGGCGGTCATTTTCTTCATGGAAGCGAACTTTCTGAGGGAAACTGGCTCTATCAGCTCTTGTCCGCCGTATCGCGTCAAGTCTGGCTGGATCAATGATTGTGATCGTGTCTATGATTGGTGTTGAGGGATGCCCGCGAACAGGCTGGCTGGAGGGTAATATTGTGAAAATAACAAAAATCGTGAGTTTGGCGTCTAGTCTCGTCGTGACGATGACAGGAATTGCCGCAGCGCAGAACCGCTTGCCAACGCTGGAAGCCATAAAGCAAAGAGGGCTGATTGTCTGCGGAGCCAATACCGGCCTGCCTGGATTCAGCGTGCCGGATCGTCAGGGCAACTGGAGCGGCATGGATGTGGATTTCTGCCGGGCCATCGCCGCCGCCATCTTCAATGATCCGGCCAAGACACGGTTTATCCCGACATCCTCGGTTAATCGGTTTGCATCCCTGCAATCGGGCGAAATCGATGTGTTGTCCCGCAACGTGACCTGGACGTCATCGCGCGATACGTCGCTGGGGTTCAATTTCGGACCCGTGACCTATTACGACGGTCAGGGTTTCATGGTGAAAAAGAGCGCCGGAACAAAATCCGCCAAGGACCTTTCTGGCGCAACGGTCTGTGTCAATCAGGGCTCGACGACGGAACTCAACCTCGCGGATTATTTCCGCACCAACAACATGCAGCTCAAGGTCGTATCCTTTCCGACCGGCGAGGAATCCGTGAAAGCCTATGAGGCAGGTCGCTGTGACAGCTTCACCACCGATGTGTCCGGGCTGTACGCAGAGCGGCTGAAGATGGCCAATGTGGCTGATCACATGATCCTGCCCGAGATCATTTCCAAGGAGCCGCTGGCTCCCGCCGTGCGCCATGGTGATGACCAGTGGTATGATATCGTGAAATGGGTTCAGTACGCGATGATCACGGCAGAAGAGCTCGGGGTGACCAAAGCCAATGTCGATGAGCAGCTGAAGTCGACCAACCCCGACGTTCGGCGTCTTCTGGGTA
>JANPDL010000014.1:0-125079 GCA_031431475.1 Hyphomicrobiales bacterium
CAAATACATGGCTGCCTCGACTTCGCCATGGATGACCGGAGATGGACAGGAGAACCCGCACTTTCCCTATGTGCGCATCCGCGACGGCGTCGCGCTGATCGGCCTGTCATCCGGCGTTCCGACCGCGCCGCTGCTGGCCTCCGGCGTGATCGGCGAGAAGCAGATGAAAGCCTTCGCCCGCGCGCTGGACGAAGCGAAAGCCGCTGGTCTCGTCCGCGTCGTGATGATCCACCACCCGCCGACCCGCAGCGGGGCCTCATACGGGCGTGGCCTGCGCGATGCGCGCGGTTTCGAGCGCACAATCGCGAAACACGGCGCTGATCTCGTGCTGCACGGTCACAACCACCGGCAAAGCGTGGTCATGATCAAGGGGCCGGAGGGTGATGTGCCCGTGGTGGGCGTGGCCTCCGCATCAGCGGTTCCGGGTAGTCCTCATCACAGAGCGGCTTATCATCTGTACAGGATCGAACGTGCTAAGGGACGGGCAATGATCACAATGCAGGTGCGCGGATTGTTGCCGAGCGGGGCCATTGGCGATGTGGCGACGGAACGGATGGTGTGATGTTCGCCTCGCACTTTTGCCTTGAGAGAAAGAAAAGGCGCTACACCATCCCCCGCATCCGCCCTGCCAGCACCCCCATGCTCTGCCGCGTCACCTCATAAACCGACGAAAACTGCATGAATCCGTGCGGCACATTGCGCACCAGATCAAAACTGTGGCGATGCCCCTGCCGCTTGCAGGTCTCGGCGAAATCCAGCGTGTCATCGAGCAGGCAGTCCACCTCCGCCGCCAGCAGGGCGAGCGGTGGCAGGCCGGTGAGGTCGGCGTTGAGCGGTTCTTTCAGCATATCGCCCGCGCTCTCTCCTGGCCCCATCAACTGGTCCCAGAACCAGCGCATGCGCTCCGATGAAAGGCCGACGCTGCCGTCACCATAGGTGTGGTGCGACCAGGTGTCGTAGCGCCGCGCATACATCCCGTACATCAACCCTGCGCCCGCGATTTGCGGCAGGCTGCGCTCGCGCAGCGCCAGCATCGTGGTCAGCGCCAGATGCGCGCCGGCGGAATCGCCGATGACAAGAATCGTCGCCGGATCATGGCCGAATTGCCCGGCCCAGTCTGCGCCGCGCATGGCGGCGACGGTCGCTAGCGTATCCTCCAGTGCCTTGGGATAGGCATGCTCCGGCGTGCGGCGATAATCGACGCCGAAAGTCGGCATGCCGAAAGCCTCGGCATAGGCCCGGATCACCACGTCATGCGTCTCGATATCGCCGAACGAATAGCCACCGCCGTGACAATAGAGCAGCGCGGGTGAGCTCTTCGCAGCGTTCAGCGGCACGGCGACCTTCACCGGCACATCGTAGCCATCAGCTGAGCGCGCCTGCACCACGATGACGCTCTGCACCGCCACTTTCGGCTCACTGATCGCCTTGAAATACAATTCGTTGATGCGCCGTGCTTCTGTGATGCCAGCAACTGCCGGGTCCGGCGTCACCAGCCCCTGCGCCGCGAACTCCATGAGCTTGGCGACAAGTGCGGGATCGAGCGTGGCTTTGGTTCTGTCGGTTTGCATGGCGCAGCGTTCACACATCACATCTTTGCCAGCGGATCATGCTTTGCCAGCCGCGCCAGCAGATAATCCACTTCCGTCTTCGCGATGGCCGAGAGCGTCGCCTCCGGTTTGCGCTGCGCCTCGGAAGCAATGATTCCCCGCTTCATCAGCACATATTTGCGCACGGCAAGCCCCACGCCCGGCTGCTGTTCATAGCGCAACAGCGGCAGATGCGCATCGAACAGATCATGTGCCGCATCGCGCTTGCCCGCCTGCATCAGTTTGACCACGCCGATCAGCATTTCCGGGAAGGCATAGCCCGTGTTCGAGCCATCGGCCCCGCGCTCCATCTCGAAATCGAGGAACAGCCCGCCATTCGCCACCATGATGGAGAGTTCGCGCAACGAACCATCTTTCTGGAAAGTCCGCAGCGCCGTGATCTTCTCAAGACCCGGCCAGTCCTCGGCCTTCAGCATCACGCAGGACGGATTGTCCTGGACAATGCGACGGATCACGCTCGCCGTCATCACCACGGTGAGCAGCAGCGGATAATCCTGGATCACGAACGGGATATCGCGTCCGATCGCTTCCACGGCCTGGGCGTAGTAGCCGACGATCTGGTCATCGGTGCGCAGGCTGCTAGGCGGCGCGATCATCACGCCCGCTGCACCGGCGTCCATTGAATCTCTTGCCAGCTTGCGCATGGCCGCGAAACCCGGCGCTGACACACCCACGACAACCGGCAAACCGTGCATGATCTTCGCCGTGCGCTTGACAATTTCCAGCGATTCCTCGGCTTCAAGCTTTGGGGCCTCGCCCATCATTCCCAGCACGGTCACACCATCCGAGCCGATGGCGCGGTAATGCGCCATGAGTCTTTCAAGACTCGGCCAGTCGATGCTGCCATCTGCATGGAATGGCGTGGGTGCGATGGGGTAAACACCCCGTGAGGTTGTGGTCAGGCTCATGTCTTTGAGCTATCGCAGCAACGGGCTTTCGCCAAGACCCAATCGCCAGTCCCTCATTGAAGAGTCTCATGCCATCCATTCCTGCCGCTATTGCACTGCGCTACGGCGCTGATAACGCGCCCATGCCGACCCTGAGCAATCCGGTGATCGACCAGATGCTCGCCCACCGCTCTGTGCGCGGCTATCGGCCTGATCCGCTGCCCGAAGGCGCGCTCGCAACCATCATCGCAGCGGCGCAATCGGCGGCAACCTCGTCCAATCTCCAGACCTGGAGCGTGGTGGCGGTAACTGATCCTGTCGTGAAGGCGACCTGTGCCGCGTTTGCCGGCGGGCAGAAGCACATCGAGCAATGCCCGGTATTCCTGCTGTTCCTGGCCGATCTGGCGCGTCTCGACCGTGTGGCCGCACAGGTCAACATTCCCCGCACGGGCAATGACACGTTCGAGATGTTCCTCTGTGCTGCCATCGACGCCTCGCTGGCATCGCAGAATGCCACATTGGCGGCGGAAAGCCTCGGTCTTTCAACCGTTTACATCGGCGGCATGCGCAACAAGCCGGAGGAAGTGGGCGCTTTGCTGAATTTGCCGCCGAACTGCGCCGTCGTCTTCGGTCTGTGTGTTGGGTATGCGAGCGAAGGTCACGGCGGCTCGGTCAAGCCCCGCCTGCCGCAAGAGGCCGTATTGCACCACGGGCGCTATGATCTGGCGGTACAGGACGAGGCCATCCAGCGTTATAATTCGGCGATGGCAGAGTTTTATGTCCGCGAGAAAATGGATGTGAAAGGCAACTGGTCCAGCCATTCCGCCCGGCGTGTCGCGGGGCCGGAAAGCCTGTCAGGCCGTCATGTGCTGATGCAGGCTTTGCGGCGTATGGGGTTTTTCAGGGCGGAATAGGGCAGCTCGGGCCATTGAAAGGCCGCGATCATGGCTGATGTGTCGGCTATGCGTATCCCGGCCCCTGTCTTTGCGACAGTGATCATCGTGCTGTTGCTTCTCGCGCTGGCCGCAGGATCATCGCGCGTGCGGGCAGAACCCGATCTCGCCAAGCCAGATATTGCTAGAGCCAATGCGGAGGATTGCACCGCGCGGCTCGTAAAAACAGGCATAGCTGTGGAACGCGCGGCACCTACCGCCAAACCACCCGACGCAACGTGCCTGATCGTGGAACCCGTCGTTCTCATATCAGTGGCCGATGTCGCCCTGCCTGAACGCCGCATCCGCTTCCCGGATCACCCGACCCTCTCCTGCGCCATGGCGGAGCGTTTTGCGCGGTTTACCAGCGATATAGCCGCACCGCTCGCCCTTGGCATCACCGGCAAGGAACTCGTCGCGGTCAGCACCGGGCCGGGCTACGAGTGCCGCCCCCGCAACCGTCAGCCTGGCGCGAAGACATCGAGTCACGGCCAGGGTAACGCCGTCGATACGATGGCTGTGGAGTTGGTCGGGGGCAGGAAGCTGAGCGTCGAAAAGCCCGATAGCCCCGAGACAATCCGCTTCATTGCGGCATACCGGGCCGCAGCTTGTGGCACTTTCTCCACAGTTCTGGGGCCTGGTTCTGATGCGGCCCATGCCAACCATATCCATGTCGATATCGAGCAACGCGGCAGGGACGGACGCTCGAAGTTCTGCCAATAGACCGGAAAGCGCCGAAGTCTCGCCGTTACTTCAGAACAATACGTGCTGTCGCCTCGCGGACATCCGGCAAGCCACGCAAAAGGCCAAGAAGCTCCTGAACGTCCAGAGCCTTCAGCAGTCTGGCGTCGTCAGTGGCGCTCGGTGCAGCATTGCGCCAGCGCTGTATGAGGTCTTCGGGAAAGGGCTCGGGACTACCGAAGCAGATGAACAGATTTTCGAAAGGCTCATGGAGCGTAATTTCATCCAGTCCGAAATGGCGGGGGTAGTGCCGTGTGCCAGGTGTGAGCAGAACGCCCATCGTTTCTCGGGCAGGAAGTGTGACGTAAGCGCTCTGATCCGCAGCCAGCACCCAGCAATAGAGATGCAATGGCACCCGGTTCTCTATTCTGACATCGAGCCTTTGACCTCTGGCAAACGGGGTTGCGATAGCCGTGATCGTGAGTGAATCGCTGTCGGTTCTGGCCGTCGCCGCCACGTGATCAAGAAATGGTCTTAACATCGGATCGCAGCCTAACGCTTCGGCCGGGATGCTGACGCGTCCGGTTGGGGCAATCGTTGCGCCGTCACGGCGGAATTCAAGGGTCAGCCACGATCGGCTGGCTCCACCGCGACCAGTACTGTCGTGATCGAATGTACCAATAGCGGTGGCGGTCGAAACATTGCCTGGCAAGTGTGCGGCAGGCACACGCCGCACTGCCAGCGGTCGCTCGCGCAGGATGCGATTGGGGTGGCGCGCTTCTGCGTCCAGAGCGATCAGCAGGCGGTCGGTCAGCGCCGCAGTGCAGGTCGAATGACCATTGATGCCAAGGAACGGCACCACATCCACTGTCGTCAGATCAGGCGCGGCATCCATCAGCGACGAAACAGCCTGCTCGACTATGCGATCAATCAGGGCCGGGGCAGGATCATTAGCACCAGCGGGAGGCGCACAAAGACTGGCGGCGAAAGCCAAAGAAAGCGCCAGACATCGGTTCACTGGCTTTCCTTCATCTTGGCGAAGCTGTTAAGCGCCGCCACGAAGAGAGGGTTGAATTTGCCGTCGATCTGCCCGCTGTAGAACTGGTCCTTTTGTACCGCACGCTGCAAAGCCCTGACCGTGTCCGGCTTCAGTTTGGTTGGAGAATTCTCGGTCCCGATCACCGCAAGTGCACCGGCTTCTCCGTTCTTCAGTGCCTGCATCACCATGTCGCCGCTGTTGCGACCCGGAAAAAATCCGGCAAAGCCATTGTCGATCAGCGCCGCAATCGTCACTTGCGCCACAGGGTCACCCTTCTGGGCGGCCTGCATGAACAGATCAAAACCCTTCTGCGGATTCTTGGGAATGCCCGGGCGTCCTTCGACATAGATCGGAACCAGTTTGGTGATGGCCATCGTGTCGCCAGCCTCCGCTGCTGCCTGATACCATTTCAACGATTCCTCGGCGTTCTTTTGCGTGCCTCGGCCAAATTCGAGCATGCGCGCAGCATTGAACATGCCCAGCGGAGCACCGCCCGTGGCAGCTTTCAGATAGAGACTGAATGCGGTTTCCAGCGAGCGCGGCGCTCCCTGGCCATTTTCATACAGCGTGCCGAAATTGTTGAATGCCGATGCGCTGCCCTTGTCTGTCGCCTGTTTGTAGGCGGCGAAGGCCTCGCGGTATTGATCTGCGCGGTCGTATGCCCGGCCAAGCTGATAGGCGAAACGCCGTTCGGCCGGATTGGCCGCAGCAGCACGCTTGCAGGCCTCGATCGCGGCGCGGGCATCGATCTTTGCCAGTGGTTGCCCCTTGACGCCTTTTGGCCTGTCGGCGTCACGCGGGTCACTGGCGAGTGCATCGCAGCGCTCGGCGGAATCGTCTGCCGGTACTGCAACGGCTGCGCTTGCTATGCCAAGATAGTTCTGCGCCACCTGTCGATAGGCGCAGATGCGACCGCAGTCGGCGAGATACTCGCGGTATTGCCTCGCGGCACTGAGGCGCTTCCAGTTGGCTTCATCCGCAGCGGTAGCCCCAGCATTGGCTTCGCCCGAAAGTTTCTGCAGCGCAACCTGCCGAAATGCGCAAGCATCACCACAGCGCGCGATGTAGCGCTCGTAACCTTCTCGGGAATTGCTCTTTTCCGCAGCCTGCCAGGCGATCTCGTCGCGCAGGCGCTGCACTCCACGCGCCACGGCAGCCACCGGTGCCGAAATCTTCAGCATCAGTGGTGCGATGTCGATCTCGGGCGTCTGGTCACGCCCGCTGTCACGCCTTGCAGCACGCCGGACTTCATCGTTGAGATAGTTGCGCAATTCTTCCCAACTGGTCATGCCGTCGCCATTGCCTGCGGCATCTGCCAATCCGCCAACGCCCATCAGGAAGCGGCTGGTAAAAAGACCAAGTTTGGCATCGCTGTCCCAGTTGGCAGGCGTGGCTGCTGCTGTCGCCAGAAGCTTGATCACGCCACCTCCGGCCTTTGGTCGCGCGGGCTGGAAACCAGGCGCAGAGACTGCCAGCAATGTTTCGCCCTTGCGGCCAGTTTCACCGGTGAAGCAGGCGTCCAGCATCACGATTACCTGTCTTTCCGCGCCCGTCTTCTGCTTGACGAGTTCAAGGTTGCGGTAAAGCGTATCGAGCAGATAGCCGCTTTCACTCTGGTTCGGATTGCCATCATGAGGCAGCAGGAATGGTTGGCGCGACGCCAGGTCCGGCACGCCATGCCCCGAAACATAGACAAACACATTGGAGCGGCCCTCCCGCACACTGCGCCACAGGCGGCCCGCTTGCGGATTGCGCTCCGTGCCGAATGTCTGGTTGAATTCCGAAAGCGTTGCATCCTTCAGGACGATGACATTCTCTGGCCGGAAGCCCATCGCACCCAGCAGCCAATCGCGCATTGCGTCAGCGTCGTTGTGGGCAAAATCCACCGGTACAGTCTGGCGGTAGGTCCGGTTGCCGATGATAACAGCTACGGAATCAGCGTTGTCTGCGAATGAGGAGGCTGGTGCGGGGATTGCCACCGGACTCGGCGATTGCTGCGCCCAGGTGTTGCATGAAAGGAGGAAAACAATGAGAAAAACGCCAAGAAACAATCGAGTCATCAGTCATCCCACGAATCCCAACACTACCCAGCCATCAGCTTCGATTGCGTCGATCATGCCGGTGGCGGCGGCGTTTGTCATCTGCTTTCAAATCCGCCACCTCCCGAATTTGCTCAGGTAATATGAGCGCCGCGCGTTTCCACGAACACCGAGTAGAGCGACTGGCTCGCGGTCATGAACAGTCGGTTACGTTTGGCACCGCCAAAGCAGACATTGGAGCAAATTTCGGGCAGTTTGATCTGGCCAATGCGCACGCCGTCCGCCGCGAAGATATGCACGCCGTCATAGCCGTCGCCGACCCAGCCTGCAGACGACCAGATATTACCGTCCTCGTCGCAGCGGATGCCATCGGAGAAGCCAGTTTTGCCGTTCCACTCCATATTGACGAAGGTCTTTGGGTTTTTCAGCGTCGCGCCTTCGATATCATAGACCCAGATCTGGCTTTTTGCTTCGGGGTAATGCGAGATGCCGGTGTCGGCGATATACATCTTGCGGTAGTCGGCGCTGAAGCACAGCCCGTTTGGTTTGAACGGCTGGTCGGCAACTTTCGTGATCGCGCCCGATTGTCCGTCGATACGGTAGACGGCCTCTTTCTGGATCGGGCTGACGCTGCTGGAGGATGCTGGCAGGCGGTTACCTTCATATTCCATCAACGAGCCGTAACCGGGATCAGTGAACCAGATCGAGCCATCATTGGGATGCACCACGATATCGTTGGGCGCGTTCAGTTCCTTGCCGTCGAATTTTTCGGCCAGCACACTCATCTTGCCGTTGTGCTCGTAACGCACGACCTTGCGTGTGCCGTGCTGGCAAGCCAGCTGCCGCCCCTGATAGTCGAAGGTGTTGCCGTTGGAGTTGCCTGCGGGAGAACGGAAGCGACGCGAGACATGCCCGTCTTCCTCGATCCAGCGCAGGTTCTCGTCGTTGGGAATATCGCTCCAAAGGAGATATCGACCGACGGCGTTCCATGCAGGCCCCTCCGCCCACATCGTCCCGGTATGCAACCGCTGGATCGGGGTGTTGCCGAGCTTGTATTTGTTGAAGCGTTTGTCGAGCGCGATGATATCGGGATCGGGATAGCGCGTCGGCTCGGCACCAGGCGTGAAATTGCGGGCGTAGGCGTCACCCGCCATGCCGGTGACGGCGGCGAGGCCCGCGGCTGCTGTCAAAAAACCGCGCCGGTCAAGTGCGGCGCGGTGTATTTTGGTCGTATCCTCGTTTTTGGCAGACGCCTCCGCGCCCGCCTGTTGACGGCTGTCCATTGTATCCTCCCGAATGTGTTTTTTGCCGAACGTCTTTTGGCATCAAAGGGGTGGAGGCGTACTACCGTGACCGGCCAATTTGGTTTGAATGGCGTCCCGGCACGGATCGACGCCCCCATGAACAATTCGCGCCTATGGCGTGGCAGAAATGTGGCGGTGCGAGAGCTTAAAATCTTCCTTTCCAACTCGGGTGTCCAAGCGGAGAATTGAAGATCAGGCTTTGGGGGCGGGACAGCCTGTCTTTGCGCCTTCGCCCTCACCCCCGGCCTATCCCCTCATCATATCCCGCCCCAACACCCGCAGGCTCCGTCGCCAGCCGCTCGAATACCGCCAGCAGATCCGTCTTGCTGGCCCGCGCAACAGCACCGAGGTCCACTTCCGCTACGCTCCACATCCAGCTTTTCGCCGGGTCGTCACGCATCGCCCAGTCCGGAAACAGACGCTTCCTGATGCGGCGGCTGAGCAGCCTGTTGACATCGAGGTGCCGGTCATCCTGTGCGATGCGGATATAGGCCGCTTCCACCTTGTCTTCCGGCCCTTCCAGCAATTGCAGATAGAGATCTTGCCGACAGATCAGTGCGCCCGTGATGCCGTCGCGAGTATTACAATTGCGAGCGAGGCTCAGGATGCTGTTGAGCCCCGCCGCCTCGAAGCCGAACGGCCGCGATGCGTAAATCAGTTGAATCATGGCCATTGTCAGTTGCGCTCCTGTGTGGGGATGGCAGACGATAGCGGCTGGAGAGACAGGTGTCGCCCGCAATCCTGTACGGCCTAACCCGCATGCCCTCCGCCTATTCAATGCCCGTTCATGCCCGCCAACCCATTGCTGCATTGCAATATCTGCGCCTTTCAGTCAGAAGGACGCGCATGGGAATCCCTGATACGGGCCATTACCCGCATAGGCACGCTGAACACGAGGTTTGCAATGACGAAGTGGGTTTATACCTTCGGTGAAGGCAAGGCCGAGGGTGAGTCCGGCATGAAGAACCTGCTGGGCGGCAAGGGTGCCAACCTCGCCGAAATGTCCAATCTCGGCCTGCCTGTGCCTCCCGGTTTCACCATCCCCACCGAAGTCTGCAATTATTACTACGATAACGGCGAGAGCTACCCGAAGTCGCTGAAGGTGGATGTGGATGCAGCCCTTGCCCACGTCGGCAAGCTGACGGGCCGTATTTTCGGCGATACGAAGAATCCGCTGCTTGTTTCGGTCCGCTCCGGTGCCCGCGCTTCGATGCCTGGCATGATGGACACGGTACTGAATCTTGGCCTCAACGATATCACGGTGGAAGCGCTGGCGGCAGGTGGTGGTGACCGCTTCGCTTTCGATAGCTATCGCCGCTTCATCACGATGTATTCCAACGTGGTACTGGGCATCGATCACCACCATTTTGAGGACCTGCTCGAAGAGTACAAGGACCGCCGCAACCTGACGCTGGATACGGATATGAAGGCCGAGGACTGGAAGGCCCTGATCCCGCAATACAAGACGATGGTGCAGGAAAAACTCGGCAAGCCGTTCCCGCAAGACCCCGCCGAACAGCTCTGGGGTGCCGTCGGTGCCGTATTCGGCTCGTGGATGAATGCGCGCGCTATCAAGTATCGCGACATGCATGACATCCCGGCATCCTGGGGTACGGCGGTCAATGTGCAGGCCATGGTGTTCGGCAATATGGGAGATACCTCGGCGACAGGCGTGGCCTTCACGCGCAATCCCTCGACCGGCGAGAAGGCGCTGTACGGCGAGTTCCTAATCAACGCGCAGGGCGAGGACGTGGTGGCGGGTATCCGCACGCCGCAAGACATTACCGAGGTGGCGCGCATCAAGGCAGGGTCGAACAAGGCCTCCATGGAAGCCGCCATGCCAGAAGCGTATTACGAGCTCGTTCGCATCTACGGCATCCTCGAGAAGCATTACCGCGACATGCAGGACATGGAATTCACGGTGGAGCGCGGCAAGCTGTGGATGCTGCAGACGCGCAACGGCAAGCGCACGGCCAAAGCCTCGCTCAAGATCGCCGTGGATCTGGCGTCCGAAAAGCTGATCACGCAGGAGGAAGCCATCCTGCGGATCGAGCCGCTGGCGCTGGATCAACTGCTGCATCCCACCATCGATCCCAAGGCAGAGCGCAATCGCATAGCGAGCGGCTTGCCCGCATCACCGGGTGCTGCTTCGGGTGCGATCGTGTTTGATTCCGCTTCCGCCGAGGAAGCCAAGAAGGCTGGGCGCAAGGTCATTCTCTGCCGTGTCGAGACCTCACCAGAGGACATTCATGGCATGCATGCGGCAGAAGGCATCCTCACCACGCGCGGCGGCATGACCTCGCATGCGGCGGTCGTGGCGCGCGGCATGGGCAAGCCCTGCGTTTCAGGCGCTGGTTCTATCCGTGTGGATTATGCCAAAAGGACCCTGATCGTCGGTGGCAGCACGCTGACCGAAGGCGATATGATCACCATCGATGGTTCCACCGGCGAGGTTTTGAAAGGCTTCGTCAAGATGCTGGAGCCGGAGTTGTCTGCCGAGTTTTCCACCCTGATGGGTTGGGCCGACAAGGTGCGCCGCATGAAGGTGCGAACGAATGCCGAAACGCCGCTGGACGCGCGCAATGCCCGCAAGTTCGGCGCAGAAGGCATCGGCCTTTGCCGCACTGAGCATATGTTTTTCGACGAGGAGCGCATCATCGCCATGCGCCAGATGATCTGCGCCGATGACGAGAAAGGCCGCCGTGAGGCATTGGCCAAGCTGCTGCCGATGCAGAAGAAGGATTTCACGGACCTCTTCGAGATCATGTCCGGTCTGCCCGTGACGATCCGCCTGCTCGATCCTCCCCTGCACGAGTTTCTGCCGCACAGCGAGCAGGAGATCGTGGATGTGGCCAAGGTCCTGGGCATCTCGGTCGAGAAGCTGCGCCAGCGCAACGCCGAATTGCACGAATTCAACCCGATGCTGGGCTTTCGCGGCTGTCGTCTTGCGGTGGCCTATCCTGAAATCGCCGAGATGCAGGCCCGCGCCATTTTCGAGGCCGCCATCGGCGCCGGCATGAAGACGGGAGAATTGGTAGTGCCCGAAATCATGGTTCCGCTGGTGATGACGCGTGCCGAATTCGAGCTGGTGAAAGAGCGCATCGACGCTATGGCGACAGCGGTTTCGAAGGAAACGGGTCAGCGCATCGAATATCAGGTCGGCACGATGATCGAACTGCCGCGCGCGGCGATTGTCGCGGGCGAGATTGCCAAGTCGGCCGAGTTTTTCTCCTTCGGCACCAACGACCTCACGCAAACCACACTGGGCATCAGCCGAGACGATGCCGCGAATTTCCTCGGCTTTTACAAGGCTCGCGGCATTCTCGCACACGATCCGTTCGTGACGCTGGATCAGGAAGGCGTGGGCGAACTCGTCAAGCTGGCGGTGGAGCGCGGCCGCAAGACACGCGCCGACATCAAGCTCGGCATCTGCGGCGAACACGGCGGTGATCCGGCATCGATCATGTTCTGCGAGACGGTGGGACTGGATTACGTTTCGTGCTCGCCGTACCGCGTGCCGATTGCACGGCTGGCAGCGGCGCAGGCGGCGCTGGGTGCGGTGAAGAAGAGCGAGGGGTGAGAAACTCCCACCTCCTCACGTCGAGGCGCTCGCCCCTTGGCGAGCCTCGAGACACGCACAATAGATAGACCGATCCTCTAAGCAGCCGGGATGTATTGGACAGGCGAAGTGCGTGTCTCGAGGCTCGCTCCGCTCGCGCCTCGACACGAGGGAGTTTGGGGGATGGCCCATAAAACTCTAGAATGTCAGGATTGGCAAAACGGCCAGGTCGGCTTATCTTGAACATCATGAAGGCCACCAAACCTCTCAGTTCAGATTTTCATGTCGTCGCTCGCTGGGATGCCGAAGCGTCTGTGTTCTATTCTGAAAGTGATGTCCCCGGACTGGTTGTCGAGGCGGATACGTTCGATGAGTTTGTTGATCTCGTGAACAGTCTGGCACCGGAGCTTTTGGCTGAAAATTGCCCCGATATTCCCGGGCCTCACCGGATCAGCGTCGAAACACGGCGTGATCTGGTTCTGGCGGTTGCCTGAGTGCCGAAGGATTTCTATCCGGACCTTGTGCGAATATTGCACGCTGCGGGTTGGGAAAAAGTCATAGGCGGCAAGGGCTCGCATGAAAAATGGCGCAATCCGGCGACTGGCAAGGTGATCTCAGTGCCGCGTTCAAAAAGCCGCCATACAGCAAATGAAATATTGAAACAGGCTGGGCTTCAAAAGGCGTTCTGATCCATTCTTGACAAAAGATTATATTCCTATATACCCGTTTCTGTCGCCGCTTCTCCAAGCGCCGCTGCAGAGGCAGGAGGGAGATGCGGCGACACCTTCCGGGCGGCCTGACAACCCGTCACTGAGGATCGCACCGGGGACCTGATGGCCCTGACGCGCTGAACTCTCCTTCCCTCACCTGCTATCGCCCGTCGGCGTGCGATGCGGGTTCCCGGTGCTTTCTCCCGGCTGCATACCCCGGCTTTCGCGCGCGGGATCGCTTGAGCTTGCCTTGCCGCCACAGCCGTGCAACTCGAATTCAATGCGCTTCGATTATCTCTTCATCGCTTTTGGCATTTTCGCGGGTGCGGCGCTGGCTTTACTGGGGCAGCAATCACCCGCGCTGTTCAAGGCCATTCCGGCGCTGATGTGGTTGCTCGGTGCCATCCTGCTGTTTGACGTCGGCGGGGCCTATCTGCGCGGCGTGCCGGTGATGACCTCCGTCACCACACAAACCCGCATCATCGCCTTCTTTGGTGGCGCTGCTGCACTGATTCTCTCCGGTGGTCTCTGGAGCTAGAGGTACTTTCGGGTGTACCCAGAAATTCCCGCAATTCCGGAATCACCCCTTCATGACCCTCCTCGCCAAAGCGGCTTCCTCCATATCCGTTCACTGCGTCACGCCAGCAGGCTTCGATGGACTGAAAGCCTCCCTGCCGAAAGAAGCAAAGGCGCATCTTGCAGCGCTGGGCTACGAGCCCAAGCCGGGCGCTCTGGCCCTGCTGCCGGGCGAAGGCGGCAAGCTGGGTGGCGTGGTATTCGGTGTGTCGGAGAAGGACGGCGATCCCTTCATCATCGGCAAATTGCCAAAGGATCTTCCCTCAGGGGCTTATCACTTTGTCACGCCGCCCGCCGATCCCGCGCAGTCCGCTCTGGCTTGGCTGCTGGGTTCCTACAGCTTTAGCCGCTACAAGGCCGCAGGGCGCAAACCGGCTGATCTCGTGGTGGCGGACAAGGGTGTCCGCGACCGCGCCAGCCTGATGGCGGATGCGGTGGCCATGGGCCGCGATCTCATCAACACGCCTGCCAACGACATGACGCCATCGGCGTTGGCAAAAGCGGCACTTGATCTCGCGAAGACCTATGGCGCAAAGGCGACCGCTATCATCGGTGATCAGTTGCTGAAAAAGAACTTCCCGCTGATCCATGCCGTTGGCCGCGCCTCGGTGGAAGCACCAAGGCTGATCGATATCACCTGGGGCAATCCGAAACATCCGAAAGTGACGCTCGTCGGAAAGGGTGTCTGTTTTGATACTGGCGGGCTCGACATCAAGCCGAGTGCCGGCATGTTCCTGATGAAGAAGGATATGGGTGGTGCCGCAACCGCGATCACGGCGGCGCGCATGATCATGGCGGCGAAGCTCAAGGTAAGATTGCGGCTGCTCGTGCCCATCGTCGAGAATGTCATCGCAGGTAATGCCTTCCGCGCCAGCGATGTCATCAAGAGCCGCAAGGCGCTGACGGTCGAGATTGGCAATACCGATGCGGAGGGGAGGCTGATTCTGGCCGACGCGCTGACACTGGCGTCCGAAGAAAAGCCCGATCTGCTGATCGATTATGCCACACTGACGGGTGCTGCCCGTGTGGCGCTCGGGCCTGATTTGCCACCGTTCTATACCGATGACGAGAAACTGGCGGCTGACATCGCCGCGGCAGGAGCAGCGGTGAATGATCCGGTCTGGCGGCTGCCGCTCTGGCCAGCCTATGATCGCATGCTGGATTCCAAGATCGCGGACCTTTCCAGCACAGGGGCAGGTGGCATGGCTGGATCCGTCACGGCGGCGTTGTTCCTCAGGCGCTTTGTGGCATCGGGCATTCCGCACGCACATTTCGATATCTACGGCTGGGTTCCAACAGCCAAACCGGGCAGGCCGGAAGGCGGTGAACCGCAGGCAGCGAGGTTGACGTTCGAGCTTTTGCAGAGGCGCTACGGCTAGACCTTTTTGATGGGCGCTCTCCGCCCCAGAAGCACCACCAGTACCACGGCAACAGCGAAGCCGACCGTTGCCATGTCAATCCGCTCGCCCAGCAGTGTGGCAGATACCGCCAGTGTCACAAAGGTCTGGAGCAGTTGCACCTGACTAACGCGAGCAACGCCGCCCATCGCCAGTCCTGCATTCCACGGGAAAAAGCCGAGATACATGCTGAAAACGGCAGCATAGCCAAAGCCGATCCAGGCGCTGGTGCGCACGGCAGCAAAATCCGCTGGCTGCAGCCAGAGCGCCATGGGAATCGTCAGCGGCAATGCCACAACGACAGCCCAGCTGACGACTTCCCAGCCCGGCATGTGGCGTGAGAGGCGTGCGGAGAACACATAGCCAAGCGCCGCTGCGAATACCGACAGGAAAAGATAGATATCGCCCAGCGTCAGCGTCATGTCGGCATCGCGGATTGCAAAAACAATGACCAGCAGCGCGCCGACCACGCTCCAGAACCAGAAAGCCGCAGAGGGCCTTTCACCGCCGAAGATTGCACCGAATAGTGCAGTTGCCAGTGGCAGGATACCCAGCACCACGCCGCCATGGCTGGCCGGTACGGTTTGCATCGCCAGACCAATCAGGCCCGGAAACCCTATGACAATGCAGAACGACGCAATGGCAAGATCGCGCCAGAGTTCGCGCGTTGGCGGGGAGCGCCGCATCACGGCAAGCACGATAATTGCCAGCACGCCAGCTACAGCAGCGCGTCCTGTCGTGACAAACCATGGCGAAAGATCGGCCACTGCAGCACGGGTCGCGGGCAGAGTAGCTCCGAAGATGACAACCCCGAGAAAGCCGAGGAGAAGACCTATGGTTTCCCGGGACATGGATTGTGGTTCCTGATCTCAGCCGGGTTCATCAGCAAACCGCCCGCAAGACCAATGAAAGTTGCTGATTGGTCGAATTCGTCGCAGAAGCCCGCAAAGGCCAGGTGCGGAGATTTGCGACGTGGGCATTGTCTTGCCTTTCACCTCGCATTCACGTGCCTGTATATTTGATCCGTTGTCTCTCGATAGGAGGAGTCAGAATGAAGAAATTTCTCGCAATAACCGCCATGGTTCTCACCCTTGGCAGCCTTGCTGCGTGCAATACGCCGGGCGAGCGGGCGGCTGGTGGTGCGCTGATCGGCGGAGCCGCCGGTGCTGCCATCGGCGGCCTCGCGACAGGCCGCATTGGCGGTGCTGTAGTCGGTGGCGTGATTGGCGCTGCCGGTGGTGCCATCGTTGGTGCAGCCACGGCCCCGCCGGAGGCTGTTTGCCCGGGCTATGCACCTTATCTCCGTTACAATTCCTACGGCGAACCGTTCTGCTCGCGCCGCTGATCGCGTATTCAAGTCAGTCACAATGACGCCGCCCTTTGGTACGGGGCGGCGTTTGCTTTTGGCCCTCACGGCTTCATTCTCGCAGGGTTGATCAGATTTTAACAAATTGCATCGAAACTGTCCGAATGGCTGGGGAGCCATCAGTGGAGTTCGAGTGATGCGTAAACTTCTTATGGTTGGGGCTGTCGTCGCCCTCGCGGGCGGCGCCACCGCCTGCTCTGGAACAGAACGGACGATTTCTGGCGCGGCCATTGGCGGCGCTGTAGGTGGTGTTGCAGGCGGAGCTCTGACAGGCACATGGCTTGGTGTCGGCGTCGGTGCTGCGGCGGGCGCGGCAGTCGGCGGCCTTGTCGGTAACGCGACCGATCCGCGCCGTCGTCAGGGAGGCTGAACTGCAGGTCGCAGTTGCCTGCGGCCCGCAAATCGGAAATGAACAGGGCGGCGCCATCATGCGTCGCCTTCTTTGTTTGAGTTCCGCCAATGACAATGCCGAAACCCGACAGCGCCTGCGTCGCCAAGCTCCATCCGTCGCCCAATCATGGCGAGCGCAATGATGGCAAGCGACCGGACAGCCTCGTGCTCCATTACACCGGCATGGTGGATGGTCCCGCCGCGCTGCACCAGCTCTGCAATCCGCTGGCGCAGGTTTCCTCTCATTATTTCATCTTCGAGGATGGTCGGGTCTGGCAGCTCGTGCCAGAAGCTCGCCGTGCGTGGCACGCGGGCGCAGGCTGCTGGCAAGGTGAGCGCGATATGAACTCGGCCTCCATCGGCATCGAGATCGTCAATCCCGGACACGATCAAGGCTACACAGCGTTTCCAGAGGCGCAGATTGCGGCCGTAGCGGCGTTGTGCCGGGACATCGTCACCCGCTGGAATATCCGTGCGGATCGTGTCATCGCGCATTCCGATATGGCCCCCAAGCGCAAGCGTGATCCCGGCGAGCTTTTCCCGTGGGACAGACTGGCGGCGGTGGGCGCAGGGCATTGGGTCAAGCCGCACCCCATAGCAAGCGGACGTTTTTTCCAGCGTGGCGAAGAGGGCAAGCCCATCGAGGCTCTGCAGGCGATGCTGGCGCTGTATGGTTACGATCTGCCGGTAACCAGTGTGTTTGACGAGTTGACCGAATTCACGGTGATCGCTTTCCAGCGCCACTTCCGGCCAGAACGAGTGGACGGCATTGCCGATCGCTCGACAATCGAAACCCTCCGCGACCTGATCAGATCACGGAGGGGCGAGACATAGTTTGTACTGATCTCAACGGGTGATCTGCAGCTTGCCGATGTTCTTGGCGATAAGGGAGAAAACCTCGTTTAACTCGGTGGCATTGGTAGCGGTATAGAACATTCGCCTTCCGCCATCCATGGAGGCGCAGTCTTGCAGCAGCGACAGTCCGATGGCGGAAATCTCCTGGCCGGGCGTGTTGAAGCCAATGGTGATGATCTTCACGGCTTCATTGTTGTCCTTGTCACGCAGCGCCTTGATGTTGTCGCAGGCCGTGCGCGTCTTGGTGTTCATGGCCTGCTGCGCGTCCCAGGCGCTGTTGACGTTAGCTTGCAGGCGATTGTTGCGATAATACCCGAAGGGCGAGTAGATTGAGCGATTGGTATTGTCTTTGTTAGCCCAATAGTTGTCACCATCCGTCATGACGATGATGAACTTCCGGTTGTTGATCTGGCTACCTGGCCCAATTGCCGTTTGGGAGTTCCAGTTATAGGCGCGCCCGTCGCCGAAGGGGGCGTTCGGTGATAGTGTTCGCCAGCCCCACATCAGGCCTTCGAGAATATTCGTGTTGCCGTCGGCCGTCATCGCGTTGATGTTGGCTACAGCATTGCTCTTTGTGGCCGTCAGCCGCTGCAGTGGACGGGCATTGCACATGAAGTTTGGACCACGACCTGCGCCGTTGGTGAATCCGCCAGTGTTCGCGATGCTCTTGCGGCCACTGGCACCGCCGGACGTGCCGACCAGATTGTACTTGCAGATGTTCGCGCTGGAGCGGTTCAGCCAGTTCTTTTTCTGCCAGTCGGTTGTTGGTGAGCTGAATGGCAGGGCAAAGTTGGCGCCAATGGGAGCCGTGCAAGCCGCACGAGTCGAGCTGGTTTCTGCACCTGTTGTTGTATTGTAGGTAATTGTCTCGCTACCGTCGTCGTTCAAATAGCTGTTGCTCACATCGTCATTCGCGCCGTTGAGCTGCTGGTTGAGAAGGTTTTCGCGCACCCAGGTTACGCCTCGCGGGCCTGGCTCGTCAGGTGCAAACATCGGCACAAACAGGCTGTCGCCAACACCCGGGCTAGGCGCAGCGTCGTTTAGTCCCCAGGCACCAGGGCGCATCTCGAAGCAGCCATTCCAGGTCTCGCCAAGTTGCTGATAAAGGCTGAAGCGCGAGGTCACGCCGACGGGTGGCGAAGCGCTAGTGGGCAACAGGTTTTCCCAGTGGATCGACGATTGGCCGAAACGGTCCAGATTGGGGTCGGTCGCCGTGTTCATGCCCGCGCCCGCATTGACTGTAAGCGTGAATGGCACGACTGCGACCTTGATCTTTTGGGGATCGGTCACGCCTGCGAATACGGTGTCTGTGAAGTTCTTCGCTGCAGTTTTTGCACCGTCAATCTTAGTTCCGCTCATCGAACCGGAGTTGTCGAGGACGAGCGCGATCTCGAGATAGTTTTCGGTCGGCCGCATCACGTCCGATCGCGTCTCGACACAAAGGCTCACGCCGACAGCAAAGCTGTTGAACAGCGGTTTTACGCAAGCGCTGGCGATCACTGATACGATGTTGGGGTCAGTCGTGATAACCGACACACTAGGCTGGACCGTGAAGTCCGAAGCTGGCAATGAGGGCATGAAGCTCTCGACACGCGCTTGGATCGCGGTGCTCGATAAGATCGTGTAGTCTTTTGCCGCAGCTATGGCTCCTGCGTCCAGCCCGGACTGCAACTTCGCCCGTGCATTGGAGGCACGTGAATAGTCAATGGCTGCGCCCGCCGCTGTCACCATGGGAATGAGTGAAATGGCAAACATCAATGAAACGTTACCCTTCTGGTCGCCGATGAAGCGCCTCAGAATTCTGCCGTGAGACAACATGTCCAACTCCTTTGAGATATAGCCCACACCGCAGGATAGTCTCACAAAGGTGTTCACGGAGTATGGATGCGATCCGAGAAGTTCGGGGGCTGAATTTAGGACTTGGTTCAGTATGGGTTCTGCAGTGGACCAGATACCAGTTTCGGCTCAACCCGCGTCGGCTATCCACTATTTCAACGGCAAGAACGGGTTTGATGGGTCCAATTTTCCCCGCCTCACTCGGCCGCCAGCACCTGGTACTCCGCAGGCTCGTAGTTCAGTATAGGTGCCAGCCAGCGCTCAACCTGCACGACGTCCATGCCCTTGCGGAAGGCGTAATCCTCTACCTGATCGCGCTCCACCTTGGCGACACCGAAATAATGCGCGTCAGGGTGGCCGATATAAAGGCCGGAGACGGACGACCCCGGCCACATGGCAAAGCTCTCGGTCAATGTCACGCCGATCTTCTTGTCGGCCTCCAGCAGCTTCCACAATGTGGCTTTCTCCGTGTGATCCGGCTGTGCGGGATAGCCAGCTGCCGGGCGAATGCCGCGATATTCTTCCATGATCAGCACTTCTGGCGAGATCGTCTCATCGCTGGCATAGCCCCAGTATTCGCGCCGCACCTTCATGTGCATGAATTCGGCAAAGGCTTCCGCCAGCCGGTCCGCCAGCGCCTTCGCCATGATCGAGGAATAATCGTCGTTCTTGCCAGCGAAGCGCTTTGCAACGTCTTCCTCGCCAATGCCCGCCGTCACCACAAAGCCGCCGATATAGTCCGCGACACCCGACTCTTTCGGCGCCACGAAATCGCTCATCGCCGTGTTGGAACGCCCATCGCGCTTGGAGAGTTGCTGGCGGAGCGTGTGGAACACCGCGAGCTGCTCCTGTCGGCTTTCGCCCTTGAACAGATGGATGTCATCCCCCACCGTGTTCGCCGGCCAGAAGCCGATGACGGCCTTGGCCTGGAACCAGCGCTCATCGACGATGCGCTTCAGCATGGCTTTCGCGTCCTCGTAGAGCGCACGCGCTGCTTCGCCCTGCTTCTCGTCTTCCAGGATTTGCGGGAAGCGGCCCTTCAGTTCCCAGGTCTGGAAGAAGGGTGTCCAGTCGATATAGGGTACGAGTTCTTCCAGCGATTGTGTGGAAATCGTGCGCGTGCCGGTGAAGCTCGGCTTGGCGACGGCGTAATCGCTCCAGTCGATCTTGAACGGATTGGTGCGCGCCTTTGCCAGCGGCAGACGCTGCTTGTCGCGCTCGGCGCGGGCATGGGCATCCGCTACCTTCACATATTCCGCCCGCAACGTTTCGATATACGCTCCCCGGTTGTCCTCGTTCAGCAAAGAGGACACTACGCCGACGGCGCGTGATGCGTCGGTTACATAGACCGTCTGGCCCCTGACATAGCCAGGGTTGATTTTCACCGCTGTATGCACGCGCGAGGTCGTCGCACCGCCAATGAGCAATGGGATCGTGAATCCTTCGCGCTCCATCTCCGCCGCCACATGCACCATCTCGTCCAGCGAGGGCGTGATCAGGCCGGAGAGGCCGATGATATCGACATTGTGCTTTTTCGCCTCGTCCAGAATGCGCGCGGCAGACACCATGACGCCCAGATCGATGACCTCATAATTGTTGCACTGGAGCACGACGCCGACGATGTTCTTGCCGATGTCATGCACATCGCCCTTCACCGTCGCCATCAGGATCTTGCCCGCCGCAGGCTTGTCGGCCAGCCCGGTTTCCTCGCGCTCCTTCGCCATGAAGGGCTCCAGATGCGCCACGGACTGCTTCATCACGCGTGCGGATTTCACGACCTGCGGCAGGAACATCTTGCCCGCGCCAAACAGGTCACCCACCACGTTCATGCCCGACATCAGAGGGCCTTCGATCACATGCAGCGGGCGGGCGACGCCAAGACGCGCTTCTTCTGTATCCGCAATGATATAGTCCGTGATGCCGTTGACGAGCGCATGCTCAAGCCGCTTTTCTACCGGCCAGGAGCGCCATTCGATATTGTCGTTCCTGGCTTCGCCTTGTTTGCCATGGGACGCAAACCGCGGCGCGGCATCCAGCAGCCGCTCGGTGGAATCGTCCCGGCGGTTAAGCACCACGTCCTCGCAGAGCTCGCGCAATTCGGGATCAAGGTTTTCATAAACCGCGAGCTGGCCCGCGTTGACGATGCCCATGTCCATGCCCAGCGCGATGGCATGGTAGAGGAACACGGAATGCATGGCCTCGCGCACCGGCTCGTTGCCGCGGAACGAGAATGACAGGTTCGAGATGCCGCCCGAGATATGGGCATGTGGCAGGTTAGCCTTGATGTATTTCACGGCATCGATGAAATCGACGCCGTAGTTATTATGCTCTTCGATTCCTGTGGCGACCGCGAACACATTCGGATCGAAGATGATGTCTTCCGGCGGGAACCCGACCTGCTCGGTCAGCACCTTGTAGGCACGGGCGCAAATTTCCGATTTGCGCTGGAACGTGTCGGCCTGGCCCTTTTCATCGAACGCCATCACCACAACCGCCGCGCCGTAGCGCCGCACGATTTTCGCATCGGCGATGAACTTCTCCTCGCCCTCCTTCATGGAGATCGAGTTGACGATGGCCTTGCCCTGCACGCATTTCAAGCCAGCCACGATCACGTGGAACTTGGATGAATCGACCATCACTGGCACGCGCGCAATATCGGGTTCAGCAGCGATGAGGTTGAGGAAGGTCGTCATCGCCTTCTCGGCATCGAGCAGGCCTTCATCCATGTTGATGTCGATGACCTGTGCGCCGTTCTGCACCTGATCACGTGCTACCGCGAGCGCCTCGTCGTATTTGTCATCCTTGATCAGCTTGCGGAACTTGGCCGAGCCCGTGACATTGGTGCGCTCGCCCACGTTCACGAAGCGGATGTTCTCGCTCAGCGTGAAGGGTTCGAGGCCAGAGAGCTTCATCAGCTGTGGTACTTCAGGGATCGGACGCGGTGTCTTGCCCTTCATCGCCTCTGCGATGGCCCGGATGTGCGCGGGCGTCGAGCCGCAGCAGCCGCCGACGATGTTGACAAGGCCGCTGTCGGCAAAGTCCGCGATCAGCGAAGCCATGTATTCCGGGCTCTCGTCATACATGCCGAATTCGTTGGGCAGTCCCGCATTCGGATAGGCACAGACGAAGGTATCGGCCGCACGTGAAAGCTCTGCTAGGTGAGCCCGCATTTCTTTTGCGCCCAGCGCGCAATTGAGGCCGATGGTGAAGGGGTTTGCGTGGCGAATCGAATGCCAGAAGGCACTCGGCGTCTGTCCCGACAATGTGCGTCCCGAAAGATCGGTGATCGTACCCGAGATCATCATGGGCAGATCGACGCCCTCGCTCTCGAAGGCTTCCAGAACTGCCACGATGGCGGCCTTGGCGTTGAGAGTATCGAAGATCGTTTCGATCAGGATCAGTTCTGCGCCGCCATTGATCAGGCCCCGCGCCTGCTCGTTGTAGGAGATGCGCACCTCGTCGAACGTCACGGCACGATAGCCCGGATTGTTGACATCGGGCGAGATCGACAGCGTGCGGTTGGTCGGCCCGATGGCGCCTGCCACGAAGCGGCGACGGCCGTCGCGCTTCTGCGCCTCCACAGCAGCCTCGCGCGCCAGACGTGCGCCTTCGAGATTCAGCTCGTAGGCCAGCGATTCCATATGGTAATCGGCCTGGGCAATGGTCGTGGAGGAGAAGGTGTTGGTCTCCACGATATCCGCACCCGCCAGGAAATAATCGAGATGGATTTCGCGGATCGCGTCGGGTTGCGTCAGGATCAGCAGGTCGTTGTTGCCCTTGAGGTCATGCTTCCAGCCCTGAAAACGCTCACCCCGGAAATCGGCTTCCGAGAATTTGCGGTCCTGGATTTCGGTGCCCATCGCGCCGTCAAGCACGAGAATGCGCTCGCGCGCGGCGGCGACTAATGCGGCACGGACTTCGGGGCCATTGGCGTGGCTGGTCTTCGACATTTCACTTTACTCCTTCCTTCTCCCGCGTGCGGGAGAAGGGAAAAATTCAAGCAGCCACGGCCTTCGCAGGCTGCTCGCCCTTGACGCCTGCGAGATGGCAGATCGCGTAAACGAGATCAGCCCGGTTCATGGTGTAGAAATGCAGGTCCGTCACGCCCCGGTCGATCAGGTCTGTCACTTGCTCGGCGGCGATGGCGGCGGCGATGAGCTTGCGGGTGGCGGCGTCATCATCCAGCCCCTCGAAGCGGTCGGCCAACCATTGCGGTACATGGGTGCCGCAGCGCGTGGCAAAATTGGCGGCCTGTTTGAAGTTCAGCACAGGGATGATGCCGGGCAGGATCGGAATATCGATGCCTGCCGCATGCGCCTTGTCGAGATAGCGGAAATAGAAGTCGTTCTCGAAGAAGAACTGCGTGATAGCACGTGTTGCACCCGCATCCACCTTGCGCTTCAGGAGTTCGATATCGGCATCCAGCGATGGGCTTTCCGGGTGCTTCTCGGGATAGGCTGAAACCGAAACCTCGAAATCGCCAATCGCCTTGATGCCCCGGATCAGATCGGGTGTGTCGGTGTAACCCCCGGGATGCGGCTGATAGGCCGTGCCCGCGCCTGTCTGCGGATCGCCGCGCAGGGCCACGATATGGCGCACGCCCGCTTTCCAGTAATCGCGGATCACTTCGTCGATTTCCTCGCGCGTAGCTGCGACACAGGTCAGATGCGCTGCGGGCCTCAGCGCGGTGTCCTGCACGATCTTCTCCACAGTATTATGTGTACGCTCGCGGGTGGTGCCGCCTGCACCATAGGTGACGGAGACGAAGGACGGTCCCAGCGGCGCGAGGCGATGCACGCTCTCCCACAGCGCCTTCTCCATCTCCTCATTCTTCGGTGGGAAGAACTCGAACGAGACTTTCATCTTGGCGCGGGTCGATGCGCCACGGCTCTTGCGGAACGGTGTGAGGACCATGGTTACGCAACCTCTGCGAACGAAGGAACGGCAATGCGGTTGGTGTCATCCTGCAGCCGCGCATCGCGGGCCTGCCAGATCGTCACGGTGAGCTTGGTGGAGGTGTCAGTGCCGACATTGCTGCTGGAGGTATCGACCAGACCGGATTCCGTCAGCGCATCACAGATTTCCTGAGGGGCAAAACCCAGTCGGCGATGCGCGTGATCCGTGCGGAGAAATTCGACATCATGCGGGGCAAAATCCACCACGAATAATCTGCCGCCGGTCTTGAGTGCACGGCAAGCTTCGCGGATCGCGCGGGCCGGATCGTCAAGGTAATGCAATACCTGATGGATCACGACAATATCGTAGCCATCGCGCTCGACGGGCAAGGCATAAATATCGCCATGGCGGACCTGCGCATTCTTGAGACCCGCGCGCTCGATGTTGGAGCGGGCGACCGAGAGCATCGCGGCACTGGAATCGACGCCGACCGCACGCTCGGCACGCCCGGCCAGCAACGACAACATGCGCCCGGTCCCGGTGCCCAGATCCAGAACGGCGCGAAAGGGTCCGGCACCGATGGCTTTCAACAGCGCCTGCTCGACCTCGGATTCAGCCACATGCAGAGCTCGCAACTGGTCCCAGTCGCTGGCATGGCGTGCGAAATAACCGTCTGCTGCACGCGCACGCTCGGCGCGGACCTCTGCAAGGCGAATACGGTCGGCGACCAGTGTGGCATCCGAAGCTTCTATGGAAGCAAGTGCATCGCGCACCAGCCTGACCGGATCAGCCTCCTGCAAACGGAAAAATGCCCATGCGCCCTCACGATGGCGTTCGACAAGGCCGGCATCAACGAGCAACTTAAGATGGCGCGACACACGCGGCTGTGATTGGCCGAGAATTGTGGTCAGCTCCGTCACCGTCAGTTCTGCCTCATTCAGCAAGGCGGCAAGGCGCAAGCGCGTAGGCTCGCCGAGTGCTTCCAGTGCGGCCAGTGTCCGCTTGAAACTGATCTTCCCGCCACGAAGGTTCCCGGCAAGCATGGTGCGCTCCTTCTGCATATAAAGATATCTTTATACGCAAATGGATGAATGTGCAATGTGCGTGTTTATTGGTTGCCTTCTCTCAACAGACAATCTTGAGGTGCGAGCGTTCGCGAGCCTCGAAAGACGCATAATATGCGTGCAACGGCTCCACATGGGGAGGAGGAAGAATAGCTTACGCCTGCCCGCCAAATCCGCGTGGTGCCGGGCTGAGAACCTGGGCTGCACGGTTCGTGACCTGCAAAACCGCAAGCGAGCGCTCGTTGGTGCCGTCGATTCGGAAGCGAAAGACGCCGTCCTGACCTGCGAATCCGGATGGATTAGCGAGAGTCTGGGCCGAAAAACGTGTGGCACCTTGCGTGCGCACCAGTGCCGCCGCCAGCGCCACCGCATCATAGCCCGCGGTCGCCAGCCGGGTCGGGCTGGAATTGAACCGCTTGCGATAGCGTTCCGCGAAGGAATTGAAGCCAACAGCATCGGGCGCGGCAAACCAGCCGCCCTGAACGGCGGGCTTCTGCAGTACACTCGCGTCGTTCCAAACGCCGGTGCCCAGCAATTGTACGTTGCGGATGCCCGCTGCGGCAATTGCATCTGCCGTGCGGGCCATCTCAGCCGTGAGATCCGTGACCAGCAGCGCATCGACACCGGTAAGCTGTGCGGCAAGCGCTTTGGCAGCTTCGCCTGCCTTGCCCGGTGCATAGCGCTGCACTGGCCCCTGAGTAAGGCCCAGTGCAGCCACCTGCTGCTGGAACTCTGCCGCGATGACATTGCCGAAGGCTCCCTCCGGCAGCAGCGCTGCACAGGATTTCTTGTTGCGGCTCGCGGCAAAGCTCAGAATACGCGCAACATCTGTCTGAGGCGTGAAACTCAACAAATATATCCCGGGTTGCGCAACGCTGGTATCGCTGGAAAACGCAATCATCGGACGTCCCGCAGCCTTCACCAGCGGCGAAGATTGCTGCACAGATTGCGCGGTGAGGGGGCCGAGGATCAATTCTGCGCCTTCCGCAAGGGCCTGCTGCACAGCTTCCCGAGCGGCATTGGCATCGCCTCTGTCATCTTTGATCAGCACGGTAATCTCGGGGTTATCGAACTCGCCCATGGCCAGTTCTGCGGCATTGCGAATAGCACCCGCTGCGGCACCAATACCCCCAGCCGCCGAGAGTGGCAGCACAAGCGCGATACGAACGGGGCCGCTGCCAATAACATTGCCAGAAGCAGGTGCACCAGCTTGCGGCGCAGGCTGCTGGCCGCCGGGCAATGGATCAAGGCCCGAACCACCGACACAGGCCGCTGCGAGCATTGCCACGCTGGCGCTGCCGGAGAAGGCCAGCAGCTTGCGGCGGTTGAGGGGAAGGGAGGGTGAGGAGAGCGTCATGAGTTGCTTCACCTGAAGAGCGGGCTGAGTCACGTCATACCCTTGGCATGCCAATTGTTAACAGAGATTAATTGATCCGGGTTAAAACAAGAAACCAAAGATTTTTAGGGTTAATGGTGGCAACTCGCATACCGGGCGGTCTATGAACCGGATATGAGCGATGCTTCCGATGCGAGTCCGGCTAAAAAGAACTGGACCTTCAATGGCATGGTGGTGCCCGCCCGCGTCCTGACCCCAGGTCTGCACGTGGTCGCCACACCCATCGGCAATCTTGGGGATATCACGCTGCGGGCACTTTCGACGCTGGCTGCTGCCGATACCGTTCTGGCTGAGGACACGCGGGTAGCGCGCCATCTCACCGAGCACTACGGCATACGCACACGCATTCGGCGCTTTGATGCCCATGCCAGCGAACACCAGATCGAGGCCGTGCTGAAGGAATTGCGGCACGGCGCAGCATACGCGCTGATCAGCGATGCCGGCACTCCCTTGCTGTCCGATCCTGGTGCCAGCCTGGTGATGCGTGCGGCAGGCGAGGGTATCGCAGTGCATCCGCTGCCCGGCGCTTCCGCCCTGCTGTCGGCGCTGGTGGTGGCGGGATTGCAGGTGGACCGGTTTTTCTTCGAGGGGTTCCTGCCACCGAAATCAGGTGACCGGAAGCGGCGGTTGCGGGAGCTTTCGACGGTTCCCGGCGCGCTGGTGTTCTACGAAGCCCCTCACCGCGTGCCTGAAACACTGGCTGACCTTGAGGCCATCCTCGGCGACAGGTCTGCCGCAGCAGGGCGGGAACTGACCAAGCTCTATGAATCCGTGGTGCGCGGACCGATCAGCATCATCGCCGCGCATTTCAAGCAACAGGCACCACGCGGTGAATTCGTGCTGGTCGTTGCCCCGCCGGGGAAAGCGGAGACCGCCAGCGAGGGTGATGTCGACACGCGCCTGCGGGCCTTGATGGCAGACATGTCGGTCAAGGACGCCGCCGCTGTCGCCGCAGCCGAACTCGGCCTGCCTCGCCGCGAGGTCTATGCGCGGGCTTTGCTTTTGCAAGGAAAAGGTGATGGCCAGACGAAAGGGTGAAGACCGCCGCCGCAGCCTCGCCAATCTGGCGGGAGCCGATGCCGAACGTCTGGCGCTGGTCCTGCTCGTTCTCAAGGGTTACTGGCCGATGGCGCGGCGCTATCTCGCTCCCATGGGCGAGATTGACATCATCGTTCGGCGTGGCAGGACCATCGTTGCGGTCGAGGTGAAGGCGCGGGCTTCGCTTGAAAGCGCTGCCGCTGCGATCACGCCCGCCAAGCTGCGTAACATTGGTCTGGCGATGAGTGCTTTTCGTGCCGAACGACAGCTGGACGACAGCTACACATTCCGTTGCGACGCCGTGCTCGTCGCGCCGAGGCGATGGCCGCGTCATGTGTTGGATGTAGGTGTCTTGCAGTAAATTTATATCGCCAGCATGCATCCCTATGCGTTTCTCGGGTGTTATGACTTGAGTGCGGCACTGCCGCTGACCAATCCACGGCGGAGACATGTGTGGCCTCACTTGACCTGACTACCCGTCGCACCGTGATTGCCGGTGGCATAGCCTCACTGGCTGCCGCCTGCTCGCCGGTCGGCGCGCTGAATGTCGTGGCCGGGCGCGATGGTGGCAGTGAAAGCGTCGCGGATGGCATCGCCTTCGGCACGCATCCCCGCCAGACGCTTGATATCTACGCGCCCATTGCCGGTCTGCGCCCCGCGCCGGTGGTGATGTTCATCTACGGCGGCTCCTGGAACAATGGCTCCCGGCGGGAATATGCTTTTGTGGGGCGCGCACTGGCATCGCGGGGGTATGTCACGGTTGTTGTTGATTATCGTCTGGTGCCGGAGGTCTTGTTTCCGGTCTTCGTCGAGGATAACGCACTGGCCCTGCGCTGGATCCGCGACAACATAGGTCCCTATGGCGGTGATGCCCGACGCATCGCCATAGTTGGTCATTCTGCGGGCGCCTACAACGCCGTCATGCTTGGGCTCGATCGTCGCTTCCTGCGCAATGCAGGGGTTAATTTCGCTAACATCAGAGCTGTGGCGGGACTGTCCGGTCCCTATGATTTTCTGCCCTTCACCTCAGCTGCAGCGGAAGCAGCCTTCAGCCGCTGGCCAAAACTTACCGAAACACAGCCTATCAACCAGGTCAGAGCCGATGCTCCGCCGATGTTTCTGGCTTCGGGTGATGCCGATACGCTGGTATCGGTGCGCAACACGCGGACAATGGCAGCGCGGTTGCGTTCTGTTGGGGCCTCAGTTGAGGAAAAGATCTATCCCGGCGTTGATCACGCAGGCACACTGACACCGTTTTCGCGGCTGTTCCGGGAGCGCACGCCTGTCCTTGATGATCTCGCGCGGTTTCTTGACCGCCATCTCGGCACGAGACGGTGACGACAGAGACTTCCATCCGGACATTTGCTCGGGCAGTGCTGGCGATATTCTATGCGGGCGCAGGCATCGCACATCTTCTCTGGCCCGCGCCATTCCTGCTGATCATGCCTGAGATCGTGCCATATCCTTACGCTGTTGTGGTTGTGACCGGCGTCCTCGAACTCGCCGGTGCCATCGGACTTTTGCTGCGGCGCTGGCAGCGATTGGCCGGGTTGATGCTGGCGATTTATGCTGTCTGCGTCTTGCCGGCCAATATCCGGCATGCCTTCTCCGGTCTCGAGATCGCGGGCTGGTCGCTGGGCTGGTGGTATCACGGACCGCGTCTTGCCCTGCAGCCTGCTCTTGTTTGGTGGGCGCTGTGGGTTGGCGGATGGTTTGGTTCTGCTGCAAAGAAAGCCGATATCAACGCTGTCCCCCATTGACGCCGATACCCTCCAAACCCCAGATCAGGCTCCCGCGCAGGAGCTACCATGCCTCTCACAGTCGCCGTCCAGATGGATCCGATCTCCCAGATCAAGATCAAGGGCGATTCCACGTTCGCCCTTCTGCTTGAGGCTTCGGCACGCGGTCATGATCTGCTGTTCTACACACCCGAAAGCCTCGCAATGCGCAACGGCATGGTTTCGGCGCGCATGCAGCCCTTGCAGGTCCGCGATGTCGACGGCGATCATTTTACCTTGGGCAAGGCCGCGATGCGCGCGCTTGAAACGGTGGATGTGGTGCTGATGCGGCAGGATCCACCCTTCGACATGTCTTACATCACCGCCACGCACATGCTGGAACGGGTGCATCCCAAGACGCTTGTCGTCAATGATCCGGCCCATGTCCGCAACGCGCCTGAAAAGATCATGGTGACGCTATTCCCGGATCTGATGCCGCCGACGTTGATTACCCGCGACCGGCTCATGATCGAGGATTTCCGCAAGGAGCACGGCGCTATCGTGATGAAGCCGCTTTACGGCAATGGTGGTGCCGGCGTCTTCAAAATTGGTCCGGACGATCCCAATTTCGGGCCGCTTTATGATATGTTCGCGGCCGTTTCGCGCGAGCCCTGGGTTATCCAGCGTTTTTTGCCGCAAGTCGTGGATGGCGACAAGCGCATTATTCTGGTTGACGGCATCGCCCTGGGCGCGGTTAACCGCGTGCCACAACCTGGAGATATCCGGGCAAATATGGTGCGGGGAGGGGCGGCGGAAACCACACAACTGTCACCACGCGAACAGGAGATATGCGCCCGTATTGGCCCGTTGCTGAAGGAGCGTGGGCTGCTGTTCACAGGGATTGACGTGATCGCCGGCAACCTCACCGAGATCAACGTGACCTCGCCGACGGGCATCCGTGCGATCAAGCGGCTCGGTGGTCCGGATCTGGCGGTTCCGATCTGGGAAGCCATAGAAGCAAAATGTAGCTGAAATCAGCGTATCAGGCTGAGGTCTGTAATTTGCGGTTTAACGCCGTTGGCTTCCACGATAGCATCGAAATTCTGTGGTGACACGAATTCTCGCCGAAACCAGGGATATAAGCGAGGATCGAAGATGCTGTGCAGCCAGTCGATTACCTTGGCAATGCGCGGTGTGCTGCGGCCATCCTCGTGGAAACACAGCCAGACATCGAGCTCGTAGCGCAGCGGTACGGATAGAGGCATGAGTCTCGTACCGATCCCGAACGTATAACTTGGAATGAATCCGATGCCGTGCCCGCTTTCGATCGTGAGGTAGTGGGCAGTGCTGTTGCGCATCACGATGGACTGCGCCTGCGTCAATCGTCCGCCAACAACACGCTCGATGAGATGACGGTCGCTGGATTGCGGACTGGTGTGGAAGACGAAGGTATGGTCCTTGAGGTCGGTAATCTGTTGGGGTGCGCCAAATTTCTTGATGTAGGCTTGAGAGGCTGCAAGCATGAGATGCAAGCGGCCGAGTTTCACCCTCTTGATATTCGACTGTGACGGCTCGACGACCTGCAATGCCAGATCGATCTCGAACCGGCGCATATCCGCAAGCGCCATGCTGGGATGAATGCGGATGGCTATCTTGGGATGTTGCCTGTTGAAAGCCTGCAACTGCGGCGATATCCAGAAAGTACCCATGCCTTCGGTCGCTGCCAGCAGCACCTCGCCTTCCGTCTCGTTGTTCAGGGATCGCCCCAGGCGCATGATATTGGTAACGATGGCATCAATCTTGTGCGCCTCCTCCAGGATGTAGTGCCCCTCTGCGGTAGCCACGACTCCATCCGGAGTTCTGTGGAAAACAATGAAGCCGAGCTTGCGCTCAAGCTCATCAATCTGGCTTTTAAGCGACCGGAATCCTATCCCCGTGCGCCGCGTGGCCGCCCGGAAACTGCCCTCTTTTGCAATGACCGAGGCCAGTACAACTCCATTCACGATTTCCGGCAGATTCTTCATTCTGGCGACCTGCTTTGCAACCTAAGGTTTATTGCGTTATCTTAGTGATAGCACTGTGTCACCATTTAAATAGCGCCATTGATCCTGAAATTTGTTACAGAATCGTTAATCTGCGAAGTGTATCAGGGGTAACAAATGCGTAATTATCTTAGCTCCAAAGGTGGGAATAAAAAATTAGATGTTTCCATAGAAGAAAACGATAAAAACGAATTTATAGATGTTCGATCAGACAATCGAACCGCCTGTCCTGAATATGATACATTTGATAAAACCAATCCGGACAAATCTGGTTACACGATCAAAGTCGTTCGTGACTTTGAGGATATGGCAAAAGTATTTGCCATAAGGGGGTCGGCCTGTTTCTCCGACCCCGAGCATCTTTACGCCAAGCACTTCGACGGCAATGACTTTTCCTCGACGCATCTGCTGGGTTTCATCGATGGCGAGCCGGTAGGCACGATCCGCATCCGTTACTTCTCTGATTTCACACGTATCGAGCGGCTGACGGTGCGGCCAACCCATCGCAGGTCACGCATTTCGTTCCGCCTTGCCAAGGCGGCTTTCGCCTGGTGCCGTGACAAGGGCTATCGCACGGTGGGCGGCGTCGCCCGCAGCGAACTGATCCCGTTCTGGACGATGCTCGGTTTCCGCCTCACCGAGGGTAAGGAACCGGTCTACATCTATGGCCTGCCGCACTTCGATATCACGCTGAAGCTCGATGCCGTTCCACATGCCATGTCCCATATGACGGACACCATGGTTCTGCTGCGTTCTGAGGGCCGCTGGCACGAAGAAGGGCATCACGAGACGATCAATGCGACCAAACCCGTAGGTATAACGGCACCTCCGCCTATGGTGCGCAGCGCCCGCCGCCCTGCAGATGTTGCAGCCCGACTTGCGGAAAATGCGGAACGCGTAAGCTTGCTTCAACCGGACACAGGAGCCCAGGAGCGCGGGCGAAGCAGCGACGAAACCGGATCTGCGGTTCGATTGTCCTGAACCGCGCCCCAAACGCATTGCATCAAGACGTTGATTCACAGGGGGGGCATCCTGCGCCCTCTGGACTCCCGCACTTCGACTGCTAAGTTGACGTCCAACCGCCGCGCTGAAACTTTCAGCCCTGCCGGAGGAGGAGTCTGACATCATGTACAAGAAGCATCTTGCTGCCACCGCACTCGTGGCCTTTGCCGCGACTGTTTCGCAGGCGAGCGCGCAGCAGACGCTGCGATATGCCTTTCAGGGCAATCTCAACACGCTGGACCCGCACAGCCTGAACGAAACGACCACATTGGGGCTCCAGGGCAACGTCTATGAAGGCCTAACGGCCAAGGACAAAGGTCTGAAGACTATTCCTGGACTCGCCGAGCGCTGGGAAGTGCTGGATGGCGGCCTGCGCTGGCGCTTTTACCTGCGCAAGAACGTGAAGTTCCACAACGGCAACGCTTTCAATGCCGATGACGTGGTTTTCACGGCTGCGCGCACCGCAGCGCGCAATTCGCAGCTCTCCGTCCGCCTGCCCAAGGACATGGAGACGGTGAAGGTCGATGAATACACCGTCGATTTCAAACTCAAGACGCCCAATCCGATCCTGCATTTTGCCTGGGACACCTGGTATATGATGGACAAGGAATGGACCGAGGCCAACAACGCCACACAGCCTTCCGCGCCGCAGGATACGACACCGGGCTTCGCCGTGCTCAACGCCAATGGCACCGGCCCGTTCAAGATCACCGAACATCAGCTTGGCGTGCGCACCACGTTCGAGAAGAACACCGGATGGTGGGGCAAGCCCGAGCACAACCTCGACAAGATCATCTTCACGCCGATCACTTCGGCACCGACGCGTGTGGCGGCACTTCTCTCGGGTGAGGTCGATGTGATCGATCCAGTGCCATTGCAGGACGTGGCCCGCATCAACGCCAGCGCCAATGCTAGGGTGCTGGAAGGTCCGGAGGTGCGCACGATCTACATCAGCTTCGATCAGATGCGACCAGAGCTGACGGCGTCGTCCGTGAAGGGCAAAAATCCTTTCAAGGATGTGCGCGTCCGCAAGGCTTTTTATCAGGCCGTGGATATCGAGGGCATCAAGCGCCAGGTCATGCGCAATGCTTCGACGACGGCTGCATCACTCGTTTCGCCGCTGATCTTTCCGCAGATCAGCCAGATTCAGCGCTTCCCCTTCGACATTGCTGCCGCCAATAAGCTCATGGACGAGGCCGGGTATCCACGTGTCGGCGGAGACACCGGTACACGCTTCGAGGTTGATCTTGATTGCCCGAACGACCGCTATGTCAACGACGGTCCGATCTGCCAGGCCGTGACAGCGATGCTGTCTCGCATTGGCATCAAGATTAATCTGCTGGCTGTGCCGCGTGCGCAGTACTTCGCCAAGGCCAACTCTCCGGTTTACAACACACCGTTCTATCTGCTGGGCTGGACGCCCGGCACCATGGACGCCCACAACGTGCTGAATGACTTGATGATGTGCCGCACGGCGGATGGCTCGGGTGGCAAGGGCCAGTTCAATAACGGCGGCTATTGCAATCCGAAAGTTGACGAACTGGCAAACAAAGTTTTGGTCGAAGTGGATACCGCCAAGCGCGACGGCATGATCTTGGAAGCCTTCAAGATCCTGCACGAGGATGTGGGCTATATTCCTCTGCATCAGCAGGCGCTGGCCTGGGGCGTTTCCAAGAACGTCGAGATCGTGCAGCGCGCTGATAACCAGCCGCTGTTTTACTGGGTGCAGAAGAAGTAAGGCCCGGCAAGACATTTGCGTGAGTTGACCAGACCGGCGTTCAGCCGGTCTGGCATTTTTTGAACAAGAAGAAGCTGATGCTCGCATTCATCATCCGGCGCCTGGGCCAGGCTGTTCTCGTCCTTCTGACGGTATCGCTCATTGCCTTCGCGCTGTTCCGTTTTGTGGGGGATCCCACGCAGCAGATGGTGAGCCAGGACACGTCGGTCGAGGAACGCATGCAGATCCGCAAGGACCTCGGCCTCAATGATGCGATACCGATCCAGTTCCTGCGCTTCGTGACCAATGCAGCGCGTTTCGAGTTCGGCATCAGCTACCAGAACAAGCAGCCCGTGGCGAAACTGATCGCCGAGCGTTTTCCCGCCACGATGGAGCTGGCGCTGGCCTCCGCTGTCTTTGCGCTGCTTGTGGGCATGCCGATGGGGGTTTACACCGGGCTTTATCCTACCAGTATTCTATCGCGATTGTTCCAGATGATATCGCTCATCGGCATATCGCTGCCGACATTTCTGATCGGAATCCTACTGATTTTCACCTTCTCCGTTGCTTTGGGCTGGCTGCCCTCTTTCGGGCGACAGGGCGTTGTAAAACTTGGTAGCTGGACCACGAGCTTTCTGACGATTGAAGGCTGGCGTTCCTTGGTCATGCCCGCAATTACCCTCGGCCTGTTCCAGATGACACTGATCATGCGCCTTGTGCGCTCAGAGATGCTGGAAGTCCTGCGTACGGATTACATACGCTTTGCTCGCGCCCGCGGCCTGAAGCCCAGTGCCATTCATTTCCGCCACGCGCTGAAGAACACATTGATCCCCGTGATCACCATAACCGGGTTGCAGCTTGGCTCGATCATCGCTTTCGCCATCATCACCGAGACGGTGTTCCAATGGCCGGGCATGGGCCTGATGTTCCTGCAGGCTGTGCAGACCGTGGATATCCCGATCATGTCGGCCTATCTGCTGCTCGTTGCGACGCTGTATGTCCTGATCAATCTGGCCGTCGATCTGCTCTATTCCGCTGTCGATCCGCGCATCCGAATATCCGGAAAGGTGGCCTGAGCCATGCAGATCACGCCGGAAGATGCAAAAGCCACCAGCCCATCCTTCAATTCCGCCCCGAGCGAGGCGTCGCTCGCCGTCCGCTTCTTCGACTCCGACCTCTGGTATTCCTTCACCCGGTCATGGCTCACGATGCTGGCGGCTGCCATCACCCTGCTGCTCATTCTGTCAGCGGTCTTCGCCCCACTGATCGCACCCAATGATCCGCTGAATCTTCAGACACTCAACCTGATGGATGGCTCCAAGCCGCCGTTCTGGTCGCAGGGCGGGGAGTGGAAATTTCCGCTCGGCACGGATCAGCAGGGGCGTTGTGTTTATTCTTCAATCCTTTACGGCATGCGCATCTCGCTGATCGTCGGCTTCTTTGGCGTGCTGTTGGCGGCGACAATCGGTATCGGCCTCGGCCTTGTGGCCGGCTATTACGGTGGCCGGGTTGACGCCTTCATCATGCGCGCCGCCGACGTGCAACTGACCTTTCCGGCTATCCTTATCGCACTGCTGATCGACGGTACTACGCGTGCACTGGTGGGGACGGCCAAATCCGAGGCGCTGATCTTCTGGGTGCTCGTCATCTCGATCGGCCTGTCGTTCTGGGTGCAATATGCCCGCACCGTGCGCGGTTCTACAATGGTGGAGCGCAACAAGGATTATGTGCATGCCGCGCGGCTGATCGGCCTGTCGAAATCGACGATCCTGTTCCGCCATGTGTTGCCCAACGTGATGGGTCCGGTGATGGTGATTGCCACGATCAATCTGGCGCTGGCCGTGATCACCGAGGCAACGCTGTCGTTTCTGGGCGTGGGCCTGCCGCCGACCGAGCCGTCGCTGGGTACGCTGATCCGCATCGGTAACGAATTCCTGTTTTCGGGCGAATGGTGGGTGGTGATTTTCCCCGGCGTGACGCTCGCAGTGCTGGTTCTGGCGGTGAACCTGCTGGGAGACTGGCTGCGGGATGCGCTGAACCCGAAGCTTCAATAGCATAAACCGCACTGGCCCCCGTGACTTCGGCGAAATCCGCGCTACTGTAGTTTTCTTGCCCCGCCATTGCGGTGGCTTCCCGGGAGATTGATCATGATGAAACGCACATTCGCGCTGACCGCAGCGCTGTTAGCCAGCACGCTGCTGACTTCCGTATCGGCTGATGCCAAGAGCCTGCGCTGGGCTCGCTCGCAGGATGCGACCACCCTGGATCCGCACTCCGGCAACACCGGCCCCAACCATGTGCTGATGCACAACATGTACGAGCCGCTGGTGATCCGCGGCTTCGACGGCAAGCTGGTCGGCGCGCTCGCTACTTCGTGGCGTGTACTCCCCACGGACCCGACGGTCTGGGAGTTCAAGCTGCGCCCCGGCGTGAAGTTCCACAATGGCGCGGCGCTGACCGCCGACGACGTCGTTTTCTCCATGGAGCGCGCCAAGAAGCCCGCTGCGGACATGAAGTCGCTTCTCGTCTCGGTCCAGTCGATCACCAAGGTTGATGACATGACGGTGCAGATGAAGACCAACGGCCCCAATGCGCTGCTCGTCAACAACCTCACCAACCTCGCCATCATGAATAAGGCCTGGGCTGAGGCGAACAACGCTGCCGATCCGCAGAATTTGACGCAGAAGGTGGAGAACGGCGCGACGCTCGCGGCCATGGGTACCGGCCCTTACAGCCTCGTGTCGCGTCAGCCCGATGTCTCGACCGTGATGAAGCAGTTTGACGGTTACTGGGGCAAGGCCGACATCAAGAACGACTTCACCGAGATCGTCTATCGGCCAATCAAGGAGAACGCTACACGCATCGCGGCGTTGCTCTCCGGTGAGGTCGATTTCGTGCAGGATCTGCCCCCACAGGACATCCAGCGGCTGCAAACCACGGATGGCATTACGGTGAGTGCAGGTGCCGAGAACCGCTCGATCTTCTTCGGCATGAATATTGGCATTCCTGAATTGCGTGGTTCCGACGTCAAGGGCAAGAACCCCTTCGCCGAGTTGAAGGTGCGACAGGCCGTCAATATGTCGATCAACCGCGAGGCGATCCAGCGTGTCACGATGCGCGGCCAGTCGACACCGCAGGGCACCATCGGCACGCCGTTCATCAACGGTTACACCAAGGAGATCGATACTTGGCCGAAGTATGATGTCGCTGCCGCGAAGGCACTGCTGGCGGAAGCCGGTTACCCCAACGGCTTTTCCGTGACGCTGCATTGCACCAATGATCGCTACGTCAACGACGAGGGCATCTGCCAGTCGGCGGTGTCGATGCTGGGCCAGATCGGCATCAAGGCGACGCTGGTGGCGCAGTCCTTGCGCGTGCATTTCCCCGGCATCCAGAAGGGTGAATACGACTTCTACCTGCTGGGCTGGGGTATCCCGACCTTTGACAGCCACTATGTCTTCAACGATCTCTACCGGACGAAGTCACCGTCCGCAGGCACCTGGAACGGCACGGGCTATTCCAATGCCGCGCTCGATGCCAAGATCGACGGGCTGAATTCGGAAGTGGATATCGCCAAGCGCAATGCCACGATCGCGGACATCTGGAAGGAAATCCAGGCCAACAACGTTTATGCGCCAGTGCACATGCAATTTATCGCCTATGCGACGCGCAAGGGGTTCACCATCCCGGTCGACGTGGAAAACACGCCGAAGATGCGGTTCGTGGTGAATTCGGGTTCGTGAGGGGTTTGATGTGAGATGGAGAGAGGCCCGCGCGTTGCGGGCCTTTTTTTTTGTTGGGTGGCCGAGGCACAATGCCTACGCCAAGCTCACCCCTTGATCAGCTGATATGCCGGCGTCGTCAAAAACTCCGCGAAATCCGGAGCCAGTGACAATTCCCTGAACAGCTTCGCCGCCTCCGGAAACCGCCCGGCATCGTAATTCGCCGCGCCAATCTCGCCGCGCACTCTGGCGAGTTCCTCGTCATAGACCTTGCCGAACCACTCGCGCGTCACCGTCTTGCTGCCGTCCAGTTCCACGCCATAGGCGATGAACTGCCAGATTTGCGCGCGGCTGATCTCGGCGGTCGCGGCGTCCTCCATCATGTTGTAGATCGGCACTGCGCCGCGCCCACGCAACCATGCTTCCATGTACTGCACGCCGATCCGGATATTTTCACGGAAGGCATGCTCGGTGCGATTGCCCTTGTGGATTTCCAGAAGGTCCTTCGTTGAGACATTCACGTCCTCACGCATTTTGGTCAGCTGGTTTGCTCCGGGCATCATGCGGTTGAACACTTCCATGGCGACCGGAACCAGATCGGGATGCGCCACCCATGTCCCGTCATGACCGTTGCCGGCCTCGCGCTCCTTGTCCGCCTTCACCTTGGCGAAAGCGGCGGCGTTCGCCTCCGGGTTGTTCTTGATCGGAATCTGCGCCGCCATGCCGCCCATGGCGAAAGCGCCACGGCGGTGGCAGGTCTTGATCAGGAGCAGTGAATACGCCTTGAGGAAGGCATCGCCCATGGTGACCTGGCTGCGGTCCGGCAGCACGTAATTCTCGTTCTTCGCCAGCTTCTTGATGAAGGAGAAGATATAGTCCCAGCGACCGCAATTGAGGCCGACGATATGGTCCTTCAGCTCATACAGGATTTCGTCCATCTCGAACGCTGCAGGCAGCGTCTCGATCAGCACGGTCGCCTTGATCGTGCCCACCTTGAGCCCAAGCTTCTCCTGCGCATGGACCATCACATCGTTCCACAGCCGCGCTTCCTGATGGCTCTCCAGCTTGGGCAGATAGAAATAAGGGCCGGAACCGTGGGCCAGCGTCTTCTTGGCGTTGTGGAAGACATAGAGGCCGAAATCGAAGAGGCCGCCAGACACGGCTTCGCCATCCACCGTGACATGCTCTTCCATCAGGTGCCAGCCGCGCGGGCGCACCATGAGGACGGCGGGGTTGGGCTTCAGCTTGTAGTCCTTGCCCGTGTTGGCGTCGGTGAAATCGAGCTTGCCGTCCCAGCGGTCCTTGAGGTTGATCTGGCCTTCGATGCAGTTCGTCCATGTGGGGGAGTTGGCATCCTCGAAATCGGTCATGAAAACCTTTGCGCCGCAATTCAGCGCATTGACGACCATCTTGCGATCAGTCGGTCCGGTAATCTCGACGCGACGGTCTAGCAGATCAGCCGGGATCTTGCCGACCGCCCAGGCTCCCTCGCGGATGTGCTTCGTTTCAGGCAGGAAATCCGGTGTTTCGCCCGCATTGAACTTCCGCTGCCGCTCTGCTCTCAGGCTCAGCAGCCGCTTGCGGGTGGCGTCAAAGCGCTTGTGCAGATCGGTGACGAACAGCAGCGCCTCGGGCGTTAGAACTTCATCGAAACGGGGTCTGAGTGCGCCCTTGATGGAAATGACCGGGTTTTCAGTGGTCGGCATAAAGAATCCTCGTGAGTATGGTGAGCTCCTTTAGGGCAAATCTGCCAGTTGCCATAGTGAGTGGTAAAGAGAAGTATTATTGCTGTTTTGGAAAGAGTGAGGTTATGCCCCGCCGACGCTCGCCCAATGCCCGGTCAGCAGTGCCAACCCCAACAGCATCACAGCCAGAGCCGCCAGCACCTCCAGCCCACGCAGCAGCCACAAAGCCGCCGCGCCGCGCCCGGACGCCAGCCGCACGGCAGTTCCCTTGAAATAGACCGCGGTAGCCGCAACGCCGGCCGTTGTCAGCGCCGTGCCAGCCGACATGGCGGCGACAGCAGCAATGCCAGCCCAGAGTACGCCCTGCGAGAGTGTAAAGATCAGGATCAAAAGCGCGCCGGAGCAGGGCCGCAGGCCTGCGGCGAGGATCGCTGCCGCAGCGTCCTTCACCGACCAGCGCATCACTTCGGCAGGCCCCGGCATGTGAAAATGATCATGGCTGGAGAGAGCGCCGGTTGTGCCGGTCCAGAGCGACCACAGCCCCGCAAGCTTGCGCACCAGCAGCCAAAGGCCGAACGCCGCGATGCCTGCATAGCTCGCGGTCTCTATCCAGTTCACGGCGCTTGTCATCATCTGGCGCGTACCACCAAGTACGATGGCGATTGAGCCGACCAGCGCCACAGCGACGATGCCCTGCAAAGCTGCCGCCAGCACCGCCACGAGTGCGCCGCGCCGCAGCGCATTCTCGTTGGCCACCACATACGACGCAATGATCGCCTTGCCATGGCCCGGTCCTGCCGCATGGAACACGCCATAGGCGAAGGCGAGGCCAATGAGGCTTCCCAGTGCAGTCCAATCCGTCTTGATCGCGCGGGCGGCGACAGTCATGGCGCGGGTGAAATCAGCCTGTTGCGCCAGAAGCCATGCGGCAATGCCGGAAGCAGGACGTCCGCCCGCGCCTTCGAGCCCTCCGAGCGAGAACGGGTTCTGGGGCTGTGCGAAGGCGGGAAGTGTGATGACGAAAAAAGCTAGTATCGCAAACAGCAACACACCCTTCTCCCGAGGTAGCAGGAGAGACAAAATCCTCAAGGACACGCAACAATCGCCTTGTTGCTGAAAGCACCAGCGACCTCGGCCTTGTTGGTGAGTTGCTGGAACATCTGGTCCGACAACTTTGTGTAGTTCGACAGATCATCCTGCTTTGGCCTGCGGATGCTCACCTTGCAGCCCTCGGGCGCTTTCGACAGCACCACGGCATCCTTCGCTTCATCGAAAGTGAAGGCGACAAAGAATGTGGGATCGCCGACATCGATACTGAACGTCTTGCCGGATGCGGGTGTTTTCAGCGGCAATGTCAGAAACAGCGTCAATGCCTCGCCGTTCTGCTCGACGCGATAGTTCTGCGGGGCAGCGAACTCGACCTTCCGGCCGTTGGCTTTTGCATCCGTGAAATAGCCGAAATCACCGAGGGATTCGGCATTCACCTTTGCAAGCTCGGCCATCTTCGCGGCATCGAACTTGCCATCCTTGTCTTTCTGGAAGCCCATTGTGGCGAAGGCGGAATAGCTTTCGTCAAAGGTCCAGACATGATTGACGCCCAGCACATTGCCCTGGCCGTCATAAATGATCTCTGCCTTGGCAGCAACGAAGACATGGGGATGCGCTGCCGCCATGGAAGGTAGAAGCGCGAGAGCGCTTAGGAATGTCAAAAAACGAAGCACCATGTATGAAACCTAGCAGGAAATGTCATGCGCCGCCAAACTTGCGGCGCAACCCGGATGTAGGCACAGTCGCTGCGGGATCAATAAGGCGGTGATTTGACCACTGCATCAATATATGTCAGGTATGCTGACATATATTAACGATGCAAGTCACCGTTGGTTTGGACCGCCCGCTTGCCGGGCATGGAGGAGGTCCTATGAGGAATATCAGCACGTTGCGCGAGGTCACTCTCGACGACAAGTTTGACCTGTCGAAGAAACAGGTCTTCCTCAATGGTACGCAGGCCATTGTCCGCATGCTTCTCATGCAGCGCGTGCGCGATCAGCAGGCGGGTCTCAATACAGCCGGTTTCATCTCTGGCTATCGTGGCTCGCCACTGGGTGGGCTGGACCAGCAGCTGTTTCGCTCCAAGAAGGCGCTTTCTGCTGCCGAGATTGTTTTCCAGCCCGGACTCAACGAGGAACTGGCGGCAACGGCCTGCTGGGGTACGCAGCAGGCGGAATTGACAGGGGAGGGGCGCTACGACGGCGTTTTCGGCCTGTGGTATGGCAAGGGTCCGGGTGTTGACCGCACGACGGATGTGTTCCGCCACGCCAATCTCGCAGGCTCCTCGAAGAACGGCGGCGTTCTGGCGCTGATGGGCGATGACCATACGGCGGAATCCTCCACCGTAGCACATCAGACCGAGTTCAATTTCGTCGATACGATGATCCCCATCCTCAATCCGGCTGGCGTGCAGGAAATGCTGGATTACGGGCTCCATGGCTATGCACTCTCGCGCTTCGCAGGCACGTGGACCGCGCTGAAATGCGTGAAGGAGAATGTCGAATCAACCGCTTCGGTCGACGGTTCCATCGACCGCGTGAAGATCGTCATTCCGCAGGATTTCGTCATGCCGCCGGACGGGCTGAACATCCGCCACGAGCTTGACATGCTGGTGCAGGAGGCCCGACTGCATGAGTTCAAGCGCGCAGCCGTGGTGGCCTATGTCAAGGCGAACAAGCTGAACCGCACTGTCATCTCCGGCGGCAAGAACCCGCGGCTCGGCATTATCAGCATCGGCAAGAGCTATCTCGACGTGCGCCAGGCCATGGATGATCTGGGCATCGATGAGGTGGTGGCGAACAAGCTGGGCATTCGCGTTTTCAAGGTGGCCTGCCCCTGGCCGATGGTGCCGGAAGAGATCCTGGAGTTCGCCAAGGGCCTAGAGACCATTATTGTCGTCGAGGAAAAGCGCTCTCTGATCGAGGTGCAGATCAAGGAAGAGCTCTACGGCACGGGCATGCAGCCCAAGGTCATCGGCAAGCGCGACGAGCGCGGCGACTGGCTGTTCCCGGTGAAGGGCGCGCTCGATCCCAACGATATCGCCATCTCCATCGGCGAGCGCGTGCTGAAATTCGCCAAAAGCGACGAGGTCGCCGCGAAAGTCTCCGCTATCCGGCAGGCTCAGGCGCGTCTGGCCGAAACCGTGGATGTTGGCACGCGTACGCCGTATTTCTGCTCGGGCTGTCCGCACAATACCTCGACGCGCGTGCCTGAAGGCTCCCGCGCCGGTGCAGGCATCGGCTGCCATTACATGGCTTTGTGGATGGACCGCGATACCGTCGGCTTCACGGCCATGGGTGGCGAGGGTGCTAACTGGGTAGGGGAATCGAACTTCTCGAAGCGCAAGCACATCTTCCAGAATTTGGGCGATGGCACCTACAACCATTCCGGCGCACTGGCGCTGCGTTTTGCGATTTCGGCCAAAACCAACGTCACCTACAAGATCCTGTTCAATGATGCCGTCGCCATGACAGGCGGACAGCCTCACGAAGGCAACCTCACGGTCGACATGATCGCCCATCAGGTGCGTGCGGAAGGCGTGGACCGCATCGCCATCGTCACGGATGAGCCGGAAAAGTATTCCGGTCGTATCACTTTCCCGTCCGGCGCCACGGTGCATCACCGCTCGGAACTGGATGCCGTGCAGCGTGAACTGCGCGAAATGGAGGGCGTAACGGTCGTGATATACGACCAGACATGCGCGGCAGAAAAGCGCCGTCGCCGCAAGCGCGGCACATTCCCTGATCCTGACAAGCGCGTTATCATCAACGAGCTGGTCTGCGAGGGCTGCGGCGATTGCGGCGTGAAGTCCAACTGCGTTTCGGTGCAACCGATCGAGACCGAATTCGGCCGCAAGCGGCGCATTGATCAATCTTCCTGCAACAAGGATTTCTCCTGCAAAGATGGTTTCTGCCCGTCGTTCGTCACGGTGCATGGCGCCAAGATCAAAAAGGCGGATGGTCTGGCGCAAACCGCAGATGAGCCCGCCGCACTGCCTCCAGAACCCGCTATTCCATCTGTCGAGAAGGAAAACTGGGCCTGTATCGTCACCGGTGTGGGCGGCACCGGCGTCGTCACCATTGGCGCTATCATCGGCATGGCGGCACATCTTGAAGGCAAGGGCTGCGGCATGATCGACATGGCCGGTCTCGCGCAGAAGGGCGGCAGCGTTTATTCCCATGTGAAAGTGGGCCGCAACCCGGACGCCATCAACGCCATCCGCGTCAGCGCGGAAAAGGCCAGCCTGATCCTGGGCGGGGACCTCGTGGTTTCCGGCACCAAGAAGGTGCTGGCTGCGGTCAAGCAGGGCAAGACGCTGTTCGTGGCCAACACGGCGGAAATCTTTGGCGGAGAGTTCACCCGTAACGCGGATTTCTCGCTGCCCGTGGAGCGCCTGAAGCGTGCGGTTACAAGCGCTGCGGGGCGCGACAAGGTCGCGTTTGTAGATGCCACAGGCCTCGCGGTAGCTCTTTTCGGCAATTCCATCGCGGCCAACATGTTCTTGCTGGGCTTTGCGCAGCAGAAGGGCGGCGTGCCGCTGTCGTCAGCCGCCATCGAGAAGGCTATCGAACTGAATGGCGAAGCGATCAAGATGAATATCGAGGCGTTCCGTTGGGGCCGCCGCACAGCCCATGACCAGAAGGCTGTGGAAGCCATGGTTGCGGAATCCCGCAAACCGACCGAGACGCGCCATATCTCTGAAACATTACAGGAAATGGTGGACCGTCGCGCGGCTTTCCTGACGGCGTACCAGGATGCAGCCTATGGCCATCGCTACCGTACGGCGGTCGCCCGTATCCAGAAGGCTGAGATGGAACGTATGCCGGGCCAGACAGCCCTGGCCGATGCTGTCGCCCGCTACTTTTTCAAGCTCATGGCCTACAAGGACGAATACGAGGTGGCGCGGCTCTATACCGACGGCAGCTTCCTCAAGCAGCTGAAACAGGAGTTCGACGGCGACATCCGCCTCGAATTCCACCTTGCCCCGCCGATCATGGGCAAGAAGGACGCGCAGGGCAATCCGGCGAAAACCTCGTTTGGCCCATGGATGCTGAAGGCTTTCGGCGTGCTCGCGAAGTTCAAGCGTCTGCGCGGCACGAAGCTTGATGTCTTTGGTTATACCGATGAACGAAAGCTGGAACGCCAGCTCATCGGCGAATACGAAGGCATGGTCGATTATGTCGCTGGGCGCCTGACAGCCGAGAATCACATGCTTGCCGTCGGGCTCGCCAGCATTCCCGAAAAAATTCGCGGCTACGGCCATGTCAAGGAGCGCCACCTTGTGGCGGCGCTCGCCGAGCGGGAAGCGCTGATGCAGAAATTCAACACACCCGGAGCGAAACCATTGGCGCTTGCGGCAGAATGACCTCCGGTTTTCCGAAATCTTGTCTCGGAGCGCGGAAGGTGAGAATAGGAAAATGAAAAAGGCGCGTTGCGTCGCCAGGAGACAGGCCGAATGACCTATGTGGTCACCGAGAATTGCATCAAGTGCAAGTACATGGATTGCGTCGAAGTCTGCCCCGTAGATTGTTTCTACGAGGGCGATAACATGCTCGTGATCCATCCAGATGAATGCATCGACTGCGGCGTCTGCGAGCCGGAATGTCCGGCAGAAGCGATCAAGCCGGATACCGAGCCAGGATTGGAAAGCTGGCTCAAGCTCAACACGGAATATGCCAAAAGCTGGCCCAACATCACGATCAAGCGCGAGCAACCGGCTGATGCCAAGGACTGGGACGGCAAGCCCGGCAAGCTGGAGCTTTTCTCGGCGGAGCCGGGCGAGGGGGATTGAGCCCTGCCTGCTTCTCCCTTGGGAGAAGCTGCCCGTCCTTTGCGGGCTGATGAGGGTGAATCCCCGAACTCAGTGATTTTCCCTCATCCGGTCGCCAAGGGGCGACCACCTTCTCCCAAGGGAGAAGGATGTCAGAGCCCCCACTCACAAACCCGTGACAGCCCGTGAACGGCTTTGTTTTGCCGTCATACTGCTGCCACGGCACGGTGCGAACGACCTTCAGAGGCCCTGCCATCGTGTCCGCTGCCACATCGCCTTCAGCCGCCAAACCAGCCCGCGACATGCGGCTGGATCTGGCGCGTGGCATCATGCTGCTCATCATCTTCGTGGCCCATGTCCCCAACAACCTGTGGGCGGATTACATTCCTGCGCGCTTTGGCTTTTCGTCGGGTGCTGAAATCTTCGTCTTTGTCTCGGGGATAGCCAGCGGAATCGCTTTCGGCGGTACGTTCCTAAAAAAGGGTTTTGGCGAGGGTACGAAGCGCATTCTCAAGCGCGTCTTGCAGCTTTACGGTGCACATCTCGGTACGTTGCTGGTGCTGGGTGGGGGCGCTTTGCTGATTGATCAGGCCACCGGCGGCACCGTGATGGCCGTGCGCTACGATCTCGAATGGCTGCGCAACATGCCGCTCGAAGGCCTCCTTGACTACGCATCCCTGCGCTATGTTCCGGCGTTCTTCGATATCCTGCCGATGTATGTGATCCTGCTCGCGCTCGTGATCCCGGCGATGGCACTGGCTAGGCACGCGCCCCGGGCGGTGCTGGCGATATCGTGCCTGATCTGGCTCGTCATGCAGGTCGCGCCGCTGCATTTTTCCGGCAATCCGGTGACCGGTGCCAACTGGTATTTCAACCCGTTTGCGTGGCAGTTCCTGTTCTTCCTTGGCTTTTCCTTCGGTGTCGGCTGGCTGCAGGCCCCGGCGAGGAAAATACCATGGCTGTTTGTGCTGAGCCTGATGTACCTGATCGTGTCCGTGCCGCTGACATTCTGGGGAGCGTGGAGCGCGTTTCCCTGGGCCGATGCCATCAATCAGGCGATCTATCCGGGTGATGCGATTACGATTTTGCACATCACCCGCCTGTTGCATTTCCTTTCGCTGGCCTATGTCTGCTACAGCCTCGTCAACCCGCAGGCCACGTGGCTGCAGAGTCCGCGTCTGACACCGCTCTACCGCGTTGGTCGCAACTCCTTTCCGTGCTTTCTGGCCGGGCTAGGTCTTTCGATGGCCGGTGGCGTGGCAATTGACCTGCTCGGCATGAGCTGGCTTGTCGCGCATGCCGTGAACATTGGCGGCATATTGCTGCTGCTTGCGGCGGCCTCAGGAATTGACCGTTTTGGCGGCAAGTCAGTGAAGCGAACGGAAAAGCCGCCTTTACGGGTACCGGAACAGCGGGGCGAGACCGCTCAGGTCGCTTGAGAACACCCCCGGCAGGCGCTGCGGTGCGTCGCTGAACGCAATCTCCTCACCGATCAGGGCATCCAGCCTTGCATCTCCCAGTAATTGCATCGCTTTGGCCATGCGACGGGTAAAATCCCAGCGCGGACGACGGCTTGCTGCGATCTGGCCGACTTGCGAGGAGACGAGCTTCAACCGCCCGCTGTGAAACTTGCGCCCCAGCGGCACCGCAACCTCTTTGTCGCCAAACCACGAAACCTCGACAACAGTGCCTTCAAACCCGGCGATCTCCAGCGCGGTTGCAAGGCCCTTCTGGTTGGCGCTGGCATGAAATACGACATCGCAGTCTTTCGGTGCTTGCGCAGGTGGCGCATAGCCCACGCCAAGCGCCGTCGCGATACCGGCGCGGTTCTCGACCGGATCAACCAGCGTTACATCCGCACCCGGCAACTGGCCTGCAAGATGGGCAATCAGGCATCCCACCACGCCACCGCCCACCACAGCGATACGATCACCCGGTCCAGCACCCGAATCCCACAAGGCATTCAGCGCCGTCTCCATATTGGCCGCCAGCACTGCTCGGCGCGGCGGGATTGCATCCGGCACCAGTGTCAGTGTGCTTGCTGGTGCAACAATCCGGTCCTGATGCGGATGCAGGATGAAGACGGTCTTGCCCTTCATGGCGACTGGGCCATCCTCCACTACACCGACAGCAAGGTAGCCATATTTCACAGGATGGGGAAAAGCCCCGCCCATGTTGGGGCCGCGCATGCGGTCATATTCTGAGGACGGCACCAGCGCCTGAAACACAAGGCGTTCTGTGCCACGGCTGATGCCGGAATAGAGCGTGCGCACGAGTGCATCGTCGGGCTTGAGCGCGGGGAGGGGCTCGGGCCGGATTTCGGCGCGGGCATCACCAATGTACCAGAGCGCGTGGGCGGTTATGGGGGAATTGGACATGCGGAAGGTTTAGCAAGTTCGACGGGGAAGGAAAGGCCGACCCATTCAAACCCCATTCACCTCATCTGACACATGAGCTAAACACTCTCAGCTTTTGCCTCAATTGACACGGCCCCATGACCGCAAATGAACTGTCGCGTACCACCGCCATCCCGCTCACACCCGCCGGGCTGCAGTCCTCCGCTGAACTGATGTGGCGGCGCATTTTCGTGGCGACGCTCAACCTCGTGACGTATCTGTTCATGGCGAACTGGATGGCCGATGTGCTGGGCCATGGCGGCTGGTCCGTGGTCGATGTCGTGATGTTCGTCTGCTTTCTCATCGGCCTGCCGTGGACTGTGCTGGGTTTCTGGAACGCCGTCGTCGGCCTCTGGCTCCTGATGATCGCGAAGGACCCTTTGCATCAGACCGCACCCTATCTCGCCGCGGCCGAAAGCAAGGCCGACATCAGTATCCGTACCGCCGTATTCATGACGCTTCGCAACGAGGACCCGGAGCGCGCCCTCAAGCGCTTCGATGTCATCCGCGAGAGCACCAATGCCACTGGGCAGGGAAAGGCCTTCGGTTGGTTCGTGCTGTCCGACACGCCGGACGGGACAGACGATGCCGAGAAGGAAGAAGCGGCATTCAATATGTGGAAGGAATCGCGCGGTAACCCCGCCGATCTGATCTACCGCCGCCGCACCGAGAACACGGGCTACAAGGCCGGCAATGTGCGCGATTTCTGCGACCGCTGGGGCAGCGACTATGAACTCATGCTGCCGCTCGATGCCGACAGCCTGATGTCAGGCGATGCGATCGTCAAGCTGGTGCGCGTCATGGAGGCCTATCCGAAGCTCGGCATCCTGCAGAGCCTTGTCGTCGGCATGCCGACGCAATCGGCCTTTGCGCGTATTTTCCAGTTCGGCATGCGCCATGGCATGCGCAGCTACACCATGGGCCAATCGTGGTGGGTGGGGGATTGCGGGCCGTTCTGGGGCCACAATGCCGTGGTGCGCATCAAGCCCTTCGTAGAGGATTGCCATCTGCCGGTTTTGCCAGGCGGCCCACCGTTGGGTGGCCACATCCTCAGCCACGATCAGGTGGAGGCGACCTTCATGCGCCGCGCGGGTTATGAATGCCGCGTGCTGCCGGTAGAGATGGGGAGCTGGGAAGAAAATCCACCGACCATTCTCGAATTCACCAAGCGCGACACGCGCTGGTGCCAGGGCAACATGCAATACTGGCCGCTGGTTGGCACCAAAGGCCTGCTGCCCATGAGCCGTTTCCAGCTGGCCTGGGCGATCCTGATGTTTCTGGGTACCCCGGCCTGGACTTTGTTCATCGCGCTGGGCGCGTTCAAGCCGTTCATGGATGATGCAGCGGGCTTTCCGGCGGCTTCGGCCATCGCGCTCTACGTCACCTTCCTGCTGATGTATCTCTCGCCCAAGATCGCGGGCTTTATCGATATTCTGGCGTCAACCAAGGAAAGCGCGCGCTATGGGGGACGGTTGAAGTTCATCCTCGGCGCGATCATCGAGCTGACCTTCGCCTTCCTGCTCGGTGCAGTCTCGACCTTCCGCGTCACCATCTTTATGGTTGGCCTGCTGTTCGGCAAGACCGTGAGCTGGAACGGGCAATTGCGCGATGCGCAGCGCATTCCCTGGGATGTGGCGTTTCATGGGATGTGGCCACAATTGGCTTTCGGCACGGTGGTGATGGCGCTGGCTTTCATTGGCTCGCCAACCCTGTTCTGGTGGGGCCTGATTATGACGGCGGGCTACATCGTCGCGATCCCCTTCGGTGTGTGGCTGGCTGATCCAGCACTTGGCCGCGCGATGGCGAAGATGCGCCTTTGCGCTATTCCCGAGGAATATGACACACCCGCCGAAGTGAAGGCTGTGCAGGGGAGTAGTGCATGACACGCCCGCACACCGACAGCGCTGTCCGGCGCGCCAAGGAAGCGCTGGGCTCGCATCTGGGGGCGCTGGAGCACTCGCTCGACGTCTATTACGGCAACCCCGAGCGCGATGCCGCAATGGACGCGCTCTACCGTCGCTTCGTCAAACCCGGCGGCCTCGCCTTCGACATTGGCAGCCATGTCGGCGACCGCATCGCCTCATTCCGTCGCCTTGGCGCGCGCGTCGTCGCTCTGGAGCCGCAGCCGCTCTGCGCTGCCGCGATCCGCGCGATACATGGTGGCGATAGCGATGTCGTCCTTGTGCAGTCCGCTTGCGGTGCGGCGGATGGAATTCTCGTGTTGCACGTCAATAGTGCCAACCCGACGGTGACCACAGCCTCCACCGACTTCGTGAAAGCGGCGGATGGTGCCGATGGCTGGCAGGGGCAGGTCTGGGACCAGACCATCGATGTCGCGGTGACCACGCTGGATGCGCTGATTGCCGCCCACGGCGAGCCGGATTTCGTAAAGATCGATGTGGAGGGTTTTGAGGATTCCGTGCTGGCCGGGCTTTCTGCGCCAGTGCCCGCATTGTCCTTCGAGTTCACCACGATCCAGCGCGATGTTGCCGAGCGCTGCTTGCTGCGGCTTGCGACGCTTGACTACAGCAGGTTCAATCTGGCGCTGGGCGAAAGCCAGATCATGACATTTGACAGTTGGGTTTCTGCGGACGCGATGACGCGCCACATTGCGGCCCTTCCCCACGAGGCGAATTCCGGCGATGTTTACGCCATCGCCGCGTGAACAGCCGGGGAAGGCCATGAGTCACCAACGGCTGTTTGCCGCCGTCATCGCCATCATCGGCTGGTCGGCGCTTGCACTGCAACTGTCACTGACATTGGGCATTGTCATTGGTCAGGGGCGCAGCGCCGGGGCTGGTTTGTGGCTTTTTCTGGGGTATTTCACAGTTCTGACCAACATTCTGGTCGCCGTCAGCATGAGTCTCGTCGCGCTGGATCGCTGGCCCGGCGGGCCTCGCCCAAGCGCCAGCGCCCTGACGGCGGTTGCTCTTGCCATCACGATTGTGGGCGTTGTCTATCATCTCCTCCTGAGTGGACGAGTTCCGGACCTGTCATCGCTGGGATGGGTTGCGGACCGGACCATGCATTATCTCGTACCAGTGCTGAGCCTCGCCTTCTGGGTCATGTTTGTTCCCAAATCATCCTTCACCTTCGCAGACCCGTTCCTATGGATACTCTATCCTCTGGGCTACCTGATTTATGCCATGGCGCGCGGCAACCTTGATGGCTGGTATCCCTATTTCTTCATCGATGTTGGCGTGATCGGTTTTGCACGAGCCATGCTGAACGCGGCGGTCCTCAGCGCCGTTGTTCTCGCGCTAGGATTTGTCATCGTCATCGTCACGCGATTTTTCCATAACCGCCCGATCAAAGACTGAAAGGCTCCCCTGATGCTTACGCGCCGCTCATTCTCCGCCGCATCACTCAGCACCGCAGCCAGCGCCTTTCTCGCGCCCTCCGCCTTAGGACAGGGCCAGCCGCCCGCGCCCGTAGGCCCTTTGCAAGGCGCCGTTGAAGCCATGATCACGAACCGCTCCGAGCATGTGCTGTGTGCGGAGAAGGACAACGTCGACATCCGCATGAGCCACGCGGCCGTTAAAAGCTTCCGCGTACAGGCGATCCACCCGGCCTATATCGGCGGGCTCGTCGCCGATAATTTCGCAGCGGACTGGACGAATTGCGACTTCACGGCAGACCCCGCCTTCAAGCCACCCGCACCGCCCCGTCGCGTCACGATCTATGAGAACGAATGGATCTGGGTCATCGGCTACACCTATCCGCAGTTCTGGCGTCCGGCGGATGTGCCGGTGCGCATCGGCAACCGGGTTGAAACAGGCCTGCACCTCATTCAGGTTTGGGTGCGCAAGAACGAGCGTTCGGAAGAGGTCGCCGTGGTCTATCCGCCGGACGGCTATTGGCGCATCCGCCCGCTGCCGCCGCAGCACCTCAAATGGTCGGCCTATGGCTCGTCCTTTGTGGCAGGCCCCATCGAGGACAAGGGCCGCCCCATCGTCGAGTTCAAGGAAGTGGTGTTCGATCCCGAAACCATGACCTTCACCACGCCCTTCCGACGGGGAGGGCAGGCGACGCTGAAAATCTCGACGCTGGACCGCGACCGCCTGACCATGGATGTCAGCTTCGACAGGCCGGTGACGGACCTGCCCTTCGCGGCGCTCCGCTCGATGTATGTGACCGAGTTCAACAACGACGCCTCTAAGGTGGCGATCCGCCAGAAGAACGCACAACGCTGGATCGAGGAACCGATCATGGATTTCAAACAGGCGAACGGATTGGAGTTCTGGGCTGGAAGGCATAGCTACTCGCGGCACAATACGAGCGCGCCGGATATGGTGTTTGACCGGTTTTCGACGGTGGGGTGAGGGGGATTGAAAAGGTCAATGGTGGAGGACGATGGTCCCGTTTGATCGCCCTATCAGCGCACGTGGCTAGCGAAAAGTCGTATAACCTCTTGCTCAACTTGACTTTCGTCGATCTCAGCTAGCCCGAACCGGGCGTAGAGAGGGGAAGCAAGCGTCAGGATGCAAGCAACGAGCTTGTTGCGGATATCTTCTGCAGGGAAAGTCGCCTCCAGTACGGCTTCATCACTTCCGGCCGCGCGCCCATCATTCAGTGTGTGACCGAGTGGGTTGGCCCATGACTTAAGGACCCGACCTGCAAGGCCAGTATAGACCGCACGGAAACGGATACTTATTTGGCTGTCCTTGCTGAATTTCATCAGCCCGGCGAGATTTTCGGCATGCATCAAAGCTTCGGCAAGACGCCAGATCGGAAGGGCCGCATCAAAGATTCGCCCTGGAGGAAATGTCTCTTGGCCGTCTTCTTGATAGCCGCGCATCAGGAACATGTTGCCTGACGTTGCACCCCGCCAGAAGTCAGATACGGCTGGATTATTCATCCCGTCTTTCTTGTAGAGCCAGCATTCAATCGCTTCATCGACATGCTGGGGGATAAAGTCAGACCATCGCGGTATCAGGAACAGCGGCCAGCCCGTATGGCGGAGGATGGCTTGACGCATCACCCCCTCAAACTCCCCCAACCCAACCTTCTTCAATTCCCCCACCAGCTGATAATCAAACCGGAACCACCCATGCGGAAACCGTCCGGGTGAATCCGCCGGCAGCGTCTCCGCCAGGCTCTTCCAGCGTGCGAAGGCATCCCGCACGAAGCGGTCATGCGCATCGCCCGGCTTCGGCTCATCCACCAGCCCCACAACGCGCAGGATATCGAAGGCCTTGGCCAGCGTCAGCGTTGTCTCGGCGCGCTCGAAGGCGGACATTGTGGGGATGCTGACATTGGCCAGCGCTGCATGCTCGCGCTGCGTCAGGCGCTCCTGTTTGCGGCGGCGGAGCGCCTCATCGACCAGATCCTGCCAGTTCAGCGGCGTCATGCCGCGAGAATTCTGAGACATGCGTTGCTCACGGTTTCCTGGAAGCGGCTGACGAAGCCGTCCGGCGGTTCTGCGGCGGGCGGCTGCAGAATGGGTTCTGCCTTACGGACATTGCGGGTGATCTCGGTGAAGATCTGCTCCACCGCCCGTTCGGGCAGGCCGATGCTGAGGCCGAAGCGCCGCAGCAGCTTGCCATCGATGGCGCTGAGCTGGTGCTTCTTGCCCTCAATCGCGAGGGCAAAGAGCTGGTCATACCGCGGATAAAGCGCCGTGTTGACCACATCATAGACCGGCGAAAGCCGGAGGCCATCGCCGCTTTCCAGCAGCGAAAAATTCTTCAGATGCGCATCGCAATTGCCGATCAGTGCATAGGCCACGAGACGGCTGAGAAAGCGCGCCTTGTCGATAGCGGGGCGTGCGGAATACCGGTCGATCACACCGGCGATATCCTCATAGGCCCCGTCATATTTGCCCGCATAGTCCCGCCCGCGCGGCTTGCCGAGAATCTGTGCGCAATCCTCCAGCCGGAGCTTTTCGCCTTTCGGTCCACGGTCAAAGCGCGTGACGACCAGTGCGATCTGATCGAGAGCCGCGATATGCGAGACTTCTGCGGTGTTGACCTCGCGCTTGCCCAGCACGGCTGCGGTCCATGCGAGGCTGAGCTTTTCATTGTGCACCAGCGTCGGCTCGGCCTCCGAGTTGAACTTGGCGATGTAGGGAGCCGGACCATCCGCCGCTGCGGGCTGGAAAGCATCCTTGCCCGTTTTGATCACCAGCAGCTTCTTCTGCACGCCGGAAACCGTGCGCCCCGGATTGACCTCCGCTTCCGTGACGACGGCTTCAATAAACGTGCTTTCTGTCGGCTGAATGCTGACCGCACCGATGCAGTCCCTGCCGTAGCGCAGCAGCAATCCGAAATCGTCGTCCTCGACGATATGCGCATTGCGCGCCTGCCTTTCGCGCAGCCATCCCTCGGGTCCGAGATGCTCGAAGAACGGATGCAGGCCGCGCGCCCAGTCATGCTCGCGGCGCAGGGATGGTAGCGCGCAGGCGATATCGCCCGTCCAGTTCGGCTGGTATGTAAAACGCGTGCCGCCTCCGGCAGTTTCCGTCAGGAGGCCCGCCTGTCGGCACTTGAAGAAAACCAGTGCTGTCCTCAGATCCATGATAAGCTATATCTTCTTGGGTCGTATTAGCGGCACGCTCTCCGCAAAAAATCTACCTTTGAATCTCTCAATAGCATATAAAACTAGAAAATGAAATTATAATTGTTTTTTAAGTTCTCGGAACATGAAAACACTTTTAAAGTCGTATTTCTATGAATCGGTAAAGATGCATCGAAAAAAAAGATATTTAGATGCATTATATGAGAAAAAGTGAGAAGAAAAATATCTTGCTTCTCTTTTTCATTCTCACGCGCTCCTGAGCGCCTCCACCGGGTCCAGCCGGCTCGCCCGCCAGGCCGGATAGAAACCTGACAATATCCCGATGAGGCCTGACACCACCACCGCCATCACAATCGCTGATATATCCACATAGAGCGGCCATCCCGCCATGCGCGAGACGATCTGCGAGAGGATGCCGCCAAGCACGATGCCCGCCACGCCGCCGATCAGCGCCAGTGTCGTTGCCTCGATCAGGAACTGGCCCATGACGTCGCGCGGCGTGGCCCCTACTGCCATGCGGACGCCGATCTCGCGGGTGCGCTCAGTCACGCTCACCAGCATGATGTTCATGATGCCGATACCGCCCACAAGCAGCGACACCGCCGCCACAGCCGAAAGACCTACGGAGAGAATACGGGCCGAGGCTTCCACGGTCGAGAGAATGTCACTGAGGTTGCGCAAGGTGAAATCATCCTCGTCGCCCTCGCGCAAGCGGTGGCGCTGGCGCAGCAGCGATTTGATCTCGGCCTCGGCCTCCGCCATATCCTCGCCTTCGCGCACCTTGACCAGCATGGAGCCGATGCTGCGGTTTTTGGCGCGGCTGGAGCCGATGACTCGCTGACGGGCGCTTTGCAGCGGCAGGAAGACGCTGTCGTCCTGATCCTGACCTTGCGCACTCTGGCCCTTGCGCGCCATCACGCCGATCACCTCGAACGGCACGTTCTTCACGCGGATGGTCTGGCCGATGGGGTCATCATCGCCGAACAGCTGGTTCTTCACGGTGAGGCCCAGCAGCGCCACCTGTCCTCCCCTCTGGTTTTCCTCGCCTGTGAACAACCGTCCTTTATCGATGTCCCATTCGCGCGCCTCGAAGAAATTGTTCTCGACGCCGAAGATGCTGGTACCCCAGTTGGTGCCGCCGAACACGACCTGCGCCCCACCGCGCATGGTGGGGGCGGCGACCTGCACCTGCGCCACTTCCTTCTCGATGGCCTTGGCATCGTCATCGTTCAGCGTGGCGGATTGCCCGGTTCCGAGCCGCACGCCGCCCGACGTGATGTTGCCGGGCAGCACGATGATCAGGTTCGCGCCGAGCGACTTGATGCGCCCCACGACCTCTTCGCGCGCGCCGCCGCCGATGGAGACTGTGGCGATGACAGCGGCCACGCCGATGACGATGCCGAGCATGGTGAGGATGGAGCGCAGCTTGTGAGCGCGCAGGGCCTCAAAGGCAGAGCCGAGCGAGTCTGAGAGCCTCACGCCGCCACCTCTTCCTGCACACGCGCCAGTTCCGCCAGCGCTTCCGCCGCATCACGCGGCATTTGCATCTTGTCCGATATCACCCTGCCGTCGCGGAAGCGCACGACGCGCTTGGCGAAATCTGCCACGTCCTGTTCGTGCGTCACGACAAGTACGGTCATGCCTTCGCGGTTCAATTGCTGGAAGAGCGCCATGATGTCGAGCGACGTGCGGCTGTCGAGCGCGCCGGTTGGTTCATCCGCCAGCAGGATCTTGGGGTTGTTCACCAGCGCGCGGGCAATGGCCACGCGCTGCTGCTGGCCGCCCGAGAGTTGCAATGGCGTGTGTCCCATGCGATCGGCGAGGCCCACGCGGGCCAGCGCACTTTCGGCCTTGCGCCGCCGCTCCTTGCGATCAGCCGAGGCATAGATCATCGGCAGGGCCACATTGCCCACGGCATCGGTGCGTTCCAGCAGGTTGAACTGCTGGAAGACGAAGCCGATCCGCCTGCTGCGCACGCCCGCAAGAGCATCGGCTGTGAGCGATGAAACCTCCTCGCCCGCCAGCCGGTAGGCCCCGCCGTTGGGCTTATCGAGACAGCCGACCAGGTTCATGAAGGTGGACTTGCCGGAGCCCGAAGGCCCCATCACAGCGACGAACTCGCCTTCCGCGATGTCGAGCGAAACTCCGGCAAGTGCCGTGACGATTTCATCACCCATTGTGTAAGTGCGGCGCAGATCACGGACTTCGATGAGGGACATTGCGGCTGCCTCAGAATATCCGCGGACCGCCGCCGAAGCCCGACGATTTCGCCTTGGCTCCGCCGCCGATGATGGCTTTCTGACCTTCCGAAATGCCGCTGATGATCTCGGTGTTCGTGCCATCCGTCGCGCCCAGTCGCACGGTGACCAGAGTAGCCTTGCCTTCCGCATCGACTGTGTAGATCCGCCCCGGTACGCCATTCGCGCCCGCCGCACGGACGCTCGCCCGTTCTGCGATCCATGCATCCAACAGCGCAGCCTGTTCACCCTTGAGCAAGGGCTTCAAACGCTCGCCAATCTGCATAGCGGATTGCCGACCGCGTTCGCGGCGCGCCTCAGGTGTATCTGCAGGGCCTGCTGCCGCTGCGGACTGGCGAACATCGCGGGCGATGGTCTCCAGCTCCTTCTTCTGTGCGTCGTCGAGCTTAAACTCGGTTGCAATCCGTTCCAGGAATTGCCGACCTTGTCCTTGCCCTCCCTGTCCACCACCCGGCGTGCCACCTGCGGGCGGTGCCGCAGAGAACGGATTCGGCACAGCTGCAGGCTGTGCGGGCGTGGCGTTGGGCTGCTCGCCCGGCGGGCGCCAGCGCAGCGCAGCGTTGGAAAGCCGCAGCACATTCTCGCGCCGTTCCGTGAAGATGCGCAAAGTGGCTGTCATGCCGGGCTTGAGGGCGAGATCCGTGTTGGGCACCTCGATGATAGCCGTGTAGATCACCACATTCTGCAAGGTCTGCGAGCCCAGCCGCACGGTCTTGACCTTGCCGCTGAATTCCCGCGCCGGAAAGGCCGTGACTGTGAAAGTCACCTCCTGACCATCCTTGACGCGGCCTACATCGGCTTCGTCCACGTTGGCGTAGATTTCGATCTTGGTCATATCCTGCGCCACCAGGAACAGGGTCGGTGCCTGCAGAGAGGCCGCAACAGTCTGGCCAAGCTCGATGTTACGCTGGATAACGATGCCATCCACTGGCGAGCGGATTTCGCTATTGCGGATGTCGACCTCGATCTGGCGCACGACAGCGTCGCGCTGGGCAATCTGGGCGTCGATCGACAAAAGCTGCGACTGCGAGACCTTGAGCTCGGCCGCCAGCGCCTGCTCGGTCGCATCCACAACGCGGATTTGCGCCATCGCCTGATCGCGCACGGCGGCTTGCGTCTGCGACTGGAGGCGTGCCTGCTGCAAGGTAACTTCCGAGGCGATCTGGCGGTTGTTGAGCGCGGTCTGGCGCTCCAGCGTCTTCTGGGCGTCAGCGACAGTGGCATCAGCTTTTTTCACATTGGCCATGGCGTCAGCGCGCGTGGCGCTCAGCTTCAGAACATCCGCACGCACCTTGTCGATTTGCGATCTCTGAATTTCAAGCTGTGCCCGGGCCTGCGCCAGATCAGCGCGCGCACCATCGAGCTTCGCACGCGTCTGTTCGGCGTTCAGCCGTGCCAGAATATCGCCGGATTTTACATTGCTGTTGTAATCCGCCAGGATTTCCAGCACCTGCCCCGAAACCTGCGATCCCACGATAGCGGTTGCCGTCGGGTTGATCGTGCCTGTGGCGCTGACGGCGGCGATGATGGAGCCGCGCTCGACCGTTGTGGTGCGCCAGGCGATCTCCGCCGTGGCACTGGAGCGCGACTGGCCAACGCCATACCAGACCGCACCTCCCGCAAGGGCGGCAGCTCCAATGAGCATAAACAGGCGGCGCATGGTGTGACTGTTCCAGTTATCTTAAATTACACTAGCATCCTCTAGCGCGGCGGTCATCTGGCGCTTCCGCGGCAAAACAGCGGCTTTACAAATATTTACGAGGGACTTTTGTGCCTTGCCCTTCGCGCCGCGCCATGGTTTCTGCAAGGAACTTCCAGACAGGACATCCCATGCTGCGCGCAACCAAAGCCGGTCACTTCCATCTCGCCATCGCCGACACCGTCGTACTCGACTTCGAGGAGCGCCGCCGCCGCCGGGGCGTCGTGAAAACCGTAGCCGGCCTCGAATTTCTCGTCGATCTGCCCGATGTGCCTCTTCTGGGTCGCGGTGATGGCTATGTGCTGGAGGATGGCCGCCTGATCGAGATCGTCGCGGCTCCCGAGGAACTGCTAGAGGTGCGCGGCAAGGACCCTTTGCACACCACACGGCTCGCCTATCATCTGGGCAATCGCCATCTCGAATGCGAGATTTCCCCCCGCTACATCCGCATCCGCCGCGATCATGTCATCGCCGAGATGCTGACGGGGCTCGGAGCAAAGGTGGTAGAAGTGGAGGCGCCGTTTCATCCCGAGGGCGGGGCGTATCATCAGGGCGGGCATGATCATGGGCATCATGATCACGCTGACCATGCCCATGACCACGGGCATGAGCACGGTCCTGATTGCGGGCACGATCATGGCCATGGTCATGATCACGGCCATAAGCATGAGCATTGAGCGCCTTCTCGTCTGGTTCTCGCCCGCTTTCCCCATCGGCGCCTTTAGCTTCTCACACGGCCTCGAATGGGCAGTGGAAGCGGGTGACATCACTGATCGCGAGAGTCTGGAGCGCTGGCTTTCAGCTTTGATCCAGCGCGGCAGCGGCTGGACAGATGCCGTGCTGTTTTCCGTCGCGCATCGCGCAATCGAGGCCAAAACCCCGAAACGCCTGAAGGAAGCCGCTGAACTCGCAATCGCGCTGCAGCCGTCGAAAGAGCGCCGCCTTGAAGCCACCATGCAGGGCGATGCCTTCGTCAAGGCGGTGGAGACGGCGTGGGTCAACACAGGCCTTGCCACATTGCGCCAGACATCAGCACCGCCCTTCGCGCTCTGCATCGCGGCCGCCTGTGCATCCTCCGGGGCTGGTATCCCCCGCGAAGCCTCGATCATCGCATTCCTCACAGTATTCGCGCAGAATCTCGTCTCATCAGCCGTGCGTCTTGCCCCCATCGGCCAGAGCGATGGTTTGCGCGTGCTGGCGGCGCTGGAACCCGTGATCGCTACCACCGCACGCGAAGCAGCGCGGGCCTCGCTGAAGGACGTTGGCGGGCTTGCCTTCCGCTCCGATATCGCTTCCATGCGGCATGAAACACAGATGACGAGGTTGTTCCGTTCGTAATGACCATTCCGCTGCTCACATTTCTGTTGCCGCTGGTGCTTTTCTTGCTCGCAGCTTTGCATGCCTATTGGGGTTTTGGCGGACTCTGGCCTGGCCATGACGAACTGTCTTTGGCCAGATCGGTCGTTGGCAGCAAAGGGATCACACGCATGCCTTCATCGAAGGCGTGTTTCGCTGTCACGGCCCTGCTCGTGGGTGTCGGCCTCTGGCCTCTGTTCATGGCAGGTATGCTGCCCGCTTTCTGGCCACATTGGCTCACGTTGCTGGCGGGTTGGGGCTTTGTTCTGGTTTTCTTTGGGCGTGGCCTCGCAGCTTATGTGCCAGCTTTCCGGTTGCTTGCCCCCGAGGAACCCTTCGCGTCTCTCGACCGCCAGCTCTATGGGCCGCTTTGCCTCGCGCTGGGCGGCGGCTTTCTGCTATTTCTCCTTTGATGGTGATGCTCATGACTAAATCCCCCAATGGCCCCTTGCGCGTCGGTGTCGGCGGCCCGGTCGGCTCCGGCAAGACCGCGCTGATGGATGCGCTCTGCAAGCGCCTGTCGAAGACCTACGACATCGCGGCGATCACCAACGACATCTACACCAAGGAGGATGCCGAGTTCCTCACACGCTCCGGCGCGCTGCCGCCCGATCGCATCATGGGTGTGGAAACCGGCGGCTGTCCCCACACGGCGATCCGCGAGGATGCCTCGATCAACCTTGCGGCGGTGGCCGAGATGCGGGGGCGCTTTCCCGATCTCGACGTGATCCTGATCGAATCGGGCGGCGACAATCTCGCGGCCTCGTTCAGCCCGGAACTGGCTGATCTCACGATCTACGTCATCGATGTTTCGGCCGGCGACAAGATCCCGCGCAAGGGCGGCCCCGGCATCACGCGCTCTGATCTGCTGGTGATTAACAAGATCGATATCGCGCCTTACGTGGGGGCTGATCTGGGCGTGATGGACCGCGATTCGAAGATGATGCGCAAGGAACGCCCGTATGTGTTCACGAATGTGCGCGGCGGCGTGGGCGTGGAAGCGGTGGAGCAGTTTATTGTGCAAAGGGGCGGGCTGGGGATTTAGGCTCGTTTTCCTTCTCCCCTTGCGGGAGAAGGTGGTCGGCGGATGCCGACCGGATGAGGGGTCATACAGATCTGACAGAACTGCGTGACCCCTCATCCGACCTTCGCCAAGGCGAAGGCCACCTTCCCCCGCAAGGGGGGAAGGAAAGAATCATACCCCGCCCATCTTGCAAACCAGCTCCCATTCCGCCTCTGTCACAGGCTGCACTGACAGCCGCATCGAGGTCACCAGACTCATCTTCGCCAGCGCAGGCGTGGCCTTTACCTGCTTGAGCGACACCGGCTTCGGGAACGGCTTGACCGCCTTCACATCCACCAGAACCCACGGCTCACCCGGTTCCGCTGCGGGATCAGGGTAAGCCTCGCGGATCACCTCTACGATGCCGACGATCTCCAGCCCCTCGTTGGAATGGTAGAAAAACCCCTGATCACCCTTTTTCATCGCCATCAGGTTCAGCTTGGCCGAATGGTTGCGCACGCCGTCCCAGTGCGTGCCTTTCGCACCAGCCGCGACCTGCATGTCCCAGGACCATTTGAAGGGTTCGGATTTGTAGAGCCAGTGGGGCATGGAAGCCTCGCGGTAAGTTATTGGTTGATATATCAGATATCAAGATTGAGGTTGATTTTCGAGGCGAGCTTGGCGAATTCGATTGACTCAGGTTCTTTGAGATCAAGCAAGCGGATTGATGACACTCCAGTCTTTACCGCATCAATTGCAGTACGAACGTCAGATGTATTTCCAACCTCGTACAAAGCGCCGCTTTTATATTCGCCATCATTTTTTTTGAGCCATGCGGCTTTAACACGATCTTCTGCTGCTTGCAGGCCTTCGAACGCCTTGTAGTCAGATTTTTCGTCATCAACCGTGATTCTAACAACAAACATGGCTCCTCTCCCTATTCAGCAAATTGTTAGGCCACTTACGTAGCCCGATTCGTGTACTTGCTAGTAAGTGACAGTGAATTTGTAGTCGGTCCCGCCCTGCCCACTCATCAAATTGAAGTTCATCACTCCGCCCTCTGCGGTCGGTTCAGCAGCGCCTCCAGCGCGCCGTCCACCGTCACCCAGCCATTCAGCAGTGCATCCACCATGCCGGAGATCGGCAGATCAATCGCGCGCGTTTTCGCCAGCTCCATCAAGGCGGATGCCGTGGCGACACCCTCCGCCAGCTTGCCCGATGAAATTGCCTCTTCCATCGGCATCCCGCCGCCGAGCCGCAGGCCCAGCGCATAATTCCGCGACTGCTGTGAGGACGCCGTCAGCAGCAGGTCGCCGAGGCCGGACAGGCCCATTAGCGTGTCCGGTTTCGCACCGAATGCTTCTCCAAAGCGGCGAATCTCGGCGAAACCGCGCGTGATGATCGCGGCCCGTGCGCTGTCACCCAGGCCGCGCCCCGCCACCACACCCGCCGCAATCGCCAGCACGTTCTTCGCCGCTCCGCCGATTTCGACGCCGCGCACATCCGTGCCGTGATAGATTCTCAGGGCAGGCGTATTCAACGCCTGCGCCAGCGCCTGCGCGAGATAGGGATCGGCACAGGCCAGCGTCACGGCTGTGGGCAGGCCGGCCGCGATATCCACGGCGAAACTCGGCCCGGACAGGATCGATGCCGGATGATCCGGCATCAGATCGGTGACGAGATCGGTGGCGAACAGCAGCGTGTGCTGCTCGATGCCCTTGGCCGTGCAGATCAGCGGCTGGCCAGCGGGCAGGACCAGCGCCAGAGCCTCCACAACGGGTCGTGTCGCCTGCATCGGCAGGGCGAGGATGATGGCATTGCACGCAGCCAGCATCGCCAGATCACCCGTGGCTTTCACGGCGGGGTCGAGACGGCAACCCTTCAGCGCCTTGCTGTTCTCGTGTTTGGTGTTGATCTCGCTAATCTGCGCCGGATCACGCGCAAACAGCGTCACCCGCCGTCCGGCCCGCACGGCGGCCTGCGCGAGCGCGGTGCCGAATGCACCTGCGCCGACGATGCCGATGTGCTGGAACAAGGTGGCTGTCATGGGGTAATCACACCTTCGCCCCCAGCCGACCTGATCCGACAATCGCCTCCACCTTCTGGTCCAGCGGCCAGCGCGCACGTGCCGGCGCATCCATGCCGTCGATCAGGTTCAGCGACAGCCGCTCGATGCCTGCCCAGGCGATCATCGCCCCGTTGTCGGTGCACAGATGCGGCGGCGGCACCACCAGCCGCAGCCCCGCCTCGAACGCCAGCCTCTGAAGCGCCCGGCGGATCGGCTGGTTCGCCCCCACGCCACCTGCCACCACAAGCGCCTGCGGATGGCCGAATCGCTCGCGGAAGACGCGCAGACCGCAGCGCGTGCGCTCCACCACCACATCCACAACGGCGGCCTGAAACGAAGCGCACAGATCGCTCACGTCTTCCTTGGACACCGGTGCGATATTGTCCGCCGCCATGCGCACCGCTGTTTTCAGGCCGGAGAGCGAGAAATTCGGCTCGGGCCGCCCCTGCATTGGCCTTGGCAGGTCGAACCGCTCGGGATTGCCCTTCTCGGCCTCGCGCTCCACGTTGGGGCCGCCGGGATAGGGCAGGCCCAGCATCTTGCCCACCTTGTCGAAGGCCTCGCCGATGGCGTCATCGATGGTGGTGCCGATGCGGCTGTATTCGCCCACACCCGTCACCGCGACAAGCTGGGTATGTCCGCCGGACACCAGCAGCAGCAGATAGGGAAACTGCACGCCGTCGGTCAGGCGCGGTGACAGCGCATGCGCCTCCAGATGGTTCACAGCCATCAGTGGTTTGCCGGTGACCAGCGCCAGTCCCTTCGCCGTCGTCAGGCCTACCAGCACGCCGCCGATGAGGCCAGGGCCAGCCGCCGCGGCTATGCCGGAGAGGTCGGACAGCTTCACCTCGGCCACATCCAGCGCGCGCCGGATGATCTTGTCGAGATAATCCACATGGGCGCGGGCCGCGATTTCCGGCACCACGCCGCCGTAGCGCGCGTGCTGGGCGATCTGCGACAGGATTTCGTTGGACAGGATGTCGCCCCGGCCATCGGGCAGGCGACGCACGACGGATGCGGCGGTTTCATCGCAGGTCGTTTCGATGCCGAGCACCAGCATGTCGTTCATTGATACCTGTCCAGTCTGTATGCGCCGTCTGTATTCTTGCGAAGACCCTTGTGCTTGAAGAAGCAGCCTCAAGCGTTTAGCCCTGTATGGCGTGCACTTGCAGCCGCGACAACCCGTGAAAGAACTTCGTGTCCGCGTCCAATCCTCTCTTTTCCATCGGCACCCGTGGCAGCCCTCTGGCCATGGCGCAGGCCTATGAAACGCAAAAACGCCTCTCTGAAGCTCTGGGGGAGCCAAAAGAGCGCTTCCGTATCGATATCATCAAGGTGATTGGCGACCAGATACTCGACCGTGCGCTGGCGGAAGCGGGCGGCAAGGGCCTTTTCACCAAGGAGATCGACGAGGCGCAACTCGCGGGCCTTGTCGATATCTCTGTGCACTCCGGCAAGGACTTGCCGACGAAACTGCCCGTAGGGCTGATCGAAGCCGGCTTTCTGGAGCGCGAGGACCCGCGCGATGCCTTCATCTGCCTGAAAGCCCGCACCCTCATGGACCTTCCACCGGGTGCCATCGTCGGCACGGCATCGCTGCGCCGTCAGGCCATGGTGCGGCGCGTGCGGCCTGATCTGAGGGTGGAATTGCTGCGCGGCAATGTGCAGACGCGGCTGGCCAAGCTGAAATCTGGCGAGGTCGATGCCACAATTCTCGCACTCGCCGGGCTCAACCGGCTGGGACTGGCCAATGAAGCGGCGTCGGTGATGGAGGCGGATGACTTTTTGCCAGCCGTAGCACAGGGCGCAATCGCGCTTGTGGTGCGCGAAGGAGATACCAGGTCGCTGGCGGCGGCGCGTGCCATCACCCATGCCCACACCACGACATGTGTGGCGGCGGAGCGGGCGTTCCTCACCGTGCTGGATGGTTCCTGCAAGACACCCATTGCCGGGTTTGCGACAGTTGCCAATGGACAAGTGACGCTGAAAGGGATGGTGCTCTCGCCGGACGGCACGAAGTGCTTCGAGGGCAGCGAGACAGGACAGGATGCCGCAGCGGTGGGGCGGATGCTCGGCCAAAGGATCAAGGCGCAATTGCCGCCGGACATCTTCCACGCCTGATGCTTGTTCTGGTCACCAGGCCGACCGAAGACAGCGCACGGACGGCTGAAGCACTCCGCACTGCGGGGCATGAGCCAATTATTGCCCCGCTTTCCCGGATCATGCCGATGGCGCATGATGTTGCGGCATCCGTCGACGTCTTCATTGCAACGAGCGCCAACGCTTTGCGCCATGCCAAGCTGAATCCTGAACATTATGCTGTCCCGGTTTTCACCGTCGGCGATGCCACGGCGGTGGCGGCAAAACAGGCGGGTTTCGGAGTGATTCACTCTGCCCGTGGCGACAGTGCCGATCTGGCTGCTTTGCTCAAGGATACGCTTCACGCCGGCGCACGCATCGGTTATCTCGCAGGTGTTCCGCGACAGGACGAAGCCCTTCAAGCCTTGTCCGGGCAGTTCACGCTCCAGATGCTAGAAACTTACCAGACGGTTACAGCCGAGATGTTACCCGAAGGCATTTCTGCTCGCCTGACGTCCGGCCAGATCGATGCTGTCCTGCATTTCTCGCCGCGATCCGCGCAGATTTTTGCTGATCTCATAGACAAGGCGCAGCTTTTTGCCGCTACCGACCGCGCTTTGCATGTCTTCATTTCGCGAGCCGCCGAAATTCCTCGTTTCACACGGCGAAAGATCGCGGTACGGCCCAATCTCGCCGCAATGATCGCGGCTCTGGGCGCAATGTGAGGCTGCTGCGAAGAAACGAGGGTTGTCTTCGCTTCGCTCTTGTGGTCGGACGTGAATTGCCTTCAAACTCCATTTCGGGGGTGTGTTATGCCTGATCAAGAGAAATCACCGAGCGACTCCAAATCCGCGCGTTCACGGCGTCGCGCGCCGGTGATCGAGTTGAAGGCCGAGGAAATTCCGGCGGTCGAAACGCCTGTTGAAGCGGTTGCTGCCAGCGATCACGCTATGGTCGAGCCCACAACTGCGGAATCTGTCACGGCTCCCGAGCCGCAACCAGAACCACAGCCTGAACCGCTGATCATACCGCCACCATCGCCACCAAAACCCTCCATGGTTCTTCCTCTGGCTGCTGCTGCTGTTATAGGCGCTCTGTTCGGCGGTATCGGGGGAACTCTCGCGCCGCGGATATTCGGTGCGGGCGCAGGACCGGATTCAGCCAGGCTGGGTGTGCTGGAGCGCGGCCAGCTGGATCTGTCGAAGCAACTGCCCGGTCTCGGCAGCGCGGCTGAACTGGATAAAGTTCGCCAGTCCCTTACGCGTCTTGAGGCAGATGTGGCCAAGCGGTTGACGGATGCAACTGTGCCCATCAGCCAGAAAATCACGGGTCTGGAAGGTGAGGTAAAAGCTATCGCCGCCCGCCCTACATCTCCAGGTGCTTCCCCCGCCGCGCCACCCGTCGATCTCGCGCCGGTCCAGCAACGGATTGCAGCACTTGAGGCGCAATTGAAAGCATTGGACGGCAAGACGGATGCCGCCGCAAAGGCTGCCGATCCCAAGCTCGCCGCGCTCGACCAGAAGGTCGATCAGGCCAACCGCCGGATCGAGGCGGGCAGCGCCGCGCCCCTGTTTGCTGCCGCTCAGGCGCTGGCGCAGGCTTTCCATCGGGGTGGCCCCTACGCCAACGAAATCACCGCCGCCGAAGTGCTGGGCGCGAAGCCTGAACAGCTTGTGCCGCTCAAATCCTTTGCCGAGAAAGGCGCACCAACGCCGCAGGCTCTGGCGAGCAGCTTTGCTCCGTTGGCAGCCAAACTGGCAGGAGCGGCGGATCAAGGCGGCATCTCGGGCTTCGTTCAACGCTTTGTCGCGGTGCGGCCCACGGGGGAAACAGCGGGGGATACACCGCCAGCGCTGGTTGGAACAATGGAAGCCGCCTTGCGTCGAGGCGACATCACCGCAGCCATGGTAGCATGGGCCAAGCTGCCGGAACCGGCCCGGATGCTCTCCGCCAGTTGGGCAACACAGGCCGGTGATCGTGACAAGGCCGCGAAGGCGCTTTCCGCCCTGCAAGATGCGGCTGTTGCCGCATTGAGGAAGTAAATCCATGATCCGCTTGATTGCCTTTCTGGCTCTTTTGCTGGCTCTGGCTCTGGGTGTCGCCTGGATCGCCGACCGGCCCGGCCATGTCATCATCAACTGGCTGGATCACGAGTACCGGCTGGATATCCTGACCGCGATCATCGTCTTTTTGGTCGCCAGCATTGCGCTGGCCGTCACGTGGAGCCTGCTCAGGCTGTTCTTCCGTCTGCCCAGCCTGATGACGATGGCCAGCCGCAGCCGCCGCAAGCAGAAGGGCTATCAGGCCGTGTCGCGTGGCATGGTGGCGGTGAGTGCCGGGGATGCCCGCGCGGCCCAGAAACATTCCTCCGAGGCACAGAAGTTGCTCGGCCATGAGCCGCTGACCCTGCTCTTGGGTGCTCAGGCGGCGCAGCTTTCGGGCGACGGCGGCAAGGCCGAGACTGCCTTTAATACCATGCTCGATAACCGTGACACACGCGTCGTCGGTCTGCGTGGCCTCTACATCGAGGCGCAGCGCAAGAGCGACGGCACGGCAGCGCGCTTCTACGCCGACGAGGCCTACAAGTTGGCCCCTTCCGCCGACTGGGCAAGTGATGCCGCTCTGGCCTATCGTTGTCAGGACCGCGACTGGCTGGGCGCGATGGCCCTGGTCGAGCAGGCCGCCAGCCGCAGGCTGATCGACAAGGAAACCGCCCGCAAGCAGCGCGCCATTCTCCTCACCGCCGATGCACTTGATCGGAGCGCTCGTGAACCCGATGCCGCTTTCCGCGCCGCGCAGGAGGCGGTGAAACTGGATCCGACTTTGTCACCAGCTGCTGCGTTCCTCGGCCGCAAAACAAGCGAGAAAGGTGAATATGCACGCGCCTCGAAACTGCTTGAGGCGGCATGGACTGCCGCGCCCCATCCCGATGTTGCCGAGGCCTATCTCGATGTGCGCCTGGGTGATTCCGCGCAGGACCGACTGAAACGCGCCCGCAACCTACTGAAATCGGCCCCGCGCGATCCGGAATCGCGGCTGGTTGTTGCCCGTGCTGCGCTCGACGCCCGAGAATTCAAGACAGCACGCGAGACGCTGGAAACGCTGGTACTGGAGCAACCAACGGTGCGTGCCTGCGTGCTGATGGCGGAGCTTGAGGAGGTGGACGGAGGCAACATGGGGATGGTCCGCGAATGGCTGGCCCGTGCCTCGCGTGCACAGCGCGACAAGGCCTGGGTAGCCGATGGCCGCGTGTCGGAAACATGGGCACCAATTTCACCCGTCACTGGCAAGCTCGGCGCCTTCCTCTGGACCACGCCGCCACAGGCTCCGGGGTCTGTTCTGATCGACGAGATCAGGGCGGCTCCGATCATGGTGGAAGCAATGCCGGTTGCATCTGCCCAGCCCAAACCTGTGGATGCGGTGGAGATTGTGCCCTCCGCTGCGCCAATCGCGCCGATCATGGTGGCCGATGTCCCGGTTCCGGATGATCCGGGACCTGAGGTTCTTGCTAAGACACAGAAGCGGGGCTGGTTCCGCTGAGTTCGTGTGGGCGTGTTCCAGGCTCGCGGATCAAAGTCAGGATGTGCGAGCCCTGTTGAAGGAAAGCAACGCCGACAACGCCGCTCCCTTGTGGCGGACCGGCTTCAGCGCTTTTTGAGCCTCAGCTGTGACATCCGCCAGCAGGCGATGCGCCCCTGCAATGCCGCGCAGGCTCACAAATGTTGCCTTGCCCGCGGCCGCATCCTTGCCTGTGGCCTTGCCGACTGTGGTGGCATTGCCCTCTACATCAAGCAGGTCATCCTTGATCTGGAAGGCGAGCCCGAGATTTGTTGCATAGCGGAAAATGGCCCGCTTCTGCTGCGTTGTCGCGCCGCCCAGCACCGCCCCCATCATGCACGCCGCGACAATTAACGCGCCGGTTTTCATGGACTGGATGCGGATCACGCTGTCTTCCGGCGCAAGTCCTGTCGTGAAAGCCGGATAGCGCCCTTCAGCGGCGAGATCGAGCAGCTGCCCGCCCACCATGCCTCCTACACCAGCACCTTGCGCCAGAAGGCGCACAAGCTCCAGCCGTTGCTCCGCCGAGGCAGCCGTGCGCTGGTCCACCAGCACATCGAAGGCCAGCGTCAGCAGGCCATCGCCCGCCAGCACGCCCATCGCATCATCATAGGCCTTGTGCACGGTCGGCTTGCCACGGCGCAAATCGTCATTGTCCATGGCGGGCAGATCATCATGCACGAGGCTGTAGCAATGGATCATCTCCACCGCCGCACCAGCGCGCACTGGCCCGTTCCCCGAGGCGCCGAACAGCCGTGCTGTTTCGACCACCAGAAATGGCCGTATGCGCTTACCACCATCCAGTGCAGTGTAGCGCATGGCCTCCATCAGCAGAGCGGGCCGCATAATCTCGGTCCCGACATTCTTATCCGACAGAAGTGTGCCCAGCATCGCCTCTGCCTGCGCCGCCACCCTTCGGATGCGCACAGCCAGCGCCCGCTGGCTCAATGGTTTGAACTGTGTTTTCTCCATGCCTGAACCTGCGCATGCCTGCCTTGACCGGTCAATATGCTGTCGATAAGGGCTAGCCAAGACATGGCTTTTCAACTAAGCGAACCCTTCCAGATTTTAGACAAAGCTGTCCGCGTGCACTCTGGCATGTCTGAGCAGGAGAGAAACAATGGCCGTTCCAAAACGTAAAACTTCGCCCATGAAGCGTGGCTTCCGCCGTTCGCACGATGCACTGTCTGCGCCGACCTATGTCGAAGACAAGAACTCTGGTGAACTTCGCCGTCCGCACCACATTGACCTGAAGACCGGCATGTATCGTGGCCGTCAGGTGCTGAAGGTCAAGACCGAAGCCTGATCAGATTTTTATCGAATGAGATAAAGCCGACCTTCGGGTCGGCTTTTTTGTTTGATCTGTTCGTGAACTCAGGCTGCAATGCCCGTCGTGTCAGGGGCGGGGATTGGCTTGCGCAGCGCACCATAGGCCGCCATGGCCAGATGTGGCTCCGTCCTTCGCCGCAGCCGGTATTCCGGTGCGTCATGCTTCACTGCCAACAGTTGCGCGAGGAAGCCCGTTTCAGGACGTGGCGCGCGCGCAGCCCTGACAGACATCGAATTCTCACCCTGCCAATTACTCCCCGGAAGAAGTGTCAGGCTTCGGGACGTTTCCAGCGCTGCGTATCGATTCTGCATCGGTTCTGTACCAGTTCGGGACAAATGATTGTGTTCTGACCCCGAATTTGCAAGTCCGATGCCGTTTCTTCAGGAAAAATTTACGCTTTCCCCCGCTACTGGACCTGAATGCCGTTTTCGGGAGGTTTCACCGCCCGCATCGCGCTGGGCAGAGTGGCTGGAATGGATCCGCAAACACAGTCAATGGGTACCGCAGCGTCTATTAGCGATTCGCTGACTGCGATTCCCGCGATCCAGATTGATCCGCGCGCGATTCTCTCCTCTATCGGAGAGGCAGTCTATGACTGGGATATCGGCACGGACACGCTGTCATGGAGTGGCAATGCCGTCGAGCTGTTCGGTGTCACAGAGATGGAACGCCTTGCAACAGGCGAGGCCTTCAACAAGCTAATGGACCCCATCAGCCCGACTACGCGCGCCGAGGCGATCCTGTTGTGCGATGGAAAGGATATGGGTGGCGGCGTGCCCTACCGGCTCACTGTCGCCATCCAGAATGGTCGCGGTCCTCTTCTCTGGTTCGACGATACCGGGCGCTGGTTCGCGGGCGCTGATGGTCGCCCCGCAGCGGCCCATGGTGTGGTACGCCGTGTCGAGGGACCCAGCGAAGCCGAACGGCGCGGGATTGCTTCAAGCAAATTTGACGAGTTGACCGGTGGCCTGTTGCGCACCCCTTTCATCCGGCTGATGACGGATGACCTGGCGAAGGCGCGGGAAAAGACCAAATCCTCGGTTTTCTTGCTGATCAGCATCAACGATCTGACCTTCGTGAACACGAATTATGGTTTTGAGGCTGCCGACGAGGTAATCGCGGGCGTCTCGGGACGAATCCGTGGAGCCATCCGGGGCAAGGATCGTTTCATGCGGTTCTCGGGCACCAAACTTGGTGTCTTTCTCCCGGTGTTCAATGGTGACGATCCGCAGGAAGCCGCAGGGCGATTGCGTGCCGCTGTCTCGGGCGAACCGATCCGCACCACCGCTGGCCCCATCGCTGTCAGCCTTCAGATCGGAGCCGCGATCTCATCGCCCAGGGATGGTGCCGAGCCCATCACGCTGCTCCGTCATGCAGAAGAAGCGCTGACCGAGGCCCGCTTGACCACAAGCCTGGATTTTGTCGCGTACCGCGCCGATGTCTCAAAGGACGAGGCGCGCCGTAGAAATCTCTCCGCTTCGGAGGACGTGATCCGAGCCTTGAATGAACGCCGCGTCATCATGGCGCTGGAACCGGTGCTGTGTGCCAAAACGCGTGTCCTGCAATTTCACGAGGCCCTTGTGCGGGTTCGGGCGGAGGATGGAACGCTGATGGGCGCAAATGCGATCATTCCGGCTGCCGAGCGCTTCGGACTGATCAAATACGTCGATGCCCGCGTACTGGAACTGGCGGTCGAGTGGCTGGTTGCTCACCCGATGCAACGCCTCTCTGTCAATGTTTCGATGCGTACTGCTGTGACCGAGGAATGGATGGAGGGGCTTGCGGCCCATGTCGCTCGTCATGCCGGTATGGCGGACCGTCTCATCATCGAGATCACCGAGACAGCGGCGATGGCGGATATCGATGCGACAGCGCTTATCGTGCAGACCATCCGCGCACTCGGCGTTCGGGTCGCGATCGACGACTTCGGCTCCGGCCACACATCGTTCCGCAGCCTGCGCGCGCTGCCCGTCGATATCCTGAAGATTGACGGCGTCTTCATCCAGAATCTGGCGCGCTCGACCGATGACCGGTTCTTCGTCCGCACGCTGATGGACCTCGCGGGGCATCTGGGCGTGCAGACCGTGGCGGAATGGGTGCAGGACGAGGAAACCGCGCAGATGCTGTCGGACTGGGGCGTGACGTTCCTGCAGGGCGAGTTCTGCGGTCTTGCGAGCGTCAACGGAGAAACCACGCCGCATGATGAGCCTTTGCTCAAGGTGGGTTGAGCCCATAAAAAAAGCCCCGGTTTTCCGGGGCTTTTCCGTATCAGAGAATGGTTTCAATCACTCTTTGTTGCCGAAGAGCGACAGCAACATCTGGAACATGTTGATGAAGTTCAGGTACAGCGACAGCGCGCCACTGACAGCAGCTTTACCGGCCATCGTCGCGTCACCCGCCACGTAGTAGTACTCTTCCTTCAGGCGCTGCGTATCGTAGGCCGTGAGGCCTGCGAAGATCAGTACGCCAATCACGTTGATGGCGAACTGCAGGGCAGGGGCCTTCATGAAGATCTGCACTACGCTGGCGATGATCAGCCCAAGCAGGCCCATCATCAGGAACTTGCCCATGCCGGACAAATCCTTCTTCGTGGTGTAACCCACGAGGCTCAGCCCCGCAAAAGAAGCCGCTGTGATGAAGAAAACCTGGCCGACCGAGCCGAGCTTGTAGATCAGGAAGATCGAGCCCATGGACAGGCCCATGACAGCCGCAAAGGCCCAGAAGGTACCCAAAACTGCCGTGTAGCTCATGCGGTCAAATCGCCATGACAGGACGAGAATGAAGGCCAGCGGGGCCAGCATGATCACCCACTTGAGCGGGCTGGTGTAGAGCAGTGCGCCAAAGGCCGTGAGATAGCGGCTTTCGCCGCCAAGACGCATGGCAGCACCCTGTGCATTACGTGCAGCAGAGCCGACATCACCGGTCATCGCCATCATGGCAACACCGATCGCGATCAGCGCCGTGATGGCAAGGCCGATCGACATGTGGTTGTAGATGCCCAGCATGTAGGACCGGAGGCCCTGATCAATGGCGAGTGGCTGGGTGCCAGCAACGCCGGAGCCGGGCTGGCTGTAGGCATTGGGTTCATAGTTAGACATAGGAAAACCTCTCCTTGGCCGCTAGGGCCGTTTTTCCAGACATCTCGGATAATTCACACCGATTGCGGCAGAATATGGGGCATGTCCTAAAATTTAACAAGAGGGCACCATGCGGATAGCGTTAAGGTCGCAGCTTTGCCCTAAATAACACAAGTAACGAACGTATAATAATAGCCGCCGGGGTTCGCATCGCAAGAGATTAGACTCTAGAGTTCGCGTAAGTATGGCGCAGGTTTCTGGCCAAGGATACGCCACGTTCCCACCAGTCCAAGTATAACAGTGACAAGAAGTGCAACTGTAATCGACGTTGCTGCAACTGACCAATCCATCGCGAAGGGCAAGCGCATGACACTCGTGATAATGCCATAGGACGCCGCAATTCCAGCGATCAGGCCAAAGACAGCCGTGATCAAGCCGAGGATTCCGTATTCCATCAGATAGGCCAGAAACAATTGTCTGCGGGTCGCGCCCAGCGTTTTCATGACAACGGCATCCTTGATTCGCGCAGCGCGGCCGGACGCAAGCGCGCCTGCCAGCACCAGTATGCTCGATATCAGTGCCACGCCGCTGGCCCCGCGCATTGCGGTTGTCAGCTGCCCCACCAGTTCGCTCGCGGCTTGCAGCACATCACGGACCCTGACAGAGGACACCGCCGGGAAAGCCAGCGCCACGTCGCGCGCCAGTTTCGCCTCGCGCGCACTGTCTGGCGCCTGACCAAAAGACAATGTCGCGAGATGTGTGTGTGGCGCACCTGCAAAAGTATTGGGCGAAAACACCATCACGAAATTGATGCCGACGGTGCGCCATTCTACCTGCCGTATGCTGGCCAACTGCGTCGTGATATTGCGTCCAAGCACGTTTACTGTGATCTCGTCGCCGACCTTGAGAGCCAGCCCATCGGCAATGTCGCGGGTCATCGAGACAAGCGGTCTACCGCGATAGTTTTCAGGCCACCATTCGCCGCTTATCACCCGGCTGTTGGTAGGAACCTTATCTGAATAGGTAATGCCCCGGTCGCCCTCCAGCACCCACGCTGCATTCTCGCCCGCCCTGTAGGATTCCGCCGGTGTGCCTTTGATCGCAACGATGCGCCCGCGCATCATCGGCACGCGATCTATCGACACGTCCTTGCCATTGGCTTTCAGGAATTCATCAAAGCGTGCGGTTTCGGTATTGGGGATATCCAGGAAAAAGAAGCTCGGCGCCTTTTCAGGCAGCGTAGCGGTCAGTGCATTGCGCAGGTTGGTGTCGACCAGCCCCAACGCTACCAGAAGCGTCAATCCGAGTCCGAGCGACAGTGTTACCGACGGTGTCAGCGCACCCGGCCTGTGGATGTTGGCGAGCGCAAGCCGTGCTTCTGCCCGTCTTGGCCTGGGCATCCGGCGAGCAACGATCATCACGCCAAGGCCGACAAGACGCAGCAATATGAACGCCACCGCTGCTGATGCAACGTAGATCATGGCAATGCGCCGATCCCATGAAAACAGGATTGCCAGCATCACCAGCGCCGCCACAGCAAAGATGGTGAGCACAATATAGCGCAGGCGCGGCCAGCGGCTGTCGTGATCAATGGCATCGCGGAACAGGCCCGAGACCGGAACATCATGCGCGCGTCCCAACGGCCAGACCGAGAAGGCAAGCGCGGTTAGCAAGCCATAGGCAATACCCCGGAAGAGTTCAGATGGATAAACCGACAATGTGAGCGGCAGCGGCAGCAGATGGCCAAAGAGCGATATCAGGATCGGCGGGATTGCGGATCCCGCTGCCAGACCGATCAGCGAGCCCGCCAGCGCGAGCACGAGTACTTCTGTCAGCGTCAGCGCGAAGACAAATCCACCCGTGGCACCAAGGCTCTTGAGCGTGGCGAGATCAGGCCGCTTGCGATCCACAAAGCCCTGCGTGGCATTGGCGACACCCACACCGCCCACCATGAGCGCGGTCAGACCGATCAGTGTCAGGAATTGCGTGAAGCGGTCGATCTGCCGCGAAAACTGCGGCGAGGCATTCATGCGACTGCGCACATCCCAACCGGCCTCGGGAAATTTTACCTTGGCTTCTGCGAGCACTGTTTGAACGGCGCTTTCTTCCGCAGTGCCTGGCAATGTGATCCGATAGCTCCAGCGCACAAGGCTGCCCGGCTGCAACAGGCCTGAAGCCCGCAATCCAGCTTCCGAAAGCAAAAGACGCGGGCCAAAGCCAACCCCGCCCGCGAGTTTGTCTGGTTCGCTGATCAGTTCGGCCCGCAGCGCAAAGCGCCGCTCGCCCACGGTCACGATATCACCCGCCTTGAGATTGAGCCGCGCGAACAGCAGCGGATCTGCAACCGCACCGAACACGCCGTCACGCTCGGCCAGAAGATCATTGATGGGCTGATCAGGCGAAAGCACTGCCTTGCCATGCATTGGCCAGGCGCTATCGACCGATTTGCCCTCGACCAGCACCGAATTGCCATCCGCCGCCCTGACCATAGCGCGCAGATATGCCACGGGTGTCACTTGCCCCTTTGCGTCGAGCCACAGGCGCTCGTCCAGGGTCGCCTCGCGTTGCAGCGTCACGAAAGCGGCATCGGCGCCCAGGATCACACGGCCTTCACGTGCCAAACTGTCAGTCAGACCACGTGAAACGGCGGCGACTGTCGTGATTGCCGCAACACCGATGGCGATGCAGGCGATGAAGATACCGAAGCCCCGGATGCCGCCGCGCAGGTCGCGGAAGGCAAAATGGAGGATCAGGCTGATGCTGCGGGTCAGGGACATGATCAGGCCGCCACGCTGTCCGTTTCGATCAGACCAGAGCGGATTCGCACCATCCGGTCGCATTTGCGGGCCAGATTCAGATCATGTGTCACCAGCACCAGCGTCGCGCCGCGCTCGTTCTTCAGTTTGAACATGAGATCGACGATCTGGCCACCGGTCGCTTCATCCAGATTGCCCGTAGGTTCGTCGGCGACAAGAATCGCCGGATCGGGTGCCAGCGCCCGCGCCAGTGCCACGCGCTGCTGCTCACCGCCGGAGAGTTGGCCGGGATAATGCGAGAGACGATGGCCGAGGCCCACGGATTCAAGTTCTTTTCGCGCGCGGTCAAACGCATCGTCAATGCCGCCCAGTTCCAGCGGCACCGCAACGTTCTCCAGCGCGGTCATGGTGGGGATGAGGTGAAACGACTGGAACACGATGCCGATCCGGCGGCCGCGGAAGCGCGCGAGGCCATCCTCGTTCAATCCACTCAGATCCTGCCCATCAATCACAACGCGGCCCTCGTCGGCGCGCTCAAGACCCGCCAGCGTCATCAGCAGTGTGGATTTGCCGGAGCCTGATGGTCCCACCAGACCGACGGCCTCACCTTTTGCAATCGCGACGTTGATCCCCTTCAGGATATGCACCCGCGAGGGGCCATGACCGAGGCTTAGGTGGACATTCTCCAGCACGATGGCGGGATGGCTGGTGCGATCAAGCATGAAGGAACTTTGCCGAAGGAGTTGAGAAGCGAACATGGCTTTGTACGCGAATGCGCACTTGCGAAACAGCATACTGTGTCCGAGATAAGACCCGCATGAACAATTTCAAACCAACCCGGCGCTTTTGCCTCACCTTTTCGGGCCTCATGGTCGCCAATTCCTTTGCGTTGCCAGCTTGGGCGCAATCCCAAACCGCGAAACCATTCCGTATCGCGGCTTTCGGTGATAGCCTATCCGCAGGCTACAACCTTCCAGCGCGCGCCGGGTTTCCCGCTGTGCTGGAACGCGTACTCAAGACCAATGGCCTCAATGTCACCGTCGAGAATGCTGCCGTCTCCGGCGATACCACAACGGCAGGCAAGGATCGGCTTGACTGGTCCATCACCGACGGAACAGACCTTGTGATCGTCGAGCTTGGTGCCAATGACGCCTTGCGCGGCATCGATCCAAAGATCGCGGAAGCCGCGCTGGACACGATCCTGACCCGCCTGAAAGAGCGCAAGATGGCGATTCTCCTCGCCGGTATGCTTGCGCCGCCCAACAACGGCCCGGATTACACGAGAGATTTCAATGGCATGTACGGGCGTCTGGCGGAAAAGCATGGCGTTCCGCTCTATCCGTTCTTTCTTGACGGAGTGGCGGGCAACCCCCGCCTGAACATGCCCGACGGCATTCATCCCACGGCTGAAGGTGTCGAGGAAATCGTGAAGCGCATTGCGCCTACGGTCGAAGCGGCGGTGAAAAAGCTTTCCGCCCGCTAAGTCGCGCGCTATCAACCCGAAACTCTCCCCCCTTCCCGGACATCCCCATGAAATACCGTAAACTCGGACGCACTGACCTTGATGTCAGCCTCATCTGCCTTGGCACCATGACCTGGGGGCAGCAGAACACGGAAGCCGAGGGCCACGAGCAGATGGATTATGCGCTCGATCAGGGCGTAAATTTCTGGGACACGGCGGAAATGTACTCGATCCCGCCGACGCGGGAGACACAGGGGTCCACCGAGCGGATCATCGGCACTTGGTTCAAGACGCGTGGCAAGCGCGACAAGGTCATTCTGGCCTCGAAAGTTTCGGGCAAGTCGGATTTCGATTGGCTGCGCGTAGGCGGCATGAAGGCGCGGCCTGACAAGGCGCAGATCAATTACGCGATCGATCAGAGCCTGAAGCGGCTGCAGACGGACTACATCGATCTCTACCAGTTGCACTGGCCTGCGCGGACCATAGCATGGGGCTCCAATCCTACTGTGTTTGAGAACGTGAAGTCCCACGACGAGGTTGCGATCGAGGAAACGCTTGAAGCCTTCGACGGCCTCGTCAAGGCCGGCAAGGTGCGCCATGTCGGCCTCTCCAACGAGAGTGCCTGGGGTACGATGACCTTTCTGAGGCACTCCGAGATGCGGGGCCTCGTGCGGGTCGTGAGCGTGCAGAACGCCTACAGCCTCATCAACCGCACCAATGAAACTGCGATGGCGGAAGTTTTCATGCGCGAAGATATCGGGCTGCTCGCCTATTCGCCGCTGGCGCAGGGGTTTCTCAGCGGCAAGTATCTGGATGGAGCGCGCCCTGCCGGGTCACGCACAACGCTGTTTGACCGCGGGCAGCGCTACCAGAAGCCGGGCGCCGAAGAGGCGATCCGGGCCTATGTCGCACTGGCGAAGGAATTCGGCCTCGATCCGGCCCAGATGGCGCTCGCTTTCGTCAATACGCGACCATTTCTCGGTTCCAACATCATTGGTGCGACGAAGATGGAGCAACTGAAGACAGATATCGCCTCCATCAATGTCGCGATGCCGCCGGAGCTGGAAGCGCGCATCAACGCGATTCATCAGGTGCATATGAACCCTGCACCTTGAGCGGCAGCCAAAAGGCCGCCGCCACCAGGATCATTCAGGACTTGATATGCTTGAACAGTTGGGCGCGCGCATCGGCGTCCATTTCCGCCTTGAAGGTATGGCGGTCTTTCAGCGTTTCGGCGCGAATAGCTGCCGGTCGCGCGCTGATCTCGTCCTTGAGGCGCTTTACATTCGGGAACTTGTCCCAAACCGTATCTCCCATGACGAAGGGAGCCGCCCGTAGCCAGCCCCACAATGTCATGTCGACGAAGCTGTATTTGCCGCCCGCCATGTAGGCGTGTTTTGCCAGATGCGCGTCGAGTACACCATAATGACGTTCCGCCTCGTATTGATAGCGGTCGATGGCATAGGCGATTTTCTCCGGTGCAAAGTGTTTGAAATGCACGGCCTGCCCGGAGAAGGGTCCCACGCCCGTGGCAATGAACATGAGCCACGACAGAGCCTCACCACGCGCTGAAGGCGCAGGAAGGAACTGGCCGGTCTTTTCGGCGAGATACAGCATGATCGCATTGGAATCGAAGACAGTCGTCTCACCGTCGACGATTACTGGCAGCTTGCCATTGGGGTTGATTGCGGTGAAGGCAGGTTTGTGCTGCTCGCCTTGGCGGGTGTCCACAGGGATTGCCTGATAGGGCGTGCCGGTCTCCTCGAGCAGCAAAGCCACCTTCATCGGGTTGGGTGCGAGGCGTAATAGAACTTGATCATAGGTTCACTCCTTCTTCCTAACCTGTCGTGTGGTGGCGTGTGAAGTGCAAGTCGCCCGTCAGGGCCGTCGCATCACGTTAACTTGAGCAAAGCCTATCCTTGGAAAAGTGTGTTGCTCATTCGCCACGGATGCGGGACAAACCAACGTCGTCACGATCCCGACACGATGCTTTCATATTGAAATCGTTAACTGGTCTTCACTAATCTCGTCTAAGGGCGTCGCGAGCGGGACCTCGCCGCGCTTTTGAGCAGAGGAACTGAACCGCCGGATAACCCGGCAAAGAGGGAATCAAGCCACTGTTGAACGCTTCCCATGCTGAAACGGCCCGATCTATGCCGTTTCCCCCGTCCGCCCTTCGCAGCGAAGCCGCCCGGACGGATGCCCTTCAGCTCATTATGGGTGTCCTTGACGACGCCAAGGCTGAAGACACAACCGCGATTGACCTCGCGGGCAAAACCTCGATAGCCGACCATATGGTCATCGCCTCCGGGCGCTCGGATCGTCATGTCGGTGCCATCGCCGAGCAGATCATCTCGCGTCTCAAGGACGAGGGATATGGCAACGCGAAGGTCGAGGGTATGCCGCTCTGTGAATGGGTGCTGATCGATGCGGGCGATATCATCGTCCATATCTTCAAACCCGAGGTCCGTAACTTCTACAATCTCGAGAAGATGTGGAGCGGCGACCGCCCCGAAGAGGAGAAGACCCGCCGCTGAAGCGGGTTCTTTCCTGAGAGACATGAAAATTGGCATTGTTGCCGTGGGTCGGCTGAAAGCTGGCCCCGAACGCGAGCTTGCCGAGCGCTATGCAGATCGCTTCGCCGTGACTGGCAAGGCGCTTGGCCTCACAGGCCCCGCGCAGACCGAACTCGCGGAAAGCCCGGCCCGCTCCGCACCCGAACGCAAGACGCAGGAAGCGCAGGCTATTCTCGCAAGCATCGAGCTCGATGCTCTCGTGATCGCCCTTGATGAACGCGGCACGACGCTCTGCAGTGATGCTTTCGCCGCAAAGCTCGGCCAATGGCGTGATGCGGGGCGGAAAAATGTCACTTTCGTCATCGGTGGCGCTGACGGACTTGGAGAGAATGTACGGGTGCGAGCGCAGGAAATGTTCTCCTTCGGCCAGATGACAATGCCACATCAGCTTGTGCGGGTGATCCTGCTGGAGCAGATCTACCGGGCCGCGACGATTTTGTCGGGGCATCCATATCATCGCTCATGACAGCCTTTCGCGCCGATGCTCCACGTGGCAGAGACGGATCATGAGCGTTATGCACAAATCAACAGCTGCGGCTGCCATTGGCTATGCTTTGGCCATGTCGCCCGTCTTTGCGCAGCAGCCTCCCCGCACCGCCGCACCCACCACCCGCCCCGAGCCCATCACCACCGAACAAAAGCTCGAACGCGAACAAGAATTGCGCAAGATCGAGGAAAACCTCCGGCGCAGCCAGTCCGAGAGCGCCCAGCTCGCGGCCGAGATTGCTCAGATCCGGGGTGATCGTGCCAAACTGAACGCTGATCTGGTCGCTACATCGACGCGGGTGCGCGAAGCTGAAACCCGCTCGCAGGCCGCAGAGGGCCGGCTTGCCGCGCTCACCACAAACGAAACGGCGCTTAAGGCCTCGCTCGACGGGCGCAGGAGCACGATCATCGAGGTGTTGGCCTCGCTTCAGCGCATCGGGCGCAAGCCGCCGCCCGCTGTTCTGGTCAAGCCCGAGGACATGCTGCAGGCGATCCGTACGTCAATGATGCTGGGGTCGGTGCTGCCCGATCTGCGGCAGGAGGTGGAGATTCTGGTGCGGGATCTCACTGGGTTGATCGCGACACGCGAGGCCATGGCAAAGGAACGCGACACGTTTGTAGCCGAGACGGCGCGGCTGGGTTCCGAGCGTCAGCGTGTCGTGGCCTTGATGGCTGCGCGCCAGACGCAGCTCGATTCCAGCGAATCGCGCCAGCAGGACGAACGGCGGCGCGTCCAGCAACTGGTGCGCGAATCGCAAACTCTCAAAGAATTGATCGGCCGCATGGAGATCGAGATCGCCTCGGCAAGCAAGGCCGCTGCTGCCGCCCGTGCAGTCCCGTTGCCCAGCCAGAATCCTGCACAGGCCGCCGCTCTTGCGCCTGGTGCCTTGCGGGACATGGCACGCTTGCAGCCCAGGATCGCGTTTCTGGACACAAAAGGGACACTTTTGCTACCTGCTACAGGACATGTCATCAAAACCTTCGGCGTAACCGATGGTTTGGGCGGCAAGGAGACAGGCACATCGGTCGAGACTGGCAAGTTCGCGCTGGTGACAATGCCGGCGGATGGCTGGGTGTCATTCGCGGGAAGTTACCGTTCTTATGGACAAGTCTTGATCATCAACGCGGGTGGAGGCTATCATATGATCTTGACTGGCCTTGATCGCGTAAACGTTGATACAGGACAGTTTGTGCTGGCGGGTGAGCCGGTCGCTACCATGGGGCCTTCTCCCGTGGGTGCACTGGCTTCAGACACGGGAACAGGACTTCCCGTGGTGTATATCGAGTTTCGAAAAGACGGGGTGCCGATCGACCCCAGCCCGTGGTGGGCAAAACCCGACGGCGAGAAGGTTCGCGGATGATGCGCAAACTCTCCTACCTCATGCTCGGCGTTGCTATTGGCGCTGGAACCATGACGATTGCCTCACAGACGCGGCTGTTCAGCAGCGGCATGGCTGTGGCTGCGGGTGCCGACACCTATCGCAAGCTGAACCTCTTCGGAGATATCTTCGAGAAGGTACGCTCGGATTATGTCGAGCCGCCGAATGAAGCCAAGCTGATCGAAAGCGCCATCAACGGCATGCTGACATCGCTTGACCCGCATTCCAGCTACATGGATCCAAAGTCCTTCACCGATATGCGCCAGCAGACGCGTGGCGAGTTCGGAGGTCTGGGCATCGAAGTCACGATGGAGGATGGTGTCATCAAGGTGGTTTCGCCGATCGAAGACACACCTGCGGCCAAGGCAGGTATTCTTTCCGGCGACCTGATCACGCATATCGATGATGAGGCCATTCAGGGCCTGTCCCTCAACGATGCCGTCAACAAGATGCGTGGGCTGGTCAACACGCCGGTGCGCCTCAAGATCATCCGTGCAACCAGCAAGAAGGTGGAGGAGATCAAGCTGGTGCGCGACAAGATCCAGGTTCGGGCTGTGCGTGCGCGCAAAGAAGGCGATGATATCGTCTACCTGAAGATCAACACCTTCAGCGAGCAGACATTCGAGAACCTGAAAAAGAGCATCGAGACCACGGTGGCCGAGATCGGCGCCGACAAGGTCAAGGGCTTCGTGGTTGATATGCGCAACAACCCCGGCGGCTTGCTGGATCAGGCGGTGGCCGTGTCCGATGCCTTCCTCGACCGCGGCGAGATAGTCTCGACCCGTGGCCGCGATCCGGCGGATACCCAGCGTTTCACAGCCAAGAACGGCGACTTGACCAAGGGCAAGCCGATCATGGTGCTGATCAATGGTGGCTCTGCTTCGGCCTCCGAAATTGTGGCCGGTGCGCTGCAGGATCACAAGCGCGCCACGCTGATCGGCACACGCTCGTTCGGCAAGGGTTCGGTGCAGACCATAATTCCTTTGCGCGAGCAGGGCGCGGTTCGCCTGACAACGGCGCGGTACTACACGCCGTCAGGTCGTTCGATTCAAGCCAAGGGTATCGATCCGGACATCAAGATCGAGCAGGAAATCCCAGAGGCGTTGCGCGGCAAGGACGAAACCAAGGGCGAGGCCGGTCTGAAGGGTCACCTTAAGAGTGGTCAGGATACCGAGGAAAAGGGCGGTTCTTCCGCCTATGTTCCACCCGAGGCCAAGGACGACAAGCAATTGATCTACGCACTGGATCTGCTGCGCGGCATCAAGGTGAACCAGGCTCCGGCACCTGCGACAACACCGAAGGCCAACTGAACGCGTCTTTAGCCATTTATGCATTCAAGAGCCGCCTCAGGGCGGCTCTTCTCTTTTGTCGTCAAGCGGCACTTCCTGTTTCCAGCGCCCGTTTCTTGAACTTTCCGTGATGCCACGTCCAATCTTAATGTTAAGTCATCTTCCATTCATCTCCTGGGCCTCAAAACACCTTCGACGGTGTCAGGGTGCTTGCATGCCATCTGCATCTGTGGCTTTGGAACCGCCGTCAGGTCCGGACAGTCATATGTTTGGGTGGGAAGGTTTGTAAGAGGCGTAGTGATGAAGCATCCCCGCGATATTTTCCGTTCACGCATGGACCTTGGCGAAGTTTCCGTCGAGCGTGCCTTGGCGGAATTCCGCGCCTCCCGTCCCGTTGTGATCACTTCTGAGGCCTCCGCCATTCTGATGTGTGGCGTGGAAGGTCTGGACGCTGAACTCGCCCGTGATCTCGATAATCTCGCGGAAGGCAAGGCTCGTCTTGTGCTGCCCGCCGCCCGTCTGCGCCGTCTTGGTCTCGACCGCACCCAGCCCGGTGTCGTGTCACTGCCAATCGTTGATGCCCAGCGCGTCGAGATGCTGGCCCTCAAGATTGATGCGAAGATCGATGCACCCGTCAGTCCACTGATGGACCTCGACGATATGGCGCTGGAACTGGCGCGCGTCGCCCTCACGATCCCAGCAATCGTTACGCTGCCCGCCGATCTGGCCGTGCTGCCAGAAAGCCTGTTCGTCCGCGTGACAGCGGAGGCCATCCGCAATTACCGCCAGTCGCAGGTCAAGGCCATGCGCATGGTTGGCCGCGCCCCGGTGCCACTGGAAGGCGCGCCGGACACCGAGTTTGTGGTGTTCCGTGGTGGCGAAGGCCTGCGTGATCAGGTGGCCATCATCGTGGGCAAGCCGGATTTCACGCAGCCCATCAACGTCCGCATGCATTCAGCCTGCCTGACAGGCGATCTCTTCGGGTCGCTGAAATGCGATTGCGGTGACCAGTTGCGTGAGACGGTGCAATGGATGGCCGAGAACGACGGCGGCATGCTGCTCTATCTCGATCAGGAAGGCCGTGGAAACGGCATCGCCAACAAGATGCGGGCCTACAAGCTGCAGTCGCAGGGCTGGGACACCTATGACGCGGACGAGGTTCTGGGCTTTGATTTCGACCAGCGCAAGTTCGACTTTGCCGCCGTGATGCTGACACAGCTTGGCGTCAAGCGCGTCAGCCTGATGACCAACAATCCTGAAAAGATCGGCGCGCTGGAAAAAGCGGGCATCCAGCTTGTCGAGAGCAAGCGTGTGCTGGGCCGCCCGAACCCCAACAACGTGCGCTATCTGGCGTCAAAGCGTGATCGTGCCGGGCATTATATTGATTTCGAGGCGTTGGCGGCACGCGCTCCGGCGGAGTGACCGAGTTGATGCAAGCGATGCTCAATTCCTGCAATCGCTTCGGCATCAATGCTAAATATATCAAGTTGACCACATTCCAGCCGGAAGATCATCGCTTCTGCTGACTTCGATATTATGAGTTTGTCGCCCAAACTTCCATTGCAAGCTGCGACTGAAACCCCACAAAGTTCCACGTCCAGAAATGCTTTTGCAAAGACGTCGGTTTCAAAGCCGACATGATATTCTGGCACATTGCACATAATGCGGATGTTGAATTCGCCGATTTTTAGCCAATGACCCGGAGCAATTTCTATTGAATGCGTTGCCGATGTCCAAAGGTTGGCTATTTCTCGTCCTACCAGTCGACTGAAGATCGATGCCGCAGTCGAGAAAATACCATAGACTGAAACCATCACTTCAAACCGTTCAGCTCCGCAATCGCATCCGACACCATCGGCACATACTCTTCGCCACGCCCCTGTGAAACCGCGATGGCGTAGGAGTTCTTCACGGCATTGCCCACCGGGTTCGACAGCTTGGCGGCATCCGCCATCGATTCCAGATAGCGCATGTCTTTCAATGCGTTGTTCAGCGAAAAGATATGCGCATTGCGGTCGCCCTCCAGCACATATTTGAAGAAAGTCTGGTAGAACCCGCAATCCATGCGGCTGCCCCGGATCACGCTGTCGAAAACCTGCGGCGTGATGCCGGACTTGCGGGCCAGCGCCAGTGCCTCGGCATAGATCGCGCCGTAGCCCATTGCGAGGAAGTTGTTGAGAAGCTTCATCTGGTGTCCGGTACCGACCGGACCGAGATGGGTGACCTTGACGGCCCAGGCCTCTAGCGCGGGGCGGATGCGGGCGAGCGTCGCGTCATCCGAACCGACCATGGTGGTGAGTTGGCCAAGCTCCGCCTGCGCAGGTGTGCCGCCGAGCGGCGCGTCACAAAGCGTAATGCCCAGCGGCGCAAGTTCCGCCGCCAGTTCCTGTGTCGAGACCGGATTGGCCGTCGATGTATCGACGATGACCAGACCTTTCTGCGCACCGGTCTTGATGCCATCCGCTCCCCGGATCAGTTTTTCCACCACAGATGAATCCGTCACGCAGAGGAAAAGGATATCTGAGGCTTTTGCCACTTCTGCCGGTGTTTTTACCTCGACCGCGCCCCTGGCCACAAGCGCATCCACCGGCGCGCGGTTGCGGTTGCCCATAATGGTCAGGGGAAAGCCCTTTTCCAGCAGGTTTTTCGCCATGCCGTGGCCCATGTAGCCCACGCCGATGAAGCCGATACGGTCTTTTGCCGCCATGATATTTCCCCTGATGTGATGTGACTATCAGGCACTGTGGAGGGCGCGTGCGTCAAGGGACGATTGGCTGTCTCGTAGTGTTATGGTCGTCCGCAGGTGAATTGGGTCTGCGCGCGCCGTTGCCGCAGCAGCCTCAATATTGGTTGCAAACGCAACCAGTTCTGCCAAGACGGAACGCGATGACGTCCCGCAAAACGATCTTCCAGTATGGCTACCGCCGGTCCGCCGATCAGGGCAAAACCAGACCCGCGCATCACCCCGTCGTGATCATCGGCGCGGGTCCGGTGGGTCTGGCGCTGGCCGTCGACCTGGCGCAGCGCTCTATCCCCGTGGTGCTGCTCGACGACGCCGACCGCATCGGCGAAGGCAGCCGGGCCATCTGTTTCGCCAAGAAGACACTGGAGGTCTTCGACCGTCTGGGCTGCGCCGGGCCGATGCTGGAGAAAGGCGTGCGCTGGTCCGTGGGCCGTGTCTTTCAGGGCGAGCGGGAGCTTTACCAGTTTGATCTCCTGCCCGAGGGCGGCCACAAGATGCCCGCTTTCATCAACCTCCAGCAATATTATGTGGAGGGGCATCTGGTCGAGCGCGTGGCGGACCTTCCGTTGATAGACCTGCGCTGGCGCAACCGTGTCAGTGCAATCACCCGACATGCTGATCACGCCGCACTGGCGATTGAGACGCCAGACGGACCCTATCATCTCACCACGGACTGGCTGGTCGCGTGCGACGGTGCCCGCTCGCCCGCCCGCACCATGCTGGGGCTTGATTTTGCAGGCGAGGTCTTCGAGGACCAATTCCTGATTGCCGATGTGAAGATGACAGCGGACTTTCCGGTGGAGCGCCGGTTCTGGTTTGAGCCGCCGTTTCACACCGGCCAGTCGGCCCTGCTGCACAAGCAGCCCGATGATATCTGGCGCATCGATCTGCAACTTGGGCGCGATGCGGATACCGAGGCCGAGAAAAAGCTTGAAGCGGTCATCCCCCGCATCACACGGATGCTGGGGCATCAGGATTTCAGGCTGGAATGGGTCTCGATCTACAAGTTCCAGTGCCGCAGGCTGGAGCGCTTCGTGCATGACAGGGTGATCTTTGCGGGCGACAGCGCGCATCAGGTCTCGCCCTTCGGCGCGCGCGGTGCCAACTCCGGCGTGCAGGATGCCGAGAACCTCGCATGGAAGCTGGCGGCGGTGATCAAGGGACAAGCGAGGGCCTCGCTGATCGAAACATACAATTCCGAACGCTCCGAGGCTGCGGACGAGAACATCCTCAACTCCACCCGCGCCACGGATTTCCTGGCCCCGCACTCCGAAGCCGAGCGCACCCTGCGCAATGCGGCGCTCTCGCTGGCGCAGCACACGGGCTTTGCCAAACGCATGGTCAACTCAGGACGCCTTTCGGTGCCCACGGCCTATGCCAACAGCCCGGTGTCCACGCCGGATGAAGCTCAGTGGGAGGGCGGCGTTAGTCCCGGCACGCCAATCCCTGATGCGCCGATGGTGGATGCGGCAGGCAAAATGATGTTCCTGACAGAAGCTTTGGGGCAGGATTTCACGCTGTTGCACAGGGCGAATGGGCAAACGCTTGATGCGCCGAAGGGTGTGGCGGTGATCGGGGTTGGAACAGAATTCAGCGATACTGAAGGCCTCTTGGAGAAGCGTTTCGCCATACCGGATGGCGGCGGTTATCTCATCCGGCCAGACGGCCATGTCGCCGCGCGGTTCTATCATGCCAGTCAAGGCAAGGTGGCTGCCGCGCTCAGGCGGGCAAGGGGAGGCTGATCATGCCAGAGCCAAAACTCATCACCGAGAACCGCTTCCCCGATCCTGACGCCGCCTTTCGCCTGATTGTTGAGGCGCATCGTGGGTTGTCAGAGGAGGAGAGCAAGGCACTGAATGCCAAGTTGGTGCTGCTGCTGGCAAACCACGCGGGTGATCTTGCTGTACTGAAAGAAGCGCTGGAAATCGCGAAACGGTAGGGGAGGTTCACCCACTTCTCCTCTGGGAGAAGAAAAGAGCATCGCTTGACTCTCATTCTCGCGTGTCATATATTTCTGTCATGACAGAAATTACAAACATCTCTGCAAAGACACCCGAGCCGGTCGAGCGGTTCATTCTGCACTGGGGTGACATGGGCGCACAATGGGGGGTGAACCGCTCCGTCAGCCAGATACAGGCATTGCTCTTCCTGTCGGATCGCCCGCTGACAGCGGAGGATATTGCTGACCAGCTCTCGATTGCGCGCTCGAATGTTTCGAACTCGCTGAAGGAGCTGCTGTCCTGGAATCTCATCCGCCGCGTACCCCTGCGCAACGACAGGCGTGATCACTACGAGGCCGAGACGGACCCCTGGGAGATAGCGGTGCGTGTTGCCGCTGGTCGCAAGGCGCGCGAGATCGATCCCGCGCTGACGGCTCTGCGCCTGTGCGTCGAGCAGGCCAAGACGGACAAGACGGTCAATGCGGTAGCGCGCAAGCGCCTGAACGACATGCTGGCTTTCACAGAACAGGTAGACCGCTGGTACAGCCAGATGCTGCAGGTGCCGAAGGCCAAACGTGACATGTTGCTGAAGCTGGGCGCGAAGATTGCGTCATTTCTGCCAGGTGGCAAGTAACAGAAGAACTGTGGAGGACGACTTCGGTCGTGAAGACAATGGGCAGTGTCAGGCCACGTCAGGTCATATTTCAGGAGGGCAAGACAGAGGTCGCGCTGGGCGATCTGCGCTTCCGCAGCCTGATCGCGCGCGATGCCTGGGACAGCCTGCCCGTTGCGATCCGCAAGCGTTTCTCCAAACGGCTGAGCGGTGGTGCCACTGCGGTCTATTGCGGGCGCATGACGACGATGCGCAACAGCCGCTGCGGTTGGTGGATGGCGCAAGTGCTGCGCCTCATCGGCAGCCCGCTTCCGCTCCACGCCGATATCGATGTGCCAAGCGTCGTCACCGTGACCGAGGATATTGCAACCGGCGGGCAGATATGGACGCGGCTCTATGCACGGTGCAACGGTTTCCCGCAGATCATCCAATCCTCCAAGCGTTTCGCCGGGCCAACGGGGCTTGAGGAATATATCGGCTTTGGTGTCACCATGGCGCTCAAGATTGCAGTGGAGCCGAAGGCGTTGGTGTTTCAGAGCGCGGGCTATTGGCTGGGTTTCGGTAAGCTGCGTTTTCAGCTGTCAAGGCTTCTTGAGCCCGGCCTCTGCACCGTGCGACACGAGGAGACCGTCGAAGGTGAATTCCGCTTCAGCCTCGATCTTGCTCATCCGTTCTTCGGTGAACTTATTCATCAGGAGGGCCTCTACCGGGACCAGCCGCTATGAGCACAGCCATTTTTCTCTTCGACGGAGTCTGCATCCTGTGCTCGCGCTCTGTCGCTTTCGTTCTGAAGCATGAGACTGCGCCTTTGATCCGCTTCGTTGCCATACAGTCGGCGGAGGGCAGGGCGCTGGCCGGTCTCCACGGCATCGATCCTGATGATCCAGAGAGCTTTCTGTTCATCGAGAACGGGGTAGCGCAGCCAAAATCCGACGGGATCGCGGCGTTGACCCATCATCTGCGTGTTCCATGGAACTGGATGGGCGCGTTCCGCATCCTGCCGCGCCCCGTCCGCGACTGGCTCTATGACCGCATTGCGCGCAACCGCTACCGTATCTTCGGCAAGCGCGAGAGTTGCCTGATACCAACCCCTGAAACACGCCAGCGTTTTGCGCTGCCAGATTGAGCATCATGCACCGCATTCTGATCATCGGAGCCACGGGCGTTTTTGGCCGCAAGCTGGCTGCGCATCTCGCGCGGTTGGAGGGGCTGGAGCTTGTACTGGCATCACGCTCGCCCGTCCGCAGCGAGGAACTTGTCATTGCGCTCCGGCAAGCTGCGGATGTGCGTGCCGTCCTGACGCCGGTGGCGCTGGATCATCGCAAGGGTCTGCCCGCAGCACTTGCCCGCATTGCGCCATGGCTGGTGGTGGATTGCTCCGGACCATTCCAGATCATGGGCTACGATGTACCAAAGGCAGCGCTGCAGGCTGGCGCGCATTGCATCGATCTTGCCGATGCACGCGGCTACATTCTGGGTTTCGAGAGTGCGCTGGATGCCCTGGCCAGGGCGAAGGGCCTCGTGGCACTGACCGGTGCAAGTTCATCGCCTGCAATCTCGGCTGCTGCTGTTGAAGCGCTCACGCAAGACTGGCGGCGCATCGATACGATCGATATCGCCATCACGCCAGCCGGACGAACGGAGGTGGGCGAGGCCGTCACCGCAGCCGTGCTGAGCTACGCCGGAAAGCCGGTACCGGTCTGGCGCGAGGGCAGGCTTCAGACGACAAACGGCTGGGCTTCGTCGCAGCGCCTTGCGGTCCCCGGTCTCGGGCATCGCAACGTTGCGCCGGTCGAGACGGTGGATGCGGAACTACTGTCACAACGCCACAAGGTGACATCCCGCGTTGCTTTTTTCGCCGGGCTGGAATCGCCCTTTGAGCATTGGGGTATGGTGGTTCTGGGCAGGCTGCGGCAATGGGGGGTTGTGAACCGCCTGATGTGGTTGCTGCCGCTGCTGACGCGCGCCCGCAAGCTGACGCGCATCCCCACGGGTGAGACGGGAGCCATGGTGGTGAGGGTTCGCGGCCTTGATACGGAGGGGCGCTGGTCGCAGGCGCAATGGTCACTTCTGGCGTTGAATGGCGATGGTCCGCATGTGCCGATTTTGCCCGCTGCGTCAGCGGTGAGAGCGTTGATGGCCGGAACGCTTGCGCCAGGTGCGCGTCCGGCGGCACATGTCTTCGATCTTGCTACCATCGAGTCGGAACTTGCGCCCTATGCCATCACCACACGGCAGGACGTGATCGTGCATCCTGCTGAGAGCTTCATGGAGCGTGCGGTCGGCCCGGACAGTTACCGTGCGCTCCCGCTGGCGCTGCGTGCTTTCCATGATGCCGATGCACCGCCGGTCTGGTCCGGGCGCGCCGATATTGAGCAGGGCAGGGGGCTGATTACAAAGCTCATCGGAGCAATCGTCGGTTTACCCAAGGGCGGAAGCGATATCCCGGTGGCTGTCAACGTCGATCGTGAGGTGAATGGTCCGCAGCTCACAGAAATCTGGACACGCAATTTCGGTGGTCAGCGCTTTTCCTCCGAGCTCTCTTCAACCGAAGCGAACACGGCGACCGAACGCTTCGGCCCGTTGACGTTCGATCTTGGCCTCGTTGTTGGAAATGGCGAACTCCACTTTCCTGTCACGGGCTGGCGCATTGGCCCTCTGCGCCTGCCTTCCTTCCTCGCTCCACGATCCGAAGCCCGTGAATATGTCGATGACGAGGGCCGATTCCGCTTCGATGTCCGTATGAGCCTGCCGCTCTTCGGGCTGATGGCGCATTACCGGGGATGGCTGAAGCCGGGTGTGGCGGGTCAAGCCGATTCCGTCTAAGCCTTTGCGATGCGTCGCACATTCTATTTCCTCATAATTGGCTGCATCGCGCTGATCTGGCTGGGCCATCGCATGCGGCTGGCCATGGAACGACTCGTGACGGGTCAGCCGGGGGACCATGCGCTCGACATGCGCTTTTTTGGCTACAACATGGAAGATGTCAGCGGCTATTTCCAGCGCCTGGGTGCCGACAGACGCAAGGACTACCTCCGCATCCAGACACGCATCGAACTCGCATTTATCGTGGCTTACGGCATTTCGGGTGCGGCGGCGGGCATGTGGACTTCGGCGGCGCTGCATGCCGAAAAATGGACGCTGGCCTCCTGGGCTCCGTTCGTGGGCGGTCTCGCGATTGTTGCAGGTGCCGTTGTGGATCTGGATGAGGGCAGCGCCATCCGCAAGCTCCTGAAAAGCTTTCCAGATCTCAAAGCGCAGGATGTGGAAAGGGCATCGAAGGCCACGCGGCTCAAGTGGCTTTGCATCGTACTGGGCCTCGCTTTGGTGCTGGCTGGTGTTGTCCTCGTCATGATCGCCAAGCTGAAGGCCTCCTGAATCCGGGAATCATGGTGTAACGCCTGTAATACATCGACTTTGTCCTTGCCATTCACACCCTTTTGCGCCAATGAACCGCTTCCTGATCGCCCGGCCAGTTAGGGCTGCCGCGGCGATCTTTGTCGTTCTTTCGGGAACTTCGGCCTTACGGCCATAACTGATACGAGAGCAAAATGCCCAAACTGAAGACCCACTCGGGCGCGAAGAAGCGCTTCAAAGTGACGGCAACCGGCAAGGTCAAGTACCAGCAGACCGGCAAGCGCCACGGCATGATCAAGCGGACCAAGAAGCAGATCCGTGATCACCGTGGAACCCGCGTCCTGTTCAAGACGGACGGTGACAATGTCATCCGTTTCCGCCTTCCGAACTCACGCTAACGCCAACCGCACCCGAGGAACAAACACATGGCTCGCGTCAAACGGGGCGTTACGTCCCACGCCAAGCACAAGAAGACCCTGAAGGCCGCCAAGGGCTTTTACGGTCGCCGCAAGAACACCATCCGTGCCGCCAAGGCTGCTGTCGATCGTTCGATGCAGTGGGCGACCAAGGATCGCCGCATCAACAAGCGCAACTTCCGCGCCCTCTGGATCCAGCGCATCAATGCTGCAGTGCGTGAGCATGGCATGACATACTCCACCTTCATCGGCGGCCTGATCAAGGCTGGCGTGGAAGTGGATCGCAAGATGCTCGCCGTCATCGCAATGGCGGAACCTGCTGCGTTCACGGCGTTCATCGAGAAAGCCAAGGCTGCCTGATCCCGCATTGATCACCTGAGTTGAGCAAAGGGCGCTAGCGAGGCGCCTTTTGTGTTTTCTGACGTAATTGTCACTATTTTGCCTTCTTTGGCATGCCAGTTCGGCATTGGAATAAGGCTAATGCCGGTTCCTATGCGTCCACCGGCATTCGCCTCCTGATCGAGGGAGGATTATCATGGCCGCCGCAAAACCCGTCTCGGTTCCGCTAAATGTGCCGTTGGAGACCAATCGTCCCTTTTCTGGTGAAAGCTATGTCGTGGAAACGCTTCAGCCGCATGACTTGCTAGATGTCTTGTCGATGGGCTGGGAGGATTTCAAGACGCTGCCCAGCCATCTGATCTTTCTCGTTGCGATCTACCCCGTCGCTGCTTTCGTTCTGGCGCGACTGACATCGGGATACGATATCCTGCCGCTCTTCTTTCCGCTTGTCGCGGGTTTTGCGCTGATCGGCCCGTTCGCTGCCGTCGGTCTTTACGAGATCAGCCGCCGCAAGGAGATGGGTGCAACGCCCCGCTGGGCCGATGTACTGGACCTCTGGCATTCGCCCAGCCGCGGTTCGATCCTGGCGCTCGGTGGTATTCTCCTGCTGATCTTTGCGGCCTGGATGATCACAGCAAGTTGGCTCTATGGGAGCATCATGGGTGCGGCCGTTCCTGATTCCATCACCGGGTTCCTGAACTCCGTGCTGACGACCAGTGAGGGATGGACTCTCATTCTGGTGGGGCACGCCGCTGGCTTCATCTTCGCGGCGACTGCCTTCGTCATCAGCGTGGTGTCCTTCCCGCTGCTGCTCGACAGGCCTGTGGGCGTGGGCGAGGCGATCAGTGCGTCCATTGCAACTGTCAAACGCAACCCGTTCACCATGGCTGTCTGGGCGGCCATCATTGCTGGCGGATTGATGGTGGGTTCTGCGCTGCTGTTCGTCGGGCTGGTGATTGTGCTGCCGGTACTGGCACATGCCAGCTGGCACCTTTACCGCAAGGCGGTGCGCTGGGTATGATTACGCCGCTTTTAGATCACCCAGCAAGCGCGCCATCGTGCGTTCCACTTCGTCAGCTTTCTTCGACAGTGTGGTAGCGATATTCGAGAGTTCGGAGGCCTTTTCGCTGGTATCGAGTGACTTGATGGTGACATCCTTCAGAACTTCGGACACCGCGCGCGAATCCGCAGCAGTCTCTTCAATATTGAAGTTGATCTCGTCGGTGGTCACGGATTGCTGTTCCGTTGCGGCAGCGATCGCTGTCGAAACAGACGTAATCTCGTCGATCACAAGGACCATATCGTTCACAACAACAGCGACGTCAGTGACCGCGCCCCGGATGGCCGCGATCTGATCTCCTATTTCATGGGTCGCGTTCGCGGTCTGGCTGGCCAGCGCCTTGACCTCACCTGCCACGACCGCAAAACCCCGTCCGGATTCGCCAGCACGCGCTGCCTCGATCGTCGCGTTCAGCGCTAGCAGATTGGTCTGGTTCGCGATGCCGGTGATCATGCCACCGATATCGCCGATCTTCTGCACTGCCTTGTCGAGAGTGGCGAGGCTGCCTTGAACGCGGTCAGTCCCGCGACGCGCCTTGTCCGCAACGTTGGCCGCTGTCGCGGATTGCTGTGCGATTTCACGCGTGCTCTGGGCAAGCTGGGTGATCGAGCCCGCCACCTTGAGGACGTTGCTGGTGGCACCATCCAGTCGCTGAGAAGTCGTCACCATGTGAATCTGCGTATCCTGCGCATTGTTTGTGACCAGTTCAACCGTGCCGAGAAGCTCCTTACAAGCAATGTTCATATCGACGATCAGACCGTCAATCTGTGTATTGATATCATTGGCGACGGTTTCGATCAGGATACGCCGCTGCTCATTCAGCACCGAGCCCTGTTCCGCCAGGTGTTTCGCATCCATGCGTTCCGCAACAGCTAACCGCAGCCTGTCAACAGCGCGCGACAGGCCGCCGATCTCGGTCTTGCTGTCGACCATGGCGATGCGCGTTGAGAGTTCACCTTTCGCCAGAGCGTCGATGGTTTTCTTGAGACGATAGAGACTCATGATAATGGCATTCGACAAGTACAGGCCGATTATCAGCGAGAAAAGGGTGATGCCGCAACTAAACGCGACCACATTGAAGACCTTGTCATTCAGGCCCTTCACACGAACGCCGAGGCGTTGGTCGAGCGAGCCTGCGACCGCGCGCCAGAACTGGTCGGAAGTGACGACCATACCTTTAATCGCAGTGTTGATGTCCTCGCTGCCGACAGATGTAGTTCCCCGGTCTGCGATCTCGGTCCCATAGCGCTTCAACATGATTGCGACAGCGCGGCTTTTAGCAATAAACGCCTTGTGCGACGCATCCACGGCAGCTTTGACCTGCCCCTCGGGATTGCCGCGGATAGCACGTTCTACAGACCGCTCGATGTCCTGAATATCAGCCTCAAGATTGCCGATTGCACCAAACAGTTCACCGCGCCGCTGGTCTGTGCGATTCGCCTGATGCTGCATGGCCAGCACCTGAGCATGCAGCTTCACCGCGCGCTCCATGAGCTGCGGCAGCCTCATGGTGGAAATTTCCATAAGATAGAACGTATCGAGATCCGGATCGAGTGTCAGATTGGACAAGTCGCCGAGATCGCGGATGAATTCATGCGTCTGTGCAATGGCCGCGCTAAATTCAACCGCTTTGGACGTGTTGGGTGCTGGCCAGCCAACAGCGGTCAGTTTTGTGCCGAGCTTCCTGAAAGCCTCGCTGCTTTCAAGCGTAACGCCATGCTTTGCGTTTGCGCCCGTGAGCTTGTCATGAGTCTCCGTGGCGGAAATCTTCGTGTCGCCGCCAACCTGCGCAATCGACAGAAGCGACAGAGCATCCCACACAGGACGGATATGCTCCAGACCGTCGAGTTCCTTCTGGCTGAAGGTAATGTCCTTTTGCAGCTGCTGATAGAACATCAAGGCGATGAGCACGGTGGGTACGAATGCCATGAATCCTGCAATTGTAAGTTGCAGCTTCAGTGAGAGATTGCGAAAAAACGAGAGCATTTGCGCTGCGGAGCTTTCAGGCTGGAAGGGTGAACTCGTCTTGCAGATGTATTTCGATCGACCGGTATTCGCCTAGGCCACCAAGTAACTGCATATGATAAAGTGATTAAACTTTCCTTTTTTGCGACACTTCTGGAGAGAAATTTGCATTTTTGCATATTACTCACTGCCGGTTTGCAGGCATGAATTTGATCTTGAAAATCAGCGATTGCGACAAAACAAAACCGCCGCCCCGAAGGGCGGCGGCTGTTGTCAGCGAGAGGCTGGTGCCAGGAAATCAGTCTTCCTTCGCACCGCCGCGCTCGGCCTTTTGCTTGGCTTCGAGGTCTTCACCCGTTGCCTGATCGACCACCTTCATCGAGAGGCGTGTCTTGCCGCGGTCATCAAAGCCCATGAGCTTTACCTTGACCTTGTCGCCTTCCTTCACGATGTCCTTGGTCTGCGCCACCTTCTGCAGCGATAGCTGCGAGATGTGGACGAGACCGTCCTTGGAGCCGAAGAAGTTCACGAACGCGCCGAACTCCATCACCTTCACGACCGTGCCCTCGTAGATCATGCCGATCTCGGGGTCGGACGCGATGCCCTTGATCCAGTTCATCGCGGCCTGAATGGCCTTGCCGTCGGAAGCTGCCACGCGGATCGTGCCATCATCCTCGATGTTGATCTTGGTGCCGGTCTTCTCGGTGATCTCGCGGATCACCTTGCCGCCGGTGCCGATCACTTCACGGATCTTGTCCGGGTTGATCTTGATCGTCTCGATACGCGGTGCATGCTCGCCGAGTTCGGCACGGGCACCCGTAAGCGCCTTGGCCATTTCGCCCAGGATGTGCTCGCGACCGCCCTTGGCCTGATCGAGCGCCACCTTCATGATGTTCTCGGTGATGCCGGCGATCTTGATGTCCATCTGCAAGGACGTGATGCCGCTCATGGTGCCTGCCACCTTGAAGTCCATGTCACCCAGATGATCTTCATCACCCAGGATATCCGACAGAACAGCAAAGCGCTTGCCTTCGAGGATGAGGCCCATGGCGATACCCGCCACCGGCGCCTTCAGCGGAACACCAGCATCCATCAGGGCCAGCGAGGTGCCGCATACCGTCGCCATCGAGGACGAGCCGTTCGACTCGGTGATCTCCGACACCACACGCAGCGTGTAGGGGAACTCGTGGTGCGAGGGCAGCATCGGGCGGATGGCCCGGTAGGCAAGCTTGCCGTGGCCGATCTCGCGGCGGCCGGGCGAACCCATGCGGCCCGTCTCACCCACGGAATAGGGAGGGAAGTTGTAGTGCAGCAGGAAGGTTTCCTTCGTGGTACCCATCAGGCCGTCGATGTACTGCTCGTCATCGCCGGTGCCGAGTGTTGCCACGACCAGCGCCTGCGTTTCGCCGCGCGTGAACAGCGCCGAACCATGGGTGCGGGGCAGGATGCCGACTTCCGAGACGATGGGACGGACGGTCTTGACGTCGCGGCCATCGATGCGGATGCCATCGTCCAGGATGTTCAGGCGCACGATGTTGGCCTGTGCATCCTTGAACTGGCCCTTGAGGGTTTCCTTGTCGAAGCTCTTCTTGCCATCCGGCGCATCGGAGGAAAGTTCTGCCATCACCTTCGCCTTGACGGCATCGACGGCCTTGTAGCGCTCGGCCTTGGCGGTGATCTTGTAGGCCTTGCGCAGGTCCTTCTCGGCCACCTTCATGATCGCCTTGGCAACCACGGAATGATCGGCAGGCGTGAAGTCGCGCGGCTCCTTGGCGGCCTTCTCGGCCAGCTTGATGATGGCTTCGAGAACCGGCTGCCAGCCCTTTTGGCCGAACACAACCGCGCCCAGCATGATCTCCTCGGAGAGTTCCTTGGCTTCCGATTCGACCATCAGCACGGCATCTTCGGTACCGGCGACGACGAGCTCAAGCGTGCTTTCCTCCATCTGCGGCGCAGTGGGGTTCATCACGTATTCGCCGTTGATGTAACCGACCTTGGCGGCACCGACCGGTCCCATGAAGGGGACGCCGGAGATCGTCAGGGCAGCGGAGACAGCCACCATGGCGAGCACATCGGTGTCGTTCTCGAGATCGTGCTGCAGCACGGTGACGACGACCTGCGTGTCATGACGGTAGCCCTGCGGAAAGAGCGGGCGGATCGGGCGGTCGATGAGGCGGGAGAGCAGCGTCTCCTTCTCCGACGGGCGTCCCTCGCGCTTGAAATAGCCGCCGGGAATGCGACCGGCCGCGAAGGTTTTTTCCTGATAGTTCACGGTGAGCGGGAAGAAATCGATGCCAACCTTCGGCTCCTTGGCGGAGACGACTGTGGCGAGCAGCACGGTTTCGCCGTAGGTCGCGAGAACCGCGCCGTCGGCCTGGCGGGCGATCTTGCCCGTTTCGAGCGTGAGCTTGCGCCCGGCCCAGTTGATGGAGACTTTCTGATGATCGAACATGTGTTCAGCTTTCGTGCCTGCGCCCGGGCCTTCCGGGGCAGCGGTGGAGGCGGATCAAACGGCAAAAGCCATGCGCAAGACGGCGAGAAGCCCGGATGCGTGAGCACCCCGGACGTCCGGCGATCCTGCCATGGCTGATGTCATATCGGTCTGCCAGCGGTGCGGCGGCCCCATTGCCGACGCGCGTGGAATGGCGATCCGCGCTGATGCGCAGACGCCGGGCTTAGCGGCGGATGCCGAGCTTGGTGATGAGGGCCTTGTAGCGGGGCTCATCCTTGCGCTTGACGTAATCGAGCAGGGTGCGGCGCTGCGACACCATCTTCAACAGTCCACGGCGGGAATGGTTGTCCTTCACGTGGGTCTTGAAATGCTCGGTGAGGTTGGTGATGCGCTCCGTGAGGATGGCCACCTGAACCTCGGGCGAACCTGTGTCCGTGGCTTTCAGCGCATTATCCGCAATGACCGCAGTCTTGCGTTCGGCAGTTATCGACATCGGGAACTCCTGTCTGTTGAGAGGGGATAAAAAGGCCAGGCCGGGATGTCGTCCAGCGTGGTCTGGGTGGGCGTATAGGGGAACGGGGGTGGAAGGGCAAGGGGGGAAGCAATTTCGTGTTCGTAGACAGGCAATGCAAATTAATGTTCAGAAACCAACCTGCTTATTCCAGTCCATAATATACATTTCAATTCGCTGAAATTCGCTATCGGATAAGAGCCTATTATGAGCTATAGAATTTCGGACTTTCTCTATTTCGTCAAATTTTTGCTTAAACCATGTTTGAGAAGGAATTAAATCTTCGAATAATGGCCATTGCGATATCACAATATCTGCTAAATGGCCAAGTTCAGAAAATTGTAACCTATCTGTATGATCTAATTCAAGCCACGTATTCTTTTTTGCTGAACTACGTCTATCTTCAACAGCCGTTTGAACTTTCTTTGGAACGAGTTTATCCCACCATTCGACCGAATTTGCTTCAAGGCGCTCTCTTATTAGTTCTCTAACTGAATTTTCGAAACAGTATAATTGAGAATATAATCTCGCCATTCTAACTGCCCTTAATCTAAGCGAAAAATTAAACGGAGATAACGCTTGTTGAAACATTGTAAGCTCACTAGCTTCACGTCCCGAACCAATTTTAACGCCTGCTTCTCGCATATGCTCAACATCAGCTTCAAATAATAACGCCCTAGCCATCCAGTCTCTATAATCTTTCATTTTAATCATCCAGCAAATTTGTACGAATTGATTTAAATATTGCGTTATAAATCTCAATGTCTTTTGTCGCAGGTAGAACTATTTCTATCTTATAGCCCAGCGATATTGTTGATTTATGTGGCAAACTATCTTGTCGTGTAGGTGTAATATTTTTTGTTTCAGTTCTGTCTGGTACTTTTTCGGAGCCACTTTTTTGGATTGAAGCATCTCCAAGGTCTGCAAGTTCTAGCAGGCAAATGAACGTCGCAGCTTGCAATTCGGCTACCCTCTCTGTCGAACTATGAGTGCTTTTGTAGCGCCCCTCGATCTGAGGGCGATCAGACTTAGAAATCTTTTCGTTTATTGTAAAAAGATCGCCATATGCATTTCTAAGAGAATCGGCCATCACGTTCTTTGCACGCGACGGATCTCTATAGTCTTTGTAGATTTGAGTAGGCGTTCCGTCAGGAGCAAGAAATCCTAGGTCCTTTAGAAGGGGTATTATTGCTCTTTCTGGACTACCCTTGAAACCTATTGCTTCTAAGTGTTCACGATTAAAATTTATTGGCGGTACGCCCTCTTGTATTTTACGAAATATAGCATGGATATTTTTGGCAGATGCCAAATATCTTGGCGTTAGTGCCATTTTGAATCTCCACGAACGTAGGTCATTTGAAGAAATAATTTTCTCTTTAATATTCAGTAAGGTAGTTTCCTAGAAATGTCATCAAAGATTGTAGGCATTAGGGGGACGTCATATCAATTGCACCTTCCACAATCCTCCCACCCCCTCATGTCGAGGCGCTCGCCCCTTCGCGAGCCTCGAGACACGCACGATATCCGGTCCGGGCCTTCTTGCGGACAAGCGCGGATTGCACAGGCATGGTGCGTGTCTCGAGGCTCGCGAAGAGCGAGCACCTCGACATGAGGAGGTGGTGGATGGCGGCGCAATGATCTCAATTGTGGAAGATCATCCCATGGTGGTCAGCCAACCGCGTCCTGCTCCCAATCCTCCCGCCCATGCCGCACGCGCACAATGACGGCCACACCATCATCATCGACGACATAAACAATGAGATGCGCTTTATGGGGATGCACCCGCACCGGGGGCGTGATCTCGCGACGTTCACGCGCGATCTGCGGGTTTCGCCCGATCAGATCAAAAACATTGCACAATTGTTGATGATAGCGCTCTGCCTGCGCCTCTCCAAATATGCGCGCGCCTTCAACATAGAGACTGAGGATATCATCTTCGGCCAGGCGGGTGAGACGGAACGGCAAGATGTCACGCTGCGGTGCGCGGTATCATCATTTCTTTCGTGGTCAGTTTTCGCGCATCACGTAGCAATTCATCCATCGACCGCTCACCCATCCCGCTGGCAAGCCCCTCATCCACCAGCCCCTGCATCGCACTGATCTTTTCGGCGCGTTCCTGATCCTTCCGGATCAGATCCCGCACATAATCGCTCACGCTCGCATAGCGCCCGCTGTCGATGCGGCGCTGCACGAAGTCGCGCATCAGGTCCGGCACGGAAATGTTCATGGTCGCCATCGGAATCCTCCTCTGGCGCAAAATGGCATCAAATGGCAAAAATTGCCAGCCCTCCCGCGATATCCTGCGGGAGGGCTGGCCGCCGCTGTTACCAGTTGTCGTTGTAGCCGCGATGCTGGCGATAGCCGTAGCCGTCGTTGCGCGGGCGGCCGTAGCCCTGGCCATAGCCATACTGCGGGCGGGGCTGCTGGTAGCCGTATTTCTCATGGAAACGACGTGCCAGCTGGGCCTGCTTGCGTGCGATCCGGGGGTCCACATACTGCGGCTGTGGAGCGTAGCGCTGGCGGGGCTGATACTGGCCATAGCCGTAGGGCTGGGCCTGTGCATCGGCCGGCGCGAGGGTGAACAGACCGCCCGCAAGGGCAACGGCAAAGGCTGCAATCTTGAGAGTAGACATTGTCATTATCTCCTTGCCGGGTGTTACATCCGGCATGTCATGGGTTCTAGCGGGTCCGGGGTGAACGGTCGTTCAACTGGATTGAAAGGAAACTGACAGGAACCGGTTTGGTTCCCTCAGCCCCATCCCGCAATCTTGACAAGACCCGGCGCGCGGCTTCTTTCAGCAGGGTCTTTCACCCAACCGCCGAGCCTGTCATGACCCCATCCCCTTCCGCCGCCGCAATCGAGGACAGGCGCCAGATCCGCGAATTGCTGGAGAACTGGGTGGTGTGGCGCGATGCCGGACACTGGGAACGGTTTCGCACGGTCTGGCACGATGATGCCGTGATGATGGCGACGTGGTTCCAGGGACCCGCGAGCGAGTTCATCAAGGTATCGCAGGAGGGCTGGAAGAAGGGTGTCAGCATCCTGCATTTTCTGGGCGGTATTTCCATTGATCTGGCGGGCAACCGCGCGATCTCCCAGACCAAGATGACGATTGCGCAGCGCGGCCTCGTGGAAGGCCAGATGGCGGATATCGTCTGCACCGGGCGGTTCTACGATTTCCTCGAAAAGCGTGAGGGACGCTGGGGCATCGTGCTGCGCCAGCCGATCTACGAGCGCGACCGCCTCTCGCCCGTTGACCCGTCCGCCCGCATCGTACTGGACAGGACACTGCTGGAGCGTTTCCCCGAGGGATACCGCCACCTCGCCTATGTGCAGACGCAGATCGGCTACACCGTGAAGCCGGATATGCCGGGCCTCAAGGGGCCGGAGGTCGAGGCGCTGTATGAGCGGGGCGCGGCGTGGCTGCGGGGCGAAGCTCTCTGATCAGGACGGGCAGATATACCCTGCCCCGCTCGGGCTCTTGAAGCATCCCACCGATTCCGGCAGCAGCCATTTCGGCAGATAGAGCACGACATCGGGAAACAGCACCACGAAAGCGATGGTGACGAGAAAGACCGCGTAGATCGGCAGCGACCGGAACATAGCCTTCGAAAAACTGACGCCGACAAATTTTGATGCCACCAGCAAAGATAGCCCGTAAGGCGGCGTGATCAGGCCGAAGACGAGCGTCGTGATGATGACGACACCCATGTGCAGGCCATTGATATTGCCCAGTTCCGTCAGCTTGTTGATGATCGGCATGAAGATGATGATGGCCGGGATGGCATCGACGAAATCACCCACGACGATGAACAGCAGCACCAGCAGCAGCATGATCATGCGACCGTCGGTGCCCGCAATGCCGATGATCCAGTTCGCCACGATATCGGGACCGCGCAGATAGGCCAGCATCCAGCCAAAGGCCGAGGCTCCGGCAATGGCGGCGAGCGGAATGGCATAGAGCAAGCCAGTGCGGATGAAGTCTTCAGGCAGGTTTTTCAGATGTCCGCGGTTGAGCAGCGGGATCAGCACGAGGAGGATATAGACGCAGGCGATCATGCCGGCTTCCGTCGGCGTGAACCATCCCGTGAGAATGCCGCCCATAACGATGACCGGGATCATCAGCGGCAAAGAGGAATCCTTCAGCGCAGTGCCGAATTCCCCAAGGGTAGCGCGCATCTTCTGCACGCCGACAGGGCCGAACAGATGCGAATAGATCATCAGGCCGATGCCAATCAGCACGCCGGGAACAATGCCTGCCAGAAACAGCCCGCCGATCGAGACATTGCCGGTGGCACCATAGACAACCGCCATGATGCTGGGCGGGATGAGATTGGCCATGGTGGAGGCGCAGGCGATCAGAGCAGCCGTGAAGGCCCGGTCATAGCCTTCCTTGTCCATCTCCGGCGCGACGGTCCGGCTGAGCACAGCCACATCGGCAGTGGAGGAGCCTGAAATGCCGGCAAAGAACATGCTGAACAGTGTGACGACCTGTGCCAGCCCACCACGCATGTGGCCGACCATGGTCTGCGCCAGGCGCACCATGCGCATCGTGACATTGGCCGAGGTCATCAGTTCGCCGACCAGCAGGAAGAACGGTACGGCCAGCAGTGTCTCGGAATCGATGCCGTGGAACATCTGGCCGATCATGGATTCAAGGCTGATCGGGGTCAGCGCCGTCGCCAGCAGCACGCCGGCCATCAGCGAGAAAGCGACCGGCACGCCCATGTATCCCAGCCCGAGAAACAGGGATGCCATGAGCAGGATGATATAGCCGTTGCTCATGACTGCGCCTCGCCCGCGAGTTCGGCCGCATCGAGGTTCTCGTTATCCTCCGGCCCCTCGAAGCCATTGCGCCAGCCATTGACCAATTGTTCGATGGCGAAAAGCGCGATGAGCGCGCCCGAGATCGGCACGCTCGCGGTATAGACCGTCAACGGAATCAGCGACGGCATCCGGTAGCTGCCCAGGTCGTGCAGCGCGTTCTTGAAACCGAACCACACCATGCAAAGCGCCACGCCTAGCACCACGATGCGGTTGAAGCTCTCCATGAAGGTGCGCTTGGGGCCGGACATGCGCTTCGTCATCTCGACCAGATAAAGGTGATCATTGCGCCGCGTTCCTGCCGCCATGCCAATAAACACGCCCCAGGCGAAAAAGCCTGTGGTCACCTGCTGCAACCACAGCCAGGGCGTGCCGATGGTGCGGGTCACGACATCGAGAAAAACCGACAGGGTGAACAGGAAGATCGTGATGCCGCACAGCCACATCAGGCAGCGCTCGACCCAGTCCAGCTGCTTCCATTTCAGATGACGATGCCGGTCCAGCACCAGCAGACCACGATCCATTCCCGTTCCCCTGAAGTCGCTTGAAGAGGCACCATCTTTGCCGCCTCCCGACAAAACCGGATTATTTCACGGCGCGAACCATTTCAAGAATCTTGACCGCATGCGGCCCAAGCTCCTTGGCCAGGTCATTCTGGATAGGCGCTGCAGCTGCCATCATGCCGGACTTGTCCACGCCCTCCACCACCTTGACACCGATGGCCTTCAGCCTTGTGGCCGAGTCCTTTTCAAGCTGGAGAGCCTTTGCAGGTTCTGTCTTGCCAACCTCCGCTGCGGCTGCTGCCACCCAGCCCTTTTCCTGATCGGTCAGGCTGTTCCACACCTTGTCGCTAACCCAGAGGCAGTTGTTGTTGGCCGCATGATTGGTCAGGGAAAGGATTGGCGCGACCTCATAATGTTTGTTGGCGAGATAGACATTGATGCCGTTCTCGGCAGCATTGACCACGCCGGTTTGCAGCGATGTGTAGACTTCGCCGAATGGCATATGGACGGTCTGTGTGCCGTAGGCCGGGAAATGCGTGTCCTCGGTCTTGGTCGCCTGGACTCGGATTTTCTGACCCTTGAGGTCATCGATCGATTTGATCTCTTTCTTGCTGTAGATATTTCGGAAGCCCATGGTCAGCAGCGTTAGCACACGGCCTCCCTGCACCTTCTCGGCAACCATATCCTGAAACGCCCTGGTGATCGCCGGATCGGCCAGCACATCAGACAGATGTTTCTCGTCCCGGAAAAGGTAATGCAGCGAGAACACACCGGCCTGGGGTGCTACGGTCGAGGCGTTTGCTGTCGAGGTGATGACAAAATCGATGTCGCCCGAGCGCATTTTCTGCAGCATCACCGGCTCCTGCCCCAGCTGCGCGCCGGGGAACTGGTCGATGCTCATCTTGCCGCCGCTCAGTTCCTTGAGCTTGGCATCAAAGATATCAGCGGCGATGCCATATGCTGTGGTGCGCGGCTGATCGTAGCCGAAGGTGAACTTTCGCTGTGCACTGGCCGGGCTGGCTATAGTGATGGCCAACAAGCCCATCACGGCGGCAAAAAAACGCAAACTCCCGCTGAGTGTTTTCATCGTTTTCTCTCCCTGTTGCCGGATATTTTTTCCCGGCTCACCCCCTTCTGGTCATCCAGCGCGGGCATTATCGGAAAGTATGGCAAACTCGGGAGCGCTTGTATTGCGGAAAATGACAGCGCCCCGGCGGGCATCGCGGCTCAAGCAGTTTATCCCGGAATTGTGTGTGGCGCGTGTAGCAACCCACCTCCCATTTCGTTGCCAAGCCCGAGACGGGCCGCCTACACTGCGGCCTGATACCGTGTGGAGGTGATGTGTGGACAAACGGCTTGATGCGACAAAGCAGCTGCTAGGCGAGATCGGCAAAACCTATGATCTCGGCCTGCCTTTAGTGCTCTGGGATGGGTCCGAGGTCATGCTGGGCCGCGAGCGTCGCCATCCGTCTCTGAAGCTCCACATCCGTGATGCGGGAGCCTTGCCAAGCCTGTTACGCAAACCGCGGCTGGATACGATCCTGCGGCTTCATGCTCTGGGTGCTGTCGACCTTTCGGGCGGGACGGTGCTTGATCTTGCGCCGCTGCGACCGAAGACAAAGCCGAAGGCTATCGCTAAAGCCATCGGTCTTGGCCGTCTGGCGCGGTTGGCTGCGCCGCTGTTCCTGGGCAAGGGCTTTGACGGGGCCAGCCGGTTCGATGGAACGGGTCAGCCACTGGCGCGTTCGGGTGGCGCTGATGCAGGCGCGGATGTGCGCTTCCATTATGATCTCTCCAACGATTTCTACCGCCTCTTCCTCGACCAGCGCATGGTTTATACCAGCGCCTATTTTGCCGAGGAGCACGGCGATCTTGACCGGGCGCAGGCAGACAAGCTGGAGATGATCTGCCGCAAACTGCGTCTGGTTCCTGGCGATCGGCTGCTCGATATCGGCTGCGGCTGGGGCGCACTGCTTATCCACGCCGCGAAGCACCACGGGGCCATCGGCCACGGAGTGACGCTGTCACCGGCACAGCGCGATCTTGCGGTGGAGCGCATCGCCGCAGAAGGCCTCTCGGACCAGATCACCATCGATCTCAAGCCTTATGAGGAGCTTGAGGGTCCTTACGACAAGATCTCGTCCATCGGCATGTTCGAGCATGTCGGCTTTCCCCGGCACGGGCAGTATTTCTCGTCTGTTGCCCGCCTGCTGAAACCGGGTGGCCTGTATCTGCACCATGCCATCACCCGGCGCGGCAAGCGCGACGAGAAGGCCTTTCGCCGCAAGAAACCGGAATATCAGGCGATGACCGAATACATCTTCCCCGGCGGTGAGGTCGACCACATCGGCCATTCCGCCACCATGCTGGAAGAAAACGGTTTCGAGGTGCATGACGTCGAAGGCTGGCGCACGCATTATGCCCGCACCACGGCGCTATGGTGCCGCAGGCTGGCCGCGAGGCGGGACGAGGCTGAAGCGCTTGTGGGGCCTGAGCGCACCCGTATCTGGCTGGCCTATCTCGGTGGCGTGTCGCTGGGCTTCGCGCGGGGCTCTATCTCGGTCTTCCAGACGCTGGCCTCCAAACGCAGGCGCGAGGGACACAACCTCACGGACAATGTGCCGCTCAGCCGGGGCGATCTCTACCGATGACTTTGGGCGATAAGCATAAATCGCAGACCGGGCTGAAAATCCTGTCCTTCAACATCTGGGGTGGTGGCCTGCACAATGGCGCGGCGCTGGAAGACACTGTGGCTGTCCTGCGTGCGACGGGCGCTGATATCATCGGCCTGCAGGAGGTTCGCCCTCAGGCAACAGACAAGGCAAGACGCAACACGGTAAAGCCTGCGACACTCACCCACGCGATCGTCTGCGCGCTGGGTTTCAACTGTCATGACCAGACCGGGCGTCCGGCATTGCGCCGCAACAATGCAGTGCTCAGCCGCTTTCCCATCATGGGAGCAACAAAAAGTGGACTAGGCGTGCGGATCGATGTCGGCGGGCGTATGATCCTGCTGTTCAACCTTCATCTTGAGGATGCACCCTATCAGCCTTATCAACTTATGCGGATTCCCTATGATGGAGCGCCCTTCCTCAAAACGGCAACAGAGGCCGTATCGGCAGCGAAAGCAGCACGCGGCGATATGATTGACCGGCTGGAACGCGATCTGGTCGGGCTGGACAACGAGACGATCATCATCACGGGCGATTTCAACGAGCCTTCGTTCCACGACTGGACTACGCGCGCCGTTGCGATCGGTCGCCATCCGGTTGCTGTTGACTGGCCCGCAACAAAGCGGATCGAAGCGCTCGGCTTCACCGATGCGTACCGAGCGGTATTCCCGGACGAGACCGCGAGGCCCGGCGACACCTGGGCCGTACTGCAGGGGGACCCTGAGCACCACGACCGCATTGATTTCATTTTTACGCGGGGGCCAGACCTTGTTGTGACCTCAGCCGCTGTCGTGGGGGAGAAAGCGCCCGAGGCCGATCTCGTGATCACGCCGTGGCCGTCTGATCACCGGGCGGTGCTTGTGACGCTGCGGCAGGGCGTGCGCTAATTCCACATTTGATCTTATCCCGGCAATCCGTCGACAGGTGAGAATGCCACAGCGACACTCACTCGCCCTTGATGCCTGCGGCCTTGATGATGGGCCACCACTTCTCGATCTCGGCCTTGTGGTGGATGCCAAGCGCCTCTGGTGTCTGCTGATCGCGTGGAAAAATGTCCTGCCCGAGATCGGCGAGCCGTGCTCGAACGTTCGGATCGGCCAGAGCGTCTGCGGCTGCAACGTTGAGTCTGGCGATAATGTCTGCAGGCGTGGATTTGGGCGCCCACAGCGCATGCCAGCGCGAATAATAGAAGCCCGGAAGCCCCGCCTCGTCGACAGTCGGGATATCTGGCGCGGCTGCAATGCGCGTCTTCGACGTCACGGCATAGGCTTTGATCGTACCGGCCCGAACCTGCTGGATGGCGTTGGCGGGGTCATCGATTGTCATGTCGATCTGCCCGGCAACCAGATCCTGGGTCATCGGCCCACCCCCGCGATAGGGGACGAAGGGAAAGCGCGTTCCTGTCGCGTTCTGGAAAAATACGCCACCGACATGCTGCGGACTGCCCACCCCGGCTGTCCCCGCTGATGCCTTGTCCGGGTTGGCGCTCAGCCAGGCAATCAGTTCCTTCAGATTTGTGGCCGGCAACGTCTTGCGCGCCACCACAAGATACGTGTTGCTCGTGATCAGCATGACCGGCTCGAAATCATTGAGAAGATCATATTGAAGCGGATAAATCGCGCCGTTGACGACATGCGTGCTCCAGTGCCCGATGCTCAGGGAATAGCCATCAGGAGCAGCGCGCGCGACCCGACCGACACCGATGGACCCGGCAGCTCCGCCAACATTCTCGACGATGACAGGCTGCCCCAGCGACACCCGCATCCGCTCGGCCATCAGGCGCGCGATCACATCCGTTGCTCCGCCCGCAGCAAACGGCACGACAATGGTTATAGGCCGCGAAGGGTATGTCTGCGCGTTGGCGATGCGCGAAGCGACCGGCAAAACGGTCGTGCCTGCGGCAAGCTGCAGGAATGTGCGGCGGGGAAGCTTCATTTGGAACTCCGGACGAGAGGGAACGCGGCTGAGCCTACAGCGCGCGCCCCGTCAGCACCAGCAGGGTTGGTTTGCTCAGGAGCAAACCGGGGACTGCTTCTGCTTTCTGGAGCGGAGCGTTTGTAGACTGCCCCCTTTGAGTGAGACAGGCTAATTCACAGACGCTTGATGACGTCACATCAACGCATCAGAGGCCCGAACAAAGCTGCAGAGACAATCACGATGAGAGAAATAATTGAAAGTGCCATGTAAAGTCTGCCACGCGCCATGCGATGCCTCATTCGTTGCGGGATTCTTGAACTTTTCACGGGCACCGTTGCCATCGAACGTGGCATTTCGGAGGTAGGACATACGGGGACAGCGGATTTACAAGGATGGACTGCACCCCATAATTGAGGCTGATTGATTCAGGAACACTTGATAGCGTCACCGTGATGCAAGGGAGGCAGCCATGAACTGGTTTCGCAATGTGCTCGGCGGCAAACAGGAGGTCGCCCCGGCCCAGGGTTCGCCGCCAGGCTCCCCGCCCGACCCTCCGCCAGCCTCCGGGGATCGGGACGCCTCACTCTTTGGCCAGGCGGAAGGGCTCGAGGCCGAGGCGGACCAATTGATGGCCCAGAGCAAACCGGCTGACGCGCTCGTCGCGATGAACGTTGCAATCGCCGCGGTGCATGCCGCGCTGAAGGCCAGGACGGACCTGCCCGCCCGCGAGCGCTGGCACGCGACGCTTTACGACAAGCTGGGCTCGATCAAGGCGAAGCTCGGCGATCTCGACGGCGCGGCGAAGGCCTTCCTCGACAGCTGGACTCTGTATCGTGGCCTGTCCGACCGCTTTCCGATCGACCCGGAGATCAAGGCGGACGCCGGGATTGCGCTCCAGAAAGTGGCGCGCGTTCTGATGCTGCAGGGTCGGCACGCCGACGCGCTGAAGTTCATCCAGGACGCTTCAGCTGTCTTCGCCGGGCTGGCCAAGGAGTGGAGCGGCGAGGCAAAGTACCGCCAGTATTTCGAGGCCTGCACGGAGCTCATGGCGGAGTGCTTCACGGCGCTGGGCAAACCGGAATTAGCGGCGGAGCTGAAGCGGCAGACGTAAGGCGCGCCGTCACGGCCCTCGGGCGAGATCGATCAGGGCATCGACGACCCGCGCGTCGCTGAGCAGCGCACTAACGTAGAGACCATCGCCGGCTGCCGGGCGGGTGTTCAGGCCGCGCACCGCGAAGAACTCCGCCAAGGCGGATGTCGGCTGGCGTCCGCCATCGGCCCGGCGGAACGTGATGACGGTTGATCCGGCGGTCTGGCCCGGCGCGCCCGTCGTTGTCGCCTCCACAACAACCGTGCCGCAGGTGCCGCGCGCGTCCGGGTAGTCGAGCAGGCCGAAGGCCGCCCGCGCGCAGCCGACCTCAAGGCCGGTCTCCGAGCGCAGGCGTTCGAGCTGAGCGAGGGAGCGGCGGTTGGCGCGGCGGATGGCCCAGCCCACGGCAAGCACCGCTGCCGCTAGCACGGCGAAGGCCACCGGCTGCCAGGTGCGCGGTGCTGTCCACAGAACGAGCGCGACGGCAAGGGCCGCGCCGGCAGCAAGGGTCGCACCCTCAACGATACGACCGACGGCCCCTGCGGGACGCAGGATCACGCCAGTGGCGGAGATGGTTGCGGGGGCGGTCATGAGGCCAGCGTATCGACTGTCGTAGGCACAAATCAACGGTCTCGGTCATCCCGAGGCGACTCGGCGTCTGCCGGGCCGCGAAGGAAGCAGGGCGGTTGGGCTGTCATTGTGAATGAAAACAAACCTGTCCAGCGCAATATGGCCGCGCGCAGCTGGTGGAAGTGTCCTGCTGGGTTGCTTCGCTTCGCACGCAATTATGATTGAGAAAACGGTAGTTGTCCCCGCTTTGCGGACAGGATGTGGAGGATGGTGGTCAATTGATATTGCGGTTTCGTAGTGCCAAATCCAAATCTCCTCATGTCGAGGTGCTCGCGATTTGGCGAGCCTCGAGACACGCACGTTGCTTGTGCAGGAGGCTTTGTGGGAGGGGATGATTGCCCAGCCACCGTGCGTGTCAAATGTCTCTTAACGATGCATTGACGCCCAAATGACGCAGTGTCGCCATTGCTTTGCGGGCGAGCGTTGCCGTTGATCCTTCTAACAAGCGGACAATGCGCCACGGTCGCGGAAAGCGCCAAGTCTCGTCAGTTCCCCAAGGAGCGACATGAGCTTGGCGACAATGGTGCAACCCGACCCTCTGCGGTCGAATTTATGATGGAGGACGAGATGAGAAAGCCCCGCTTCTTGGAAAAGATCCATACAGAATCTCATGCGCAGCCGCTTGAGCCAAGTCAGCTCTTGAAGCTCAACAATGAGGCCCCCACCACCGAGCTGTCGAGCGATATTCGGATAACGCAATCAGCGCGCACCATTATGGTTCCTGCTAGTCTCGACAAGAAGGCCTTCAGCCTGCAGCAATCATCGTTGCACCCCGGAATGTTCGAACTACCTGCTGGAATGCAGGTTCCGTTCGGACTGCCGGGATTGACGGGAAAGCGCCTTGAAACGCTCACTGGCGAGAGTAAAGGTGCATCCTTGTCAAATTCTCAAGTTGCCGAAGGATGGTATCCAGATACCGAGGGCCTGGTTTTCCATCCGATCGCTGTTTTTAACAGCAGCGTCGGCCTACGCGAACGGCAGAAAGCCCAGCGCAGGGCAACCAAGGCTTCGCGGGACGTGCGATACTCGGTCCTGGATGGCAACGCTGATGAACCAATCACAATTTTCGGCAACGATGATCGTGTGAATATTTATCCCAGCGGCTATCCAGAGCGTTGCATCTGCCGCATAGAAATCTTTACGCGTGACGTTACCGACGGCCAGTGGATTTTCCGCAAACGCGGGACTGGCTTCATGGCCGGTGATCGCGTCATGCTCAGTTCAGGCCATATGGCTCCGCCAACACCCAACGCGGGCTGGATGATCAAGGTTGTGCCGGGCTCCTATGACGGGCAATCTGTCTATGGCCCCTCATTCTTCAGTTACGCCAGCGATTATGTCTCTTGGTATTCCGACGCAGGCAATGACCTGATGGCCTGCCGCCTGTATGACGCCATCGGGCAGACCACGGGATACTTTGGTGCGACTACCTACTCCAGTTCCTGGGAGGATCAGCCGTTTTGGTCGATGTGCGGCTATCCCTTCGATCGCGGTGAATGGCGGCCGACATTCCAGGGTGGCATTCCTGTGCGCGACGATGATGATGGCGATGACATCCGACTTCCTGATGGCAACAGCTACGATACAACGCAAATCGAAAGTGAAGCTGAACGCGCCAAGGGTGCGAGCGGTTCTCCGCTCTACTCCTGGTTCAAAAATGGCCAGATGTACGCAGTAGGCGTGCATCATGGCCTGGAGATTGACTGGATCTTTCCGGCGGGCGAGGAGAAGTTCTCGGCGGCGTCTGGCGGGGCGGGCCTCCCGGCTTTGGTCAACTGGGCGCGTGCGACTTGGCCACTTTAGCGCTTAGGTGATCGTTACGTGCTATCTTGAATAAACTGCGGGGGTTGCCAACTTCTGCTCCTCTCTGGAAAAAGGAAGCCGCCCCCGCGATTCTACGTCACTTCTTATTCTGCCGGTTCTTCACCAGATCATCCACCACCGCCGGGTCCGCCAGCGTTGACGTATCCCCCAGCGCCCCGAAATCATCCTCGGCAATCTTGCGCAAAATCCGACGCATGATCTTGCCGGATCGGGTCTTGGGCAGGCCCGGCGCGAACTGGATTTTGTCGGGTGAGGCAATCGGCCCGATCTCGTTCCGCACCCAGCCCACCAGTTCCTTGCGCAGGTCATCGGACGCGCTTTGCCCGCTCATCAGCGTGACATAGGCGTAGATGCCCTGGCCCTTGATGTCGTGGGGATAGCCGACTACCGCTGCTTCCGAGACCTTGGGATGGGCGACGAGCGCGGATTCCACTTCCGCCGTACCCATGCGGTGACCCGAGACGTTGATGACATCATCGACGCGACCCGTGATCCAGTAATAGCCGTCCTTGTCGCGGCGGCAGCCGTCTCCCGTGAAGTAGGTGTTGGGATAGGTCGAGAAATACGTCTCCATGAAGCGCGCGTGATCGCCGTAGAGCGTGCGCATCTGGCCGGGCCAGGAATCTGTGAGCACGAGGTTGCCCTGGCATTCGCCGCTCATCGCCTTGCCCTCGGCGTCGACGATGGCGGGGCTGACACCGAAGAAGGGCCGCGTGGCGGAGCCAGGCTTCAGCGCCGTGGCGCCGGGCAGCGGCGTGATCAGGATGCCGCCGGTCTCGGTCTGCCACCAGGTGTCAACAATGGGGCACTTCTTGTTGCCGACCACGTTGTAATACCATTCCCACGCCTCGGGGTTGATGGGCTCGCCCACGGAGCCCAGCAGCCGCAGCGACGTGCGTTTCGTGGCCTTCACCGGCCCGTCACCGGCCTGCATCAGCGCGCGGATCGCGGTCGGCGCGGTGTAGAAGGTGTTCACCTTGTGCTTGTCGATGACCTGCCAGAACCGGCCAATGTCCGGATAGGTCGGCACGCCCTCGAACATCAGGGTGGTCGCGCCATTGGCCAGCGGACCGTAGACGATGTAGCTGTGGCCGGTCACCCAACCCACATCCGCCGTGCACCAGTAGACCTCGCCGTCCTTGTAATCGAAGACATACTGGTGGGTCATCGCGGCATACACCAGATAACCGCCTGTTGTGTGCAGCACCCCCTTCGGCTTGCCCGTGGAGCCTGAGGTGTAGAGAATGAACAGCGGGTCCTCCGCCTTCATCTCCACCGGCGGGCAATGCGCGGACACCTTCGCCGCCTCCTCGTGATACCAGACATCGCGGCCCGGCTGCATCGTGACGTTGCCACCCGTGTGCTTGACAACGATCACGGTCTTGATGCCGCCCTTCACCTTGCCATCGGCAGCATCAACGTTCTTCTTGAGAGGCACCGACTTGCCGCCGCGCAGGCCCTCATCCGCCGTGATCACGATGGATGAATCGCAATCCTCGACACGGTTGGCGAGGCTGTCGGGCGAGAACCCGCCGAAGACGATGGAATGCACCGCGCCGATGCGCGTACAGGCCAGCATGGCATAGGCCGCCGCCGGGATCATCGGCAGGTAGATGGTAACGCGGTCGCCCTTCTTGACGCCCTTGGCCTTTAGCACGTTGGCGAAACGGCAGACCTCTTCATGCAGCTGCTGATAGGTGATCTTCTGCGACACCGATGGATCATCGCCCTCGAAGATGATCGCGGTCTGCTTCGCGCGCTTGGCGAGGTGCCGGTCCACGCAATTGTAGGAGACGTTGGTGGTGCCGTCCTCGAACCATTTGATCGAGACCTTGCCCGGCTTGTACGAGACGTTCTTGACCTTCGTGTAGGGCTTGAACCAGTCGATCCGCTTGCCATGCTCGGCCCAGAAGCCGTCGGTGTCCGTGATCGAGGCCTTGTACATCTTCTTGTACTTCGCGTCGTTGACATAGCCGCGCTTCGCCCAGGCCTTGGATACGGCGTAGAGTTTCTCGGACATGGTTCACTCCCCGGAATTTGTTTGTTGGGTTTTCTCTAGCTGAAAGCGATTGCGCGCAAAAGCGGGGGCGGGATCAGACTTTGGTTGCTTGGGGCTTCTTGTCCTTCTCCCCTGGGAGAAGGTGGACGGCGGAGCCGGTCGGATGAGGGTGAACCCCTGCATTCCGGGATTTGCCCTCATCCGCCCCGCAAATGCGGGTCACCTTCTCCCGAGGGAGAAGGGGAACATCACTCCATCCCCGCCACAGCAGCGATCAACCGTTCAATATCCTGAGCCCTCGACAGCCTGTGGTTCCCATCGCTGATCATTGTCACCACCACCGGGTCGAGAGGCAGATGCTCCACCAGCGTCAGTGCGTGGGTGAACGGCACATCCGGATCCTGCATGCCCTGCAGGATATGCACCGGACAGCCCACCCGGAAGGTCTTGCCAAACACGCAGTTCTTCCGGCCATCCTCGATCAGCGCGCGGGTGATTGGCGTGGGATCCGGTAAATAGGCCGAGGGCAGATTGAACACGCCCTGTTCCATGATCTGCGTTTTCACGGCATCGGGAAACTGCGGCCACATCAGCGTTTCGGTGAAATCGCAGGCCGGTGCGATGAGCACGAGCCCGGCGATCTTGCCTGACTTGTCCTGCTCCATAAGGCGTTTGGCGATCAGCACAGCAATCCAGCCGCCCATGGACGAGCCGACGATGATCGCGGGCTGCATAACCACCTGGGTCAGCACGGCGACGGCATCCTCCGCCCAGATCGAGAATGTGCCGTCGCGGAAATCGCCGCTGCTCTCGCCGTGTCCGGCATAATCCATGCGCACCATCGGGCGGCCATGCGCCTTGCACCAGTCGTTGATGGCGATGGCCTTGGTGGACGCCATGTCGGACTTGAATCCGCCCAGCCACACCACGGGTATCCCGGTCCCTTCCGTGGCGCGATACGCGATGCGGCGGGCTTGTCCACCGCTGCCGACATCAAGAAATTGCAGATTGTCCCGCATCGCACTAAAGCCTGTTTCCAAGATTCTATGGGTTCTGGTGTCCTTGCCACGATACCCTGCATCGCACCAAGACCGGACACAGCCGATTGTCAGCCTTTCCCGCCCACACCCGCCATGTCCTGCAAGGCCGCGCCGTACTCCAGATCATCCCGGAGCTGGAAGCAGGCGGGGCCGAACGCACCACGGTCGATATCGCCGAGGCGCTGGCTTCCATCGGTGCACGCGCACTGGTCGCAACCGAAGGTGGCAGGCTGGTCGGTGAATTGCAGGCCAAGGGCGGTGAATGGCTGCCCTTTCCCGCGGCGTCCAAGAACCCGGCCAGGATGGCATGGAATGCGCAGAGTCTGGCAGCGCTGATCAAGAGGGAGAAGATCGATATCGTTCATGCGCGCTCGCGCGCTCCGGCCTGGGTGGCGCTGGCCGCCACGAAGATTGTCAAACGACCGTTCCTCACGACCTATCACGGCAGCTATTCCGGCAAGTCGGCACCCAAGGTGCTCTACAATTCCGTGATGGCGCGCGGCGATGTGGTCATCGCCAATTCGGAATACACGGCAGATCTCATCCGCCAGCAGCACCCGTTCGCGGCGGGGAAGATCCGCGTGATTCCGCGCGGCACCGATCTGGCATCGTTTCACCCTTCGTCGGTGGAGCCCGCGCGCGTTCTGGCGCTGCGCGAGGCATGGGGTGTGGGTCCGCATGAGCGCATCATCCTGCACGCCGCACGCCTCACCGGCTGGAAAGGTCAGCGCGTACTCATTGATGCCGCGAAGATCATGGTGGATCAGGGCCTCAAGGATGTGGTCTTCATGCTGGCAGGTGATGCGCAGGGTCGCGAGGCCTATGTCAAGGAACTCGACGATCTCATAACGCAGCGCGGTGTCACGGGCGTGGTGCGCCGGGTTGGCCATGTCACGGATATGCCCGCTGCCATGATGTCGGCGGCAGCGGTGGCTGTGCCATCGATCGAGCCCGAGGCTTTTGGCCGCGTGGCGGTGGAAGCGCAGGCCATCGGTACGCCGGTTGTTGTTTCCAATCTGGGCGCAGTACCCGAGACAGTGCTTGCGCCGCCCGACGTTCAGCCCGAACAGCGTACCGGCTGGCGTGTGCCTCCGGGTGACGCGGTGGCGCTGGCGGATGCCCTGATGCAGGCGCTGGCACTACGTCCAAGCGCCCGGGATTCGCTGGCGCAACGCGGTCGCATCCATGCAGAAAGCCATTTCTCTCTCGCCCAGATGGTGGAGAAGACACTGGATGTTTATGCCGCGCTCATCGAAATGCGTGATGCACGTTGATTTCAGGGTGGATTTGCCACTGCAAATCCTTGACTTTGTGAGCCATTCCGACGATTTTCCACCGCACTGCGGCTGTCTTGCCGTGAACCACAGGAGCTGACTGCCATTCGCCGTCCCATGAGAAATCTCCCGCCGCCCGTGAAAGACGGGCCGCGCGTCAACAAGGACATACGCTCTCGCGATGTCCAGGTCATCGATGCCGAGGGCAATAACCTCGGAACCCTGCTCACAGCGGATGCGATCCGGATCGCGGAAGAGGAAAGCCTCGACCTCGTCGAAGTGGCACCCAATTCGGTCCCCCCGGTCTGCAAGATCATGGATTACGGTCGATACCGCTTCCAGGAGCAGAAGAAGGCGGCCGAGGCGCGCAAGAAGCAGAAGATCATCGAAATCAAGGAGATCAAACTCCGTCCGAGCATTGATGACCACGATTTTGAGACCAAAATGAAGGCGGCCAAGGGCTTCTTCGAGGAGGGCAACAAGGTGAAGTTCACTTTGCGCTTCCGTGGCCGCGAAATGGCACATCAGGATATCGGCATGAAGGTGCTCGACCGCGTGAAGGCGCTGACGGCGGAATACGCCAAGGTCGAGAACGAGCCATCCTTCGAAGGTCGGCAAGTCGTGATGGTGGTTGCGCCGCGCTAAATTGGCGCGTTTTTCAGATATTAAAGGGCGTGATGGTGAATGACCGTCACGCCTTTTCTTTGAACTAGCTGGGGCCAGTTATCTGTTGAAACCACTGCTCTACAGCCCCGCAAACATCCGGCGACGACGGTCGTGGAACGAACCCTTTCTGAAATCCTTGAGAGTCCAGTCCTTGCCCTCGATCAGGAATTTGCCTTGATCAACGGATTTTGCCCCACCATGATTGGCGGCATTCCGGTAACTGAAATGCCGGAATAACCTGTCGAACTCTGTGAAGTAGGCGTGGGCCACCCGCTTGTCACCTCGTATCAACAGCATGTTTTCATCGTTGCCTAGTAGTGAGTTGGGAGAAAAATTGGCAGATCCCGAAATCACCACAGGGTCGTTGCCAAGAGGGTCCAGCAGCAGGAATTTCAGATGCACATAAAAGACGTTTCCCTGATCACGGAAGTGGAACTCAGGGAACCAAGACGCAAGTTTCCATGACGGAAGCGGGTCCCGGTTTCCGTCGATACCCAAACCAGTGCCGTTGGCCGCGAGAAATCCGACATCTTGCTTGTGCAGCTTGCCAGCCTCAAAATCTGGCTTCTCCAGCAAAACATACCGCATCGTATCGGCTTTCTCCATCACCTGAGCATGCAGTGCATTGCCTTCTGGGTTCAGACCAAAAGCCGCGGTAAAGAACACGGCGGTCTTCGCTTCTGCGACCCTGTTCGCATACCAGGTCAGCATCTTCGAATCCTTGCGAGGACTGAACAGGACTGTCGTCCTGGATGGCAGCTGGTTGGCGGGATTCGGTGTGTTTTTCATCACCCAAGGCTTCAGTTTGTCAGGTGCAGGATCGCCGGAAAGGGCGGTCCAATACGCCATGAAAGTCTTGGCCACGTCTTGGTCACGGACAAGGTGCCCGCAGTTCGCCTGCCCAAGGAAGCCGGACATCGTGAAGTTGCTCGACCCCGTCCAGACCTCCTCTGGCACATGCTTCCCGGCACTGTTTTTCCGGAGCTTCACAATGAATTTGTTATGGGGAATTGCCGCTCGTTTCGTCCGCTTGATCAGGACCGATGTGGGAATCTGGTGTTTGCTGATCGCCAATTTCGCCGATGCCGTCGCATCCGTATCCTTGGTCTTGCCCCCGACCTTATGTGTACCGGCCTCATGGACGATCTTGACATCAACCCCGCGCTGATGAGCCGATTTCAGGGCAAGCAGGATTGGTGCGTAACTCAGTTCATAGGCCGCAACCCTGAGCTTTTCGTCCGGCGTTGTGGAGCTGATGAAGGTGAGCGCGGCCTCGAGCAATCCGCGCGACAGCCATACCGTTGCGCTGTCCCGAGGATCGTCGAACCGTGCAAGGTCAATCGTCTCTTTCTCTGCAAGTTCCGGAAATTTTTCTGAGAAAGCCTGGCTTGCTATCGCGCCGCGGTTGAAGAAAACAGCATGGGTACCTGAATCGTCATTCGACTCCGTGCGCAGCGAAACCTCCACCGGTTTGGCCAGTTTTGGCGCAGACGGCGTGCCATACATCGCATGGATGAAATAGGTATAGGAATATCCCGGTTTGGCCCGATAGTCGCTCCACACAAAACTCTGCACCGGATGAAGGCTTGTTTCATATTCCTTCCTGGGATCAGGCGACACTACAACCGATTTAAAGACTTTGCGTCCGCTAAGCCATCGGTCAGCACCGGGCTGGCCTGCTTCCGTGTGATCAACGCGCCGGATGGCAAAACCTAGCAAGCCCTTGCGGGCAGCCAAGGAAGCATCGATGCCAAAAAAGACAACGTTTGTGCCAGATACAGCATTGACCGATATTCCAGTGGGGGAAAATCCTGAAGAGGGAACACGAATTTGCATGCCAGCCTCCAGAATGAATAAATAAAATAAACAACTAATATAAGTTTAGAATACGGAAAACAGTTACTGTCAATGTTGGATAAATGGCCTCGTTCTCTTCAGGCAGTGAGAAGGAGCTGCACCAGCCTGATGGCTGGCACAGCTGGCTTCTGTCACATCGCCGCTGAATACGATAGCGGGAACCAGTCGAAGCCTGTGCCGCTCTTCGCCACATAGCCGGTGGCCGGGAACGCTGCGTGATAGAAGCTGACCTGCATCTTGTCGGCAGCGGCCATGTCGAGCAACTTGCGGCGCGACGCCACAGCCTGCGCCTTGTCGAGATCGAACCCAAGATGCCAGTCGGGATTGCGGGCGAATATGCGCGGATCATTGGAGGCATCTCCGATCACCAGCAGGCTCTTGGTGCCGGACGACACCACGAAAGAAATATGCCCCGGCGTATGTCCGTCGGACTGGATGGCAGTGATTCCAGGCATCCATTCCTTGCCAGCTTCGGCCTGTTTTACATCCTTGAGATTGGGTATGAACACGCGGCGTGCCACCTGGAATGAGCCGCGTGCGGCTTCGGGCGCGGCATTCATCTTCGCTTCGTCGAGATAATGCGCCACTTCCCTTGATGGCACGATGATCTCGGCGTTGGGATAAACCAGCTGGCCTTCCTTGGTGCGCAGCCCGTTGATGTGATCGGGATGGAAATGGCTGATGAGAACCGTGTCGATCTGCGCCGGGCTGATACCGGCGGCAGCCATGTTGGCAGCCATCTGCCCGGTGGTGGGCGCGCCGTTGTTGGCGAAGCCGGCGTCGATCAGGATCAGCTTCGAACCCGTGTTCACGATCATTGTATTGAACGGAGACACACCGGGTTTCGACGGAATGAACTGCGCGTCCATCAGCTTGATAACGTCGTCCACGGGCGCGTTGGGAAAGCGCGTTGCATTCACCTCATAGTTGGTGTGGCCATCATGCAATGCGGTGACCTCGAAATCACCGACATTGAAGCGATAGAAGCCAGCCACCTGTTTGCCGACTTTTGGGGCTGCGGCGCGGGCGGCAGGAATTGGCAGGGCGGGTGCGGCAAGAACGGCAGCAGCCGAAACAAGCGCGGTACGGCGTGACATGGACATGGTGATCTCCCTCAATCAGTGCCATGTGGCACTCACCCACCATAGTTAGGGCAGTTGCTTGGGGGGAAAACACATTCGCGTGCAGAATCAACTTTGCGATTTTGCATTCTTTGGGCTGGATGTTGCCATGATCAGCGCAACACCCAACAGTGCCGATACCAGCGAACCGCCCAGAACACCGAGCCGCACCTGATTGAGCAGGATTTCCTCGCTGAAGGCCAGTGCACCCACAAACAGGCTCATGGTGAAGCCGATGCCCGCGAGACAGGCAACACCAACGATGTCAATCCATCGGGCTCCGGACGGCAAAGTTGCCAGCCCGAATTTCACAGTCAGGAACACGGCCAGCGCGATACCTACGGGCTTTCCGACGATCAGACCCAGCGAGATACCCAGTGTCAGCGCCTCCGTCAGATCCGCCATGCCCAGTCCTGACAGCGATACGCCCGCATTCGCAAAGGCGAAGAGCGGCATGATGGCGAAATTCACAGGCGTTTTCAGGGAATCCACCAGCCGATGCAATGGGCTGCCACCATTGGCTTTCAGCGGCACAAAAAGCGCCGTGACCACGCCTGCCAGTGTGGCATTGATGCCGGATTGCAGCGTGAAGACCCACAAAACACCGCCTGCCAGCAGATAGGGCCACAGCTTTGGTACATTGCGAGTATTGATCGCGGCCAGCGCCATGATCGACAACGCCATGCCAAGGATCGCCCAGGCCTTCAGTGCGCCAGTGTAAAACAACGCGATGACAATGATGGCGCCCAGATCATCGATGACCGCCAGCGCCAGCAGAAAAGCCCGGAGCGCTGGTGACACGCGCTTCCCCAGCAGGCCGACCACGCCGACGGCGAAGGCGATATCGGTTGCCGTCGGGATGGCCCAACCGCGATCAAGAGCGTCCGGGGTCAGCCAGAGATAGATGATCGCAGGCACCGCCATGCCGCCCGCCGCTCCCGCGAACGGCAGCATGGCTTTCGATCGCTCAGCCAGTGCGCCTTCCTGAAACTCCGCCTTGATCTCGAGGCCCACGAAGACGAAGAACACCGCCATGAGAGCGTTCTTGATCCAGTCCTTCAACGTGTTGGAGAAATCGAACCGCCCGACATCGAAGCCGACTTCGGCATATAGCACCGATTTATAAAGCCCCGAGAGCCCGGTGTTCGCAACGATCAAAGCAGCGATGGTGGCGACGAGCAGCACAATGCTCGCCTTGACGGCATCGGACGGTGAAACAGGTTCTGACATGTGGATAGGGTCTCAAGAATGCATGGAAAGCACGCTATAAGGATAAAGCTTGCTCAAGGGCAATGCCCCTCACGAACTCCCGATCAGAATCCCTACGGCCAGCACCAGGGCACCACCCACCACGACCTGCACGATAGAGCGCATGAACGGTGTTTCCATGTAGCGCGTGCGAATCCAGGCGATGGCGATCAGTTCCACTGCGACGATGACCGCCGCAATGCTGGTCGCGAGCCAGAAGGCGTTGGGCCAGCTGTTGGGGATGAGATAGGGCAGCGAATGCCCCAGCCCGCCGACCGCGGTCATCAGCCCGCAGACCGTGCCACGAATCCACGGGCTGCCACGGCCCGAGATCTTGCCGTCGTCTGACATTGCTTCCGTGATACCCATGGAGATTCCCGCGCCGACCGATGCCGCAAGACCGATCAGGAAGGTCTCGTAGTTATTTTTGGTGGCGAAGGCTGCGGCAAACAGCGGGGCCAGTGTCGAGACCGAGCCATCGATGAGGCCGGCCAGTCCTGGCTGGACATAGGTCAGGACAAAGCGACGGTGGTTGGCGGCGGACTCCACACCCTTCGCTTCATCTGTGAGATGCTCACCAACCAGCGCCTCGGCCTTTTTCTCGTGGCCACGCTCGACTTCGGCGAGGTGCAGAAAAAGCTCGCGCACACGGGTGTCCAGCGCCTGAGTGGCCGCGCTATCGTAAAAGCTGACGGCCTGCTGCTCCATCAACGCGGCTTCCGCCCGCAGCTTTTCCGCCGAAACATCCTTCTCCCACCACAGGTTGCGCCGCTTGGCAAAGCCACGCACGTCCTCGCGCCGGATCGGCGGCAGATGTTCCCCGAAACGCTCGCGGTAGAGATCGAAGAGCCTGGCCCGGTGGCCGCGCTCTTCCTCGGCCATTTCTTCAAAGACCTTGGCTGAAGCTGGAAATTCCGCGCGGCATGTCTCGGCGAAGCTGCCGTAGATGCGCGAATCCTCTTCCTCGCTGGCAATGGCAAGGGCCAGAACTTCACGTTCTGAGAGATCAGATAGAGCGCGCATGTGCAATTCCTTAGAATAGTTCTAATCTAGTAGCTGATCGTCCATCATGCAACCCCGGAAACCCCTCTTGTCAGGCATTCGGCTGCTGTGCATAAGTTCGCCATGAAAACACAGATTGCATTTCCTGATACGCCAGCGGCTGAGCCGCAATTTTTCAACCGTGCAGAAGAAGCTGTCGCCCGATTGGCGGAACTCTATAATGCCTCCGTCGAACACCTGACCGAAGGCTTCAAGCGGTTCATCAAAGGCGAAAAGCCCTTAAGCCGTGTCCGCGCCACCTACCCTTATGTTGCCGTCACGATCCCCAACTATCCCGCCATTGATGCGCGGCTGTCCTATGGCTTTCTCGGCCAGCCCGGGCGCTATTCCACCACCATCACTCGCCCCGATATCTTCAAGACCTACCTGACGCAGCAGCTCGGCCTTATCCTGAGCAACCACAAGGTAGAGCTTGAGGTGGGATATTCCGACATCCCCATCCCGATCCATTTCGCCTTTCCGGTCGGCGCGCACGTGGACGGGGCTGTGGCCAGTGATTTCGACCTCTGGCTAAAGGATATCTTCGATGTGCCGGACCTGACCGTGGTGGATGACGCCATCGTCAATTCTACGCCCCGCTTGGCCAGCGCAGAGGAGCCACTGGCCTATTTCACCGCGCCGCGCACGGATTACTCGCTGCAAAGGCTGGCCCATTACACCGGCACGCAGCCCGAGCATTTCCAGAATTTCGTGCTCTTCACGAATTACCAGTTCTACATCGATGCCTTCATCCAGCACGCCAAGAAGCTGATGGCGGACAAGGCGCCGGGCTATGACGCGTTTGTCGAACCCGGCAACGTGATCACGCAATCCGGCCAGTTGCAGGGCACCGGCACGCCGCCGCCGCGCTTGCCGCAGATGTCGGCCTATCACCTGAAAGCGCCGGGCCATGCGGGCATCACCATGGTGAACATCGGTGTCGGCCCGTCCAACGCCAAGACCGCCACGGATCATATCGCCGTGCTGCGACCGCATGCGTGGGTGATGCTGGGCCATTGTGCCGGTCTGCGCGGCTCGCAACGTCTGGGCGATTATGTGCTGGCCCATGCCTATGTGCGCGAGGACCACGTGCTGGACGCAGATCTTCCGGTCTGGGTGCCGATTCCCGCTCTGGCCGAAGTGCAGGTGGCGCTGGAGGAGGCCGTCGCGGATGTCACAGGCCTGCCAGGCTACGAAGTGAAGACGGTGATGCGCACCGGCACTATCGTCACCATTGACAACCGCAACTGGGAATTGCGCGATCAGGCGGAACTGGTGGAGAAGTTCTCGCAGTCCCGCGCCATCGCGCTCGATATGGAAAGCGCCACCATCGCCGCCAACGGCTACCGCTTCCGGGTGCCATACGGCACCTTGCTGTGCGTCTCGGACAAGCCATTACACGGTGAACTGAAGTTGCCGGGCATGGCCTCGGCCTTCTACCAGAAGCAGGTGAACCAGCATCTGGCCATCGGGTTGAGGACGCTGGAGAAACTGCGCGCGCTGAAGCCCGCACAGCTTCATTCGCGTAAGTTGCGGAGTTTTAGTGAAGTGGCGTTTCAGTAGGGCTTCTCTCGATCCAGCGAGAACGCCATCGCACTGACGAGCAGGCTGATCCCGATCAGGATCATGCCCAGCGCCAATGCCAGTGGCAAATCCCCCTTGCTGGTTTCCAGTGCGATAGTCGTGGTCATGGTGCGGGTGTAGCCCCGGATATTGCCGCCGACCATCATGATCGCGCCGACCTCCGCGATGGCGCGCCCGAACGCGGCGAGAAAGACCGTGATGAGGCTGATCCGCGCCATGTTCAGCAGAGTCTGGATCGCACGCAATGTGCTGGCCCCGTCAATTGTAAGATCGTCGCCATGGTCTTTCCACAGCGGTGCCACGGCCCGATGGGTGAGCGCGATGACGATGGGGAGCGCCAGAACGGCCTGTGCCAGAATCATTCCGGCAGGCGTGAACAGCAGGCCAAGCGAGCCCAGCGGGCCACTGCGCGAGATCAGCAGATAGACCACAAGGCCCACCACCACTGGCGGAAGCCCGAGCAGGGCGTTGACGATCACCAGAACGATCTTGCGGCCCCGGAATGCGCTGACCGCGAGCAACGCTCCCGATGGCGTCCCGATGGCGAAGGCGAGAATGCTGGCGGAGCCGCTGACAACGAGGGACAGCCGCACGATCTCGATCAGCTCGGCATCGGCAGACACCACGAGCTGAAAGGCAAGCGCCAGCGCTGTCCACAGATCAGGGATCACCGGCTTTCGGCCTCCCGGCAAACAGTCAGGTAACGGCCCATGGCAAAACTCCTTCGGCAGGGTTTTGCTGTAAGGCGCGGATCAAATCAAGACATTGAATGGAAAGAGTTTTTTGCGCGGCGACATAGCTTCAGGCTATATCGCCATGCCACACTCAGCGGTATTTCTGATGCTGCCGCACGAGACCCGACAATTCCAGCAGAGCAGCCATCCGGTTCCACCCTTCCCAACCGGCATGCCCGGCGTTACATCTCAGGCATGACAGACACGCTCAAGATCGCCATCGCACAGCTCAACCCCGTTGTGGGTGACATTGCGGGCAATGCCGCCAAAGCCCGCGCCGCTCGCGCCGAGGCCATCACGATGGGCGCGGATATTCTCGTGCTCACAGAGTGCTTCATCTCGGCCTATCCGCCGGATGACATGATCCTCAAACCGGCCTTCCTCGATGCCTGTCGCGCGGCCATCGATGAACTGGCGCGGGAAACCGCAAGCGGCGGCCCGGCCATCATCATCGGCACCCCGTGGATGATCGGCAAGCGCCAGCCGGGCGAGCGCGATGCGCAGAAGGACGGATTCGAGGTCTACAACGCGGTCTGCGTTCTTCAGCATGGCAAGATCGCTGCCGTGCGCTTCAAGAACGACCTGCCGAACTATGGCGTCTTTGATGAAAAGCGCGTGTTCGATGCGGGTCCCCTGCCGGGCTCGGTTTCTATCAACGGCGTGCGCATCGGCATCCCGATCTGCGAGGATATTTGGGGGCCGGATGTGGTGGAGTGTCTGGCAGAAACGGGTGCTGAAATCCTCATCGTGCCGAACGGATCGCCCTACAGGCGCGGGCGGCTTGAGGAACGGCTCAACACCATTGTCGCCCGCGTCACCGAAAGCCGCTTGCCGCTGATCTATGTCAATCAGGTCGGCGGGCAGGACGAGCTTGTCTTTGATGGCGGCTCCATGGGCCTGAACGCGGATCGCAGCCTCGCTTTCCAACTGCCTGCCTTCGTCGAGAGCATCGCGCTCACCACATGGACCCGCGAGAAGGGCAGCTGGGTCTGCAGGGCTGGTCCGATCACGCCGGTCGAAGATGGCGAAGAAGCGGATTACGAGGCTTGCGTGCTGGGCCTGCGCGACTATGTCGACAAGAACCGCTTTCC
>JANPDL010000015.1:0-31575 GCA_031431475.1 Hyphomicrobiales bacterium
TGCGCGCGCGGCTGCCAGCCCTTGGCCGCGAACCAGTCGCGGAAGCGCGGCGGCAGGAGGTCAGCCGACATCGGGCTCTCGGCTCAATACGTTAGCCGGTATCCGGTTCACCACCACGACAAAACCATCAACAGGCTTCCCGGCATCCTGCCTTGTAACGCATGGTGCGAGAAGCCTGACACTGAGTTCGCAGCTTTTAGCCACAGCCCGCACGTACGCCTCGCTGTGATGATAGCGCAGGTCGGCACCCAGCACGTAACCTTCACCCGCCAGCGATTGAACCGTGAAAGCGAAGAGACCATGCACATCCATAACCCGACGCGTCGCATTGAAAACCGGCGAAAGATCGCTGAGGTAAACCAGAACATCGGCTGCCATCAAGAGATCGAACGTGCCACCTTCCTGCGAAGCCAGATAATCCATGAGATCGCCGCAGTTCGGCTCATCCTCTGAATAGAACCCACTGTGCCGCGCCCGGGCAATCATCGCAGGTGAGAGGTCAACGCCGTGCATGGAATCAACATGCTTCCAGATAGCCGCAGCCATCAGGCCTGTCCCGCAGCCCAGATCAGCCGCGCGATCGAAATGGAAGGCGCGAGCATTTGCTGCGCAAACAGTCTCGAGTGCCGCCACCACGATTTGCGGCCCGCGATAGTTGAGTGCCTTGACCAGATGGTCGTCGAAGCGGTCAGCATATTCATCAAAAAGTGCCGCAACATAGCCCGGTGTCATCCCCACACCGGCAACACCCAGACGCGCAAGCCTGACACCTGCACCGAGCGCATCAGCCGGGGGCAGCGCACGGTGGAAGGCAACGATAGCCTCAGGCACTTCACCCAACTGTTCCAGCGCATCGCCCAGACCAAACCACGCTGGAGCCCACTCCGGTGCCAGTTCCAGCACCTGCCGGAATAGATCAGCCGCAGCGAAAAAATCATGCTCTTTCAGCAGGTCCTGCGCATAGCCATACCGCCGGTCGGCATTGAGATCGCCGGAGGAATGCGGGGTCATGAAACCCTCACCCCCACCGGTAGTTGAAGCTTACCGAAATCCGCTCATCTTCCGCCATGTTCAGCGGCACCTCATGGCGCAGGAAGCTCTCCCACAACAGCACCTCGCCCGGTTTCGGCGCGCGGTAGATGAAGCTGCGGTTGGCCTCGGCTGCCTTGGGTTTGCGTGGCGGCGCGGCCATCATCATGGCGTGGCGCGGGTCTTCAAACTTGATGGCAGAAGCTCCGTCCGGCATCGCGACATACATAGTTCCGGAAATAACGCTGTGCGGATGGATATGCGAGGTATGCACGCCGCCCGGTGGCAGCACGTTGATCCAGATCGAATCCAAAATGATTTTCTTGCCCGAGAGCTCGTAGTCCAGCGCTTTGGCAAAATCCGCCACATGCCTGTCCAGCCGCCTCTGCAACTGCTTGAACACCGGAAAACGCCACGGAAGATCATCCAGCGAGGCATAGCTCGTATAGCCCGGATAACCGTTCTTGCGGCACCAGCGCTGGCCCGCCGTGTCATCCGCTGCAATGGAGCGGCAGCTGGCATCCATTTCAGCCATGAACTCATCGCCCGGAGCGGCAATCTCGCCCCGGTAGAGCTGTGTCACGAAGAGTGTATCGATGGTGGCCATGGCAGCGGCGTAACGCGCCGCAACAGCGCTGTCAAAGCGACGAAACACGCACCCGCGTCAACCCGCGCCCGGTCATGCCAAGCTGGCGCGCGGCCACGCCCGAGACATCCACAATGCGCCCGCGCACCCAGGGCCCGCGATCATTGACGCGCACCACGACACTACGGCCATTGGAGAGGTTCGTGACCCGGATTTGCGAGCCGAACGGGGCGCTGCGATGGGCGGCGGTCATGGCGCTGTTGTTGAACCGCTCACCACTTGCGGTTTTGCGTCCGTGGAATTTCTGGCCGTAATAGGACGCGATCCCCTGCTGGTTGAGGGCGAGGGCGTCGGTGGCAGCGAGGGGCAGAATGAGAAAGGCGGCGGCGAAGGCCGCTGGGACAAGGCGAAACTGCATAAGGCATTCCATTTCAGATGTTTCGCCAGCTCTTGCCCCTAGGGCAATGAATGGGGCCTAAACAGGGCGTTTGTCATCAAACTGTCTTGCTCTGCAGACTTGAGAACAGAAGTTTTATGATGGATAAAATACACCATGACAGATATTTTCACGATTCTGGTGCTGTGTACCGGCAATTCCGCCCGCTCAATTCTCGGCGAGGCGATTTTGCAGCGCGAAGGGTGCGGGCGCATTCGCGCATTTTCAGCCGGCAGCAGGCCCAAGGGCGAGCCCAATCCCTTCGCGCTCAATCTACTGGCGACGGAAGGCTTTGATATCTCCGGTTTCCACTCAAAGTCCTGGGACGTTTTCGCAGCCGGCAGCGCCCCGCGTATCGATGTGGCAATCACGGTGTGCGATTCGGCTTCGGGTGAAAGCTGTCCGGTTTTCCCAACTGCGCCAGTCCGCGCACATTGGGGGCTGGACGACCCCGCCGACGTGCAGGGTTCGGATTCTATCAAGCAAGCCGCCTTTCGCCGCACTTACAATGAGCTGATGGAGCGCACGAAGGCGCTCGTCGCACTGCCATTCGAGGCAATGCCACCGGCCAGACTGCGCACAGCCCTCATGGAAATCGGCCGCATGGAGGGTGCGACGGCCATGACGCAAGGCGGAAGCAACGCACAATGACCGACAGGACTGCAAGCACACCAGCTGTCTCGGCCCGGCTGGCCGCCGAGGCACTGGGCACAGCGATCCTCGTCGCGACCGTTATCGGTTCTGGCATCATGGCAACGAACCTGACGAAGGACGTGGCGCTGCAACTCCTCGCCAACACGATTCCGACGGGTGCTATTCTTGTTGTGCTGATTACGGTCTTTGCTCCTGTCTCCGGTGCGCATTTCAATCCCGCTGTGACCATGGTGTTCACATTGCGTGGCGAATTCCCGAAGGAGCTATTGCTGCCCTATATTCTCTGCCAATGCCTTGGCGGTATCGCAGGCACAGCGGCAGCACATCTCATGTTTGGCTTCAGCCCGCTGGAAATCGGGACAACGGCGCGATCCGGTGCATCCCAATGGTTCGCGGAAGCTGTCGCGACATTCACACTGCTCATTGCAATCCTTGGGACATCACGCGCCAGGCCCGAAGCCGTACCCATGATCGTGGGCCTCACCATTACCGCAACCTACTGGTTTACAGCATCAACATCATTCGCCAATCCGGCGGTGACACTGGCGCGCGGGTTCACCACAAGCTTTGCCGGAATCAATCTGGTGCACGTACCGGGGTTTGTTGCGGCGCAGGTCGCAGGAGCTTTGGTCGCTATGGCGATGGTGAAGGTCGTCTTCAGGACTGACAGGTAATCACCCCTTCCCCATCACCTCATCCCGCAGCACGCGCCGCAGCACCTTGCCCACATTCGTCTTGGGCAGCGCATCCCGGAACACCACCGTCCTCGGCACCTTGTATCCCGTCAGCCCCTCGCGGCAGTGCTTGATGATATCCGCTTCTGTCACATTCGGGTCTTTCTTCACCACATAGGCCGCAACCGCCTCGCCCGAATGTGCGTCAGGCAGGCCGATCACCGCCACCTCCAGCACGCCGGGATGCCCCGCGACCACCTCTTCCACCTCGTTGGGATAGACGTTGAAGCCCGAGACCAGCACCATGTCCTTCATGCGGTCGACGATCTTGAACTGACCGTCCGGCAGCATCACGCCGACATCGCCGGATTTGAACCAGCCATCCGCCGTCATCGCCTTTTCTGTCTCTTCCGGCCGCTGCCAGTAGCCCGCCATCACCTGCGGACCCTTGATCCAGATTTCGCCGGGTCCATTCAGTCCGACATCCTTGCCGTCCAGATCGACGATCTTCACCTCGGTTGAGGGAACGGGGAAGCCGATGGTGCCGGAAAACTCCTGCAGGGTCAGCGGGTTCACGGTGGCGATGGGCGAGGTCTCGGAGAGGCCATAGCCCTCGATGATCGGCTTGCCCGTGCGCTCCTTCCAGCGTTTGGCGACCGGCCCCTGCATGGCCATGCCACCGGCGACCGCAAACTGGAGCTGCGCAAAATCCACCTTCTCGAAGCCGGGCGCATTGAGAAGCGCATTGTAGAGCGTGTTGACGCCTGAGATCATGGTGAAAGGCGTGGTCTGCAGCGTCTTGATGAAGCCCGGAATATCGCGCGGATTGGCGATAAGCAGGCAGCTCGCGCCAAGCCGTTGCATGTAGATGCAGCAGCAGGTGAGCGCGAAAATGTGATAAAGCGGCAGCGCCGTCACCATCACAGGCGCAGCCTTGGTCTGATCGAGAAATGGCGTGATCCAGGCATCGGCCTGCAGCACATTGGCCATGATGTTGCGATGCAGCAGTGTTGCGCCCTTGGAAACGCCTGTTGTGCCACCCGTATATTGCAGAAAGGCCACGTCATCGATGCCGATGGTTGCCGCCTTCGGAGTCTGACCGGCATGGGCCGCAAGAATGCTCTTGAAAGTGCCAGCACTGGGCAATTTGAAGGCCTTCACCACCTTCTTGATCTTGCGGGAAACAAAATTGACGATGGTGCCCTTGAAGCCCAGCAGATCACCCGCCGTCGTCAGCATGATGGTCTCTACCGTCTTGAGGTTTGGCTTCGCCTCTTCCACCACATGGGCGAAGTTTTCGAGGACGAACAGCACCTTCGCGCCGGAATCGTTGAGCTGATGCTCCAGTTCACGCGGGGTGTAGAGCGGGTTGACGTTGACGACGGTGAAGCCGCCGCGCAGCACCGCGAACATCACGACGGGATAGGCCATGACGTTCGGCATCATGATCGCGACGCGGTCGCCCTTTTTCAGGCCCTTCGCCTGCATCCAGCAGATCACGGCGTTGCTGGCCTTTTCCACTTCGGCATAAGTCAGTTTCTTGCCGAAACTCTCGAACGCGGGGCGACCTGAATAGCGGCGTGCGCTGTCATTGAGGACGTCGGCGATGGTCCCGGCGGACAGTGCATCAATCGTGGCGGGAACGCCCGGCGGATAAGCTTTCAGCCACAATTTTGCTGGGTCAGTCATCACATTCTCCCCCGGCGACTTGCCTCCCTGGCATCGCCTTTTGTTCAGTCTTTTCGCTCTAGTTCGTTCACAGCAGAACTATCAAGCTTTTTCAATGGATTGCATCATGAAACCTTACGTTGCGAACAACAAGAGCGTCAGGCGATTTTGATGATTGCAGCTTCACACCGCAGCTTTCGGGTGGGCATGGGGTTGGTACGGACCTAGACTCATGCAGGATCAAGGATCAGGAGAGACCATCATGCTGATGAAGATTGCTGACGAGCCGCTCTCCCCCGCCGCCGATCAGGCCTCGGAATATGACCGCGTGCGCCGGGCGCTGGAATATCTCACGGCGCGCTGGCGCAACCAGCCGAACCTCGATGACGTGGCGGCGCATGTCGGGTTATCACCCTCGCATTTCCATCACCTGTTCCGGCGCTTTGCGGGCATCACGCCGAAAGCCTTCTTGCAGGCGATTACACTGGATCACGCCAAGGCCCTGCTGAAGGACAGCGCAAGCGTACTGGACGCCACATACGAGGTCGGCCTGTCCGGCCCATCCCGCCTGCATGATCTCTTCGTCACGCATGAAGCAATGTCACCGGGCGAATGGAAGGCCGGTGGAAGCGGCCTCACCCTGCGCTATGGCTTCCACGATTCCCCCTTCGGCGAAGCGCTCGCCGTGATGACGGATCGCGGCCTGGCAGGCCTCGGCTGGGTGGATGACAAGGCGGCGCCTGGCAATGCGAGTGACAGCGGCAAGCCTGCGGGCGGACGCAAGGGCGCGATGGCGGATATGGTGCGGCGCTGGCCGGGCGCCCGCTTCGTGGAAGATCAGGCGCAGGCTGCAAGAACCGTAAACCGTATTTTCAGTCCCGCAGAATGGCAGCACAACCAGCCGCTCAATGTCGTGATGCTGGGCTCCGATTTCGAGGTACGGGTCTGGCAGGCTTTGCTGAAAATCCCGATGGGACGCGCCACGACCTATGGCGATGTCGCTAGCCATATCGGCAAGCCCTCTGCGGCCCGTGCGGTCGGCGCTGCGGTGGGGCGAAACCCGATCAGCTTCGTGGTGCCCTGCCACCGCGTGCTGGGAAAAACCGGCGCGCTGACGGGTTATCACTGGGGCCTGACGCGCAAACAGGCGATTCTCGGCTGGGAAGCCGGGCAGGTCGCTCCGGTTTAGGTCGCCTTGATGCCGCGCTCGACGAAGCTGGCAACGATGGCAGCACCGATAACGATTAAAAGCCCTGCGGCATACCAGGTCAGGACAGACGCCAGCACCTCAGAGGTCTGGCCCGACTGGAACAGAAAGCCGAAAGGCCCTGTTCCGGCGCGATAGCCGTAGCCCTGGGTTACCGAACCGGTCATTGCGGAAAGATTGATCATCACTTGTACTCCCCGAACTTGATGCGAATGCTCGAATGAACATCGTTCATATACATTCTCTAGATCAAACTTGAACGACGTTCAAGTATTATCTTGAACGCTGTTCAATTATTTTCAAGCGTGTTATGAGGGGTCAATGCCAGAGAGCACAAATATCCATGGCCAAATCCCCGCCCCGCGGCGAACTGAAGGATCTGATGATTGCGGCAGCAGAGGAAATCCTCGCGGCGGAAGGCCTCAAGGCGTTGCAGGCCCGCGCCATCGCGGCCAAAGTCGGCTGTGCCGTCGGATCGCTCTACAATGTCTTCGGCGATATCGATGAACTCATCCTCATAGCCAACAGCCGCACGCTGACCCATCTCGGAAAACTGCTGTCCCAGGCGAAAGAGCGCACGAAAACGGGCACACAGGAAGAGCAATTGCTGGCCCTCGCCTACGGTTACCTCGATTTTGCCGCTCGGCATACAAGGCGCTGGAAGGCCGTTTTCGAGCATGTGCTGGCTGAGGAAAAGGCCGTTCCTGCCTGGTATCGCGAGGGCCAAAGGCCCCTGCTCGCCAACATCGCCTCAGTCCTGCCCGACTGGATGACGCCAGACGGAAAATCGCTCATGGCGCAGACGCTGTTCTCCGCAGCCCATGGCATCGTCGTGCTGGCGCTGGACCGCAAGCTTGTGGACGAGTTTGACCGTGGCCGGACCGAAAAACAGCTGCAACTGCTGGTCGAAGGTGCTGTGCGCAGCCTCAGGGCCTGACCAGAACCGCGCCGAGCCAATCCTTCACTTGCGTGAACCAGACCGGATTGGTGTGGTGATCCCCTTGGTGCAGGCACAGCGCCACCGGCTTGCCGCTGGTGCAGCCATCCTCGAAAATGCAGGTCAACTCGCCCCGCTGCTCGCGGTGGGACTTGCCGCTCTCGCAGCTGTTTATCACCCGCATCGTGGCGAGTGCGACCGCGACATCACCTTGTTTCCAGCGGTCACGCAGATTGCGCCCGCCCATCGGCATCACGGGGTCATTGATGCCGTGGATATGCAGAAGTGGTCGCTTCGGCGCAGTACAGTCCTTCGGCATCGGCTGCCACCAGACGCCTGCGACCGGCATGAAGGCTGCAAACCTTCCATCCCCTTTGCAGGCAACCTCCCACACAACAGAAGCGCCCTGACTGAAACCGGAGGCAACGATGCGGCTGCGGTCTATCGGGAATTGCTTTTCGAGATCATCCAGCATGGCCGCCATGAAGGCCAGTTCATCCCGGCGCCCGTCTCCGGGTGATCCCGGCGTCGACCAGCTGTCGCCAAGCCCCTGCGGCGCGACCAGCATGAAACCCATGCCATGTACGGCATCCGAAAGCTCCTTGTAGCTCACTATCTCGGCAGCGGTCGCGCGATAACCATGGACAAAGACGAATGCTCCAATCGGCGCTTTCCCATCCCAACCCGGCGGTGGATAGACCCGGTATTCGGCATTCTCGCCGAAACGGCAGGCTTCCATGGGGGTGCAGGCTGCCGCTGGATTCCACCAGAGCAATGCTGAAAGAATGGCAAAAATGCGAAGATCCATAATAGCAATCTTCCGGAGACGGAGCCGAAGATCAATTCACAACACCGTGCGGCGTATTTCGCGGTGGATGACTGCGGGTGATCCCTTGCAGTGTATCCCAATCCGCTCCGAATCATGGTTTCAAGGCTATCCAAGTCCCGATATCTGGAAGCTCTTCCCCGTGATCGCCACCCTTTCCGTTTTCTCCGGCCCCATGTTCGCGGGAAAAACCACTGCCCTCATCGGTGCTGTCAATGCCGCTGTATGCGACAGCGACAGCCCGGTCGTCATCTTGAAGCCCGCTATGGACAACCGTTACGCCGAGAATGCCATCGTCACGCATGACGGCGTGGCGCATGTAGCGGTGCCAGTGTCATCCGCCCATGACGTCTTCGCGGCGGTCAGCGCAGCGTCGGACAATGGCGCGCCCGTGCATCTCTTCGCAGATGAAGTGCAGTTCATGGACAAGCCGTATTTCGGCGGCGATTTCCACATCGTGGTGCACACTCTGCTGCAGGCCGGTCACACCATCACCTGCGGCGGGCTGGATCTCGACTGGCGCGGACTGCCTTTCGACGTGACAGCGCGTCTGCTCGCAATGGCGGATCACGTGACAAAGCTCACGGCCCGCTGCGTTGTGACCGGCGAGAAGGCGCAGAAGACCTACAAGCGCGTGGTCGATGACGCCCGTGTCGCGTTGGGCGCGGCGGAGACATATGAGCCACGATCAAACGCGGCATGGGAGGGTGTGGAGCGCGGTGACGCTCTCCCTTCTCCCCTTGCGGGAGAAGGTGCACGCCGGATGGCGGGCGGATGAGGGGTCGCGCAATTCTCAGAGATTTGTGCGACCCCTCATCCGACCTTCGCTAACGCGAAGGCCACCTTCTCCCGCAAGGGGAGAAGGAAAAGCAAAGCGCTCCTCTCAAGCCACCATGCGCCGCCGTTCCGTCACCACCTGATCCGCCATCTTGCCGTTGACCTCCGCCAGATGGTCAAACCGTTGCGTAAACGAGCCGACGCCCGCCGTGGCCGAGCGCAGTTCGATGATCAGCCCGCCCATCTCGCCCTCCGGCACCAGTGCCTGCACGATCTCCCAGCCCGTCCAGCCATCGCGCGTGGCGTAACCCAGAATCTGGCCGCGCCGGGCTGATACCAGTTGCGACGCTTTCGCCAGCCCGTCCGTCGGCACCATGATCTCGACCGCGAGAACAGGCTCGAGCAGAACAGGCCGCGCCTGCGGCAAGGCTTCCTCCACCGCCAGTTTTCCCGCCAGCTGGAACGCCATGTCGGAGGAATCAACCGAATGATAGCTGCCATCGGTCAGCACCACCGCCACATCCACCACCGGGAACCCGAGCGGCCCACGCATAAGCGCCGCTCTCGCGCCCTCCTCCACTCCCGGGTAGTATTGCCGCGGCACTGCGCCTCCCGTGACGGTTTCGTGGAAGGTGATGCCCGCGCCGCGCTCCAGCGGTTCGAGCATCAGCACGCAATCGCCGAACTGGCCATGCCCGCCAGACTGCTTCTTGTGTCGTCCCCGCGCCGAAACCTTGTCACGGATCGTCTCGCGATAAGCCACCACAACCTTGCTCTCGCTGACCGGAATGCCGAAGCGCTGGTGGATGCGCTCCAGCGCCACGCGCAGATGCATCTCACCCTGCCCGCGCAGGGTCATCTCGCCACCTTCAGCCGCCTGCTCCATGACGAGCGCGGGATCTTCATCTGCCAGCTTCTGCAATGCGGCGGAGAGCTTCACATCGTCCTTGCGGTCGATGGCATGCAGCACGGTCGCCATCACCGGCGGCTGCGGGATCACTGCCGCAACCGGATGAGGTCGGGATTTTGCAGCGCCTATCGCCGCCCCCGTCGCAGCACTGTCCAGCCGTCCGAAGGCGATGATATCGCCGACTGTCGCATGGGTCACACGCATCAGGCCCTGGCCAAGCAGGCGTGAAACCCCCGCGATCCGCTCATCCCTGCCACCAGACACCGCGACCGTATCACCATCCGTGAACCGGCCCGACAGCACCCGTGCCACGGATAGCTTGCCGCCATGCGCCGTGTGGATGGTGCGGATCACCTGCGCCAGCGGCTGGGCGGCATCGGCGTCCACAGACAGGCGTTTCAGCGTTTCTGACAATCCCGGCGTCTCGTGCCGCAGGGCCTTCAGCAGACGCGTGACGCCGTTACCCTTGAGCGCCGCGCCGATCAGCACCGGCACCACATGCCCTTCGCGCAGATCGCGGGCGAGATCGTCGTAGATCACGTCGTTCGGCGGATCCATCTCGTCGATCAATGCTGCCATGATGGCATCATCATAATCGGCCAGCCGCTCCAGCATGGTGAAGCGCGCTTCCTTTTCACGCGGCAGTTCCTCCGCCGGAATATCGGTACGCGCACTCTCGGCGTGCTCGCGGTAGATGTAGGCGCGCTCAGTTGCGAGATCGAGATAGCCCGTCGCGACGCCGTGCCGCCATATTGGAATCTGGCGTAAAAGCAGCGGCGTACGGGATGCGGGTTGCAAGAGCGACAGGGTCTCGCGCACGCGGGTCGCAGCCGTGTCGATCTTGTTCAGGAACAGAAAACGCGGAATACGCAGATCTTCCAGTTCATGCAGGATGACCTGCAGTGCCGGGATTTTCCGCTGGTCCGCCTCGCAGACCACGATGGCCGCGTCGCACAAAGGCAACGCCGCACGCATGTCATGCAGAAACTCGACCGAGCCCGGGCAATCGATGAAAGTGAAATGGTCGGTCATGTATTCGACCGTCGCCATGTTGGGTTCGACCGACATGGCATGCGCCCGGGCTTCCGTGCTGCTGTCGCCCGCGCTTGAGCCATCCGCCACACTGCCCGGCCTTTGCAAGGCACCGGTGCGCGCGAGGATGCTTTCGAGCAACGTGGTCTTGCCGCTCTGGAAGGGGCCGACGATGGCGATGGTCATGCGCCGACCGCCCTTCGACCCCGCTGGTTCTCTGCCTGAAACTTCTCTGCCGCTATTGCTGCCGTTGAGACTGGCCATAGTCTACCCTCCGTCAGGAGACCGGGGAATTCCGGTCTGATGGCGGCCCCGGGGCCGGAGGGTGGCGTTACGCCAAAGGGTTCAACAAGAGGCGCAAGCCGCCGCAGCAAGAGAGCCGCTGAACAGGCACAGATTTTCATGAGTAGGCTGGAAAGGCAATCTCTTTAAGGGGTGGCATTGATCGCACACCTTGCTTGCGGCCGGAGACATCTCAATCGTTGATGGTCCAGCTCGAAATCTTGCAGATATTGATGTTGCGGCGCACGACGGTGGCACCACCCTTGAACGTCGCACGCAGATCGAACACGCAAAAGCCGGTTCCGTCGTTGATATTGACCACCACGGACTGTCCAGGTTTGAGTATGTCATCGCCCAGGATATCCTCTTCCCAGGATTTACTGGACTTGTTCGAAGCCTGGAATTTGGTCATCGTGCGACTTGAGTCGTTGATGACCTTGACGCGCCGATCAAGCGCCTCGCTCGGTCCTGCGGATACAACGGAAAAAGTCGCAACAGCGGCGACAAGCATGACAGTTTTCAGCATAAGACGCCCCCACAGCGTGTTGAGAAACAATCTCCCAATCCTTCACGTATTTTTTGCAGCGTCAAGCTGAGGCAGGCCTCACGTGCACATATTTATTGTGCATCAGCAGGGAGGGCTCGGGGCGATTCATCTGGGTGCATGTCGCGCAACCGTCCATCACAAACATCAATTCCCCATACGAGACACGGTTTTTTCAATACGTCGCTCACACGAAAATCATATTACGGCTGGATTCATTGATCGCAATCTGGTTTCTTAAATGCACTCTCATCAGCCGGTTTTTCAGAGGAGATGAAACAATGAAAAAATTCATGATGGCGATGGTCGTTGGAGCCGCAACGGTCAGCATTGCGGGCGAGGCAAGGGCGCAGAGCGCCGATCCACAACCCATCGTCGATACGATGTTCACTCTTGCAGGCAAGCCGAAGAACCGTCCAAGCGGTGCCAAGGGCCAGTGTTTTACAGGCACATTCGAGCCAGCGGCTGATGCGAAGGGTCTGTCGAAATCACCAATCTTCGCCAAGACCTCGTCAGTCGTGGCGCGTTTCTCGGTTGGAGGAGGCAACGCCAAAGTCGCCGACGGCGCGCGCGGGCCGAACCGGGGCTTCTCTTTCCGCATTGACGGGGGAGGCGCGGGACAGACCGAATTCGTGATGGTCAATGCACCAATGAACTTCGTTAAAACGCCTGCCCAGATGCTGGCTTTCCTTCAGGTCCGCCTGCCCGGTGCGGATGGCAAGCCGGACGCTGACAAGATCAAAGCATTCACCGACGCCAACCCTGAAACGACGCTGCAGGGCAAATACCTCGCGGGCAAGCCCATCCCGGGTTCATGGGTCGGCGTCAGTTATTGGGGCATCCATGCCTACACACTGACGAATGCGGCGGGTGCCAATCAGGTCATGAAGTTCCGGATGGTCCCGACGGGCGGCTATGTGAACCTTACGGATGACGAGGCCAAGGCCAAGCCTGCGGAATATCTTGTGCAGGACATAACCGAACGCCTCGCCACGGCCAAGCCCGCCAGTTTCGACATGATGGCGATCATGGGCCGCCCGGGTGACAAGACCGACAACGCCACACAAGTGTGGGAGGGCGAGGACACGCGACCGATGGTCAAGCTTGGCACGCTCAAGATTGCAGCGCTTGAAAAGAACCAGACCTGCGACGAAACGATCTTCGCGCCAACCATATTGGCCGATGGGATTGCCGGACCAAAAGACGATCCGCTCTTCGAGATCCGCACGCCGGCCTACGCCATCTCGATCACGAACCGGAGCAACTGACCGGAACAACTGTCAGCCCCGTCGCAATCTTGGGGCGGGTCTTTCCGTTGAGTTTAGATCTTGGAATAAAACTGGTAGCAGGAGGCGGATTTGAACCGCCGACCTCCGGGTTATGAATCCGGCGCTCTCACCAACTGAGCTACCCTGCCACAGGGATAAGGACGCAAAATAACATCCTTGTATATATGCTGGCGATATGAGGGATGAGCCGCCTCCTGTCAAGAAAGATGGGGCTGAGCGATAACTCGAATAGGCAGTTCTGCAGACGCATTTGACAATGGACTGATCCGGACTTTTACTCCTGTTTGCACAAAAGGGGGACACGTCATGAAAAGTCTGGTGCAATGTATGGCATTGGTTATCGGCATTGGCGTCTCGACACCTGCCTTGTGTCAATCTGCGGATAAGCCCGTCGCCGAACTTGGCGGTTATGGTGTTTTGACGATGCCAAAGGGAAAGCCCCGCGGCAGTATCATTCTGATGCCGGGTGGTAATGGCAGCCTTGGCATCACATCGGATGGCCAGATTACCCGACTTCAGGGCAATCAACTCGTGCGTACGCGCGGCAGCTACGCAGCCGCCGGTTTCGCCACGCTGACACTGGATGCCTGGGGAAGCCCCGCTTCAGCTGTCACGTATATGCAGGGAATAGCGAAACCGGTGATTGTGGTGGCCACGAGCCGGGGCGCGACCCGAATTCATTCGGCTCTGGCATCACAGCCCAACGGCATCGTGATCACATCAGGAATGCTGGAACAGTTTCAGGCCAATGTCGGATCGCCATCCACTTTGCCACCAACACTGATCGTTCACCATCGCCAGGATGGCTGTTCAGTGACAAGACCAGCTCTGGTTGATCCCTTTATCGCGTGGTCGGCAGGAAAGGCGCGAGTGATATGGCTCGATGGTGGCCGCAATGAAGGTGACCCCTGCCAGGCAGCGGGTTACCATGGATTTGCGGGGATAGACGGCCAGGTTGTGGCCCGGGTCACCAGCTTTGCAGGCAGCATCCGGGGGCGCTGAGCCTACGGGTCACTGTCACAAGAAACTTATGATTCTGTCGCTGGCGGCATGGCAGCCAATGGTGCCCTTGGACCGGCGCCGCGTGCGCCACCGCGGGGCGGGAACTTCGGCTTCAGCTTGGGCGCAGCGATCAGGCCTTCGCGGATCATCTGCTTGCGCGCTGCCTTGCGGTTGCGGCGAATCGCCTCCGCCTTCTCGCGGGTCTTCTTTTCTGAGGGCTTCTCATAGGCCTTTCGCTGACGCAACTCGCGGAAGATGCCTTCGCGCTGCATCTTCTTCTTCAGGACACGCATGGCCTGTTCAATGTTGTTGTCGCGCACGAGCACTTGCATGAGCTCTGATCTCCTGAATAAAGTTTATGTCTTGGCCGTCAAGCGGACGGCGTCTCGTCTGATTTCATGCGCCAGAGCGCAAAACCATCGGCCTTGAGGGCCGCTTCAGCTGAAGCGCGCGAAAGGCCGTGGGGCAGGCTGCGACCGGGCGGAATGCTGCCGATCAAAGTCCATGGGGCGAATTTGGGAGGCAGGGCCTCACCATCATCCGTAGCTGCAAAGGCGCTCAGGGTCGACTGCTTGCCGGAACGGAATACGAAAATCATCATGCCGATGGGGCGAGGTGATCCGCTGCTGCGATTGGTCCAGCGCATCTCAGCGACGCCTGACAAAGGGTCGGTGCGCCGCGCCGGGAGGCGGGCCAGAATCACCCTTGTGGCGGAACACGAGCCGACCCTTGTCGAGATCGTAGGGAGTGACTTCAACGGTGACGCGGTCACCAACAAGCGTTTTGATACGATTCTTCCTCATTTTACCAGCGGTATAGGCAACGAGCAGATGGCCATTGTCGAGTTCGACGCGGTAGCGCGCATCGGGCAGCACTTCCTGCACACGCCCCTCGAAAGTCAGGATATCTTCCTTGGCCAATACGCACGCCTTTCTCTAGTCGCTTGCAAAGTCGTGAGGATTGCAAATATGTCTGGGGAACAGAAGCGTTCCCAGTAATAGAAATGCCAAAACCCGGACGAAACATATGTCCCGCCCGGATCAGGCAAAGCGCTATCCACAACCGCCGGTACATTCGCGGTCGATCGGGAACAAGCGCATGTCAGGCCAGTGCCACTGCATGAAGCGGGGCCAGCATGGCCGGATGAGGTATCAGTCGCCAACCTTCAGATTGTCAGCAGACGACTTGCCGGAACGACGATCCGCCACGATCTCGTAAGAGATCTTCTGGCCGTCATTGAGGCCACGCAGGCCTGCACGCTCAACGGCGCTGATGTGCACGAAGACATCGGGTCCGCCGGCATCCGGCTGGATGAAGCCGAAGCCCTTGGTGCTATTGAACCACTTCACGGTCCCAGTTTGCATAGTGAATAACCTTCAGATGTTTGATATTAAAGCCCTGCGCTCGCACGCAACCACTCAACGTATCGATGTTTTGAGAGGAGATTGTAGGCCTTGGCGAAGCAATAGCAAACGCGGAGGCGAAGTCAGTCGACCGAAACCCGATATTCGACCGTATAGATTGTCATTCCACGAAAAGCAATGAAAATATCAATTCGGCCGGGCAGACAGCAGAAGCAGATGCCCCGCCTTCAGGAAAGCCTTTTGCGTTCAAGCCATAAGTGCCAGTTTATACAAAAATTCACCAACGATAACAATTTAATAAGCCCATAAATCAACACTGCTTCCGCAACCGCACCATCTTGAAATACAACCCTGGAGTCATATCGAGTACCGCGACATCACCACGCTTATGTGCCCAGTTTGCCACACGCGATACCTTGAAGGACGATGACCAGCCCACACGCTTCATCAGCGGAGCAATAGCACCTTCGAAGGCTGCCTGTAGTCCATCCTCTGCTCCGAAGCGGCTGATGATGGCGATCTCTCCACCCGGTTTCAACACGCGCATCACTTCGTCTAGTGCTCTCTCGGGATCAGGCACCAGCGTAATCACAAACGGCACTGAAACAACGTCAAAGATCGCATCCGGAAAGCCGAGATTGCACGCATCCATCGCCGTCACACCCTTGACGTGGGCGAGGCCGAGCTTGCGCACCTTCTCCTGCGCCTTGCGCAACATCGGCACGGACAGGTCAGATGCGATCACCTCGGTGTTGGGTCGGTAATAGCGCAGCACAAGGCCGGTTCCCGCACCGATCTCCAGAATCTGCTTGCCAGCCGCAGAAGCCGCCTCGGCCACACGCCGGTGTGACCCCGCGAGAAGCCAGGAATAGAGATAATCGTAGAATCGGGCCCATGTCTCGTAGACACGTTCCTGTTCCTTGAGGTCATACTGGATGGCCATACCAGAAAGGTTCCTTGGGAAAAACGTCAGGCGGCAGCCATGATCAGCTGCTGTGCCCGTTCGATGGTCCCGCCGCCGAGCACGCGGGCGTCTGGCCCATCGTTTTCGTAGAGGACGCAGGCCTGACCGGGCGCGACTCCTTCTTCGGCCACCAGCAGTTCGACGAAGACCTGATCCGCTTCGCAGCGCAATAAGCCAGGACGGGGTGCGCGCGTGGAGCGCACGCGCACGGCCACATCGACGCCCTCTGCCGGGATATGATCCAGTGGCCAGTCACCAATCCAGTTGATCTCGCGCAAGGCAACACGACGTGTCGCCAAAGCCTCTCGCGGCCCCACGATGATGCGCTTGCGATCGGCATCAATCCGCACGACGTAAAGCGGCGCGCCAGCCGCAATGCCCAAACCCTTGCGCTGGCCGATGGTGTAACCGATCACGCCCTCGTGGCGACCCAGCACGCGGCCATCAAGATGCAAAATCTCGCCGGGTTCCGCAGCACCCGGGCGCAGTTTCTCGACCAGTTCCTGATAGCGCCCGGCTGGCACAAAACAGATGTCCTGGCTGTCCGCCTTGTCCGCGATTTCGAGACCGTACTTGTGGGCCAGTGCCCGCGTCTCGGCCTTGCTCTTCAGGTGTCCCAGCGGGAAGCGCAGCAGATTCAGCTGCTCCTGCGTCGTGGCATAAAGGAAATAGCTCTGGTCACGATCCGGGTCCGCCGCGCGAAAAAGCACGCGGTTGCCGTCGCTACCGATCCGGCTCTGCACATAATGCCCGGTCGCCAGCACATCCGCGCCGAGTTCGCGCGCAGTTGTCAACAGATCGCGGAATTTCACGCGGCGGTTGCATTCCACACAAGGGATTGGTGTCTCGCCCGCAACATAGCTGTCGACGAAGCGGTCAATCACCTCCTGCCGGAAGCGGGTTTCGTAATCCAGCACGTAATGCGGAATGCCGATGCGATCGGCCACCGTCTTGGCGTCGTAGATGTCCTGTCCGGCGCAACACGCCCCCTTGCGGTGGATGGCGGCACCGTGATCGTAGAGCTGCAACGTCACGCCCACGACATCGTAGCCCTGCTCCTGGAGCAGTGCTGCGACGACAGACGAATCCACGCCACCCGACATGGCAACAACCACGCGGGTCTCCTGGGGCGTCTTGGCGATATCGAGCGAGTTAAGCATGATGGCCACTCAATAGCGGTTTTCTGGAGATCACGGAAGGGGCGCAACTCTCCCGGCAGATTTTGCCGCTTGCGGCAGGCGTTGCCGGACAAAAGACACCTTTAAAATCGCTAAAATATTGAATTTAAATCGTTTTTAGTTGGCCCTCTTCCTGCAAGCCAATGAGCGCACACAGGAGTCACCCGCGTTCATGTCAACCTCTGCCCTTATCAAGGATCTGCTTCCGCCCGGACCAGCCCGTGCGCCCGTAACCCTGCGCAAGCCTGAACCAAAGGCAGATGGCCCGGATTTTGGCCGCGTGCTGGAGGATTCAAGGCAGAAGACGGAACCGGACGAGAAGTCCGCGAAGCGCGATGCCCCGCGCCAGGATCGGGATGCGACGCGTCGTGAAGAAGGCAAGTCGGTCAGCGACCGGCAAGTGGCAAGAGACAGGCCAGAGCATAAGGACAGGCCAGAGTCGGGTGCTAAATCAGCCTCCGACCGCGGAGAGAATCCACCCGGGCTGGTTAAACAGGACCGGGAGTCCAGCTCCGATGCGACGACAGCCACAGAAGACACCGCGGATGAGCGGAGCGGTGCTGCAAAGTCCGAAGACAAGCCATCCGAGGCTTCCTCTGCCGCCGAGCCGACACCTCCCGCAGTGACTGGAGCACCGCTTCTGGAAGCCGTGCCGGAAACAGTACTGACTGCCGATCTCCTGTCCAAGCTTGCAGAGGAAACAGTACAGCCCGAAGCCACAGCAGCAACCACCATAGCCGCAACGCAGGATCAGGTAACCGGGGCCGCCAAACCAGCGGATACGACGGATTCCATCACTTCAGCCACTGCTGTCATCACAGTGCCTGTGCCTACTGCACCCGCAGTAAACGTGCAGCCAACGGTAGCCGAAGCTGACCAACCGCTTCAATCAATCAGTGCTGAAAAGGCGGCGCAGGTGCCAGCGTCGGCAACAAACACGCTGCCAACGCCAGAAGCGACCAAAAATAAGGGCGAAAGCTCCGAAAAGGCAGATAATTCCGAAGAAAAGGCGAAAGCCGCAGCAAAGCCCGAAACTCCGCAAACTACCCACCAGACGACGCCAGCGGCTGCGAGAGAACTTGCCCGCGTCATCGAGCAACTGGCAGAGCCGAACGCTCCCGCCTCAGGCCAGCCCAACGCCCAGACCGCACTTCTGACCACAGCGGCAGACGCACTGGCTTCTGCCAAGCCGCAGGACCCCGCGCATTCACTGGCCCGCGCCGATGCTCCCGTGCCGTTGCAGGCTATTGCGGTTGAGATCGGCATGCGCGCCATGCGCGGCTCGAAGGAGTTCTCGATCCGGCTCGATCCGGAAGATCTGGGCCGCATTGATATCAAGCTGGAAATTTCCGAAGCGGGTCAGGTGCAGGCCAAGCTGGTGGTGGAGCGCGTCGAAACGCTGCAACTTCTGCAGCGCGATGCCAAGACACTGGAGCGCGCCTTTGATCAGGCCGGGCTCAAGACCAATCCGGACGGGTTGCAGTTTTCGCTGCGCGATCCCGGCCAGCAGGGCCGGCAAAACGGGCAGCAGCAAGGTCAGCCCGTTTTCGGAACCAAAGACAAGGACAGTGCCATGATCAATGAGATCACACTGCGCCCCGTCACCTACCGCACCGCCGCGACCGGCGGACTTGATATCCGGATCTGAGGAGAACCCCATGAGCACCGGCACATCCAGCATCGCAAACACATCGACAGCTCTCAAGACCGCTTCCACTGCGGGACTGACCAAATCCGAACAGGACCGCAAGACAATCGCGCAGAACTTTGACCAGTTCCTGGGCCTGCTCACGACGCAGCTCCGGAACCAGAGCCCCCTCGATCCGCTGGATGCCAACCAGTTCACCCAGCAGCTTGTGCAGTTCTCCAGCGTTGAGCAGCAGCTGAAGACCAATGACCTGCTGACCAAGATGGCGCAGAATTTTGGTGGCAGCGGCTCCAGCGGCGGGAAATTGACCGCAGCAGCTGCTGCATCATTGATCGGCACCAAGGTATCTGTGGACGCCAGCACAACCGGCACCACCAAGCTAGCCAACGGCACCTACGAGGCCAAATGGCCTGTCTCAGTGCAGACCAATTATTCAAACTATCAGGTCAGCATAACAGATACGAACGGTAAGGAAGTCTACAATGCACCCTGGACACCGTCTGGGACGGGCGAACAGGCATTCAAATGGACGGGAACGATAACGGCACCGGGAGCCGTTTTTGATCCGAAAGCGCAGTACACGATCAAAGTCCAGGGCGACCTAATCGGCAGCAATGGCACCGCGAAAAGCCTTATGGCAACTGAAACAAGCGGCGTTGTGAAAGCAGTCGACTTGTCAGGCAGCGAGGAAATGGTGCAGTTCGGTGACTACACCATCCCGTTGAGCAGGATCAAAAAGGTTTCGAACGCGACGAGTTAAACTCGCGTTGTTTCATCGAAGCAAGATTACTGCCGCAATCCTTTTGCGAGTGCCATCTGCAGCATGCTCAACTGCTGTGCCACCGGATTGCTCTCGAGTGCATATTCCACAGGCTTGTCATCGGCCCGCAACAGCTCGTCGAGTTTCACAATCCGGGCCTGCAACCGGATCGACTGCTGGATTAGTTCATTGAGCTTGGCCGGAAGTAGCGCCAACATTTCTGGCGAACTGGCTGTTTCTGAAGGTTGCAGCTTCACCTTCCGATGCTCCGTCTCGGCTTCCATGCGAGTCAATTCACCTTCGTTGACTGCGCGCTGGAGCAGCAGCCATGATGTGACCTGCATCAGGCGCGTCGTCAGCCGCATACTTTCACTGGCATAGGCAAGGGCTGCGCCGCGCTGCAATTCACGCGATTCCTTCCGTCCGTCACCGTCGAGATAGGACGCTGTTGCCTCCACCAGCGACATGCCTTCCGAAAACAGCGCCTTGAAGCCTTCCGATGCCACCATCTTTTCCGCAAAGGAAATGGCAAATGGCTTGCTGGCAATGCTCTGGGCAGCCTGTTCAATCATGGTACGCAACCTCTGTTAACGTTCATTAAACACCAATTAATGAGAGATTAACAGAGATAGCCCAGGCACGCCTCCTTTACCGGCGTTTAACCTTAACAGGCCCGCGTCTCCCCTCTGCCCACACGCCACCCGACGAAGGAAGCACTTGATCTCTGGTGAGGTAGTTGCATATGCAACAATTCATTGACGGCGGGACCAACCGCTGCATGAATGCGAACGTCCAGGGAGGGCGGCCCATTGGGTCGTCAATTGAATTTGGTGGTACGCGCAGATGTGGGCGGTGACACGTTCGGCAAGCTTTTGGCCGAGAACGCGCGGATTCGAGGCTCACGCCCGGCCATGCGCTTTAAGGACAATGGTATCTGGGTCAGTTGGACGTGGTCCGAAGTCAACGAGGAAGCACGCGGGTTGGCGGCTGGCCTGCAGGCACTTGGCCTGAAGCGCGGGGACAAGATCGCCATCGTCGGCGGCAACCGCCCCAAGCTCTATTGGTCCATGATGGCGGCGCAGATTCTGGGAGCAATACCTGTTCCGGTATATTCCGACGCCATCGCGGATGAACTGGCCTATGTGCTGGATAACGCAGAAGTGACCTTTGCTGCGGTGCAGGATCAGGAGCAGGTCGACAAGATCATCTCTGTCTCGGAACAGGTCCCGAAACTTCAGACCATGATCTATGATTTTGATCGCGGCCTTGAGGACTATGACCATTCGAAGCTGCATCACATCGACGCCATCATTGCGGCAGGCAAAGCTTCGCTGGGAGATGCCAAGGCATCAGCCGCGCTCGATGCCGAAATCGCGACCGGCAAAGGCAGCGATATCTCGATCATCCTCTATACCTCGGGTACCACCGGACGCTCGAAAGGCGTGATGCTGACGGCATCAGGATGCATCAACGCCGCCATAGACACCGTCACCTTTGACAAGCTGACTGATCAGGATTCCGTGCTGGCCTATCTGCCGTTGGCGTGGGTCGGCGATCATTATCTGAACTACGCGCAGGCGCTGGTCGCAGGCTTCTGCGTGGCCTGCCCCGAAAGTGCTGAAACCGCGCAGGCCGACATGAAGGAAATCGGCCCAAGCTTCTATTTCGCCCCGCCCCGCGTTTTCGAGAACCTGCTGACGCGCGTGATGATCCGCATGGAAGATGCGGGCGCGTTGAAGCGCAGCATGTTCCACCATTTTATCGGCGTGGCCAAGCAATGGGGCGAAAAAATCCTCAATGGCGAAAGCGTGCCGCTCTCCGCCAAGCTCTCCTATGGTCTGGGCAATCTGCTGGTCTATGGCCCGCTCAAGAACGCGCTGGGCTTCTCCAATATCCGCGTGGCCTACACGGCGGGCGAGGCCATCGGGCCGGAATTATTCTCATTCTATCGCTCTCTGGGCCTGAATCTGAAACAGCTTTACGGCCAGACCGAAGCCTTTCTCTATGTAACAGCACAGCCAGACGGCCAGATCCGCTCTGATACCGTCGGCCCGGCCACACCCAATGTCGAAATCAGGATCGATGATATAACTGGCGAGGTCCTCTACAAGAGCCCAGGCCAGTTCGTGGGCTATTACAAGGCACCGGAGAAGACAGCCGAGACAATGACGCAAGACGGGTTCGTCAAGACAGGCGATGCCGGTTTCTTCGATGCGACAGGCCATCTCAGGATCATCGACCGGGCCAAGGATGTCGGCAAACTGAAAGACGGCGCACTGTTTGCGCCAAAATATATCGAGAACAAACTGAAATTCTATCCCAACATCAAGGAAGTCGTGGCTTTCGGCCAAGATCAGGATTTCGCCTCGGTTTTCATCAACATCGATATCATCGCCGTCGGCAACTGGGCCGAGCGCAACAACGTGTCCTACGGCGGTTATCAGGAACTGGCGGGCCTGCCGCAGGTCTATGACATCATCGCCGCGCATGTGGAGGAAACCAACCGCACACTGGCCGCCGAGCCGATGATGGCAGGTGGCCAGATTGGGCGGTTTCTCATCCTGCACAAAGAACTCGATGCCGATGACGGGGAACTGACCCGCACGCAGAAAGTGCGGCGCGGGTTCATTGCCGAGCGCTATCAGCCGCTGGTGGATGCGCTCTACAGCGGCAAGACGGAGCAGCATATCGCCACGGAAGTCACGTTCGAGGACGGCCGCAAAGGCACGATTGCCGCGACCGTGAAAATCCGCGATGCAAAGACCTATCCCGCAGTCGTTGTTGCGAACGCGATGGGCGCCATGGGGAAAGCCGCATGAGCGAGCCACTTCTCTCCGTCAACAACGTGTCGCTACGCTTTGGCGGCGTGCGCGCCATATCCGATGTCTCGTTCGATGTGGTGAAAGGCGAGATACGCGCCATCATCGGCCCCAACGGCGCTGGCAAGACCTCGATGCTCAACTGCATCAACGGCTTCTATCATCCACAGGAAGGCGCGATCACTTTCAAAGGCGTCAAGCGCCCACGGGTGAAGCCACATGAGGCAGCGGTCGGCGGCATCGCCCGCACCTTCCAGAACGTCGCGCTGTTCAAGGGCATGACGACGCTCGACAACATCATGGTAGGCCGCACGCTTAAGATGCATTCGAGCTTCTTCTGGCATCTTTTCCGCAAAGGCCCCGCCATGAACGAGGAGATCGAGCACCGCCGCAAGGTGGAGGAGATCATCGACTTCCTCGAGATCGAGCACATCCGCAAGACGCCGGTGGGCAAGCTGCCCTACGGCCTGCAAAAGCGTGTGGAACTCGGCCGTGCGCTCGCGATGGAGCCGGACCTGTTGCTGCTTGATGAGCCCATGGCGGGCATGAACCTCGAGGAAAAAGAGGATATGTGCCGCTTTATCCTCGACGTGAACAAGACCTACGGCACCACCATCGCGCTGATCGAGCATGATATGGGCGTGGTGATGGACTTGTCCGACCGCGTTGTGGTGCTGGAATACGGCCGCAAGATCGCCGACGGCACGCCAGATGTGGTGAAGGCCGACCAGAACGTCATCGACGCCTATCTCGGCGTGGCACACTAGGGAGCATGGCCATGTCAACCGCTGAAGCCGCCTCCACCGCCGCACCCCTCCCCGGCTGGGTCATACCAACGGCGAAAACGCTTGGCATCATCACTGCCATCGCGGCGCTCATTATCGCGCTAGTGTCATCTGGCATCGCGCCCAAGGGCAGTTGGGCGAACAAGATACTTGCCGCACCCTTTGTCGAGATGTGGGAATTACCCGATCTACTGGTGCAAACCCTGTGGGAGGGAACTGTTGCAGGCATCCTCTACGCCCTCATCGCGCTGGGTTTCGTGCTGATCTTTAAGGCATCCGGCGTGTTCAACTTTGCGCAAGGCATCATGGTGGTCTTCGCAGGCCTGACTCTGGTGGGATTATACGAATTCTTCGGTCGCCAAGGTTTCTCAGGCACCCCAGCGGCCTATGTCGCGCTGATCCTGACGCTCGCCGTCATGGCACTGCTGGCTATCGGTATCGAACGCATCGTGCTGCGACCGCTCGTCAACCAGCCCGATATCATCCTGTTCATGGCGACCTTCGGACTGACCTATTTTCTTATCGGCTTCGGCGAAACCATCTTCGGCGGCAGCCCCAAGATCATGATCGCCGACCAGCTCGGACTGCCCAAAGGTGCCGTCGACCTCGCCATCCTCGGAGGCCGCGTCACGCTGCAGAAGATCGATATCGCCGCCGCTGTGATCGCAATTGTCATGATCATCGTGTTGGCCGTGTTCTTCCAGAAAACCCGCATCGGAAGAGCCTTGAGAGCGGTGGCGGACAGCCACAAGGCAGCGCTTTCTGTCGGCATCTCGCTCAACCAGATCTGGATAATCGTCTGGTTCGCGGCAGGCGTTGTGGCGCTCGTCACCGGCATCATGTGGGGCGCGCGCTCTGATGTGTCGTTCGCGCTGGAGACCGTGGCGCTTAAAGCGCTGCCCGTGCTGATTCTCGGTGGCTTCACCTCGGTGCCCGGCGCCATCATCGGCGGCCTGATCATCGGCATCGGCGAGAAGATCGGAGAGTTCTACTGGGGGCCGTTGTTGGGCGGAGCCATCGAAAGCTGGCTGGCCTATGTCATCGCGCTTGGCTTCCTCGTCTTCCGGCCGCAAGGCCTGTTCGGCGACAAGATCATTGAGAGGATTTGAGCCCGTGTTCTATCGTGAAGCCGGCCAGTTCAAGACCGACTATGCCTCCGACATGGCGGTATTCCCGATCCGTCAGGACCGGATTGGCATCGCGCTGATCCTGTTGATCGCGTTTGTGGGCATTCCGTTGACGGCAAGCGACTTCATCATCAATTCCGTGATGGTACCGTTCCTGGTTTTCTCGCTGGCTGCTATCGGGCTCAATATCCTGACGGGCTATACCGGGCTGATCTCGCTGGGCACCGGCGCATTCATGGGCGTGGGAGCCTATGCCTGCTACAAGCTGACCACGATTTTCCCCGGCCTCAACATCGTCATCTGCATCCTGCTCTCCGGCTTCTTCTCGGCAGCCATAGGGGCGCTCTTCGGCCTGCCCAGCTTGCGCATCAAGGGCTTCTATCTCGCGGTCGCCACGCTTGCCGCGCAGTTCTTCCTGCAATGGTGCTTCGTGCGCATTCCCTGGCTCTACAACTACAATGCCTCAGGTGCCATCGAAGTGCCGCAGCGCGAGCTTTTCGGCATCATCGTCACCGGGGCCCGCGCCGCACCAGAGGTAAAATACCTCCTGCTGCTCTCCATCGTCGTGTTCCTGACGTGGATAGCCTCCAACATTGTCCACGGCCGCTTCGGTCGCATGTGGATGGCAGTGCGCGACATGGATATCGCGGCCGAGCTGATGGGCATCCGCATGCTGCCGACGAAGCTCTTGTCCTTCGCTGTGTCGTCCTATTATTGCGGCGTGGCCGGGGCTTGCATGATGTTCCTGTGGTACGGCGGCGGCGAAGCCAACGACGCCTTTTCGATCAACCAGAGCTTCAACGTGCTCTTCATGGTGATCATCGGCGGGCTTGGCTCGCTGATTGGCGCATTCTTTGGCGCAGCCTTCATCTCGGGCTTGCCAACAATGCTGAAATTCGGCGTTCCCGCGCTCGGCATTCCGCTGGCAGGTGACACCGCCGAACATATCACCCGAATGCTCGTCGGCGGATTGATCATCTTCTTCCTGATTGTGGAGCCGCATGGACTGGCGCGCCTCTGGCAAATCGCGAAGCAAAAGCTCAGAACATGGCCGTTCCCCTATTGAGAAACGGCAATGTGACGAAGGAAGGGCTTGCCGGAAACAAATCGGCGGTCAAAGTAGGTTCACCGGGCCCGAAGACCTTGGACAAGGTCCAGCCCAGAGCGACTTTAGGGAGGATGCTCATATGACGAAGACCAAATGGATGCTCGGCGCCGCGTTCGGAGCCGTAATGGCGGGAGCGATGGCCGTTCCTGCGGCGGCGCAAGATTCATTGTTCATGCCGCTGCTGACCTACCGCACCGGTGCTTTCGCAGGCTCCGGCATCTCCATAGCCGATGGCATGCGCGACTACCTCGAGATGATCAACCAGCGCGACGGCGGCATCAACGGCGTCAAGATCGGAATTGAAGAATGCGAGACAGGGTACGACACCAAGAAGGGCGTCGAGTGCTACGAGGCGCTGAAATCCAAGAACCCGCTGATCGTGAGCCCCTACTCCACCGGCATCTCGCTGCAGTTGATCCCGCGCGCTGCCGTTGACAAGGTGGTGGTGCTGTCGATGGCCTACGGGCTCTCGGCATCGGCTGACGGCTCGGTCTTTCCCTGGGTCTTCAACCCGCCCGCCACCTATTGGGATGGCGCGTCGGTGATGGTGTCCTACATGGCGAGCCGCGAAGGCGGCTTCGACAAGCTCAAGGGCAAAAAGCTCGGCCTCATCCATCTCGACGCCCCGTTCGGCAAGGAGCCGATCCCGGTGCTGGAGGCAATGGCCGCGAAATACGGCTTTGAGGTGAAGCTCTACCCAATCGCCGCCGCCGACATGCAGAACCAGGGCGCGACCTGGCTCAACATCCGCCGCGACCGTGTTGATTACATCTACAACCAGGGCTGGGGCTCGATGAACCCGACAGCCGTGAAGGAAGCAATCAAGAACAGCTTCCCGATCGACAAACTGGTCGGCGTCTGGTGGGCCGGCGGCGACGAGGACGCCCGTGCCGGCGGCGAGCAGGCCAAGGGCTACAAGGCACTGAACTGGCACCAGGCGGGCGCGAACTTCCCGGCTATCCAGGACATCGTCAAGCATGTCCACGCCAAGGGCCTGTCAAAGGTGGCAACGGTCGATAAGATCGGCGAGAATCTTTACAACCGTGGTGTCTACAACTCGATCCTTATGGTCGAGGCAGCGCGGAACGCCCAGAAACTCACCGGCAAGAAGGTGATCAACGGCGACGACATGCGCCGTGGCATGGAATCGCTCAACATCACCGCCGAACGCTGGAAGGAAATCGGCTTCGAGGGTTTTGCGGCTCCGATGGCAGTCTCCTGCGGCGACCACAACGGTCACAATCCGGTCTTCGTCTCCGAGTGGGACGGCAAGAAATACGTGCAGGCGACGCAGCCGATCACACCGCTGAAGGACATCGTGCGTCCGCTGATCGAGGCAGCCGCCAAGGACTATGCCGAGAAGAATACCGGCTGGCCGAAGCGGACGGAAGCTTGCGACAAGGCATCGTAAGCGCCTGCTGACAACCCTCTCTCCGCACGCGGGGAGAGGGATTTTTTTTGGAGTTGCAATGTCTGCCGCACTCGCCATCGACCCCATCAAGCCCATCCTCGCTGTCAACAACATCGAGGTGATTTACGATCACGTCATTCTCGTGCTGAAGGGTGTTTCCGTGACCGTTCCGCGCGGCGGCATCGTGGCCATTCTGGGCGCGAACGGCGCGGGCAAGACGACCACACTGAAAGCCATCTCCAACCTGCTCAAGGCCGAGCGCGGTGCTGTCACCAAGGGCTCCATCGAATTCGAGGGCGAGCGTGTCGATACCTACTCGCCCAACGAACTCGTCAAGCGCGGCTGTATTCAGGTGATGGAAGGCCGCCATTGCTTCGGCCATCTCAACATCGAGGAAAACCTGCTCACTGGCGCCTTCACGCGGCGCGACGGCAATGCCGCGATCAAGCGCGATATGGAGAAGGTCTACGATTATTTCCCGCGCCTCAGGCAGCGCAAGACCTCGATGGCGGGCTATACATCAGGCGGCGAACAACAGATGTGCGCCATTGGCCGCGCACTCATGAGCGCTCCCAAGATGATCTTGCTGGACGAGCCCTCCATGGGACTGGCGCCCCAGGTGGTGGAAGAAATCTTCGAGATCGTGAAGGACCTCAACACCAAGGAAAACGTCTCCTTCCTGATCGCGGAGCAGAACACCAACATGGCGCTGAAATATGCCACTTACGGCTACATCATGGAAACCGGCCGCATCGTCATGGACGGCGAGGCCAAAAGTCTGCGCGAGAACGAGGATGTGAAAGAGTTCTATCTGGGTGTCGCCGAAGGGGCGAAGAAGAGCTTCAAGGATGTGAAGCATTACAAGCGGCGGAAGCGCTGGCTGGCGTGAGTGCTGCCATCCTCGACGCCTGGTATGCCGGTATCCGCAGCGGCATGGCGGATGCCATCCGCACTGTCGCCACACCCGATATCCGCATCTGGTGGAACGGCCCGGCTGACCTCGTGCCATGGGCAGGCGAGCATATAGGCACGGAGGCCGCGCTCGCGTTCTTTGGCAAGGTGGGCGCAAACCTCGAAGTGCTGCGCACCACAATGGTCGAGCGCATCGAAACGCCGGATGCCATCATTGTTTTTCTCGATGCCCACTGGCGCGTGAGGGCCAATGGCCACGAGATCAAGGCGAAGGCGCTGAACATCTTCCGCTTTAGGGACGGCAAGGTCTCGGGATATGAGGTCTATCCGGACAGCGCGGCGTTCGTGCGGGCGCTGGGGTAGCCTGCGCAGATGTATGGTATCCACATCTTGCGTTTGCCACCATTATGGTGTTAAAAGATCAGCAATGGAGAAGCGTCGGCCAACCTATGACCTTGCTGCTATCCAGCAGGTTTTCCGGTCGATTGATACCCTGACGATGACCACGTCGGCGCTGCGCGACGCAGTTTCGATGGGCTTTGATCGTCACGGCATCGCGCAGGTGATCGCCATGATCGAGCGCCGGATGTTCGTGAAGTCGATGACAACCTTCGCTGATCATCGTGTCTGGCAGGATGTTTATCACGTCCCGGCAGAGGACATGCTGCTCTATGTGAAGTTTCAGGCCGATGTCGTCACGGAGTTTCGCGTGATGTCGTTCAAGGAGAAATGAAATGGCGACTGCTGATTTGCCGGAAACCATGACTTCCCCCGATACGGGCGAGACGCTGCGCCGCAGCGTGCGGCCCTTTGCCGTGGCCTACAAGGGCGCTTCCGTCACGGTCGACCTGCCCGGCTACTATGCCGTCGGCGAGGGCGACGGGGTGCATGTGGGCGAGGACATGCGGGTGGTCGATACGGCGCTGCGCGACCTCAGGCGGACGGTTGATGGCCTGCCGACGCCAGACGATATCCGTGCCCTGCGCAAGAAGCTCAAACTCACCCAGCGCGACGCCGGCGAACTCTTCAAGGTCGGCACCAACGCCTTCGACAAATACGAGCGCGGGCTGGTGGCCCCGAGCGGTCCGACTGTGCAGCTGATGAGGGTGCTGGACCGGCATCCGGAATTGGTGGGGGAGTTGGAGGGGTGAGGGGCATGATATCGAATACAATTATAGTTTTACCATTGCTATATTAGTCCTTCCAAGGACGCCGCACTTAACCAAATGATAAAGTAAAATTGCCCTTTACTATGCAATCAATTTCAAGCTGCTTAACTCCATTTGCCCAACAGGATAATAGCGTCGAGCTCGTAAAGGACCCAGCGGCACCGCCGTCAATCAAATATGCAAGACAACGGAAATATAGACTCATTTTTGAGTCCAATCCCATTGCTTCAACCTGCCTATTTATTACATCTACAATCACTGTCCCTTTTGGAATATCCTTCTCACTCATTGACTCAAACGCAGTTGGCTCTTCTGCTTGAGTTGATAGCCGCTCTGAGTCTGTTAAAAATGTAAATTCTACAAGCCCCATCGCCGAGAGATTGTGCGCCATGGATTCGTCTGCTGAGTCAAATTCAGCATGTGCAAAAATCTTTCCTCTACTATCCCTTTTTATGACCCCTGCTATGATAGGCTGTCGTCTATTTAAAACAGCTTTCATGCTTTCCTTAAATGATGCCAGTTTACCAGTTAAGCGCAGCAAATTCTCGAAAGATCCGGGAGGTTGACCCGGTATGTAGTATTCGACATTCTCATAAGAGACCCAGCCCTTCTTAATATTTAGAGCACTGCCATATCCATCCGCAATGGGTTGGCTTATCTCATATTCGGTTATTGAATAACGCTCAAGATTTATTGGAGACAAAAGAGATGCAATTTTTTCAAAGTTCCTTTCCAAATCTTGGTTTGATACAACGATAAGCGGCTTTCTAACGGAACCTCCAGCGGTCTCAAATATCTGAAAGGTATGCCCATTACAAATTGCAAAGAATTTTGCCCCAATCTCAAAATGCGCAGCGTATGAGTGCGCCTGAATTATGTCAGATTTGCCGATAGATACATTGCCTCGTTTTGCTTCGATAGAAAAAGAACCGCGCTTACCATCAATTCCACATAAGTAGTCGGCCGCACCAACTGGAACATCTCTTTTGCTACGGTGCCCGATTTGCGCATACGGATGGACCAGCGCTCTCTCACGTTCACAATAAAAAGTGCTAGCGTATCGATATCCAAGCTTTTCAACTATCTTTGCGATTATTTCCTCTCTGACGTCTTGTTCAGACATCGTGTTGATCTTATCGGGTGAAAAAAACATGCTCGATCTCGACTATGGATTTGAGTGTCTAGAAACGAATTCAGCTAAAAAATGCCAATTCAATACCCCCTCACACATCCAGATTTGCCACATTCAGCGCATTCTCCTGAATGAACGCCCGTCTCGGCTCCACCACATCGCCCATCAGCTTGACGAAGATGTCATCCGCCTCGTCCATTTCCTTGATCTTCACCTGCAGCAGCGAGCGTGCGTTGCGGTCGAGCGTGGTTTCCCAGAGCTGCTCGGGGTTCATCTCGCCCAGGCCCTTGTAGCGCTGCAGCCGCACGCCGTCGGAACCTGACAGCTTCACCGCCGTGAACAGCGATGTCGGGCCGTAGATCACGCTGTCCTTGCCGCGCCGGTTGAAGATCGCGGGCTTGGAATAGGCGTCGTTCATACTCTCCGCGCGCTCGTTCAGCTTGCGGGCATCGGCGGAATGCAGCAGCTGCGAATCAAGGATCGCCACCTGCGTCACACCGCGCACCGTGCGCTTGAGGATATAGCCGCCGTCGCGCACATCGCCGCTCCAGCCCTTCTCGAACTCGTCGGCCAGCATGTCGAGCCGCCCGGCGATCCTCGCCGCCATTGCCGCGCCCTCTGCACTGTCGGGAACCTCCGGCAGCAGCGCGCCGACAACCGCCGCCTGCTCCACCGCCGCGCGGTCATAGCGCGAATGCAGCCCGTTGAGCACGCTGCGCACCAGCCGCGCCTCGTCGATCAGGCCACGCAGGTCCGGCCCGGCCCGGTCGCCGATGGCGGCCCGCAGCACCGCGCCCTCAAGTCCGCCGTCGATGAGGTAATCCTCATACGCCCGCTCGTCCTTCAGATAGACCTCGGTCTTGCCCTTGGCCGCCTTGTAGAGCGGCGGCTGGGCGATGTAGATATAGCCGCGCTCGATCAGCTCCGGCATCTGGCGGAAGAAGAAGGTGAGCAGCAGCGTGCGGATGTGCGAGCCATCCACGTCAGCGTCCGTCATGATGATGATCTTGTGGTAGCGCGCCTTGTCCGCGTTGAACTCCTCGCGCCCGATGCTGGTGCCAAGCGCCGTGATCAGCGTGCCGATTTCCTGGCTGGACAGCATCTTGTCGAAGCGCGCGCGCTCGACGTTCAGGATCTTGCCGCGCAGCGGCAGGATGGCCTGGAACTCGCGGTTGCGGCCCTGCTTGGCGGAACCGCCGGCTGAATCTCCCTCGACCAGGAACAGTTCGGACTTGGCGGGATCGCGCTCCTGGCAGTCCGCCAGCTTGCCCGGCAGGCCCATGCCGTCGAGCACGCCCTTGCGCCGCGTCAACTCGCGCGCCTTGCGCGCGGCCTCGCGCGCCCG
>JANPDL010000016.1:0-90940 GCA_031431475.1 Hyphomicrobiales bacterium
GCTGATGATCCCGACGCTGATCGGCATTCTGGCGATTTCGTTCCTCGTTGTGCAGTTCGCGCCCGGCGGACCGGTCGAGCAGGTCATCGCCGATCTGACGCGAGGCAACGAGACAAACGACCGTCTCGGCGGCGGCGGTTCTGACTTTGCCGGCCAAGAGGCAGGCGGGAGCGAAGTCACCGGCAAATACCGTGGCTCGCAGGGCCTTGACCCGGACCTGATCAAAAAACTTGAAAAGCAGTTCGGCTTTGACAAGCCAGCGCACGAGCGTTTCTTCAAGATGCTTTGGGATTATGCCCGGTTTGACTTCGGCGACAGCTTCTTCCGCGGCGGGACGGTGATTGACCTCATCCTGCAAAAGATGCCGGTCTCGATCACGCTTGGTCTGTGGATCACACTGATTTCCTACATCATCTCGGTGCCGCTCGGCATCGCCAAGGCGTTGCGTGACGGGTCGCGGTTTGATGTCTGGACCAGCGCTGTTGTCATTGTCGGCTATGCAATCCCCGGCTTTCTGTTCGGCATCTTGCTCATCGTGCTGTTTGCCGGCGGATCGTTCTGGGACTGGTTCCCGTTGCGCGGATTGTGGTCGGAAAACTGGGACCAGCTCAGTGCCTGGGGCAAGGTCAAGGATTATGCGTGGCATGTGACGCTGCCGCTGCTCGCGATGGTGATGTCGGCCTTTGCGACCACGACGCTTTTGACCAAGAACTCCTTCCTCGATGAGATCAAGAAGCAATATGTCCTGACGGCGCGCATGAAGGGCTTGAACGAGCGGCAGGTACTGTACGGCCATGTCTTCCGCAACGCGATGCTGATCGTGATCGCGGGCATCCCGTCGGCGTTCATCCATGCCTTCTTCGCGGGCTCGTTGCTGATCGAGACGATCTTCTCGCTGGATGGGCTGGGGCTGCTCTCCTACGAGGCAATCCTGAACCGGGATTACCCCGTTGTCTTCGCCAACCTCTACATCTTCGCACTGATCGGCCTTTTCGTCGGACTGGTCACGGACCTCACCTACACCTGGATCGATCCCCGGATCGATTTCGAGTCTCGGGAGGTTTGAAGTCATGACGGATGCCCTCCTGACCGCAGATGAACAGGTCGCTCTCGCGCCGAAGCTGGTGCAGACCGGCTGGATCAAGCTGACGCCGATCAACCAGCGCCGTTTCGCCAACTTCCGCGCCAACCGGCGTGGCGTATGGTCGTTCTGGATATTCCTGTTGCTCTTCTTTGGCACGCTGGGAGCCGAGTTCGTTGCCAACGACAGGCCGATTGTGGCGCGCTACAAAGGCGAGTTGCTGTTTCCCATCGCGGTGAATTACCCGGAGGAGAAATTCGGCGGCTTTCTGGCGCGCACGGATTACCGCGATCCGGTAATTGCGGACGAGATCAGCAAGAACGGCTGGATGCTGTGGCCGCCCGTGCGGTTTTCCTATGCCACGATCAATCTCGACCTGCCCAAGCCAGCGCCAAGCCCGCCGACATGGCGACTGGAGGACGCCGACTGCAAGGCCATCGCCGAGAAGCGCGGCGGCGCGACCTGCCGCGACATCGAATGGAACTGGCTGGGCACAGATGACCGGGGTCGTGATGTGCTGGCGCGCGTGATCTATGGCTTCCGCATCTCGGTGCTGTTCGGCCTGACACTCGCCATCGTCTCATCTGTGATCGGCATCGCCGCGGGTGCCGTACAGGGTTATTTCGGCGGGTGGACAGACCTCATTTTCCAGCGCTTCATCGAGATATGGACCAGTCTTCCTTCGCTCTATCTGCTCATCATCATTTCCAGCGTCATCGCGCCGTCGTTCTTCGTGCTGCTGGGCATCCTGCTGCTCTTCTCCTGGGTCTCGCTCGTCAACGTGGTGCGTGCCGAATTCCTGCGCGCCCGCAATCTCGAATATGTGAAAGCGGCGCGCGCGCTGGGTCTCTCCAACCGCACCATCATGTGGAAGCACGTGCTGCCCAACGCCATGGTGGCGACGCTGACGATGATGCCTTTCATTCTCAACGGCTCGATCACCACGCTAACCAGCCTCGATTTCCTCGGCTTTGGCCTGCCGCCGGGATCACCCTCGCTGGGCGAGATGCTGCAGCAGGGTAAATCCAACCTGCAAGCACCGTGGCTGGGCATGACGGCGTTCTCCGTGATCGCGCTGATGCTGTCGCTGCTGATCTTCATCGGCGAAGCGGTGAGGGATGCGTTCGATCCGAGGAAGACCTTCGCGTGAGCTGATTGCTCTGATAAGATGAGATCATGAACAAGATTGTGCGAGCACACTATCCGGTAGAACTTCTGCCCAACGACTTGCGCGAACTCGCAGGGTCGGCTCGGACTGTAACGGTAACGATTGAAGCAGAGGGTAGTCACCCTGTCCCTCAAAGCACTGCGGAGATGCTGGAGCGAATGAAGGAGACAAGGGACAGCTTGTCAGTAAGACGCGAGGATGATCCTGTTGGACGCATCCGCAAGCTACGTGATGAATGGGAAGACTAGGGTGTTTGCGACAAGCGTCTATCTTGATGCCAATGTTTTTATTGAAATGTGGGAAAACCGAGGCGCTCCAGAGAGCAATCTGATCTGGGAAATGTTCGCGCATGGGGATTCGAAAGGATGGCAGTTTGTATCAAGTGAACTCTCCCTCGCAGAAGTCCTCGTAAAGCCGATAGAGGACGCCAAGCTGACTGGTGACTGGCAACTGGTTCACGCTTACCGTTTTCACATTTACGACAAAGGTTCATTTCAGCGCATTGTACCTGTTTCTCGAGATATTTTGGATATGGCAGCCAACGTTCGGTCGGAAAACAAGGCGATCAAACTGCCCGATGCGATACATCTTTCGACCGCACTTATCGAAAAGTGCTCCGTCTTTGTTTCGAATGATACGCGTTTTGTAGATGCGATAAAGAAAGCTCTCTATCCTACGCCTTTTACAGCGGTTGTAACATTTGCTGATCTGGCGGAGTTGGACAATGTCGCATGAATGAAGTCGCCCCTATCCTCTCCGTCCGTGATCTCTCCGTTGCCTTCCGCCAGGGCGGCAAGGAGACGCTTGCCGTCGACCGTGTGTCTTTTTCGCTAAACAAGGGTGAGACGCTGGCTGTGGTGGGTGAATCCGGTTCTGGCAAATCGGTTTCCGCGCTCTCCATCGTGAAGTTGCTGGCCTATCCAGCCGCATCGCATCCATCAGGCGAGATCATTTTCAACGGTAAAGACCTCCTGAAAGCCTCCGAGGACGAGATGCGGGCGATCCGCGGCAATGACATCACCATGGTATTCCAGGAGCCGATGACCTCGCTCAATCCGCTGCACACGATCGAGCAGCAGATCGGCGAGATCCTGGAACTGCATGGTCGTGCTTCCGGCTCGAATATCCGTCCGCGTGTCATCGAGTTGCTGTCCAAAGTGGGCATCCCCAATGTCGAGGAGCGGCTTGCGGCCTATCCGCACCAGCTTTCGGGCGGGCAGCGCCAGCGCGTGATGATCGCTATGGCGCTCGCGAACGAGCCGGAACTGCTGATCGCTGACGAGCCGACAACGGCGCTGGATGTCACGGTGCAGGCGCAGATTCTGGCCTTGCTGAAGAAGCTGCAGGCCGAGCACGGCATGGCCATCCTGTTCATCACCCATGATCTGGGGATCGTGCGCAAGCTCGCCCACAACGTCGTCGTCATGAAAAAAGGCAAGGTCGTGGAGGCCGGGTCGGTGGCGGAGGTCTTCGGCAAGCCGCAGCATCCCTACACGCAGGCGCTGCTGGCCTCCGAACCCAAGGGGCGGCCTGCGCGGCCTGATCCGACGCGCAAGGTCATTGTCGAGACGGACAAGCTGAAGATCTGGTTCCCGATCAAAAAGGGCTTCCTGCGCAAGACAGTTGGATACGTGAAGGCGGTGGACGAGATTTCCGTCACCGTGCGCGAAGGCGAGACCGTTGGCGTTGTGGGCGAGTCTGGTTCCGGCAAGACGACGCTGGGGCAGGCGATCCTGCGTCTCATCCGCTCCGAAGGGCCCATTGTGTTCATGGGTGAGCGCATCGATGGCAAACTCTTCAAGGAGATGCGACCGCTCCGCAAGGACCTGCAGATCGTCTTCCAGGACCCGTTCGGCTCGCTCTCGCCGCGCCTCTCAGTGGCGGAGATCGTGGAGGAGGGTCTTGTCGTGCAGGACAACAGCCTGTCCTACGAGGCGCGCCGCGAGATTGTGGCCAATGCCCTGCAGGACGTCGGCCTCGATCCGGCAGCGATGGACCGCTATCCGCATGAATTTTCCGGAGGTCAGCGTCAGCGCATCGCCATAGCCCGTGCCATGGCGTTGAACCCGAAGTTCGTAGTGCTAGACGAGCCGACATCGGCGCTGGACAAAACGGTGCAGGTGCAGATCGTGGAATTGCTGCGTAAGTTCCAGAAGGAGCGGGGGCTCGCCTATCTCTTTATCAGCCATGATTTGCAGGTGGTGCGTGCGCTCGCCAACGAGCTAATCGTGATGAAAGACGGCAAAGTGGTTGAGGCGGGACCGGCGGCGGATATCTTCGCCAATCCGCAGACCGAATACACAAAGGCACTGCTCGCTGCCGCGTTCAGCCATGAAGCGGTGCCGACAACTGCTGTCGCGAACTAACCCACCATGGCTCGCGCGATCATCCTTGTTCTCGACAGTTTCGGCATTGGTGGCGCTCCGGATGCTGCAGCTTATGGCGATGAAGGTAGCGATACCTTTGGGCATATTGCAGAGGCATGCGCGGATGGGCGCGGTGACCGTGCAGGACTGCGCCAAGGGCCACTGAAGCTTCCGCATCTGGATGCTTTGGGTCTTGGAGCAGCTGGTCTCGCCGCGACGGGCATGCTGGCTCCAGGGTTCTCTGCAAAGCCCGTGCGAGGTGTCGCTACGGCCGCTATCGAGACATCGAAAGGCAAGGACACGCCGTCGGGCCATTGGGAAATATCGGGCTGCCCCGTACCGTTTGAATGGGGCTATTTCGCCAACACGATCCCGAGCTTTCCAGCTGATCTCACGGCCGCGATCATCCGCGAGGGCAAGCTGCCAGGCATCCTGGGGGATCGCCATGCCTCCGGCACCGGCGTGATCGAGGAGTTTGGCGAGGAGAGTCTGCGCACGGGCAAACCGATCTTCTACACCTCGGTCGACTCTGTGTTGCAGATAGCGACGCATGAGGAGCATTTTGGGCTGCAGCGGCTGTATGACCTGTGCAAGACCTGCCGCAAGCTGGTCGATCCACTGATGATCGGGCGGGTGATCGCAAGGCCATTTCTGGGGACGTCGAAAGCGGATTTCAGGCGCACGTCCAACCGCAAGGATTTTGCCATTCCGCCGCCAAAAGGCAATATTCTTGATCGCTGCCAAGCAGCAGGCCGCCATGTGATCAGCGTTGGGAAGATCGGCGACATCTTTGCGCATCGCAACACGGGCGAGGAGCGCAAGGGCAAGTCCAATGACGAGCATGTCTCGATAACATTGGAGGCTCTGGACCGGTTGCCCGATGGTGGTTTCATGTTCGTCAATCTGGTGGATTTTGACACGGAATACGGCCACCGCCGGGATGTACCGGGCTATGCCGCCTGCCTTGAGGCTTTCGACAAACGTCTGCCGGAGATCGAGGCGAGGTTGAAACCGGGTGATCTGCTCATCATCACGGCGGATCACGGTAATGATCCGACATGGCGCGGCACGGATCACACCCGCGAATGCGTGCCGGTGCTGATCACAGGACCTGGGATTGTGCCTGCGGCAGCCGGTCGACTTTCGACTTTCGCCGATATAGGTGCCGGTGTGGCGCAGCACCTGGGGCTGGCTGCCACGCCGTTTGGGCGGTTGTTTCCCATAGCCTTCAAATAAAAACCGAGCGCTTGTGACACCCGGTTTTTGTTATTCATTCAACCCTGTGGCTTGCCATTATGTCTGAGGCTGCGGCTCCAGCCCGGCGTCCGGCTCTTTCTTTGGACGGCCCTTGCCGGTGCTTGGAACGGCGGTGCCGCGTGGTGTCGTGGGCTGGTCATCATCAGGTCGAACAATGGCTCGGCCCGCAATGATTTCTTTCAGCTCATCGCCGGTCAGCGTCTCGTATTCGAGCAAGGCCTTCGCCACAGCTTCCAGCTGCTTCTTCTTCGCCGTAAGGATCTTGCGCGCGTCCTCGTAGCCGCCATTGATCAAGCGGCGGACTTCGGCATCGACTTTCTGCGCCGTGGCCTCCGACATATTCTGCTGGCGGCCCATGGACATGCCCAGGAACACTTCTTCTTGCTGGTCGCCATACATCACAGTGCCGAGTTCATCGGAATAGCCCAGACGTGTCACCATGGCACGGGCCATGGCTGTTGCCTGCTGGATGTCGCCCTGTGCGCCCGAGGTGATGTTCTCCTTGCCGAAGGTCAGCTCTTCAGCCACGCGGCCACCCATCGCGACCGCGAGATGTGAGGTGTATTCGACATAGCGCATCGAATATTTGTCGCCCTCGGGCAGGAACTTCACCATGCCCAGCGCACGTCCACGCGGTATGATGGTCGCCTTGTGCACCGGCATGCCGGCGGGAACGCTCATTCCCACAAGCGCGTGCCCGGCCTCGTGATAGGCCGTGAGCTTCTTCTCATCCTCGGACATCGCCATGGACTTGCGCTCCGCGCCCATCATGACCTTGTCCTTGGCATCCTCGAATTCCGCATGCGTGACGAGCCTGCGACCGCGACGTGCCGCAAGCAGGGCGGCCTCGTTGACGATATTCATCAGATCGGCACCCGAGAAGCCCGGTGTGCCGCGCGCGATGATGCGCAGATTGACATCCGGCGCCAGCGGAACCTTGCGGACATGGACCTTGAGGATTTTCTCACGACCATTCACATCAGGATTTGGCACGTTGATCTGGCGGTCGAAGCGACCCGGGCGCAGCAGTGCAGGATCCAGCACATCGGGGCGGTTGGTAGCCGCGATAATGATGATGCTTTCGTTCTGCTCAAAGCCGTCCATCTCGACCAGAAGCTGATTCAGCGTCTGCTCGCGCTCATCGTTGCCGCCGCCCAGACCTGCACCACGATGACGGCCAACGGCGTCGATTTCGTCGATGAAGATGATGCAGGGCGCATTCTTCTTGGCCTGCTCGAACATGTCGCGGACTCGCGATGCACCGACACCCACGAACATTTCAACGAAGTCCGAACCGGAAATCGTGAAGAACGGCACATTGGCTTCGCCCGCGACGGCGCGTGCGGTTAGCGTTTTACCAGTACCGGGAGGGCCAATCAGCAGTACGCCTCTTGGAATACGCCCGCCGAGGCGCTGGAACTTTTGCGGGTCACGCAAAAATTCGACAATCTCCATCAGGTCTTCCTTGGCTTCATCGATGCCAGCAACATCGTCAAAGGTGATGCGGCCATGCGCTTCCGTCAGAAGCTTGGCCTTGGATTTGCCGAAGCCCATTGCGCCACGTGCACCATTCTGCATCTGCCGCGACATGAAAATCCACAGGCCGATAATGACGAGCAGGGGCAACCAGTTCGCCAAAAGCGAGATGTACCACGGCGTATCGGCATTGGGTGAGCGGGCGACGATCTGCACTTTCTTCTCGTGCAGGCGCTCAACAATCCGCGGGTCCTGCGGGGCGTAGGTCGTGAATGTGCCTGTGCCGGTGATCGTGCCGCTGATCTCATTGCCCGAGATCACGACGCGCTCGACACGACCCGCATCCACCTCGTCGAGGAACCGGCTATAGGGAATCTCGGAAGACGGGCTTCGCGTTCCTTGGTTCTGGAACAGTGTAACCAGTGCCAGCACCAGCAGGAAAATGATGGTCCAGAGCGCAAAATTGCGCAGGTTCGGGTTCATCAGGTCAGACCTCGTTTCGCCGGGGGTTGATTGGTCCGGCGGATTGATACGCTTCGATCAAGCTAATGTAGGCAACGCATGGTCCAATGCCAAGGACAAGCGATCAAAACTGCGGCGTTATGGTGTCTCATGCGGTGTTTTGCTTAATGCTCATATCCGGATTTCAGCAAGCTGCGTCTTGAAGGCCTCAAGCTGGTCGTGATCGAAGCCAACAAACACCGTCGATTCGGCACCCTTGGCCTTCAAAAGCATTATTTTCGTGCCGTCAGGCTTTTCATTGACGATGATGGTGATCTTGCCGTGGCCTTCCAGCGTGGCAATTCCTTCAATTTCTTGCGCTGTCGTTTTCTGGATCGCCTGCTTGGCCATGCCCGCAGCGCGTCCAAGTCGGTAGAAAAAATCCTCAGCCATCAGTTACCCCTGAAACATCTGGCTGGTTCTTACCATGCCGCGCGGTTTTCGCCATCCGGACTGCGTTTGCCAGCGCGGCGCTCCATGGCAGCGCGGAAAAAGCCGCGGAATGGCGCTGCCAGCCGCTGCAAATCCTGCAGGCGACCCATGATCTTTTCGCCGTTACCCAGTTCCTTGTCCAGCTTCGCCATGGTGCGGGCCAGATCCTCGCCCTCGTCATCGAACCAGGTGTCGAGCGTACGCACGAATACAAGTGCCGCGCCCTGGATGCGCAGAATGCCCAGCTCATCCTCCGTCTCGATATCGGCAGCAGCCAGCATGTAGCGCCATGAATTGAGGGCCAATTGGTTGAGCGCCGCCAGCATCAGCGGATCGCGCCGCGTGGCATTGCGGATTTCCTTGAGGCCTGCCTTGTAGGGAGCGAGCGCATCAAGGCGGCGCATCATGATGTCGAGCACGCGTTCCCGTGCCGGTTCGCCCAGCATGTCATCGCCGGTGCCATCCAGTACGATGCGGTCGATGCGCTTCGAGAAGCCGCCGAGGATCGCGCCCTTGGACGGGTAGTGATCACGCAGGTCTGCCAGCGAGACATCGGCCTTGGCCGTGATCATCGACAGTGTGATCTGGTCCCAGCGCATGTCACCGGCCAGAACCATCAGGGCATCAATGATGCGATCACGCGGGGAGGCTTGTTCCGCCTTGGGTGTCTTGCTCGCGGGAGATTTTGCCATGGAATTGCTCCTTGCTGTCACTTCAACATAGGATCAGAAGGCAAAAAGCGACAGAGGGGATTGTGCCGCAGTCTGCCGGGTGTGTTGGACCAATCCGTTGGCTGTGTTACCACAACGCAAATCACGGAACTGAACGCCATGCGCCGCACCGCCCTTGTCCTTGTCGTCTTTCTCGCAGCCTCCAGCCTGTCGGCCTGCAGCAAATGCTCTGTGCCGACATTTGGTGCACAGGCGTGCAATGACAAGCCAGTGACGCGCTGAAGTCAGCGGCTCTCTCGCCGGTTCAGAAATGCCAGCTTCTCGAACAGGGCCACATCCTGCTCGTTCTTGAGCAGCGCACCGTGCAGAGGCGGGATGAGTTTGCGGGTGTCGCGCTCGCGCAAAACATCGATGCCGATATCCTCCGACACCAGCAGCTTCAGCCAGTCCAGCAGTTCCGACGTTGACGGCTTTTTCTTGAGGCCCGGAGCCTCTCGCACCGCGAAGAAGATTTTCAGGGCTTCAGCCACCAGCTGCTTCTTGATGCCGGGGTAATGCACATCGATGATCTGTTGCAGCATCTCGCCATCGGGGAAGCGGATGTAGTGAAAGAAACACCGCCGCAGGAAGGCGTCCGGCAGTTCCTTCTCGTTGTTGGAGGTGATGATGACCACCGGGCGTTTCGCCGCCCTGATGGTCTCGCCGGTTTCGTAGACATGGAACTCCATGCGGTCCAGTTCGAGCAGTAGATCGTTGGGAAACTCTATGTCGGCCTTGTCGATCTCGTCGATCAGCAACACGGGCCGTTCGGCTGCTGTGAAGGCCTCCCACAGCTTGCCGCGCCGGATGTAGTTGCTGATGTCGGAAACTTTCGGATCGCCCAGCTGGCTATCGCGCAGGCGTGACACCGCGTCATATTCGTAAAGTCCCTGCGCCGCCTTGGTCGTGGATTTGATGTGCCATTGCAGCAGCGGCGCATTCAGGGCCTTGGCGATCTCCTCAGCCAGCACCGTCTTGCCGGTGCCGGGCTCGCCCTTGACCAGTAACGGCCTCTCCAGCGCGATGGCGGCATTCACCGCGATCTTGAGGTCGTCGCCCGCGACATAGGCTTTCGTACCTTCGAATTTCATTTTGCAAATCTCATGGTTGCGGATGCCTTTCCCAGAAAACCGAACCGATGAAGGAGAAAACGATCTCTCCCTTTTGGTTCACGCCGGTGTTGTAATGCCGGACGATGCCCCATTCGGGTCGCGAGGCGGAGACGCGCTTCTCGAAGATCGATGACGTGTAGCGGATCGTATCGCCCGCATAAACCGGCTTGATCCATCTCAGATGCTGGAAGCCGGGCGAGGGACCAAGCCGCGCCGGGCGCTCGCCGCGCTGCATGGCGTTCATGGCGGCAGCCGTGCGGTTGCGCACCATCTGGCCCATCCAGACGGAACCGGTGTGCCACCCCGATGCGATAAGTCCGCCGAAGATAGAGGCCTTGGCCGCGACAGGATCGATGTGAAAGGATTGCGGATCGAAATCCCGGGCAAAGGCGATGATATCGGCCTCCGTGAACGTGACCGCGCCCAGATCGAGTCGGTCGCCAACCGTCAGGTCCTCGAAGAACGGAATCGTGTCGAAATCCCTGTCCACGAACGCGGGCAGCACTGGCGGTTTGGTTGAGAAGGGCTGCGCAGCCGAATCGCTCAGCGCTTCAGTGCCGCGCCGCCCGATCATGATGAGGTTGGTCTGTTCAAACACCGCCTCATCCCGCTGATTGAAGAGTTCGAAGCGGAAATTGACGAAACCGCGATCCGGCTTCGTGATAGATGGTCGCTGGTCCACGATATGGCGGATGCCGCGCAGGACATCGCCCACCTTCACCGGTCTCAGCCATTTCAGCTCGGACACGCCGGGCGAGCCCATGCTGGCTGCATCCAGAATGAAATCATCCGCGATCATCCGCATGTTCAGCGCTGCTGTGTACCAGCCTGATGCGATCAACTCGCCCGCCATGGTGGCTTTGGCGGCCATCTCGTCAACATGCATAGGCTGCGCGTCGAACTGGCGGGCAAAGGCCAGCATGGGCTCGCGCTTGACCGTGAGCGAGCCATAGGTCGTGGCAGAACCGGGGGTGAAATCTTCGAAGTGTAGGGAGGGCATGGATGCAAGCTTACAATTGGTTTGGCGTTACGGCCCGCAGCCCAAGCGCGGTAGCTGCCGCCGCTTGCCTACGGTCCTGCGTGGCGATCGACATATCAAGGCGCTGGGCAAGTGCGAGGTGCAAAGCGTCCGGCATCCTGAGTCCGAGTTCAAACCGGCGCACGAAGCGCGTGGCCTGCGCGACATCCTTTGGCTCCATCGTGACACGCCTGGCGTTGCGGTCGGCCCAGTCCTGCAACAGCACCAGAATCCTTTCGGCCTCATTTGCATCGATCTGCCGTCTGCGGACCCGGATCGACATTGCCGAGCATACCTCGCCAAACGCGAAGTCGCTGACCACAGGTTGATCAGCTACCCTGATCATTGCGAGGACAGCGACAGACGTCGGCTCCGGGACGATCAGCGACACGAGAACGCTGGCGTCGCAAAGCATATCAGTGGTCGCCCTCGTCCCGCATTTCGCGGATCAACGATGCGGCGGATTGTTGCATTGGTGTGAAGCCAGCTCGGCGCTCTGCCAGCCACTTCAGCCCATGCGGGTCCGCCGGATCGATGTCTAACCCGCTTACGGCGCGAACCTCGGCGACAGCCTTCCCATGCCGCGTGATGATGATCTGCTCGCCAGCCTCTGCTGCTTGCAGAAGTGACGGTAGCTGGGCCTTGGCTTGGGCTACGCTGACGGTGCGCATGGGTGAACTCCTATGTGTGTATTATGACCATAATATTTGGTCATAATACAATTTGCAACCCGCTACATGAATCTCAGGTATCTTGGCGCCCTAGCAGCGTTCAACTTGCAGCAAAAACCGCCAGAACCGCACCAATCGCCGCAATGGCGAGCAACACATAGAATGCGGTGACGAACAGGGTGAAAAAGATGGAAAACAGGATTGCTGCCAGCAACAGGATGAGTCCGATGGCAATGATGCGTACCCATGCCGGACGCTCAAGCGATGCTTCCCAGCCGAACAGCATGCGGACGAGGGCGTAAACGCCACGTGCTGTCAGCTCGACGATGCCGGTTATCAGATCACTGATGGTGTCCAGCATGGGAGGGTCTCCTCACGTATTGAACCGAAAATGCATCACATCGCCATCAGCAACAATATACTCTTTCCCCTCAAGACGGAACTTGCCTGCTTCGCGCGCGCCAGCCTCCCCCTTGAACGCCACGTAGTCGGGATAGGCAATCGTCTCCGACCTGATGAAGCCCTTCTCGAAATCCGTGTGGATCACGCCAGCAGCCGCAGGGGCTTTGGTTCCCCTGGTGATGGTCCAGGCGCGGGCTTCCTTGGGTCCCACGGTGAAATAGGTCAGCAGACCAAGCAGTTCATAACCCTCGCGGATGACGCGGTTGAGGCCGGGTTCCGGGAGACCGACGGCATCCAGAAAGTCCTTCTGGTCTTCCTGCGCCATGACGGCAATTTCGCTCTCGATCTTGGCGGAGACGACGACGGCCTTGGCGCCTTCGGACTTCGCGCGAGCAAAAACGCGCTCGGAGAAGGCATTGCCCTTGTCAGCGGAAGCCTCTTCCACATTGCAGACATAAAGCACGGGTTTGGACGTGATGAGCTGGAGCGCCTGAAACGAGGCTTCCTCGTCCTGCGAGCGCTTGACCATTCGGGCGGGCTTGCCGTCGCGTAAAAGTGGGAGGGCGCGGTTGACAAGATCCAGCGCTTCCTTCGCCTCCTTGTCTCCCGTTTTGGCCTTCTTCTCGAGATTGATGACGCGCTTCTCGAGGCTGTCGAGATCGGCCAGCATCAGTTCGGTGTCGATGGTGTCGATGTCCGACAGCGGATCGATCTTGCCTTCGACATGCGTGATGTCGCCGTCCTCGAAACAGCGCACGACATGGGCGATGGCATCGCATTCGCGGATGTTGCCGAGGAACTGGTTGCCCAGACCCTCGCCCTTCGACGCGCCGCGCACGAGGCCCGCGATATCGACGAAGGTGAGGCGCGTCGGGATGATCTGCTGCGATCCCGCGATGGCCGAGAGCTTGTCCAGCCGCTCATCCGGCACGGCCACATCGCCCACGTTGGGCTCAATGGTGCAGAACGGATAGTTTGCAGCCTGCGCCGCAGCAGTCTGCGTTAGCGCGTTGAAGAGGGTCGACTTGCCGACATTCGGCAGACCGACGATACCGCATTTGAAGCCCATGATGGTTCCAGATCTAAAATAGGAGTTGATGGGTGCAGTAGCGGGATGTGCGCGATCAAACCACCAGAATTTTTGCGGTCTTAGCTTACACCATGGACCCAGGAGCCTTGTGCGAAGACTTTTGCCGTGTCGTCATCTTCCAGGCAGCGGATCGGTGCGCCCTTCTTCAGTACGCGACCAACCTCAGTCACCTGCACACCAATGGCCAGACACTCCGCCAGAAACGCTTTGGCTTTGTCTGCCGGAACGGCGGCGAGCACCTCGTAATCATCGCCACCAGTCAGTGCTGTCTCCAGCATGGCAGGATCATGCCGGATTACCGCACGCGCCGCCACGGAATGCGGAACCTCGTCCAGCCGGATATCCGCACCCAACCCGGCGAGGCCGATCATCTTGGTCAGGTCGCCCACAAAGCCATCCGAGATGTCCATAGCGGCATGGGCGTGGCAGCGCAGTGCAGCCGCGATGGTGTTGCGGGGGCGGGGCACGAGATAGCGCTGGTTCAGAAAGGCCAGATGATCCTCCGCCAACGGCCATGCATTGCCCGAGCGGGCAGAAAGCCGCGCCTTCAAGCCAATGGCCGCATCGCCGATGGTGCCGGTGACGAAAAGCCTGTCACCGGGCTGCGCCTGGCCGCGTCTGACCATCGTTCCTTCAGGAACCGCGCCGAAAGCGGTGATGGAAAGCGTCAGCGGACCGGAGGATATGACAGTGTCACCGCCCAGTAGCGGGCAGTTGCCTTGCTTCGCCATCGCACCAAGGCCAGTGGCAAAGCCCGCAATCCATGAATCATCGGTGTGCTGCGGTAAAATCAGGCTGAGCACGAATCCCAGCGGATCGGCACCCTTGGCGGCAAGGTCCGAGAGGTTCACACCGAGCGCCTTCTGCGCAATCGTCTCCGCCGGATCATCAGCAAAGAAATGCACATCAGCGACAATGGCGTCCGTGGTGATGACCAGCTCATGCCCTTCGGGAGGTTTGATCAGCGCGGCATCATCCAGCAACTGCAGTCCGCCTGCACCGGCGATGGGCGCGAAATGGCGGGCGATGATGTCGAATTCGGAGGGCATCACGCCTTCTCCGGCAGTTCTCCCTGCCTTGCAGCGCGGGCCAGCCGGTCGAGAACCGCGTTGACCATGGAGGTCTCCTCCTTCTCGAAGAAGGCGCGGGCGATATCGACATATTCCGAGATGACGACCTTTACCGGCACATCGGGTGTCATCATCAATTCCCACGCCCCGGCACGCAGGATGGCGCGCATCAGGGTTTCGATCCGCTTCAGTGGCCAGCCCTTGGCGAGCAGTTCGTCGATGGTGGGATCGATGCGCTTCTGGCGGTCGAGCACGCCCTGCACGATGAGGCGGAAGAGCGTGGAATCGGCCGGTTTGTAGAGATCGTCCTCGATTTCCTTGCCCATCCAGTGGCGCTCGAACTCGATGATGATCAGGTCCAGTCCCTTGCCCGTCAGGTCCATCTGGTAGAGCGCCTGCACGGCGGCAAGGCGTGCGGCGGAGCGGCGTTCGCCGAGGCCGACATGGGCGCGTTTAGGTTGCTTGGGAGCGATATCGGTCACGCCGCTGCTCCATAGCTGCGCTTCAGCCGGATCAGCGCCAGGGCCGCGTTGGCGGCATCACCGCCCTTGTTCATCCGGTTGCGGTAGGCGCGGGCCACGGCCTGCTCCTCGTTTTCGACAGTCAGGATTCCGTTACCCAGAGCCAATTTGTAAGCCACTGTCATGTCCATCAGGGCGCGCGAGCTTTCACCCGCTACCACCTCGAAATGGTAGGTCTCGCCGCGCACCACGCAGCCGAGCGCCACTGCGCCATCATACGGCGCTCCGGCGGCTTCCGCGCCGTCCATGGCAATGCAGATCGCAGCAGGGATTTCGAGCGCGCCGGGGACGGTGATCACATCAACAGTGCCGCCCACGGCTTCCACGGCTTCCCGTGCGCCTGCCACCAGCTCATCATTGATATGATCGTAGAAGCGGCCTTCCACCACCAGAATGCGCACGCCGGGCAATGGCGACTGCGCGGTCAATGTTCGGCTGGGAGCGGCCATGGATCGGGTCTTTCAAAGAGCGAAGGTAGTCGCAAGTGAGCGGCCATTTAGGGGGAAGGCGGTGGTGAAGCAAGGCTGCAATCCCGCAAGGCAGACCTGCATTCTACCGCTTCCCCTCGTCCTTGTCCTTGAGTTCATCAACGATGGTGCCGAAATCGCTGGCCTCGTTGAAGTTCCTGTAAACCGAGGCGAAGCGCACATAGGCCACATGATCAAGGTTCTTGAGCGCCCCCATGATGGTTTCGCCTACCTGCTCGGAGGAAACCTCGGTTTCGCCCATGCTTTCCAGCTGGCTGACGATGCCGTTGATCAGGCGCTCCAGCCGCTCGGGCGAGACGTCGCGCTTGCGCAAAGCGACAGAAACGGACCGCGCCAGCTTGTCTCGCTCGAACGGCACACGGCGGCCTGAGCGCTTGACTACGGTCAACTCACGCAACTGCACGCGCTCGAACGTGGTGAACCGACCACCACAGGCATCGCAGACGCGGCGGCGACGAATGGTAGTGTGGTCATCCGCCGGGCGGCTGTCCTTGACCTGTGTTTCGAGGGAGCCGCAGAAGGGGCAACGCATCAGGAAAGCTCTTTCGTTTTGCCACAGCCGTAGGATTACAGGCCCGCCGGGTCAACGCTCTCTCCTGAATGACTTGCTTGCTACAACGGCTTGACCTTGACCGCAGGACGCTGCTTCCAGCGGTTGCGCAATCTTTCAAGATTGTCTCCGGCCTGCAAGCGGGTGCCGCGCTCCAGCAGTTCCGTGAGGTATGTCTCATAATCCACGCCAGCGGCTTCGGCCCGCGAAAGGCGAAACATCACGATGTTATGGGGCGCGGATTTGCGGGCGCGCTTCACCGCATATTTCCACTGGAAATAGACGTTGGGGTCGCCGTCTCCCCATTCGGGAATATGCTGCGGCGGGTCTTCCAGAGGTGGCCCGCCGTTGTGATCGGGCGGAAGGGGCAAATCTTCATCGGACATGATCTTGACTCTACTATAATAGAATTTATTCTCTGATCATGGATAAAAATCAAGAGACAACAGATGCTGACGCTCTCGATGGCAGGATTGCCTCGCGCGTCAAGGCGCTTCGCCTGGCCGGAGGCTTCACTATTGATGGCCTGGCGGAAAAATCCGGCGTTTCGCGTGCCATGATCTCGAAGATCGAGCGCGGCGATGTCAGCCCTACGGCAGTGCTGCTGGCCAAGCTCTCCAATGCGCTTGACGTGACTCTGTCGCAACTCTTCCGGGATGGCGATGACGACGGCATGCTGGTGCGTGCCACTTCGCGACGTGTCTGGCGCGATCCCGCTACCGGCTATATCCGCCGCAATGTCTCGCCCGTGTCATCGCCGGTTGATATCGTAGATGTGACCCTGCCGCCGGGCGCGCATGTCACACATGACAATGCAGTGCCGCTGCACCTCACACAGTTGATCTGGGTGTTCGAGGGGCAACTCACCATGAGCATTGATGGCGTTACCCATGTGCTGGGAGCAGGGGATTGCCTGCAAATGCGGCTGGACCGGCCTATCAGCTTCCAGAACCAGTCCGTGTGGAATGTCCGTTATGCCGTCCTTCTGGCGCGAGGCAGCCGATGAGTGTCACGATCCGTTCTATCGATGCTGCAGAAGCGAACTGTCAGCTGCCGGCCCTGTCCGGATTGCTGGTGGATGCGGTCGCCCATGGCGCTTCGGTCAATTTCATGGTGGGTTTAAATCTTCAGGAGGCCGAAGCCTACTGGATCAGGCAGATTGCAGGTCTGGCCACCGGGGACCGCATCTGGCTGGTTGCAGAACAGAACGGCAGTCTGGTGGGTACCGTGATGTGCGTGTTCGCACCACAGCCCAATCAGCCATTCCGGGCAGAAGTTTCCAAGATGCTGGTGCATTCCTCGCAGCGCAGGCAGGGCATCGGTGCTTTGTTGCTGGCGGCAGTCGAGACTGCCGCGCTGGAGGCTGGCAGAACCATGCTGGTGCTGGATACAAGTGAGGGCAGCGCGGGCGAACGGTTGTATCTCCGCTGTGGCTGGACCGCCATCGGCTCGATCCCGGGCTATGCCTATGCAACGGACGGAAGACCGGAAGCCGCGACATTCTTCTACAAACAGCTGGCCCCGACGCCGGTGTGGACAGGTTGATCAGTGGGCAGCTGCCACTTCCGCGATCACTGCCCTTGCCGCTTCCACCGGATCCACCGCCTGCGTGATCGGCCTGCCGACCACGAGATGATCCGCGCCTGCCCGGATCGCATCACCCGGTGTCATCACGCGCTTCTGGTCGCTACTGGCCGAGCCCACGGGCCGCACGCCGGGAGTGACGATCTTCAGGGCTTGCCCCACTGTTTCGCGCACCGAGCCTATCTCCAGTGGCGAACACACGAGGCCAGCCGCATGGTTTTCCTGCGCCTGCCGCGCACGGCGGCGCACGAGATCGGCGATACCCATACCGTAGCCCGCGCGGGCTGCATCATCCTCGCTCATCGATGTCAGGACGCTGACGCCCAGAATGCCAAGGGTGGAGCCTTTCGCGCCCAGCGCAGCGGCAGCCAGCGTCTGGGGATAGGCGTGCACCGTCATGAAGGTTGCGCCAGTTCCGGCGATCTGCGCCGTGGCGCGCTCGACAGTGTTGGGGATATCGTGCAGCTTGAGGTCGAAAAATACCTTCTTGCCCGCCCGGATCATTCGCTCGCCCAGCGGAATGCCACCGATATAGGCCAGCTCCATGCCGATTTTGTAGAAGGTTACATCATCACCGAGACGTTCGACCAGCGCTTCGGCATCACGGATTGAAGGCACGTCGAGGGCGACAATCACGCGGTTGCGGGCATCACTCAATAGGGCATCAGTCATGGGCTGCTCCTTGCGGGAGAGCATCAAAACCGGCTCACCCGCGTCGCCTTAGGACGGGGCAGCGCAAGGATCAATATGCGTTCTTTGTATTCAGCAGCGAAACCGGCGTCATGGCGAGAATGTAGAGGTCCATCCAGATCGACCAGGTATCGATGTACTGGATGTCGAACTCCACGCGGCGCTGGAGCTTTTCCTCTGTGTCCGTCTCGCCCCGCCAGCCGTTGATCTGGGCAAGGCCCGTGATGCCGGGCTTCATGCGGTGGCGGGCGTAATAGCCATCAACGACATCGTTATAGAGGCGCTCGCCCGCCTTGCAGGCCGTGGCATGGGGACGGGGCCCAACCAGTGATAGCTCGCCTTTCAGCACGTTGAAGAGCTGCGGCAGCTCGTCCAGTGACGTCTTGCGGATGAAGCGACCGACCGGAGTCACGCGCGGATCATCCTTGGTGACCAGTTTCGATGCCTTGGGGTCACACATATCGGTGAACATCGAGCGGAATTTGTAGACCTCGACGAGCTGGTTGTTGAAGCCGTGGCGCTTCTGCCTGAAGAAGACCGGACCCTTCGAGGAGAATTTCACGGCACAGGCCACGGCCAGCATGACGGGTGAGAGCAGGATGAGTGCGACAGTGGCGATCACACGGTCCTCGATCTCTTTCACCGCCCAGCCCCAGTCCGAGAGCGGCTTGTCGAATACGGCGAGGAACGGAATATCGCCGATATAGCTGTAGGCGCGCGGGCGCAAGCGCAGTTTGCTCTGGTGGGCGCTGATGCGGACATCGATGGGCAGCACCCAGAGTTTCTTCATGAGATGCAGAATACGCTCCTCAGCTGAGGATGGCAGCGTGACGATGAGGAGATCGATGTCCTCGGCCCTGCAGAAATCGGTCATTTCCTCGAAGGTACCGAGCACGCGGTAGCGGTCCACGGGATTTTCAGAGCGGTCCTTGGCCCGGTCATCAAAAACGCCGCAGACCTTGATGCCCGCGCTTTTGGAACGCCTGAGCTGCTTGATCAGTTCTTCTGCCGGGCGACCACCACCGACAATCACGGCGCGGCGCGTCAGGCGACCCTCGTGCATCCATCGGGTGGTCTGCCACGCAATACCGATGCGTGAGATCGCCATCACGGCGAAAGTGATGGCAAACCACGTCATCAGGAACTGGCGCGGGATCATTGTCTCGAACCCACCAAGATAAACAAGGCCGATAAGGCCGCCAAAAGCGGCAAGCAAGCCGCCCGCGACCCGCGCGCACTGGCGCACTGTGTGGCCCAGCGCCGCGATCGTGTAGGCCCAGAACCGCTGCAGCGTGAACAGCACGGCACCGGACATGGCCATGCCCAGCAGCAGGGGTGACCAGACCATGCTTCCCGTCGTTTCCGGCAAGACGGACGCAGCCATCAGAGCCGATACGATCACGATGACCGTATCCAGCATGGCCACGCCCGCGACCAGCATGGGCTGATCAATGGGTTCGATGGCTGCTTTGGGTGTTTCAGTGGGGGCTGGTGTGTTCATGGCGGTATTCCGGTCTTGCAGGTGTGATCGGAGGGTACCGGTAATTCGCTGAGGGAGGTTTAAGGGATGTGGTAAAGCTGCTGTTAACCATGATGTCCTGCGGCAAGACAGGGGTAGAAGCTTGGCCCCGTTTGCTCTAAAGCGCGGTCCTTCAAACAGAATCTGGTGAAATTGCCCATGCGTGCGTTGCAGCTACACGGTGACCGAGACTTGCGTCTCGTCGAGATGGACGATCCGGCTGCGCCCGCGCCGGGCGAGGTACAGATTGCTGTCAGCCATGTCGCGCTCAATCATATCGATGTCTGGGGCTTCCGGGGCATGGCCTTTGCCAAGCGCCAGATGCCGCTCGTGGTGGGTGCGGAAGGATCCGGCAGGATTGTGGCGGTTGGCGAGGGCGTGACGGGTCTCAAAACCGGTGACCGCGTGACGATGTATGGCGCGCTGACCTGCGGCCAGTGCAAGAACTGCAAGGCTGGCATCGACAACCTCTGCGAGGATGTGAAGGGGGTCTACGGTTTCCACATCCACGGCTTTGCCCGCGAGAAGCTGAATATGCCCGCGCGCCTTGTCGTCAAGGTCCCCGATGCAGTGGAACAGGCTAATGCGGCCTGTGCGGGCATAGCCTTTGGAACGACACAGCATATGCTTTTCGACAACGCTAAGCTTCTGCCGGGCGAAACCGTGCTGGTGCACGCCGGCGGTTCGGGCATCGGCACCGTCGCGATCAAGATGGCCAAGGCCATCGGCTGCACCGTGATCACCACTGTGGGAGATGACGAAAAAGGCGCGAAAGCAAAGGCGCTAGGGGCGGATCACGTCATCAACTACCGGACCGAGCGCTTCGAGGGCGAGCTTCGCCAGTGGACCAAGCGCAACACGCCAAGGGTCGGTGTGGATGTCGTCTTCGAGCATGTGGGCGCAGACACCTGGAACGGCTCGCTGCTGTCGATGAAGAAGGGTGGCCGCCTCGTGACCTGCGGTTCCACCTCAGGCGTCAGTGTCACCATGAACCTGATGCAGCTGTTTCAGCAGCAATATCGCATTTTCGGCTCGTTCGGCTGCCGCATCGAGAATATCGGCCAGAGCCTGGACAAGATGGCGGCGGGCATCACGCCGGTGATCGACACAATCTTTCCGGTGGCGGAACTGGAAAAGGGGATCGAGCGGCTAGAAAGCCGGAAAGTCTTCGGCAAAATCCTCGTCGCTTTCTGATCTGCGACCTGCTCCGCAACACCAACAGGGCTGCCATCCGTTGAGTTGTGTTGCCGCCGCGACCCAACCGTGATATCGCGCCGCACAATCGAGCGATCGCCGGTTTTGCCGCCGATCGCTTTCTGTCTTTCAAGACACCCCGTTTCAGGACACTTTTCGATGGAAATTCGCAATATAGCCATCATCGCGCACGTCGATCACGGCAAGACGACGCTGGTGGACAAGCTTCTGGGCCAGTCCGGTTCGTTCCGAGAGAACGCGCGGATCATCGAGCGCGTGATGGATTCTAACGATCTCGAAAAGGAGCGCGGCATCACCATCATGGCGAAATGCACCTCCGTCGAGTGGAAGGGCACGCGCATCAACATCGTCGATACGCCGGGTCATGCCGATTTCGGCGGTGAGGTGGAGCGCATCCTCAACATGGTGGACTCGGCCATTGTGCTGGTCGACGCCGCCGAAGGTCCGATGCCACAAACGAAATTCGTGGTCGGCAAGGCGCTGAAGCTCGGCCTGCGCCCCATCGTCGCGATCAACAAGGTGGATCGCCCGGATGCGCGCCATGTCGAGGTGATCAACGAGGTATTCGACCTTTTTGCAGCACTCGATGCCAACGATGACCAGCTCGATTTCCCGATCCTCTACGGCTCAGGCCGCGAGGGGTGGATGAATGTCGCCGCTGAAGGCCCGAAGGACCAAGGCCTCGCGCCACTGTTCGATCTGGTGCTGAAGCACGTACCGCTGGCCAAGACCGAACCCGGTGCCTTCCGCATGATCGGTACGCTGCTGGAAGCCAATCCGTTCCTCGGCCGAATGATCACAGGGCGTGTCACATCAGGCTCGATCAAGCCAAACCAGTCGATCAAGGTGCTGGGGCAGGATGGCTCCGTGGTCGAGACCGGTCGCATTTCCAAGATTCTCGCCTTCCGTGGCGTCGAGCGCCAGCCCATCGATGAGGCGGTTGCGGGCGATATCGTCGCCATCGCAGGCCTGTCCAAGGGTTCAGTGGCGGACACGTTCTGTGCGCCGGAAATTACCGAGGCGATGAAGGCCCAGCCCATCGATCCGCCCACCGTGACCATGAGCTTCATCGTCAACGACAGCCCGCTGGCGGGCACCGAAGGCGACAAGGTGACGAGCCGCGTCATCCGCGACCGTCTGCTCAAGGAAGCAGAAGGCAACGTCACGCTGAAGATCGAGGAAAGCACCGACAAGGACGCTTTCCACGTGTCTGGACGCGGTGAATTGCAGCTCGCCATCCTGATCGAGACGATGCGCCGCGAAGGCTTCGAAATCGCCATGTCGCGTCCGCGCGTTGTGATGAAGAAGGATGACGCGACGGGACAGACGCTGGAGCCCATCGAGGAAGTTCTCATCGACGTGGATGAGGAATATTCCGGCGTGGTCATCCAGAAGATGTCGGAACGCAAGGCCGACATGCTGGAAATGAAGCCCTCGGGTGGCAACCGCCTGCGTCTGGTCTTCCATGCACCGACCCGTGGCCTGATCGGCTATCAGTCGGAGCTGCTGACCGACACGCGCGGCACGGCGGTGATGAACCGGCTGTTTCACGCCTATGAGCCCTACAAGGGCGAAATGGCGGGCCGTAACAACGGTGTTCTCATCTCGAATGATGCGGGTGAGGCCGTGGCCTATGCCATGTGGAACCTCGAGGATCGCGGCGCGATGATGATAGAGCCGGGCTGGAAGGTCTATCAGGGCATGATCATCGGCATCCATAACCGCGACAACGATCTTGAGGTCAATATCCTGAAGGGCAAGAAGCTCACCAACGTCCGTGCCGCCGGCAAGGACGAGGCCGTGCGCCTGACGCCGCCAATCCGCATGACGCTTGAAAAGGCGCTGGCCTGGATTCAGGATGACGAACTGGTGGAAGTGACACCGAAATCGATCCGCATCCGCAAGACGTACCTCGATCTCAACGACCGCAAGCGCTTCAGCAAGCAGAAGGAAGCGCTGGCGAGCTGAGGCTTTCGCTCAACAATTGAAACATTTTGCCCGGCCTTGCGCCGGGCATTTTTTTGCCCTGTTCATTTTCCTGACACCCATATTCATCTTCTGGCCACGATAATCCGTCTATCTCGCCCCCACGCTGTGCAGACAGTGTGACGGTGCAATCTTCCGTGCCGTTGAAACTCCGCCTGAACCTGGCAAGGACGCTGGGCTTGTGCGAGCCGTCATCCTGTGGCTTCGTTGCTTGTAGCGAACCCTTAAACTCCGGGAATCGTGATGTACCGTTCTGCCCTGATGCTTTTCGCCAGCCTGGTTTCAGCGACGCCCTTGCTGGCACAGCAGGACCAGCCCATGACCATCGCACTCGTGCGGATGGCGCTGCCCGGCTGTGATCCCTATTGCCCCGAGTTCATCTCCGCGCAGGGCGTGGTGCAGCCGGATTCCGACCGTAAATTGCGCAGGCTGCTGGATGGTCTGAACGGACAGCGACCACCTGTCGTCATCAATTCATCCGGCGGCAATGTCGACGCGGCTATGGCCATGGGCCGGGCGATCCGGACTCTGGGGCTGGATGTCGCCGTGGCGCGTGTCGTTCCCGGAGCGATCTGCCAAACCGGTGATTCCGCCTGCGTCGCCGAGCAGAAAGGCAAACCGCCGATGCGCAGCGTGAGCTTTGACCAGACGATCTGCTCCTCGGCCTGCACGCTTGTTCTGGCCGGTGGCATGCGTCGAATCATCATGGGGAACGCCCGCATCGGCGTGCATTCCATGGCGGAATCCGAGACGGAAAGGGTGATCGAACGCGTCTATCGCCGTTCCGGTGATCAGATTGGCGAAAGCGGGCGTGAGATCATTTCGGAACGCGTCATCTCGCAGAAAAGCCGCACCGTGGATGCGCCGCCAGAGGTTGCCAACCGCGGTGTGCCCGAGCATCTCGCCAGCATGGGCATCAACCGCCGCTTCACCGAGATCACGCTGGCGACGCCGCATAGCCAGATCCGGGTGCTCTCGGCGAAAGAGATGATGGATACCGGCATAGCCACCCACAATGCCGAGCCGTTGAAAGTGTTGGGCTTCCTGCCGCAGTAACTGGCTCAGTGCTTGCTATCTAAAGCGCCCAGCACGCCACGCGCGATCAGCGCCGCAATGGTCTCCTCGTCAAGACCAAGCTCCCGCGCCACATCCGCGCCATGTTCTCCCGGCTTTGGCAGGTCGCGCCTCAGGCCGAGCCGCTCGCCACCCATGGATAGCGGCAAGGCCGGAACCGGCGTGGTCCTGCCGTTGTCCAGCGTTACCGTCACCATCGCGCCGGGATGGTTGAGATGGGGGTCATCGAAGAGCTCATGCGGCTTGGTGATCGGCGCGAAGGGCAGGCCGATGCGTTCGCATTCCGCCAGAATATCCGCCTTGGTCCGCCCCGCGAACAGCTGCCGCAGCCGGGGCAGGAACTGGTCCCGTTGCAGTACGCGCTCGCGGTTGGAACCAAGGCCCGGCGCGTCCACGAGATCGGGCAGATCGAAGGCCTCGCAGAATGTCCGCCACTGGCTATCGCTGACGACGCCAACGAAGACCTGGCTGCCATCGGATGTATCGAAGACATCATAGACCGCCCAAGCCGCCAGCCGTTCCGGCATCGGGTTGGCGGGCTTTCCGGTGACGGCATATTGCAGCATGTGTTGCGACACGAGGAACATGTTGTTCTCGAACAGGCCGCTGGTGATGTGCTGGCCGAGTCCGGTTGCGTGGCGCTCGTTCAGCGCGGCCAGAATACCGATCACGCCGAACATGCCACCCATGATGTCATTGACCGAGGCTCCGGCCCTCAGCGGCCGGCCCGGGGGGCCGGTCATATAGGCGAGACCGCCCATCATCTGCACCACTTCGTCCAGTGCGGTGCGCTTTTCGTAGGGTCCCGCAAGGAAGCCCTTGAGCGAGCAATAGATCAGCCTCGCATTGTCGGCTTTCAGCGTCTCGTAGCCCAGACCCATGGCATCCAGCGCGCCTGGCCGGAAGTTTTCCAGAACCACATCGGCCTCGCGGATCAGCTTGCGCGCGAAGGCCATGCCGTCGGCTGATTTCAGATCAAGCGCCACGCTGCGCTTGTTGCGGTTCATGGCAGCGAAAAAGCCTGCGCCGGACCCCGCCAACCTGCGTGTGTTGTCGCCGTCCGGCACCGGCTCGACCTTGACCACGTCTGCGCCGAGATCACCGAGGATGAGGCCGCAGCTTGGGCCCATCACCATATGAGAGAACTCGACGACCTTGATCCCCGCGAGGGGTTGCGGGCCGCTCATGCAGCGGCTCCAGAGGGCAGGAATCCTCTTGGATAGCCCACCTCATGCATGTGACCGTAGAGCGTCTCGCCCGGCAGGCCCGCGAGAACGCTGTCACGCGCGGCGATCAGCCGGTTCATGTCGATGCCGGTGCGCAAGCCCATGCCTTCCAGCAGGAAAACCAGATCCTCCGTGACGATGTTGCCTGTGGCACCGGGCGCATAGGGGCAGCCGCCGAGGCCGCCCAGCGAAGAGTCGAAGGTGGTCACGCCCGCATCAAGCGCCGCGACGACATTGGCGAGTCCCTGACCGCGCGTGTTGTGGAAATGTGCGGCTCCCGCCTTGTTGCCCAAGGCTTGTTTCAGCCGCGTGAACAGGCGCTTCACCTGCGCCGGGTTGCCCATGCCGGTGGTATCCGCAAGATTGATTGAATCGACCCCTGTTTTCGCCAGTGTTACCGCCAGTTCGATCACCCAATTCTCCGAGACCTGCCCTTCCATGGTGCAGCCGAACGCGGTGGATATCCCCGCCTCGATCTCAGTCCGGAGTGGGCCGGGGAGGCTGTTCCGCAATCGTACCACCGCAGCCACCTGCTCCACCGCCTGTTCCGGCGTCATGTTGATGTTGGAAAGGCTATGCAGGCGCGAGGCCGAGACAGGCAGGCTGATCTTCTGGGCACCGGCTGATATGGCCCGCTCCGCGCCTTTGAGATTGGGGACCAGGACAGCGACGCAAAAACCACCCATTGCGAGAGAACCCTGCACCACGTCGGCGGCATCAGCCATTTGCGGCAGCAGCTTTGGTGAAACGAAAGAACCAACCTCGATTTCGGCCAGACCTGCCTGTGCAAGTGCCGCAATCCAGCACAGCTTGGCATCGGTCGCCATCGTGCGATTGATGCTCTGCAAGCCGTCACGGGGGCCGACTTCGCTGATCAGGATATCGCGTTTTGGCAATTTTACTTGTTGATCCATAACCCGATGGGAAACATGTTAGCCCACGAAGTGCAAGGTGGATCAGCTTCACAGCATGATGGAGCGATCCACCTGTTTGATATCCGTCCTGCCGCAGAATGCCATCGTGATGTCCAGCTCCTTGTGGATGATCTCCAACACTTTGGTGACGCCCTCCTGGCCCATGGCACCAAGCCCATAAAGGAAGGCGCGGCCTATCATGGTGCCCTTCGCGCCCAGTGCCACGGCCTTGAGCACGTCCTGCCCGCTGCGGATACCGCCATCCATCCAGACCTCGGTCTTGCTGCCAGCCAGCGCTTCGGCAATGGCGGGAAGAGCCGCGATGGACGAGGGTGCACCGTCGAGCTGGCGACCGCCATGATTGGAGACGATGATGGCATCCGCGCCATGTTTTACGGCCAGTTTGGCATCTTCTGCATCCAGAATGCCCTTGAGCACGATCTTGCCGCCCCAACGCTCCTTGATCCAGCTCAGGTCTTCCCAGCTGAGGCTCGGATCGAACTGCTGCGCGGTCCAGGCCGAGAGCGAGGCCATGTTCTCGATGCCCTTCACATGACCAACGATGTTGCGGAACTCGCGCCGCTTGGTACCCAGCATGCCCAGGCACCATTGCGGCTTGGTCATCATGTTCAGGATATTGGGGATGGTCAGCTTGGGCGGCGCCGACAAGCCATTGCGGATGTCCTTGTGGCGCTGGCCGAGAACCTGCAGATCAAGCGTCACCACAAGCGCCGAGCAACCCGCAGCCTTGGCGCGGTCGATCAGGCGCCCCACGAAATCACGGTCGCGCATCACATAGAGCTGGAACCAGAATGGCTTCTTGGTGTTTTCAGCGATATCCTCGATGGAACAGATGCTCATGGTGGACAGGCAGAACGGCACACCAAAGGCTTCCGCTGCCTTCGCCGCGAGGATTTCACCGTCAGCGTGCTGCATGCCGGTCATGCCGGTCGGGGCCAGGGCCACCGGCATGGCCACGTCACTTCCCAACATCTGGGTCCGCACCGAGCGCTTCTCGATGTTCACGGCTACGCGCTGGCGAAGCTTGATCGCGGCGAAATCTGATTCATTGGCGCGGTAGGTGGATTCGGTCCACGAGCCTGAGTCCGCATAGTCATAGAACATGCGAGGCACACGCTTTTCGGCCAGAATACGCAGGTCTTCGATGTTCGTGATCACGGGCATAGCAAGGTTCCGGTTATTTGATCTCTGGACTGCTTCTGGACCCCGCCGCTTGAGCGATGTCAACCTGATCCGCTTTCGGGGGGCTTTCAATCACTCCGAAAACGCGTATCCAGAACAGCAAATCGAGGTAGATATTTCTTCATGAGCGGTATGCAAGACATTCTTATCATCGGGGGCGGGATCAACGGTTGTGGCATTGCGCGCGATGCGGCGGGTCGTGGGCTATCCGTTTATCTCTGCGAAATGAACGATCTGGCCAGCGGTACGTCATCCTGGTCGACGAAGCTCATCCATGGCGGCTTGCGCTATCTCGAATATTACGAGTTCGGTCTGGTGCGCAAAGCCCTGATGGAACGTGAGGTGATCTGGTCGATCGCACCCCATATCGTGCATCCCCTGCGGTTCGTTCTGCCCCATCACAAGGGCCTGCGCCCGGCATGGCTGCTACGGCTCGGACTATTCCTTTACGATTATATCGGCGGGCGAAAAAAACTTCCGGCGACGCGCACACTGGATCTCACGACTGACACGGTGGGCAAGCCGCTGAAACAGGGGCTCTATTCCAAAGGGTTTGAATATTCCGATTGCTGGGTGAACGATGCGCGGCTGGTCGTGCTCAATGCCCGCGACGCCGCCGACCGGGGTGCCTCGATCAGCACGCGCACAAAGGCCGTGTCAGCCACGCGAGAAGCTGATGGCTGGACGTTGACCGTCGAGCATATCGATACCGGCAAGCAGGAGGTTGTGCGCGGCAAGGTGCTGATCAATGCTGCCGGACCGTGGGTGGCCAATGTGCTGACCGGTGCCATGCGGTCCAACGGCGAAGCAAAGGTGCGGCTGGTGCAGGGCTCGCATATCGTGGTGCGCAAGCTGTTCGAGCACGACCGCTGCTACATTTTCCAGAACGCAGACGGACGCATCATTTTCGCCATTCCCTACGAGGGGGAGTTCACTCTGATCGGCACAACAGACCAGGATTACGAGGGTGATCCCGCCAAAGTCGCAATTACGGAGCCCGAGATTGATTATCTCTGCGCTGCTGCGAGCGAGTATTTCACCAGGCCTATCGTCAAAGATGACATGGTCTGGGCCTATTCCGGTGTGCGCCCGCTCTATGATGACGGGGCCAGCGAAGCCAAGGCGGCAACGCGTGATTATGTCTTCGAGGTTGATGAAACACCTGGTTTGGCACCGCAACTCTCGATTTTTGGCGGCAAGATCACGACCTATCGGAAACTTGCGGAATCGGTATTTGACCGGCTGGCTAAGCACTTGCCGGGCAACAGTGCGACCAAGAAGGGCTGGACCGCGACAGAATCATTGCCCGGTGGTGATTTCCCGACGGACGGGCGTGCGGCGCTGGCGGCTGAATTGCGGCGCGATCATCCCTTTTTGTCGGACGCGGACGCCGCACGCCTCGCCGGGAGCTACGGCACCAAGGCGCGTGTGTTTCTGGGGCAGGCCAAAGCGGCAGCGGATCTTGGCCGCTGGTTCGGCGTGCTGTCGGAAGCGGAGGTTCGCTACATGATGGATCAGGAATGGGCTGTGACAGCCGAGGATATCTTGTGGCGGAGGTCGAAGCTGGGGCTGCATCTCGCCAAGGGTGACCAGCAGGCTCTCGCGGAGTGGCTGAAATCAGCGGCATGATGCAGCGGCAGGCAGGCCCGATTACGACGGATATCGTGCTGCTGGGCGCGGGACATGCCCATGTGCAGGTTATCCGCGCCTTTGGCATGGACCCGGTCCCGGGCGTGCGCGTCACGGTGATCACCGACCGGCTTCAGGCACCCTATTCCGGCATGCTGCCGGGTTGCATCGCAGGGGATTACACGGCGGACGATATCCATATCGATGTGGCGCGTCTGGCGCGCGCGACGGGCTGTCGGCTGATCCATGCCAGGGCAACCGGGATTGACCGGGCGAGAAAGCAGGTCTTGCTAAAAGATCGTCCACCCGTCGCCTATGACTGGCTGTCGATCAATGTCGGAATCACGCCTGATCTGTCCGGCATTACGGGGGCTGCCAGCTATGCCGTGCCGGTCAAGCCCATCGCGGGCATTCTCGAGCGGCTGGAACGGGCCGAGGCTGCTGTCCGCAGCTTCCCCCGTCCAGCCAAACTCGCGGTCATCGGTGGTGGCCCGGCGGGGATCGAGCTGGCGATAGCACTGGCTGACCGCAACAGGCGGTTGGCGCGGTTTCCTTCCGAGATCACATTGATTGCAGGTAGCGGCCTTGCACCATCGTTGAATGCGGGCTTGCGCACGCGCGCCCGGCATGCCCTTGAGTCCCATTCGATCTCCATAGTCGAAGGCGACAGGGCTGTAGGCCTCGAAGCGGGAGCTGTCCTGCTGGCCAGCGGGCGGCGCATCGTGACGGATGTTCCCTTCGTTTCGACCAGCGCCAGATTGCCGGAGTGGCTGACAGCGGTTGATCTCACCAAGGCCGACAATGGCGGCATTGCCGTTCGTCCAACGCTGCAGAGCATGGATGATGATGCCACCTTCGCCGCCGGTGATTGCGCCACAATGCTACATGATCCGCGTCCGCGCGCCGGGGTCTTTGCGGTGCGGCAAGGGCCGTTCCTCGCGCGCAACCTGATGGCGGCGGCGCGAGGGGAAGCTCTTACGATCTACAAGCCGCAGCGCGATTTTCTCACCATCCTGCGCACGGGCAAAGAAACCGCCATTGCGGGGCGGGGCCGGTTTCTGGCGGTGGAAGGCGGTTGGGTCTGGCGCTGGAAGGACCGCATCGATCGGGCCTTCATGGCGATGTTCAAGGTTGCTGATGCTGATCCTTCTGACGAAAGCGTTGACATGCGCTGCGGGGGATGTGCGGCGAAGGTAGGGCCCGACCCGCTGGCGGCGGCACTGGCTCGACTACCGGTGCCAGTGACCAGTGCAGACATTGCCATCGGGCTCGATGCCCCGGATGATGCCGCTGTGATCCGCTGGGGTAAGGGGGCATTGCTGGTGCAGTCGGTCGACCAGTTCCGGGCCTTCATTGAGGACGCCTATGTCTTCGGGCGCATCGCGGCCAATCATGCGCTGAATGACATCCATGCCATGGGCGCAAAGCCGCATCATGCGCTGGCGCTTGCGACGCTGCCGTTTGGGCCGTCCGACAAGGTCTCGGAGGAGCTGTTCCAGCTGCTTGCAGGTGCCAGGGCAACGCTTGATGAGGCATCATGTCCGCTTGTGGGCGGCCACAGCAGTGAGGGCGAGGCGCTGGCACTGGGCCTTGCCGTCAGCGGTCGGCTGGAAGCTCCCGCCATTGCCAAGCCGGGCGGCAAGGTGGGTGACCGGCTGATCCTGACCAAGGCGCTGGGTTCCGGCATAGTCTTCGCGGCAGATATGCGGGCGTCTGCCCCGGCTGCAGCTGTGGAGGCGATGCTGAAGGAGATGCTGGTTTCAAATGCGGCGGCCAGTCGTATCCTGCGCGACCATGGAGCGCGAGGCATGACTGATGTGAGTGGCTTTGGCCTCGCGGGGCATCTGGCAGAGATGATGGAGCGGGGGATTGGTGCGATGCTGACTTCGGAAAGCCTGCCGTTGTGCCGGGGCGTCAAGGCGCTCGCGGAGCGAGGTTTTGCATCCAGTCTCCTGACCGAGAACCGTCGGCTGATCCGCCACCTCTCTGATCCCGCAGGCATAAGCGAGGTGCTGCTCACCATCCTGTTCGATCCGCAAACGGCAGGTGGCTTGCTGGCGGCTGTGCCTGCGGCTGGCGCGAGAGATGCGCTGGCGGCATTGCGTGCGGCGGGCTATTCCCAAGCAACCGATATCGGCGCGCTGACGGCAAAACCTGGCATCGAGATCACCTGAAGATACTTACTCCGGCGCGACGATTGGGGCATGTTTCGGCCTGCCAGCGATGAGCAGCGCTGTCCCCATTGCGAACATCACCAGCAGCGTCGGTAGCAGCAAAACGTTCAAGAGCAAGGGATGCACGTGCTGGATGATCACCGCCTCAATCGTGGGAAACTGGCGCGGAAAAAGCCAATGTCCGCTCATTGCAAGTGACGTCAGGCCCGGAGCACCATCGGCAAGGCCGCGCGCCCCATCAATGATACCAACCACCATGGCAGCGGCGAGGGCGACAAAACCGAGATTGCGGACAAGGGACCGAAGCATGTGATGCTTTTCTGAACTCGACTGACAAGATGCAGAGATAGCGATCAGCGCTTGCAATTGAAAGCCACCAACCCCATAAGCGCCACCGACGGAGAGATGGCCGAGTGGCTTAAGGCGCCCGCTTGGAAAGCGTGTGTAGGGGTAACTCTACCGAGGGTTCGAATCCCTCTCTCTCCGCCAATTCCTTTGATAAATCATTGATTTTATTGAGTATTATTTACCCCTAGTTTTTCATTATACAAATCAACATACAAATGCTTTTTCGTGCTACGCACGCGCGTGAAACGCTCAAACTCACTGTTGTCAGCACCTGCCTTCATGGTGAACTGCTGATCTGTGCAAAGGCAAATTGCATGTGCTTTGCGTCGTCCGCCACCCGGTGGATTGCCCCCGCCAATTTGCCCGCACTTGACAAACGATTATATTCCTATATATTGATGTATGATCATAGCTCTCGTGCTCATACGACACTGAACTGCGGGCCACGATCACCCCCCCCCATTACTTTTCTTTGGCTTTTGACTGCGCTGTCCGGTTGGCGGACGGCCGGTCGCTGACTCACGAGGCACATCATGACTGATCAACAAGACACATCACAACAGCGGGTCACCATGATCCTGTTTGGACCTGGCAAGGGCGACACATTCCAGGCGGGATGGTTTGGTGAGGGCGACAGCGCTGCTGTCATTACAGCAGCTGCCCAACAGCGGCTGCAACTGCTCTCTGTCGCCGGGTTATTGCCCGAAGTCTGGCACATGGTTGCAAAAGGCCATGTCGGCAAGAAGGGCGTCGTAAAGCTGGGTCCGCTCCATCGCGATCATCATGTTCGCTTGCTGGAGATGGCGGCACAACAGGACAAGGGCGGATTCCCCGCAGCCAGTGCGGAAGTGCAGCATATCATCCATGACGACGAGACAGCGTCAGATGGCGGACAAGCGCCGCAAGCTGATCTGTGCGCTGAAGAGCAGCGCGAAGATGACATCGATCGGGATGCAGGTTTGACCAAAAAGTTGGTCAGCTCGGACGACACCGTCATTAGCGATGTGGTCGCCGGTGAGTCGTCTCTAGATGTTCATGCTCAAGCGTTATCCACATCATCCCCCGTTGGCCTGCCAGTGGTCTTTCCGGAGGAACACGCAGCGCAGGACAGCGGAAAGCCCCTGGCGCTTGCACATGGCACCATGGGGCAACGGCCCAAAGTGCAACCTGATGTGAAGCAATCATCCGTGGACCCAGCTGGTACGGTGGATGCGGTGGATTTGGCGGTTTCTGTGGGTACGATGGATAGGGTGGATTTGGTGGGTCCGGTGGGTGTCGGGAGCTCAGATCTGCTTGCATCGCTCAAGCCCGGTGATGTTGTGCTGGCACCGGAGATTGAACGCTCGGGCGATATCTCGGGTTACTGGCCTGCTGTTGTCAAAAGTGTTGAGACAGCCACAACCGTCGTGCTGGCATGGCGGGACGAACCACCGACATACCCCAGGATTATGCGCAAGCGGGATCAGCTGGCGGTGATGCCGCTACGGGAATGATGCGTTTTATAAGGTCAACGGCCAAGCGATGATCTGCGGGACTGGTTGAGGCTTGCTGCGCTGTTCGGCCTCTCCGTTGGCTGCCCAGCAAGACTCTGCCTGCGCGGGCGGCTCAGCCAGTCTCTCGCTTCGCTACCCCTCAGATCTCCATCGCTCTCTCTCTCATCACGCCATCCCGTCACACAAGCTGGAGCCATCACCATGCTCGGACGTCAGGCCAAAATCCTTTCTGCCAAAGCTCAAAAACGCGCACTGGCTCATGTCAGCCGTCACCCAGATGCTGTGCGCGACCGTGTGATTGTGCTGCTCTCGATCCGGGCGGGGTTGCGAGCGGGAGAGATTGCCAGACTGACCTGGGGTATGGCTCTGGACCATGACGGCAGGATCAGCGCCACGCTGGACGTCCGGTCATGCATCGCCAAGAAGGGTTCGGGACGTCGCATACCGCTTCATCCTGAGCTGCGTCAGGCTTTGACGCGTCTTTACCGGCGAACGAAGCCAGCCGATCGCTCCACCACATGCCCCGTCATCTGCTCGGCCAAGGGCGGTGCCATGCGGGCCAACAGCATCGTCAACTGGTTCGTGATGCTCTACGCCGCGCTTCACCTCGCGGGATGCTCATCGCACTCAGGGCGGCGGACCTTCATCACCAACGCCGCGCGGCGCGCCCACAAGGCCGGTGCGTCTTTGCGTGATGTGCAGATGCTTGCGGGCCATCGGTCGATAGAGACCACGCAGGCGTACATTGATGGCGATACGGCAGCACAGCGGAAGCTCGTGTCTTTGATCTGACCCGCCAGTGTTGGGGGCACTATCCCCTGCGCCTGGCGATCCTTTCCAATTCTCCCACTCACCAACCCAAGGAGTTCCACCATGATCGCGTATCATGAGCGATTGCGCACGCCCCAACATGTTCAAGCAGGCTCAGGCCGCACGAGGCCGCTGTCAGCCCGTCAGGAGAAGATGCAAGAGGCGGGGCAAGAGACGAGACAGGAGACGACGCAGGAGGCGAGGCAAGAGGCGATGCAGCCGGAAGAAGCTGTTTCGTCCGCCGCAAACACCACCCACGTTGTGACCGTATGTATCCGGGGGCGTCATAGCCATCCAGCACCCGTCACATCCCGGCGTATCGCATTGCTCAATCGCATCGTCATGGCGCTGACTGACAAAGCCCCGGACTGGCCATCGGTCGATGCCGTGGTGTTTCCCAGGGGGTATTTCCGCATCGGGCATGCCATCGGCACAAAGCCTCATACGGCATGGGCCAGGTTGATGCAGCGCGACAGCGCAGGCGAGGCCCTGCGCCGGGCATCCCTGTCATTGTCCGTGGCATGGCCCGGGGCTGCACTGGTCAGTGGGATCGATAGCAATCCAGTATCAGCAGGGCTTGGCGGCGATGAACTGACCTTCGCATGGCAGGACGGGGAGATTGTCGCCTTCGCCCGCAAAGCTTTTCCCGTGGCAGTGGAGACCAGTGGCTGGGAGGTCCGTGAGACTGGGTCTGACGGCAGAACAGAATGGGTTCGAACACCCGTATTCTGGGTTCATCCGAACGATACCGACCAACCCAGACGCATGCTTGTGCTGCGCAACGGGCGCCGAGCCATCTTGTTGTGCTGCTACGATGCCTTTGGCCTTCGCCTTCTTTATAGGCGCTACCAGTTCAACACAGCCGCCATCCGATTGATCCGGGACAAGAGGGGCAAGTACCGCGCACCAACACGGGCAGAGAAGGATCACCATCTCAGACGCTGGCTCGCCATGCTCGATGCCCATCCCCCCGATCTTGGACTTGTCCCACTGCATCTGTTCTTGCGGCCGGGACAGGATGGGTACTGGCAGCGACACGGCATCGCCGGAGCTTGCGCCGCCATTCATGGAGGCCCGATCATTGGTGCGGCGCATTTTGCCCACGGGTTGCCGGCAAGCATACGCGGCTCTCCGCTCGCTGCATCCGGCGTTCCGGCCTCCCACCTCTTCGATGGTCCACGCCGACTGGCCCGCAAGCATCACCCTGTCGATGGGTTCACACTCGCAGGCAACGACGGCGAACCGGTCGCGCTCATCCGGCTCTTCCGGTTCAATCACTCGGGTCCGGCCTAACCGCTGATCCAACCGGTGGTCCACATCGATCCGGCGCTCTTTCTCCCCACGACTGGTTCTCATTGACCCGTCCACTCAACCCAAATCTCACACCAAAAGGAACGTATCATGAACAATCGATCTGAACCCTCTGAAGCATTGGCCATAGGTCCCACAAGCGGCCACCACACCAGCAACGTCTCAGTGAACGGGCAGAGCAGTCATCAACCCCCTAAAGACGGAGCAATCGCGCGCGCTGCCACGATCTGCAGGCTGAATGATACCTTCCGACAGTCATTTACGGGCGGTCAGGTCCTGCTCACCCAAGGCATACTGGGGCTCGACCCAGTGGTCCAAGCTACGATCCTGCTCGGCGTTCGCAGTTTCGATCGCTTCACCACGGACAACGATCCTTACGGCGAGCACGACTTTGGCAGCTTCGAATGCGGGGGAGAGACTGTCTTCTTCAAGATCGACTACTACGACCTGCACTGTCTGATGGGATCGGACAATCCCGCTGACCCCTCTGTCACCACACGCGTGCTCACCATCATGCTGGCAGCCGAGTACTGACCGCACCCTTTGTGCGGGATGCACAGCCTTGCAGCCTGCCCCCGGCGCAAAGCTGCGCTCCCTGAACCATTGATTCCAGCCCCACCCCCCACCATCCGGAGTTCTGCCATGACCGTGATCCACGCAATGATCCCTGCTGCCGTCCGCGCCGTCCTCAGGGCGAAGAAGATCGACTATGACTGGGCCGGGCGCATCGTCGCCGCCATGGCAACACTTGAACCCCGCGTTCTGGCTCTGGCCACCGAAGCCCCCGTCGCCACCCGGCACTACATCTGCCTATGCATTGCGGCCCTGCACGAACACCCAAAGTCCGCGCCTCCATTGCATGAACTGGCAACACGCATTGCCGCCACACCGCGCCGTGATCTGCTTGAGGATCTCTGGGGCGTTGATCTGGGTGCCCCCCATGTCCTCAGCCGCTGTGGCAAGTTCGTCTTTGATGAAGCAAGCTATGTCGTCCTTGCCCGCCTTCTGGCCGATCCCCTGCGACGCCAGACACTGGCGCGGATGACGCACGTCACCCGCACCGCCATCCACAACCTGGCCGATGTCGGCGATGACGAGATTGCCTGCTTCAACCCCAACCTGCTGGGACGCTGGAAGCCCGATATCCTGCGCTTCATCTTTGCAGGGCTTGCCAAGCTCAGGACCGATCTCACTGCACGGCAGATCATGGAACGCATGAATGCGGTCGAGACTGACTTCGCCCTGAAGAAGCTGGTGGAGCGCTTGCTGGAGCCACTCCCTCTCCCGCCCCCACCATGGCCCGGCACAGACATGATCGTGCCTGTCACCACAGTGGCTGACCTGCGCGCACTCGGTCTGCGCATGAGGAACTGTCTTAAATCGGTGGAGATGGTTACAGCTGCCATCGCCGGAGAGCAGGCCTACTACCGCATCGAGGGCAAGGAGCCATGCATCGCAGGTCTGAACCGGCAACGCAGTTTCGGCCTGTGGCATGTCGGTGAAATCAAGCGGGCGTCAAACCGCAGTCCCACGCCCGCCCGCAAGGACGAGATCAGCGATATCTTCGCCAAAGCTGGGTTCCCATTCTTCCCCTACTATGAGCTCAATGGCCTGATCGCAGAACGGGATTACCTCTAGCGGAGTGACGCACTTCTCCATTGTGACTGCCGATCAAGGATGGGATTGTTAGCGTTGCAATGGTGGGTTGTGTGGGACATGTGGGATTGGAGAAGATGGGGATATATACAGAGTCACTTCGCGACAATAGGCGTCTTACCGCCCAACTGGATTTGCCAGTCACGGCCAGGGACTGAGGCGAGTAGCGTTCTTGTATAGTCGTGTTGAGGATCAGCAAAAATATCTGCCGTAGCCCCGCGTTCCACAATGCGTCCATTCTTCAAGACCACAATCTCCTCGCAGACGTGGGCAGCGACACGAAGATCGTGCGTGATGAACAGCATCGTGAGACCAAAGCGACGGCGCAGGTCGTCGAGGAGGTCGAGGACCTGTTTCTGGACGGAGACATCGAGCGCCGAGACCGGCTCGTCGGCTATCAGGATATCGGGCTTCACAGCGAGCGCGCGGGCGATTCCAATGCGTTGGCGCTGACCGCCAGAAAACTCGTTCGGATAGCGCTCGGCGGCCCGTGCCTCAAGCCCGACAAGCTCCAGAAGCTTGTGGGCTTGTGCCATTGCAGCACTGGCCCCCTCACCCTGGAGAATTGCGCCGCGAGCGATAATGTCTCCGACCTTCGTACGCGGATTAAGAGAAGCGAAGGGATCTTGGAACACCATCTGAATTCGAGATCGCAGAGGTCGCCATGCGCGGCGGTTCAACCCGACGATCTCGGTTCCGGCGACAGTGACCGATCCGGCATCGGCCCGTTCGAGACCAATCAGACAGCGTGCCAGAGTCGACTTCCCTGACCCCGACTCGCCAACAAGCGCGACGGCACTGCCACGAATGATATCGAGATCGATGTGATTGATGGCATGAACGGCACCGCGACTGCCGCGACTAAGGCGAGGCACCAAACGCGCCAACCACTGTAAGCTTGTGGTGCGCCCGCCATAGGTCTTTTCAAGGCCACGTACCGTGAGAATCGGCTCGGCTGGGGCCTTCTCCGGCTCGCTAACACGCTTTCGTGGCACAAGGCTCGGAACAGCGTCGATCAGGGAGCGCGTGTAGGGATGTTTCGGTCGGATCAATACCTCGTCAGCATCGCCATACTCGACGACCTCGCCATGACGCATGACAGCCACACGATCGGCGATCTCGGCAACGACGCCGAAATTGTGGGTGATGAACAGCAGTGCTGTGCCATGACGCTGCTGCAATTCCTTCAGGAGAGTAAGGATCTGGGCTTCGGTGGTCACATCGAGCGCAGTTGTCGGCTCGTCGGCGATGATGAGTTTGGGTTCGAGCACCAGGCTCATGGCAATCATGACGCGTTGGCGCTGGCCGCCGGAGAGTTCATGCGGATAGGCCCCGAAGATGCGCTCGGGATCAGGCAGACGCACATCCTCAAACGTGGCAACGACCCGGCGACGGCGCGCGGCCCTGCTCAAGTCTGTATGGACTTCAAGGATCTCCTCGATCTGCCGACCGACTGTCATAAGTGGATTGAGTGCGACCATGGGCTCCTGGAACACCATGGCGATCCTGCCGCTGCGGATTTGGCGCATGCGTCGGGCGTCGGCTTGCGCCACGTCCTCGCCTTCGAGCAGCACCTGTCCGCCAACTATGCGCACGTGAGGGCCGGGCAGGAGCCGAAGGATCGCGCGCGCCATGACCGATTTGCCAGAACCAGACTCACCAACAACGCAAAGTGTCTCCCCTTTTCCAATTGTAAGCGAGACTTCCTTGACGGCGAGGGACCGATCCGCCCAGGCAGGCAACGCGACAGACAGACTGCGAATCTGCAGGACGAGATCATCGTGAGTTGACCGGTCGTCAGCAACGCGTGATGATCCGGTCATGGCGTACGCAGCCGCGGGTTCAAGGCATCGTTCAGGCCCTCGCCGACAAGGTTGATACTCAAGACTGTCAAAAGGATTGCAATGCCCGGGATGGCGACAAGCCACCAGGCATCACGCAGGAAGCTGCGCCCCGCGCCGACCATGAAGCCCCAGCTCATCAGGTTTGGCGCGCCTAACCCTAGAAACGAGAGCGCCGTCTCTGTCAGGATCGCAGTCGCGACAAGGAGAGAGCCGGTGACGATGAGCGGTGAGAGAGCGTTCGGTAGGATCTGGCGAAAGAGGATTGCAGGATCACTCTCTCCCAGTGTGATCGCAGCCTGCACGAACTCGCGCGAACGCAGGCCCATCACTTCTCCCCGCACGATGCGTGCGATCGGCGGCCAGCTTACCGTAGCGATGGCCACGACGACGCTTGTCGCGGAAGGGGACAGGATAGCGACAAGCAGAATAGCAAAGATGAAGGAAGGTATGGTCTGGAAGAACTCCGTCACGCGCATCAGAATATCGTCTGTCCGCCCGCCATAGAAGCCGGATATCGCGCCAACCAGCCCCCCGAACACAACCGCGCCCAGCGTGGCGACGACCGCGATGAGAAGCGTGGTCCGGGCTCCGTGAACGAGGCCAGACCACACACTGCGGCCGAGCGAATCCGTACCCAGACTAAAGGCACCGAAGGGCTGCGCGAAGGGTCGGCCAATGATGGCGAAGGGATCGGGAGGGGCGATGAGTGGCGCCGCCAGTGCTGAGATGACCACGAGGGCAAGCCAGATAAGCCCGAAGGCCACGCGCGGGTTGCCGACGAAACGGACCCAGAATGGTTTGGTCACGTATTACCCCCCACCCGGATGCGAGGGTCAAGAAGAACGTAGATCACATCGACGACAAGATTCACGAGCACCACCACGCATGCCGACAGAAAGAAGATACCGAGCAGCAGGTTGAAGTCGCGCGCGAACAACGACTGGAATGCGAGTTGCCCAAGCCCCGGCCAGGCGAACACGGTTTCAACGACGACCGAGCCGCCGAGCAGCGCTCCGACCTGAACGCCCGCCATGGTCACGATTGGCAATAGCGCGTTGCGCAGCACATGGCGCAGCGTGATTGCTCGCTCCGTCAGGCCTTTCGCGCGTGCGGTGGTCGCATACTCGGCCCCTCGCTGCTCGAGCACAGTAGCTCGCATCAGCCGGGCATAGAGCGCAAGATAAAAGAGGGAGAGCGTAACCGTCGGCAGGACGAGATGATGGGCGATGTCGACGACCCGCTTCCAGCCTTCGTTGAAGGCGACGACGTCCTCCATACCTGAGGTCGGGAACCAGTCGAGTCGAATCGAGAAGACGAGAATCAGCATCAGGCCGACCCAGAACAGTGGCGTGGCGTAGGCGACCACTGCAACGACCGAGATCAGGTGATCGCGCCATGTTCGCACCCAGATGGCGGCAAGCACGCCAAGTGTGACCCCGCCCCCAACAGAGACAATCAGGGTAGCACCCATGAGGAGAAGCGTCGGCCAGAGGCGGTCGAGGATCAAGCCGAGCACAGGCGCATTGTTCCGAAACGAAAAGCCAAGATCAAGCAGAAGGATATTCTTCAGGTAAACTACAAGCTGCACCAGAACCGGCTTGTCCAGACCAAACCGGGACCGCAACTGCTCGACATATTCGGGCGGTGCACCACCGGCCTCACCAGCAAGCACAGTCGCGGCATCGCCGGGTGCCAACTGAAGCAGCAGGAAGTTGAGCACCACGACGCCAAGGACGACCGGCACCGCCTGTAGCAATCGCATGAGGATATATCGGATCAGTTTACCGCCGCGCATGTTTTACCTTTCTCCCTAGCGAGGCATCGCCGAAGGGGCGGCATACCGGGTACCAACACTCATTCGCGCCAGGCGCGGTCGAAAGATGAGAACATACCAAGCGGACTCATGATGACATCGCGGTAGCGCTTGTCGACGACGGTGGCGAAGCTGATTTCGTGTGTCCAGGCTAGCGGTGCCGCATCGACGACAATCTTCTGGACCTCAGCGTAAAGCTCGGCCCGCTTCTTCGGATCGGGTTCGATGGTTGCTCGGTCCATCAGATCGTCGGAACGCGGATCGCTCCAGCGCACACCGTTAACAAACACCGTGCCCGGGCGGACGAAGCGTGAATGGAAGCCCCGGTGCACACCGAGTACCGGATCGGCCAGATTAAACAGATGGTTGGAAGACATATCGTAGTCATAGTCGGTGTAGATCCGCTTTAGCCACGTTGCCACATCTTCGTAGCGAACATTTGCCTTGATCCCGATTTTGGCAAGGGCTTGCTGGGTGTACTCGCCGAAGCGCCTCCACTCCTCGCCGTAGGGAGTGATATCATGCGTGATCTCGAAGCGGGTGCCATCTGCCTTGCGCGGGAAGCCCGCCTCATCGAGAAGCCTGTTGGCCCGCTCCACCCCGTCTGGCACATTGTAGTCCGTTACATTAGCGCTGTAGAGCCCTGTCGGTGCGAAGTTCGAGCTGATCGGCCCGCTCGTCGGCTTGCCAAAACCAAACCAGATATTGTCGATCACAAACTTTCGGTCGATGGCATATGAGATCGCCTGCCGGACCTTGGCGTTGTCAAAAGGCGCTTTTTTGGTGTTGAACATCAGCTCGACCACGGGCGAAAGCATTTCATAACCACGGGTCACGATCTGGATGTTTGGCAGTTTCTCGAGCTTCTTCACGTCGTTGTAAGGTACCGCGCCGAAGCCCGCCACGTGCGCTTCACCCTTTTCGAGCGCGGCTGCCCGGGTCCCAGTGTCACCGATGAACCGCACAACTATACGGTCAAGGTAAGGGAGCCCCGGCTTCCAGTAATCCGCGTTGCGATCAAGACGGACAAATTCACCACGGCGCCATTCGACAAACTTGAAAGGCCCTGTACCGATCGGGCTGTTGGCGTTCTGGTGGGTCCGGATATCGCCCTGGCTGAAGACGTGCCGTGGCAGGATGGGCGATTCGTAGCCAGAGAGCGCCGACATCATGTAGGGAGCAGGCCGGTTGAGGCGGAAAACGACCGTCTGCGGATCTGGCGTTTCCACCGCAGTCACTTCGGCAAAGGTATTGATACCGCGCGGATGAACCTTCTTCAGCACCTCCATGAAGGTGAACTGAACATCAGCGCTGGTGAATGGACTTCCATCATGGAATTTCACGCCGGACCGCAAGCGGAAAGTCACCGTCTTGCCGTCATCGGAGATGGTCCACGACTCGGCAAGGCTCGGCAGCGGCTTCAGGTCGAAGTCATACTCAAGGAGCCCGTCGTAAATCTTGGAGGAGACCTGCCCAACGGGGTTTGCAGTGGAGATATAGGACCCGAGCGACGGTGGCTCTGGTTGAGTAATCTGCACCAGCGTGCCGCCACGTTTTTGCGCCTGGGCGGATTCAAGGGAGACACTAGCTCCCGCCAATCCCAGTCCGACTGCAATGACAGCAGCGGCGAAACATCTGACAAGTCGCATCGCACTTCTCCCTATGTGACCTGACAAGTCATTCAGGCCACGCTCTCGCAATCCGTTTCTCAGAAACTAGCGGCAGGCGAGACATTGCGGCCATTGCTGTTTTTCGATACATTATGCATGATCTGCATGATCGTCTGACAGCTTGTGAGCTAGTCTCGATCGGTCGCCGTGCGGGGAGCGCCATGGAAGTTGGATGGCTTGAGGATTTTGTGAGTCTCGCGTCGACGGGCAATTTCTCCCGCTCGGCAGATGATCGCAACATCAGTCAGTCAGCCTTCAGTCGGCGCATTCGGGCACTGGAGCACTGGCTGGGGGCAGATCTCATCGACCGCTCCCGCTTCCCGACGACGCTCACCCCGGCGGGTCACGCATTCTATCAAACCGCCCTTGATGTCGTTCGCGTGCTGCATCGCGAGCGTGCCGAGTTCCGCGGTTTGGCCAAGCTCGACGCACGCACCATCACGATCTGCGCGACCCACACGCTCGCGATTCACTTCGCGCCCGGATGGCTCGGCACCTTGCGTCAATCTGGCGGCGTCGGTGAGATCAACGTCAAGATGATCGCTGCCGACCTCCACGACTGCGGGCAGGCGTTGATGGAGGGTGCCTGCGATCTTGTGCTTGCCTACAATACAAGCGCGGTTCCATCCATGTTTGGCATGGCACGCTTTGAAACTGCGACTATCGGAGCGGATGTCGTCATTCCGGTATCCGTGCCCGGCGAGAACGGTCAGCCTCGCCACGCGATCATCGGCGCCGTCGATGACGGCTTCCCATTGCTCGCTTACGCCACCAACTCCTACCTCGGTCGGCTGGTTGGTTCGGCTCTGGAGACCTGGGACCTGAGCCGAAGAGCCCGTCCTTCCTACGAAAGCGCGCTTGTCGAGGCTCTCAAAGGCATGGCACTTGCTGGTCACGGGGTTGCCTGGCTTCCTCGCTCGGCCATCATACCTGATCTGGCGGCCGGCAATCTGGTCGCATGCAGCAGTAATGCCGATTTCGCCTTGCACATCGATATCCAGACTTACCGGCGTGCGGCGCGCGAGCGGTCGATTGTCGAACACGTCTGGCGAGCGCTCACCGAACTGCCCAAGTTCCATGCAATTTCTGCATAAGCATTGTGCAAACAGAATTTCAAACTGGCCGTTTCGAAGGCTAGCGTCGGTGACAGATATCACCACGATGGCGGTTCCCAATGCTCCTCACCCGTTTTCCTCGCGTCAATCTTTCTCATGCGCCAACCCCACTAGAACCACTTGATCAGTTGCACCGTGCACTTGGCGGTCCGAGACTGTGGATCAAGCGTGACGATTGCACTGGCCTTGCACAGGGTGGCAACAAGTCGCGCAAGCTAGAATTCCTGGTCGCCGATGCGCTTGCCCAAGGCTGCGACACTTTGATCACTCCAGGCGCAGTCCAGTCGAACCACGTCCGCATGACTGCGGCGGCGGCAGCCCGATTCGGGCTCAAGGCACATGCAGTCCTCGAGCGCCGGGTGTCGGAGACCGACGACGACTACGAGGAAAACGGGAATGTTTTGCTCGACGAGCTATTCGGGTGCCCGCGCACTTATGTGCCAAGCGGCAGCGACGTAGGTGCAGCCTGCGCCGCGCTCGCGGACGAACTCAAGGTCAAGGGAGCCAGACCCTATGTGATCCCAGGTGGGGGCTCCAACCCGGTCGGTGCCCTGGGCTACGTTGCATGCGCCATTGAACTGGCCGCTCAGGCGAAAGAAATGGGGATAAACATCACGCGAGTCGTCCATGGCACGGGAAGCTCTGGAACGCAGGCCGGGCTCGTTGCAGGTTTTGCCGCGATGCGAAGCTCTGTTGAGGTGTTCGGCATCTCGGTCCGTCATCCGCGCAGCAAGCAGGAGGCTATGGTCTTCGATCTGGCTTGCCGCACCGCTGACCATCTCGGGCAGAGCGGAACGGTGACGCGGGAGCTGGTGATCGCGGATGATGGCTATGTCGGGGAGGGTTATGGCCTGCCGACCACCGGAATGATCGATGCCGTGACGCTCCTTGCCCGGACGGAAGGCATCCTCCTTGACCCTGTCTACAGCGGCAAGGCCATGGCCGGCATGATCGATCATATCCGAAAAGGCACGTTCCGCGATGACGAAGACATTGTCTTCCTGCATACGGGTGGTTCAACGGCTCTGTTTGGTTACAAGCACCTATTTCTGCGGGAGATGGTCTGAGGCACCCTTTGATTGGGCCTCGATGTCAGGCAAGGGTGCGGTCTTGTGAGCTGGGTTGAAAGCATGTCGATGCCAGAACTTTCCGTGATAGACATCGCGCGTCTCGTGGCAAGCGGCCAGACGGCAAGCCGTTCTATTGTCCGGAATTCGCTCGACGCAATCAGTGTCGAGAATGACAAGCTGCATGCCTTTTTCGAGGTCTTTGCAGACGCCGCCGTGCAGCGCGCCGAGGAGCTCGACCGGATTGCCGTTCGATCCGGGCCTGTTGGACCGCTCCATGGCGTGCCGATTGCTGTGAAAGATCTCGCAGAAATCGACGGTCGCTCGCCGGGGTTCGGCTCAAAATGCTATGCCGCAAGGGATGGAGCAACGACGGCACCGGCCATCCAGCGCCTGATCGATGCCGGCGCGATTATTATCGGCATGACGCATATGGTCGAGTTCGCGATTGGCGGCTGGGGAACCAACCATGCCATGGGCACGCCCTGGAATCCAATTGACCGCGGCGTGCATCGTGTTCCTGGCGGCTCTAGCAGCGGCTCCGCCGTTGCCGTTGCAGCAGGATTAGTTCCGGCGGCCATCGGATCGGACACGGGCGGATCGATCCGCATTCCGGCGTCCCTCTGCGGACTTGTCGGGCTCAAGCCGAGCGATGGGCTCATTTCGCTGGACGGCATCGCGCCACTTGCACCTACATTCGATACGCTCGGACCCATTGTCCGGAGCATCGCGGATGCACGTCTTCTCGCGTGTGTGCTGGCCGGGCTTCCGGTGGCGAAAAAGGGGCCGGGCAAGCTGCTTCGCATCGGGGTGCCGACAACCCGGCAACTCGACCCTTGCGATACGGACATTCTTGAAAACTATCAGCGTTCGATCCGAACCCTGCGGGCGGCGGGGCACACCATTGAGACGTTCTCATTCCCGCTGGAAATGACAGAGTATCAGGCACTGAACGGCATTATCGTTGCCTATGAGGCCTATGGCCACCACAGGATGACCGTCGAGGATCTCTCGACCCCGCTGGACCCTTATGTTCGCCAGCGCGTTCTGGCAGGCCGAGAGGTCAATGAAGCGCAGTATGCCGATCTGATCAGCCAGCGTCGTGCAGCCATTGCGGCGTTCAGATCGGCGATCAACCATCTTGACGTGTTGGTGATGCCGAGCACCCCCCTGCCGGCGATCCCTGTCAGCGCGGTCGATGAGGCCACGATTCCGATGTCGCGCTATACTCGTGTGGCCAACTACCTTGCGCTTTGCGCGCTAAGTCTTCCGAACGGATTCACGGCCTCAGGCCTACCCACCGGGCTGCAGCTCATGTGCTTGGCAGGCAAAGACACGCAGCTTTTGGACTTCGCCGAAGCCCTTGCAGAACCAGCTTCAGCCTGATTGGGAAATGGCGATGCTCGCCAACTGCCATGCAGCTCTCTTGTCGTTGCCCCCACAAGCGGGATCGCATTGACGTCGATGATTGCCCGCTGCTCGCGTCGGTCTCCTTGGCCAGAAACGCTCTTCCTCACATCGCTGCCATGGCGGCTACAAACTCTCTAGAACCACAAGCGAAGCACAACGGCCGCGTGAGTGTTGTGGACGTCCAGTCCGTGGAGTCGATGAATCCGAGGCTTTCCAGGATCGGCAATGCGGCCATAACATCCCAGCTTGCGATGCCGTCGCAGTAGAAACCGTCCACATATCCCTGAGCCATATCCATGAGCATAATTGCTGCCGACCCGCAGCTCCGGAAATCGAGCCTTAGAGTCTCGATGATATGGCGCACGATAGTCAGGCGGCGCGCGGAGGGAACGGCCGGATGCAGGCTAAGACCGATCTGCGCCCGCGACATATCGAACGGAGCAGGAGGGCCCAACGCCGTCCCGTTCATTGTGGCTCGTTCCCCGAAACCGCCGCGGAACAACTGGTTTTTGACGGGAAGATAGAGGACGCCGAACTGCGGTCGACCGTCGGCGAACAGACCGATTGAAACGGCCCACTGATCGTTGCCGCGCACGAAATTGGCGGTACCGTCGATGGGGTCGACAACCCAGAGGCGGCCGCTGATCGCTTCCGTTCGTGCGCCCTCTTCGCCAAGAACGCCGTCGCTTGGAAACAGCCGCCGAAGACCCTTGATGATATGGTCTTCGACCGCCTGATCAGCCTCCGTCACAAGATCGAGATGGCCCTTCATCATGACGGGCAAGGTCGCGACATGTGCAAATTGCCGCATGGCCAATACGCCTGCTGTTCTAGCCAGGGACGCGACAGCATCACCTTCCGCCTGGGTAAGCTTGGACATGATTAATTGCATTCGGCATCGTCGCGAACCAGAGGCGTTTCCTTGTGGTTCGCGAAAACATGAAGATCGGAGAGATGCGGGAGAAGCATGGATCGTCCTGAGCTGTTACCGAATGCCGGCGCGCATGAAGCTCTGCACGAACTGCCGCTGGAAAATGAGGAAGGCGAGCAGGAGCGGCGCTACCGACAACAGCGTCGCCGCTGTCACCAGACTCCAGTCAATACCCTGTTCGATGGTTGCGAAGACTTGAAGTCCGACGGTGATCGGCCGGGTGCCCACTGAATTCGACACGACGAGCGGCCAGAGGAAGTTGTTCCAGTGGTAGCTGACCGTGACCAGACCGAAGGCGATCAGCGTCGGCCGGGCGATGGGAATGTACACACGCCAGAGTGTCTGCATCGGATTGGCGCCTTCAAGCCGGGCCGCCTCCTCAAGCTCCTTGGGCACGCCCTTGAACGTCTGGCGGATCAGAAAGATGCCGAAGGCGGAAGCCATATAGGGTAGGCCCATACCGACAATCGTATCGATCAGCCCCAGCTTGCCGAGCGTCCTGTAGTTCTCGACGAGCAACGCCTCGGGCATGATCATGAGCTGCAGCAGGACCAGCGAAAACAGCAGGTCGGAGCCTCTGAACGGAAAGCACACAAAGGCGTAGGCGGCCAAAGTGCAGATCACCAGTTGGCAAGCGAGTACCAGCGAGACGAGCATGAAGCTGTTGAGGAAGTACTGGGCGAAAGGTGCCGCGTGCCAGGCTCGTTCGAAGTTTTCCAGCGTGAGCGGTGCCATGAGTACGAATCGGGCGGCAAACGCCGGTGGATGGAACGCTGTCCAGATCGCATAAAGCAGTGGAGCGACCCAGATCAGGGCGAGCGCCCAGCCTGCGATGTGAACAAGGGCGCTTCCGGTGCGTGCCACGACAATGGTGTTCATCTGTAATGAACTCGCTTGTCGGCATAGCCAAACTGGAACAGCGCGATTACCGCCAGGATGGTCAGCAGCACCACCGTTATCGCTGCCGCGTAGTTCGTGTCCCAGAAACCGAAGCCAACCTGATAGAGATAATAAAGCAGCAGCATTGTCGTATTGTCTGGACCACCCTTGGTCATCGCCACCACGTGGTCCACGAGGCGGAAAGCGCCGATCACCGCATTGATCGCGATGAACAGAGTCGTGGGCATCAGCAATGGGATTACGACCCGCCACAATCGTTGCCAGTAGGTCGCACCCTCAAGATCGGCTGCTTCGAGCAGGGTTGGAGAAATCTGCTGTAGCCCAGCCAGGTAGAAGATCATGAAGAAGCCGGCCTCCTTCCAGACAGTGATGGCGATCAGAGCCCAAAGCGCTGTGTCGCGGTTGCCGAGGAGGTTATAGCCGCCCAGGCCAACGACCGAGAGTATCTGGTCGATGAGGCCGTAGTCGGGCGCGTAGAAGAAGAGCCAGATGTTGGCGACCGCAACCATCGGCAGCACTGTGGGCGTGAAGAAGGCTATCCGCATCGCGGTCGTGCCACGCAGACGGCCCTGAACAAGTAGCGCCATCGTCAGAGCGAGCACGATGGAGAGGGGTATAGTGACCGCTGCGTAGACCGCGTTGTTGGTCATCGCCTTCCAGAACACCGGGTCGACGGCCATTCTGGCGTAGTGGTCGGCGCCGATGAAGACCGATTGGCGTCGACCACGAGGCGTCGAGTAGAAGCTGTTGATCAGCGTCGTCAGGATCGGCTGATAGGTGAATACCCACAGCAGCACCGTTGCCGGCAGCAGCAGCAGACTTCCCCAAAGCGCGTTGCGCGAAAGCTTCATCGAGCCGATCCCTGGTGACGTCAGCGGCGATAGGGCTTGAGGATCGCGTCGATCTCTGTCTGCGCGTCCGCCAAAGCCCTCTGAGGCGTCTTGGACCCTGTGAGGGCAGCGCCGATCGCGTCGTTCAGCACTTTTGTCGTGCGGGCGTTCTCATAGGTCGAGAACTCGGGTACCGAGTTCAGGATCTGCCGACGCGCCACCGTGGCGGCCGGCGTCTCCTGGACATAGTTCCTGAGCGTGCTGGTCTCCCAGGCGCCGTCGCGCGGCGCCACATATCCGGTCTGGACGCACCAGTCCGCGAGCAGTTCGTCGGACGTCATGAACTTGATGAACTTGAACCCCGCCTCCTTCTCGGCCTGCGAGGCCTTGTTGAAGATATAGAAGTTGCCGCCGCCCAATACGGAGGCTGGCTTCACCTTGCCGGGGAAAGGCGCAACGCCGAAATCGAAGGTCGCCTGGCGCTTGATGTTCGTCAGGTTGCCCGTTGTTGTCCAGATCATGGCGATGCGGTTCTCCAGGAAGTCGCTTGGCGTTGTGCCCCACTCCTGGATCCCGGGCGGATGGACACCCTCCGTCTTGCTCAGGTCGATCCAGAACTGCAGCGCCTCGACCACCCGCGGGTCCGTCAAAGTCACCTGCGTGCCGTCCTCCTTGAACAGCGTGGCTCCGTTCTGCGCAGCCAGGGCGCCGAACAGCCACTGCGACGATCCGACGTTGCCCGGAATTCCGACACCCCAGCGGGTCGTGCGGCCCGAGGTGTCCTTGCGCAGGACGGCCTTGCCGTAGCGGACCATCTCTTCCCAGGTGGTGGGATACTTCTCCGGGTCGAGACCTGACTCTGCGAAGGCCTTCTTGTTCCAATAGAGCACGGCCGTCGATCGCTGGAACGGCGCTGACCAGAGCTTGCCGTCCACCTGCGCGCTCTTGAGATACGCCGGCATAAAACCCGCGACCCAGCGGCGGTCCTCTTCGGACTTGATGAAGGAGTCGAACGGCTCGATCAGGTTCTCATCGAGGAACGTGTAGATGTCAGTCGCAAGCAGCACGGCGACGGTTGGCGGCTTGCCGCTCTTGGCGGCCGTGATCGACTTGGTAGTCGTGTCGAGATAGTTGCCGGCGTAGACGGCCTCGACGTCGATTTCGGGGTTGGCGGCCTTGAAGCGCGCGACGTAGCCGTCGATCACCTTGGTCAGCGATCCGCCAACCTGAACCGGATAGTAGAAGCTGATCTTCGCGCTCTGTCCGCGTACCGCGGCGGGCATTGCTACGGCTCCCAGAGCGGCCAGCGCCCCTTTGCCCATTGTCCTGCGAGATATCCTCATGTCGTCCTCCTCTGCGTTCCGACGGCCGATTTTCGGCTCGTTCTGTTGTGGATCCTATGCGACGAAGCTCGGCTGGCGGTCCTATATCCGCCGGTCGGTGGCGTGGTCGAAGTTACTTTCGGCGTGATTGGGCCATGTCAGATAGGCGGTCGAACCCGGTCCGACATTGGGTCGACCGGGCGTCCTGATGAACAGGACCTGCCCCTCGTAGCGGCACGCCGTGACCGTATCGGCACCGAAGTACTCGGACCCTTCGACCTCGACCCTGAGCCCGCTGTCACCGAATGCGATGTCCTCCGGTCGAATGCCCACTTTGCGTGCACCAGCCTGCCCTCCGGCATACGGCAGCGTGACGATATTCATCGGCGGAGTGCCGATGAATTCGCCTACGAAAACCGAAGCAGGCCGCTCGTAGAGATCGGCTGGCGTGCCGTTCTGCTCGATGCCTCCGTTGCGCATCAGGATGACCCGGTCGGCCATGCTCATCGCTTCGGATTGGTCATGGGTCACGAATACCATGGTGATGCCGAGCCGGCGCTGGAGCGCGCGTATTTCCGTGCGCATCTCGTGACGTAACTTGGCATCAAGGTTGGAGAGCGGCTCGTCCATCAGGCAGATGCGGGTTTCGGCAATGAGGGCGCGCCCCAGCGCCACTCGCTGCTGCTGGCCCCCGGACAATTGTGAGGGCTTGCGATCGAGGAGGTGGGACAGCCCCAGAAGATCGACGACCTTGCCGAGACGCTCGCTCTGTTCCGCTTTGCGGACGCCGCGGACCGAAAGCCCGAATAGGATGTTGTCAGCGACGTTCAGATGCGGAAACAGCGCATAGGACTGGAACACCATCGAAAGCTGGCGCATAGCGGGCGGCAGGGCCGTGACATCATGCCCATCGATCTTTATCGAACCCCCAGTCGGTGCGTCGAGTCCAGCGATCAGGCGCAATGTCGTGGATTTTCCGCAGCCTGATGGCCCAAGCAGGGCGAGCAGTTCACCTTGCTCGACGCGGAAATCGATGCCATCGACGGCTTGGAAATCGCCCCAGGATTTTGTTAAGCCGCTGACTTCGATCGTCGACATCTTTGTCCCTATGCGCGCAGGAGCAGCGAACCGTGCGCGGCGACTTTCGCGTCGGCCTCCGCGGGCGCGTTCTCGTCCGTCACGATGTATTCGAGTGCATCAATCCGGCTCACGACGGAAAGGGATGCGCGACCAAACTTCGAGGAATCCGCGACTACGATCGACGTCTTCGCGGCCCGGATCATCGCCTGCTGCACACAGGCGGATTGCGGACTGGTGAGGCCGATCGTTCCCCGTTCAATGTCCACCGACGCCACGCTGAGGATCGCCTTGTCGGCATTAAATTGCCCCATCGCAGCGGCCGCGAGCGGCCCCGCGAAAGAATGGTTGACCGAGTGGAACTCGCCACCGATTACGAACAGACGGCTGCCACCCGTAGAGCTTGCAAGTTCCTGGCTCACATCGAGTCCGTTAGTGATGATAGTAAGGCTGCTGCGCAGGCCAAGGAGCCGGGCAACCTCGAGTGAGGTCGTACCGGCATCAATAACCACCGTATCGCCATCGAGAACGAGTTCCGCCGCGGCCCTCGCGATTCGCTTCTTGGACTCGACGTTCGCGACCGTGCGGTCGCGGTTCGCCTGGTCGCGGGTGACTTGATCCACGAATAGCGCACCACCGTGCGTGCGCCGCAGAAGCCCTTGCGCCTCCAGTTCGGAGAGATCGCGACGCACGGTCGCGACGGACACGCCGAAAAGCTCCGTCAACGCCTGCACATCCACAAAGCGATGGGCGTGGACTTCCTCGAGTAGCCGGACGTGCCGCTGCAGTGCCGATAACTGAATGTTCATCCCTACGCCATGATTGTTGACGATCATATTTTTGATCTATAACGATCATATTTAAGGAACAGTCAATAGCGATTCCGCGCAGGCGCTCACCAGATGCATCTCAAAATTATCTTATGCGCCGCGTTGTTCATGATGTTAGAGCATCATTTTTTATTCATATTTTGCCTCAAAGCAATGAATCTTAGCGTGAAGCAAGGCCGCATTGCAGCGTATGCGACAGGAAGAAAGTCACCATTATTCTGATCGTATTCAATCAGGAATGGCGAACTCAACTCGCTCCAGGCGCTCCCGGATCGATCGCAGGGAGAACGATCACTCGCCAATTCCCCAGCGGCGAAACGGTGCCGATGTGGAATGTTTCGCGAGGTGTGCAAAGTGCCGCCAGCGAGTGTAGCCGCAAGTTCGTCGGCCAGGCAGCGCAGGGATTTATCGGCGAACTCTTCCGGCGTTTTTCCGTGGCAGTGACCGTTCAAATCTTTGCGGCGACTGTCCTGTTTCCATCGTCGTTCATCGACTTTGGCGTAACGCGCTGAACAGAAGGGACTTGAGCATGGGCAAAGCCCGCTATCCCGACCTCTCCGGACGCTCCGTGCTCGTCACAGGCGGTGGCACAGGCATCGGTGCGGCGATCACCACCGCATTCTCTAGGCAGGGCGCTCATGTAGCCTTCATTGACATTGCCGCAGAGCCCTCGGCGGCGCTCGCGATCAGATTGCAGAACGAGGGCGGTAAGGCGATGTTCCTTCAAGCCGACCTGACCGACACCGCGGCGCTGCGCTCCGCGATCACGCAAGCCTGCGATGTACATGGACCGCAGACGGTGCTCGTGAACAACGCCGCCCATGACGAGCGTCACGCTACCGTCGATGTAACCCCGGAATATTTTGACCAACGCATTGCCGTAAATTTGAAGCATGCGTTCTTCGCGAGCCAAGCCGTTCTTCCCGGCATGCGTGCCGCAGGCGGAGGCTCAATCGTCAACTTCTCCTCGATCTCCTGGATGGCGGGCACGGGAGGATTAGCGATCTATACTGCCGCGAAGTCGGCGATGCTTGGCCTCACGCGGTCGCTCGCGCGTGACTACGGACCAGATAACATCCGCGTCAATGCGGTTGCGCCGGGCTGGATCAGAACTGAACGCCAGGAGTTGCTGTGGATCACGTCGGAGGGCGAGCGAACCATGCTCGATAGGCAGTGCCTGAAACGCTGGCTCCAGCCCGAAGAAATTGCAGCCCTTGTGCTGTTCCTCGCATCGAATGCTGCCTCCGCGATCACCGGCCAGCACTACGTCGCGGATGGTGGGTGGACTTGACGCATTTAAATGGGAGGATGCGGAGCCGAACCGGTGTACCGGAGATATCGATTGAGCAAACGCTCAAGCAGATTCATCTATGTTCTCCAAGGGCTATCAGGCGGGAATGCTTGGGAATGAATAGATAGGATCATTGGAGGTGACGAACAGGTCGAAGGGCTGCCCGCACCTTTGACGCGAGTTGCGCGCCCTGAGGTGAATGAAGCAGACTTGGCCAGTTCCCACAATTAAACCTGGAACTGGCTGGGCGCCGTAAGCTGGACGCAGGCCAATCGGCGGTATGCGATAGAAATTCCAACTTTTTCTGAGTCGTCAGTCATCTGCAGCAATGCTGGGGCATGGAGCGAAGGAGAAGGTCTACTACATCTGCCGCACGACCCTGCCCGGATTATGTTCCGTGCGTCCGCCGTGCCGTAATGTGAAGATGCCATCAAGCAGCACGTGATGATAACCTGCGGGATGCGCTTTGGGGTTGGTCATGGTTGCTCTGTCCTCGACAGTTGCGGGATCGAACACGGCGATATCCGCGACCACGCCCTTCGCGAGCCTGCCACGACCCGTGAGGCCAAGCCGTTCAGCGGGGAGCGACGTGATGCGCCTCACAGCATCTTCTAGCGACAGCACGCGGGCATTGCGGGCGTAGTGCCCCAGCAGCCGCGCCGTCCAGCCAAAGCCACTCAGGGAGCCGATGACTGGCTGCATGGCGCTGTGGCGGGAGAGCGCAAGCGTGTCGGACATGACGATGCATTCGGGCTGCTCTATACACAGCCGCACATCATCCTCCGAGAACGAGTGGGAGGTCCAGAGCATCTCCGTCAGGCCCTCGCCCTCCTCAAGCAGCATATCAAGCGCTGCATCGAACGGGTCGGCGTTCCGGCGGAGGCCGATCTCATCGAACGTCATGCCGATGAGACCCGCATGGGCGCGCGACTTGAGCAGCACCACGTCCGACCATTTCCGCTCCGCCACTAGCTGCCAGATCGGCTGAGGATTGGACTTCATGGCCTCGCGCTGCACCGGGTCCTTCAGCCGTTCGATCAGCGCCTGCACGCCGCCCTCGCGCGCCCAGACGGGGAGAGCGGCCACAATGGAGGTATGGCTCCAGTCGTGTGGAATCACGTCATAGGCGACGTCAAGGCCCTCGCGTCGCGCGCGTGCCAGCATGTCAAGCGTGCTTTCCATGGCATGGGCCGGTGCGCCGTACTTAGGCTGGATGTGAGATATCTGCAGCTTCGCACCTGCATGCCGTGCCGTGGCGATCGCTTCGGAGAAACCAAGGTCGTAGTAGACATCGCGATTCCTCACATGGGTCGCGTAGAGCAGACCGCGTCGGCCGCAGCACTGGCAGAGCGCCGCGATTTCATGCTGCGGAGCTATATTTCCGGGGAAGTATTCGAGCCCGGTTGAGAAGCCGATGGCACCTGCGTCGAAACATTCCTCGGCGATGAATGTCATCCGCCTGATCTCGTCGGGAGTGGGTAAACTCGTCGATTCGCCTTTCACGGCGCGGCGGATGTTGCCGTGACCAACCATGGCTGCCACGTTTACACCGAGGTTGCTCTGTCCGAGCCGCTCCAGATATTCGCCGAAGCTCTTCCAGGTGACATCGACACCCGCAGCAATGTAGCCAACGAGTTGATCCCCGGTCATCTGGTCGCCGAACGGTGCGCAGGAGGTGCCGCATTGGCCGACCACCTCCAGCGTGACGCCCTGATGCACCTGGCTGTCCGCCGAACCGTCAACCAGCAGTGTGAAATCCGAATGCGTATGGATGTCGATGAAGCCGGGCGCGACGGCGAGGCCCGTAGCATCGAGACGGTCTTTCGCCGTCGCGCCGTTGAGTGCGCCGATCTCGGCGACGACGCCATCACGGATGCCGATGTCTCCGGCGTATGCTACGCGACCGGTGCCGTCGACAATGGAGCCATTTGCAATGATTGTATCGAACATGATGAGCCTCTGATCTGATTGACGTGGTTACTTGCCCGGGCCGAAGACAAGGTTGGGGAGCCACAGCACGAACTGCGGGAAGGCGACCACGAAGGCCATGCCGAAGACATAGGCGAAGCAGAACGGGATCACGGCGACTGAGATCTGTTCAATCGTCGCCTTCGCCAGCCGTGCGCCTATGAAGAGGTTGCCGCCAACTGGCGGTGTCAGGAAGCCGATCTCGCAGGTCAGAACGGTGAAAATACCGAAGGTGATAGGATCAATGCCAGCAGCGACTGCCGCGGGAAGCAACACAGGCGTGAACAGGATAATTTGCGCCAGGGAATCCATGAAGGTCCCGATTAGGATCAGGAATGTGCCGACCAACAGCAGGAAGAGCCACTTGTTCGCAATGACGGGTCCCAGGAAGGCAATCATTTGCTCAGGCAGATCGTACAGCGCGAGCACCTGTCCGAATGCCGTTGTAGGCGTTATCAGCACAAGCAAGCCTGCGATCAATGCCGTGAAGCGCAGCGCCTCCATGATAGCTGCGACAGTGAGGCCTTTGTAGATGAACAACCCGACAAAGAGCGCATACGCGACGGCCACTGCGGCCGCCTCTGTGGGCGTGAAGATGCCACCGTAAATACCACCGAGGATAACCACCGGCGCGCCGAGCGCCCATTTCCCGTCCCATGCAGCTTTCACCATCGGGCGGAAGGAGAACGCTTCGCCTTTGCCACCGAAATTATTTCTGACCGCGATGAACCAAGCGGTGATCAACAGCAGCGTGGTGACAAAGATTCCCGGGATGATGCCGGCGAAGAACATGCGCGGAATGGAGACTTCGGCAACGAGTGCGTAAATCACCATCAGGTTGCTAGGCGGAATGAGACTGCCCAATGCGCCAGCTGAGGCGGCTACTGCTCCGGCATAGCGTCGACTGTAGCCTTCCTTGATCATCGGCGGAATGGTGACGCTACCAATCGCGGCTGTCGTCGCGGGACCCGAGCCATTGAGTGCCGCGAAGAAGGCGCAGGCAATCACCGTCACCAGTCCGAGGCTGCCGCGATAGGCACCCACGAGGCTAGTCGCGATCTTGATCAGGTGCTCCGCCATGCCCCCCTTTTCCATGAGCCGCCCTGCGAGGACAAACAGCGGGATCGACAACAGCGGAAACGGCTGCAGTGCGGTAAATGCGGTCTGCGCCAGCATTGTCTGGGGGATGTCGGCGAAATAAAGTGCGGCGGCCACGCTGAATCCGATGACAGCGTAAATGGGTACGCCCATCACCATCAGGACGACGAAGAGGAGGCTGACGATAGCGATGTCGCTCATAGTTCCATCGCGCTTTCATCTTCGACCGTCGGGAACCCTTTGCGATCACCTCTCCACCAGTCGAAATAAACCTCGATCAGCCGGAAAAGCATCAGGCCGTTGCCGAGCACGACGATTGTCTGGAACCATTTGGCGTCCATGTTCAGCGAAGCCACGATGGACTGCTGACGCCAGAGCAGCGCCAGATACTCCCAGCCGTAGATCATCATGAAGATCAGGAACGCCGCCCAAATCAGATCAGCAACGAACGTGACGGCCCAGGCGGCCTTGTAGGGCAGGATCATCACGGTTGCCATCATCCGGACGTGGAACTTGTCGTTCACTGCCATGGCGGCACCGAAGTAGACGGCCCATGTCATTGCAAACATAGCGACATCCTCGGTCCAGACGAGACCGATGTGCAGGACGTAGCGCGAGAAAACCTGCAGGCAGACGCAGGCGGTAATGATCGCTACCAGCCCACAGGCCGCCCAATCCTCGTAGGTTCGACCCCCGACGGAAAGCCAGGGCGCAGTCTTCTGGCTCGTCATCAGACGGCAGCGCGGATTTTGTCGAGCATCGCCTTGAAGTCCGCGCCCTTTTCCGCAACGAACTTATCCTGAAGCGGGATGACTGCGTTTATAAAGCTCTTCTGGTCAGGCCGCGTCACCTGCATGCCGTTGTCAGCGAGATACTTCCGGATTGTTTCCACCTCTGACTCGACCGTTGCGATCTGATGCTGCCCCGCCTCCTTGGCGCATTGGAGGAAAGTCTTCTGCTGATCCGGCGAAAGCCGCGACATGAAGCGGGGGCTCGCCAGCAACGGGGCAAAACCAGCGAAATGCTCCAGAATCGCAAGATGCTTCTGGAATTCGTTGAATTTCATGGCCTTGATCACCGAAGTACCGTTATCGGACCCATCCACCGCGCCGGTCTGCAATGCAGCAGGCGTTTCGGACCACGCCAGCGGCACAGGCTCCGCACCGAAGGCCTTGAACGTCTGGATCATCACGTCATTTTTCGGCACCCGGACCTTGAGGCCCGCCATGTCCTTCACGTCATTGATCGGACGCTTGGAATTGTAGAAATCGCGATGCGAGAGGGCACCCCACGTCAGCAGGTGCACGCCAGTCGCTTTCTGGAGTCGGTCGGCAAGCTCATCGGCAATGCCACCATCCCTGATCTTGCGGACATGGGCTACTCCCTGGAAGATATAGGGTAAGACCGTGATGTCCATCAGCGGGAAATGCGGGGACACGTTGTTACCACTAATGAAATAGGCATCAACCGTGCCGAGCTGGAGAGCCTTGAAGGCGTCGTCCTCGGTCGCAATTGTGGCGCAACAGCGGATTCTGACGTCAATCGCATCACCCATGCGCTCTTTGACAAGCTGTTGAAGTTTAACGGCTGCGACGCCGTAGTCGGACTCGACGGGCGTTGAGAACCCCAGATTGAGCAGACGCGCAGACTGCGCGCGGACAACGGCTGGAGCGGCAATGCAGGCGGCTCCAGCCAGAATGCCCTGGCTCAGGATTGTCCTGCGTGTGAGATTGGATGGCATCTGAACAGTCTCCCGATGTTCGTGTGGAATGGCCGAGTCCTGTAGTCTTGAGTGGCACCCGCCAATGCAAGGGGCCAGAGATCATCGCATGTTTGAAGCCCTCCGCTTTCTGCGACTGGCTGCAAGGCCCGGCTTTGGAAGCATGAGCTTCCGCAACCAGTTCACAGCCAGATGCTATTGTGAAATTGATCGACGTAAATTAGATTTTACGTCGTAATTGATGCAGGATGTGCATGATGAACCTCCAGCAGTTCCGCTACTTCGTCGCACTTGGCGAGGAGCTGCACTTCCGCCGCGCTGCCGAGCGGCTGAACCTGTCCCAACCGGCTCTGACGAGATCGATCCAGCAACTGGAGCATGCGGTCGGCCTGGAACTCGTCAAACGCGACAACCGGAATGTCTCGCTTACGCCAGCGGGCGAGGAATACCTGAAGGGCCTGCGCTCCATCCTGTCGATATTCGAAAGCGCGACGGTCCGGGCGCGGCGTGTGGCGCAGGGCGAGGCGGGCGCGGTACGCATCAGCTATACCGACATTGCCGTGGCCGGCATTCTTCCAACGGTCGTGCACACATTCCGGGCCACGCATCCCAATATTACCATCGAGGCGAACCACGGCTGTACGCAGGCGCAGATTGATGATCTTGAAACGGGAAAGCTGGATGTCGGCTTCTTCACGGGGCCGTGGTCGCGGGATGGCTATAGCACGTGGGTGGTGCAGCAGGACGCATTCGTGGCAGTGCTGCCCGCCCAGCACCGGCTCGCCAACACTCCAGTGCTGAGGCTTGCTGATCTGGCCGAAGAGCCGTTCGTGCTCGGCGAGCCGCGCTTCTGGATGCACTATCATGTGCATCTCAATCGGCTCTGCCGCGAAGCCGGGTTCGAGCCCAAGGTTGTCCAGTATGCCTCGAACAATGAGGGAATCCTGGGACTCGTAGCTTGTGGCATGGGCGTGACTGTCCAGGCCGAGTCGATCCGCACCTATGGACGAAGCAACGTGGTGATGCGGTATCTCGAGAACGAGACCGCAGAGGTTTCGACCATTGCCGCTTGGCGCAACGAACCCATAGATGCCGTGACCCAGCGGCTGGTAGCCCATGTGAAAGGCCTCTATCCTAGGCCGGCGCGGGTACAGGAGCCGGTGGGCGCTGGATAGCCGAGCGCCCACGGATCAACGACCGGGCAGCAATTCTGATATTCGAAGAGTGGCTGAGGAGCCGTATCCTTCCGGTTAGGGCCACATCAGTTGTTCAGGGCACCAACCGCACGGTTACCGCGAGCGTCATCCAAGGTATGCGCTGCACCAAAGTTGCGACTGTCTTCAAGCGCACGGACAATTTGCGGGCTGGCCAGCTTTAGCTGGGACATACAAAGCGGGAGAACACCGTCAGTTATGTCGAAATCGAGGCAGATGATGCTCTCGCACTTTCGGAACAGAATGAGATATAAAGTTGCGCGCTGAGGGCAGTTTTCACTGCCGCAAATACTATTTTTTAGGGACTTGAACGTCCGCAGTAGCGTCTTCTTGCCCGAATGCTGAACGGCAGGAAGTGGCGCAACCTCAAGAGGTGCACCTTGTTGGGAGCGTTTGCTTCCGGGTTGAAAGCAGCCATTTGCTGAAATAGTGCAAATTGCAAGAAAGACACTATCGTTTGGCCTGCTCCCCTCGCTTTGCGGGACTGGCCCTACTGTGGTTGCTGATTAATCAGCGGCGTAATGCGTCGGAGAGTGACGCGGCGGTTGACGGCGGATGGTCCCGTTACATTTTCCTTCGGATATTGTTCGCCATACCCTTGGGAGGTCAGGTTTTCCGGAGGAATTGCAAACTGCTGGGTCAGCAGCACAGCAACAGCCTGCGCCCGTCGATCAGATAACGACAGGTTGTCCACGTCAGACCCAACCATATCCGTGTGTCCCTCAATGAGATAAACCTCCGAAGCGCTGGCAGCGAGCGCACGACGAATTCCTTCGGCGATGACACTGAGGCGTCCGGCTTGTTCTGGCGGCACAGCCCATGAGCCAGTCGCAAAAACGATGGAGTTGAGGTCAACACTTGGCATACGCGCCCTGACCTGTGGACTGTTGCGAACCTGATCCAGGGTATAACGCTGCGGCAGTGGCGCAACGGGCTCTGCTAGCAGCGCCTCGTAAATGGCTTCGGGCTGCGCGTCGCCAGCATCCACGATGTAGCGCTCGCGACGAACAGGCAGCGTTTCGAGCGGTGCCAGTACGACCACCTCGTCGATGAATTCAGTGCGACGGCGACCGTTGTCGATCAGCAGGATCTCACGGCCGTCCGGCAGACGCCGGACGCGCCGTATCAACCGCCCTCGCTCGTCAGTCACCGAGATGACGCGCGAGCCGTCTGGGCGCTCGTAAACGCTAACGAAATCGTCACCCTGTCGCTCGGTGCGGATATCGCCGCCAAGCATTCGGTAGCGCTCGGTTTCATCGCTGCGAATGAACAGGCGACCACCTTCGTCACGGACCAGCACGCGGCCCGGCTCGCGGATGATCCTGATCCCGTCCTCGTTTGTCTCCTCGCGGCGGCTGCGCACATCGTCAAGCCTGTTCGAGTTTATAATGGCGGCCGCACCGATACCCAGAGCGGCGGCACCAGCGCCTACCGCCAGCGCTCGTCCAAGATTGGGGGAACGCGAACGGGGCGGCGGTAAAGCCATAGCGCCCGGTTGAACGGCGAGTCCGGGCGGCGGGAGGGGACGGACGCCCGGCACGCTCTGCTGCAGCGGAACCGCTGGAACTGCGCTGGAGGGAGCAGGCGGAACGACGGCCCGTCCCTGAGCTGGAGGAGTAAAAGCTGGTCCCGGCGCGGGTGATACAACGACCCCTCCCGGAGCAGGTGGAACGACGGCTCGTTCCGCAGCAGGCGGAACCACCGCTTGTCCTGGAGCGGGTGGAACTGTGGCTCGTCCCGGAGCGGGTGATGCAGGCTGAGGCACCGGAGCCGACGGCAGGGTTCCTGGTACTCCTGAACGGCTTGAGGGAGGCGTTGGAGGGACTGGCACGCCTGGACGCGGCACAGGCACCGTCACTGGAGGAATCGGAGGCACAGGCCGGGATTCCGGCCCGGGCGGTGCAGAGCGGACTGCGCCAGACGGTGGCGGCGCAATGGCAGGACGCAAAGCGGGCGGACGCTCCGCAGCAGGCGGGGCCGGGACAATTCGTCCCGGACGAGGCGCACCCTCCGGCGTCCGTGCGGCTGGTGGAACCCGGTCCGCGGGATCATTTAGCGGTCTGGTGGAGGGACGAGGGGCGGCGGGCCCCACCTCTCTTGGAGGTGGGGAATCAATCCGTGGATCTGCGGCCTGCGGGGGCGGACGACGTCTTTCCACCGGCGCAGGCAACGGACGTGTAACAGGATCGACTGCATTGGGCGGAGGCACAACGCGCGGTGTCGGCGCAGCCAAGGGCGGAGGCAGAGACGGACGCATACCAGGAGGCGGGACAGAAGCTGGCGGGGCTACCGGGCGCGAGTTTGGAGCTGGCTCACCACCCTGACGGCGTGTCGGTGGTTTCAGTGGATCACGTTCATCGGCAGGGGCCGCCTGAGCAAGAACGATGCGCTCGCCAGTGCCGGCTCCGGGCATTGCGGCCTGGACCGCTGCAGAGGCAACAGACGCCATCAATGCGGCCATCAGCGGTTTGACGGCAAATGTGAGGTAAGAGTTGTTGCGCATTACACCATCCGTCTTTGGGGAGAATTCAATCTTAAACGTCCCGACATGAGAATCGTTCCAAATTGACTTCTGAAGGTTCCAGACTGGCGGATGAGACTTGAACGTCGATTGAACACCGGGAACACAATTTTGCTGCAATGCCGTTGTTTCGCTGCAAAAAGCTTGTGGCTCGCAACATTGAATTGTTGTTGGTGGTGCGACGAAAGCAGCTGGTCAGAAGCATAATATATTCAGTTGCTGCCAGGCGCGACTGAAAGCACTCCGAAAGGTGCGGTTGAAATACAGCCCACGTATAGAGTTCGGCGCCGGTCCTGATCGGTGAATCACCTGCCGGGAACCAACGATGATGTCAGCGTTGCATACTCAGGATTTCACGACACCCACGCCATCAGCCAATGCCACATTTGCGCCCCGAAGAAGTACAGCAGCGCAAACCATCCCACGGCGAAAGCGGCAAGGACGAGCCCGAAGATTACAGCGAGCCCGTCACGATTAATCAGTCCCAGCGATAGCACGATCAGGCTTGCAACAGGCGGGACATTTCCAGTCGGAATAGGCAGGGCAACTGCCAACCCCATCAGCATGATTGGAAGACCTAGCGCCATGCGCCCGTGTTGGCCGGTCACGACCAACAGGCGACGCGGCATCAGCCATTTCTCAACATGCCGCAAGATCGGCTCACCCTTCACTGCAAAGGCCCGCACTGCAGTGGCCGGTACGCGCCATTGTCTTACAAACTCGGGCAACACGAACTGTCTTGCGCCGGACATCAGCTGCAGCGCGACAGCAGCAACCAGCAAACCGAACACGAAGCCAACAGGACCAGGAATGGGAACGAGCGCGGGCAAGGACAGAATGAGGAGCATCATTCCGATGCCCGCGTTGCCCAGCCCGTCGACAATCTCGCCCAAACTGATCTTATCCGTACGGCCTTCCATGCGAAAGCCAAGGGCTGCGAGTTGTGCAGCAGCCATGGTTTTGTCAGGCAAGGAATTGATATTAGGCGCAGTCATGCTCTAGGCTCAGAACTCATTGATTGATCCAGAATGCCACTGTAGCGGCGATACAGATTGCTGAGAAGAAGGTATGCGCACATCTGTCATAGCGTGTGTGAACGCGTCTCCAGTCCTTGAGTTTGGCAAACATGTTTTCGACCTTGTGACGCTGCCGATAGAGAACCTTGTCATGCTCGATTGCTACCTTGCGGTTCTTTTTTGACGGGATGCAGGGAGAAATCCCTTTGCTGATCAGTGCGTTACGAAACCAGTCCGCATCATAGCCGCGATCTGCGAGCAGCTCTTTTGCACGCGGCATGGCATCGACCAGCAGTGCAGCACCTTTGTAGTCACTCATTTGGCCCTCGCTCAGGAGGAGAAGCAACGGTCGGCCTTTTCCATCAATGACCGCATGAAGCTTGGAGTTCAGCCCGCCTTTGGTGCGTCCAATGCGGCGGGGAACATCCCCTTTTTTAGGAGGCTGGCTGCCGTCCGGTGTGCTTTGAGATGGGTTGCATCAATCATGAGTTGATCCGGCTCGCCCGCTTTGCCTGCAAGGGCGGAGAAGATGCGGTTGAAAACACCCATCCGGCTCCAGCGGATAAAACGATTATAAAGCGTCTTGTGCGGACCATACCCAACGGGAGCATCTTTCCACTGAAGTCCATGTTTTATAACGTAAATAATCCCGCTGACGACACGAAGATCATCCACGCGCTGGATGCCATGCGACAATGGGAAATACGGTCTGATCCGGTTGAACTGGACCCGCGAAAGCAAATACAAATCACTCATGGCATCCTCCTGCCACGAGTGAATCAGATCAAAGCTGAGTTGGAAATCCCACTACGTTAATTAATAGGGCCTTACCCTAGCTTTTCCGCTTCCAACCATCTGTTGAAGAATTCAACAGGGATGGGCATCCGGAAGTCATCAAGGGCGCGGATCACCACGTAGACCTTCAATTGCTCTGATAGGAGAAACCGAAAAACATCTTTTAGTCCTGCACCCTCTTCAACAAAATGGGCAAATGCAGCGCCTGCGCTAATTAGGCGTGGTTTTTTTTGATGGCCGTTACTCATGCTATTGCGTCCCGAGTCAGGTTGGCCCAGTCATCCATCATGGCTCTCAGTCGCTCAAACATATCGCCGCGCCTATAGGCAGCCTCAAACCTTGTTGTCGATTGTATGCGCGAGCGCCATCTCCGCCATATCTCGCGGATAATTGGTCGATTCGGCAACCCAGTCTCTGAAAGTGGAGCGAAATCCATGTGCAGTGATGTGCCCGTATGCCATTCGCTTTAACAAGGCGGTCATGGCGGCGTTCGAAAGACCGTCACCACCCTGAGTCTGGAATACAAATCCGTCAGCCTTTGGTCCTGCCGCTTTCAAGATATCAATGGCGCGGTCAGAAAGCGGGACGCGATGTTCGCGGCCAGCTTTCATGCGATGTGCTGGAATAATCCACACAGCCTTCTCAATATCAATCTCAGGCCATGTCGCTCCAATGACTTCACCCGTCCTGGCTGCTGTCAAAATGAGAAAGTGAAGGGCGAGTGCCGCAACACCCTTCTGTTCACTCAACCTCTTCATGAATGTTGGAAGCTCACTGTAGGGCAGGGCGGGATGGTGCTGCACTTTCCGGACCTTCGAGCGGGCGGGCAGAAGCGCCTCCAGATGGCCACGCCACCGGGCCGGGTTCTCTCCCGCGCGAAAGCTTTTGACGGTCGCCCAGTCGAGAACCGATTCAATCCGTCCACGCACCCGGCTCGCTGTCTCTGTCTTCTTGGTCCAGATCGGCTCAATGATGCGGAGTATGTGCGAGAGCTCGATGCGATCAACCGGCAGATCCCCGATCACAGGACCAGCATATGTTTCAAGAGTGCTACGCCATTGCGCCACGTGCTTCTCGTTGCGCCATCCCGCTTCATGCGCAGAAACATAGGCCTCCGCACATTTCCTGAACGTCAGAACAGTCGATATCCCGGAGATCCGCGACGCGCGGCGCTCGTCGATCGGATCAACCCCCTCCCGGCACTTTTTGCGGCATTCCAGCGCCTGCATGCGAGCTTCAGCAAGCGACACTGTGTGCAGGGCTCCCAAGCCCATCGTCCGCGCCTTGCCCTGCAGCATGTAGCGAAAGACCCAGGACTTGCTCCCCTCGCTTCCGACCTGCAAATAGAGCCCACCACCGTCGGTATAAAGCCCACGATTCGACGTGTTTCGTACGCTTATCGCAGTGAGAATTCCAACTCGCCTCGCCAAAAGTCACCTACAAATCAACATACAAATGAGCGTGAGATGTAGCGAGACACCATGATATAGGTCAAGACGGCTATGACGATATTTCAGTCACTTAATGCAAGATGTGCGACACGGTGAGACGCGCTGAGTTGGGCGGAGCAGACTCTCTCTCCGCCAGTCATTTCTATAAACTATTGACTTATCAATTGAATTCTGAAGTATTGTAGCCCTTTCCGAACCTGTCCACAAATGTGTCTGCCGTCTGAACTTGTGATGCAATTCTGAGGCAGGGAGTCCAAAAGGGCTTTGAACAAAAACCTAATTTGCCACCCTCTATTCGATCCACTCGTACCGGGCTTGCAGGACAATCCATGGTTCCACGCAGAGTTTTCATGGGGCTGGCCGCAACGTTTATGTCCTGTGCCGATGCAATAGCGCAGGCCATGCAGACCCTGCCACAGCCTTTGACCTCACCTTCCGTACGCCAGCTTCAGGGCAGCATCACCGTATCTTCAACAACTTCGACGCTGGACTCCGGGCTTTTCAACCATATCCTGCCAGTCTTCCGGGCGAAGACCGGTATCGATGTAAAGGTCGTGTCGCAAGGTACCGGACAGGCGCTGGACACCGGTCAGCGTGGCGATGCTGACGTGCTATTTGTTCACGCCCGTGCGCAGGAATTGAAATTTGTGGAGGACGGCTTTGGCGTCCGGCGCTATGCCGTGATGTACAACGATTTCGTGCTGATAGGACCGAAGGCCGATCCTGCAGGAATTCGGGGCACCAAGGACATCGCGGCTGCGTTGAAAGCCATTTACGCGAAGCAGTCGTCCTTTGTCTCGCGTGGCGACCGTTCAGGAACCCATGCTGCAGAACTCAGTCTCTGGAAGCTTGCGGCCATCAATATCGAGAAGATGCGCGGGGCATGGTTCCGCGACATCGGTCAGGGCATGGGGGCAGCACTTAACACATCAGCTGCCATGGGGGCTTATGTTCTGTCTGATCGCGCAACGTGGATCAGCTTCAAAAACAGGAGTGATCTGGAGATCATGGTGGAAGGTGACCACCACCTGTTCAACCAGTACGGCGTGATTCTGGTGAACCCGGCCCGGCATCCGCACATCAAGGCTGCGGAGGGGCAAGCTTTCATCGACTGGCTGGTCAGTATCGAAGGGCAGCAAGCCATCGGGGATTACAGGATCGAGGGCCAGCAACTTTTCTTTGCCAATGCTGCGCAGCCAGGCGCGTGACACCATGCTATAGCCAAGCGAAAGATTGGAGATACAAAAACCCGATTGAGCCGCAGCCTATCCAGCCGCTGTGTAAGCCGTCTTCACGGTCGTGTAGAACTCCTTGGCGTAGCTGCCTTGCTCGCGCGGGCCGTAACTCGAGCCTTTGCGGCCACCGAACGGCACGTGATAATCCACGCCGGCAGTTGGCAGGTTGACCATCACCATACCGGCCTCGGCATTGCGCTTGAAGTGGGTGGCATGTTTCAGGCTCGACGTGCAAATGCCGGATGACAGGCCGAACTCCGTGTCGTTGGCAACGATGAGCGCTTCCTCATAGGTATTGACACGGATGACGGCGGCCACCGGTCCGAAGATTTCCTCACGTGCAATACGCATGCTATTCGCAACATCCGTGAACAGCGCAGGCTGCAGATAGAAGCCTGGCGTCTCGCGGTTGAGCCGCTCGCCGCCCCAGTGAAGAGTGGCACCTTCGCTGCGACCTATGCTGATATATGACTCGTCCTGCTCCAGCTGGCCTTGATCAACCACAGGGCCGATCTGGGTGCCTGCTTTCAAGGCATCATCAACCACGAGGCCTTTCAGGCGTTCGGTCAGCGCTGCAACGAATGCATCATGGATACCGTCCGTCACAATCAGGCGCGACGAAGCCGTGCAGCGCTGTCCGGTTGAGAAGAACGCGCCATTGACCGCGCATTCAACGGCGATCTTGAGATCTGCATCGTCCAGCACAACCAGAGGGTTCTTGCCGCCCATTTCGAGCTGTACCTTCTTCATTGGCGTGGATGCCACACAAGAGCCTGCGATGCGGCGGCCAGTGTTGACAGATCCGGTGAAAGAAATGCCTGTGACGTCAGGATTATCGATCATCGCCTGACCAACAACAGAGCCCTTGCCCATGACGAGGTTGAGCACGCCTTTGGGCAGTCCCGCACGATGCAGGATATCGACCAGCGCCCAGACTGAATGCGGCACCAGTTCGGCCGGCTTGATCACCACGGTATTGCCATGGGCCAGCGCAGGCGCAATCTTCCAGGCCGGGATCGCTATCGGGAAGTTCCACGGCGTGATCATGCCAATGACACCGAGCGCTTCGCGTGTGATCTCGACGCCCACACCAGGGCGAACCGAGGGAACCATCTCGCCAGACAGCCGCAGCGCCTCCCCCGCGAAGAACGCCAGCACCTGCCCGGCACGCGCCGCTTCACCCACACCTTCGGGCAGTGTCTTGCCTTCCTCACGGGCCAGAATGCGCCCAAGCTCGTCCTTGCGCGCGAAGACCTCGTCGGAGGCCTTCTTCAGGATATCGTAGCGATCCTGTGGCGTGGACCGGCTCCAGCCCGGAAATGCTGCCTTGGCGGCAGCAACCGCATGATCGGCATCCGCCTTGCTACCCGATGCAAACTCGCCAATCACATCCTGGGTATTGGATGGGTTGATGTTCGCGGTTGCCTGCGCCGTAGAAACGGACTCTCCGGCGATCAGGTTGGGGAAGTGCTGGGTCATTGTTGTTTCCTTGAAGCAATATGACTGCTCCGCAAGAACGCCTTGGAGAGACAGCGTCATGACAGGCGTGCGGACGGATGTGGATCATGTAGGTATCACGCTGAATGGTCCAGCGATTGATCAATACTGTCAGCCTCTGGTGATTCGACCTCGGGCGTCCAGATGAGATTTGTTTTGGCCGACTGGGCGCGGCAGGCAAGTCGTGGTGGTCAAGCAGCACGCGTTGCGTCTGGGTCTCGCTGTCGACAGGCTCATACCACCGAGCATCAAGATTGACCGTTGCGTGCCCATTCACGCAATCCGGTTTAGGTGTCCACTTTGGGTGGTGACAGCCGTTTGCGATACCCCTTGGCCCTTCCTCTCGGAAACGAGACCCGCAAAACTCAACCCAGCCAGGCCACCACCCCAGCAACTAGAAACGGAAACGGAAGCGATACTGTCATGCGTATGATAACGAACCGTATTGGCAGAGTGGGCACTTCCCACACCAGCACGCGGTTAATGGTGTAGAGCGACCAGCCCGTGACGAAGGCCATGACTTGCGGCAGGCCAGCGCCGGATTTCAGAGCGGCAGCGCCGAGCGCAAAACCGACCACCGGGCCGCCCGGCGTCAGCGCGCCCGCCAGCGCCGCGATGGCCACGCCACCCACGCCGGAGGATGGCCCGAGCCATTGCGTCACGAGGTCCTGCGGCATTGCTCTGGCGATATAGCCCGCGCCAATCACGCCGACGGCGAGACGCGGCATCAGGTGCAGGAAGTCGCGCGTGGCCTCTGTGAAGCCAGCCTTCGCCGTGCCGTCGTTCCGACGCCAGGCAACGGCCAGCAGCCACGCAGCGATGCCCCAGAGAAGCGCAGAGAAAACGAGGATGATCACGCCCCGCCCTCTTTCGCGGGGAACAGCCGGTCGGCCCAGCGCGCCAGCAGCCCGGCCACAAGGGGAATGGGTAGCGACACCAGCAGCCGCAGCGCTACGATGTCGGCCCCGAAGAACGGCATCTCCCAGATGATCGCCCGGTTGACGCCCAGCAGCAGCCAGCCCGTGACAAAGGCGACGGCAGCGCCCTTGTCCGCGCCGATCAGCATGAATGCGCCAGCCAGGGGAAAGATGGTGAAGGGACCGCCAGGGAAAACCGCACCAACGGCTGACGCAATGAGCAAACCCTTGAGGCCGGAACCCTCGCCGACCCAGCGCACGATCAATTCGCGCGGCACCAGCAACCGCACCAGCGCCCCGATCAGGCAACCCGCCGCGACCTTGGGGAGGATCGTGGCGAACAGATAAACATCGTCAAAGAATATCTCGCGGAAGACGCTCCAGCCCTCGCGCGCACAGACATGAACCGCCGCGACGATGGACAGCGTGGCGACAAGCATGAAGGCCCAATCGAAGAGAGGGCGTTTTTTGTGGGTGGTGATCATGGGGAAGAATTGCGACTCACGGCATTTGTTATGCCATGAGTCGCGGGGGCAAGATCAATCCCCAGTTTTGCTCACACCGGCTGGCTCTGCATAACCGAAGCAGCAGCCGCATCGATATGCGCCACCAGTTCGCTGTCGAGCGAAAGACCGGATGCCAGATCGGCCAGGAAGGTCTGCTCGCCGTCGGTATCTGGATCAACCGAAAGACGCGCCGCCGTGTAGATCTGCGCCGCTATTTCCGGAGTGGATGACATCTGTACAAGGCCAGCGGCATCGAGCGGATTGGCGAATTCCTCGTCGAGGAAGCCCGAGGCCTCATCATCCAGACCGGCCTGCTTGAGATTTCCCATGATGCGGACACGCTCTGTGTCGTCGATCTCGCCATCCGCAGCGGCTGCCGCGATCATGGCGCGTACCATGAGCAGCGCCTTGGCATTGTCATCGCCGTCGCCTTCCGCAAAGCCGGAGCCTGCAGGAGCGGCCAGCACTGGATCACCGAAGGAGGCCAGCGGTTTGCCCGCCTGATAATTCTGATAAGCCTTGTAGGCGAGACCACCGACCAGCGCCACGCCGCCCAGCTTTGCAGCTGAGCCCAGGATCGAGCGACCAGCACCCGTGCCGAGTGCCAGACCGGCCAAGCCGCCGAGTGCGATTCCGCCGGCATTGCCTTGCAGGAAACCTTTGGCCTGTTCGGCGAGACCGGCGTAATTCCCGGTCTGGATCGCTTCCTTCGCCTTGGCGACGGCAGCATTGAGGTCATTACCCATGCCGCCAGCTGCCGTCTGCGCACCTTGCGCTGCTTCCTGGGCTTTGCCCTGGAGGCCACCGAGAACACTGCCCATCATACCGCCAAGACCACCAGCTGCGCCCTGTGCGGCCTGTCCGGCCTGTTGCGCCTGACCCTGCAGGCCGCCCAGCACATTGCCGATCATGCCACCCAGACCGCCCTGCTGGCCTGCCTGCTGGCCAGCGCCCATGATCATGTTGAGAAGAGATTTTGCATCGAACATTGTTGCCGCTCCATATTGAGGCTGTGCTTCGGTGCCATGGTTATGTGTCAACGGCATGGCATTTGCGCAAGCTGAGTGCGCAATTTTCATCAGATAGGCAAGACAGCGCTTTCCTTCAGCGTTTCCAGCACAATCTCGGAGCGCACGCGGTCCACGCTTTCGTGCGGCAACAGCGTCTCGTTGATGAAGCTCGAGAGGTCTTTGAGGTTGCGCACGACGATCTTGAGCAGATAATCGGAATCGCCCGTGAGCGCATGCGCCTCGAGGATTTCCGGCGTGCGCTGCACAAGTTCGGTAAAGCGCCGGGAATTGTCGGGCGAATGCGCAGCCAGCGCCACATGGACGAAAACGCGGACGCCAAAACCCAGCTTCTCCGCCGAGAGCCGCGCGGCATAACCCTCGATGATCCCGTCATTCTCCAGTTGCTGGCGGCGGCGCGAGATCTGCGAAGGCGACAGGCCGACCGTATCGGACAGCTCCTGGTTGGTCTGTGCGCCATTGCTCTGAAGTGCGGTCAATATCTTGCGGTCGAATTGATCCATGCGCATGAAGATAGCGGATTATCAATTTTTGTACATGATCTACGCATGGTGATTTGGCTAGCCACGTCAAAATGCAAACACCATGCGCGCTATCTGTGGCACTCTCTTCCCACAATCATTCCTGCAAGGAGAGACAGATATGGGACCTTTCCCCTTTGACGCGCCGCCAGCCAGCATCACATCCGCCAACCCGATGGGGACCGATGGTTTCGAGTTCGTGGAATTCGCGCATCCCGATCCGGTTGCACTCGACAAGGCCTTCCGCCTCATGGGGTTCACGCCGGTGGCAAAGCACCGCTCGAAGGATGTGACGCTCTACCGGCAAGGCGATGTGAACTACGTCGTCAACGCCGAACCCGACAGCTTCGCGCAAGCATTCGCCAGCGAACACGGCCCCTGCGCCTGCGCCATGGCGTTCCGCGTGGTGGATGCAAAGGCAGCGTACGAGCGTGCAATCCGTCTTGGGGCAGAACCCTTCGTCAGCGAGGTGGGGCCGATGGAACTGAGCATTCCGGCCATCCGGGGCATCGGCGGATCGCTGCTGTATTTCGTGGATCGCTACGCCAACCATCCGGTGAACACAGGCTCGATCTGGGATGTGGATTTCGTCTGGACTGGTAAACGCGATCCGCACCCCGAGCCAGCAGGCTTGCACTATCTCGATCACCTCACCCACAATGTGAACCGCGGACGCATGGACCATTGGGCCTCGTTCTACGAGAAGCTCTTCAACTTTCGCGAAATCCGCTTCTTCAACATCGAGGGCAAGCTGACGGGGCTCATCTCCCGTGCACTGACCTCACCCTGCGGCAAGATCCGTATTCCGATCAACGAAAGTCTCGACGACAAATCGCAGATCGAGGAATACCTGCGCCAGTACAAGGGCGAGGGCATCCAGCATATCGCCTGCGGCTCGCGCGATCTCTACGCCACGGTCGAAGCATTGCGCGCCAATGGCCTGCCCTTTATGCCCTCACCTCCTGCGACATATTACGCCAAGGTGGATGCGCGCTTGCCCGGACACGGCGAGGATATCACGCGGATGCAGCAGAACGGCATCCTTATCGACGGAGAAGGCGCGGTGGCGTTGGGCTCGAAGGAAGGCCGCATGTCGAAGGTGCTTCTGCAGATTTTCTCCGGCACGCTGCTAGGGCCGATCTTCTTCGAGTTCATCCAGCGCAAGGGTGATGATGGCTTCGGCGAGGGCAATTTCCGTGCACTGTTCGAATCCATAGAGGAAGACCAGATCCGGCGCGGCGTGCTGACGCTCGACGCAGCGGAGTAGTCCTGCTCGGTCCCCTGGTTCGTCTTCCTGGCATTCTGACCGAACAGACAATCAGGACGCGCAGATGCTGACCATTGACTGGGCCTGAAACCGGCGTCCGAATTCCGTCACAGCACAGGGATAATGCCTGATTTGCAGGCGTGTCTTGACTTGCTATATTTGTTCTATATATGTTCCATTATTCATTATTTGTTCTCGCTGGAGGGCAGGCTATGTCACTGGGCATAACATCAATTGCTACCGCGTCATCTGGTACCAAATCTCTTGGCGCCAGGTCTCCTGGCACCAGATCGCTGGGCATCACGCAATCGCTGGCGGATTTCCGCCGGGACTTCATCGGCAGCGCGATCGATCCTGATCTGCGGCGAGGCCGGGGCGCGGTGACGAATGCGGGTGGCCGCTACGAGCGTCTGACGCATCAGGCGGAAGACGACGGCTGGGGCAACATGGAGCTTTCAACACCATTCAAAACCGATGTGACGCCTGAAAAGGCGCGGACGATCATCACCCGCAACGATTCACCCGATCTGTCGTTCGACCGTTCGGTGAACCCCTACCGGGGTTGCGAGCATGGCTGCGCCTACTGCTTCGCCCGTCCGACCCACGCTTACATGGGGCTTTCGCCCGGCCTCGATTTCGAGAGCAAGCTGTTCGCCAAGGTGAATGCAGCAGAATTGCTGGAGCAGGAGTTATCCGCGCCCTCCTACGAGCCGCGCACGCTGGCGATTGGCACCAACACAGACCCCTATCAGCCCATCGAGAAGACGCACCGTATCATGCGCGGTGTGCTGGAGGTGCTGTCGAAGCGCAATCATCCTGTTGGTATAGTGACCAAATCCGCGCTGGTGATGCGGGATATCGATATCCTGGCACCCATGGCAGCGAAGAGGCTGGCCAAGGTTGCGATCTCGATCACGACACTGGATCGCAAGCTGTGTCGCGAGCTTGAACCCCGCGCCGCGACACCGGAGAAGCGGCTGGAAACCATTCGCCAGCTGAGTGCGGCCGGTATCCCTGTGACTGTCCTGGTCGCGCCGATCATACCCGGCATCAATGATGCCGAAATCGAGACGATTCTGGATGCGGCGAAGAAGGCGGGAGCGACGGAAGCGGGCTATGTGTTGCTGCGGCTGCCGCTTGAGGTGCGCGACATCTTCCGCGAATGGCTTATGGATCACGCGCCGGGAAAGCTGCGGCACGTGATGTCGCTGGTGCAATCCACACGCGGCGGCAAGGACTATGATTCAAGCTGGGGCCAGCGCCAGACCGGAACAGGCCCTTACGCCTGGATGACGGGACGGCGTTTCCAGATGGCGGCGGACCGGCTGGAGTTCAACCGCAAGCGGCTGAAACTGAAAACCGATCTGTTCGTAAAGACGGAAAAATCCAGCGACCAGTTCTGCCTGCTGTGACTCATGGGTGTGTCGAATCTTTTGCCAGTCTGGACGGCGCGCCTATCGCCCCGGCGTTCCAAACAGCCAGCTACCGGCCAGGCGGAACACAACCGCCATTGCCACCAGCATCAGCAGCATGATGGCAATATAGCGCCATGTGACAGGGGACTTCGCGGCCTGTTGCAAACTCGGTCCTGGGCTTGTCGTATCATTGGCCGGTGTCTGCATGAGGCCCTTGAGAAGACCCGATCCGGTGGAATCGCCGCGCCGCTGCATATCCTCCGCCAGCCGCCGGTAGGTAGCGATTCGGCGCGGCAGCCGCTCGCCCAGAATGAAGGCCTCGGTCTCTGCGCCACCCGGATCGCGGCCATGCGTGGCCTGAAAGGCAATCAGCCAGTCGCGCTTGTTCTGCTTGTACAGAGCATAGGCGAGCAGGCCGGTCACATCGCTTTCGTTCTGCACAAGAAGCTCGAACATGGGATTGCGCGCGTCTTCTGGTTGCATGGAATCAGGATTCACAGTCTCCGGGAGTATGCTCAGATGCTGCTCGATCTTGGGCAGCCGCATGCGCGAAACCGAAACAGCATCGGCCTGCGAAGCAACATCAGCATTGGAATCGGGATTTGCGGACATCGACTGGTCCCCTCTCAGGTACGAATGCTGGCGTAGTGGTTCAGGCATGCGTTGCGTACAGTCAATGCTGGTGATGATCTGCGGCAAGTCTGTGGCAAGGCAAAAGGGGATAACGCGTGACAAGAGAAAGGGAACTTGTGGCGGGTGTGGACGAAGCGGGCCGGGGTCCGCTCGCGGGTCCCGTGGCTGCGGCGGCCGTTATCCTTGATCCCGGCCAGCTTCCGGCAGGCCTCGACGATTCAAAGGCAATGACCGAAGCTGCACGCGAAGCCACCTTCACCGAAATCATGCAGAAGGCACTTGCTGTGTCATTCGCGCTGCTGCCGCCTTCGGATATTGACCGCCTGAACATCCGGGGCGCTACGCTGGAAGCCATGCGCCGGGCTGTTCTCGGCCTGTCCATCGCACCACACAGCGTGATCATTGATGGTCGCGATATTCCTCCCGGACTTTCCTTGCCTTGCCGGGCCATCATCGGCGGTGACGCAACGGAACCTGCAATCAGTGCGGCATCCATCGTGGCCAAGGTCATGCGCGACCGACTGATGCGCCGCCTTGGAGCCGAGGTTCCGGCCTACGGCTTTGAAATCCACAAAGGATATGGCACGGCCAAGCACCGCGTGGCCATCCAGACCCATGGCGGGCTGGCGCACCACCGCCAGTCTTTCACACCGTTCAGAAACGGCACAGCGTGAATTTCGGGCGTTAAACCTCACCTTCACCCTAACCAGTGCATAACGCAACTGTCTGTTGCGTAACTGGTATGCGTCATGAGTTTAGCGCCTGCTGGAGCCATCGACCCGAAGTCCCGGATTCAGGTATTGCGTACCGGGCCTTCGGCGATTGCTCCTTCGTCCTCCTCCACCCTTCCGCTCGCCGATGCGCTTGATCGCATTCTGGTGGGTGATTGCGTCGAGAGCCTCAAGCGTCTTCCCGACGCTTCGATCGATCTCGTTTTCGCTGACCCGCCGTATAATCTGCAACTCGAAGGCGTACTCACGCGTCCGGATGCCAGCGTCGTCGATGCGGTTGATAACGATTGGGACAAGTTCGAATCATTCGCAGATTATGACACCTTCACCAAGGCATGGCTGGCGGAATGCCGCCGTATACTGAAGCCCAACGGCACATTGTTTGTCATCGGCAGCTATCACAACATCTTCCGCGTCGGCACAGCGCTGCAGGATCTGGGCTTCTGGATGCTGAATGATATCATCTGGCGCAAGGCCAACCCGATGCCAAATTTCCGCGGTCGCCGCTTTACCAACGCGCATGAGACGATGATCTGGGCCAGTCGCGACGCCAAGGCCAAGGGTTACACGTTCAACTACGAGGCGCTCAAGGCGGGTAACGAAGATTGTCAGGTCCGCTCGGACTGGTTCATGCCGCTGTGCACCGGCGGCGAGCGCCTGAAGGGCGAGGATGGCTCCAAGGCCCATCCGACACAGAAGCCCGAAGCTCTGCTCGCCCGCATCATCATGGCGGCGTCTAATCCGGGTGACGTGATCCTCGATCCGTTCTTTGGAACGGGAACAACCGGTGCCGTCGCGAAGAAGCTGGGACGCCATTTCATTGGCCTCGAACGCGATCTCGCCTATATCGCCCATGCCGAAAAGCGGATTGCTGCGGCTGAGCCAACATCACCCGAATTGCTGATGGCTCCCGCAACAAAGCGCGAAGAACCCCGCATAGCTTTCTCCGCCATCGTGGAGGGCGAGCTTCTGCCGGTGGGCGCTATGCTCACGGACGCCAAGCGCCGCCATCAGGCAGTGGTGCGTCCCGATGGCACGATCATCGCCAATGGTATCGTGGGTTCCATCCACAAGATCGGTGCACTGGTACAGGGCCTTCCGGCCTGCAATGGCTGGACCTTCTGGCACCATGAAGTCGCAGGCAAACCGGAGCCAATCGATACGCTGCGGTCAGCCTTCCGCTCGGCAATGGCGAAAGCGGCCTGATCGGCCAGTTCATCCGTTTTGACGTCCGGCTTTACCGCTCGCGGAATGCCTGCTGTTGCATCCGCGTCAGTGGCTTGATCAGATACTGCAGAATGGTTTTCTGCCCCGTCTTCAGTTCGACATCCGCCACCATGCCGGGAATTATCGGCAATTCTCGACCACCGACATTGAGTGTATTGGCCGTCGTACGGACGCGGATGATATAATAGGTTTCGCCCTTCTCGCTGGTGACGCTGTCCGCCCCGATATGCTCCAGCTTCGCGGGCAAACCGCCATAGATCGTGTAATCATAGGCCGAGAGTTTGACCATCGCGTCGAGCCCGGGGCGCAGGAAGGCGATGTCCTGCGGGCGCACCTGCGCCTCCACCAATAATGTCTCGTCAACCGGCACGATCTCGACCGCGCTTGATCCGGGCTGGATGACCTGGCCAATTGTCGTAACATGCAGGCTCTTGACTATGCCATTCACCGGTGAAGTCATTTCGGTACGCCGGATGCGATCCTCGTTGTTGCGCATGGCCTGCGTCAGTCCGGCAAATTCGCTTTCGGCCTGCGACAGCTTTGCAAGAGATTCCGCGCGGTATGACTGCCCTTTTTCCGCGCGCCGGTCGCGGGCTTCGGCCAGCGCCGCCTCGATGCGGGGGAGTGCGAGTTCGGCGGATTTCAGCAGACCTTCGGTTTCCACCAGCTTGGCCTCCGCGCGCAGTCCTTCGATCCGTGCGGCGGCACCGGATGCAACAAGCGGGCGGATGAGATCCTGCTCCCGTTGTGCAAAGACCAGCGTACTCTTGAGACTGCTGATCTTGGCCTGTGTCTCCACCACCTCCTGCTCGCGTTGACGGATCTGCAGATCGAGTGCGGAGAGCCCGCTTTCCATCTCGCGCCTGCGGGTCTCGAAGATAGCCAGTTCATTCACCACAAGATCGGGTCTGCGCAAGGCGATCTCAGGCGGGAACTGTGGTATGGTGCCTTTCAGTTCGGCATCCAGCCGGGTCATCAGGGCAGTGATGCCTGCAGACTTTTCGCGTGCTTCGCCAAGCTGCGAACCCGGTGTAACAGGATCGATAGACAGCAGAAGATCGCCCTGCCGAACGTGCTGGCCTTCCTTCACTGCAATGGCGCGCACGATGCCACCCTCAAGATTCTGGACAACCTGAACCTTGCGAGCCGGAATCACCTTGCCCTGACCAACAGTGAATTCTGTCATCACGGCGTTGGCCGCCCAGATGAAGAACCCGGCGACAAGCGCGACGAGGGCGAGCATGCTGACGTGATACAGCCGCCTTGGCGGCTCCAGCAGATCGGCACTGACAGCGGTCGGCAATCCAAGCGGGCGTGCCTGCGGCAATTGGGCTTCAGGCGCGGACGTGACCACAACTGGCAGGTTCATACTGCACCTCCGGTCGCCTGTTTCGGCTGCGCCTGCGGGGCTGGTCGTTGTGGCGCAAGGGCTGCCAGGACAGCCGCTTTTGCGCCGTCGTGGAGCTTTTTGCCTTTGTCGAGCACGATGATGCGATCCACGATATCGAGTACAGCGGGCCGGTGGGTGACGATGACGAGCGTGCTGCGGTTACGCCCGACATATCCGGCAAGGCGCGTGAGCAAGGTTGTTTCCGTGCGCCCGTCCATGGCTCCGGTCGGTTCGTCCAGCAGCAGCACCTTGGGGCGTGTGACCAGCGCGCGGGCCAGTGCCAACGCCTGTCGCTGGCCGCCCGAAAGGCCTTGCCCCCGCTCACCGATGATGCTGTCGAGGCCCTTTGGCAGCCGTGTGACCCATTCGGCGAGGCCCGATACGTTCACTGCCTCCAGAAGATCCTTTTCGGTCGCGCGTGGCGCGTGGATCAGGATGTTTTGCCTGAGCGTGCCTCTGAACAGCATGGCATCCTGCGGCACATGGGCGATGGCACGGCGCAGCACTGCGGGATCGATATGGCCTACAGAAGTCCCATCCACCAGGGCCTGACCATCGCGTGGGATCAGCAGGGCCGGAAACAGGCGCATCAGCGTGCTCTTGCCGCTGCCGATGGCACCCAGAATGGCCACCCGTTCTCCCGGACGGATCAACAGGCTGACGTCTTTCAGGACCGTTTCGCCTTCCTCTGAATAGGCAAAGCTGATGTTCTCCAGAGCCAGCGCACCGTTGATGCGATCCATGCTGACGAAGGCCCTGCCGGCCTCGCGCTCCTGCGGGGATTCCAGCACGGTCTTCAGCGCATCATAGGCCTGCCGGGCCTGAAAGGCGCGTGTCATCAGCAGCGCGACCTGGCCGACAGGTGCCAGCGCACGACCGGCCAGCATGATGCCTGCGATCAGCGCGCCGGTGGAGATTGTTCCTGTGAGCACAAGATGCGTGCCGTGAAGCACCATCAGAACGGTCACCAACGATTGGCTGGCCACGACTACATTGGAAGCAAGGTTGGTGAGCTTGCGGATTTCGGTTGAGATGCGGATGCCGTCCGCGGTGGCGCGCTCCCAGCGTTCCGCAGCCCAGCTTTCCGCACCCAGCGATTTCAGCGTTTCCAGCCCGACCAGCACTTCCACCGCGACAGCATTTCGCTGCGCCATATCGCGAAACTGGTCGCGCATCATGGTGGAAAGCTTGCGCTGGATCAGGAGACAGGTGATCAGGGTCAATGGCGCGATGATGGCAGGAACGAGCACCAGCGGACCAGCCACCAGATAGATCGCCACAAAGAAAGCAATGGAGAACGGCAGATCGCCCAGAGTGGTCAGGGTCAGGGACTGGAAGAAATCCCGAAGGGACTCGAATTCACGCAAGGTGTTGGCCTGCACGCCGGTCGATCCTGGGGACGGATTGAGGCGTGCACCCAGAAGGCGTGCAAAGAGACCATTGGACAGGCGCACGTCCGCAGCGCGCCCCGTGATATCGATGAGATCCGCGCGCAGCGTGCGCATCAGGAAATCAAAGCCGATGGCCAGCAGGGCACCGATGGAGAGGGCTGCGAGGCTGTCCAGCGCCGCGTTGGGGATCACGCGGTCATAAACATTCATCGTGAACAGCGGCAGCGCCATGGCCAGCACGTTAAGCGCGATGGTGACGAGCACGACATGCGCATAGCTCACGCGGCCGCCTTTGAAGGCAGTCGTGAACCAGCGCCACGCCGTGGTGGCTTCCGGCACCGGCAGGGATTCGATGGTCTCGGCCACAGGACGCAGGCGCAGGACTTCGCCGCTCGCGACCTTTTCGAGGCCAGCAACGGGAACAGCCTTTGCCGGGTGATCCGTGCCGGGAATCTCGACCACGACGTGCCGGTCGCTGCCCTGGCCCTCGACGCCGATTGCGATCAGCATTGAACCGTTCTTCATCGGCAGAACAAGCGGGCAATCATGGGCTGCGATGCTGCTGACCTTGCGGTCCAGGATTTCAGCCGTTAGCCCTGCCCGCTCCGCCGCTGTGGTGAGATGGGCCAGTGGCAGGCGTCCGCGCACCAGTGGTAAACCGGCGGCAATGCCGTCGAGCGGGCGAGACAATCCGTAGCGGCGCGCGATATCGGCAATGGCCAGCACAAGCGGATCAGCTGCGACAGCTTCAGGCTCACCCTTCAGCCGTGCCTCGATCTGCTCCACCATTGCCTGATGCGGCGTCAAGCCGGTCATTCCGCCATGCCTTTCAGGGCCGGGCGATAGCGCCAAGCCTGCGATGACCATGGCGGAACATGGTTAACGCTGCGTCAAGTTATGACAGGATCGAGTGGATCAGAGCGCGCCCTGGGGCCGGCGCACGGGCTCACCCGAGGGCCATGTCGCTTCGACTGGAGGGTTGATGCCCAGCGCTGGCAACAAACGCCCGATACCGGCCAGAACGCGGAAGACGCTGTAGCGGCCCGAGAATTCCTCGGTTACCATGTTGGTCTGCGAGATGAACATTTCGTTCTGGATATCGAGTATATCGATCAGCGTCCGTTGTCCGAGTTCGTATTGCTGGAGATAGCCGCCAAAGGCCAGACGGTTCTGCTCCAGTTGCTTCGTCAGGGCAGCGCGGCGGGCTTGCGCGGTCTGGATGGCACTCCAGGCGAAACGCACTTCGCGCTCTACCACGCGACGGGCGTTTTCTGCGGCATCACGGGCTTCATAGCTGCGCTCGCGCGCCTCTGCGACACGCGCGGTATCGATGCCACCACGATAGAGATTGTGCCGCAGCACGAGTTGCGCCGAGGCATCGTAACGCGACCGGTCCCGGTTGAAGAGCCCGGCATTGGCGTCAATGCCAACCTGGGCATCAAGCCGAGGATAAAACCGCGATTTGGCCGAATCGATCGATGCTTCTGCCGCACGCGTGTCGGCCAATGCCGCAACAACGGAAGGCGCAACCTCTTTGGCTTCGACTACTGCCTGCTCCACCGTGCGCGGCAGAGCGCTGATCGGGGCCTTCACAGGCTGCAGCTTGCCCGGTGCCTTGCCGACAACGGCGCGGTACAGAGTATCGGCGTCACGAAACCGCGACTCGGCTTCAGCTAGAAATGCTTTTGATGATTCAAGCCGGGCGGTCGCAACATTGATATCCACCGGCGAACCTCCGCCACCGTCGGCTCGGGCGCGTACCCGGGTGAGGATTTCGCCATGCCCCGTCACATTGCGGCGCGCCACATCGACGACAGAGCCGGATCGTTGCACCTCGAGGTAGGCCTGCGTGGTGCGCAAAGCGATGGAATTGGCAGTATCCACGACCCGGCTACGGGCCGAATTGACGCGCTCGCCCTGCCTGCGCCGCTCGCTCAGGCCTTCGAATCCGTCGAACAGGTTCTGCGTGACCGTCACACCGCCGGTGGCGCGATCCCGGCCTGTCCGGCGGTTTTCGCGGCCCGAGCGCGAATCGGGAATATCACCGTTCTTGGCACCGGCTGTGGCGGAGAGGTCAATTGTTGGCCGGTTCAGGCCCTTGGCGGCTTCCAATTCCTGATCAATAGCGCGGCGGTTGGCGCGAATAGAGCCAAGTTCAGGGTTGGCTCCTACCGCTTCCCGGATAACATTCGTCAGGGATTGCGCAAGGGAAGGTGCAGGCATGACGATGCTGGACGCCAGAAGCACCCCAAGCATTATCACAGGACCATGTCTGGCTGCCCGTTTCATTCCCCGCCAATCGCGAATCGCTTCGTTTGCGAATATGCACTTTTCAGGGTCCTCTGTCGAAACAGGATAATCGTTTCTTAACATCGGCGCGGCAGGGGCATCTCCTGGTCGCCGCGCCTGCCCTTCCGATCCCCTCATCAGGTTACCAGATTGCCGTTTGTCCTGAGCGAATTGAGGTCGAGTCCGATCACGCCCTGCAATGTCAGAACCGTGGTCGTGAAAGTGCTGGTGCCGGTCGTATCAATCCTCACCGAAGTGTTGCCGCCGCTTTCGAGCAGGTTGACGTAATTCGACAGCGTCAGCGGGTTGTTGTCATAGCCTGGGATCAGCAGATCGAGATCAATCACGTCACCGCCCGCACCGGCAGTGAACCCGATGATCTGGTCGATGGCCGTCACATCGCCCGCGAGATAGCGGAACGTATCGGAGCCTGCGCCGCCATTCAGAGTGTCGGCACCCTGCCCGCCGATGATCAGGTCATTGTCATTGCCGCCCAGAAGGCTGTCATTCCCGGTTCCGCCAATGAGTGTATCGTTGCCGTCGCTGCCCGTGAGCGTGTCGTTGCCGGTGCCGCCTGTAATACTGTTGGCAACGGCGTTACCTGTGCCAGTGAAATTGCCTGCACCCGTGAACGTCAGATTCTCGACGTTGGCCAGCGCCGCGATGGTCTGCGTGGTGAGCGTGGTGCGGATTTCGTCCGTGCCTGAGGTGGCTGCTTCCACGATCACGTCAGTTGCGCTGTCAACGATGTAGATATCGTTGCCCAGCCCGCCAGTCATGGAATCATTGCCGGTGCTGCCGTCGAGCGTGTCGTTGCCATCCCCGCCGTTGAGCGTGTCGTTGCCGCCACCACCGTTGAGAGAATCGTTGCCCGTGCTGCCGGTGATGACGTTGGTGCCGGTATTGCCGGTGCCGGTGAAGTTGCCTGTGCCCGTATAGGTCAGGTTCTCGATATTGGTCAGCGCGGCTATGGTCTGCGTGGTCAATGTCGTACGGATTTCATCTGTGCCTGCGGCAGCAGCTTCAACAACCGTATCGGTTGCACTATCGACAATGAAGACATCATTGCCGAGGCCACCCACGAGGGAGTCGTTGCCGGTTCCGCCGTCCAGGGTATCGTTCCCATCCCCGCCATTGAGCGTATCGTTGCCCGTACCGCCTGTGATGACATTCGCTCCGGTATTGCCGGTGCCGGTGAAATTGCCAGCGCCGATATAGGTCAGGTTCTCGATATTGGTCAGCGCTGCGATGGTCTGAGTGGTCAATGTCGTTCGGATTTCGTCTGTGCCTGCGGCTGCGGCCTCGACGACGGTATCGGTTGCGCTGTCGACAATGAAAACATCACTGCCGAGGCCGCCAACCAGGGAGTCGTTGCCGGTACCGCCGTCCAACGTGTCGTTGCCGTCTCCGCCAGTGAGCGTATCGTTCAGGAGACCGCCCAGAAGGATGTTGTCGAGCGCGTCACCGGTGATCGAATCCGCGAAGTTTGAACCCGTGACATTCTCAACGCCGCTGATCGAGTCACCTGCGGCATGGCCACCGGTGTTTACGTTGGTCAGCAGGTTCACTGTCACAGCCAGATTGCTAGCCGCGTAGCTCGCTGTATCGATGCCCAAACCGCCGACCAGTGTATCGTTGCCGAGATCGCCGATCAGCGTATCGTTACCTGCGCCGCCGGTGATGCTGTTGGCCCCGGTGTTTCCTGTGCCAGTGAAGTTTCCGGCACCGATGAAGGTCAGGTTTTCAATGTTCGCCAACGCGGCGATGGTCTGGGTGTTCAGGGTTGTGCGGATTTCATCTGTTCCTGCAGCAGCGGCCTCGACAACCACATCGCCCACGTTGTCGACAAGGAAGACATCATTGCCCAGCCCGCCCACCAGCGAATCCGCGCCCACTCCGCCATCCAGCGTGTCGTTGCCATCACCGCCGGACAGCGTATCTGCGCCAATACCGCCTGTGATGGAGTTGGCAAACGTATCGCCAGTAATGGAATCCGCGAATCCCGAACCGATAATGTTCTCGATTGAGGTCAGCGAGTCACTCGCGGCATGGCCGCCAGTGTTGACATTGCTCAGAAGGTTGACGGTGATCGCAGCATTGCTGGCCGTGTAGTCCACCGTGTCGGTCCCCAGCGCACCGTTCATTGTATCGCCACCAAGGCTGCCGAAGAACGTGTCATCGCCAGCACCGCCAGTCAGCAAGTCGGAACTGGTAGTTCCTGTCACGCTGTTGGGGCCGGTTCCCACCACAAGTGATATCGTGCTGTTAGCGGTGGCTGTCGCACCGTTGTCGGTTTCCGTCGCTGTGGCAATGACTGTCAGCGTGGTGTTTGTCGTACCGCCCGCCAGGGTCATGGTCAGACCTGCGAGTTGCGCCTCGGTGAACCGCCACGAGCCGCCGCCGAGGTCCGTACCGGCGCTGAAGGTCGCTCCAGCCGGAATGCTGCTCACGGTGACAGATATGGTCTCGCTACCATCTGGGTCAGTGGAATAGGCGAACAGATTGAGGGCGAGCGCCGTCCCGGTATTGCCCCGGACCGTGTTTGTCTGGAGCACTGGCGTATCGGCAACTGGCGTCACGGTGATCAGGAAACTGTCTGTCGCCGGGACCGCAAGCCTGCTGGCACCATCGATGCTGACAGCTGACATACCGACCGTAAAGGTACCGGAATAATTGGCTGGTGGCACGAAGGTGATGGCGTTGGCCTGGGTTTCGCTGCCCGTGAACCGCCAGGAACCGCCGCCGAGATTGACGATAGTACCCGCGCCGCTGAGGCTTGCCCCAGTCGGTAGCCCTGTGAAGGTAATTTCCACCAGCTCCGGCGGGTTCTCACCTGGTATGGTTGCCAAACGGTCATCGAGAAGAACCCGCAACGGCATGACCGCAGATGCTTCTTCCAGCGTTGTGAGCGGGAGCGGATCAAGGATGACAATATCAGCTGACGGAGCGACTGACACTGTGAATGGAACAGACCGCAGATTGGTGTTGCCATTGGATGTTTCCAGGGCATAGGCGATGAGCGTCAGGTTGATCAGACCGCTATATTGCGGAGGTGGTGTGATCGACAGAGTCGCCAGCGCTCCGATAGGGATCGTCCATGTGCCGTCGCCGTTGTTGCCGCCTGCGTTGAAAATCGCGCCTACCGGCACACCGCTGATCTTGACCGACAGGACTTCCGATCCGTCCGTATCCACAAGCGATGCTGACAGGCCCGTCAGTGCGATGGATGTGTCCTCGGTCCCGGTGACATTGCTGGCGGTCGCATTGGGTATATCTGCCCGCGCGGCAACAGTGAGGTTGAGTGTGGTCGAACCTGCCTGCGTGTCGCCATTGACGTCCTGCGTCGTGGCCTGAACCGTGACTGTGAGAGGCCCGTGGTAATTCAGCGGAGGAACGAGCGACAGGCCGACAAGCTGGGCTGTCGTAACATTCCAGATATTGCCCCCCATGTTTGTGCCGGCGCTGAGGGTTGTTCCGGCAGGCACGGTGATGACAATCGGGTTGACCACGAATTCCGGGCTGGATGCATCCGTATCCCGGGGCGTGACTGAAAGGTTCAGCGCGATTGCCTGATCCTCGACTCCCGCAGCAGGATTGGCGCTGAAAGCTGGTCCATCGGCATCAGGCGTCACTGTGATGGGTGCGGCAACAAGCCCCGTGCTGACGCGATTCAGGAACGAGTTCACAGCGATGGCTTCGACCTGCATCGTGTTGACACCGGTCAGTGATCCTGACCAATCGGCAGGAGGCCGCAAGGATACAAGCCCTGCATTCACATCCGCTGCGGTCGCGATCCAGCGGCCTGTTGTCGGATTGAAGGTTGCACCCACGAGCGTGAAACCGACCGGGATGTTAGAAAACAGAACCGATACGGTCGGATTGGTCGGGTCGCCCGGTGCAGCCTGCGCATTGACGTTGATCAGGATGGTGCCATCCTCGTTCGCCGATGATACGCCGATTGACACAACAGGTGCCAGTGGGGCAGGTCCGCCGCCGCCGGATCCGGGGACAACCGTGACCGTGAAACTGGCATTGGTCGCACTCTGGGCGCGGGAACCGGAGTCATTTTCGACAGCGATGGTGGTCAATGTCATGTTGACTGTGCCATTGCCTCCAGCCCGCGTCAGGATTTGCAGGCCAACCAGATCGGCCGGTTCGAGATACCAGGTACCGTCGCCGTTATCGAGGCCGACGATCTGCCCGGAGCTGTTGGTAAAGGCCAGCTCGACACTCGGATTGGTCTGCAGGCCGCTGACGATGTAGTAGATCCGCTCGGATTGCGAGCGCCCCAGTGCGACATCGGTATCGGTCGAAACGCCGCCGAATTGCACTCCGGTCGGGTTAAGCGCGATCAGGCTGCCTGCAGTTCCCGAAACAGAACCCGCGAAAACCGTCGGGATATCCGCGACGCCGTCGATTGCGACGGAAAAGGTCGAGTTGACGATCTGGAATGAGCTATCCGATTCCTCGATGCGTGCAGAGACAGGGATTGTGAAGTTGACGTTGGAATCATGGAAAGCCGTGCTGTTAATGGAAACAAGCCCCATGTTGGCAGCAGTGACGGTGATAGTCCCGTTGCCGTTATTGACGAACGGTCCCGTTATGTAGTTCGCAATGAAATTCGCCGTGCTGCCGACTATTCCACCGATCTGTGCAGCTGCAACGATGCCGTTGAGGTTGAAGGTATAGCTGGTGATCTGTTCGGAACCGTCGCTGTCCGGCAGGGTACCGCCGAAGGCTGCAGCGCTGAGAGGAATGGAGCTCTCTTCGGCGAGCGTCACGGACGGCGACCAGGAGAAGGAGTCGATGACCGGTGTGATCGTGATATTGACGGTGATGTTGGTCACGGCTTCGTTGCCGTCGTTTTCCTGCGTCACAGCGCGAATAGAAAGCCCGGGTGCGAAGGCTGCGACATAGTTGCCCGAGAAGTTGACGGGTGACGCGATTGTCACGAATGGCATGTCCGTCGCAGAAATCTGCCACTCGCCGCCAATGTAAGTGCCACGTGACGGCACAACGCCAGCGGGAAGTCCGGATATGACGTAGTACAGCGTCTCCGAGCCGTCGGTGTCGACCAGCGTCGCGGTGATGTTAGCTCCCAGCGGAATAGGTTGGTCTTCTGCCGAGGTGATCGTGACGGGGGTGACAACAGTGGGCTGATCGGCGACGCCTATGACGTTGATCGGCAATGTGCCGGTCACGGACACAACGGAGGATCCAGTCGGTCCTGTATCCGTGATGATGGCTTCAACACTGATACTGAAGTCATTGCTGGAGTTCAGCGGCGGAATGATATGGGCAACCGCCAGCTGGGCCGGGGTGAATTGCCAGACGCCGCCACCCAGATTGGTGCCGATGGGTGTGCCTGCGGCATTGGTATAGACGCTGCCGGCGGGCTGACCGGACAGGCGGACGACATAGGTTTCGGAACCATCACCATCGGGGATCGTCACGGAAATTGAAAGACGGATCGGCTGATCTTCATAGCCTGACGCACCACCGATGGATGGAACCAATTTCAAGACTGGAATGTCCGCTATAGCGCCAACCGTGATGGCAATCGTGGAACTGTTGATCGCGGTGGTGACAGCGATTTCAGGGCCGGTCTCGGTCGCAATCGCCTCGATTGTCAGGGTGGTTGTTCCCGACCAGTTCGCAGGTGGCCGGAAGCTGACCGTTGACAGGATGGCATCGAGTTGCGCTTCGGTCGGGGCCGTGATCAGGAAGACGCCGCCACCCTGATTGGTGATTGCGCCACCACCTGAGGTGTTGCCGAGTATCGTTCCGGACGTGACGCCTGCGGGCAGTGTGATGCGCACCGACAGGACCTCGGAGCCGTCGGTATCGATGCGATCTGTTGTGATCGACAGCGCGATGTTGGTGTCCTCGGTGCCGCTGGCTGTCGCAACGGTTGAGATAGTCGGCTGATCGGCAACACCCCGCACCACGACGGTATGTGTGGTTGTTGTGGATGGTGCGGTCGAGCCGTCGGCATCAATCGTGGTGGCTATCACAGTGAGCGGGATATTGGCATCGCTGTGGAGTGGTGGTGTCATCGCAAAGGTCGCGAGCGTGGCGCGGATGTCCGCCTCGGTCGCGCCCGTGATCGTGTACACGCCCAACGCAACGCCTACCGCTCCAGTGCCGACCAGACTGTAGGTTGGTACGACGCCACCTGGAAATCCGGAGATTGTTATTCTGAAGAGCCGCTCGGAACCGTCAGTATCGAACAGTGTAATGCCGGTCGTGGGCGAGGACAGTGCAGTTCCGAAATTGATCGATGTATCCTCATTGCCGATAGCACCTGCCGGCGCTACTGTCGGCGCATCAGCCTGCGCATCGACCGTGATCGTAAAATTCTTTGGGTTGGAGATTTTCGTATCGTTGTTCTCCAGTTCACGCGCGGTCGTCTTGGCCGTAATCGTCCAGGCACCGTGAAGATTGAGTGGTGGCGTGAAGCTGAGGCCGGTGACTTCGGCCTCCGTAAAGGTCCATGTGCGCAACCCGCCGACATTGGCACCCGGCGTGCCGCGACCGGCAAAGCTTGAGCCGTCAGGGACACCGGCAAGGGTGAGCGTGAAGACTTCCGAGCCATCGGTATCAACCTTGATGATTCCGAGGCCTGAAAGGACGAGAGTCGTATCCTCCTCGATCATCTGGTTCGCGGGCACCGTGACGTCAGGCTTGTCCGCAACGTCATTTACAGTCACGACAACATTCAGCCAGCCCGTATTGCTCGTTGGGGTCAGAACCTCACCACCAACAGCCGCTTCTTTTGATTCGGCCTGAACCTGAACCGTGATGTTCTCGCCACGATTGGTCGCGGACTGGACGGTAACGCCGTTCAGAAGTGTTTGCTGGATAGCTGTGCTCGATCCGGTGACACGCCATGTCAGCGTGAGGCCATTGTAGACGACCGTTGCGCCGCCGAAGGCTGTCACATTCAAGGCTGTGCCGACCGGCATGCCTGTGAGCAACCGTACATCGACGAAGTTGTATGTCTCCGAGCCGTCCAAATCCGTCAGGGCGACGGCCACGGGAACCACTACCAGCACGTCCTCATTTGTCGTGGCGGAACCGCTGATCGTTGGCAGGTCGGCGACTGCGCGCACCATCACATTGAGCGTGCCATTTACGGCAGACAGCGTCGTGCCATTCTCTGTTGTTGTGGCCGAAATGTTCAAGGCAAGGTTGGCGTCAGAATTGGTGGGTGCCCGGATATCCAGCGTGTTCAGGGCGGTCAGCACCGCGTTGGACGCGCCGGACAAGGTCAGCACGCCTGTGGTGCCGTTGTAACTCACCGTGGCGGCACCTGCGGTATAGGTCACCACGGCACCGGTTCCCGTCGGGAAGCCCGTAATTGTCATGTTGATGGTCTGCGATCCATCATTGTCGGTCAGCGAGACACCGAACAGGTTGCCCATGTCGGTGCGGAGCGTGTCCTCGTCGATTATCAGCGAACCAGGTGTGATCACCAGTTGGTCCGGCACACCGGTCACATTCACTGTGAAGCTGCGCGAGAAGACTGCGGTGTCGAGGTTAGAGCTTTCCCGGGCCGTGGCTTCCAGCACCATGTTGTAGGTACCCGAGCGGTTTGCGCCCGGATTGTAGTACAGGTTCGTCAGCTGGGCAGGCGTGAATGTCCACACACCACCGCCCAGATTTGTGCCGACAGCGGAGCCACCCGTTAGCTGGTTCCAGAAGCCAGTGCCAGCTTCGAGAGATACGCCCGTGATGCGCACGAGAGAGATGGTCTCGGAGACAGGCCGTCCAGCGGAGGCATCCGTGTCGGTGATAGCAACAGCGAAGCTCGCCAGCGCAACACGCGTGTCTTCGTTCGTTGCGAAGGTTGCCGCGCCGACGTTCACGGACGGCGTGTCGGCCTTTGCGGTCACTGCGATGGTATGGGCCAGTGGCGATGATGTGGCCGTGCCGCCGCTCACATCCTGCGATGTCACGGTGACCTGGACCGATGTATCGTCATCCGTATCCAATGGTGGTGTGATGGCAAAGGTGTTCAGCGTGGCGCGGATGCCCGCTTCCGTGCCGGTGATCCTGAATGTGCCTGGTGTGCTGGTATTGACAGCGCCTCCGCCGGTGGCCGTGTAGCTGACCGTCCATCCCGCCGTGACGCCCGAGATGACGACTTCGGAGATGCTCTCCGAAGCATCTGTGTCGACCTTCACGTAGGTGATGGCGGTGCCGAAGTTGATGGTGGTGTCTTCGGTGCCGGTGCTGGTTCCGGTCGTCACGATCGGCTGGTCCGGGATATCGACGATGGTGACTGAGAAAGGCAGCGAAGCGGTGACCGAGAGATCGCTGTTCGATGTCTCACGGGCAATCGCCTGCAGGTTCATGTTGAATGTGCCGGACAGGTTCGCGGGCGGCAGGAAACGCAGCGTCGCGAGTTCTGCCGATGTGAAGGTCCAGATGCCGCCACCAGCGTTGGTGCCAACCGCCGTGCCTGAGCCGTTCTGGAAGCTCGCTCCCGTTGGCACACCGGTGATACGGATGACATCCAGCACTTCGGAGACGGCTCGGCCAGCACTGGCATCGGTATCCGTGATTGCAGCGGTAAAGCCGCTGAGCGCCACGGGCAAATCTTCGGTGCCGTTGAAAGTGCCTGTGCCGACCGATATCACGGGCGTATCAGCATCGGCAGCCACAACGACGGTGTGTGTCGCATTGCGCGTCGCCGTCAGTCCCCCGGTTTCGGTAATGGTGACGGAGATATTGAGGACTGCATCGGCATCGTCATCCAGCGGAGGTGTGATTCGGAACGTATCAAGCGTGGCTCGGATCGCGGCGGGCGTTCCGGTGATCGTGTAGGTGCCTGTTGCCAGCGCAACACTGCCGCCGCCGGTCGCGGTGTAGGCCAGCGTCCAGCCCGCAGGAACGCCGGACACCGTAGCCCTGGTGACCGATTCCGAACCATCCATGTCAAACAGGCTATAGGTAACGTTGGTGCCGAAGACGATTGTCGTGTCTTCGGTACCATTGGTGCTGGTGTTGGACACAGTCGGCTGGTCTGCGACGGCATTGACCGTGACGGGAAGGGTGAAGCTGGTGTCGCGGTTGAGCAGCGAGACCTCGCCCACTGTGGTCGGGTTGGTCTCGGTGGCGCGCACCGTGACGGTGAGGCTGAAGTCCACGTCGGAGTTGAGGGGTGGGCGGACGGTTGTTGTCCCCAGCACGTTGCGGATCGCGGCTTCGGTTCCTGCGATGGTGTAGGTGCCACCGCCAAGATTGACGACGGTCGCGCCGGTGAAGTTGGTCCAGTTCAGGGTTCCGCCGATGGGGACGCCCTCGATCTTCACATAGGTAATGGTCTCGGAGCTATCGGCATCGGATACCGCCATGGTGATCGACAACGGGATATCGGTATCCTCGCTGCCCGTGGCGGAGCCCGAGCCGGTGGGGGCATCTGCGACCGCATCGACGATCACGGTATGCGATCCTGTCCGTGTGGCGGTAACGCCGCCGGTATCGGTGCTGGTCACCGTGACGGTGAGGGCGAGATTGGCATCGGAGTTCGCTGGCGGCTGCACCGCGAAGCTGTCGAGCGTGGCGCGGATATCCCCTGCCGTACCAGCGATGGTGTAGACACCTGCGGCCAGGTTCACCGTCGCAGCACCGGACGCGGTGTAGCTCACGGTCGAGCCACCGGGGAAGCCCGTGAGCGTCACCTGGCTCACGGCCTCGGAGCCATCGGCATCGACGAGACTGTAGGTGATATTCGACCCGAAGGTGATGATCGCATCCTCATCACCACGCGTGGTCGTGACGTTGATCACCGGCTGATCCGCCACGGCGTTGACCGTGACGGGGATATCGAGCACCGTCACAGCATTGAGCGTCGTGACCTGACCGCCTGATGGATTGCTTTCCGTGCTTGTCGCCGTGACACGCAGGTTGAAATCAACATCGGAGTTCGCTGGCGGACGCAGTGTGACGGAGAGCAGCAGTGCCTGAATCTGCGCCGTCGTTCCTGTGAAGGTGAAGCTGTTGTCGCCATTGTCCACGACGCTGCCGGGGAGCCCCGTGTTCCAGCCGAAGACGGCGCCAGTCGGCACCTGCGACACCACAACGGACGCCAGCGTCTCGGAGCCGTCGGTATCCGTCAAAGCAACCGTGATCGGAACAGCGATCACCGTGTCTTCATTGCCGCTGGCAGAGCCGGATACTGTCGGTGCGTCGGCGATGGCAGAGACATTGAGCGTGTAGGTATTGCTCGCGGTGGCGGTCGAACTGTCTGCATCCGTCGT
>JANPDL010000017.1:0-18871 GCA_031431475.1 Hyphomicrobiales bacterium
CGGTGATGAGACGCGCATCAATTTGCCGGGTACCGACAGGGAACGCTCCAACTGGCGGCGCAAACTCATGCCCGATATCTCTGAACTGCTGTCATTGCCGCGGACAAAAATGATCCTTTCCGCTATCAGCAAGCGCTTTTAATAGCGTTCGACTGGCCGGTTCAGGCAGCCGTTTGACTTGCTCCCGACCTCATAGGATGAAGTCCTGCTGCGTGACTGCACATGCATTCCCGACACCGACGAGCCTGATGGTACCGCCGCCGTCAACCGTGATGAGGGTGTCCGCACCAGCATCTGTGATGTGCACGCGGCTGCAGAAGGTCTGTGCCGTGATCCCGTAGGCCGAGAGGTCGATATGATCCTGACCACCTCTGGGATTGGCGTCGAAATCCACGATCCGGTCATTGCCGAAACTGCCTGCAAAGACGAATGTGTCGTCACCCTGTCCGCCGTCCATGAAGTCATTGCCAGCGCCGCCGGTGAGGATATCTCGACCCTGTCCGCCAAACATGCGGTCATTGCCAGCACCTCCCGTGAGCTGGTCAGCGCCATTGCCACCTTCAAGCAGATCGGCACCACGCCCGCCAAACAGCTGGTCAGCACCATTGCCGCCATGAATGACATCATCGCCTGCACCGCCGAAGAGCATATCGGCACCATTGCCGCCGTCCAGCAGATCATCGCCCAACTGGCCCATCAGCGTGTCGTCGCCGCCACGGCCACGGATGACATCGTCACCGGATGCGCCACTGTGGATGTCATCGCCTGATGTGCTGCGGAAAAAGCCGTCGGCATCCTCGCCAGCCGTGACGGACAGGCTGCCGAACAAGCCTGCGCTTTCTTCTTCCGGCGCAGCAGCGAAGTACAGACTGTTGGAACGGCCGAGGCTTTCACCATTGCCGAAGGCGATGTCCCAGAGGCCCTCTATGGTCACGGGATTGTTGGCGGCGTCGAGAACATAGCCCTCGGGTTCAAGGCTTTCTATATCCAGCGCCAGGATATGACCGTCGCCGAAGTTGCCAATCAGGAGACTGCCGCTGTAGGGGCCGAAATCGCCGGGTGCCATTGCCACGCCCCATGGCGCGTTGAACAACCCGCCCGCATCGCTCGCCATAATGAAAGTACCGTCGAGATCGAACTTGGCGATGTAGCCATCGGTGGATTGCTCTTCACCTTCGGCCGCATTGGCGACCTTCGCGTAGGCGACGATCAGGACATCACGGCCAAGGCTGGCATCAAAGACTCGCTCGATGTTGAAAGGGGAGAACTCCGCCGCGTTGCGCCCGCCGGGAGCCACAGCGGTAAAAGTCACGTTGCTGACGGGCTGCCATTGGGCATTGAAGACATCGATGCGGCCTTGGCTGAAATTGGCCGCGTAGAGCAGGTTGCCCGAACCGCCGTCGCTGCTGACGGTGACGCCCTTGTAGATCGCGCCTGTCGCAGAATTATCGACAACGACCGCAAAGGCATTCATGCGCTGGCCTGGCGTCGATCCGGTCTCGCCCCAGGCCGCGATGGTGCCATCCTCGCTCACCGTGATGAATCGGGCTGGCGCATTGGTCAGGATCGCGCCGGTGAGGCTGGTGCCATTCACCAGAAAATCCGTGCTGCTGCCGCTGAATACCTGGCCCGTGGGGGCTGATGGCGACATCACAGCGGCTGGAGTCGGATTGGCGGGGGGTAGCGGAACGCCGTCGCGCGTCGGTGGATCGATGATGATGTTAACGGGCGTGCCGTCGGCAACACCGGGTACCCCCAGCACCGAAAGACCATCCTGACCGAAGGGAACGGTATTGGAATCACCGATGTAAAGCGTCACACGGCTGGTGTCCGTGTTGGTGATCCACCAATGGCCACCAAGACCCGCCGGGCGGATCGCCAGACCCCACGCATTGATGAACGCAGCATCGAAGAGCACAGCGTTGTCTGAGATGCGGCTGCTGACGAGGTTGATCTGGGCGGTGGTGCTGGACATGAGGCTTATCCGATCGGTGCATGGTTGTGGCTTCAAACTCTTCACATGCCGCCTAGACCACTAGGGCAGCACGAACTTGGAACGGTTTAATATCGCCTATGGAAGCTACCGGGAAGAGTTTTGCAAGATAAAATGTAGTAAAAACAATGACTTAATAATTTTTCTAATTCTAAGCTGGTATTTAAAATCCGCTGTAGGCCTTGACTCGCAGGTTGCATCGCGCGCCATGGCGGGTGCTTCCAGCATCGCGTGCAGCCCAGATCGCCCTCATATTTTCGCTAGCGAAAGGCATGGGTGTTCCTGGTATTAGCGCTGAAATAGCAGAGGCCTTCACATCGGAGTTGCGCTCGGGACTCGCGGAGTGCTGTCCATTTCTCATCGAGGCGATGGTGTAGGCGAGGGCAACAAGGCATACTTTGCGTGTGCATTCAGGCCGAACGCCAGCATTGAGAAAAACTTGACCTGCCATGTTTTATCGATCGCGATGACCTGTATACTGGCGTCCGATCAGGAGCGATTGTCCCATGAACATCCATACCTCACGCAACGACTATCGCGACATCATCGAGGCGGACCGCGCGCATGTCTGGCACCACCTGTCGCAGCACAAGAAGTATGAGACGGTTGATCCCCTCATTATCATCGAAGGCAAGGGAATGCGTGTCTGGAATACGGCAGGGCGTGAGCATCTCGATGCGACGTCGGGCGGTGTCTGGACTGTGAATGTGGGTTATGGCCGGGTCAAGATCGCCGATGCCGTGCGCGACCAGCTGGTGAAGCTGAACTATTTCGCTGGTGCTATGGGTACGATTCCTGGCGCACAGTTTGCCAAACAGCTGATCGAGAAAATGCCGGGCATGAGCCGGGTTTATTATTCCAATTCAGGCTCGGAGGCCAACGAGAAGGCCTACAAGATCGTGCGCCAGATCGCGCATCAGAAGAGCGGCGGAAAGAAGCACAAGATTCTCTACCGTGAGCGGGACTACCACGGTACGACGATCTCAGCGCTCTCCTCCGCCGGACAAATCCAGCGCCGGGAGCAGTACGGGCCGTTTACGCCCGGCTTCGTCGAGGTGCCGCATTGCCTGGAATACCGCTCACAATGGGGCGATGTGGAGGATTACGGCGTGCGTGCCGCCAATGCCATAGAGGAGGTCATCCTGCGCGAGGGCGCTGATACGGTCGGCGGGCTGATCCTGGAGCCGGTGACGGCGGGCGGCGGCGTCATTCCTCCCCCAAAAGGCTACTGGGAGCGCGTTCAGGAAATCTGCAAGAAGCACGATGTTTTGCTGATCATCGACGAAGTCGTGTGCGGACTGGGCCGCACCGGCACATGGTTCGGCTACCAGCAATACGGCGTGCAGCCCGATATCGTGACCATGGCGAAGGGCGTGGCCTCGGGCTATGCCGCCATTTCCTGCACGGTGACGACGGAAGCCGTTTTCAACGAGTTCAAGGCGAATCCAGATGATCCGATGAGCCATTTCCGCGACATCTCGACCTTCGGCGGCTGCACGGGTGGTCCGGCGGCGGCGATCGCCAACATGGCGATCATCGAGGACGAGGATTTGCTGACCAACGTGCAGATAATGGGGGATTATCTCAGCGAGAAGCTGCACGGCCTCTCGGGCAAGCACGTAATTGTCGGTGAAGTGCGCGGCAAAGGCCTGTTCCAGGGTGTCGAACTGGTCAGCAACCGCGAGACGAAAGCTCCTCTGCCAGAGAAGATGGTGCAGGCCATTGTGGCGGATTGCATGGTGAATTCAGCCGTGATCATCGGTGCCACCAACCGCTCGCTCGAAGGGCTCAACAACACGCTGTGCCTCAGCCCGGCCTATATCAGCAAGCGCAGTGATATCGACGAGATCGTGTCGGCCATTGATGGTGCGATGACACGCGTGATGACAACGCCCTGAGCAGTCACGCCAACAATCGCACCAGCCACAACGCAAGTCCCGGCATAGCAACAACCAGCGCTAACCGGATGACGTCAGCGACCAGAAACGGCAGGACGCCGCGGTAGGTCGATGCAATGGGAATATTGCGCGCGAGTGCCGAAATCACGAACACATTCAAGCCGATAGGCGGCGCAGTTAATCCTATGCCGACCACGATGAGAACGAGAATGCCGAACCAGATCGCCACGTCGTCTGGCGACATGCCGAAATCCAGCGCCTGAATCACTGGAAAGAACACCGGAAGCGTCAGCAGGATCATAGCGAGCTCATCCATCACGGCACCCAAAAGGATGTAGAACGAGAGCATTGCGATCAGGACGAGATACGGCGACAGGCCCGAGTTGCCGATCAATTCAGCTGCAGTCGTCGGCAATCTCGACAGGGCGAGGAAAGCACCAAAGACCTCTGCTCCCAGCAGGATGATGAAGATCATACCTGACGTCTCAGCCGTTTGTTTGATCGCCTCGACAATATCCCGCCAGCCCAATGTGCGTCCGGCCACACCCACAACCAGCATCGCGATGGCACCCACCGCAGCTCCTTCAGTCGGCGTGAAGATGCCGCCGTAGATTCCGCCGACCACGACAACGGCAATGAGGATCGCGGGCATCACCGTGATGTCGATGAAGGCGACAAAAACGGTTGCCACAGCAAGAAAAGCTGCGTCGTCCCAGTCGAGCTTGCCACGCATGATCTGTACCGCAAGAGCTGAGAGAACAAGCGCCGCCACCAGCTTGGGCCAGAGCGGCTGTTTCACCTTCTCGATCACAATAGCATCGGACATCGGGGCGAGTTCAGGGTTACGGCGCACCACGATTGCGATGGTGATGCAGTAGAAGAGGGCGGCGAGCAGGCCGGGAATGAGCGCGGCCTGAAACAGTTTGGCGATATTCTGCTCAGTGGTGATGGCATAGACCACGAGGATCACAGAGGGCGGAATGAGAATGCCCAAAGTGCCGCCGACTGCTATGGTGCCGGTCGCGAGGCCGCCGTCATAACGCGCCTTGAGAAGCTCGGGCAAAGCCGCGCGGCCAAAGGTGGCGGTGGTTGCAACAGACGATCCACAGATAGCACCGAACGCCGTGCAGGCTCCGATCACGGCCATGGCTAGGCCACCCCGGAAGCGCCCGAAGCCGCGTTCCGCCGCCTTGAACAGCGATCCTGCTATGCCTGCACGTTCCGCCAGCGCCCCCATCAGGATGAACAGCGGGATCACGGACAGGGTGTAATTCGCGAACTGGTGATAGGAATTCGTCTTCATGTAGGAAAAGAACGCCATCCCGCTCGATAGATGCATATATCCTGCCGCACCGACCAGCAGCATCGAGAAGCCAATGGGCGCGCGGAGCGCAATCAGCACCAGCATGACGCCGAAGCCGAGCATGGCAACAATGGTGCCGCTCATGACAGGTTTCCGGGGCGGGGTGTCTTGAGGAGATGAATGGCAGTGAAAAGCGCCGTAACGGCCAGAAGCGCGCACAACAGCATCGAAAGGCCAATGGTTGGCCAGAGCAATATCTGCCGTTGCATTGTCGTCTCGCCGCTTTTGATCGAATCCAGCGTCCCGATGAACAGCGCAAAAGCCAGCGCGCCCATGAAAGCCGCATAGACCAGATCCCAGAAGGCATCGATGAGGCGACGCTTGCGGTCACTCAGGCCGATGGTGAAGGTATCGACCATGATGTTTCCGCGTCGCGCCTGCGTGTAGGGGAGGTAGGCGAATACAGCCACTGCGGTTGCCATTTTCACGAATTCAAAATCGCCTTCTATGGGACTGCTGAATAACCAGCGCCCCAGCACGCTCGTGGTCGCCAACAGGGCAACCGCCAAGGCAATCAACCCACCAAAAACCGCGACATATCCCGTGATGCGGGTCAGCCAAGTTTCCGGTCGGTCGCCACCACCTCCAGCCTCCACCGGCAGTTCAACCTCAGCCATCGCCCCATATCCCCGATGTATTTGGCTGGACCGCCCAGCAGAGCCGGGCAGTCAGCGTCTCATTTTTATGGATCAGGCCAGTCTCAGGCGGCCTTGTCGTATTTGGCGATCAAGGCGCGTGCTGCTTCGACCAGTTTGGCGCCGTCGATGTTCTTGGCTTTCATCTGCTCGATCCATGCCCCGTAGACTGGCTCGGTCGCCTTGATCCAGCGCGCCTTCTCGTCATCGGCCAAAACCGTAATGGTGTTGCCGCGCTTTTCTACGATATCACGGATGCGGATGGCTTCCGCATCCCACATGTTGCCCGCTCGCTCTGCGAATGCCATACCTGAATTCTTGTCGATGATGGCCTGCAGATCGGCCGGCATGCTCTCGTACTTCGCCTTGTTCATCGCGAGGAAGAAACTGGCGGTATAAAGCGTCGGCGAGCCCTTGATCTCGGTATGGAACTTGACGAGCTCCTGCACCTTCACGGCTGGCACCACTTCCCAAGGGATAACGGCACCATCGATGACCCGTTGCGCCAGGCTTTCGGGAACCTGAGGCACCGGCATGCCAACGGATACCGCGCCCAGTGCCTTCAGCGCTTCCCCGGCAAGGCGCGTGGGGTTGCGGATCTTGAGACCCTTGAGGTCATCCATCGTCTTGATCTGCTTGTTCGCGTGGATATGGCCGCCATCATGCGCCCAATACGACAGCAGCTTCACATCCTTCACCTCGTCCTTGAGGTAGGTGTTGGCGAATTCCTGCGACGCCCGCGCATTGGTCATACCCTTTTCGGCGCAGATGAAGGGAAGCTCGACAACCTCCGTGGTCGGGAAGCGACCGGGCGTAGAACCAGGCAGCGTCCAGACGATATCCGCCACACCATCGCGGGCCTGATCGTACAGCTGGGGTGGTGTGCCGCCGAGCTGCATGGACGGGAAGATATCGATCTTGATCTTGCCCTGGCTGTCCTCTTCCACCTTCTTTGCCCAGGGTGCCAGCATCTTGGCATGGGCGTTGGACACGGGCGGCAGGAAGTGATGCAGCTTCAGCGTGACCACGGCCTGCGCGGCGGTTCCCGTAATGATCGCTGGTGCGCTGACGGCGGCACCCACGCCAAGCAGCAGATGTCTGCGGTTGATTTTCATTGGACGTTCCTCCGGTATCTTTTGGTTTCGTTGACGCCAGTCTTTTCTTGTTTTCGCGATTGTGTCCAGCCGGACTATCGAACAGCAGTGTCACGCAGGCAATCTGCTGACTCCCAATGGTCAAACTTCCGTATCGGGCTGGCGCGAAGGATGAGCAGCATGAAAAGCAGGATGCACATCAGCATTCGCCGCTATGCGCTGGATTGTCTTGAGTTTGCTGATATCTGCGTTGAATCGTGCAGCCGAAAAAAGCTGCGGTATCAGGCAGATATCGGCGAGTGTTGGAGTATCACCGACGCAGAAAACGCCTGACTTCCCATTCTGGTTAAGCTGCGCTTCAAAAGCCGCCAGACCAGGCTCGATCCAGTGGCGGCACCACATATCGAGTCCGGCCTGATCCTGTCCGTAGGTTTCCTTTACATGCTTCAGCACGCGCAGGTTCTGGAACGGGTGAACGTCACACGCCACCGACAAGGCCAGCGAGCGGATATAGGCGCGGTCATAAGTATTGCCTGGCAGGAGAGGGGCATTCGGCCAGGTTTCATCCAGCCATTCGATGATCGCCAGCGATTGTGTCAGCAGGTGGCCATTGTCCACGAGTGCAGGCACCAACCCGTGCGGATTGATTGCCAGAAACTCCGGTGAGCGCTGCTCACCCCTGCGCAGATGGACCGAGGTGAACTGAGGCGAGATTCCCTTCAGGTTGAATGCAATGCGGCAGCGATACGCTGCTGACGAGCGGAAATAGCCATGGAAATGCATCGCTGATACTCCCGTTGTTGCTCCGCAAACGAAATTGATGCGTAGGCTATTCGCTCATGCGCCTATTGCAACCTATCTGATTGCGGGTATCTCCTTGCATGAAAAAACCCTTGGTCCGATGAGGAAAATCCGTGTCAGCAAGCCACAATGCGAGTGCTGTTATGCCAGCCGTTTGCCAATCCCTCGCAAACGGTGAGACTGACAGGAGGATGACATGAGACCTGCGGGCAGGGGGCCTCTCGATTCTCTTTATTTCGACTACCCAATCTTTGACGCCCGTCGTGTGCCTGAACTCGACGGAGAGAGCGAACAACACCCCGTTCTCATTGTCGGTGCTGGCCCCATCGGCATGACAGCGGCGCTGACGCTGGCGCGATACGGTGTGTGCAGCGTGGTGGTGGACCAGAAGGACACCTTCAACGATGGCAGCAGGGCGACCTGCATAGCACGCCCCAGCATGCAGATTCTTGACAGCATTGGCGCAGTGCAGCCCTTCGTTGACAAGGCTTTGGGCTGGCAGTTCGGCCGCAGCTACTACGGCGAGGAGCAGATTTTCCGCCTGGAAATGCCGCATCCCGCAAGCGAAAAATACCTGCCGATGTACAATCTGCAGCAGCAGTACACCGAAAAATTCCTGCATGATGCGGTGGCGAGCAATCCGCTGATCGACATGCGCTGGCAGACCGATGTGAAAGGCGTTTCACCCCGCAACGATGGCGTGACGCTCGAGGTGTCTACACCGCACGGCACCTATCCGATCAATGCGCAGTATCTGCTCGCCGCTGATGGTGCCCGCTCGCCCGTGCGCACTATGATGGGCTTGCGCCTCAAGGGGGAGAATTACGAGGGCCGTTATGTCATCGCCGATGTGAAGATGGATCACGATTTTCCGACGGAACGCCGGGCATTCTTCGAACCCAAAAGCAATCCCGGCGGCACGATCCTGATCCACAAGCAGCCCGACAACATCTGGCGCATCGATTATCAGTTGCGTGATGGCGAGGACGAGCAGGAGGCGTTGCGAGAGGAAACCATCCGCAACCGCGTCGGCGCGATCCTTAAGGGAGTAGGCCATCACAAACCGTGGGATCTTGAATGGTGGAGCATTTATTCAGCCAACACGCTGCTGCTGGATGATTATAAATATGGCCGCGTGATCTTCATCGGTGACAGCGCGCATATCGTGCCGATCTTCGGCGTGCGTGGCCTGAATAATGGCTTTGCCGATGCGTATAATATCGGCTGGAAACTGGGGCTTGTACTCAACGGAGAGGCTGACGAGACTCTGCTCGACAGCTACACGCCGGAACGGCGCGGCGCGACGCTGGATGTTTTCGCCAATGCCAAGAAAAGTACGCGCTTCATGACACCGCCGTCACGGGGCTGGCGACTGGCGCGCGAAGCGGCACTCTCGCTTAGCCTGAAACACGAGTTCCCGCGCGGCCTCGCCAATCCCCGACAGATGCAGCCCTATACCTACTCGGACAGTCCGCTGACGCCTTATGCCGCGCGTGATGCGGAATTTGCATGCGGCCCGGTCTGCGGCAGTGCGGCACCGAATGCCCGGCTGGTGGACGGCGGATATCTGCTGGACAGGGCAGGGCGGGGGATGACGGCTATTGTGTTTTCCGGGGTAAATTCGTTATCGGAAGAGACAGAATTGCTGGCTGATCTCGCAAAAATCGATCCGCGTCTGACTGTGCTGATCATCAGATCATCTGCTTCTCAGCATGATGAAATTCCTGATGCGGACGGCGAAATCGCCCATATCTACGGCGCTGAGGTCGGCAGCATTTACCTCCTGCGCCCCGATCTCCACGTCGCCGGACGCTGGAAGCAGATCGTATTGGAAGAAATTCTCCACACCGCCAGAATATGCCTTGGAAAGACAACCCGATGAGCACTATGTCCTTCGAAAATCTCGAAACGGCCTATGAGCTGCTGGCGAAGGCGATCGATCAGGCGGGAGAGGCGGGCGAAGCGCGGTTCTTCACACGGCTGGCGTTGTTGCTAGCGCATGAGTTGGGCGAGATCGAGCCGTTCAGGCGGGCGGTGGAGGCTGCGCTGGATGCTGGTGAGGGTTGATCTGCGCGTTACGCGCGAATCTGGTTTGCACATGTAAACTGGCGCGCCCGGAACGATTCGAACGTCCGACCCTCAGATTCGTAGTCTGATGCTCTATCCAGCTGAGCTACGGGCGCTTTTTCCGGTGGCAAGGCCTTTCCGAAAGAGATGCCTGATAGCTGTATCGCTCCAGGGATGCAAGCCTTGCAGAACCAAGAATTTGCGGATGGCAGAAATTTCAGGCTTTTGCTGCGGCTTTCGGCTTTACGGATTTTTTCTTCGGTGCAACAGCCCGGCTTGCCGCCTCTTCTGCCAATCTCACCCAGTGCTGCATGACATCGGGATCATCATGGGCGGCTTCCGGCAGCAGCCAGTAGCTCATCACTGTAACACCACCGATTTTCTTCTCGTAGGTAAAGGCGCGAGAACCGGCGAGCTTGAATGCCGGACTGGAAATGTCATCGGCTTTCAGCCAGATCATGCCTTCATCTTCGAGCGCGATGATGCGGCCATCGCGGTAAATGCCGTGAGCGCCGAACATCCGTCTGATCTGGACAGGGCCTGACGGCTCGAACAATTCGCGGATGCCTTCAGCGTCCATCGGGAAAGCTCAATGCGCGCGGGCGAATTCCGCTGGAGCCTTTGCGGGTGTGATCGCCACGCTCTCACCGCAGCCGCAGGCCGAGGTTTCGTTGGGATTGCGGAACACGAAGGTGGAGGCAAACTTGTCCGTCTTCACATCCATCTCGGAGCCCAGCAGGAACAGAATTGCCTTGGGATCGACAAGCACCTTGACGCCCTTGTCCTCGATCACCTCATCGAAGGCCTGAACGCTTTCGGCATATTCGACCGTATAGCTCATACCGGCGCAGCCGCCGTTCTTGACGCCAACGCGCAGTCCGATGACGGGCTTTTCGGCATTTTCAATCGCCGAGCGCACGCGCTCAGCTGCTGCGTCCGTGATGGTCATGACCTGCATTCTGGGGCGCATCGTCCGTTCCTTTCGAGCCGCAGGTTCAAGGCCTGAGATCGTGACCGGTAATGTAGGCGGTGTCGCAGTAAAAATCGACCCCGTACAAACCCTGTCTGGCGACATTGGCAAGATTGCAGCGTAGCGATTAACGAAACGTTGCTTTCACCACATATCAAGCGCGACGCGCGCTTCATCCGACATGCGGGACTGATCCCAGGGCGGATCGAAGGTCATCGCGACCTTGACTCCAGAAACGCCGGGAACCACGCTGACTGCATTCTCGACCCAGCCCGGCATTTCTCCCGCCACCGGGCAACCCGGAGCGGTCAGCGTCATGTCGATGTCCACGTGGCGCTCGTCACTGATGGAAACACGGTAGATCAGGCCGAGTTCATAGATATCCGACGGAATTTCGGGGTCGTAGACCGTTTTCAGCGCCGCGATAATGTCATCGGTCAAGCGGTCGATTTCTTCCGGCGCGAGCGTGCTGGCGCTCGCCACATCCGGTGCGTTTGGTTTCACAGTGTCTAGTGTCTCGGTCATAAACCTAATCTAGGCCTTCTGGCTCAGGCAAACAAGGCTTCCGCTTTGCGCAGGGCGTTCGCCAGCACATCAACTTCTTCCAGCGTGTTGTAGAGGCCGAATGAGGCGCGGCATGTGGCCGTGACTCCGAAACGCGTCATCAGTGGCATTGTGCAATGGGTACCTGCGCGCACAGCAACACCGTAGTGATCGATCACGGTCGCCACATCATGCGCATGGGCGTTCTCGAAGGCGAAAGACACGACCGAGCTCTTGTGCTTCGCCTTGCCGATAATGCGGATGGAATTGATCTCGCCCAGCTTCTGGTGGGCGTATTTGACCAGAGCATCCTCATGCGCGCGGATTTCAGGCTTGCCGATGGTGTTGATGTATTTCATCGCCTCGCCAAGACCGATGGCCTGCACGAGGGGAGGGGTTCCCGCTTCGAAGCGATGCGGTGCTTCGTTGTAGGTCACGGTATCCTCGGTCACGACGCGGATCATTTCGCCCCCGCCAAGAAACGGTGGCATGGCGTTCAAGAGTGCCTTTTTGCCCCACAGCACGCCGATTCCTGACGGTCCGTAGAGCTTGTGACCGGTCATCACGAAAAAATCGCAGCCGATATCCTGCACATCAATGTCGAGATGCACCGCGGCCTGCGCGCCATCTACCAGCACCATGATGCCGTGCTTTTTCGCCAGCGCGCAGACCTCTTTCACAGGCACAATGGTACCAAGTGCATTGGACATCATGGTGATAGAAATCACTTTGGTGCGCGGCGTTATGAGCTTTTCGAATTCCTCGAACAGAAAATTCCCGTCCTCGTCCACCGGCGCCCATTTGATCACGGCACCTTTTTGCTCGCGCCAGAAATGCCAGGGTACGATGTTGGAATGGTGCTCCATGATGGAGAGGATGATCTCGTCACCTTCGGAAATGTTCAGATGGCGACCGAGCGACGAGGCCACGAGATTGTAGGCCTCTGTTGCGTTCTTTGTGAACATTACTTCGTCGACGGAAGGCGCATTGATAAAGGCGCGACAAATCTCGCGAGCTTCCTCGTAAGCCTCCGTCGCAGCATTAGCCAGATAGTGCAAACCACGGTGAACATTGGCATATTCCGTTTCATACGCACGGTTCATGCGGTCCAGAACGGTTTGCGGTTTCTGGGCGGAGGCGGCGTTGTCGAGATAGACCAGCGGCTTGCCATAGGGCTGGAGCCGAAGAGCCGGGAAATCGGCGCGGATCGTGTTGATGTCGTAGGTCACGCCCGTGCCTCCAGCCATTCCTGTGTCATGCCGACCAGCGCCTCCCGCAAACCATCGTGGCTCACATGCTCCAGCGCATCACCTGCAAACGCCATGATCATCAGCGCCTCGGCTTCCTTGCGGGCAATGCCGCGTGAGCGCAGATAGAACAGCAAATCGTCGTCCAGCGCGCCCACTGTGGCACCATGGCCGCAGACCACGTCATCCGCGAAAATCTCCAGCTCCGGCTTGCAATGCATGGAGGAATGCTCGCCAAGGAGAAGCGCGTTGGACGCCATCTTGCCGTCGGTCTTCTGCGCGTGCTGCTTGACGATGATCTTGCCCTGGAACACGCCGCGCGCCTCATCATCGACGATGGTCTTGAACAGTTTGCGACCCGTGCCGTTCAATGCGTCGTGCTCGGTCACCAGCGTGGTGTCCGCATGCTGCGTGCCGCGCAGCAGCGTGACGCCGCGAATGCCGATCGTGGCATCGTTGCCGTGCACACGGGTGAAAATCTGATGGCGGGACAGCGCCGCGCCTGAGGTGAAGGACAATGTGTTGAACGTGGCCCCTTCGGCAACGGAGGCTGCCACGGTGGACAACGTCTGCGCCGTCCTGTCCGCTGTGTTCACCCGGATATGCTCGACCGATGCACCCTTGCCGAGGATGAACTCGATCACCGTGTTTTCCTGCGCCGCAGCGCCCGGTTTGCCACGATGGGTCTCCATCAGCGTGAGCGAGGCACCATCTGCCACGGAAACGACAATGCGGGCGTAGGATGCTGTGGCGTCGGTTGTCTCGAAGGCGAGTGATATTGGTTCTTCCACCGCAACGCCCGCAGCGACCTCGATCAGCAATCCGCCGGTCATGAACGCCGTGTTGAGCGACGTGACAATATCACCGGATAGATCGACGCCACGGTTGAGAGCGCTCGCAACTGTGGCGGCATCATTGGCCAGCGACGTGACGGTCACGCCCTTGGGAAGAGCGGGTGCTTTCACCAGCCAGCCATCAATGAATGAAAAAACAGCATCGTGTTTCACCAGCGACCATGGTCGCTTTGCTGCCCAATCCGTCGATGGGGCAGGGGAGAGCGGTGCCGCACTGCGCATCATGGCGCGCAGGTCTGTGTAGTGCCACGCCTCGATGCGGCGGTGGGGCAGGCCGGCGGCTTCCACTCGAGCGAAGGCCTCGCTTCGTAAGCTCTCAACGCCTTTAAGATGCGCCGCAGAAAAGAGCTTGGACAGCTCTGTCTCGGCCGCGGTTTTCAGGTTGGTGACAGGAGCGTTCATGGATCAGGCCGCCGTTGCGTAGTCGCGGTAGCCGTTCTTCTCCAGCTCCAGCGCCAGTTCCTTGCCGCCCGATTTCACGATCTGGCCGCTGGCCATAACATGCACGGTGTCGGGGATGATGTGGTCGAGCAGGCGCTGGTAATGCGTGATCACGAGGAATGCACGGTCCAGCCCACGCAGGCGGTTCACGCCCTCGGACACCACCTTCAGCGCATCGATATCAAGGCCGGAATCCGTCTCGTCCAGAATGCACATTTTCGGGGCCAGCAGCGCCATCTGCAGGATTTCCATGCGCTAATTCACTCCACCGGAAAAACCGACGATCAGAGGGCGATTGTGCAAATCCTTGGCGATGCCAAGTTGCTCAGCCGCGCCGTTCACCGCCTTGATGAAAGCAGCGGGCTGCAATTCATCCTCGCCGCGCGTGCGGCGCTGCGCGTTCATCGCGGCCTTGAGGAAGGTCATGGTGGCCACACCGGGGATTTCCAGCGGATACTGGAAGGCGAGGAACAACCCGGCAGCAGCGCGCGCATCGGCCTCCATCTCCAGGATGTTCTCGCCGTTCAGCAGGATTTCACCGTCGAGAACCTCATAATCCTCCTTGCCGGCAATCACGTAGGAGAGCGTCGATTTGCCCGAGCCGTTCGGCCCCATGATGGCGGCGACTTCGCCGGCGTGAACCGTGAGATTCAAGCCATTAAGGATTTTCTTGTCCTCATCGGCGATTTTCACATGGAGATTGCGGATTTCGAGCATGGGTGGTCTCACTTCAGGCGTGTTCGAACAAAGGTTCGAACCTGTTGGTCTAGAGAGCGAACATCGCTCAGGCGTTTCTGGACTTGTTGCGGATCGACACTTCGGACAATGCCGCGTTCATTGGGATATCTATACCGTGTTGAGGCCGTCGACAGATCATCTAAAGCCAAAAAGACAGCCTTCAATTCGTGATCTGCGGGCAGAAGCTCAGCTAAGGCCATGATGTTGTGGGATGGGCCAGCCGGGACCAATTCCAATTCCAGAACTGCGCGCAGAAGTTTTTCGACTGATTGTTGAAGAAAATAGGCGGCCTGTCGCGGCAATGGCTCGGCAAATCGACTTGCGCCATCAAGCTCTTCGCCAGCGATCAGCAGGAAGCCGTCAATTCTGCGTCTTCGGATGATTTCAGGAGTAAGCTGTTCTTTCATCCGCGATAAACCTCGCGGCCTTCATCCACGATCCTCTTGACGAATGACGTTGGCAGTTTTTGGCCGACGGCAAAGAGCTCAGCGTCGCATGGAACTACGTCACAACCGACGCCGGTGGTCCGTATGGGTTGATATACTTCCTCGTAGCCGTCGGATTCGTCATCTCCAAACCAGTGCCCTTCCTTCGCCACCACCAGCAAATCAAAATCACTGTCCGGCCTGTGTGTGCCCCTCGCGCGGCTGCCGAATAGCCAGATCGCCTGCGGATCAAGCTCAGCCACCAGACATGCCACGATAGCATCCAGCGCCGCCTGCTCATCGGCGTAGTTGCCGATGTTGGGGCGAGAGGGGGCGATTTGGCGCGAAGTCATATTAGTGACCGATCATTGGCCATAAGGGCAAAGCTTTTGATGTTTTAATCTCGCCAGAGATAGAACAAGAATGAAGTCTTCAATGTCACACCATTCTTTTTCAGCCATGTGGCGAATCCAGCCGTATTTTCCTTCTTCCTCCCACAGTCGTTTCGCTTCGATGTGGTAGGTTCCATCTCTACATTCGACACCATGGGCTGTAACCGCCCATTGCCTTCCTTCGTAAAAAACTGGCTCAGCTAGAGGCTCGCTTCGGAGCCGACCCGCCTCGATTGGATCCGCTTTCGAGTGCGCTTCTAGGGCATGAACCACGTCTCTAAATCCACCCATCACCCCACGCTCCCCTCAAGCGAGATCGAGATCAGCTTCTGCGCCTCGACCGCAAATTCCATCGGCAGATGCTGCAGCACCTCCTTCACGAATCCGTTGACCACAAGCGCAACGGCGTCTTCCTTGGAAAGCCCGCGCTGCATGCAATAGAACAATTGGTCCTCGGCGATCTTCGATGTCGTCGCCTCGTGCTCCACGACAGCCGAATTGTTGTTGCTCTCGATATAGGGGATCGTGTGAGCGCCGCAGTTCTCGCCGATCAGCAGGGAGTCGCAGTTGGTAAAATTGCGCGCGCCCTTGGCTTTGCGGTGCATCGAGACCTGGCCGCGATAGGTCGAGTCGGATTTGCCTGCCGATATGCCCTTGGCGATGATCTTCGAGCGGGTGTTCTTGCCCAGATGGATCATCTTGGTGCCGCTATCCACCTGCTGGCGACCGTTGGAAACGGCGATTGAGTAGAATTCGCCCGAGCTCTCGTCGCCGCGCAGGATGCAGCTTGGATATTTCCAGGTGATGGCGGAGCCTGTTTCCACCTGCGTCCAGCTGATCTTCGAGCGGTCGCCCCGGCAATCGCCACGCTTGGTGACGAAATTGTAGATGCCGCCCTTGCCCTCGCTGTCGCCGGGATACCAGTTCTGCACGGTCGAATATTTGATCTCGGCGTCGTCCAAAGTGACAAGTTCAACAACCGCCGCATGCAACTGATTCTCATCACGTTTCGGCGCTGTGCAGCCCTCAAGATAGCTGACGTAGGAGCCCTTATCCGCGATGATCAGCGTGCGCTCGAACTGGCCGGTGTTCTGCTCGTTGATCCTGAAATACGTCGACAATTCCATGGGGCAACGCACGCCCGGCGGGATGTAGACGAACGATCCATCGGAGAAGACCGCCGAGTTGAGCGTTGCGAAGTAGTTGTCGGTCGTCGGCACCACCGTGCCGAGGTACTTGCGCACCAGTTCCGGATGCTCCTTAATCGCCTCGGAGATCGGGCAGAAGATGACACCTGATTTGGCCAGTTCATCCTTGAACGTGGTGATCACTGACACGCTGTCGAAGACGAAATCCACAGCGACGCGGTTTGCGGGCGCAACACCTGCCAGGATTTCCTGCTCGCTCTGCGAAATACCAAGCTTGTTGTAGGTCTTCAACAGTTCCGGATCGACCTCGGCCAATGATTTCGGCCCATCGTTCGCGCCCTTGGGTGCAGCGTAATAATGAAGCGCCTGATAATCGATCTTCGGATAATTCACGCGCGACCACGTGGGATCGCGCATGGTCAGCCAGCGGCGATAGGCATCCAGACGCCATTCAGTCATCCACTCCGGCTCGCCCTTCTTAGCCGATATGAACCGCACGATGTCCTCGTTCAGGCCCATGGGGGCAAGATCGGACTCGATGTCGGTCACAAAGCCGTACTTGTATTGGTCAACGTCGATCAGTTTGACCTGATCTACGGTTTCCTGAACCGCTGCCATTCTCTTCTCTCCGTCATCTCCCGGTTCAAGGCCGGGAGGTGCTTTGCTCTATCCTGTTCACGCGCGGCGCGCCTGAACGGATTGAAATTGTTCTAAGCCGCGATCTCTTGCCGCTGGGCGGCCGTTTTCGCAACATGCGTAAAGACCGCTATGGTCTTGTCGATATCGACTTGTGTCGTGGTCCAGCCCAGCGAGAAGCGCAATGCGCTCTCCGCCAGTTCCCGCGAGATACCCATGGCGTCCAGCACATGCGAGCGCTTGACCTTGCCTGATGAGCAGGCGGAACCGGAAGAAACAGCGACGCCGCCGAGATCAAGGGCGATTACAGCGATTTCGGATTTCAGGCCAGGCACGCCGATGTTCAGTGTGTTCGGCAGGCGAGGGGCATTTTCGCCGAAAACCGTGAGATCGGGTCGAATGGTGCGGAAACCGTGGAGCAAACGTTCCCGAAGAGCCGTTATTCTATCCGCTTCGCACCTGATATGGGCAATAGCCTCTGCCGCCGCAATACCCATTGCCACAATCCCGGCCACATTCTCCGTTCCTGACCTGCGGCGCATTTCTTGCCCGCCGCCGGACAGCAGAGGCTGCTGGATCTGCAGCGTATCGCCGTTGAGGATAATTGCACCCACACCCTTGGGACCGCCGAACTTGTGTGCGGAAACAACGATGGCATCGGCATTAAGATCAGCCAGATCGACCGGAATTTTACCGAAGGACGCCACGGCATCGCAAACCATGAGCGCGCCGAAGCGATCAGTGAGTTGGGAAACCGCGCGCACTGGCTGAACAACGCCGGTTTCGCTGTTGGCAAGTTGTACCGCTACGGTGACAGGCGCGAAGCCGCTGGCATCAGCCAGTTCCATCAGCCGCTGCTCCAGATGCGCCAGAACAATCAGCCCATCGCCATCAACAGGAATAGTTTCGATCTGATCCAGCGCAAAGCCGCCACCGACCAGTACTGCACTGTGCTCTGTCGCCAGCACCAGCAACCGGTTCGTCTGCCTAGCTCCGGAATGTGACATTATAGCCGGGGAGGGGCGAAGCAACGTGTTGAGTGCTTCTGTCGCGCCAGATGTGAAGATCACACTCTTTGCCTCACCGCTGACAGCAGAAGCGATCTGAGCCCGCGCCTTGTCCATCGCGACCCTCGCCGCGCGGCCTTCGGCATGGATCGACGAAGGATTGCCAACGAGAGACAGCGCGTGCGTCATCGCCTCCGCTGCTGCGGGCCGCAGCGGCGTCGTGGCGTTGTGATCGAGATAGGCGCGTTCGCCCATATCTCACCTTGCTCCGGCCTAATCGCGAGAAAACCTCACGAAATGCTTGAAATTGCCATAGCGACCCGTGCTATAGCGAGCCGCGACAAGGTTCAGTGCTGAACAAGATGAATGTTCTTATTCTGTTCTGAACCTAGAATAGTTCTAACAGTGTGCATGTAAGGCGCGCAGCCCGATCAAGTCAAGGCTGGCACCAAGCATCCGCGACATCCCGGACAAGCGAGAAACGAATGCCAGAGGTTATTTTCAACGGTCCCGAAGGCAGGCTTGAGGGCCGCTACCAGATGTCGAAGAAGCGCAGTGCGCCCATAGCGCTGCTGCTGCATCCACATCCGCAGTTCGGCGGCACCATGAACAACCAGAT